>JADJRL010000003.1:2639259-3901019 GCA_016712225.1 Candidatus Defluviibacterium haderslevense | reverse complement strand
GATATTTTGCAAATTGAGGTCTTTGATCTTTTTGGGAGAAGTGTTATAAGAAAAGTTAGCAATAACAATGAGTCTGCTATTAAAATTGCAATTAATGATATTATTAATGGGTCCTATTTAATTAAAATACGAACCAGAAAAGAAACTATAATCAGACAATTAATAGTAGCGAATTAATTATATCAATAATGTTTTTAGAAAATATATAAAATTTGAGGAAATGACTCATTAAATGCAGTTTGTTATACAATGGATGAAAAACAACTAGAAACATTTCTATTTAATTATTTTAAGATAAGTATAGCCACACATCACTGTATCAACATATCTTTTATCATTTGGCTCTTTTTCAAAACCGGTTAATTGGAGTATTCTAATATTCAGTATACCAACAGGCACAGAATATTTCATTGTCTTTTCAGCTCCTCCATTGATTGTAAAAGGAATATTTCCAGTTACTTCAACGTAATAAGAATCTTTTGTCATGTTGCTAAAAGAATAATGTGTTGTTTCGCTTAATTGTGTCGTAATATAGTACTAAACTCCAATTTTCAATGGCCCTGAAGAAATAACCCCCAATTTATTACTTAGGCACTCTGAAATAATAGTAAAAAAATATTCATGATCTGATAAATTCTCAATGTTCACAGTTCCATTTGAATCAGTAAAATAAATAGTAGCATTACTTTCATTTTTCCAATTTTCAATTGATGAATAAAAAAATACAAAAGCGTGAGGTATATTAGCACCGAATGGATCAACCGTCGTAATGGTCAATTTAGTAGGGTTTGTTATATAATCTTCACTATCATTATTACATGACAAGAGGAATAATAATATTAGACAAATACCTGTAATTTTTATTATATTAAATATATTTCTATTGTTTTCGAACATTCCACTCAATAAAATAATTAACGAAAATCTACTGTTGTTATTTCACCACATTTAACAATTGCATAAATTGTCGTATCCCTAGGCACTATTTTAATACCAGTTTTTTGCACAAATCTTAGTTTATGTTCTCCTACACTAACAGTATTTAGAAATTTTACAGAATATCCTTTAGGCAAAAATTCAAAACCTAAACCATATGATTCAAAATAATACTGATCTTTTGTTAAATTATTAACTATTAGTGTGGATTGCTCAAACATTGTAATCCCAATGTTTATTGTATTAATAGTTACATCAGTAAGATCAATAAAATTTTGCCTTCCATAATTATTTAAACATCCTGAATTTATCAATACAAAATACCTTCTTTGTGACAAATCCTGAATTAATAATTGACCGTAAGTATCAGTTTTGCCTTCATATACAGCATTCAAATCATAATGTTGATCGTAATAATTTAAATACAATTTCACTTTCGCGTCAGAAACTGGCACAAGCCTGTTTATTGCTAAAGAGGTGATAGGATCAATTGCTGTTATTTTCAAATTTATAGTATTTGAATTATCATCTTTGTTACAAGATGTTAAGGCAATAAAAAAGAATAAATTGAATAAGTATTTCATATGTTATATTAATCCAACATTGACATCAATACAAATATAGCAATAAAAGATTCAAAATAGCTTACAATTACTATTTATTTAATAAATATTTCGAAAATCCAAAATAATATCCATACAAAGCTTCTCAGAAAATATTTTATCAAAAACGTTGTGTCAATCGAATAATAATCTGGAGGGCTACAAGACCCAAGAATATAATAACTAATATACATGTAACTAAACTTTGATTCTCCTTTGAGATCCAATCTTACAACGAACAAAAATAAGATCTATCCTAATTATAAAATAACAAATGACCCATCATAAATAGGGTCAAAGGGGGAGAATCAAGTCATAATTTTGGTACCGTCATCGATGTGGTCCCTATTATAAATGGTAATGCAGACTGGAATACTGACTGGAATATCATAGCCAAAATAGGGAAGGAGTTAGGGTTCTCCTGTGGAGGGGATTGGAAATTCCTCAAAGATAAACCACATTTTGAAATGAATTTTGGCCACAGCTTAGCCGAACTAAGATCTAGATATAATCAAGGGCTTATAAGAGACAGATACGTCATTCTAACAGCCTAAAGGAAGCGATTTTTGTAGTTTAGTCATCCACTTAAGGCCTTGGTAGAAATACCAGGTTTTTTTTTATTTGGAAAATGTTTATATTGTGACTTGCAAAATAAAATCTTTATATGGTCCAAGATGTAATTGATTCTTTTAAAAGTAACTTTAAACAAAAAGTCACAAATCCTTTTTTTGGAACTTTAATATTGATTTGGATTTTTAAACATTGGGTAGTTTTTTATGCAATTTTTAACTTCGACCAAGACTATACACTTGAAAATAAAATCAATTATATAAATAGTAATTTAAAAATTGATGATTTAGCAATTAATATTTTATTAGATGTTGGTTTGACTTTTCTTGTTATTTTCGTTTCATATGTATTGATCAATATTTCCAGATTAATAGTTAACTTTTTTGAAAAAATAATCACACCATGGATTTACAAGTTAACCGATAAGTCAAGTATTGTTTTAAAAAGTGAATATGATAAACAAGTATCTTTATTTTCTGATTTTAAAGAAAGATTTAATACTGAAAGAGATAAACGATTAAAAGCCGAAATCCATATTCAAGAATTAGAAAAAGGCTTACTTGATTTAAATATTCAAATTAATCAAATGCATGATTCCCAAATTCAAATAAACCAAGAAAAAAGTAAGTTTCAATTAATTGTAAAACAAATTAATCAACAAGGTTTATTTAGTGAAATTGATTCAATGATAGATATTATTGAAAGCAAAACAGATATAGCAACAATTAATGATTCTTTAAAATTTTTTACCAAATTAAATTTAATAAGAAAGTTACCTTCCGCCAAACCAAATTCAACTCGCATTGAATTTACGGAAACAGGACGAAAATTCAAAGAATACTATATTGACAATTATATATTAAATAAACCTTCAGAAATTCAATCTTAATAACTAAGTGTAAGCCATTTATTTACGATCTAAATTTAGATTCATTAGTTAATTTAGCAATTATGCTTTAAAATGAAGATAGTTATACCATAGTTTAACATCATCCTTAAATTGCGGAGCTTTCAGAATAATTTCATTTACAAATTCTTCATTTGTATAAGCAATATTTTGATGAGATCTAGAAATAACTATGAGATTATTTAATTGATGCACATTAATATCATAATTATTGTGTTTATTTATTTCAATCTTCAACGTCTCAATAAGCAATTCTAGATATTCATCCTTTGATTTAAAAATTTCATAAAATGGTCTTCGTTGAGTTACTTTTGAATTGGGTAAAGATAAAGATTTTAGTGTTCTAAGTTTTGGCATAATTTTGTCTTGTTGTAACACAAAGTTAGTAATATTTTCATTAATTAATTTAAGAAGCCAATTAACGTTTACAAAATGTAAACGCTTTGTTTTGGGATATTATTAGATCATAAATATTAATATATATTTAATACTTTCATACGTTAATATATCAAGAATAGTGTAACCAAATTCCCTTTCTATATATCAAAACGCAAATTGACTATTTCGACTAGTTACCCCCAATTCAAAACAGAAGCTCTTGAAAATCTTACAGAAATGTATGTATCGAGCTGTACTAATTCTATAGAAGTTTTGGCCCCAGAGCAGGAGTGCAAAGCGAAATTTTACCTTTATTTGTGCAAACTCCTTCAGAAATCGTACAAATAACACTACGACGACCTTCTACCTATAGAGTTTTTTTTTATCCTTTGAAATAGGTTAGGATCTCATGTTGAGAGTACTATTTTAACCTCTTTGAATTGCACTTAAGTCTAACCTTACTTGTGATTAAGTTTTTCTCGAATTCTTTCAAATTCTTAAACTCCACGATAAGTAATGGTTATCAGATATCAGATTGGTTAATAATTTTTTGGAAATCCCATAATTAAGAACTGGTATATTACAAGAGCCTTCCTTGGAGTATAAGTTGCTATTTAACATCGATAAATTTCGATACTCTTGTCCCATAATTTATATTATGTTAAGTTGCGTTTAGACCATCTGTAGGGCCTTTCCTTACATTATAGTCAAAACTAAACGTTCATTAACTGAATCCTTAGTTCTCATTTGCCCTATCAGATGTGGCTCTATTTGGTTTTCATTTAATATCGTTTCAAATGTCTGTTTTGATAATGGATCTATTGCAATCAACAATCCTCCGCTGGTTTGTGGGTCAGCTAAAAGTTTAAACCATTCAGAATTTCCAAGTGCCACTTTATGACCATATGATTTCCAGTTTCGATGAGTTCCGCCTGGAACAGCTCCCTGCTGTATATAGTCCAAAACACAAGGATCCAAAACGGGCAACTTAACATAATGTAATAAAGCATTTAAATTCGAGGCTTCACACATTTCTATAAGATGTCCACACAAACCAAAACCTGTGACGTCTGTAATGGAATGAACAAAAGGTTTGCTGCCCAATATTGCACCTATGGAATTGAGTTTCAGCATGGATGTTTTTGCAATATCCTCATGCCCTTCAGATAATAATGATTTTTTTTCTGCGGTAGTTAAAACTCCAACACCAAGTCCTTTGGTCAAGTAAATCAAATCTCCATCTTTGGCCCCTGCATTCGTTTTTAAATCTGAAATCTTAACTTTACCTGTGACTGCTAATCCAAATATCGGTTCGCCAGTATCAATACTGTGTCCGCCAGCCAATGGAATTCCTGCTTCTTTGCAGATAGATCGAGCTCCTTCAATAACTTGTGCCGCAATTTCGGGTCCTAACTTATCTACCGGCCATCCTAGAATTGCAACAGCTAAAATAGGTGTTCCACCCATCGCATAAACATCACTGATGGCATTGACTGAAGCTATCCTTCCAAAATCAAATGGATCATCTACTATGGGCATAAAAAAATCAGTGGTACTAATGATAGCCGTACCATCTTTTAAGTCCAAAACCGCGGCATCATCTTTATGTTCATATCCCACTAATAAATCGGGATGATGTGGATGATTCTTTGAAGCCAGAATTTGATCTAAGATGGCGGGTGAAATCTTACATCCACAACCAGCACCATGACTATATTGGGTAAGTCTAATTGTTTCTTTGTTCATATTCTTTTGAATTGATAAATTGTATTAATTCGTCTGCAATATCCTCATTTGTTTTAGATTTCAAATTAAAAACAATGGGTGGTACAAGCTTTGGCAACTTAAAACTGTAATCATAACACGAATCATAATATTTTAGTGCAATGGCTGCAGCATCACGGTACTTAAGTTCATGAATAAAATCCAGAGCTTTTTTTGTATCGGCAGGACCTATTCTTTTTTGAATTTTATTAAATGATAATATCAATTGATCATTGTTATTCAACTGGTAATTTTTTATCAGATGATCAAGTCTGGTTTCAAAATCTATATCAATATGAATGATTATGGATGCTTTCATTTTACTCCACATAGATTCCGGAATAAAATTTTTTCCAATATTCTTACTTTCATTCTCTATCCAAATGGGTTTTGAAATATCCATTTTTAATACTTCAAAAAATATATCATTCTCAAATTGCTCATTTACTTTTTGGTCACGCTCCCCTATCCATCCGAATGCTGATCCTTTATGATGTGCCAAAGCTTCAAGGTCAATGACTTGTTGTCCTTTGTCTTTTAAATGTGATAATATAGCTGTTTTTGCAGATCCTGTGCGCCCTCCTAAAATAATGAATTGCATAGCGGGATTTGAACACAATGAATTGGCATACTGCCTGAATGCTTTATATCCACCACTTAACAATTGCACATGAAATCCAGCTAAATCCAATAACCACGCTAAACTATTGCTTCGTTTTCCACCGCGCCAACAATAGATGCCGACTTTTCTTGAAGGGGCTATTTTCTTTACCGCCACAACCATGTCATGCATCTTAGGTCCAATAATTTGAAGACCTCTAAGGAGTGCCTGTTCCGGATTTATTTTTTTATAAATGGTACCAACTTCACTGCGCTCTTCGTCATTAAATAATGGAAAAGAAATTGCACCTTCAATGTGACCTTTTTTATACTCAGATGGCGATCGTACATCCAGCAATGGAATGTTTGATTCCAAAACTGCAATTAATTCTTCCGGTTTAAAATAACTTATAGACATCTTGGCTTTCAAAAATTAATACGACCACTCATCAATATAACGAACAATTATTTTTGATAAATTATAAGCGTCAGACAATGCTCGATGAGCTTCTCCTTCAAATTCAAGATTTAATAATTTAAGGGTTTTAGCTAAGCCATTAGGTTTTGAAATATTACGTCTCGAATGATACTGAGATTTTACATCTACATAAGGTCTAAACCATGAAACATCATACCTGTGAATATCACTATCTGATTCTATCATCATAAGATCTTTACTACCCCAAGCACAAAAAACATAATCCTGATCCGGAATTTCTGCCCATTCCATAAATTCATCGAATACTTTCGGAAAAGATTTAGCAATATCAACATCTGATTGTTGTATTGAAGTTAAATGCCTACAATATACACTCAGCGTAGGATTCAATACAGGCTTTATAAATTTTGAAAAAGTTTTTTCAATTTCTCCATAAGGATTAACAATGCATGCACCAATTTCAATAATTTCACTTCTATGCTGTTGTGGATTAATATCCCAACAGGTGGCTTCTAAATCAAATACTAAAAATTTCATGAGTGTATTTAGGTATTAATCGGCAAGTTCTTCTTGAACCAATGAGATATGATCCCAAATAATCATGTCCTCTAATTTAAGATGGCTTAATTTATTATGATAAAATAATAAACTTAAAAAATCTTCACTGATAAGTCGTTTGAATTGATCAATAACTAAAGGACGTTTTATATGATAAATTCCTAAATTCCTGATCCCATCTTCTATGACCACATCCAAATCTTGAGTTAACAATTCAGGAAGGATCAATTTTTCTTCTTGATTAAGTTTTATTAATAACGCTATCACTTCTTTACACAATTGTTTAAAGGCACGTTTCGGGAAAGCAAATTCTTCTTCAGGTAATTGAACTAAACTGTAAATATCTTGCCCTGGATTCATTCGAATGAGTAATTGAAATGCACAATAAGCTACTAAATGCGCTGGAAGTATATAATTAGATTTATTAAATTGCTCAACAATTTTTTCGCCCAATTCTTTAGTATAAATACTTTCACGTTGAGAATCAATTACAAAATCACCCTGCCGAATAAAGTAATCTTTCAAATCTATAATTTTACCGCTATGGCCTATGCTTTCTGCTTTATCTGTCAAATAATTTCCGAACACATCCATAGGTTTTCCAAAACTCATATAAACATGTGATCCTTTAGTAAGGAATCTGCGAATGAAACTAAAATATTGTCCTATTGAACTTGCACGATCACGAGCTGTGTATTTCTCTTGACCCGTTGATTTTAAGTGCTGCAAAATCAAAGATCTGGCTTCTAAAACACTTTCATAAGTTAATACCACTGGGACTAAAACAATTTTTCTGGATTCATTATTTTCAATTAATTGCCTTTGAGCTAACAATAAGGAATTCAATAATCCCAATTTTAATTTGTTTTCTATTTCGCCAGATCGTGAACGTGTGCCACCTGGAAAAAATATAGTGTGCACACCGCGCATTACAGATAATTTGGAATAACTAGAGAGTGTTTGTAAATAAATGAGATTCTTCTTTCTTCTATCGACTCGATAAGCACCAAGACGATTCATAAAAAAACCAAAAAATTCCGAATCATACAAGTTCAATCCAGCGCCGTATGAAAAAGCCGGAAGTCCCGTAATCGAATCTATCATATACCCTACAAGAATGGAATCTAAATTACTGGAATGGGTAGGCACCATGACTATGGTATGATCTTTAGATAATAATCTCAATTGATCAATTTCTCCATTAATTCGCATTACAGAGAGCAACTGTTCTCTTTTCTTCGCCGTAGACTTAAAGAATGATTTACCCAGTGGATAAAACATGGTATGAAAAAATAATGTAAGCAATTTGCGTGCGAACAAAAAGGTTTTATGATTGAATTGCCCTGTAATCTCAATAGTATAGCGTTTAATTAATCTCGATACGGATTCCATGTTGCGATCCGTCTTATTTGAGAATTGATGATTATCATTGTATTCATTTTGCAATTTCCTAAAAAACTGCATTTCATTTGGAGGATCCGCCTTCCAGGGATTTGATTTGATTCTTTGTTTTTCTTGATATATGGTTTTAGCTAATGTTTGATCTAAATCTTCCGGTGAATATTTACTAAAAAACTGAATGACATCGTTGCTTACTTTCTTTATAAATGAATCGCGATCTTGACTGAATTTATAAATAGGCCAATCTTCCAGATTTGGCAACAAATGTGGATATTTCTTGATATTGGGTTCATTGGACATGCCTATTGAATTTTGATTAACGCACCAAATTTATAAAAAATAAATCATATGAATCTTGCCAAGTCTATAATACAAAACCAACTTAAGACAATTATACTTAATTATACTACAATTACAAATTATAATATATAAAATTTAAATTTCAAACAAACTTATACAAATAGAATTATTGATTTATACAAATATCCAATACTTCAAATATAGCCTCCTTCCCTATTGTTTTTTCGACGCTGGTTAGGATTATTGGTGGTAAATTATCCCAGGTCTCGAGTAATTTTTTTTGATAGGTGTCTAGATTTTTTTGGAGTTCCATTTTTTTACATTTATCAGATTTAGTAAAAAGTATAGTAAATGGAATTTCATGTTCTCCGAAGTATCCAATTTTCTCAAGATCAATCACTTGTGGCGGTACTGAAATATCTACCAATAGAAAAACATTCATTAAGTTCTCTCGCTGAACTAAATATTTATTTATTTGACCTTGCCACTTTTCATGAATGGATTTAGATACTTTAGCATATCCGTACCCAGGCAAATCCATAATATTATAGCTTTTATTATTGACCTGGAACAAATTAAATTGCTGAGTTTTACCCGGCATGGATGATATTCTAGCTAAATCCTTACGGTTCATAAGGTAATTGATCATAGAACTTTTTCCTACGTTCGATCTCCCCCAAAAACAAAATTCAGGAACGGCTGACTTTGGAACTTGGTCAAACTTAGGAAATGATCCATAAAATTCGACATCATGTATGACCATAGGAACGTTAAGCTAATCTTAATATGATAAAAAAATAGAATATAACTTGCTGAATAACCGTTATTTTACATAAAAGTTCTAATTATGGTTCGATTTCTTTTAACCTCAGCTGTTTGTTTATGCTTGTTAATGCCTTTGAGCGCTCAACTTTCAGGCGGGCTATTATTGGGTATTTCAAGCGTTTCCATCAAGCCTAAAACCTTTATTTATAAAGACGAATTAGGCAAAGACGCTGTTAGTTTTGGCTTCAAAAAGGCCAATTATGGATACCATTTTGGAGGATTCCTCAGATATCAGGCTAAAAGCTTTTTTATTCAACCCGAAGTCGTTTTCAATTCAAATACAACAACATTTACCTATAAAGTTCTTCAAGCGCCATTCAATGCTGATTCACTTCTTACAGAACGATATCAACGATTGGATATTCCCGTATTGCTAGGTATTAAAGTTGGGATATTAAGAATTGGAGCTGGACCTGTAGCCCATATTTTTATTAATAACAAATCGGAACTAAGAGATATTAAAGGCTATGATGACAAATTTAAATCGGCCACTTTTGGATATCAGATAGGCATTGGTTTTGACATCCAACGTATTTCTTTTGATCTTCGCCATGAAGGAAATTTTACGCATTTTGGCGACCATATCACCATTGACAATCACACCTTTGATTTTGATAAAGGCGAGTCTAGATTAATGGCTACACTCGGATTTAAATTTTAAGAAGGCAATTTAATTCTTGGATCGAACCACCGATATAATATATCCGTGATCATGTTAATTCCTACAAAAATAATGATCGCAAATATACATGTTCCCAATATTAAAGGGACATCATATTGATTGATTGCTGTAATCGTCAACATTCCCAGTCCTTTGTAATTGAACACATATTCCACAAAAAATGCTCCGGTTAATAAGGACGCAAACCAACTACTAATTGTAGTCAAAATTGGATTGATTGCATTCGGCAATATGTGTTTAATCATCAACAACCATGGTCTGATCCCTTTAGAACGTGCGGTTCTAATATAATCAGCACTGATCACATCCAATAAAGAGGCTCGAGTCATTTGACAAATCATAGCCACGGGTCTAATGCCCAATGCCAGAGCAGGTAAAATAACATTCGCCCACCTTAATTCAACATTGCCAAAATCATCAAATTCATATAAACTGCCTTGAATGGGCAAATGAGTAAAATGCCCTAAAACAAATGCAAAGATTACGCTTACTACTATAGCGGAAATATAACTTGGTATCGCATATCCCAAAGTACAAAACGCAAGTATATAACGATCTATAGCTGTATTGTAATTAAATGAACAAACGGCTCCTAAACTCATGCCAATCAAAACAGAGAGGACTATTGCAATAAAAGATAAAATTAATGTTGATGGCAATGCATCAGTAATTAAATTCCATACAGATACTGAAGAAGCATAGGATTTCCTGAAATATGGTTTCTTCAATATAACAAGTTTTTCCTGTCCCTTATATACGCTTACATAGCTATAATCTTCTAAGCGTAGGTCGCTAATGTTCAAAAATTGAATCGGGGACAAATCTTCGAAATATTTAAAGACTTGGACGGATAAAGGTTGATCTAAAAAATATTTCTTCTTATATAATGAAACGGTAGTTTCATCTGAACGCTGTCCAAAACTTAATCGAGCAGGATCCACTGGTGCCATATAAATAATGGTACAAATAATACCAGATATCACCAATATAGCAATTAAACCAAGAAAAAGCCGCTTTAATATGAAAACAACCAAGAATATGAATTTTGATACAATGATATTTAAATTTATTGATATCATACCATTAATAAATGCAAACAATAGCTCCTATCTTTGCAAAAAACCGGAAATTCTTAGTGAAACCATTTAATGTAAAAATAGAACACCTTAATCCCACTCAATTTCAAGAATTTAGGAAATCGGATTTAGAATATTGGCAGTCGCCAGAATTGTTTATTAACTGGATAAACAATCTTCCTGACCTAGATCATATACTCGAACAGATTGAATTGAAAAAAACGAATTTCAAAAACAGATCTCAACTCGTTGATATGCTCCTTCAGCAATATTCTGGTTTTTCTGACACAGACCCAATTTTTAATCAAATAAACAGGTTGTCATCAAACAACACCTACACCATCTTGTGCGCGCATCAGCCTTGCCTATTAGGTGGTCCATTATTTTGGTGGTATAAAATTGCGAATACGATTAAATTAGCTTCGATCCTCAAGAATAAATTTCCAGAATACTCCTTCGTACCCATTTATTATTCAGGAAATGAAGATCATGATTTTGAAGAAGTCAATCATTTTTCTGTATTTCAACAAAATATTCAATGGGTTTCTGAGGAGACTGGCGCAGTAGGCAGATTTAAAACAGATGGCTTAAAATCAGTTTTTGAAACTTTAAAGAATTTATTTGGAAACGACCCCGAATCACTGCACATAATTAATCAATTTACTTTACAAGCAGCAGACTGTAAAACTTACAAAGATTTTTACAGACATTTTGTACATCAGATTTTTGGAGCTCAGGGTCTGATTTATTTTGATCCAGATGATGCATCTGCCAAATCATTGATTAAAGATATTTTGAAAGCAGAATGCTTGAATCAATTGATCGTAAAACATACAGAACAAACGATACAGGAATTAACTAAAATCAATTACCCAATTCAAGCAGCACCACGTCCTATTAATTTATTTTACTTAAAAGATCAATACAGAGAAAGACTCCTCTTTGAAAATGATTTATATGTTACTGTAGATTCTAAATACAAATGGTCTAAGGAAGAATTGATTAAGGAGATAGACCATCATCCGGAATATTTTAGCCCTAATGTATTGGTACGTCCTTTGTACCAAGAAACCCTTTTTCCAAATATCATGTTTGTTGGAGGTGGCGCTGAAATTTCTTATTGGATGGAATTGAAGCAAGTTTTTAATTCTATGAATCTGACCTATCCATTATTACATCGCAGAATCTCAGGATGGATCATTCCCGCAAATATTCAATCAAAAATTAATAAATCCATTTTAAAATATTCTGATTTTACTCAATCTGCTATCGCCTTAGAAAAACAATATTTAGAATCGACCTCTACCCTACCTTCAGCAATAAAAAATGTAGAAAATGAATTACACAAAGTACTCCAACAGTATGCTGTTTTAAGTAATACCATCAACGATTCTACCCATGCTTCGACCCTCGCAGAAATAGCTCGTATAGAAAAACTAACTGAAGGACTAAAGCATAAAATAATTAAGGCTGAAAAACAAAAATTTGATGAACAACTCCAAAAAATAATTAAAATTAAAGAACAACTATTTCCAAACAACGGACTACAAGAAAGAAATCAGTCAGGTATTCAATATTATTTACAATATGGAAAATCTTTCATTGATGAACTTATTGATGCAATAGAATTCAACAATAAAGAAGTTATAATTTTTTTGGAAGATTAGATTAATAATTCATTGCACGAATCAAAAATAATGGAACATATGCTAGAGCTTGTTTTCAAACTAAATTCAGGTAATATGTGATCTTAATGAGTTGACATTGAAATTTTGATCGGCCTTAAGATGAACGAACCATAAGACATAGAGATGTCTTATGGTGAAGTGAACCTAAATAATTGGCGAAGTCCTCGAAGCCAATTATTTAGGCATGGAGGAAGTTACAATGCAATCAAATTGTAAAAATTCAAAACTGTTTGAGCTCAACATAACGATTAAAAAAAGAACAGAAATGCTAGCTGAGCAAGTGTGATGACAAGCAAAAAAAACAAGGTAATTGGCGAGTTTTTTGAATTTAGGTTTCATGCAATCATTTTAGGCTTAGACCTTACAGCCTAGAATTTTTGGTTCTTTTTTTTCATGAAAAAAGAACAAAAAGTTGATCTTAGAAACGGATAATTAAAACAATAAGTGAATATGTATCAACCAAAACGCCTTTTTGGTCACTTATTTATTTTGCATAGAAAAAGGATTTATGAAATTGTTTCTAATGTGTTAAAATATCAAACAAAATCAAGTCTTCCTTTCTTTCTTTTTAGCTGCAGGAAACAAAATATTATTAAGTATCAATCGGTAGCCGGGAGAATTGGGATGCAGATTTAAATCTGTCGGAGGATCTCCAACATGATGTTGGTAATCTTCAGGATCATGTCCAGCATAAAACGTCCAGGTACCAAAGCCTAAAGTTCCATGAATATAACGCACTTCATCAGCTGCCTTGTTATCTCCAAGAATGAGCACATCAGATTTTACATTTTCTCGTCTAAAAGCTGTGGTCTGACCCATAAATCCCTTAACAGTTCTCGTATGATTTTGGGTTAACATCGTGGGAATTGGATCCCATTTAGCTGAAAAATCAAATAAATTAAAATAGTCTTGCTCAGGAAGTACTTTTCTTCCCGAACTATTATCTATAGTTGAGAATTCATAAACCATTGGATCTCTGATTAAACTAAAATCTTTAAAAGCAAAAGTATTTGAAAAATTCAATTTGCTATTCGCATTAGGATCATCTGCATCTCCATCAAAATAATTAGCACAAATATCAACACCTTCTGCCGCTAAAGCTATATCATAGGAATCTGTTGCAGAACACATGGCAAACATAAAACCTCCTCCAGATACGAAGTTTTTTATGGCTTTACTTACAGCTAATTTCAATTGAGATACTTTACTGAATCCCAGCTCTTTCGCCAATCTCTCCTGTCTTGATTGATTCTCCTTATACCACGCCTGGCCACTATACCCTGCATAAAACCGCCCATACTGTCCTGTAAAATCCTCATGATGAAGGTGTAACCAATCATACTTTGCTAACAGTCCATTTACGATTTCCTTATCATATATTTTATCAAATGGTATTTCAGCATAAGTCAAGGCCATAGTTACAGCATCGTCCCAAGGCTGAATCCGCTCCCCCTTTTCATTGAACTCAGGGGTGTATACAGCTAATCGGGGGGCTTTCTCCAACTTCATAACTTCCTGATTGATCTCAGGGTTATTAATCTCGGCTCTAATGCGATTAAATTCACCATCAGAAATGAGTTCATACGTTATACCTCTGGTAAGACACTCTTTTTCAAAAGTTTTGGTATAAATAAAAGCGAATGACCCACCCCTGTAATTAAGTAGCCAAAATGCCTCAATGTTTTGATTTATAACCCAATATGTCATACCATAAGCCTTCAAATGATTAATCTGCTTCAAATCCATTGGTAGTAGTAAATAGGATGATTTTGCAGACAAAGCCATGATGAGGAAGCTAAATAGTAAGATTATTTTTTTCATTGTTAGGTAACTAATTCGTTATATGAATGGAGTGCGAATATATAATTTTTTATAAGTCCCCTAAAACTTGAACTAAGTTGAATAAAATGCATTTAATTTGAGACTCAATAGCAATTTTATGATATTTGCACGACTCTATAACGAAAAATGAATCAAATTAGTTTTCAATATCCGACCTATTACTTGTTGTTTTGCTTATTAGTAGCCATTGTAGCAGTAGCTAATTTATATTACAAAACTACTTTATTTTCTGACCGACCTTATTGGTATAAAGTGACTTTGGCCCTTCTAAGAGGCCTCAGCGTTTTTATGTTGTGCTTTTTATTATTAAATCCACTTTTCAGAAAGTATGAGACCGAAATAAAAAAACCAATTTTAGCTATAGCTGTAGATCATTCTGAATCTATGGTTTTTAGAGATAGTACATGGACAAAGACGTTTGAAGCAGATAGAACAAAACTCATTTCTGATTTATCAGATAAATACGAAGTTATGAGCTATCAATTTGGAGATCAAGTTCTTAATAAAGATTTCCCTGTTAATTATTCTGGAAAAAGAACCAATGTGAATGATGTGCTTGATGTCATTCAAGACCAAACAGATCCGCAATATCTAAAAGGGATTGTAATCGCATCTGATGGCATCTTCAATTCAGGCAAAAATCCCTTATATCATTCAATAGTTAAAACGATTCCTTTTTATACTGTTTTACATGGGGACACCACTCAGGAGAAAGATTTATCCATTCAAAGAGAATATCATAATGACATTATTTATAGTGGTGATAAATTTTCGATGGAAATAGACTTACAAGCTTGGCAGTGTGCTTCTAATTCCAATACCCTTACCATACAAAAACTAGAAAACGAAACATGGAGATCTGTATATGAGTCAAATGACAAAATAGATAATGATCAATATTTTCTAACCAAAGAAATTATATTAGATGCACCAACTCCTGGAATTTTTAAATATCGGATAAATTGTAAACCTATATCGGGAGAGCGCAACTTAAAAAACAATTCTAAAGAATTTTATATTGAAGTTTTAGATGCTAAGAAAAAAGTACTTATCTATGCTCTATCACCGCACCCTGATATTTCTGCAATCAAAGATGCTTTGCAATCCAATAAAAACTATGAAGTAAAAATAGCATTTAATGGAGAAACCATACAAAATATTGAATCCTATAGTTTTGTAATATTCCATCAATTACCTGGCCCAGGATCCAACATAACAGGCATGATTTCCAAGCTAGATGCATTAAAATTACCGCGCATGTTTATCATCGGGAATCAAACAGATATAATTACATTCAATAATTCTCAAAATATAATAAAAATACTGGGAAACAACAAAAACTTGAACGATGCACAGGCACTCGTAGTACCTAATTTTAATGCATTTATATTATCTGAAAATTTAATCAACCACTTATCCCAATATCCTCCCCTATCTGTTCCTTTTGGTAATTATAATGTAGATCCTACTGCCAACTATTTATTATATCAAAAAATTGGAAAAATCGATACTAAATATCCCTTATGGATATTTAATGAAGCCTCCGGGATTAAAACCTCCGTTTTATGCGGAGAAGGCATTTGGAAATGGCGTCTAAATGAATACGTACAATCCAATTCATTTGAACCCTTCAATGAATTGATTTCAAAATCATTTCAATACGCTTCTATAAAAGAAGATAAGCGAAAATTTAAGGTTAATCAAAGCAAAAGACTATTTGACGAATCAGAGCCTATAATCTTTAATGCTGATTTATACAACGATAATTACGAACGAATCAATACGCCCGACATTGCTATGAAAATCCTTTCTAATGATAAAAAATCATATGAATTTGTATTTGGCAAAAAGGACAATTATTATGAACTAAATGCTGGATCCTTGCCATCGGGTGAATATAAATATATCGCTTCAGTTACCTGGAATGGAAAGCCTTTGACAGCAGAAGGAAAATTCGGCATTCAACAAACGAATATAGAGACCTCAAACCTTGTAGCTAATCATAATGTTCTGCGTAATCTTGCAGAAAAAATGGAAGGGATTAGTGTTTATAAAAACCAATTGCAACAATTAACTGACCATCTGTTAAATAAATCTCAAAACAAACCTATACTTTTTCAAACTATTGAAACCAAACCATTAATTGATCGCAAATGGTATTTAGTAATCTTGTTCTTATGTTTGAGTTTAGAATGGTTTCTTAGAAGATATTGGGGTAGTTATTAAAAAAATATAAACAATTATTTTTTTAGAATCTTAGGAGTTCCAAAATCTTGTACCCAGTAATCGCCTTTTTTAGTAATTGCCATTTCGCTATAATTTCCCATAAGATTCTGACAATGCGAGGGGCTTTCTATCCATGCTTGCAAGACTTCAGCTGGCGTGTCATACCCTTGGGCCACATTCTCTGCAAAAGACCTCCACGAATATCCTGCTTTTTCTAATCGCTGTTGTGTCCTGGCCCCATTTTTACTCCGATGTGTTAAAATTTTATTTTTATAAATGTATTCAGCGTGGGCTTGACTGGCTATTTCTAATTGTTTATTCCATACCAATGGAGGTAATTTAGAATATTTCACACCATTGCACTTGCATCCAATTCTCCTTTTTTCATTAATGAGATTCAAAAATTCGGATTGATAATTTTGTAATCCTAAATTTGAAGGATCTGAAAATACTAATATGACGAACAAAAACAAATGGGACATTTACATATTTTGAATACTAACGAAACAAATTATTTTATCCATATGAAGTTGGATTAATGCTTCATTAATCATTTGTTAAAATTTAAAAATAACGGGACATCTCAGTCACAAAATTTTGAGCAGCCTGAAACACATCATCTTTGAAAGATTTTTTTAATTCGGGGTAAATGATTGATCTAGATACGTTGATTAATAAACCTTCATTGTGATTCCTTCCGGCTTGAATAACTTGATGTAAATCACCTCCCTGGCTACCTATTCCAGGTATTAGTAGAAAATGATCCGGACAAATTTTTCTTATTTTTGTCAAATATTCAGGATGCGTTGCCCCCACCACAAACATAATTTGATTGGACTGTTTGATTTTTACAAAGGTTTGTAAAACCGATTCAAATAACAATTCACCCGTACTAAGTTCTTTCAATTCGAAATCAGCACTTCCAGGATTAGAAGTTAAGGCTAAAACAACTGACCATTTATTATGATAACTAAGAAAGGGTTCCAGCGAATCTACACCCATGTAGGGATGCAATGTAACTGCATCAACTTGTAACCGGTCAAAATAATATTCTGCATACTTTTTTGATGTATTTCCAATATCTGCACGCTTAGCATCTGCGATTAATAAGCATTCATTTGGAATTATATTAACCAATTGTTCCAATTGTTCCCAACCGCTTGGCCCTAAAGCTTCAAAAAATGCAATATTAATTTTGTAAGCCACAGCCAAATGATGGGTAACTTCAATGATGTCTTTACAAAACTCGAGAAAAGGTTGCTTACCATTTAAATAATGATTTGGCAATTTTTCCAAATCAGGATCCAATCCAACACATAGAAAAGATTTCTTTTGTCGAATCTGCTCACATAAATAGGCACTATCTTTTACTAACATGAATGATATGATTATGCTTGTTCTACTTTTTTTGTAGGCGCCAACGTCAGGTTACGCAATTCCACTTTCTTGTGAAGGGCAATGGCCATGGATTCAAACAATGCAGGATAAATGTCATGTTCATCCAACTCAAAAGCAAGGCCTTCATCCGATCGTTGTCTCATTTTTTCTATCAATGGAACTTGACCTATGAGTGAAGAATGTGTAATATGAGCCAATCGCTGCCCCCCATTTTGTCCAAAAATAAAATACTTCTTATCTGGTTGGTCCAGTGGTTGAAACCATGACATATTCTCAATAACTCCCAAGATGGGCACTTTAATTTGCTCCATTGAAAACATATTAGCCGCTTTTATCGCATCAATGATAGCTACTTCCTGTGGCGTGGTTACCATTACGACCCCAGTTAAAGGAACTGTTTGAACTAAAGTCAATTGAACATCCCCTGTGCCAGGCGGTAAATCTATGATCAGATAATCCAATTCCGGCCACTGGGCATCTTGAAAAAACTGCTTGATAATTGCAGCTAACCTGGGACCTCTCAACACTACTGCCTGATCCGCTTCAATAATATTACCCAATGATAATACCGGCAAACCCTGAACTAATATAGGGATTAATTGATGTTTTCCATCAATGAGTTGAACCTGAGGTTTATCCTTTTTAATTCCAAACATCGTGGGCAAAGATGGTCCGTACAGATCAGCATCAAGGATCCCCGTTTTATAACCTAATCTGCTTAAAGCTATGGCCAAGTTAACAGCGACCGTAGATTTTCCCACGCCACCTTTCCCTGAAGCTACGGCTACAAAATTTTTTATTTGTGGCAGTAATGCATTAGGGGCTTCACTATAGGCTGTTTGATTAACAAAATGAGCATGGATCTCATGATCTGCAAAATTTTTAGTAAGACTATCTTGAATATCTTGAAATAAAATATCTTTTTTGTCGTAATTATTGGCTGGGAGATATACTTTTAAATGGATGTTTTTACCCTCCACATGGATATCCCGAATCATTCGGAGATGAATTAAATCTTTACCGGTATTGGGCTCAATGACCTTTGACAAAATTTCTATAATTTGTTCTACTATATTATCCATCAACTTGTTAATTAATGCACAAATGTAATCTCATCGGCTCATAAAGAGTGGAAGGAACGAAAAATTATTAATTTTGTCCAATTATTTTATGAGAGTACTTAGACTAAATGTTGATACTTTACCTGATTTCGATCATAGCGTCATAACCGTTGGGGCTTTTGATGGCATGCACTTAGGACATCAGGATCTTATATTAAGACTATGCCATGAAGCGAAAAAGGTAAATGGTCCATCCATTTTGATTACTTTCGACCCACATCCAAGGCAAATTCTAGATACCAGTGATACTAGAATCAAATTACTAACTACCCTTGACGAAAAAATCGAAATATTAAAAGAAACAGAATTAGATTATTTAGTAATCATTCCATTTACCTATGATTTTTCCCAATTATTACCTGAAGAATATATTGAAAATATTTTAATCAAGAAATTTAAACCTCATAGTTTCATCATTGGATATGATCATACATTTGGCATCAATGGAACTGGTAATATTGATTTGTTGAAACAATATCACAAAAATGGTTTATTTAATTTAATCGAAATTCCTAAAAAAGAGATCGACGACATTAAAATAAGCTCAACATTGGTTAGACAATCCATTTCAAATAATGATTACAAGGAAGCTTTAAATTTATTGGGTCATCCTTTTTGGTTTAATGGAAAAGTAGGCACCGGACAACAATTAGGCACAAAAATTGGATTTCCAACCGCCAATCTCATTTTAAATGATCCTGACAAAATAATACCCAATCCTGGAATATATTCAGCAATTGCAACTGTTGAGGACCGCAGGTATGACGGCATGCTTTACATTGGAAACCGACCAACTATTGGAGACCATTTAAAACAAACCATTGAAATACATCTTTTAGATTTTAGAGAAAATGTTTATTCTCTTCAATTAAAAATTGAAGTTATCGAATTCATTAGAAAAGATCAAAAATTTGATTCTATAGATGAAATGATTTGGCAAATTAAAGAAGATGAAAAACAAATAAAAAAAAGCTTAACCTTATTCCATTTAACAGAAGCCAATTTTAAAAAAAATCCTTCAGTTGCTGTTGTCATTTTAAATTATAATGGGGCTCATTTTTTGAATAATTATCTCCAATCCATTATTACCCATACACCCAACTATGCCACAATTTATGTGATTGATAATGCATCTACTGATGATAGCATCCTACTTTTAAAACAAAAATATCCTGAAATTAAAAGGATTATTCTACATAAAAACTACGGATATGCTGAAGGATATAATAAAGGCTTGGCCCAAATCACAGCAGATTATTTCGTTTTAATCAATTCAGATATTCAAGTTTCTGATGATTGGTTAAGTCCACTCATTCAACGAATTCAATCTGATCCTTTTAACATGGCTGTCCAACCGAAAATATTAGCATTGAATGATCCTCAATCATTCGAATATGCCGGTGCAGCAGGTGGTCTTATGGATGCATTAGGCTATACTTTTTCTTACGGTAGAATGTTAAATAAAGTTGAAAAGGATTTAGGGCAATATCAAAAAGCTACGCCAATTTTTTGGGCAAGCGGTGCGGCATTTATCATCAATGCCAATATGTTCAAGTCCATTGGCGGTTTTGATGGTGACTATTTTGCACATCAGGAAGAAATTGATTTATGTTGGCGAATTCAAAGGGCAGGTGGAAAAATATGGTACGAACCCAATTCTAAAGTTTACCATCTTGGTGGTGGCACCTTGGATTATAATAACCCAAGAAAATTATTTCTCAATTTTAGAAACAATTTGGCTACTATTTTTAAAAATAGTTCATGGCCAATATTAATTATATTACTTCCTGTTAGGTTTGTCATTGACTTTTTGATCAGTTTGAAGTATTTATTATCAGGGAATATTATGTTATTTCTTAAAGTCTTAGAGGCTTATATCATTTCTATTCTGTCTACTTTATATCTTCTTCATAAAAAAGATCATTACAATAGTAAGATAATCAGGTCTACTGTAAATGAAGTTAAATTATCAGGAAGATTAAAGGGATCTTTATTTATTCACTATTACTTATTTGGAAATCAGAAATCATCAGACATTCCAAAACATTACATTGACTAAATTTATTAATGGCAATACCTGTAATATACGAAGATGATCACTTTATAGTGATCAATAAAAATGCTGGTTTATTAAGCATTCCAGATCGTTTTGATGCTTTAAAAGAAAATGCATATGACTTATTATCAAAACACTATGAATCGCTTTATACCGTACATCGCATTGATAAAGATACCAGTGGACTAATGATTTTTGCAAAGGAGGCAGACTCACATAAAATCCTTAATGATGCTTTCGAACAACACCAAATACAAAAAACTTATTTGGCATTAACCGAATCTCAACCTTTAGAAGATTCAGGTCGAATTGAATTAGCTATAGCTCATTCCATCTCCCACCCTGGCAAAATGGTAATTCACAATAAAGGAAAACAATCGACAACGGATTTCAAAGTTATAACCAGATGGAAACAATTTAGCTTGTTGGAACTGAGTCCATTAACTGGTAGAACCCATCAAATTAGAATTCATTTGATGCACATAGGTTGTCCCATTATTTGTGACCCAATATATGGCATCAGAAATCAATTCAGTATTGCTGACATTAAACGTCACTCCAAATTGGCAAAAAATGATGAACAATTCAGACCATTAATTGAAAGAACCGCCCTACATGCTTTTGGACTCAAGTTTAATTTATTTGGCAAATCACATCAATTTGAAATCGAACCTCCAAAAGACTTTAGGGCCTGTATTCAGCAGCTGAATAAATGGCAATCCATATAAAAATACGTATTTGTTTTTTTTATATAAATAAATTGCTTAATCTTGCACCATCATCCTATGACTTCTCCGAAGATTCCTGCACTACATTTTACTTAATACTAATTGATTTATGATAAAAGTTGTTATCGCAGATGATCATACTATGTTCGTTGACGGAATAGAATCCATCCTAAAAAATGAAACAAATATTAAGGTGGTAGATCGTTGTTTTAATGGAAAGAAAGTTTTTGATATTTTAAAAAAGAAGGCTGTAGATGTGTTATTACTCGACATAAACCTTCCAGAACTTAATGGAATTCAAGTCGCTCAGCGGATCCAAAAAGAGTATCCTCAAGTCAAAATTCTCGCTTTATCCATGTACAACGAAGAAAGTTTTGTAACTGAAATTTTAAAAAGTGGCGCTCTTGGGTATGTTTTAAAAAATACTGATCGAATTGAATTAATTAAAGCTATTGAAACAGTGGCTTCGGGCCAAACCTATTTCAGTGCAGAAGTCACTGAAACCATAATGGGTCGTCTTCGCAAGAAAAACACCCAAAAGAAAAAAAACAATATCCTTTTACCAAAAATATCCAGAAGGGAACGCGAAGTCTTAACTTTAATAGTCAAAGAACACACAACACAAGAAATTGCTGAACGACTTTTTATCAGTCTAAAAACGGTTGAATCCCACCGCAGTAGCTTAATATCCAAATTAAATGTTCGAAATACAGCAGGATTAGTCCGGGCAACCATAGAATATCACTTATTGGACTAAAAAATCAAGGTTTACCCTGATGTTTTGCCAAAAAGTACGTTGTACTTTTGGCTTTATAATCCATGAATAAGAAGAACTTTATAAAGGGTCTGGTATTTAGTCTTGCCATTTTTGTAGTAAAATTGCATGGTCAGGGCAATTTTTTTTCAATCAATAGCCCGCAAGAAGAAGCTAACGCCATTATTGATTCTACATTAAGCCAAATTGATACATGCATTAAATTGCATCAATACGCCCAGGCTATTATTCCGATTTTTCAGTTAATCGAATATTATAATGATACTGAGGATTATCTGCACATGCATCAGTATCGATTTTTACTTGCAAGAATATATTTTATCTTAGGTTGGTACCAAAAAGCATTAGCCAACCTTGAATATTGCCAGGTTTATTTTCGCCAAAATGAACGCAAAGTAGACTTGGTTAGAACCTACCATTTCTTGTCATTGGTTTATTATAAATTACAAAATCAAGAGATGGCAAGTTATTTCTTGGGTCAATGTGAATTAGAAAACCCTGACAAAAACAATCCATTATGTGTCCATGAACACATGATGCTTAATGCAGTAATAAAAATTGGATTGAATGATAGTCTTAGCAAATTTGATTTATCAAAAGTTATAAAATTTGCTAAAACAAATGCCATTGTTGATCTTCAATTTCAATCTTATATGTTTCTGGGCGACTATTATAAAGCCAGAAACAACCCCATTCAAGCTTGTATTGCATATAGCAAAAGTCATGAACTGACCTTAGAAATGGGCTATCTGGAAGATATTAAAAAACTCGATATGAGTTTATATGATTGTCTTAAAGCCCAAGACAAACATGAGGAATCTTCCAATTATCTGCTTCATTATATTGCAGTCAATGATTCATTAAACACCCTTAAACATAATGAAAATCTAAATAAGAATATTGCAAAATATGAACAAAAAGAGTTGCGTGAAGAGCGAATTGATCTGGCCAAAAACCAAAGATTATTTGAGTTAAAATCCAGAAGATCCAATTTTACACTATATAGCCTTTTGTTTAGTATTGGCGCAATTCTTATTGGTGGATATTTGGTTATTTTATTTTACCAACAAAAATTAAATGCCACTAATATCATTCATAAACAAAATGAACAAATCAACCAACAAAAAATAAAAGAGCTTGAAAGTACGCTTCATCTGCAAACCATGGAATCGATGATTACAGGTCAAGAAGATGAACGTGAACGGATTGCAAAAGATCTGCACGACAGCCTTGGCGGCCTATTATCAACCATCAAACTCCGATTTGATAAACTTGAATCAGATGCAAAATACAATGGTGAAAACAATGAATTTAATAAGGTTCATGAACTCATTGACATCGCTTGTAGTGAAGTAAGAAATATAGCGCATGATCTAAAACCAGGAGCATTGGAAGAGCTCGGATTAATCGAAGCCGTGAGCGACTTGCTGAATAGAAACAACCGAGAGAAAGGTCCTGAAATTATCTTTCAACATTATGGATTTGACTTTGGAAAAAACATAGATTCCTCAGCCGCTCTACAAATTTATAGGATCATACAGGAGTTAATTAATAATTCTATTAAACACGCAAACGCTCAAGAAATACTCGTCCAATTAAGCCTTTCTGATGATATCTTAGAAATCATTGTTGAAGATGATGGTCATGGCTATAATGAATTAAATATAAAAAAAGGTATGGGACTTGAAAATATTAAATCAAGGGTCAAATATCTCAAGGGCGATATTTCAGTAAGTTCAGATGCCGATAAAGGCACTTCTACATTAATTCATATTCCGATTGGCTAATTGGAATCAAGCATTAACCATCATTCAATTAGTTGACAAATCTAATTCTAATAATAAGGAAGTTATAGATTCTAACTCAATAATTTTGCAATTATACCAATGCAATTAAGCCAATTCGAATGAATTAATATAAAAACAAAATTGTAAGCAAATTTAAATCAAAGGCCAAGTTCATATAATTGAACTATTGGTCAACTACTCTTCTTCATTATCATCATAAAAAATCGGATCCAACATAGGCAAGCCAATCCAAATACTCTCCTCTTGACTTACTGACATCATGCGCATGAATCCACCTGATGATTTTGCTATTTGTTCAGCATAAGATATGTAACTATTATATAACTGAGATGCTACTGAAATGGGTAACTTTGGAAGTATGTAATTTAATTTACTTAATTCCCCGCTTAAAACCTTGTTCCGGGCTTCAGTTTCTTTAGGTAAAGAAGCAATAAGTGCATCCAGTTTCATTCTAAAATCCTGTTCCAACTGCTGAAACAATGGTTTTAGATCAAAATGATGCGCATAGGCTCTTATTTTGACAATTTTTTCAGCCCATTCTTTTTCGGTTAGATCAATTGTTCCATCAGCACCTGAAATCAGTACAGCTATGGCTGGAAAGGCATCTATAATAAGTTGCAACTCTTGCGAACTCAATGACTTAAATACAGAACTAACATTCATTGTGTAATCATTTAGAACTCAAATGTACTAAAAGCTTTGTTTTGTACCAATCAAAAATTAAAAAAACAAATATAAAATATACTCATACGACGAAGCTGCTAATATCTTTGTGGCAAAACCAGCTTGTGTCTGAACAACATTTATTATTTGAGACTACTACAGTTACGCCCTTAATGGAACAATACAATTCATTAAAGGCCAAACACCCCGACGCTATTTTACTATATAGAGTGGGTGATTTTTATGAAACATTTGGGAGTGATGCTATTACCACTTCCGAAGTATTAGGAATAGTGCTTACAAAACGAAATAATGGTGGCTCAACCATTGAACTAGCAGGTTTTCCTTTCCATGCTTTAGATGCCTATTTACCTAAATTAGTTAAAGCTGGATATCGAGTTGCCATTTGTGAGCAACTTGAGAAACCAAGTAAAGGTAAAAAAATTGTAAAAAGAGGCATTACAGATGTAATAACTCCAGGAGTTACCCTCGACAATAAATTATTAGACCAAAAAAGGAATAATTTTCTTGGAGCCGTTTTTGTTGGCGACATGAATCATATAGGTGTTTCATTTGTAGATATTTCAACAGGGGAATTCTATCTTGCAGAAGGCCAACAAGAGTATATAAATAAACTGCTCCAAAATTTTCAGCCATCAGAGATACTTTATTCACGGTCCAAAAAATTGATATTTGATCAATTGTTTTCAGAACAATATTATGCCTATGCTTTGGAAGATTGGATATTTACATCTGAATATACTACAAAAAAATTACTACACCATTTTCAGGTTAGCAATTTAAAAGGATTCGGAATTGAAAATCAAATATTTGGACAAATTGCTGCTGGCGCCATTTTACATTATCTCGAATCCACTGAAAATCACAATCCAAAACATCTATCGCAAATTAGTAGACTGATCAATGAAGATTTTGTTTGGATGGATCGGTTTACCATTAGAAATTTAGAATTGGTTGAACCTTTACACCTTGAAGGAAAATCATTAATCCAAGTCTTGGATGAGACGTTCACAGCTATGGGTTCTAGATTACTTAGAAAATGGATACTTATGCCTTTGTTGGATATTAAAAAAATCCAACAAAGACTGGATGCCGTAAGCACCATTAATTCAAATCAAGACCTAAGTGATTTAATAAAAGAAAAATTAAAATCATTTGGCGATCTGGAACGATTGGTTTCAAAAATTCCGTTACGTAGAATCAACCCAAGAGAGCTGATTCATATTCAAAATACTTTAAGTCGTATCAATCCAATTAAAACGACTCTGTACCACCAAACCGATCCTTTATTGAAAGGATTGGCTGATAGATTAGATTTGTGTTCCGATTTATACGCTAAAATTGAATCCCAATTATTGCCTGAAGCCCCTAATGCTATAAATAAAGGTGGAATTTTTAAAGATGGGTGGAACTCAGAATTGGATGAGTTAAGATATGTCCTAAAAAACAGTAAAGACTTATTACTGGATATCCAAAAACAAGAAGTGATCAATACAGGAATTACGAACTTAAAAATAGGATATAATTCAGTATTTGGTTACTTCCTTGAGGTCACCAATAAATATAAAAATCAAGGATTAATTCCTGATCACTGGGTTCGCAAACAAACCATGTCCACTGGCGAACGATATGTGACTGATGAATTAAAGAAATTAGAATCAAAAATACTTGGAGCCGAAGAACGAATCCTCACCATAGAAGAAGAATTATTCAACCAATTAGTTAATGACCTTCAAGAATACATGCTTCCATTACAACAAAATGCACATGTCATTGCAAGTTTGGATTGTTTATTAAGTTTCTCAATTACTGCTACAAAATACAATTACAACAAGCCTGAAATTCATGATGGTTTTAGTATAGAAATTATTGAAGGGCGCCATCCTGTTATCGAACGACAGTTGCCCGAAGGAGAATTTTATATTCCCAATGATTTATATCTAGATCAAGACACACAACAGATACTGATGATTACCGGTCCAAATATGTCAGGGAAATCAGCCATCCTCAGACAAACTGCGGTGATTTGTCTCATGACTCAAATAGGTTCTTTTGTTCCTGTATCAAAAGCTTCCATTGGATTAATAGATAGATTATATACTCGTGTAGGAGCTAGCGACAATATTTCATCCGGCGAATCAACCTTCATGGTTGAAATGAATGAAACAGCCTCAATATTGAATAACTTATCTGAAAGATCATTGATTCTTCTTGACGAAATCGGAAGAGGCACAAGCACTTACGATGGAATATCTATTGCCTGGTCCATTGCAGAATATATTCATCAACATCAGAACAAAAGAGCAAAAACACTTTTTGCAACGCACTATCATGAATTGAATGAATTATCTACATTATATCCAAGAATAAAAAACTTTCATGTTGCAACACAAGAAATTAATAAGAAAGTTATTTTTTTACGAAAATTAATTCCGGGTGGAAGTGAGCATTCATTTGGAATTCATGTGGCAAAAATGGCAGGCATGCCGGAAGAAATTATTCGAAGAGCAGAAATGATCTTAATTGAATTGGAGGCACAACGTTCCCAAAGTTCTTCTGAGGCAAATATAAAATCCAACTTGACAACATTTGAAATCAAATCCACCACATCCCAAAGTGAACAAGAACATTGGATTTTAGATCAACTTAAACACATCGACATACAAACCATGTCTCCTGTTGAATGCTTGATGAAGCTTTTGGAATGGAAAGCAAAATTGTAAATAAATTTTAATATTACACAAAAAAAAAAGGAAGTGCTTCATAATGAAGCACTTCCTAGCTAAACCGATTAATTAACAATGATTATTTTGATAGGATCATCTTCTTGGTACTTACTAATGAAGATGTTTCTAAAGTATAATAGAATACACCATTTCCACTAGCAAAATCATTTTTATCTAATGCGATGACATTCAAACCTGAATGGGCATCAATTTGCTTGATCAACAATAATTTTCCTGATATGTCATGAATTTTCAAGAAAACACGCTCAGAAGCAGGAGATTGAAACGCAATGTTTGTTTTCTCAGAGAATGGATTTGGTGTATTTTGATATAATTCAAACTTAGCCAAACTTTGATGTGAGGTTCTTTCTCGCAATTGTATATTCAATACATCCAATTCTTGAGTATAAGCTTCAGTAGCTAAAAATTCTGAAGACAAATTAAATACTTCGCTAGCATTCACTGCTCCCATTTTAGATTTCACAACGATATAAAATAAAGGTGCTGAACTAGTTGTAACTCCTTGATTTGAATTCCAACTCATATGTATCATTCCTTTTTGAACATCTGTCAATCCAAGATTGGATTCATTCATGGTCATTGCTCCAGAAGTAATTTTAATAAACTCTACTTGATTTTGATTAAAAGTCCAACTCATTTGAAATCCAACAATGGTATTATTCCATTTACCATATACCGGAATGGCAATTTCTGAAGCAGCTTCTAGGTCTTTATTTTCCAATTCGAAGAAAATATTTCCAGCTGTACGGGTTTGAGAAGCTAGTGCTAAGTTTGTTTTTGCAGAAGCATTTAAGTCACCAATTTTAACAGCTATAAAATCATTTTCTTTCATTTCACCTTGCAAATTATCAATGTGAATTTTTTCATCCCAACCATTATTCATCCAAGGATTATTATTATCTTGAAATTCAAATTTCTTATTAATAAATCTCCAAGATTTTTGTTCGTTTTTAAATGTATTGGTAACACCTAATATTAATTTTCGCAATTCTACAATATCTGCAGCGGTTATTGATTTTGAATTATTCACATCTGCAGCTATATATTTAAGCGGAGTATTAAACTTACTTAATCCAAGTATATGTTTTTGAATAACAACGATATCTGCTGTTGTAATACCATTTAAAGCATCATCATTTTTTGCTGGCACCAAGTCATAAGCCTCCCCTTCTGCAAGATCAATAAATGAATAATTTCCTTCGTCCGGTGTATTCAAATCCCCTAGTTTACTTGTAGTCTTTATTAAATCAATTGTAGCATTTTTCAAAGGCGCATTAGTAGGTGCATAAACCAATCCAGATACCATTCCTCCACTTAATTTGTTAGGACAAATATTTCCTGAATTGTCTTGAAGTGTTAGCTTAGTTATACAAAAATCTTGCAATCCTTCTTCATCTGTTACATACATCCTTATCGTGGTATCCCTTGAAACACCATTAGGTATATCTGAACACTTAAATGTTCTTGTTGTATCATTTACATTTGATGTAAATGAGAATCTAAGTTTTGATCTAGGAGTACAATTATCTGAACTTGCACTATTTGGATTTGTATTTTCATCAAAATCCTTAGCTTTAACTGTAACCATACCATTCGTTGCCATAACAACAGTGATTAATCCAGTTCTACATACCGGACTAGGTACTTTACAATCTCTGATTTGGAATATTTGGTCTCCGGTAGCTGTGTTACCACAAGCATCCGTCACGGACCAACGAACTCTATGAGTACCCGTTCTATAAGTTCCTGATGCTACTTTACCAGTACCATTAACATCAATTGAATTATTATTATCAAAATCAATCGCAAATGTCCATTTTAATAAAGTCGAATCAGTACAATCATCAGTTGCCTCCCCAAATAGACTTACATAAGCACTACATGTATTATCATCTGCACACAAATCTTTTCGTGTAGTTGTAGCAGTTGTTAATGTCGGTTTAACCTTATTTTCAACTTTTATTAATTGATCTTTGGTCCACACACCATTTGAATTATTTGAATTCACATCATAAAGACACCAATCTATAACTCTCCAGTGACGGATTATCTTTATACAAAATCCTTCAACACTAAAGAATTTCTCATCATCGTATCCTGCAATAATGTTTGCACATGGTTTTGCTGGCCAGGTTGGTTTACCCGTAATATCCGGATTAGCATCAGCCAAAATACATCCATTTATAGTAATTTCATTTGGAAATGTAATCTGATTTAATGTCAACGGATTTGGGTCAATTATAGTTATAATTTGGTCACAAAGATCAAATCGTCCACCTGCATCTTGCGCTCTCCAATGTCTGGTGATGATTCCTGTTTTGCATCTAAATCCAGTAGAATCATCTTTGTAATTAATGGTTACATTAGAACAGTTATCTGTAGCTGTAGCTCTGCCCATAATTGTCAAATCATAAATATCAGTGGTACAACCAACTGTTTTATTAGATGGACAAGTAATTTTTGGTGCAATTTTATCTTGAACAGTAACAGACACCATACACTCATTATAATTACCTGATTTATCTATAACTCTAAGAACGACCATGATAGGACTTAGATTAACATCTTCACAACAGAATGTTACTGAATTTCCAAAACTTGTACTACCCAAAACATTACAGTTATCAGACACTCTTCTAACTATTATAGAATCTAAAGCACAATTATCAAAACTTCCTTCATTAAATGAATTCGCAAAAACTTTCGCAGTTCCGCTATCACCAAGAGTTACAACTGTGTGTTCATCACAAACAGCAACTGGATCCAAATTATCTTCTATAATAACTTCAACTGTACATTTTGTTGAATTACCACAAGCATCTGTTACTGTATATCTTACCCAAGATGTATCCGCTGGCAATCCTGAAATTCTTACTTTGCCATTTGCTAGATAAGTCACCCCTTCTGTTCTAAAATCACCATCTTCAGGTGTACCATCAGGTCCAGCCTTCTTATAGGATACAGCAAGCGTTGTACTAGAACAATCAAAAATATTAGTAGGACCATTTACAACAGCGGTACCACTACATGAATAATAATCCATTGGGAAAACAATATAGTTTTCAGAACATGAAATAACAGGAGCTTTAGTATCCTCTACTTTTATTAACTGGTTGCATTCAATATATCTACCAGAACACCAATCAAAAATTTTCCAATTTCTAAATATTTTAAATGAACTTCCACAAACTGGAATTTTTAAATCTCTATAAGTCACAGCTAAATGATCGCAATTCACATTTGTTGGGAATCCAGTACCCTTCCAAATTAAAACACCATTTGAATTGTAGTAATCATAAGGTGATGGATTACCATTATCTAAAGCATTCCATCCAGCAGGATATGGTCCTGAAGCAGGTTCAATGGAATCACATTTTAAATATGGATTTTGGATTCCATCATAACTTAATGGGCATCTTACGCTATCCAAACTTCCTTGTTGTACAATGATTGTTTCATTGCAATTTGTTGCATTCCCTTTACAATCTTTAGCAGTCCAATATCTTACAGTTGATGCATAAACAGGCTGGTTACATCCAAATTTAGTATACACATCAGTATAACATAATTCAACTGCACAACATAAGTCAAAGCCAGTTACAGAATAACAATTTTCTTTCCCAGGGATAGCGACAACTGTTGCAGTAATAGGCACAGGAAATCCAATTCTTGGATTCAATGGAGATGCATCTTCATCACATCTTACAGTATCAGGTATGGTACTACATAATAATGAAGGAATATATTTATCTTCGATATTAATATATCCCCAACAAGCAATACCAGAACATAAATGCTTTACATAAACACGTAATTTTTTTCCAAGATGTGAATAATTAACAATATCATTTGGCACAACGGAACCATCTACATTGTATACTATAACATCATAAGAATCATCAGGATATTCATTACCTTCTATCATAGTAGATGGAGTAATTAACGCCTGACAATTGCCATCCAGTGATACGTTTACCAAATCATCACAAGCTAATGATAGGTCACCTTCGATAACAACTTGTCTTATTAATGAAGTGTTCGTTAGGATATCTAATGCACGAATAAAAAATATTCCTGCGGAACTACCCCAATTAACTGTAACAGAAGTTGTTGTAGAAGAAGCAATAGTTCCACCTCCTAATACAGTAAAGGTCCATGGATTAGCTCCTGGTGTTGTGACATCATAGATAACACTTGTAGCACTTCTACAAACACTGGTGTCAGTGCCAAAACGTGCAACTAAAGTTTGGGCGGACATTACATTGCCCATGAATAAACAAACCAACACTAATATTATGTTTGAATTTGTTTTTGAAATCATCTTATTCATAAGATATTTTTTAATTTGTATTAATTGTCTCATGTTAATTCTATTTTCTTGATGCTAATTAATTTAGTTTAAAATCGGTTTAGTAAGGGATTAAACCGGAAACTCAAGAGTTTCCGGTTATGCCCAATTATCCAAGAACCGTTTATCGTATAACTACCATTTTACGTGTAGCAATAAATTCCTTTGTATCTAATTGATAATACAATACACCCGATTGAGATGGATTAATATTAACCTCTGCAGAATTAACTCCTTTCTTTCCAGTCAAATAATTCGATTCAATGAGCTTACCAGACAAATCAAAAATGCTTAATTTAACTGATTCATCGGCTGGCAATCGATAATAAATCGTTGTTTTACCACTGAAAGGATTTGGAATATTTTGATATAATTCATAAGTAGCACTGCTTGCTTTTTTATTTCTAAGCAATAATGTAATGTTAGCATCGGTACTGTTAGTATAGAATTCAGGAGCCATGTTTTGTGCATGTAACTGAATTACATTTGGATTTAACTCACCATTTATTTTACCAGTAAACACCAAATAGAATAAAGGCTCAGTATGTACTATATTGGTTTCTACATTTGTGCTCCATGACATTCTGATACTTCCATTATTAGCTTTGTAATTCGATTGATCCATAACAATTTGACTAGATTCAATTCTTTCAAATGATAATACATTCGCATCAAAACCTAATTCAAGTTGCATCCCTTCAACTTCATTCCAAGAAGTAGAAGTATAAAATGGAATTCTTATTTCTTGATCTAATTGAACTGGAGATAATTCCATTTCAAATCCACAAATTTCGTTTGTACGCTGACCAGCATGATTCAATGAACCTGTATTAGCCTCTCCTGTCACATCACCAATCTTTACCGCTACAAAATTATTTTCAAGCATTGGTTTAGACATTTGATTTATTTTAATAAAATTCGGAAAATCAAATGGGTTAGAAGGATCAAATTTAAATCCAGCATCTACAAATGTCCATGATGGGCTATTTTGAAAAGTTGGAGTTACGCCTAAAATTAATTTTCTAATATCAGAAATATCTTTAGCGGTAATAGATTTTGAAATATTTACATCAGCCGCTATTAATTTATATGGATCTGTTAAAGACTCAATTCCTAAGATATGTTTTTGAATTTTTACAATATCTTTTGTTGAAACACCTTTTAAATGATCTGTATTTAATAAAGGTTTGATGACATAATCAGTTTGCATTGTCAAATTTTCAAAAGCATAAGTTCCATTATTGGTAGTCACGCTTTCTCGCATTTCACTGTTCACAAGGTTTTGGCATTGTACAGGTACTAAATCTGCAATATTATTATTTGAGACATAGATTAAACCTGACACCATACCACTTGATAAATTGTCCGGACAAGCATTCTGATTATCTTGAACAATTAGTTTCGTATGACACAAATCAAAATTATTTTCCTTATCAAATACATACATATCAACATCAAATGTATCAACCCGGCCATTATCCAAATCAGCACAACGAATAACCTTGAAGCTATCTGCTATATTTGAAGTAAATGAATATCTCAATAATTCATTTGGAGTGCAATTATCTGTACTTGCAAGGTTAAAATCTTTAGCCCAAATAGTTACTTGTCCATTATTTGGCATGATAACCGTTACAATTCCTGTTAAACAATATGGCGTAGGTAATTTACAATCATGAACGGTTTGCAAATAAGTACAGGTAGATTTATTTCCACATTGATCGCTTACTGTAAATGTTATTCTATGAGTTCCAGCTGTTAAATTTGTATTTGGTAAAAATGATCTGCTAGAACCGGTTTGATCTATCGTTCCATTATTATCTCGATCTAATTGATACGTCCATATCAATTCATCCTGCATAGTACAATCATCAGTTGCTGATGCAGTAAATCGAATTTGTACATTACAATTTTCTCTTATACATGAATCACGATCTGCACATGAACTTGTAAAAGTTGGCGCTTGGGTATTGTTTATTTTAATCACTTGTGTATGATACCATAATCCAACTCCTTCGACTGGATTTCGCACATCATATGTGCACCAATCTATAACAGTCCACTTTCTTAATATTTTAAAACAAACTCCTTCAACATAATTAAAAGTCAAATCTGTTGAATTAGCTATAATTTGATTACAATGATCTTGGTTTGCAAAAACCGGCTTACCAGTTATACTTGTTGAAGTAGAATTGTTACATCCTACAAGGGTGATATCTGCTGGCCAAGTTATATCTGCACCTTTAAATGGTCTAATATCACGAACTGTAATGACTTGGAAACATGAGTCTTTTCGACCTCCTGGATCTGTAGCAATAAACCATCTTTTGATTGTTCCTACATTACATGCAGTCAAATTATTTTCTACTCTTGTAGAGATCACAACTGAACAGTTGTCTGTTGCAGTAGCATTTCCAAAAACATTTAAATTACTTATATCTGTTTCACAATTTACAACAGTATCTCTTGGGCATGAAATATGTGGTGGTAATTTATCTTGAACAATTACATCTACCATACACTCGCTTGAATTATTTGCCTTATCAATAACTTGTAATACGATTCGAATTGGACTAGCCAAGACATCTTCACAACAGAAAGAAACACTATCAGCAAAATTTGTACTACCACAAGAACTTGGATTCATACGTCTTGCTCTAAATCTTCCCATAGCACAATTATCAAAACTTCCTTGATCAAAAGTTGATGCAGGAACAGTAGCTCTAACTGATCCACTTCCACCGTTAGTTGTTAATGCTACAACAGTCTTTTGTTGACAAACAGCATTAGGAGGTGTTTTATCTTCTACTTTAATGTCAAATGAACCTTCCGTACAATTTCCACAACCGTCACAAACTCTGTAATAAATCCAGTTACAACCCAATGGCATATTATCAACTCGATATCGACCATCTGCTAATTTGGTTACATTGTGGGTATCCCCTGCACCAAATGCAGGATTGCAATTATTTGGATCTGTTGCAGCTAAATGTCTTACTGTATATGTCCATCCGGAGCAATTCTCCAAAACATAGGGTGTATTAACATTATTTACAGTATTTGGCAATAAGTTTTCCGGAACAGGGACAATATATGATCCCGCACAACTGTGCGTTTCTGTACTAATTGTAATTGTAGCAGGCGGAATGAAAGCCGGAGCTCTATCATCAACCACTTTAATTAATTGTATAAAATTCAGACGATTATTTGGGTCACACCAATCGATAATCAACCATCTACGTAATAATTTAAATGTACCAGGACAAACTCTTAATGTATCATCACTAAAATCATATTGAATATTACCACAAAGTATACCACTAGGCTTACCAGTACCTGTTGCTGTTGTATCCGGATTTCCATTTGGAAATTTAGTCCAACTGCCATTGCATTGAAGTGCAGGTAAATTTCCTGGCTGTCCATCATAATGTCTAGGTAAAACTATATCAGCAATAGTTCCTCTTTGAAGATCTATGGTATCAATACAACACGTTTCGTATCCACCAGGATCTTTAGCGCACCATTTTCTGTATACGGTAGCACTTAAAACGCTGTTGGAACAATCATACTTAACTATACTATCCTTGAAGGTTAATGTTACACTACCACAAGCATCTAATCCTGTAACTACATATGGATAAACTGAAAGATTAATAAATGCTGGATTAACAGGAAATCCAAATGAAACAGGATTTAAATTGGTAGCACAACTAAAAGTATCCCTAACCTTACAATTTAAAACTGGTGGCGTTTTATCTTCTAATAAGATATTACCCCAACATGAATTATTACAAACAATATTACGAACGTTAACTTTTAATTTTTTACCTATAAAACTTTTGTTCAAAGGCATAGTAACTAATACATTGTTATAATACAACGTAACTTGAAAGAATCCAAGATTAGCACAAACAGAAGACTCTCCTTCCAATATCATTGCAGAAAGAATTTCAGCTTCACAAAAACTGTTAACTGATACTTGAACTTGGTTGTTACAAGCCAACTGACAATTACTCCAACAATCAGGTAATGCAACAGCATTTGAATTAGAAGGAGGTGTAGCCACAGGTAGTATATTAGTTACAATTGCTGTGTTGTTTAGCACACCTGGTGCTCCAGCAGCTCTAGGATTAACCTGCACTGTTAAATGGTAAATCACAGTATCGTTTTGAAAAAGTACTGCACCCCCAATTGCCGTTAGTAAATTAGGATCAACGGCCGTACCTGTGTATCCTGTGTTGACAATTCCACCATTTGCAGTCGGCGAAACATATGCAATCACTGGAAATCCAACAACAGAAACAAATGCTGTACCTAGATTAGCAACTGAGGCTAAATCTTCTGATACATTTACACCTGTTGCAATAGCACAATTGCTGTTCACAACCATGATACGGTAAGTGACATCAATATTACCAGGAATATTACTGGTTGCAGGCGCCACACCAAGTAAAGATTTAGTCACAGTAAAACACTGTGCATTTAAACTTCCATGAAGTGGTAGAAAAAGTAAAACTAAAGCAAGTAACTTGATACTTGATAGCACATTTATGCTATTTTGAGATCGAGTAAGTTGCTTTTTTTGTAATAAATTGCTCATCTTGAATAATTTAATATTTGTAATAATTATGTTCATTTCTTGAGTTTTTAAATTGACAATTTCTGAGATCCTCAAACGGTTCTTTTGAGTAATCACAATGGATAATTTTAACTACGGGGGGTAGATTTATATAAGGGGATATCAAATGGATCCAATACTGAGTCGAAATATTTCAACTCAGTATTAGATCCCAATCTCTACTCAATTAATATCATTTTGCGAATGGCCCTATGATTATTGGTTTCTAAGCGATAATAAAGTATGCCACTAGCTTGTAATTCTTTCTTACTGATTTCAATATTATTCAAACCAGCTTTGTATTGTTTCGATAATTCCTTCAAGATCTTTCCATTCACATCGTAAACTCTAAGATTAGCTACAGCGTCTTCAGGTAATTGGAATGAAATTTTTGTAACGGAACTAAAAGGATTTGGCTCATTTTGATATAAATAGAATCCATTATTTGAATTCGTTGCATTCCCACCATAAGATGCCCTAATATTCATCTCATTTCCTTCTATATCATATGCTTCAGATTTGTAACTATCTGTTCCTAAAGCTAAATGCTCACTTACTATTCCTTTCTTAAGTCCATTGAATACAAGACTAAATAATGGTTTATTACACAACACTCCTGTGGCATAATCCCAACTCAATCTAATTTTACCTTGAGAAACATAAGTATAATTAACATTCTGTTCATGGATATTAAGTTGTCCTGATTTTATTTCAACAAAATGCAATACCTCTGGGTCAAAAACAATTTCCATTTGCAAACCAGAAATAGTATTTGCTTCTAAATCACTGAATGGAACTTCTATTAATTGTCCTTCAACAAAAGACAGATCTTTTAGGTCAATAAACATATCTGCATTAGTTCTTGAAGTACTAACTGTTAATTGATTAGCTTTAGCATTACCATTTACATCACCCACTTTCACAGCTATAAAATTGTTCTCTAACATATCAGAACTCAATTTATCTATTTGCACAACCTCTTGTAAAGGCCAAGGAGATTTTTGATCTTGAAATTGTTGAGAAGCATTAATAAATCTCCATGATTTTTTTAATGGCAATTCATTGGTTACTCCTAAGATCAGCTTTCTTAAATCCGAAATATCCTTAGCTGTTATTGTTTTAGAGTCGTTTACATCTGCAGCTATAATTTTGTAAGCTGAATTCAAGGTAGATATTCCTAAAATATGCTTTTGTATTAATACTATGTCTTGCGTAGAAACACCATTTAAAGGATCATCATTCTTCTCAGCGTTTATCGTATAGTTTTCACTTAAAGGAATAGCAGGAAATGCATATTTACCATCTTTTTGAGTCATGTGATATTTCGGCATTGATGGCATATTTCCATTAATTGAAACCATAGCTTGTTCAAGATTAGCATTGTTTGATGTTGATAATGTACCTGCAACTAAACTAGAAGTTCCACCTCCAGTAATATTATCAGGACATGCATTTCCCAATCCATCTTGTATTGTTATTTTTGTATCACAGTAATCTTGATTTCCTTCTAAGTCAGTAACGTATATTCTAACATCGAACGTTTTAGAAATACCATCAGTAATCTGGGAGCATACATAAGTTTGTGATGTGTTAAAAACATTTGAAGAGAATGAATATCTCAATTGATTACTTGGTGTACAATTATCCTTACTGTCAAGGTTTAAATCACTTGCCCAAACAGTCACCGATCCACTTGATGGCATTATTACTGTAATAATACCAGTTCTACAATATGGCGTTGGCTGTTTTGCATCTCTGATCTTGAAGGTATATGTACAAGATGTTTCATTTCCACATTGATCTGCTACAGTCCAGGTAATTTTATGTGTTCCACCAGGATAAGTTCCAGTAGCATTATTTGTGAAGCCGTTAATATCTATCGAATTATTATTAAATAAATCAATTTTATAAGACCAAACCAAATCTTCTGGATGGGTACAATCATCTGTAGCAGTTGCAACTAAAGCAGCAAATCCATTACATTCAGGTGATTGGCTATCGAATACCTGATTACTACATGAACTTGTGATCGTTGGTGCAACAGAATTTTTAACTTTAATAATCTGAGTATATGTCCAACGTCCAGCACCTGTATTAATGTTAAAGTTACACCAGTCAACTACGGTCCATTTACGCAATATTTTATAACAAACTCCTTCTACTATATTAAAGGTTTGATCTTCAAAAGTTGAAAGGATGTTTGAACAAGGAACATTAGATGGCCATCTAGGTGCACCAGTTCGAGCCGTATCAGAAGATGTTAAACAACCTTCAATAATGACATCACCAGGCCAGACTATTGACAACCCTTTGTAAGGAGTAAAGTTTATTACAGAAATATTTTGGACACATGTTTGGGTAGGATTAAATTCATCTCTAAAGGTATATACTCTGGATATATTTCCTACTCCACATGCATTTACAGTATTAGATATTGATGAATCAACAGTTAGGGTACAATCTTCTATAACTAAACCATCCAATCCCCATAAATAAGGTTGAGGCACGTTTAAAGTATTCCTGATATCGTTCAATAAAATTTGTTTCCGATCAGATTGATTACGTCTGTATGTTCCAAATACATTTAAGTTTGAATAATCAAATCCACAACTTACTGTTATATTTGGAAGACAAGTAATTACTGGTGGCTTTTTATCTTGTACCGTAACTTGTACCATACATTCATTTGTATTTCCAGCTTTATCTCTAACTTGTAGAATTACAACTATTGGGTTGTTCGGAATATCTGTACAACAGAATTTCACAAAATTTCCAAACACTGAATTTCCTTCAGGACCAAAACAGTTTGAAGTTGGATTCATACGTCTAACTTTGAATGAATCTAATGCACAATTATCATGTGATCCATCATCAAAGGATGAAGCAAATACTTTAGCTATTCCTTCATCAGAAAGCGTTACTACAGTTTCAAAATGACATACTGGAGTAGGTTTGGTTTTTTCAGCAACAAATATCTCTGTTGAACATTCTGTTGAATTTCCACAAGCATCTGTTCCAATAAACAAAACCCAAGAAAGACCAACCGGTAAATTTGCAACATGATACGATCCATCCGCATTTAATGTTATTCCATCGCGAACAGCAGCAATAGAAGTGGGTCTTACTGTAGTATCTTCTACTCCTCTCTTTACTAAGACATCCCATGTCACACTAGAACATTCTCCTGCCAATATAGTAGGCACTTTGATATCAGCCCATCCTTCACATGAATTTATAGCAGTAGAAACTGTTTGTCTGGAGGCACATACTAACAATGGACCTCTCTTATCCAAAATTTTTAATATTTGGGTACATGTCGCAGTCGTTCCTGTACACCAGTCAGCAATTAACCATTCTCTAAGAATTTTATAACTACCTTGACATACATTCAATCTAAGATCTGTATAAGTATAATTAATATTCCTACAACCTATTCCAGTAGGATAACCCGTTACGTTTGGATGTGGGTAACCATTCGCATCTCTCTCAATAGTGGTATCACATGGTATTGCAAAATGAGATATATCATCCCAATTAGGTGGACAGATTAAACCTAGAGTTGTACCAGCTCGAACCAATATAGTATCAGAACATGTGATCTGATTACCATATGAATCATTAGCTGTCCAATCCCGGAAAATCGTATCAATATACGTTACTGCAGGAGGACAAACAACTTGAATTTTTCTATCATTGTATTTAAATGTGGTTGGTCCACAATTATCATAAAAAGATGAATTACTAGTATAAGTCCTTGGTTGACCAACAACTGGAGTTGGATTTGGAGCTCCAACTGGTTTAGGAAATCCAAGTACTTCTGGGGTTGTAGGCGTTCCACAATCTACAATATAAGTCTTACAATTCAATATAGGTTTCAATTTGTCCTCTATACGAAGTACACCCCAACAAGAATTTCCTGAACATCTGTGAATTGCAGAAACTTCAAGAAACTTACCAAGATAAGCTCTTGACACTAAAGGACTACCTGGAATGGTAACCTTAGTTATTTGGTCTCTGATGACTACATCATAATCCAAATAATTATAGGTATTTCCCTCTAGAACCATATCTGGCGTAACTCTTGCCACACATAGTTCGTCTAATGATACATTGATGGTATCATTACAATTAGCTTGTGGTGCAAAAAGGGCCCCTACGCGCACATTAAAAGTTTGTGTGGCACACGGGATTGCAGCAGATACTGGAATCAATACCAAATTAAAACTTACATCTCCCGGTGTAGAATAAGTAATAGTTAAGTTTGCACCTACTAAATTGTAATTAGCTGTTCCTGTTAATGGAACAATCGAATAATTATAACCCGTAATAGCGGTGTTATCATAATTCGTAATAAAATAGGTACTCACCTGACCCTGACAAGCAATTGTAGGGATAGGTGTAGAGAAATTCGCAGGACATTGTGCCTGGAGTTTTCCGAGCACAAGTGCAAAGGAAAAAACAATCAAGGATAGAGCTCCTCGAATAGCTTTGTGTTTGGTTAATTGTGTAAAACTTAGTTTCTTCATAAAACGCTTAGTTTAAAAAATTCGTTTATGCCAAAATCATCTACACCCTTTGCTGGCAACAAAGAATCAGGGGGGGTATGAATACTTTGGGGAGTATTAATGACTATGATATACACTAGAATTACTTAAAATATTCTGATGAATACCACAATGCATCTTGGCATATAAAGGCAACTTATGTTCCAAAAAAAAATCAAAAAATGGTAAAAATGATTGAAAATTACAATATGAACAGATTATATATTTTCATCATACATTATCACATGAATTTAAGTAAAATACAATTTAGCTTTTATCAGTATTAATAAAAAAAATTTATGTAAGAAATTTTAACCCAATTTCAAATGATCAAAAAAACATTCAAATTTTCATACATTTCTTAAAATTTTAGACATTTTTACCCTATCCCCGACTCAAATATTACGCTAAGGACATAAATCCACTCAATGAATCCACTGCATGTTATATTACAAAATTAACAAATATTAAAATAAATCAAATAGCTCATTATCAATAGCTTATATTAAATTGCTTTCAAAAGGTTTCTTTTCCTAATAATTCCAATCATCCAATTGGATAAGAAATCAATTATATTAAAATATAAAATTTGGAATTTTAGGTGTATTTTGACTCATTTCAGAATGATATTTTGTTTTACAACTAAAACTATTTGAATTTTAAGGCGTTAATTGAAGGTTTTATAAAGCAAAAAAATCATCTTGATGAAAAATGTTATTTCGATTACCCTGTTTATCTTATTAACCATCGTTGGAGCATGCAAAAAGCCAGAAACCACCGTTGATCCAAAAGAAAAATTACAACAACTTAAAGCTCAAATTCAAGAGCTCAATACCCAAGTTAAACAATTAGAAATTGAAATTTCTAAAACAGATACTAGTTTTGTCAAAACCTCCAAGGCAAAGAAAGTAACTATAGATTCAGCTAGAAAACAAGATTTCAAACACTTCATTGAAACTCAAGGCATTGTTGATGCCGCTCAGAATGTCTTAGCAGCACCTCAAATGCCCGGTCTGATAACAAAAATTTATGTGAAAGAAGGTGACCGTGTTCTTGCAGGTCAAATATTAGCTCAAATGGATGGTGCTACTATGAAACAAGGTATTGAAGAAATAAAAACAGCAATAGCCATGGCCAATACCATGTTTGATAAACAAAAATCACTATGGGAACAAAACATAGGAAGTGAATCACAATTTTTACAAGCTAAAAATCAAAAAGAACAACTAGAACAAAAATTAAAAACACTTCAAAGTCAATTGTCCATGACTAACATTAAGTCACCAGTCAATGGTATTGTTGATGAAATCAAAGTAAAAATTGGTGAAATCGCATCTCCAGGTTTTGCAGGGATCCGTGTGGTTAATAATTCCAATTTAATGATTAAAGCTAGACTAAGTGATCAGTTTGCGAGTAAAGTAAAAAAAGGAGATAAAGTTTCATTGTACTTTCCTGACTTAGACAAAGAACTCTCCAGTGCATTAAGTTATGTAGGTCAAACCGTTAATGCAAGTAGTCGCACAATAAATGTCGAAGCGAAACTTCCTCCTGCAAAGGAAAAATTTATTACCAATCAAATAGTCAAACTTAAAATTAATGATGGCATTCAAAAATCTGTAATTGTAGTACCGTCAAATGTTATTCAAAAAAGTATTAATGGCGAAGATTACATATTGGTTGTTGAAAACAAAAATGGTATTATGTATGCCAGAAAACAAATCATCAAAACAGGTCAACAATACAATGGCCAAACGGTGATATTAGAAGGATTAAAATCAGGTGACAATTATATTACTTTAGGATATACTGAAATTGTAGATGGACAGACCATACAGAATTAAGTTTATTTTCCTCAATTGATTACAAAAAAAAGTTATGGATCTCAAAAATATTAAGGAATTAAGATTCACTTCATGGTGTATCAAAAATTCAACAGCAATTTATATTTTCACCGCGATTATCTGTATTGCTGGTTTAGTTGCATATAATAAGACTCCCAAAGAATTATTTCCAGATATTGTAATTCCTACAGTATCCGTTGCAACGATTTATCCAGGCGCAACCCCACAGGATATAGAAAACTTAATTTCTAAACCCATTGAAAAACAAATAAAATCAATCAATGGTGTTAAAAAAGTTACCAGTAATTCTATCTCCGATTTTTCAATGGTTATTGCAGAATTCAATACAGATATTGATCCTAAATTATGCAAACAGAGAGTTTCAGATGCCGTTGATAAAGCAAAAAAAGATTTACCTACAGATTTAAAACAAGATCCTCAAGTTCAAGAATTTGATTTTAGTGAGCTCCCCATAATGAACATCAATATTGCAGGCGATTTTCCACTAGACCGCATAAAGAATTTTGCAGAACAACTCAAGGATAAAATTGAATCCAATAAAGAAATAACCAGAGTAGATATTGTCGGAGGTGTTGATCGAGAAATTCAAGTCAATGTTGATTTATATCGAATGAATGCAATTGGAATTACATTTAATGATATCGAAGGTGCCATTCAAAGGCAAAATTTAAATATTTCAGGTGGAGAATTAAACATCCAAAATCTGCGTAGAAATATTAGAATAACGGGTGAATTCCAGAATCCAAAAGACATTGAAAACATTATAGTTAGATCATTCTTAGGTAATCAGATTTACATTAAAGATATTGCTGAAGTCAAAGATGACTTTAAAGAAAAACAAGATTTTGCACGACTAGATAATAAAGCGGTTGTCACATTAAATGTTGTGAAACGAAGTGGTGAAAATCTAATCCATGCCACTGACAAAATTTATGAAATCATTGAAGATTTCAAACAAAATAAATTTCCCGATGGATTAACTATAAAAGTAACTGGCGACACCTCAGATAACACTAGGGTCCAATTACACGACTTAATAAATACTGTAATTCTAGGTTTTATTTTTGTTGTATTTGTTCTCATGTTTTTCATGGGTTTTACAAATGCTTTTTTTGTTGGATTAGCAGTCCCACTATCTTGTTTAGTCGCTTTTTTAATAATGCCTATTCTGGGTATGTCTATGAACGTTATCGTATTGTTTTCCTTGTTATTAGCACTTGGGATTATCGTAGATGACGCTATTGTAGTTATTGAGAATACCCATCGTATTTACAACAAATATAAACAATTCACCATTCAACAAGCTGCTAAATATGCAGCTGGAGAAGTATTTATTCCCGTTTTAACTGGTACTTTAACATCTTTAATGCCATTTGTACCTCTTTTGTTTTGGCCCGGAATTATAGGTAAATTCATGAGCAATCTTCCTGTTACTCTTATTATTACCTTGGGTGCTTCAATGTTTGTTGCTTTTGTTATGAATCCAGTTTTTGCAGTCAGTTTTATGAAGCGGGATGATGAAACCAAAAAATCACAACTTCAGGATTATACTAAAATTTTTATATTTTTTATATGTCTTGCAATTCTAGGGTACTTTAAAATTGGAAACGGCCTAGGAAATTTTGCTATCTTAGCTATTGTGTTAATCCTACTATATCATTTTCTTTTCGAAAAATTAATTCACCTATTTCAAACCAAAATTTGGCCGAGAGTTATTAATGCTTATAAAAAAATCTTACGTTTCTTTATTAAAGGATACAGACCTATTTTTATTGTTATTTCTGTGTTTTTGTTATTAATTGTCACTTGGGTAATTTATATAGCAACTAATCCATCTATAGAAACGTTTCCAGATGGCGAACCAAATTTTGCTTTTGTCTATTGTAAAATGCCAATGGGTACTGATGCAACAATGACCGATTCAATTACACGCGTTATTGAAGATCGTGTATACAAAGTCATTGGTAAAGACAATCCAATTGTAACATCCGTTATTACAAATGTGGGATTAGGTGCGGGAGATCCTCAAAATCCAGATCGTGTTCCAACTCCTCATAAGAGTAAAGTTACTGTAGCATTCAAAAGATTTGCTGAACGTAATGGTAAGTCAACAGCACAAGTTTTAAAAGATATTAAAACAGAATTTGAAGATGGAATCGCAGGCGCTGAATTAAAAATAGAAAAGGAAAATGGTGGACCACCAGTAGGAAAACCAGTTAATATGGAAATCTCTGGAGATGATTTTGATGTACTTGATAAATTATCCAAACAAATAAAATCTAAAATAGAAGAAGAGAATATTTTTGGCTTAGATGGCTTAAGTTCAGACTTCCAAATTAGCAAACCTGAAATAATTGTTGACTTAGATGAAGAGAAAGCTCAACGCGAAGGCATTAGTTTGGCCCAAATTGCAACCGAAATAAGAACAGCACTATTCGGCAAAGAGGTTTCAAAATTTAGAGATAAAAACGATGATGCTCCAATTCAATTAAGACTCAAAGAAGTAGATCGAAACCAAATCGAAAAACTACTTCAAATGAATATTTCCTTTATGGATATGGCATCTGGACAGTTTAAACAAGTACCAATTTCAACTTTAGCCAGCATTCGTTATGGAAATTCAATAAGCAGCATCAATCGAAAAAATCAAAAAAGATTAATCACATTATCTTCTGATGTCGTGCCAGGCAGTAATCCCAATGGTGTAGTTGCTTCTGTTCAAGAAGTGGTTAAGCAGATGGATATTCCAGAAGGATATGAAGTTTCTTTTACAGGCGAATTGGAGCAACAAAAGGAAACCATGGATTTCTTAAGCACGGCATTTGGAGCAGCGTTAGCATTAATGTTCCTAATACTTGTTACTCAATTTAACTCTTTTGTAAAACCATTCATAATTTTTAGTACGGTTCTATTCTCTTTAATAGGCATAGCAATGGGTTTTGGGTTATTCAAAATGACATTAAGTGTTGTTATGACGGGTGTTGGTGTTTTTGCTTTAGCAGGTATTGTTGTAAGAAATGGTATTCTTTTACTTGAATTCATTGATGAGCTCAGAGAGCGCGGTCTATCGGTGGAAGAAGCTGTAATAGAAGGCGGTACAACTCGTATGACACCCGTGATTCTAACCGCTATCTCTGCCATTCTGGGCTTGATTCCTCTGGCTATAGGTGTAAACATGGATTTTGGCACTTTACTCTCAGAATTTGATCCGAAATTTTATTTAGGAGGTGACAATGTTGCATTTTGGGGACCATTAGCCTGGACTATAATTTATGGTCTAATCGTTTCTACATTCCTAACATTATTAATTGTTCCAACAATGTATATTTTAGGATATAAAACAAGAAATTGGTTTCGTCGTAAATTTGGTATTACTGTTTAATTGATTTGTAGTTTCAATGAATCGAAATTTATATTTTTCAAAATGGATAGTTTCAATATTCTTTTTGGCTAGTACGTTATATTTTTTTAAAACCTCTCTTGAAAGAAAAGAGGGTATTAAATCAGAAAATATTATAACGACTTTACCACATAGGGATACATTAAGTTCAAAGATTCAACCAGAAGAAAACCCAAATAACATTCCAGATGAAGTATATAGCACTTTAGAATATATTTTAAAATACCAAAAACCACCTGATGGGTATGTTGGGGGAAGAAAATTTTATAATCGGGAAAAGAAATTGCCTCTTAAAGATTTTACTGGACAAATATTGAGTTATAAAGAATGGGATATCCATCCTAAGTCTTCTCATAAAAACAGAGGTGCTGAAAGAATCATTACAGACTCTAACTTAAACGCCTATTATACTAAAGACCATTACAAAACATTTATTAAAATCAAAATATGAACCCACGATTTATACTCGTTCCTTCCATAGATGACATCCCGAAAATCAGACCTAAAAATGCTTTCTATGCACATTTGGATGGTGCCGACTGCCCCACTAGTTTAGCACTCCATCAACAACTCAAACAAATATTCGAATTACCAGAATATTTTGGAGATAATATGGACGCACTCTACGATTGTTTATTAGATTTGGAATGGATCGTTGAAGATAATGTTATTCTAGTTATCGAACATCCTGATCAACTCTTAATCGAACATGAAGAAAATGATCCGGATTTAATCTCTGATGTCTTGATTTTATTTGATGAAGTGGCCGAAGGTTGGCAACTATATGATGGAGAAGAATTTACTCCAAAAAATTTTAAAATCATAATGGTAGCCTCTAGCAAAATGAAACTACTTTTGGAGGAAAATGAAATAGAATATGAACTTGTTTCCTCAACCAAATGATGTTTATTAGTTGATCGAATCAAATATTATAGTCAATCCAAATGAAACCTAAAATCCTAATTATATATTACAGTCAAACAGGTCAAACAAAACGAATTGCTACCGAATTATTTAAAGATTCAGATCACTTATTTGAAATTGAATATGAAGAAATCAGACCTCTGAAACCCTTTCCCTTCCCATGGAATAGCTATGCTTTTTTTGATTGTATGCCGGAAACGGTATTAATGGAGCCCTGTACTTTGAATTTGCCGTCACTATTGGATAAACATTATGATATAGTGATAATAGCTTATCAACCTTGGTTTTTATCACCATCACTACCCGTATCTTCTTTTCTTCAACTCCCTGAAGTAAAAAAGTTTTTAATTAACAAAAAAGTGATAACATTAATTGGATGTCGCAATATGTGGATCAACGCACAAGAAAAAATGAAACAATTACTAATTACTTCCAATGCTCAATTAATAGGAAACATAGTATTGGAAGATAAATCTCCGAATTTAATTTCCGTATTAACCATTATGCGTTGGATGTTTAAGGGACAAAAAGAAGCCTCTGGACTGCTACCTGTAGCTGGTATAAGAGAATATGAATTCAATAACTTAAAAAGATTTCAATCCATCATCCATCGTGCAGTTACAACATCAAATTACACTCATTTACAAAATGATATTATAGCAAATGATGGTGTAAACATTAAACCGTCACTCATTTTATTGGAAAAAAGGGGTAATAAATCTTTCAATTTTTTTGCTCGTTTTATCAAACAAAAAGGAAACATGGGTGATATTCAACGAAAACCCAGAGTTATACTTTATAAGTACTTATTGATTATCATTCTGTTTATCTTATCACCTATCAGTTCATTAATCGCTAAGATAGTCTCTATAATCAATAAAAAAAGTTTAAATACTGAAATAAAATATTTTCAACATGTATCTGCTAAATAATTATATTTTTGTAAATTATTACAAAATATGTGATTAGCAAAATTTAAATATTTAAAAAATTTAGAATTGGTGAACCAAAACGTCTATATAACAAGAGCATCCAAATTTTTACCAAATTTGCCGATAAGTAATGACCAAATGGAACTTTACCTTGGCATGATCGAAGGAAAACCCTCTAAAGCTCGACCTATTGTATTAAGAAGCAATGGCATTATAAATAGATATTATGCAATAACTAAAGACGGAATAAGCACTCACACCAATGCCCAACTCTCCTCGGCAGCTATAAAAAATCTGTTTACAGAAACCAACGACTGGGCCGAAGTAGAATTATTAGCCGCTGGCACCACAAGTCCTGATCAATTACTCCCCTCCCATGCAGCCATGGTCCATGGTGAATTGAATCATAACTCAATGGAAATCCATTCCGTAACCGGCGCTTGTTGTGCAGGGATTCAAGCTCTTAAATATGCTTATTTATCTATCCTTTCAGGGCAAATAAATTGTGCAGTTTCTTGCGGATCAGAAAAATTATCGACCTGGATGTTGTTTTCAAAATTTCAAGCAGAACATGACAAACATCACGAATTACACAACAATCCAATTCTGGCCTTTGAAAAAGAGTTTCTGCGATGGATGTTGAGTGATGGAGCTTCAGCTTTTCTACTAAAAAATAAACCTGAACCCAATAAAATTAATTTAAAAATTGATTGGATCGATATACGATCATATGCTAACGAAATGGAAACATGTATGTTTGCCGGAGCAACAAAAAATGCAGATGGTTCACTTACTGGATTTAGTGATTTAAATCCAAATAATTGGCATGAAGATCATGTCTTTTCACTTAAACAAGATGTTAGATTATTAGGCATGAACATTGTCAAATATGGTGGACAGTTTTTAGAAGAAATAATAAAAAGAAGACAAATCAATATCCAGGATTATCATTATTTCTTGCCACATCTTTCCTCTGAATTTTTTAGAGATAAAATAAAACAAAATCTAGCCGAACACCAAATTGATATTCCAAATTCAAAATGGTTTACAAATTTAAGTCAAGTTGGAAATGTGGGTTCCGCTTCAATGTATTTAATGATTGAAGAATTACTTAATACCAATAAGCTTAAAATTGGTGAAAAAATATTAATCATGGTACCTGAAAGTGCAAGATTTTCATATGCTTTTGCTTCATTAACAGTTGTTTAATTGAATGAAAAAAAATGACGTTCCACAAGATGATGAAAATTTACTTGAAGGTAAATTCGGCAAGGTAAATTATGCACTCGATGATCAAGGAAATTATATTCAGGTTACAAGTAAAGGTTGGGAACCGGAAAACATTGCATTAAAACAAGCTTGGCAAGAAATAAACAGCGAACTTGAAGATATTCACAATAAAATTAAAACCGGAGCATTAAGTCCTATTGCTTATTTTATGAACAAAAACATGATGGATATTAATATCCTCGCATCTGCATTGAATAAATGGCAGTGGCAAGTAAAAAGACATTTGAAACCCGATCATTTTAAATCATTAGATCAAGCCATGTTAGCCAAATATGCTAAAGTTTTTAATATTACGATTGATGAACTTAAAAATTTTAAATAAGCAAGTTTATCATAATGAATGAAATAAATATTCCCTTCCACCATCATCAATCAGCACATTGCGAAAGTGGAGTAACATCCAATCTATTATATCATTATGGCTTAAACGTTTCAGAACCTCTTACCTTTGGCATTGGTTCAGGTTTGTTTTTTGCCCACATCCCATTCATAAAAGTCAACGGTATTCCCGCTACAACCTATCGGGTCTGGCCTGGACAAATTTTTAAAAAATGCATGAGTCGGCTTGATATTAGTTATACTATGAAAAGCTTTAGGACTGAAAAAGATGCATTTGACACACTTGATCAACTATTAGAACAACAAATTCCAGTTGGGATGCTTACAAGTGTATTTTATTTACCATACTTACCTCAAGCATTTAGGTTTAGATTTAATGCGCACAATATTGTGGTTTTTGGAAAAGTAGGCAATTCGTATTTGGTTAGTGATCCGGTAATGGATTATACCACTACAATTTCTAAAGAAGACCTCACTTTAGCAAGATTTGCAAAAGGTGTTCCAGAACCTAATGGTAAGATTTATTATATCAATAAAATACCTTCTCAAATTAATATTGAATCTGCTATATTTAAAGGTATTAAACAAACATCTTCATGGATGACGAAAATTGTCATCCCAATATTTGGAGCAAAAGGAATTTCATATTTGGCCAATAAACTCATACAATATCCAAATAAATATGATCAAAGAAAAACAATCCAATATTTAGGCAACATCATTAGAATGCAAGAAGAAATTGGAACAGGTGGTGCAGGTTTTCGATTTATGTATGCTGCCTTTTTGCAAGAAGCATCTAAAATTTTGAATCGAACTGAATTATCAGACACTTCAAAGCGATTAACTGCAATTGGCGATTTATGGAGAAATTTTGCGTATGAGAGTGGCAAGATATGTAAACAAAGAAGTACAGAACTTGCTACTTTTAATGAATTAGCTGCTCTTCTAAAAGATATTTCAAAGCAGGAGTTAACATTATTCAATGAACTTTTCAAATTTAAATTAAAGTGACTCCTGCAATTCATGTCAATCAACTTTGCAAACGATTTAATGGTCAAACCCTAAATGCCGTTGATCATATCTCTTTTGATATACAACAAGGGGAAATTTTTGGACTCCTAGGACCGAATGGAGCAGGTAAAACTACAACCATTAACATGTTATGTGGATTGATCCATATGGATTCAGGTGATATTATAATCAATGGCTACAACTTATCTCAATTGGATCAGATAAAATTGCAAACAGGATTTGTTCCACAACAAAATGCCTTATTCCCGAAATTGACCGCCTTCGAAAATTTATATTATTTTGCAGCATTATATAATATTAAAAAAAATCAAGCTATCGAAAGAATTAATGATTTGCTTAAGTGTTTTGAACTTCATCAACATGCTGCAAAATTGACTAATACTTTTTCAGGTGGAATGAAAAGAAGACTTAATTTGATTGCTGCCCTAATACATAATCCAAAAATATTAATTCTCGACGAACCAACCTCTGGTGTAGATGTCCAATCAAGATCCATGATTATTGACTATTTAAAATCATATGCCCGTCAAGGCAATACGGTATTATACACTTCACATTTACTCGACGAAGCTCAACAATTATGCTCCTATATTGGCATCATTGATCATGGCCGAATGGTGATTCAGGGTCAACCTGAACAGTTGATTTCAGATCTTGGTAATTCGTCAAGATTAGATGATTTATTTATTCATTATACCGGCCATCAAGTACGGGATTGAAGTACAGACAAAAATATAAAATATTGATTAGGAGGATTTTTGTTACAATGATTAAAGAATGGATCTTACTTTCTAGAGATCGGGTTGGATTATTATTTTTATTTCTAATGCCGTTAATATTGGTTGTGGTAATGGCTCTTTTACAAGATGCTCCCTTCAAGGACTATCAGGATTTAAAATTTGAGGTTTTATTTTTAGATCATGACAAAGACTTACTTGGTGATCAAATAAAAAAAGGATTAATTGCAAATAAACAATTTATCATCGTAGATTCACTTCATCAAAAATCATTAACTGAGGAACAACTATCAAAACAAATCAATTCAGGATCTTATAAAATTGGAATAATCATTCCTACACAAGCAAGTCTTAGTATTAAAAAAATGGCTTCAAAATCTGCTACAAAAATCATGGAAGGCCTTGGCGTAAGTATAGAAGCTGAAGATTTATCCAATATACCCGATAGCGCAAATGTTGAATTGTTATTTGATCCGGCAACAAAACAGTCCTTTAGATCAGCATTAACCTATGCATTGGAAAAAATAATTAATCAAAGTCAAATGCAGATGATGATAAATTATCTAACTCAATCTGAAGACACTACTTCTAATATCGTAGATGTGAAAGCTATGCAAGCCATTCGTATTACAACTTTTGAAAAAGATAATTCTAGTAAAAATTTGACCATTTCCAATTCAGTTCAACATAATGTTCCAGCATGGAGCATTTTTGCGATATTTTTTATCCTCATACCAATTGCAGGGTCCATGATTGAAGAACGTGAGAATGGTATAAAATTAAGGATGCATCTTATTCCAGGCAATTATACTCATTTGTTGATTGGCAAAATCACAGCATTCATGGTAGTGAATGTCCTACAATTTACGAGTATGTTATGGGTAGGCATATACTTAATGCCCTATTTTGGTTTACCTTCACTCCAACTTGGTTTTTTTGCCCCAACCATGATGCTATTGGTAGCAATTTCTTTTGCTGCCTCTTCTTTTGCTGTTTTAATAGGCAATTTGTTCCATACCCAGAACCAGGCTTTATCTTTTGGAGCAATTATCATCGTATTAATGTCCGCGATTGGGGGCATTTGGATACCAGTGGAAGTGATGCCACCCTTTTTACAAAAGTTGTCCTATTTATCACCCTTACAATGGTCACTAAATGGCATTAATGATATATTTTTGCGCCACGGCTCTTGGAGTGATGTTATGTTAGAAGTCATTTTATTAATGGGATTTTCAATAATTTGCTTAATAATTACATTTTTTTTCAGATCAAAATATATTTCATAATTCTTAAAATAATTCAATGGCTACCGAAACTTTCAAAACACAATTAAAGCAAGATATTATTACTGCATTAAATTTACCAGATATTGCACCTGAAGATATTAAAAATGATGAAGCTCTATTTGGAGAAGGCTTAGGATTAGACAGTATTGATTCATTAGAATTGGTTGTCATGTTGGAACGCAAATATGAAATCAAATTTGAAGATCCCAGAGAAGCTAGAAAAGTTTTAATTTCTGTAAATGCAATCGCAGATTATATTGATTTGATTAAGCATAAATAAATGATACCTCGTGTTGCCATAACCGGTTATGGTATAATTTCAAGTATTGGAAATAATAAAGCAATTACTGAAAATTCATTAATCAATTCTAATTCAGGATTAAGACAAACTCAGTATATAGATACTATATATCAAAATGTTTTCCCATTTGGAGAAGTACCCTATACCAATGAAGAATTATTCCAATTAGCCCAAATAAAAAAACAAATACATTTAGATCGCACGAGTCTTTTAGGAATTATTGCCTTTAATGAATGCATTCAACATGCTAATATATCTACCTTTAACAACAATGCAGTCTTCTATAATGCAACGACCGTTAGTGGATTGTGTGAAGTAGAAAACCAGTATTTAGATCTAATAGATCACAATCAAACTTCAAAATTAGCTACCGATCAATTCAATTTGGAATGTGCAATTTGTACAGAAAGAATCATAGAAGAAGTTGAATTCCCTGGTTTAGCTACAACTTTAAGCACTGCATGTTCTTCCTCTGCGAATGCTATTATTATGGGAGCAAGAAATATAGAACTTGAAATTTCTGAAATGGCAATATGTGGAGGAACTGATGCACTTTCAAAGTTTACAATTAATGGTTTCAATTCTCTGAAAAACATGGACCCCAATCCTTGTGCACCATTCGATGAAAATCGCAATGGGTTGAACCTGGGAGAAGGAGCCGCATATCTTGTTCTTGAATCAGAATTCGCTGCCCTAAAACGGAATGCAACAATTTATGGCTATCTTAAAGGTTATGCAAACATCAGTGAATCTTATCACGCTACCGCACCATCTCCACAAGGAATTGGAGCCCAAATGGCTATGCAAAAAGCATTAGAAAAAGCTAAATTGCAACCTAAAGAAATACATTACATAAATGCTCACGGGACAGCGACAATAAACAATGATTTGGCAGAAGCAAATGCAATTAATAACTTATTTCATAACGTCCCGGTGAGTTCAACAAAACCTTATACCGGTCATACTTTAGCAGCGGCGGGAAGTATTGAAGCAGTTATTTCATTAATGAGTATCAAATTACAAACTCTGTTTCCAACTTTGAACTTCAAAACGCCCATGCAGGATGTGGATTTTATACCTATACAAAACCTTATTACTAAAAAAATCGAACATGTTATGAGCAATTCTTTTGGATTTAGTGGCAGCAATTCAACATTAATTTTTAGCAAATCTTAATGAAAGCTTACATTAAATCTATTTCTTGTATCTCAGCTCAAAATTCATTTCCAAATAGTGAATTGGATATGTTAATTCTTAATTCTACAGCTATAAAACATGCCATAGAGCCAAATTATAAAGACTACGTTAATGCTGGTAATATCCGAAGATTAAATCGCATAATTAAAATGGCATTCGTTACAGCAATCGATGCAGTATCACGAGCCAATATTTTGAAGCCAGATGCCATCATTAGTGGGACAGGAAAAGGCAGTTTAACAGATACTGAAAAATTCTTAATGAATTTATTTCAAGACCACGAACGTTTATTAAATCCAGTGAATTTTATCAATGCAACTTATAATGCCCTGAATGGTCTCATCGGGGTTCAGTATCAATTAAGTTCCTATTGCAATATGTTTGTTCATCGCGGATTGTCATGTTATTCTGCAATAAGTGACGCCATGCTTTTATTGAATGAAGATCAAAGTCAAAATATTCTCATCAATGTCTATGATGAAATCACTCCCGATCATTATTTTATAAAGAGCAGACTTGAATATTGGAAGTCTGACCCTTGTGAAGATCGTGAATTATTAAAATCAACCTCTCATGGAACTACGGCAGGTGAAGGCGCTACATCCATGATTTTATCATCAAATAAAGATGTGACAACCAATCAGGTTTGCTTTGAATTACTCGGAGCAGATAATAAAGCATCCACTACAACCATTTCAAAAGATTTGTTAACTTTTATCCAAACGCATAAACCTGACTTAATTCTTTGTGGGTATAATGGAGACATCAGATTTAAAGAATATGTTTCAACATTACAAGAGGAATACAAAATTCCAGTTTTAAGTTGGAAACCCCTCTCTGGTGAATTTGAGACCGCAGATGGTTTTGGAATTTGGTTTGGACACAGCATATTAAAAAAAGGTTTTCTGGATGATAAATATGGTTTTCTACAGGTAAATCAAACCCACTCTCAAGCAGAATTCAAGAAAAAAATAGAGCGCATTTTAATTTACAATCATTTTTTTGGAAAAGATCATGTCTTGTATTTTATGACACTGGAAACCATCTATTGAAATTCTATTTCTTATCAAATCTTTTCTCATACTTTGAATTTCAAAATATAAAAAACGATCATAAAGATGATTGAAGTAGATACACCAATAAAAGTACATATGTCTATTTATGGTTATTAAATTAAGAACACGCTCAATTCACAAATACTACACCTTTCTTTAATATCTCAAATAAAATCAAAAACTCTAATTGGACTGAACAATATTATTGAATCGAAATTATTACACTATGCATTATTTTGTAATTTACAAACCTTTTGGCTACTTATCACAATTCACTCCAGAAAAAGATGGGGATCTTACCTTAAAAGATTTATATCCTTTTCCCACAGATGTATATCCTGTAGGTCGGTTAGATAAAGACAGTGAAGGCTTATTACTCTTAACCGATGATGTAACCATGAATCATTTAATCTTAAGTCCTGATCAAAAATGGTCCAAAGTTTATTGGGTTCAATTAGAAGGATCCATTACGGACTCAGCCATCAACAAATTATCAACATCTGTTTCCATTCGCATAAATGGGAAAATATATAATACTAAGCCAAGTATCGTTCATTCTATAAACGGGGAACCGAATTTGCCAGAACGATTCCCTCCAATACGATTTCGTAAGTCTTTGCCTACGTCTTGGATTGAGATTACTATAACTGAAGGAAAAAATCGCCAAATTCGTAAGATGTGTGCTTCGGTAGGTTTTCCTGTTTTACGAATAGTAAGGGTTAAAATAGGGAAAATTAAACTCAACGGAATGGCACCAGGTGAGGTTATTCTCTTAAAAAATAAATTTTTGTAAGATTTTTGGCTTCCAGATATATGCTTTTTGTCTATGAATGATCATACTTCATCCAATTTGAAGGTTCGACCTCACATTTTGGTTTATCTTTGTGACTAATTAAAAATCTAAACGTGTCTATACTCATATTTTTTATTGCTAGTTATTTATTCCTTTGTCTGACTTTAAGTTGGTTGTTTCCAAAAATGGGTATTGAAGCCATAAAAGCTTGGATCCCGGGTGTGAATTTCGCAGAATGGTGTCAAGCTGTTGGCCTTAAAAAATCACATGCCCTTTGGCTTTTATTCCCAATAGTAAATATTTTTATCATTGCTGGCATGAGTGTTGATTTAGTGCGGTCTTTCAGAAAAATGGATTTTTGGCACTCAGCACTTGCTGTAATTTATCCGCCAGCAATGTTTGCATTAATTGCAAAAAATCCTCAAGATCATTTTGTGGAACCCGCCAATTCTAAGGAAAAAGAATATTTAGCCCAACTTCATGCTGCACAAAAAGCAAATGAGGTTTCCAAGGTTGAACGTCTTCAGAAAAACAGTCCTTATGCTAAGTCGATCGGCCGAGAATGGATAGAATCTATTGTTTTTGCAGTTTTTGCTGCTGCTTTCCTACGTATGTTTATTTTAGAAGCCTATGTTATTCCTACACCTTCAATGGAAGGCTCATTAAAAGTTGGTGATTTCTTATTGGTCAGCAAGGTTCATTATGGTATAAGAACACCCATGACGGTTGCAATGCTGCCTTTGTTACACAATACGGTCCCTGTAATTGGTGGAGAATCATATTTTTCTAAACCATCTCTACCCTATTATCGTTTGCCTGCCCTGACCCCTGTCAAAAGAAATGATCCCTTTGTATTCAATTGGCCCGTTGGGGACAGCGTCTATTTAGGCAAAACAAGATCTTGGGCTGCATTTCAAATTGTTACTAGCGAATATGCAAAAAATGACTGTAAAGGCGCAAAGTTGATCGTTAGACCTGTTGACAAAAAAGATCATTATATCAAACGCTGTGTTGGAATGCCCGGTGATAGTGTTCAAGTAATTGATAGACAATTATATATCAATGGAAAACCAGGAGAAAACCCTACGCATATGGAATATATGTATGCAGTAAGATCAACGAGTACCAAAATCAATTTAAAAAAACTTGCAGACTGGGGTATAAATATTTACGATCCTTCTGCAAATTCTGGATACTTTTTTCTAGATCAAGACCAGTATAATAAAGTAAAATCCATGGGTAGTGATATAGAAATTACTCCAGTACCAATGACTGACCCTTCAGTTTTCCCATCCAATCAAACAAAATGGAATTTTGATAATTATGGTCCCATTTGGATTCCTGCTAAAGGAGCAACAGTAGCCTTAAATTTGGAAAATCTACCTTTGTTTTCACGTTGTATCAGCGTATACGAACATAATACTTTAGTAGTTGAAAATGGCCAAATTATAATTAATGGTCAGCCTTCAACAACTTATACCTTCCAACAAAATTATTATTGGGCTATGGGTGATAATAGACATAATTCTGAAGATTCACGTGCTTGGGGTTATGTTCCAGAAGATCACATAGTAGGAAAACCTTTAGTAATTTGGTTTAGTTTGAAAAATGCCAGCTTAAAAGAAGGAATCAATTGGAAGAGAATATTCACTTCTGCAAATGCAAATTAATTCTGTTTATCGATGAATAAGTTAATCCACTATTTGACATTATCGTTTGTATTTATTTTGGCATTTGGAATGAACTTATCGAGTCAAGTACCAATAACCCAAATGTATAGTGCTTATATAGAAAACCCCAGAGATACAGTTTGGGAAATTCGCAATATAAATTATCTCACTGCTTTTAATCCAAAAAATTACAACAGCCAACCATTCCAGCTTTCAGAGTCTACTTTTCTAGCTAGCATCAGAACAGGCAAATCGGATAAAAACCAGATTTATGAATTTCATTTAAACGATTCGACATACAACAAGTTAATTGAAAACAAAGGATATAATTATTCTCCAAGAATCCATCCAAAAAACAATAATCAAATCACCTGTGTGCATGTTCCGGAATCGGATAGCACAATTCAACAATTAATTGCATATAATAAAATCACTGGAAAGGAAGAGAAAAAAATTCTTCAGCAACAAGGAAAAATAGGATATTACAGATATTGGAAAGATACTAAATGGATTTGTTTTATTGTTGATGATATCAATGTCTTAGCTATTTGCGATGAGAATTCAACAAGTCGAAAAGTATTTGCTTCAAACATAGGTAGGGCATTTGAACTTCTCAACCAAGATGAATTGCTTTTTGTTCATAAAATATTGGATGATACATGGTTATTAAAAAAATATAATATCACACAGGAGAAATTAACGATGATTGCACTTATGCCTAAAGGAGTTGAGGATTTTTATTTGATGAATTCTGGACAAATCATTTGTGCTCAAAATTCCAAATTATTGATGTTATCACCAACTGATAAAAGATGGATTGAAATAGCAGATTTAAAAAGCTTGGGCATACAGAACATCAATCGGTTAACCATTAATAATCATCAACTTATTTTTGTTTCTACTAAACCATAATGGAATATTGTGAATATATTCATAGATCAATTAGGTAGAAAAGTCAAAATCAAATCAAATCCGAAACGTATTATTTCTCTTGTTCCATCTATTACTCATTTGCTTTATGATTTAAACCTTGAAAGCGAGGTTGTCGGAATTACAAAATTTTGCATCGAACCTGAACATTTCTTATCAACAAAAAAAATCATTGGTGGTACAAAAAATCCAAAAATAGACAGCATACTTGCACTCAACCCTGACCTGATCATTGCAAATAAAGAAGAAAATCGCATTGAAGACATTATTACTTTGGAAAGCAAGGTGCCCGTTTGGGTCAGTGATGTGAAATGCATGTCAGATAATTTGGATTTTATTTCAAAGATCGGATTGTGTTGTAATCGAGAATCTGAGGCATTCCATTTAATACAAAAAATTCAACTAGGTATCAATGATTTAAAATGTAATCAATCTCATTCAAAAAGACCTTCCATCGTATATTTAATTTGGAAGAATCCTTATATGTCAGTCGGTCAAAATACATTTATTCATGACATGCTTGAATTAACGGGTTTTAAAAATACATTTATTAATAAGTTAAGGTACCCGGTAACCTCAAAAGATGAAATCCATAAACTTAACCCTGATTTTATTTTTCTTTCTTCAGAACCGTACCCTTTTAAACAGTCAGAATTTGAAGAATTTAAGCCATTTAAAACAATTTTAGTTGATGGGATGGCGTTTTCCTGGTTTGGCAGTTACGTAATCAAATCTTTTTCGTATTTTGGAGCCCTTAATAAACAGATTAACCCCGCTTTATGAATAAATTTGGAATACTATTTCTATTAGCTTTGTGGTCCAATATTTTACTCATTGCCCAGATACCACATGAGTACATAGTCAAATGTCATAATTTAGCTTCCCTTGAATTTGGATTCGATATTTCAAGATCTAAACACGATTGGACTATCCAAAAAATATCTAGTCTTGATCCTATCTATCTAGTTCGATTTGCAGATTACTTTTCAACTCAAGAAGAAGATCAAATCCTTAAAAACAATAAAGCGATTACCATCTATCAAAAAAATTTCAAATTGAATGAAAGATCATGTAAACCAAATGATCCTGAATATTCCAAACAATGGAATTTAGTCAAAATGCAAATAGAAGATATTTGGTGCTTCAAAAATGATGGTGTTAGCCCTTTAGGTGATACCATTGTTATTGGCGTTATAGATGAAGGGTTTGACTATACCCTAACAGATTTAAAACGAAATATTTTTATTAATAAATTTGAAATTCCTGATAACGGAATTGATGATGACAATAATGATTATATTGATGATTATTATGGATTCAACCCATTATCCTTTAATCCTGGAGATGAACATAATTTAAAAAATCATGGAACAAATATTGCTGGTTTGGTTGGCGCAATTGGGAACAATAAAATAGGTGTCTCCGGAACGAATCAAAATATTAAAATGCTAATTTGTGATGCAGCAAATGATGCCTCTTTGATTACTTGCTATTCCTATTTCTATAAAATGAAAGATGAATATCTCAAATCCGAAGGAAAAAAAGGTGCTTATGTTATTGCTTCTACAATTTCATTAGGTTATGATACCGACTTTGTGGATGATCATCCTCTTATTTGTCCCCTTTATGATAAATTGGGAAATATAGGAATTCTAAACGTTTGTGCCACTGTAAACAGACCTGATCATGATGTAAGCATACTAGGTGATATCCCCTCTCTTTGCCCTAGTCTTCACTTAATAGCTGTTACCAATACGGATAAAAACGATCAAAAAGTGCTTGACGCTGGCTTTAGCAAAGAATTTATAGATATCGGAGCAAGCGGAGAAAATGTTACAGTTATGGGTTTGGGAGGAACGATACGAGAAGAAAGTGGTTGTTCCTTGTCTGCACCTCAGGTTGGTGGTACCATTGCATTATTAAATCAGTTTTGTCCAAAATTCAATGCCCTTTCTAAATCAAACCCAAAACAAGCATCCTTATTAATGAGACAGTTTATTTTGGAATGCGGTGATGAGAATGCCAGTCTCAATGGTATTACTACCAGTGGACGCAGGATGAACGCATTAAAATCATTAAAATGCCTGGATGCATATTGCCAGGATAGTAAACGGGATACATTTGCACTAACCATTAAACCTAATCCAGTTTATGATGATCTCAATTTGGATATACAACTCGAAGCTTTTGGAAATTATTCAATTAAAGTCTGTAATATACTCGGGCAATGGATTTTTGATCAAAGTTATGTCAATCAACCGGGTCAATCATCTGGTTTAAAAATCAATACAAATGGCTGGATTTCAGGAGTTTACTTTGTTGTTTTAGAATTTGAGGAGAAAAAAATAAGCCAGGCTATATTAAAATTATAAATATCTCATACAATTTTTGTTAAAAGCTTGTATCTTTGCGGACTCAAATTTTTGAGGCTCCGTAGCTTAACTGAATAGAGCACCTGACTACGGATCAGGAGGTTTCAGGTTTGAATCCTGACGGAGTCACGAAGGTGTTATAAAAAAAAGAAGAATTATGTCTAAAGTATGTGAATTATCTGGAACAAGACCAATGTTTGGGAACAAAGTATCCCACTCAAATCATAAGACAAAAAGAAGATTTAATCCGAATCTTCAGAAGAAAACATTCTTCATGCCAGAAACAAATGAATGGATTGAATTAAAAATCACAGCTAAAACCCTTAGGACTATTGACAAACTAGGGCTTTACGATTACATGAAGAAAATAGCCAAAAAGGCAAATGCTTAATTAGTTAAATTAAAATCAAATGGCAAAGAAAAGTAAAGGTAATAGAAACCAAATTATACTGGAATGCACAGAGCACAAAGCTTCTGGTATGCCTGGAACTTCAAGGTATATTACCGAAAAAAATCGAAAAAATACTCCTGATCGTCTTGAACTTAAAAAATTCAATGCTGTTCTTAGAAAATATACAATTCACAAAGAAATTAAATAATCATGGCTAAAATATCTAAAAACGCGAAAGTTGCGCAACGGGGAGCAAATGCAGGTTCTGGTCGTGACTTTGTAAAAGTCATCAAATCAATAAAAGATCCGGTAACCGGAAAGTATACTTACAAGCAATTAATGGTTCATAAAGATAAGGTGAAAGACTTTTTTGAGCAATCAAAATAAAGATCTTAAAAATATAAAACTTTTAATGAGAAGTTCATTTAACGGGCTTCTCATTTTTTATTTATGTAAGCAACTTCAATATGGGTTTTTTTGATCGATTTTTCAATAAAGAAAAAAAACAAGATCTGGACAAAGGTCTTGAAAAAACTAAAACAGGTTTTTTTGAAAAAATATCAAAAGCCATAGCAGGAAAATCAACAGTGGATGTTGAAATTCTTGATGACCTCGAACAAATTTTAATCACATCTGATGTAGGACTTGAAACTACAATTAAAATTATTAACCGAATTGAAGCTAGAGTTGCTGTTGATAAATATCTAAATGCAGCTGAATTAAGCACTATCCTGAGGGATGAGATCAGCAACTTGCTTTTAGAAAACAATACGCAAGATTTAGAAGACTTTGACACTGATGGACACAAGCCTCAAATCATCTTAGTTGTTGGGGTCAATGGTGTAGGAAAGACTACTTCCATTGGAAAATTAGCATATCAATTCACCTTAAAAGGTAAAAAAGTTATGATAGCAGCTGGTGACACATTTAGAGCAGCTGCTGAAGATCAATTAAAAATTTGGGCCGATCGAGTTGGTTGTTCGTTTTTTACAAAAGGTATGGGCGCTGATCCTTCAGCTGTAGCTTATGAAGCAACCCAAAAAGCGATTCAGGAGCAGGTTGATGTTTGCATAATTGATACAGCAGGGCGATTGCATACCAAATTAAATTTAATGAATGAATTAAGTAAAATTAATCGTTCAATCGATAAATCACTTCCAGGAGCACCACATGAAGTTCTTTTAGTTCTTGATGCCACAACAGGGCAAAATGCATTTGAACAGTGTAGACATTTTACTGAAACATCCCATGTTACTGGATTAATTCTAACTAAACTAGATGGGACTGCTCGTGGTGGAGTTGCACTTGGGATTTCAGACCAATTCAAAATCCCAATTAAGTACATCGGCGTGGGCGAATCTATTGACAAGCTTCAAGTTTTTAATAGAAAAGCATTTATCGATTCTTTGTTTACGAAATCTGATTCGTCACTCTGATTTTTTATTTACATTTCTATCAACAAAAGTTGCAGATATTCGTCTATCATTTTTTGAATTTCAACATATTAATCGCACCTAGATTAAATGTGTAACTCGTTTTAACTTACTAAGTGAAGTATTGCTGTTTCTCAAGTACTATGACTTAGCATTCATTACATTTTAAATGTATTTAAAAGTCAATTTTGTCATCCTACAAATAATGACCGTATCAAAATCTTAGAATTACCAATTGTTAAAATTTATAGATAATAAAGGAATTTATATACCTTTACTTCAATGTGTTTAAATCGCAAAAATTAACAGTTTTAACATGGGTAAAATTTACTATTTTTTTATTATTTTATTTATCGGAGTTCTTTTTTTAAATAATGCATCCAATCCACCAAATGGATATACCGGAGCTCCTGGTGATGGATTGTGTTCTAATTGTCATACTCAAGGTTCAAGTGGTAATTTAAGCGGTAGTGTCGATATTATAGGCTTGCCCTCAACGATTACACCCAACACGGATTATTCAATTACTCTAAGGATTAACAATACTACTTCCCCACTTACGGATGCAGATCGGGGCGGGTTCCAATTAGTAGTCCTAGATCAGAACAATACAAAAGTCGGTACTTTAAAAACCCCTGGGAGTAGCACTACTATAACACCATCTGGGGGCCGTGATTACTGGGAGCATAATCCAGCAGTATTATTTAATGGGAATTCAAGCATTACCTATACAGTTGTATGGAGGTCCCCGGGTGCAACTGGACAAACCGTTACCATGTATGCCGCATCTATGATGGCCGATAAAAATGGCACCACAAATGACAATGACTTATTGTTGACAAGTCAAGCTTCTGGAACCCTTCCTCAGGCACCTAACGTAACAGCCACCATCACTCAAATGAAAAACCCTACTTGTTATGGTTTTACAAATGGCACAATGACTGTAACAGCCTCTAATGGCACTCCTCCATATGCTTATGCATGGACTAATGGCCAGACAACAGCTATGGCAACCAATTTAGGAGCCGGTGTACATACTGTAACCGTTTCAGATGCCAACTTAACGATGATGGTTGTTAGCGGCACATTGACAGAACCTAAAATAATAGAAATAACAGGAACAGGTAAATTTTTAACGACCTGCCCGAAAGGTAGTGATGGAAATATTACTGTTAGTGTAACAGGTGGAACTGCACCATACACATACAAATGGTTTAACGGAAACACAACTAAAACGATATCCAATTTAAGAGCTGGGGACTATGTGGTAACCATTACCGATATGGCTATGTGCACACAAACTCAATCATTCACCATTACAGAACCTTTTGATTTTGTCATTTTTAGCAATATTTTGAAATCGCCAGCTTGTATTTTAGACAACACCGGTTCAATCAAATTAGAAGCTACAGGTGCAACAGCACCATATACTTATTTATGGTCATCCGGAGAAACTACTTTTCAAATAAATAATAAAAAAGCAGCTAGCTACACCTGTACAATTACAGATAACTTAGGGTGCAAAATAAACAACACAACTAAATTGACAGTTAAAGACAGTATTTTTCCTACTATTGACACCACCCCATTGACTTTATATTTAAACACAGCTGGAAAAACTGTTTTGACACAATCCAAAATAAAATTGAGGGTTTTTGATAATTGCGATACAGGGTTGGTAATCATTACTTCACAGGATAGTTTCACTTGTTCACAATTAGGAACTCAACTGATTAATACTCAAGTGACTGATTTATTTGGAAATAAAACAATAGGACAATTAAAGGTAAATATTATGGATACGATTGCACCAGTAATTATTACTTGGCGTGATTCATTCAGTTATCGATGCAATATTATTGTACCACAAGTTATCGCTACTGACAATTGTGGGTTTGCAGAATTAAAACAAATTTCTGGTCCAACAAAAGATGATTATTTTCCAAATGGTAGAAGCGAATCCATCTTTAATGCGAAAGATTTAAGCAATAATTCCAGCACTAAGTCATATACTGTAACTATAGAAAATCCACTTAGTTTATCTTATGATAGTATTCTATTTGATTACTGTACAGGCAAAAATGCAAATTTTAATTTACTACTTAAATCAAAATTGAAGGATACCTTTTCATTGATCAAAAATAATATTTGGCAAGGAGTTTATGACACTACGACTACATTGCATTTTGATCATTTTCAACCATCAGATAGTATTATATTCATTCAAGACGCGTTTAGATGCAAAGCTGAACAAATTATACGTTTTGAATATCCAGACCCAGTTATAAGTCTTCTTAAAGCGAATATCACGAATGCTACATCTTGCAATGCTAATGATGGAAAAATCGAATTGGAATTCAAAGGAAATCCGGTATCAGGTGCTTGGTATGATGCAGCAAAAAATAAATTATCAAACCAATCAAACAACCAATTTAAAGTTGGTGATTACTTTTTCATAGCATCAGACAAACCAGAGGGCGATACCACAGCTTGTACTTTTGAATTTGGCCCATTTTCAGTAAACTGTATTGTTTCAAACAATAATTATATTCAAAACGATATTCAAGTCTATCCTAATCCAATCAGAGAATTGCTGCGTATTAAATCAGACCATAAATTATTTGGATATGAAATATATAATATTTCAGGCTTGTCTTTGATCAAGGATAATTTTATAAATAATGAGTATCTAATATCTACTGAAATGTTTCCAAATGGAGTATATCTACTTAAAATCAATACACTCAATGGATTTATTATGAAACGAATATTGATTTACAAATAAGAATAAGTAAATATTTTTCAGAAAAAGATTCTCATCTTTGCATTTTAAAATGCAAAGATGAATGATAATCTGTATATGATATAAATGTATTTTCGTCTGAATACTTAGCTCTTGGCAATCTTTTTTTATTTTTAATTGTATACAATTAAATGTACTTAATTTCAGTTATTTGACATTTGCTAAATCCTGCAAATGATATACTAAATTTGATCATTTTACGAGACAATAAATAGGAAACTGATCACTGAACTTCTATTTTAAATATTGAGCATATTTGTATAACGCTTCATCAGCTTATCAACCTTTCCTGCTGTTTACAAAAAAAACAAATTAACTTTGGATTGATAATAAATATTCTCTCCTACTCAAACTTGAAATTTTTTAAATAAAATTAATCTACCAATTTATACTATATTTGGTTGTCATTTATTCAATAATTCTAAAAAATCAATAATATGTCCACTTCACTTCGCGATCTAGAACCAAAAGAACTATGGAATCATTTTGCCGATTTAAATGCTGTTCCCCGACCATCAAAAAAGGAAGAGCGGGTTATTGAATTTATGATACAATTTGGCAAAAAATTGGGCCTTGAAACTTTCAAAGATGAAATAGGGAATGTCATTATTAAAAAACCTGCCACCAAAGGCCTGGAGCATAAGAAAACAATAGTATTACAAAGCCATTTAGACATGGTGCATCAAAAAAATGCTAATACGATTTTCGATTTTAATACCCAGGGAATTGAAATGATCGTGGATGGCGATTGGGTGAAAGCTAAAGGAACAACTCTAGGCGCAGACAATGGCATTGGTGTGGCAACAATAATGAGCCTACTTGAATCGGAAAAAATTCCACATCCAGCTATTGAAGCTTTATTTACTATTGATGAAGAGACCGGAATGACAGGAGCTTTGAATTTGAAGGGAGGTATATTAAAAGGAAGTATCTTGTTAAATCTAGACACTGAGGATGACAATGAATTAACGATAGGTTGCGCAGGGGGAATCGATGTTACTGCTTCTGGCAAATATGAACAAATACCTCCAAGTCCAAATGGTATCTCTTTGATACTTCATATCAAGGGTTTGACAGGTGGCCATTCAGGAATGGATATCTATAAAGGCAGAGGCAATGCAAATAAATTAATGAATCGCATTTTATCATCAGCTTGGGATCAATTCGGGGTTCAAATTAATTTTATCGATGGTGGCAGTTTAAGGAACGCAATACCCCGTGAATCAACTGCTGGAATTGTGGTATCAAAAAATAACGAAACCGAATTTAAAAATTTCATACTGTTTATAGAAAAAGAATTACAAGCTGAACACCAAACCACAGATCCAAACCTTTGCCTCCAAATTGAAAATTCAGCTGATTTGACTTTAGTATTTAAGGAAGATTTCCAATCTAAATTGCTGAATAGTCTATATGCCTGTCCTAACGGTATTTATCGTATGAGTCCTGATATACTCCATCTCGTACAATCCTCAAATAATCTGGCCAGAGTTTTGGTTAAAGATGGACTATATACAATACAATGCTTAACTCGAAGTTCAGTAGATACAGAAAAAATGGACTTAGCAATGGCCTTAAAATATACTTTTAAGCTTATGGATGCTAAAATTGATTTTAGCGGCTCATATCCTGGGTGGACACCTAAACCAGAAGCTACAATTGTTCAATTGATGAGTACGTTATACAAGGAGATGAATGCTGATAATGCATTGGTTAGTGCTTGTCATGCTGGCTTAGAATGTGGTATTTTAGGATCCAATTATCCGAACATGGAAATGATATCTTTCGGACCCAATATTCGTGGAGCCCATTCGCCTGATGAAAAAGTGCAGATAAGTTCAGTTCAAAAATTTTGGAACTTTTTTCTTGAAGTGTTAAATAGAATCCCGGACAATCCTCATATCATTAATTCCTGATTATTTTAGAAAAACTTACTGGTTCGTTTAGTGTTTATTAATGTATAAATCAAGATCACAAAATCCGACAAATGGAAAAAACATACGAAAAAGCCGAAGAACTCATCACAAATATAAAATCTTATATCAATCTTAGAATAGATGGATTGAAATTAGAGATTGCAGAGAAAACTGCTGAAATTGTTACCAATTTAATTGTTAGTTCTGTTGTTTTTATCGTATTTTTATTGTTCATAGTATTTGCTAGCATTGCATTAGCATTTGGCTTGGGCGAATGGTTAGAAAAACCATGGCTGGGCTTTTTAATAGTTTCATGTGGATACATGTTCATTGGCATAATTACCATGTTGCTTAAGGACAAATTAATCAAATTCCCTTTAATGAATGGTTTAATAAAACAATTTTATAAAAATGAAGAGGCAGATTAATAATTTATCTGAATTGCTAATTGAAAAATCAAGAATAAGCCAACAGCAAAATGAATTAGAAAAGCTTATTTCCACCAATTGGAATGAATTAAAAGTAAACTTGCGACCAGAAAATCTAATTATGGATTCCATTCATTCCCTGATAAAAACCAAAACAGAAGAAGATCAAAAATCCGATCTTTTTCTTAAAACACTTCTTAAATATAGCCTAAGCGGCGCAGTCAAATGGATTGTAGAACTGGTTGGTGAAAAATTAATTCATTTATTTAATAAAAAACCAACTGATTCTAATGATAAGAACGCAGAGTAGAATTCATTTATATTTGGAATAATTATTATATCCATTAAGCACTTAAACTATTTTCCCTTATCAAGGTCTAATGCGATAAATTTACTTAAATGAAAAATAAATTAACAATACTATACTTTCTCATTTCATCCTTATCATATGTTTATGCCCAAAAGATCTATTTTCCACCCATAAGCAACAATGCCTTTTGGGACACGATATCGCCAACCTCACTTGGTTGGTGTGTCGACGAAATTGAACCTTTATATAGTTTCCTATCGCGAGAAAACACAAAAGGATTTATAGTCTTGAAAGATGGAAAAATTGTTTTAGAAAAGTATTTTGGATCTTTTACAAAAGATAGCATTTGGTATTGGGCTTCAGCAGGTAAAACTATTACTTCATTTCTTGTTGGTAAAGCTCAGGAAGAAAAATTTTTATCTATAGATGACCCGTCTTCAAAATTTCAAGGATTATCATGGACCACATGTAGCCCTGAACAAGAAGCTAAAATTAAGATCCGAAATCAATTAACAATGACTACAGGATTAGATGATGGCATACCGGACAACCATTGTTTAATGGATACTTGCCTACAATGTTTAACTGATGCGGGCTCCAGATGGGCATATCATAATGCACCGTATACATTATTAGAAAAAGTTCTAGTAAATGCAACCAAACAAAATATTAATACCTATACCCAATCTAGACTTTTGACAAAAACGGGAATGACTGGTCTTTGGTATACAATTGATTTTGATAATGTGTTTTTTAGTAAAGTTAGAAGTATGGCAAGATTTGGTCTATTAATTCAGAATAAATGCATTTGGAACAATGATACATTGCTTTATGACAGTGAATATCTGAATCAAATGGTTAACACATCTCAAAATATTAATCTTTCGTACGGATATCTTTGGTGGCTCAATGGTAAAGCATCCTACATGGTTCCAACTTTACAAACCAAATTCAAGGGTTCTTATGCACCAAATGCTCCCTCTGATATGTATGCAGGTATAGGAAAAAATGGACAATTGGTATGCATATCTCCATCTCAAGGCATCGTCTTGGTCCGAATGGGAAATACTCCAAGCACACTTGGTGAAGTGCCTACCATATTCTGTAATCAAATATGGCAAAAATTAAATGCCGTAATGTGCAGTACAACATATACTAAAAATGAAAACTTAAACAATTCATTAAGTATTTTTCCAAATCCTGCACACACAGAAATCAATATTCTAAATCAAGTTGATCATAAAAATGAAATTGATATTTTTGACTTGCTAGGAAATTTTAAATTGAAAATATTGAATCAAAATAAAATTGATGTTTCATCTTTAGCATCAGGCACCTATTTAATTAAAATAAAAACGCCCCAACAAACGATCACACAAAAATGGATTAAAATATAGATTGCTAAATTCTGCTTGAATTAAACCCATTTACACGGTTATTTAACATTCACCCAATTTTACTCATGCAACCATGCTTCTCACGTAAAAGATATTTCTCAATAAAGAATACCTAATTTTTTATATATAAAATGCAGTAACCAGGCTGGACCAATTAACAAGAATTGAATATCTTTTAAAAAAGATGGTTTTTTTCCTTCAATGTGATGCCCAATAAACTGTCCAATCCAAGCAAGTGTAAAAACAATTAAATAAATAAATAAAGAATTCCAACCTTTAAATTCACAATATTGAATTAATATCGAGTTTCCATAAATCATCACACCTGCAACAATAATAAATCCTAAGGCCAATGGTATAGAAAGCCTAAAATAATAGCTTATAGCAATTATCATAACTATGTAAGACCAGTTATCTAATGCAAGGAATGAAAATGGATATGGTATCAATCCGACTATTCCTAATAATGTAAAAAATATGATAGGCACACAAAACCAATGTATCCATTTATTGGTTTGATTCTGATGGCTTTCGCCATATTGATTTAATAATTGATCAATTCGACGCATTGGATTTGGATTAAAGTTCTAAAAGCTAAGTTAAGCTTTATCTTGAATTTTACTCCAACTATCTTTTAAAGAAATGGTACGATTAAATATGAGTTGTTCAGGAGTAGACGAGGTGTCTAAACAAAAATATCCCTTTCTCATAAATTGATAGCGATCTTCTTTTTGTGCAAATTTCATATCCGGTTCCATTCGTACATGATCTAATACGATTAACGAATTTGGATTTATATAATCTTTAAAATCACCTTCCTCACTTAATGGATTGGGTACCGTGAATAATCGATCATAAAGATTGACCTTCGCAGTAATGGAATGACTAACTTCAACCCAGTGTATTGTTGTTTTAACTTTTAATCCGGATTGATCATGTCCACTTTTACTCTCCGGGAAATAAGAGCATTTTAAATAATCAATTTGACCTGAAGAATTTTTGATAACTTCATCACAACGAATAATATATGCTGACTTCAACCTAACCATTGACCCTGGACTTAATCTAAAATATTTTGGAATGGGCACCTCCATAAAATCCTCTGATTCAATGTATAATTCGGCACCAAAAGGGATCTTTCGAGTACCCAATTCAGGTTTTTCCGGATTTATTTCTAATTCCAACCATTCTATTTCATTCTTAGGGTAATTCGACAATACAATTTTAATTGGATCCAAAACAGCCATCACACGATTTGACTTTTTATTCAAATCTTCACGAATTACATTTTCCAATCTTGAAAATTCAATGACGTGTTCTCTTCTTGCGACACCAACATCAATTGCAAAATTCCTGATAGCTTCAGCCGTATATCCTCTCCTTCTCATCCCACTAATCGTTGACATCCTTGGATCATCCCAAGCAGACACAAATCCCTCATTTACAAGTTGCATAAGTTTACGCTTACTCATCACAGTATACTCCAAATTTAATCTTGCAAACTCAATTTGTTGTGAAGGAAAAATAGAAAGCGATTCAATAAACCAATTATACAATGGCCGGTGATTTTCAAATTCCAATGTACAAATTGAATGGGTTATTCCTTCAATTGCATCACTTTGACCATGCGCAAAATCATACATTGGATAAATACACCATGTATTTCCGGTCCTGTGATGTGGTGTATACAATATACGATATAGGATAGGATCTCTCATGTGCATATTTGGAGACGACATATCAATTTTAGCTCTCAACACTTTTTCTCCTTCTTTAAATTTTCCACCTCTCATTCCCTCAAACAATTCTAAATTTTCACTTACAGAACGACTACGGAATGGACTTAGAGTTCCTGGTTCGGTTGGTGTGCCTTTCATTTGACTGATCACATCAGCACTTGAATCATCAACATAAGCTTTTCCTGCTTTTATCAATTGAATCGCAAAATCATAGAGTTGAGGAAAATAATCTGAGGCATAGTACTCTCTTGATTCCCAATCAAATCCCAACCATTTAATGTCATATTTAATGGAATCAATGTATTCAATTTCTTCTGTAACTGGATTGGTATCATCAAAGCGCAAATTGGTCTTCCCATTATATTTTTGAGCCAAACCAAAATTCAAACAAATGGATTTTGCATGTCCTATATGCAAGTAACCATTTGGTTCAGGTGGAAATCTTGTTAAAATCCTACCACTGTGCTTGCCATTTTTGATATCCTCTTCTACTATTTCTTCGATGAAATTTAAATGTTTAATTACTTCTTCTGACATTGGAATAATTTTTAGTTTACATACGTTCAGGCATTTCTATTCCTAAACACAACATACCATGTTCTAAATATTTACTTATTAATTCACATAAAGCTAAACGCCAAACGATTAAATTTTGACTTTCAGCTTTTAGTATGCGATAATCATGATAATATCGGTGAAAATCTTTTGCTAAGGTGTAGAGAAAATTAGCTAAGTGTGATGGATCAAATTGCCTAGCTGACTCTTGTAGTATATCCGGATAACTCATACATAAAATCAACAAATCCTTCTCGGAAGTATTAATTTCATCAGGTATCTGAAGTACAGGAACTGCCCCGGACTTTCTTAATATGGATTTAATCCTAACAAATGCATTAACAATATAAGGACCCGTATGACCTTGCATATCTACGGATTCTTTTGGATCAAAAATCATTCTCTTCTTAGGATGCACTTTAAGAATAAAATATTTGAGTGCCGCCATTCCAATTTTAGAAATCAATTGATTTAATTCCTCCTTTGATAAATCCACAAGCTCTCCCCTTTCTTCTGCTGATTGACTTGCTTCAAGAATAACTTCATCAATGAGATCATCAGCATCAACTACAGTTCCTTCGCGGGATTTCATTTTACCTGTTGGCAAGTCCACCATTCCATAAGACAAATGATACATCCCTGATGCATATGGAACTTCAAGTTTTTTTAAGGTCTCAAAAAGTGCTTTAAAATGATAGTCCTGCTCATCAGCAACAACATGCAAATAGTGATCAGCATGATATGCCTCATGCCTTAACGCAGCGGTACCTAGGTCTTGAGTAATATAAACTGAAGTTCCATCAGCCCTCAATAATAGCTTTTTGTCAAGACCTCGATCTGAAAGATCTACCCAAATTGAATGATCATCTTCTTTATAAAAAACGTTTTTGTTTAGTCCTAATTGCAAGATATCTTTCCCTAATAGATAGGTTTGCGATTCATAATAATAACTATCAAATGAAATATTTAATTTTTTAAAAGTCTCTTCAAATCCCTTATAAACCCATTGGTTCATTTTATTCCATAATTGAATGACATCATGATCATTGGCTTCCCAACCAATTAATAATTTTTTGGCAGCACTTCCTAAGGAACTATACGTATTAAAATATTCGTTTTTAAATCTAACAAAAAAATCTACTTTAGATTCATCTACTTTCTTTTTGCTGTCATAAATAGTAATTGCCGTATCTGTTGCTTGCCAATTTTGATATTCCGCTTTAAATTTTGTCTCGAATAAAACATAATAATCCCCAACAAAGTGATCGCTTTTTATATGTGTTGATTCTGGTGTTGCCCCATTAGCAAATGTTGACCAGGCCAACATACTTTTACAGATAGCAATTCCCCGATCATTTACAATCTGCGTAGTATTTACATGATGACCTATTGCATTCAATATTTTATAAACTGACCACCCCAATAAGATGTTCCTAATGTGACCTAAATGCAACGGCTTATTTGTATTTGGAGAACAATATTCAATTAAGTATTTTTCTGTTTCCTTTACTTTAATTTGATTAGAAATGGTTTGTGCTCCCAAATTGGACATAACATCTATCCAAAATTCATTGGGAAGAGAAAAATTAAAAAATCCCTTAATGATATTATATGATGATATGACCTTTTTCTGAATCAATCCGGCTCCAATGATTTCACCTAATTCCTCAGGTTTTGATCCTGTTTTTTTTATTAGTGGAAATAGAACAAATGTAAAATCTCCTTCAAACTCTTTTTTGCATGGCGTTAAATGAATATCTTGAACTTGAAGTTCAATAGAAAATTGTTCATTAACTATTTGTGCAATTAACTTAGATATATGGTTTGTGTGTAACATGATTTAATTTAAGAAAAAATAAATCCGATTTAATGAAGTTCGCTTTTTTAATCATCCAATTTAAGAACCTCCAAAAATGCTTTTTGGGGCACCTCAACGGAACCAATTTGACGCATCTTTTTCTTGCCTTCTTTCTGTTTCTCCAATAACTTTCTTTTTCTAGAAATATCTCCACCATAACATTTAGCAGTCACGTCTTTTCTAAGTGCAGAAATAGTTTCACGGGAAATAATTTTAGCTCCAATTGCTGCTTGAATAGCAATTACAAATTGATGTGGAGGTAATAGTTCTTTTAACTTCTTACACATTTTGCGTCCCACGGCATCCGCCTTAGAACGATGCACCAATGATGTTAGAGCGTCCACATTATCTCCATTCAATTTAACATCTAATTTTATTAAATCAGATTTGCGGTAATCGATCGGATGATAATCAAAAGATGCATATCCTTTTGTGGTTGATTTTAATCGATCATAAAAATCAAAAACGATTTCAGCCAGTGGCATTTCAAAACTTAATTCAACACGTTCTGTAGTTAGATAATGTTGTTTAGTTAGTACCCCTCTTTTATCCATACATAACTTGATTATCGTTCCTATATAATCAGGCTTTGTAATAATTTGAGCCTTGATGTAAGGTTCTTCGACATATTCTAAAAGATTAGGTTCTGGCAAATCGTTTGGCGTATTTATTTTTAAAACTACTCCAGCTGTGGTTTTAGCAATGTAAGACACGTTTGGAATAGTAGTAATTACCTCTTGATTGAATTCTCTTGATAATCGCTCTTGAATAATTTCTAAATGGAGCATACCTAAAAATCCACATCTAAACCCAAAACCCAAAGCTATAGATGTCTCTGGTTCATAAACCAAAGAAGAGTCGTTTAATTGCAATTTCTCTAAACTATCCCTTAGATCTTCAAAATGCTCATTTTCTATCGGGTAAATACCCGCAAATACCATAGGTTTCACATCTTCAAAACCATGTATTGCTTCTGCACATGGAGCAGATGCAAGTGTAACAGTATCTCCTACTTTAACTTCTTTAGCATCTTTAATTCCAGTAATTAGGTATCCAACATCACCACATTGGGCCAATGGCTGAGGAATTAAAGTCATTTGTAAATACCCAACCTCTTCTGCAGTATATTCTTTACCTGTATTAAAGAATCTAATTTTATCTCCTTTCTTAAGCTTACCATTTAATATTCTAAAATAAACAATAATACCTCTGAATGAATTAAATACTGAATCAAATACTAATGCCTGCAGTGGGGCATCCGGATCACCTTTAGGTGGCGGGATTTTACTAACGATGGCATCCATAATATTTTGAACGCCTTGTCCGGTTTTGCCACTAGCCAATATAATATCTTGTCTGTCACATCCTATTAGATCGATAATTTGATCCGATACTTCATCGATCATGGCATTATCCATATCTATTTTATTTAAAATAGGTATGATTTCCAAATTGTGATCTATAGCTAAATACAAATTAGATATGGTTTGAGCTTGAATGCCTTGTGTGGCATCGACAAGCAAAAGAGCACCTTCACAAGCTGCAATAGAACGGCTAACTTCATATGAAAAATCGACATGGCCGGGAGTATCAATTAAATTAAATATGTATTTTTGACCGTCAGGTGCATTATATCTTAGTTGAATAGCATGAGCCTTTATCGTAATTCCCCGTTCCCGCTCCAAATCCATATCATCTAAAGCTTGACTTTGCATATCTCTTTCAGCTATGGTTTTTGTAAATTCCAATAATCGATCAGACAAAGTACTTTTACCATGATCGATATGTGCTATTACACAAAAGTTCCTTATATTTTGCATGTATTCTTTTCCTGTTTAAAGTGCAAAAATACCTAAGCTACAACGCTTAGCGTAATTTAGTTTAAGATTTATTCAATTTATTAAAATTCAGAAAAATGAAAAGCCCTAATTATGCTTGACTTTTTCAAGGAATTCCTCAAGTAAAACAGATTGTTTGTTGACTATTTCTTTTAACTGTTCAAACTCATCTGGCAAGCTACTTGATTTATGATTAACCGGGTCTAAAGATGTAGACACCTTGGCTCTAACTTGCCATATTTCTTTAATATCTGCTACCCTTACTGCATAAGACAAAAATTCTGCATTATCTGAATGTAATAGTAACATTCTTTCTGTTCTCAATTTATTGCTTATTCGTTTAACAACCACATCATGTGTTGTAACGATTACATAAATGTTATTTTCTTTCAAATGGGATTCCCATAAACATTGATGTAAATAACTACTGATGACCATATCGTTGGGATTAATTACAGGCATCATACTCTCACCTGAAATATCGAATGACCGCATGGTACCATCCGTTTTAAACTTAAGGTTAGGCAATGAATAATAAGGCAACTGGCTTACAAAAACAGGATCACTAAAACCAGAACAATACCCAGCTTGTGCAGAAACAGGCACATGAACAATCTGTTCCACCTGCTCGACATCTGTAACAATAGTCAATATATTGGAATCTGCCATTTGATTTTGTATTAAAAACATTGGACCGTTTCCAGTAAATAAAAAACCAGGATTAATATGATATTCCGCTATGGCTTTTTGGATGAGGTCTATTCCCACTTCTCTTTTTTGTTGAACAATTTGATTAAAAGATTGGGCCAAATAATCCAGAGAATTAGCAAATTGCCTAGCTGATCTAACTCGCTTACTATCAATTAAACTAGTAAAGCATTGCATAAATCTTTGTGTTACAACGCTATTCATATTATCGTATATTCTATTTATTAATATGTAAAGATATACATATTATTATATATATAGATATTTATAATATTAATTTTTATAAAAAAAGTGCGAAATATTAATATTTCGCACTTTTCAATTTGCCCATTTGGTCAAACTAATTCTTAATAAACCTTTCGTTGGTTATTATCCTTTTGCTTGGATCAACAATAATGATATTATATATCCCAGCTCCCAATTCATGAACTGGTAATTGAATGGATTGGTTACTATTTAGAGCTTTTGTAATTGACTTCACTAATTGTCCTGACTCATTATAAAGTAATATAGAATAGTTTCCTTCCCATATCTCAATGGTTTGTAAACTCAAAATGTTATTTACCGGATTAGCAAGAATTTGTATTTGATGACTGATATCATTGACATCCTTAGACTTTACACCAAGGTCATTTGGCTTATATTGGATTTGGGAAATCTTGTTAGTTGAGTCAACCGATGCTATGGCTATGTATCCCTTCGCATCATTGCTTCTAAATCCATAAGAAATAGTATTTGTATTTTGGACAAAATCACCTAATTGGTTTCCTATCAATTGTGTAATATCAATCCAAGTAAATACCTTAGCTTCAATAGTTGTTTTTGTTGAGGTTGTCAACTTTTCTCGCAATACATTCCACGACTTGGCTGGTAGGTTCAATGTCCCTGTGCCATCCACTAATACATTTACTGTGGTAGTTGTTTTGATTCTAATAGAATCGACTGGCAAACCCATTAATAATGAATCTGGAATAAAGTCAGCTGGCAAAGTAATAACTGCATCAGTTTTGTATGTAGATACGTCCAAAAAATTTAAAGGAGTTTTTAAAAGAATGGCTGGTTTAGAATATGCTGAAGAACCACCTATAGGAAAAGGACCGCCTAATTGCAGATTATAACCCAATTCCTCTACCCTGTCTAATGAAATCTTTAAAAAAACTTCTCGTTGACCTTGACGTATATAGGCGTTTGCAGTTGGAAAATCAGACGCACCCGTACTAGTGTTGACATTTCTGTACACTTCCGATCTTCGTCCATTGGATTGTACATTTGTAAAATCCCATGTTTGATTTACACCGCCGGGACTCATGTTGGTATTCTCAATGAATGTGTCAATCGCATATGCAAATGAATCACCCACTACAGGTAATACCCTATTGGTCACTGTGTTTTGGGCTTGAACTGAAAAAGAAAATAAAATAAAAAATAGGTAGATTTTATTCATAATTAAAATTACATTTTAATGATTAATAGATTGTAAAGATACAAAGTTAAAGTATTCTCCTTGTTTATTAATTAATTCATCATGAGTGCCTTGCTCAACAATTCTTCCATCCTGAATAACTATAATTTTATCTACTTTTTTAATAGTAGATAATCTGTGAGCAATAATAATAGCTGTACGGTTTTCTAAAACATGTTCCATCGCCTCTTGGACTATCATTTCAGATGCAGAATCAAGTGCTGAAGTAGCTTCATCCAAAATTAAAATGGCAGGATTTCTTAAGATAGCACGTGCCAAGGTTAATCGTTGTCTTTGACCACCACTCAATTTGGAGCCTCTATCACCAATATTATAATCCAATCCTCTGTTCCCTTCACGTACAAAATCAGAAGCATAAGCTGTATCCAATATAGTCCAAATCATTTCGTCTGAATATGTTTTAGACCCGAATTCAATATTTCTTCTGATACTGTCATTAAATAATATGGGCTCTTGGGTAACCATACCCATCAACGATCTAAGATCACTGATTTTTATATCTTTTATATCGACTCCATCAATTGTAATTGATCCTTTTGAAACATCATAAAATCGAGCTAACAAATCTACTAGAGTTGATTTACCTGAACCTGACGAACCTACAATTGCAATTTTCTCACCTTTCTTCAAACTAAAATGGATATCATCTAAAACCTTTATATTCGAATTAGCATATTGAAATGAAACTCCTTTAAATTCAATTTGATTATCAAAACTTACCTTGCTTATTGCATTCGGTTTGTCATAAATACTAACTTTCATGTTCAACACTTCATTGATCCGATCAAGTGCAGCAACACCTTTTTGAACATTGAAATAGGAGGCTGAAATTCCTTTAGAAGGTTCGATAACATTGAAAAAAGCATAAAGGAATGCAAGAAATGTTGAAGCTTGAATCTGTGATGAAAACACCAAACTGGCCCCATATGCTAAAAGTATGCAAACGATCACAATCCCTAAGAATTCAGACATTGGTGGTGCCAATTCCCTTCGACGATTAATTTCTATCAGTAATTTTCTATATTTCTCCAGTATTGCATTAAATCGATCTTTGATATATGATTCTGCTCCAAAAACTTTTACCACTCTTAGCCCACCAAGACTTTCTTCTTGCAATGATATTAGATCACCAAATTCTTCTTGGGCATTTAATGATTTCTTTTTTAAAGTTCTGGAAATTCCACCTATTACAAATGAAGTCCCAATTAATAATAACACGACAAATAAAGTCAAAGATGGACTCGTGTATAACATAAAACTAATGCTACCTACGATAATCAAAGGATCTTTTACCCACGACTCCAATGTAGATAATAAAGTCCATTCTACTTCATGTACATCCGCTGTCATTCTTGCAATTAAATCTCCTTTACGTTCATCTGAAAAATAAGACATTGGAAGATCAATCATTTTTGCAAATAACTTGCTTCTCGTATCACGAACTAATGAAGCTCTGACAGGAGTCATAAAGTATATCGCAAAATATCTGAAAACATTTTTAAAAAAAAATACAGCAGCAATTCCCACACAAATCCACATAACAGCAGTAGATTTATCTTGACCTGCTATCCATGAACTAAAATGATATTTTAGTTCGTCTATCATACCACTTATACCATTAACATTCAAAGGCTTTTCGACGACTTTGTATTCTTGTTGAAATAGCATTTCAAACAATGGAATAATCGCAGGAATTGAAATAATTGTAAAAAGTGCTGTAAAAATATAACAAACAAAATGTAAAATTACATTTGTTCTATATTGCTTTAGTTGAGTTACGTATAACAAAAATTGCTTCATAAATTAATTCATATACAATTTGTGTTACCTAAAATTAATGATTTCAATTCACGTTCCCAGAATTAACTTTCTGGTTCTAGTTTAAAAGTATTCAAAAATCCAGTGTGAAAATCGCCCCTTCTAAAAGCTTCATTGCGCATCAATTGCTTGTGAAACGGCAGGGTTGTTTTTATTCCCTCAATGATAAATTCATCTAATGCACGTTCCATTTTAGTAATACATTCCTCACGTGTCTGTGCTTTACAAATTAATTTAGCAATCATTGAATCATAATAAGGCGGAACCGTGTATCCTGAATATACATGTGTATCTACACGAACTCCATGACCTTTTGATGTATGCAAAGTTGTTATTTTTCCTGGACTTGGTCTGAAATCATTATAAGGATCTTCGGCATTAATTCTCACTTCTATGGCATGCATGGTAGGAACATAATTTTTTCCAGAAATTGGAATACCTGCTGCAACTTTAATTTGTTCCTTTATTAAATCGTGGTCTATAACTTCTTCTGTTACCGGATGTTCAACCTGAATTCTTGTATTCATTTCCATGAAATAAAAATTACGATATTTATCCACTAAAAATTCTACAGTTCCCACTCCTTCATAATTGATAGAAGTCCCAGCCTTAATTGCTGCTGCTCCCATTTTTTCTCTCAATTCAGGAGTCATGAATGGCGAGGGACTCTCTTCTACAAGTTTTTGATGTCTCCTTTGAATGGAACAATCTCTTTCAGATAAATGGGCGACTTTACCAAACTGGTCACCCACTAATTGAAATTCAATATGTCTAGGTTCCTCAATATACTTCTCCATATACATCCCATCATTCCCAAAAGCTGCTTTTGCCTCTTGACGTGCATTATTCCACATGTCTTCGAAATCCTCCTCCTTTGAAACAATTCTCATCCCCTTACCACCACCACCGGCGGTTGCTTTTAGAATAACAGGATATCCAATATCAGATGCTATTTTCTTACCTTGTTTAATATCTTTTAATAAACCATCAGATCCGGGAACTACCGGTACACCTGCTTTGATCATAGTCTCTTTAGCTGTAACCTTATCACCCATACTCCGAATTTGGTCTGGTGTTGGGCCAATAAACTTTATACCATATTGTGTACAAATTTCTGCAAATTCTGCATTTTCCGCTAAAAACCCATAACCTGGATGCACCGCATCAGCATTGGTTATTTCCAATGCAGCCATAATTCTTGGAATACTTAAATAGGATAATGAAGATGCCGGAGGACCTATACAAACCGCCTCATCAGCAAATCTAACATGTAAGCTCTCTCTATCAGCTGTAGAATAAATAGCTACAGTTTTTATTCCCATTTCCTTGCAGGTACGAATGATGCGTAATGCAATTTCACCTCGATTGGCAATCAATATTTTTTGGAACATTCGAAATTGGTATTTTATTGATTAGACTATGGCTCAACTAAAAATAATACTTGGTCATATTCCACAGGCGAAGCATCTTCAACCATTATTTTAACGATAGTACCAGAAATTTCACTTTCAATCTCATTAAATAATTTCATAGCTTCTATAATGCATACTGGATTACCAGAAGAAACCTGATCTCCAATTTTAACATAAGGCCCTTTATCTGGACCTGAAGATCTGTAGAATGTCCCAACCATTGGAGATCTAATTTCCAATAGTTTTTTTGCAGTATCTACTGACACAACAGCAGCTTGTGGCTCTTCAAAAGATTGATTTTTTTGAACTACAGGTGCTTGTATAGGAGGCGGTGGCAAGGGATGTCCGTAATTTGGGACTTTCATCTCAACATGTTGCACCGCTTTGCCTGTTTTAATATTTAATTCGAAATCTCCATTCTTTACTTTGAATGATGCAAGATCAGATTTACTGATCATCCGAATGAGTTCTTGGATCTCTTTAAAGTTCATTGGCCTATTTTTTTACGCGTTCAATATACTCTCTTGTTCTTGTATCAACTTTGATTAATTCACCCTGTTCAATAAATAAAGGTACTTTAATTTCTGCACCTGTTTCAATTGTGGCTAATTTTAATGCATTAGTTGCCGTATTTCCTTTAGCACCCGGCTCAGTATAGGTCACCTCAACTACCATATGTTGTGGTAATTCAGCCATTAAAGGTAAATTTTTGGCTGCATGATATAAGACTTCAATTTCCATCCCTTCTTTTAAAAACTCTGGATTTTCGATCAGACTTTCATTAATGGATTCTTGCTCGAAATTTTCTGTATTCATAAAGTTATACCCAGCATCATCTTTGTAAAGATATTGAACTTTTCGTCTTTCCACACGAACTTCATTAATGGTATGTCCAGCAACAAAAGTATTCTCAATTACCTTTCCAGATGTCATACTTTTTAACCTAGTTCTAACAAAAGCGTTCCCCTTTCCAGGTTTTACATGTTGAAATTCAACAATGACAAAAATATCATTATTATAATCCATGCACATTCCATTTCTAATATCTGAAGTATTTGCCATTCTATTTTTATTTCCTGTTTTCTAAAATTTAGTGCAAATATAGAAACTAACACCCAAAAAAAAAGGAATCCAATTCGTATTGGATTCCTTTTTCTCAATTCACTATTATTTATCTTGGTATTAAATTAAACTCTGTTCTCCGATTTAGAAAACGCCCATTTTCAGTTTTATTATCTGCTATGGGTTGAGTTGCACCATATCCGGTGTAACTTAATCTATTCGCCAACATACCTTTAGATATAATGTATTCATAACATACCTTTGCCCTTTTTTCGGATAATTCGAGGTTAAACGGTGCACTTCCTGTATTATCCGTATGACCTCCAATTGCTAAATTGTAGTCAGGATATTTCTTTAATATTATTGTGATCTTGTCTAAAATTTTAAAAGATTCTTCCTTCAGCGTAGACCTTCCCAAGTCAAACTGGACGGCTCTCATTGCAAAATCTAATACTTCTTTATCCTTTTTTTCAATGACTGGACAGCCTTTATTCGACTTAGGGCCCGCAGCATTCGGACAATCATCTAGTTTATCTTGAACACCATCCCCATCTGTATCAGGACAACCTTTAAATTGTGATAAACCAGCTGTAAATGGACACTCATCTTGCTCATCAATAATTCCGTCATTGTCAGCATCTTTCTTTGTTTCCGGACAGCCCCCTTTAGCTTTTAAACCTGGAACATCAGGGCATCTATCGTCTTTATCAGAAACGCCATCTCCATCACTATCAGGACATCCATTTAAATTGGTTAATCCAGCTTTATCTGGACAATGATCTTCTTTGTCTGGTATCCCGTCTCCATCTCTATCAGATTCAGGGCAACCCTTATTAGAAACTAGACCTTTTAAATTAGGACATTCATCTTTATTATCGGGAACATTATCTTCATCCGTATCTGGGCACCCGTTAAATAACTTTAAACCAAAAATTTCAGGACATTCATCTTCAAGGTCCGAAATTCCATCCTTATCCGTATCAGGGCAACCAGAAAATATTGCCAAACCAGCTATACTTGGACATAAATCTAGATCATCTGTAATACCGTCCCCATCAGAATCCATGATTTCTTTTTCAATTTTTGGTGCTTGACCCTTTATATTTCCAAACATGTAAATAAATCCAACGCTATGTTGAAAATGATTTTCCCAATTAATCACCGGCAGTCTATAATCGGATTGCCAATTCATATAGACTTGTGGATGTACCATAAAGTTTACTCCAAGTCCCATTGGAACTTGTAATGCAATTTCTTTGTCTTTTGGCAACAAAACTTGAATTCCAGCAATTACATAAGGGTTAATCCATTTGGGCCCTTTAAACAAGTGATAATGAACCTGCCCTCCAAATGAAAATAATGGAAATTTTAATGCATTAATGGTACTATCCTGATAAACACTTATTCCAATTGGTGTCAATAAAGATAGTTTAGTTCCAAAGTTTCTAATATAACCAATTTCAAAACCATCTCTATAACTTTTAAAACCAGCAAAGTCCCCTTCTCTAAAAGTATTGTAATCAATAAATGTTTTTCTAGCAAACACACCTTGTTTCAATGATGTTACTTGCGCATCTGAACGCAGTTGTATAACAACCAACAAGCCAAAAATCACTATTAAATGTTTCATATACTGCTACTTATAAATTAATAGTTACAAAGATAAGTCAAATTTTTAAATATACATTAAGAATTTTTACTATGTAATAGGCCATTTTCCAGCATTCAATTATTCTCTAATCATAAATATTAATTGGATATAAGCCTTGTTAGTTGTATAAAAAGTTATAACCCATTTTTCATTGATGTCATGAGTTACAAGAAATTTGTCAGATAGAAAATAAAAAACGACTTCTCTGTGTAGTTATAAAAATGAGAGAATAATCATAAATAAAGTCATTGTTACTTGGAATAGAAAAACATATAACTAAAAGAACATTCTATTTAATGGAAGAACTTTTACAATGCACAAAATACTTTTCAATCAAAGAGCGCTAATCGTTAATCACCTGCTTCGAACTCGGGAAATATGATCTTTTGTCTTTAATCATGGAATCCAATTTCATAATCTATTAAACATGCATACAGCTCTGGAAAAGGATTAGATAATTCGTAATGGAGTTAAAAAAAATGGAGTTACTAATTAGCAACTCCATTTTATTATGTTTTAAAGAAATTGAAAGTTTATACTTCAACTACTTCATTCTTTTTTGGCACTGATTTGACGAGCATTTCTTTATAAATTTTTTGTCCTGTACCTGCTGGTATTTTCTTACCGATAATAACATTCTCTTTAAGTCCTGATAAATCATCAGATTTAGCTGCTATTGCTGCAGAACTTAATACTTTGGTTGTTTCCTGGAATGACGCAGCTGAAATCCAACTGCTTGTTCCTAATGAAGCTCTTGTAATACCAAGCAACAATGAACTTGAAGTTGCTGCTATTGCATCTCTAAATTCAACTAGTTTTTTATCATTTCTCTTTAAGAATGAGTTTTCTTCTTTGAGTTGACGAACCGTTACAACTTGACCACGTTTGAGTTTAACCGAATCTCCAGCTTCTGTAACAACTTTTTTGTCAAAAATCTGATCATTTTCTAACACAAAAGTCCATTTATCAACTGGTTCTCCTTCAAGTAATGTAGTATCACCTGGATCTTCAATTTGAACCCATCGCATCATTTGCCTAACGATTACCTCAATATGTTTATCATTAATATTGATACCTTGAGATCGATACACCTCCTGAACTCCATTCACTAAGTAAGACTGTACTGCAAACAAACCTTTAATTTGAAGTATATCCCGTGGTGCAATCGTACCATCTGATAGAGGAATACCAGCTCTTACAAAATCTCCTTCCTGAACTAAAATATGTTTAGATAAACCAATTAGATATTTTCTACGTTGGCCTGTTTTTTCATCTTCAACAAAAATTTCACGGTTTCCACGTTTGATTTTACCATAGATAACGATACCATCTATTTCAGAAACTACAGCTGGGTTAGAAGGATTACGTGCTTCAAATAATTCTGTTACACGCGGTAAACCACCTGTGATATCCGAAACTTTACTTACATTTCTTGGTATTTTTCCAATTTTCTGACCTGCAGATATCTCACTATTGTCTTCAATACTTATATAAGCTCCTACCGGCAATGCATAATTTTTAAGCTCTTCTCCCGAAGCACTCAAAATGGACATTGTAGGCATTTTCTTCTTATTCTTACTTTCTATAATAATTTTTTCAGAATAACCCGTTTGATCATCTCTTTCTACTCGATATGTAACACCTTCTTCGATGGAATCAAACTTAACGATACCCGAAAATTCAGAAATAATCAATGCATTAAATGGATCCCAAGTACAGAAAATTTCTCCTTTGGTTACTTTCTGTCCTTCCTTAACCAGTAGCGTTGAACCATATGGAACGTGTGCACTTGTAAGTAATTTTTTAGTGTCTGAATCCAACACCCTAATTTCACCAGATCGTGACAATACAATGAATGATTTTACACCACCCTCGTTAGATTCAGCATATTTAACACCATCAAATTCAATAATTCCATCAAATTTAGCATTCACCTCTGATTCGGCTTTAGATACAGCGGCAACCCCACCCACGTGGAATGTACGTAAGGTTAATTGAGTTCCTGGTTCCCCGATACTTTGAGCAGAAATGATTCCAACTGCATCACCCGTCTCAGCAATACGCCCTGTTGCTAAATTCTTACCATAACATTTAGTGCATACACCTTTGCGTGATTCACAGGTAAGTACTGAACGGATTGTTACCGCTTCAACACCTGCTTTTTCAATATAATTTGCAATTCTATCATCGATATATTCACCAGCTGCAATGATAATTTCATCAGTGTTTGGATCCAATACATTGTGTAATGTAAAACGGCTTTGGATTCTGGAAGCAAGATTTTCAATTACCTTATCATTATCAACCAAAGCTGTAGTATCAATACCTCTCAAAGTATTGCAATCTAATTCAGATATGACTACATCCTGAGATACATCCACCAATCTTCTTGTTAAATAACCTGCATCAGCTGTTTTTAAGGCAGTATCGGCAAGACCTTTTCGCGCACCGTGAGTGGATATGAAATATTCCAATACTGAAAGTCCATCCTGAAAATTTGACAAGATTGGGTTTTCAATAATTGCACTTCCAGTATCTCCTGATTTTCTTGGTTTCGCCATCAAGCCCCTAAGTCCACATAACTGTTTAATTTGTTGTTTTGAACCACGTGCTCCAGAGTGTAGCATCATATATACTGAATTGAAGCCACCTTTATGTGCAGCCAATTCTTTCATCAAATTATCTGTAATACGATTATCGGCATATGTCCAACGGTCAATGATCTGGTTATAACGCTCATTGTTTGTAATTAAACCCATGTTGTAATTATCCCAAATCTCATCAACTTCTTTTTGGGCATCAACCAACGTTTTTTGCTTTATTGAAGGCGTAATTAGATCTCCCAAATTGAATGATAAACCTGCCTTAAATGCATAATAAAAACCCATATCCTTAATATCATCCAAAAATTTTGCAGTTACTGCAAAATTGGTCCGGAGAATAGTTTCCGCAATAAATTGCTTAAGGTTTTTCTTGGTCATTAATTCGTTAACGAATGGCACGCTAACAGGTACTGCTTCATTAAATAATACCCGACCAACAGTTGTTTTAATAATCTTTTGCTCAAGATCTCCGGCCTCATTCTCTACTCTTGCTTTTACTTTTAATGGATCGTGTAATCCAATTTTACCTTCATTAAAAGCAATGATAACTTCTTCAGCACTATAAAATGTAGCTAATTTGACCTCTTTCTCAGTGATTCTTTCTTTAGTTAAATAATACAATCCCAAAACCATGTCTTGTGACGGCAGAGTAACTGGTGATCCATCCTGAGGATTCAACATGTTATGTGGAGCTAACATCAGAAGTTGAGCCTCCAATATGGAAGCATTGGACAATGGTACATGCACTGCCATTTGGTCACCGTCAAAATCCGCATTAAACGCACCACAAACAAGTGGATGCAATTGTATCGCTTTACCTTCGACAAGTGTTGGCTGGAAAGCCTGAATTGATAGTCTGTGTAATGTTGGGGCACGGTTAAGAAGAACCGGATGTCCTTTTAATATATTTTCTAAGATATCCCAAATGATCGGATCCTTTCTGTCTACTAGTTTTTTAGCAGATTTTACAGTTTTGACTACCCCTCTTTCGATTAATTTTCGAATGATGAAAGGTTTGAACAATTCTGCTGCCATTCCTTTAGGTAATCCACACTCATGCAATTTCAATGTAGGACCAACTACGATAACTGACCGTCCACTATAATCGACACGTTTACCCAATAGATTTTGTCTAAAACGTCCTTGCTTTCCTTTTAGGATATCACTTAAAGACTTTAATGCTCTACCACCTTCAGCTTTAACAGCATTTGATTTTCTGGAATTATCAAACAATGAATCAACAGCTTCTTGAAGCATCCGCTTTTCATTTCTAAGGATTACTTCAGGGGCTTTAATTTCTAATAATCGTTTTAATCTATTATTTCTAATAATTACTCTACGATATAAATCATTCAAATCCGAGCTTGCAAATCGACCACCATCTAATGGGACCAACGGTCTTAATTCAGGTGGAATTACTGGAAGATATTGAATAATCATCCATTCTGGTTTCGAATTCTTATTAGATACCCCATCTCTGAATGCTTCAACGACACGAAGACGTTTTAAAGCCTCAGATTTTCTTTGTTGGGAAGATTCATTAGATGCTTGATGTCGTAATTCAAATGATAAATCATCTAACTGTATTCGTTGCAATAAATCAAAAATGGATTCTGCACCCATCTTCGCAACAAATTTATTTGGATCTTTATCATCCAACATTTGATTTTCCTTAGGAAGCGTTTCTAAAACTTCAAAATACTCTTCCTCAGTTAATAAATCCAAAACATTTCTTCCTTGAGCCAATCCGGGTTGTATGACAACAAAACGCTCATAGTATATGATCGATTCAAGTTTTTTTGATGACAAGCCTAATAAATATCCTATTTTGTTGGGCAAGGATTTAAAAAACCAAATATGAACTACAGGAACAACTAATTTAATGTGTCCCATTCGCTCTCTACGAACTTTCTTCTCTGTTACTTCAACACCACATCGATCACAAACGATTCCCTTGTATCGGATACGTTTATATTTTCCACAATAACATTCATAATCTTTTACTGGACCAAATATTCTTTCGCAAAATAAACCGTCTCTTTCTGGTTTATAAGAACGATAGTTAATGGTTTCAGGCTTTAATATTTCACCAAAAGAACGTTCAAGAATTTCATCCGGAGATGATAAACTTATAGTGATTCTTTCAAATTCTTGATCTTGTTTAAATATTTTATTTTTGAATGACATGGGCTTTCTTTTTTTAGTTAAGATTCAAATTTAACATCTAATACTAATCCTCTAAGTTCGTGTATTAATACATTAAATGATTCAGGAATATTTGGTTCAGGTAAATTATCACCTTTCACAATGGCTTCGTACGTCTTAGCACGACCAATAATATCATCTGATTTCAATGTTAATAATTCACGTAAAATATTCGCAGCACCAAATGCTTCTAGTGCCCATACTTCCATCTCACCAAAACGTTGACCTCCAAATTGAGCTTTACCTCCGAGTGGTTGTTGTGTAATTAATGAATATGGTCCTATTGACCTAGCGTGCATTTTATCATCTACCATGTGTGACAATTTCAACATGTAAATAACACCTACAGTCGCTTGTTGATGAAAACGATCTCCACTCTCACCATCAACCAAATAGGATTGCCCAAATGCTGGCAACTCTGCTTGTTTAACATAAGCATCGATATCCTGGATAGTTGCACCATCAAAAATTGGAGTAGCAAATTTCATCCCCAATTTTTTACCTGCCCATCCTAATACAGTTTCGAAAATTTGTCCTAAGTTCATCCGTGAAGGCACACCCAATGGATTCAACACAATATCAACTGGTGTTCCATCCTCTAAGAAAGGCATGTCTTCTACTCTAACTATTCTGGAAACAATTCCTTTATTACCATGACGACCTGCAAGCTTATCTCCAACTTTAAGTTTTCTCTTTTTAGCAATATACACTTTTGCTAATTTCAATACACCAGATGGTAATTCATCACCAATACTAATGTTGAATTTTTCACGCTTGAACTTTCCTACTTCTTCACTTACTTTAATATTATAGTTATGAAGTAGTAATGCGATTAATTTATTCTTTTCCTCGTCTTTAGTCCAATTCGCATAATCAACTTTTACAAAATCGACTTTCTTCAATGAAGCGTTAGTATATTTGGTACCTTTTCCGATGAGTTCTTCACCATAGATACTCTTAACTCCGGCACTTACTTGATCTTTAATTATTTTCAATAATTTATCAATCAAAATAATTCTCAACTCATTGAGTGATACGTTGTGCTTATCATCTAATCGTTGTAATAAATCCTTTTCTTGAACTTTTTGGAATTTATCTTTTTTCGCACGAGCATAAAGTTGCTTATCAATTACAACACCTTCTATAGATGGTGGAACTTTAAGTGAAGCATCCTTTACATCACCTGCCTTATCTCCGAATATTGCACGTAATAATTTTTCTTCAGGAGTTGGATCGGTTTCACCCTTAGGTGTAATTTTACCAATAAGAATATCTCCCTCTGCAACATTTGCACCTATTCGAATGATACCATTTTCATCCAAATCTTTTGTAGCTTCTTCACTAACGTTTGGTATATCATTGGTTAATTCTTCTTCACCAAGTTTAGTATCTCTAACTTCTAATTCAAAGCTTTCAATATGTATAGATGTAAAAACATCTTCTTGCAATACACGTTCTGACAATACAATCGCATCTTCGAAGTTATAACCTTTCCAAGGCATGAATGCAACTTGCAAATTGGTACCTAATGCCAATTCCCCTGATTCGGTAGCATAACCTTCACTCAAAATGGTACCTAATGAAACTCGATCGCCTTTCATGACGATTGGTTTCAAATTAATACATGTTGCCTGGTTGGTACGTGCAAACTTTGTTAACGGATATTCTTTGATATTATCTTCAAAAGATACGAGTTGATCTTCTTCAGTTCTATCATATCTAATAACTATTTTTTTAGCATCAACATATTCAACTACACCATCTCCCTCTGCGTTAATCAACATCCGAGAATCTAATGCCACTTTGCCTTCCAACCCGGTTCCTACAATTGGTGATTGTGGTCGAATTAAAGGAACAGCTTGACGCTGCATGTTAGATCCCATCAAAGCACGGTTAGCATCATCATTTTCCAAGAATGGAATTAATGAAGCTGAAACCCCTACAATTTGGTTAGGCGCAACATCCATGAACTCAAGTTCATTAGGTTCAAGAACCGGAAATTCTCCATGTTCTCTTCCTTTTAATTTATCAATTTGGAATTCACCTTTTGTGTTTAAAGGGACATTTGCTTGTGCAATTTTTGCATAATCTTCTTCTTCTGCAGACAAAAATCTAATACCTGCATTGATATTTACTTTTCCGCTATCTACTTTCCAATAAGGAGTTTCTAAGAAACCCATCCCATTTACCCTAGCGTGAACACATAATGTTGATATCAATCCAATATTAGGACCTTCCGGTGTTTCAATAGTACAAAGCCTTCCATAATGTGAGTAATGTACGTCCCTTACCTCAAATCCTGCACGCTCTCTAGATAAACCACCTGGCCCTAGCGCTGAAATTCTTCGCTTGTGTGTAATTTCAGATAAAGGATTGGTTTGATCTAAGAATTGTGAAAGTTGACTTGTACCAAAAAACGAATTAATAACAGAAGAAAGCGTTCTTGCATTAATTAAATCAATGGGTGTAAAAACTTCGTTATCACGAACGTTCATTCTTTCACGAATGGTTCTTGCCATTCTTGCAAGTCCAACCCCAAATTGAGCAAACAACTGTTCTCCAACAGTCTTTACACGTCTATTAGATAAGTGATCAATATCGTCTAACTCTGCTTTTTGATTGATCAAAGAAACCAGATATTTAACAATTGCAATGATGTCTTCTTTGGTTAAGACCAAAACAGAATCTGGAGTACCTTGATTCAATTTCTTATTGATCTTATATCGACCAACATTTCCTAAATTATATCTCTTGTCCGAGAAAAATAATTTATCAATGATCCCTCTCGCTGTTTCTTCATCTGGAGGATCACTTCCTCTTAATTGTCGATAAATATGTGTAACCGCTTCGATTTCTGAACTAGAAGGATCTTTTTGTAAAGTATTATATATAATGGAGTAATCCTCCTCTATGTCTTCTTTTTGTAAAATAATGGTATCAACTCCTGAACTTTGTACATGCTGAATATTTTCTTCATCAAGCATAGTATCCCGCTCAAGGATGATTTCATTACGCTCAAGAGTTACTAATTCACCAGTATCTTCATCAACAAAGTCTTCAGTCCATCTACGTAATACTCGAGCTGCAAGTTTTCGTCCTATGGCTTTCTTTAATTCTTTAGCAGTTGCTTTAATTTCTTCAGATAAGTTAAATAAATTTAGAATTTCTTTATCTGTATCAAAGCCTATGGCTCTTAATAATGTTGTAACCGGGAATTTCTTTTTTCTATCAATGTAAGCATACATGACCATATTAATGTCTGTAGCAAATTCCATCCAGGCTCCTTTGAAAGGTATTACCCGGGCTGAAAAAATCTTAGTTCCATTAGGGTGATAAGATTGACTAAAAAATACTCCTGGAGATCTATGCAATTGAGAAACCACAACACGTTCAGCTCCATTGATTACGAATGTACCTTTTGTAGTCATATAAGGTATATTCCCTAGGAATACATCTTGCTCTATAGTTTTAAAATCTACGTGTTCTACATCATTACACGATAATCTTAAACGAGCTTTTAATGGAACACTATAAGTCAATCCACGTTGAACGCATTCACTTATATCATAACGTGGTGGGTCAACATAATAATCCAAAAATTCCAAAACAAAAATGCTTCTGGCATCTGATATTGGAAAATTTTCCTTAAATACTTTAAATAAACCTTCATTTGCTCTTTTATCAGGTGTAGTTTCAAGCTGAAAAAATTCAATGAATGACTTAAGTTGAATCTCCAAAAAATCTGGGTAATCAGTTTTGAGAGGAGCTTTAGCAAAACTGTGTCGAGTAATTGTCTTTTTGTTTATTATACTAGAAGCCATGTATTTATAAATTTAAACAGAGCATATGCTCGTTGTAAAATTCAAATTTCACCTAAAACACTAAAAGGCTTAGATCATATATCTTGATATATGACCTAAGCCAAAGAATATGATTTCTTTCTTTATCGAAAGGCATATTCAAAATTCGGATATTCGTTATTTGATTTCTATTTCTGCTCCAGCAGCAGTTAATGCATCTTTTAACGAATTTGCTTCCTCTTTTGAAACACCTTGTTTTAATACAGCTGGTGCACCATCCACTAAGTCTTTAGCTTCTTTCAAACCTAAATTAAGAATGTTTTTAACTTCTTTAATGACATTTAGCTTATTAGCGCCTCCTGACTTTAAGAATACATCAAACTCAGTTTTTTCAGCAGCAGCAGCTCCACCACCATCATTTGAAGGGGCAGCAGCAACAGCTACAGCAGCAGCAGCTGGTTCAATTCCGTATTGATCTTTTAAAACTGAAGCTAGTTCGTTAACCTCTTTGATTGTTAAGTTTACTAGTTGTTCAGCTAAAGCATTTACATCAACCATGATTTTAAATTTTTTTTTGTCGTTGTGATTAAATAATATTTATTGCGTAAAGCTTGGAAGCCATATTTATGCTTGTGCTTCCCCTCTTTCTTGAAGGGTTTTAACCAATCCTGCGATCGTAGATCCTCCGGATTTCAATGCACCGATTACTCGAGTTGCAGGAGATTGTAATATCATAATAACCTCTCCAAGTAACTCCTCTTTTGATTTTAATTTAACCAAGATCTTAATTTGGTCATCACCAAAAAATACATCAGAATCTATGTAAGCCGCTTTTAATATCGGTCTTTCATTGGTTTTTCTAAATTCTTCCAACAAATGAGCAGGAGCCTTTGCATTGTCAGTGAATAATATCGAAGTTGGTCCAACTAAAGATTTATATATTGGCGCATAGACGCTATCATTTTCTAATCCTTCTAAGGCTTTTTTTGCAAGGGTATTTTTAACCACATGCATCTCAATTCCTTTATCAAAACAAAGTCTTCTAAATTGGTTGATTTTCTCAACACTTAATGTAGAAGAATCAGTAATATAAAAAAACTGTGAGTTAGAAAATTTATCTTTTAGTGTTTGTATTTGTATTGTTTTTTCTTCGCGAGTCATCTTAATAATTTTTAAAAATTAACGAACTACTTTAGGATCTATCTTAATTCCAGGACTCATTGTTGATGCCATAGAAATAGATTTAAAATAAGCACCTTTTGCAGATGAAGGCTTTAACTTATTGATAGCATGTAAAAATTCTTCAGCGTTCTCTTTTAATTTGATTGCAGAAAATGAAACACGACCAACTGAAGCATGGATTATACCAAATTTATCAACCCTGAATGCAATTTTACCACCCTTAACCTCATTCACAGCAGAAGCTATATCCATAGTTACTGTACCTGTTTTAGGGTTAGGCATGAGTCCTCTTGGCCCTAGTATACGACCAATTTTTCCAAGTTTAGCCATTACAGTAGGCATTGCTATTATGACATCTATATCAGTCCATCCACCTTCTATCTTTTGGATATATTCATCAAGACCTACATAATCTGCACCAACATTTTTTGCTTCCGCTTCTTTTTCAGGAGTACATAGGACCAGTACTCGTTTTGTTTTTCCTGTACCGTTTGGTAAGGTTACAGTTCCTCTGATAGCTTGATCAGGTTTTCTTGGATCTACACCAAGTCGAACATGTAAATCAACTGAAGCGTCAAATTTAGTTGTATTGGCTTCTTTTACAACTGAACAAGCTTCTTCCAACAAATAATATTTGGTCGATGTGACCAATTCATTTGCTTTCTTTCTTTTTTTAGATACTTTTGACATATAAAAAAATTTTAGGTTCTAACGCCAAATGTTTTTTTTGGCTCCCTGTATGAAATAATAATTATGCCCAAGGGGCTGTACCTGAAACGGTTAGTCCCATACTTCTTGCAGTACCGGCAACCATTTTCATTGCAGATTCCAATGTAAATGCATTTAAATCTACCATTTTAATTTTTGCAATTTCTTCTATTTGAGACCAACTCACTGATCCAACTTTTTTTCTATTTGGTTCAGGTGAGCCTTTTGCTACTTTTGACAATTCCAATAATTGGATCGCAGCAGGTGGCGTTTTAACAACAAATTCAAAAGACTTATCTTTATAAACGGTAATAACTACTGGAAGCAATTTTCCAGGAGTATCTTGTGTTTTAGCATTAAATCGTTTACAAAACTCCATGATGTTAACACCTTTGGAACCAAGTGCTGGACCAACAGGCGGAGCTGGATTTGCTGCACCACCCTTCACTTGTAATTTGATAAACGTTTCGATTTCCTTAGCCATATCCTAATATTTAATTATTTTTTTCGACTTGCATGAAGTTCAATTCAACTTCAGTGCCTCGTCCAAATATTTTTACAATTACTTTTAATTTTTTCTTTTCTTCATTTACTTCTTTCACATCGCCGATAAAATCATTGAAAGGACCATCAATTATTTTTACTGTTTCACCAGCTATAAATGGTTCAATCATGGTCTCTCCGGCATCTTGAGAATCGTCCACTTTTCCAAGCATTCTATTAGCTTCTACTTGGGTCATTGGGATTGGATTGTTTTTTCCCAAAAAATGGATGACATCTGGCATATTACTTAAGTGTTGAACGATTTCACCACTAAATTTGGATGGAAATGCTTCAACTAACAAATAACCAGGGAGGATATTTCGCTCCATGATTACTTTTTTGCTGTTCCTGATTTTGTACACCTTTTCAGAAGGTACAATTATTTGTGGAACTATATCAGCCCATCCAGATCTCAAGATGTCCGCAATTAGTCGTTCACGAATTTTCTTTTCCTTTCCGCTAATTACTCTTAATGAGTACCATCTTGTTTCATCTGCCATAATTCAAATGGATATTTATTATAGATTATAAATGAATCCCAAAGCAGTATTGGCAATCAAATCCATTGCTAATATCACCAAAGCTATAATTACAGATGCAATAATTACCACTCTCGCGCTATCAAGTAAATTAGGCCAAGTAGGCCAGGTTACTTTTTCGAGAAGTTCACTGTAACTCTCTTTTAAATATAATAAGAATTTATCCATAGTTAATCATTTGCACGGGCAGAAGGACTTGAACCCTCAGCCTACGGTTTTGGAGACCGTCGCTCTGCCAGTTGAGCTATGCCCGTAAATCACGCAGTTAGTATTAACCAACTGCGTGATAAACAAGATTTTTAATTATTCAATTATTTCTGTTACTTGTCCCGCACCTACTGTACGACCACCTTCACGAATCGCGAAACGAAGACCTTTCTCCATTGCTATTGGATTCAATAAAGCTACTGTTAAAGAAGTATTATCACCAGGCATGATCATCTCAACGCCATCAGGTAATTGACACTCTCCAGTTACGTCAGTTGTACGGAAATAAAATTGTGGTCGGTAACCTTTAAAGAAAGGTGTGTGACGTCCACCTTCATCTTTAGAAAGTACGTAAACTTCGCATTTGAATTTCATGTGAGGTTTAACGGAGTTTGGTGCACAGATAACCATACCTCTCTTAATATCATCTTTTTCAAGACCTCTTAATAAGATACCAGCGTTATCACCTGCTTCTCCACGATCCAATAATTTACGGAACATCTCAACTCCAGTACAAGTCGAAGTCAATGGTTTTTCTCCTGGTTTCATCATACCAACAAGTTCAACACTTTCTCCTACTTTGATTACTCCTCTTTCAATTCTACCTGTTGCTACTGTACCACGACCTGTAATCGAGAATACGTCTTCAACCGGCATTAAGAAAGGTTTGTCAATCAACCTTACTGGTTCAGGTATTTGTTCGTCTACTGCATCCATTAATGCTTGAATTGAAGCTTTTCCTGTAGCATCTCCTTCAAGTGCTTTTAAGGCAGAACCTCTAATTACAGCAGCATTATTGCCATCGAATTGATATTTATCCAATAATTCACGAACTTCCATTTCTACAAGTTCTAGCATTTCCGGATCATCAACTAAATCCACTTTATTCATAAAAACGACTACCTTAGGCACACCAACCTGACGAGCCAAAAGTATATGCTCTCTAGTTTGTGGCATAGGTCCATCAGTAGCAGCAACCACAAGAATTGCACCATCCATTTGTGCAGCTCCCGTAACCATGTTCTTAACATAGTCAGCGTGACCTGGACAGTCTACGTGTGCATAATGTCTTTTTTGCGTTTCATACTCTACGTGAGCCGTGTTAATCGTGATACCTCTCTCTTTTTCTTCAGGAGCGTTATCAATTGAATCATAATCTTTCTTCTTAGCCAATCCCTGATCTGCAAGAACAGAAGTGATAGCTGAAGTTAAAGTTGTTTTACCATGGTCAACGTGGCCGATTGTACCAATGTTGACGTGGGGTTTTGCCCGGTTGTATGTTTCCTTTGCCATAGGTAACTATGTTTAAAAATTTGTTTATTAGTTATTGAATAAAAAAAATCTGTGTTGAGCCAATGAAGGGAATTGAACCCTTGACCCCTTCCTTACCATGGAAGTGCTCTACCCCTGAGCTACATCGGCTTATGAGCTAGGCAAATTGGAATGTACCAATTTTTGTTCCCTTCATTTTATGTTAGAATGATTACGTTTAATCGTTCTATTTGTAATTCTTAAAGATATAAAACATTCTATGCTCTAAAATTTAGAGCGGGAGACGAGACTCGAACCCGCGACCCTCAGCTTGGAAGGCTGATGCTCTACCAACTGAGCTACTCCCGCATATTTCATTTTATGCTGATCGATATCACTTCATAAATTGTTTTTGACAATCAATTTTGCAATATCATCCTTTGGCAGAATTTATATCTTTTCAATTTCAACGTTTTGAAATTACTTTACTTTCTACGTGTTCCTTCAATCTAAATTGTAAGGCTTTGGATCTTCGAAACTAAGATTCGAAAACTCCCTCTGTGGGGGTAATTGGATTCGAACCCATTCAGTCAAAGACACCAGATTTACAGTCTGGCCCGGCTCTCCCACTCCGGCGTACCCCCTCACAAAAAAGAAATTACTCTTTTAAGAGCCAGTGGACGGACTCGAACCCCCGACCGGCTGATTACAAGTCAGCTGCTCTACCAACTGAGCTACACTGGCTTTTGGCTCTCTTAAAAACTAGGCACACTTCTCTACCCCTTTTAAAACGAGCTGCAAAGATATAATTAATTTTTATTCTAAGATAAAAAAAATTAAAAATAACAAATTATTGCTTTTCCTGAATTTTACTTTTATACTTAAGTATCTGTCTTTTAATACTTTGTAATGTTTCAAATAATGCTCTTTCAAAACTTTTGTTTCTGCTTTTTGCAACAACAGCTCGTCCGGGGAGGTTTATTAGGATTTCAACGATCTTATCCTGGATCTTACCGACTTTTTCTAAGGTGAGCACAACCTTGGCTTCAATAGTGCTTTTAGCCAAAAAATGATCAAGCGTGCTTAATTTTTCTTCAATAAACTGAATTAACTTTAAATCAGCGTCAAAATGTACAGATTGAATTCTAGTCACCATATGTTGAAGTTTTTAGTTACTATTAATAAAATCATGATTGGATGGATTTAGGATGTGCTTTGATGTAGATATCCCGAAGCTGTTCTATAGCATTATGAGTATAAATTTGAGTAGCGGTTAATGTTGAATGACCTAAAAGGGATTTGATAGCAAAGATATCTGCGCCATGATCCATCATATGAGTAGCGAAACTGTGCCTTAAAACGTGGGGGCTTTTCTTTTTTGAAACACTTACAGTAGATAGATATTTGTGTACGATTCTATGAATCAATCTTGGGTATGCGGGTTTGCCTTCTTTAGTTAAAATAAGTTGACTCTTGTCGTTTGCCCCTAAGCCTTTACACATATCTAAATAACGCACAATTAGCAATTGTAGTTCTTTTCCTATCGGAATTATTCGTTCTTTTTTACCTTTTCCGATGACCTTAATTTGTTGTTTGGCAAGATTGATCCGATTATAGCTTAGTTCGAGCAACTCTGCCCTTCTCATTCCTGTCTGATACAACAGAAAAACAACCAATTGATCGCGTACTAATTCAAATGTCTGGTCTTGATCTTTTGATTCAAATGATAATGCATTAATTTCTTTCTCCTGAATGATTACCGGTAAGCGCTTTTTTATTTTAGGAGAAATGATCTTGCGCATTGGATTGGGAAGTCCGGCGTTTATTTTTTGACTAAACTTAAAAAAGGACTTTAGGGTCGCAATCTTTCGACAAATAGTTTTTGTTGATAACTGGCTTTCTGATAATGAGGCTAGCCAAGATCTAATATGCAAATGAGATATTTTTGCAAGATCTTTTAGATCGTAAGTATTCAATATGAATTGTTGGAATTGACTTAAGTCTAATGCATAAGAACTAACCGTATGAGGTGAGTATCTTTTTTCACTTGAAATATAACGTAAAAACGATTGTATCTCTAACATAGCACAAGATTGGTGCTAAGATACAACGAACAAACAAATTATATATTATAAAATATTATAATTCGTTTTTAGCAACATATAACTCGCGGTATTGTGCTTTAAGAACTTCAGAACGTCTTTCGATCGATGGCTTAGTAAAATGTTTTCTACGACGTAACTCTTTTAAAGTACCAGTTTGTTCGAATTTCTTCTTGTACTTTTTAAGTGCTCTATCTATTGATTCTGAATCTCTTACATCAATTATTAGCATATAATATTTAAAATTTTGAGCCGCAAAGATAAGTAATAATATGATATTAGCTCATCTAGATTTAATTTATATTTAAAAAAACCAATTAAATAGCCCAAAATAGATCGTTTTGCTTAAAAAACTCACTGCAGTTGTTTCAAATACATCGGAATGACATTCTCTAATCCATAATAAAGTGCATCGCAGATTATGGCATGTCCTATAGAGACTTCCAATAAATTCGATATGCCATTCTTATAAAATTTTAAATTGTCTAAGTTTAAATCGTGACCTGCATTAACGCCCAATTTGTATTGATCGGCCATTGCGGCTGTTTCAATGTGATTTTGTATAGCTCCAACAGGATCAAGATAAAAATCATGGGCAAAGCTACCTGTATAAAGTTCTATTCGATCAGTTCCTGTTTCTGCAGCAGATTCAACCATACTCGGATCCGGATTGAGAAAAAGGGATACTCTAATTCCTTCACTTTTAAGTTGCCGAACTATACCTTTTAAAAACTGAGTTTCTAATTTCGTGTTCCATCCGGAATTAGATGTTAATACACCTGGAGGATCTGGTACCAAAGTACATTGATCCGGATGATTATCCAATACCAATCGCATGAATTCAGCTGATGGATACCCTTCTATATTAAATTCGGTAGTTACTACTTTTTTTAAAAGAGGAATATCCGCGAATTTAACATGCCTTTCATCCGGTCTTGGATGTACAGTTATGCCTTGAGCACCAAATGCTTCACAATCTTTGGCTACTTGCAATAAATCAGGTAAATTCGCCCCTCGGGAATTTCGAATCAATGCAATTTTATTAATATTTACGCTTAATCTGGTCATTTTACAAATAATGAACAAAAGTACACTTTATCAATTAATCCTGCTCTTGCTATTCTTTTTAACAGGTTTAGTTGCTTTTAATTTGTTACTTTTTGTTGTGGCTCTATTTCATGGGCATTCATTCGAACAATTGATGTCACACCCAGACTTACTCATAAAATCCTTTAAAGGCCAACAACTTCTGGTCATCCAATTATTAAGTCATGTTTTTTCATTAATACTTCCTGCTTTTCTAATGACGAGGTTTGTTCCAGATATTCGAAATCAGTTGACTACTGGTCTTATACAAAGTCAAACCTTTTGGAAAACTGTATTGTTTTTTATATGTCTGCTACCATTGGTGTCATGGTCAGCTCAACTCAATCAAATGATACCCTTACCAGAATGGATGACGAAGACAGAATCTCAGCTAACTGATTTAATTAAAGACATGTTGGCCATGAATTCTATAGGTGATTTTATTCTTGCCCTCATTACTATTGCTATTATTCCTGCCATCAGCGAGGAATGGATTTTTCGAGGTATCATACAAAAGATGGCACTAAAAATAAGCCCTAATAAAATATATGGAATTGTTTTAACAGCCATTATATTTTCATCTTTTCATATGCAGTTTGAAGGTTTTTTACCGCGTTTCTTTTTAGGTTTGGGCCTTGGTTATGTTTACTATATAACGGGTCATTTATTTTATTCCATGTTTCTACATTTCTTATTTAATGGTGCAAATGTTTTGATGGTATATATCAATGGCCCAGAAACATTAGATCAACTAGACCATGTTCCAAATTCTCCTTTGTTATGGATATCCGGATTAGTTTCGTTATTCATTTCATTATATCTTGGATATAAAATGTATGCACAAAAAGCCTTAGTCAATGCTTAAAAGAACTATTACAGGATTAAGCATGGCTGCTGTTATGATCTATGCACTTTTGACTTCAATAACAACTGCCTTATTGTTATTAAGTGTTATTTTAGTTTTTAGTGCTGTAGAATGGAACCGTCATTTTAACTTTTCAGCTCCTAAACTAAAGGGTCTTTACTTTTTTATTACGATCATTCTATTGTGTACTGTTCTTGGTATAATAGTATACAGCAACCCATTCCTTCCAATTCATTCCCTTTATGGAATATTAAGTCATGCTGCAAGTGTATTCATTCTGTATGTTTGTTACCAAATATTTATAAAAAACAAATCTCCTTTATCCTTTTGCAACAGCATTTTTGCGTACGCCTACTTATTATTACCGATAGTCATAGCAGCTTTATTTCTTGTAGATCAATTTGAGCTTCATCGATGGTGGATATTTACATTAATATTTATGAATTGGGGTAATGACACCATGGCTTATTTGATTGGTCGTCCTTTTGGAAAAACACCTTTAGCTCCCAAAATATCACCTAAAAAAACAGTTGAAGGCACTATCGGAGGGGTATTCGGTTGTCTTTTAGGTGCATGGATTATGAACACTTATTTTGTGGCCAATCCCCTACCTCTAAGTTTATTGATTTTACTTGCAGTAATGATTAGTATTGTTGGATCTTTAGGCGATCTTTTTGAATCTGCATTGAAACGGAGTATTGATATTAAAGATAGTGGTTCGATATTACCTGGCCATGGTGGTTTTCTAGACAGATTTGATAGTTTTTATTTTATAATACCTGTTGGTGTTTTACTTTTATATATTTTTGAAACCTATTATTTATGATACACAAAGAAGGATATTCCTGGATACTGATTTCTCTGATTGCCTATATCGTTATTGTAATTGGATTAAATTATACTGGCACTTGGTTGGTCTGGCCAATAAGTATTATACTTGGTATTTTGTTTCTGATTATTGTGAATTTTTTTAGAAATCCAAATCGTAAATTACTTGAAATTAATGATCAAAAAATCATTGCTCCTGCCGATGGCAAAGTCGTTGTCATTGAAAAAACCTTTGAATCAGAATATTTCAAAGATGAACGTATTCAGGTTTCTATTTTTATGAATCCACTTAATGTTCATGTGAATCGATATCCTATATCCGGAGTGGTTTCCTATTCACAATATCATAAGGGCAAATATTTGGTAGCATGGCACCCAAAAGCCTCTACAGAAAATGAACGTACTACAGTGGTTATAAAACGCAAAGACGGAACAGAAATCTTAATGCGACAAATAGCCGGTGCTCTGGCCAAGCGCATCTGTTGTTATTCAAAAGCTGGCGATACGGCCACACAAGGAGATGACATGGGCTTTATAAAATTTGGATCAAGAGTAGATTTATATCTTCCATTAGGCACCAACATCAGTGTAAGTTTGGAACAAAAAGTACAGGGCAATATTGATGTTATTGGAATTCTAAATTCATAAAAAAAGATTTGAGTTTTGTCAACTCAAATCTTTTTACTCATTAGTTAATCAGCAACTGAAGATTAAAAAGGATCTACATTATCTTCAATGACCATAACAAAGGTACCTGATGTACAGGTGACATAGGCCTTATTAATCATTCCTTCTAACACCACAGATATTGACCCGCTGTCTCCACCTGATACACTAAAAGTATAGGATCGGTCAGCTATCTTAACCACTGTAATGTTGGCACTCATCACATTATAATGGGCAGCTAATCCTGAGCGGATAGGTTCTCCAAATCCTAATACTTTAGCCACGCTAGTGGGTTGATCAAAAGTGCTATAGGAAGCGTCAACAGTAGTCATTCCAAATCCAAGGAACAACACGAATAAAAAAAATAATTTGTACATATAAACAATTTTAAAAGTAAAAAAATCATTTTAGTTGGTTTTTCAAAATGATTAATTCCATATACAAAAGAACAAAAATAAATTACTAAAATTTCACAAATTGATTAATTTTTTTAATTAAATACTAAAAATGGGTGTTTACCCTTACTTTTATAATGGTTTACCCTGATACGGCAATATTTTAATTTATAAGGGTTTTCCACTAATTTTAGAACACTTTACTAATTCAAGAAAACAGGATCACGCAATTGCTAATTAATTAGACTTCGACAAAGCTTCATTTACACCTTTACAAATTCAATCCTGGATTATTGAACAAACGCTGACTATTCTCCAAAGAATTGAACGTCAGTTCATTAATTAATAGAACACTAAAGCTGGAAGAAATTTAAGATGTATAGTTATTTTAGGATTTATTTAGTGACCTGTATAGCTATTTTAGGACAAGACAAAATCGTGGAGTAGTCGTGGATAATCCGTGGAAAAGTCGTGATGAAGTCGTGGGATTATCCTCATCCATAACGAGATGAGTTGTAGAATTTGTCTCGTCCCAGACGAGATGAATTGAACTTTAAATATCGGGTAACTTATAATGAATCTAACACCCCAAAATGAACGTTAGACCCAAACTGCAAGACGCCAATTTCAGAATTCTTTGCCATTTGATTAAAAAGGTTCATCCTTCAACTTAGCTCGTTAATTAAATTTGAGGTGAACGAACCTAATAATGTCGTCTTACCGAAGAGATCATTTGGTGAAGTAAACCTAAATAATTAGCGGAGTTTTTGAAGCTAATTATTTGGGCATGTAGGAAGATGCTATGAAAATTGAATGAAAAACTCAAAACTGTATGCCTGAAACAACTTTGATTATTTATCAAAGTAATGAACGAACGTTCATTAAGTAATGGAACGCTAAAGCTAGAAGAAATTTAAGCTGTATAGCTCTTTTAGGACAAGGTAAAAATAAATAAGCCGCTTTGTGGCGGCTCATTTATCTAACAATAATCAGAATAAAACTGGTTATATATAAAAAACAGGGATTATTTCATGATTTCGATCTTCTTCGTAATAGGTCCTAGTATGGTTTCGGCCTTAATGAGATAAAGTCCGTTATTCAAACCTTCCAGAGAAATCATATTATGCTTAGGATCGATATTTTTATTCGATTGGATTAATCTGCCGTCCATAGACAGAATACTGTAACTCACGAGAGAATTCCTACCATTAAGGTGTAAATTAATCATATCTGAAGTTGGATTCGGATACACCAATAATTTAGATGCATCGAGCACCGGCTTTTGATTTTTATGGGCTCTCTTCAACTTAATAATTGCAGTCTTGTCTTCAAGTTGCTGCATCTCTCCTGCGCCATTCTGAATCACTATATTCTTAAAGTAGAACGGAACTTCATAGATGCCATCATCATCTCTAAAAATATCAAGATTATCTTCAATTACAAATACAATTACTTCAGTTCCACCTTGTCCACTAGCTTTAAGGGCATTGGCCCGGGCAAAGCCTGATTCCAAACGTCCAACCCAAGGAATTTTATACATATTCAAGGTAGCGGCATTATTCGCAAACCATCCACGTTCGTAAAAATCTATACCCAAAGTACCTTCAACCACTGCATTCGTGTTATAATCCAGATTGTAGGTATATCCACTTAAGTTGATGACAGGATATTGGCTATCTCCTAATTGCACTTCAATCATGGCGACATCACCTGATTCTGCTTCAGGGGTTAACACTTCTAAATTAAAAGGAAAATCTCCTCTGGAGTAGACCCCTTGAGGTACTAGGGAATGGGTTTGATGATAATTTTCTGATATGGCTAAAGTATCAGCGGAACTGATGGTGCTATCTCCATTGGTATCAGCATTCTTAAGATTTACCGATCTGCCAGATAATTGTTCAGACCAGTTATTGGCTTTGTGGGAACGAAAATCACTATTCTGGTAAGTTCTAGATGGTCCGGTTTTACCAATTTGGTAAGCAACATGAAGCATATCTTTCATATCAACTATCCCATCATAATCCACGTCTCCTGGCCAAACACAATCGCCAACACACTGTTTGTCACAATTTTTAGTCTCATAAAACACATCCACTTCACATTTCAAAGTGAAACATCTATTGCTCCCGGCAATACAGTAATTGACTTCAAAAGTATCTAGATACGTCGTATTGTATTTGGGATAAAATATCAGTTGATTAAAGCCTATAACATCTTGCGTACAAGAGTTGTTATACTTGACGTGCACCGTATCCCATCCTGGATAAAATTTAACAGAATCACTGGAAGCCGAGAAATTATACACATCGACCGGCACGGCATAACTTAAAACCAAAGGGGTATTTTTTGGGGTAGCAAATTTATAGTCCAAATCCCTCGGTTGTTGATCACCTATAAAAAGGGTCACTTTTGCTTTCTCACAGATACCTTGTGGACATACCTTATAAGTAAAAGACTGCTCGCCGGAATAATTATTTTCAGGTGTAAATTTAAACAAACCATGATTATCCAACTTCACCAAAGTACCCTTATTAGGTCCTAAATCAAGTAATATATTATACTTCTCAACGATACTTTGAACATCATTCAAGGACACATTGAAAGTAATCTCTTTATTGACTGGTGTAAAAAATACATCCGGAACTATGATAGAATTGGGTTCTGCTTGGGCATAAACACTCATACATACCAATCGGGTCATCCCATTCAGGCTCAAGAGAAACGTATCTTTACCGTTATAATTGCTGAAAGGCTTATAGACCACTGAAGCTGCTTCAATTTCTACATAACCATGATCCGCATTATTGGAGATGGTGAATCCTGAATACGGGAGGGTAATCTGAACAGATACATCCTCAGGTGTTCCTATATTAATAGTATCCGAATTGGGAATATTCGTAGTATCAACTATGTACACTTTTATACTTGCGGTCTGACACAATCCAAAACTATCACATACTTTGTATTGAATACTAGCCGGTCCATCATAACCCGGTTTAGCACTAAACTGTATAATGGAATCATTCAACTTCGATACATTGATTAAGGAATTCACTAAAGCACACTCACCACTTAGATGAATAGGATTAGGACCAGTAACTGAAGTATAATCATTTAACAGGGGATTAATGGTCTGATTCGTTTGATCTTTGTAAATACTAATAAAATCGTTAACCGGCTCAAGATAGGAATTAGCCATCGTGTATACATACGACTTATATTTGATCAATCCGGAAACATCAGAAGCCGTTTTGTATTCCACAACAACCGTATCATTTCCAAGAAATCCATTATCAGGAGTATATAAAATATCGTATTTGGAGGATCCTATTTTAGTAAAAGTTAAGGTTCCATGTGAAGCAGAATCGATAACTGTAGGAAAATAGCAAGGATCGACCCTTTTAGTAACAGTGGCGTCCTTCAGAATTTTGACACTTTCGTAAATCCCCTGCCCTTGAACATCATAGCCCAAAGCAATACAAAAACAGCAAACGAGGAAAGACAATATTCTCAAAATTCCATTGTTTAACATGTGCAAATTTAGAACAACAAAACGTATTTGAGAAATATATATTCATATTTTTTTATTTAATATAACAACTATTTTCAATATGTTATGTAAAGTATTTATAATAAATAGTATATATATTACGTATATTTATAATATCATTAAAAATGGGGGTAAACCCTGAGTTTTTGTTTGTCCAAATTCTAGTTGACACCTAAAATGCCTTTATATGTTTCGTATATTAACTAAACCTATTATCTAAAACGTCTATAATCAACACTTTTTGAATAAAACAAGGAATAAAACAACATTTCAACACACATTTGATCCTAACTTCCTACATTTGTAGGTTTCAATGACATCAAATGAAAGATACCAAAGTATATCATTTTCTTAGCGGTTTAACTAAAACGGAGCTCAATCGACTTTCTAAATATTTGGAATCTCCATATTTTAACCGAAATGAAATACTCCTAACCATCTATTACCAATTGGAACAACATTTTAGAAACAACTCTTCCACTGAGTTGACAACAACCGGTATTTGGAATCAGATCTATCCTCAAACACCCTACCATGGTGATCGATTTCGAAAACTATGCTCTGAATTGATGGATCTTTGTGAGTCTTTTTTAGCTCAACAAGTATACGATAACAATCCTTTACATAAAGCAAATTATCTACTTCAAGCTATCCACCACAAACAAATTGAACGCATGTATACCAGCGCAACTAATAGCGCGAGAAATCTTTCTAAAAGACAATTTTTTAAACCGGCCTCATATTATTACTATCTCTATGAAATCGAAAAAAACCTGTATAAATTAGAAAATGTTGAGTTAAACAGAGCGAGTAAAAAAAACATTGAGAAAATTAATCTGGAGAAAATCGTATCCAATCTGGATTATTTTTACATTTCCGAAAAGCTTAAATATTATTGCTCTTTGCTTAGTTGGAATAAGATAATTGCACTTGATAAAAATTTGCTCTTCATCCAAGAAATTATCCAAATAGCGCGATCTGCAGAATTCATTGATATCCCTCCCATTGCTATCTATCTTAAAATTCAAGATACTTTAATCGATTCTGAAAATGAAAATCACTATTTTGAACTTAAGCATTTGATTGAGAAATACATTGATTTATTTCCTTTAGATGAGGCTAAAGATATTATGGATAATGCTATAAATTATTCAATTCAACGAATAAATAAGAAAGATTCAACCTACTTAAAAGAGCTATTTGAATTATATCAAAAATCAATTGATTCTGAAATAATAATTGTTAACGATGAGATAACTCCTTGGACTTTTAAAAATATTATTTCAACTGCATTAAGACTAAATGAATATAACTGGACACAAAATTTTATTAACCAATACGGCGATAAAATAAATAAATTATATCAACAAAATGCTGTAAATTTTGGACTTGCAATGGTGTTCTTTTCTAAAAAGGAATTTGGAAAGACAATTTCATTATTGAATAAACTCGAATATGATGAGATCTATTTTAGTTTAGATGCAAAAGTACTAATATTATCCACATATTATGAACTAGATGAATTCATGGTCTTAAGTTCATTTTTTGAAAGTTTTAAAAACTATTTAACCAGAAACAAAAATGTCTCACAATCGAATAAAATACGGTATCTCAATTTAATTAAATACACTAAGAAGTTAGTTGAATCTTCACAATATTCTAAGATAAAATTGCTAAAACTTAAAGAAGATATTAAAGCCGATTCATCCTATGGAAAAAATTGGTTATTGGAAAAAGTGGATGAATTAATTGCAATAGCTAAACCTGAAAAAGTTAAGAATTAAGTTAGTAATAGTTAGTAAAAATTCTTGCTGAAATCGATGCCAAAACACTAACTCAAAGTTCCAAAATAAAACAATTTGAATTTTTAAATGTCTTTAGAGTAAATACTCCGTAATATTTAAACTTGTATTATGATCCATAACCATCCAGAAAGCAGAATTAGAGTTCGTTTTAAAGACTGTGACCCATTGGGACATTTATACAATACCCGATTTCTGGAGTATATGTTGGAAGCTCGGGAGGACCATATTATGGAATACTACAGCTTAAATCTTGAAGATTATGCCATTCAGCATGGACGTGCTTGGGTCGTTGCTGCACATCAGATAGCTTATTACAAGGAAGCCAAACGCAATGAATATGTAAGAATCAAATCGGCCATGGTGTACTATGATGAAAAATCGATCATCAATGAATATCAGATGTGGGATGACAACATGGAACAACTTAAAGCACTCATGTGGACCACGTTTTTGCACATTGACCTAAAACTAAAAAAAGTAAGTCCTCACGATGCTAAAATGATGGAACAATTGAAAGATATACACTTAGAAATTGAGGAAACCGATTTCGCAAAACGATCTCTTTCTTTACGTAATAAAAAAACTATTGAGATCGAAAAGACTTAAAATATTTATCTGCATCCTGGCTTAACCGATCTTGATAAGAAGAAAAATATTGCAGTGTAACCAAATGATTTCGAAATGGAATCACCGCCATCTTAACTATAGAACTATCTTCGCCATACCTCAATAAAAAAAGCTTTGAAGAAATGTTCGAGAATGAAGTCTCAGAACTATACATGAGTGTTCCTTGCAATTGTGATAAGATCTGATCCTGAATGGTTTGGCTAATATATAAACCAGTAGAATCAGCCGCATCATCGAAATTAAATTCTGATGGGTATTCTGTGTGATTTACAATAAAAATTTGTGAATGCGCTCCTTCCCCTTGACTGTAGGTATAAGATTTAATTTTGATTTGGCCTATATCCGTCATGGCACTGTCAAACTTGAACAAAGGCTTATTGGGAATGGCCACTGTAAAATGTGCAGTCTTATCTTCGATAATATACCACTCAAAACTACTCCAAAGACCAATTAACAAAACCAAGAAGAATTTCATGCCTAATAAACGACAAAATATCAACTTAAGTATCTTGAAGTTGATTCAGTTTTGTTTGATTCAGGCTTCCATGTATTAAATCCCTTAGGCTTTCCCTTGCATTATAACACATTCAATTCATCCATTTAAACCCTAAAAAAGACCATAACATTTTAAAATATTTCAAATCAACAAGCGGTTGATTATCTTTGCACAAAATCTGTACATATGAAATTTGATATCTTGGTAATCGGCTCAGGTCCTGGAGGTTATGTTGCGGCCATTCGAGCAGCTCAATTAGGTAAACAAGTTGGAATCATCGAACGGGAATCCTTAGGTGGCATCTGTTTAAATTGGGGTTGTATTCCTACCAAGGCACTATTAAAATCAGCTCAGGTTTTTGAATATATCAATCATGCTGGGGATTATGGTATCACAGTTGGTGATGCTAAAGCTGATTTTGGCCAGATCATAAAACGCAGTAGAGGTGTTGCCGATGGCATGAGCAAAGGCATACAATTCTTAATGAAAAAGAATAAGATTCAGGTCATCATGGGATCAGCAAAATTAACAAAAAACAAATCTGTTGATGTGACAGATGCAGAAGGAAAAGTCACCAACTATACAGCTGATCATATCATCCTAGCCACTGGTGGAAGAGCTAAACAATTACCTAATTTACCAATAGATGGGGTCCAGGTTATAGAATATCGTAAAGCTATGAGTATGGATCATTTACCTAAGCGCATGGTTGTAGTTGGTGCGGGCGCTATTGGTGTTGAATTTGCCTATTTTTATAAAAGCCTGGGCACAGAAGTAACATTAATAGAATTCATGGAACAAGGGTTGGTACCTAGAGAAGATGCTGATATCAGTAAAGAATTAACAAAAATATTTAAAAAGAAAGGCATAGCCGTATATGGCAATACAGCCGTAGAAAAAATAGAAAAAACTAAAACAGGAATTCAGGTATTTGCAAAAGATCGAAAAGACGGTAAGGAAGTTCTGGTTGAATGTGATGTGGTCTTATCCGCTGCAGGCGTTGCACCAAATCTTGAAAATTTAGGTCTTGAAGAATTGGGTATACAATTAGAAAAAGGGCTCGTTAAAGTAGATCCCTATTATAAAACCAACGTTGCCGGTATTTATGCAATTGGTGATATTGTTCCCGGGCCTGCTCTAGCGCATGTCGCCAGTGCTGAAGGAATAACTTGTGTTGAAGCAATATGCAATCACAACCCTGAACCTATTGATTATGACAACATCCCGGGTTGTACCTATTGCTCTCCTGAAATAGCTTCTGTAGGTTATACAGAAGCCGCTGCATTAGCCGCAGGATATGAATTAAAAATAGGAAAATTTCCATTTTCTGCATCAGGAAAAGCCAGCGCCGCAGGAGCAAAAGATGGTTTTGTAAAAGTAATCTTTGACAAAAAATATGGTGCATTTCTTGGTGCGCATATGATAGGCATGAATGTTACTGAAATGATTGCAGAAGTAGTGGTGGCTCGAAAATTAGAAACCACAGGGCATGAGATCATTAAATCCATTCATCCCCACCCTACTATGTCAGAAGCTATTATGGAAGCAGCTGCAGCAGCATATGGAGAAGTCATACATTTATAATTATCTCATCACAGTAACGTCACCTGATAAAACAAAAGCCTTTCCGGATAAGTCTTTAAATTTAATGAGATAAACATAAACGCCAGGATTAACCGGCTGGTTTTTGGAATACCCATTCCAGGCACCATTCTGAGAATTAGGCTCTCCATGAGTACTCTCAAAAATCCTGCCGCCCCAACGATCATAAATTTGCAGTACATCAATAACCCGAACACTGGAATCGCTGATTAAATTAAAATAATCATTGATTTGATCTCCATTTGGTGAAAAAACATTGGGCACATTGAAATGTTGTTTGGCAATGACAACGACAGCATATTGATAAATACACCCTTCTTTTGTCACGAGTTGTGCCACATATTCATTTGTTCCAGCCTGGGCTACAATTTTAGTACTAGGACATACATTACATGAATTATCCGATACTGGAGTCCATTGAAATTGAGAAGAAGTATCTATTGACAACTGATCAAAATGCAATAAAATGGAATCTCCAACAGTAGCGTAAATGGTATCAGATGGATAAATTATTTCTCCATCATTTACATTATTTAGATTAAATTCTTTTGAATATTTACAGAGATTGGCATCGAATATTTCCAACAAATATTTTCCTGAAGACAGTGCAGTGGATTTACTTAATTCCAAAGGAGTTGATACACCATTTAAAAAGAAATTTAAAGGATCTTTTCCTCCACTAAGCTTATTTATTTGGACCATATTCGTTGTTCCACGCGAACAAATGCCATCCTCTGTTAAAATATTAAAGCAAAAACATTCAGGTGAAGCAAGACTAAACTGTTTAGTTATAACACATGAATGTGCATCTGTTATGGTAACAGAATATTGCCCGCTTTTCAATTGATTCAATTCAGAATTTATAGATCCAGTATTCCAATGATAGCGATATGGCGCAGTACCCCCATTAATAACTAGATTGATTTTGCCTGTGCTATCTCCTTCACATAAAATTCCTTGTATGCTATCCTGAACTTGTAATGATTTATAAAAATCTAACTTGATTTGAACTGTTGAATCACAATTATACTTATTTTTTAATTGTAACTGATAATTTCCTGCTTGATTGAACTGATTACCATTTACCATTAAAATTCCTCCAGGACACAAGACCGTATCCAATGTTGTATTCGATGTTTTATTAACCGTTAAATCCAATTGTATCAGACTATCGCATCCATTCTTATTCAATAAATTCGCGAAATAAGTTCCAGACCTGGTGTAACTATTTCCATTAAAAAAATAGGCATCACCTTCACATATTTGTTGAATTAACTGATTTGTTGTTTTAGGTAAAACACTAAGATTCAGTAAGACCAAACTATCACACCGATGATGATTGGTTAGTAAAACCTGATACTTTCCCGTTTGAGAAAAGGTTTGTTTTTCTACTTGAAACATTTCACCTTCACAAATCGAAGTGTCAATTATTGTAGTTGATGCATTATAAAATTTAAGATTTAAAAAATAAACACTATCACAGCCATTTATTGTTGATAAATTAACTACATAACTGCCACTTGTATTAAAAGATTCATTTCCGATGTTATAGGTACTTCCAATACAGAGTGCAGTATCTATGTAGGTAAAATAATCAGGATAGTGGTACAATGACAAGTAAATGATACTATCACAACCATCAGATTTAGCAAGAGTGATTTGATAATTTCCATCTTTAAAATATGCATTTCCTTGAATCCAGAGCGAATCACTTTGACAAATACCGATATTCATGTCCTGTTGAACCGCTTGATTTACGATTAAATGAATATTCAATATACTATCGCAGCCTTTGGATGATTTATTGTAAATCGAAAAGCGACCCGGTTGGTCAAATACTTGTGAACCGATGATTAATTGTTGTCCTTCACAAATGCTTGTATCGAGTTGTTGAATTACATTTTTAATTACCGATAAATTGATTTCGTAAATACTGTCACAACCTTCTGTAGAAACAAGATTCACCCGATACATACCGGATTGAGTTAAACTTTGACCCAATAGATCCAATGTTTGACCTTCACAAATTGAAGTATCAAGAAATCCAAATTTAGGAGTCACAACCTGCAAATTCAATTCAACTAATGAATCACATCCTTCTTCATTTTTGAAAGGGATCAAATAAACACCTGATGTATTGAATTGCTGATTACCAATGGCAACAGAACTCCCTTCACAAATGATACTATCTATATGCATCATGGTAGTATCAACCCGATAATTATATCGATTACTGAGTTCACAATCTTTTCCATCAAAAGCTCTAACCATATATTCACCCTCCTGCCCTTTTGGAATTTGATAATTTAGACTGGTTGCTCCAATAATGGCAACTCCATCTTTATACCATTGATACGTAATTCGTTTCACCGCAGATGCAGGTGTGACCAATTGAACCGTATCTTTGCAAGGATTTCCATTTATATCTATAGTTAGAGCATCAAATTTTGAAGACTCTTCAAGGATCAATTCATCTAGCCAATAGTAATAATTTCCATCCGTAACGGCACAAGCTGGTCCTAGTGCAATGGCCTCAACTTTTACATTGGGTCTTAATTTAACAACCGTTTTAATCCATTTATTCGTGCCGGAAACACTTATTCTTGTCATTTCAAACCAACCAGGGTATTGGGTAGGACACTGGCGTCCATTCATACCTCCGAAAGGTAGACTTGCGCAATTTGAAGTTCCAAAAATTGCCATATTCAATGTTCTTCGGGGCCCCCAAGTATTTCCTCTAGTTCCAAATCCCACCCAAAAAGTCAGCGTATAATCAACACCCGGTAACAAGGGCGAATTAAAACAAGCTCCAATGTATTCTTTATAGATCCCAAAACCGGGATAATCTCTAATATCCAAAAACCCAACATATCCATTTCCAGCTGGTAATGGTTGTGGGGGCTTACCTCTTTGCGGATCATCTTTATAGCCACAGGTATTATAATAATCGGAGGTAGCAACAGAAGCTTGAATCCAATTCTTGGAACAATTCAATTGTGCCAAACCAGTCGGGCAACAAACATATTCTTCAAAGGAAGGATTTGGGATTAATGATGAAGGGATCAGTAAAGTATCTTTAATTCCCTTACATTTACAATCGGGATCAATTAAATCTATCAATCCATCGCCATCATCATCCAAAGCGTTATCACAGATTTCCGGAGCCATATAACAACTTGGACTTGTTAATGATGTTAATACACTTAAGAAACAGGTATAGAAAAAAAGCACTGAAGTATAAATTTGTTTTGACTAAATTATGGTGAATATAGGAAGATAATGCCGATAAAGTTCTATTTTGCATAATTATATACATATTATAAAAATTATAATTATATATATAATTACTAAACAATTATTTATATATTATGAAACCTATATATACAATTGGCTTACTTGTAGTATCCAATCTCTTTATGACTTTAGCTTGGTATGGTCATTTGAAAATAAAATCATTGGGCTGGTTTTCTTCTTTAGGACTTTTTTCCATCATTATTTTATCTTGGGGTCTAGCCTTTTTTGAATATTTAGCTCAAGTTCCAGCCAATAAATATGGTTATATAGAAAATGGTGGAACATTTAACCTATTCCAATTAAAAATCATTCAAGAGGTAATAACATTAATTACTTTTACTGCATTCACCCTTATTTTTTTTAAAACAGAGCAATTTAAACTAAATCATGTCTTAAGTTTTATTTGCTTAGTGTTTGCTGTATATTTTGCATTTAAAAAATAACCCATTGGAATTGCCTATTTCACAATTTGCAGAAGTCATTATTCCTTTATTTACTGAAGGCACTTTCAGCTATTCGATTCCTGAGCATTTCAAGGATAAAATCAAACCTGGAATGCGCGTGGAAGTTGAATTTGGTAAAAGCAAACATTACAGTGCCATTGTAAAAAAATTATCTGATACAACAACCTGGGAAAAAACAAAGCCCATCTTAGATATACTCGATCAAGACATCATTATTTCACCACAACAATTTGCATTCTGGGACTGGATCAGTTCCTACTATTTGTGTAGTTTAGGAGATGTCATGGCAGCTGCTCTCCCTTCAAGTCTGAAACTAGCCAGTGAAACAAAAATCCTAGGCATTTCAGAATTAAATTATTCAGAACACGAATTATCAGATGAAGAATATTTAATTTTAGAAGCACTTGAGATCAGACATGAATTAACTATACAAGATATTCGGAACATACTGCAAAAAAAAACAATCCTAAAAATTGTCAAAAAAATGTTAGACAGAGGTCTTCTTGTCTTACATGAACAGTTGCAAGTACAAGCTGAAATTCCAATGATCAAATGGATTAAACTTCATGATAACTTAAATACTGACCCGAATAAATTAAATGAAGTTTTATTACAAGTTCAAAAAAACGTCCAGCAATCAAGAGCGTTGTTGACTTATATAAAAGAAAGAAAAAACCGAACCTGGATCAAGCAAAAAGAACTCCAGCAAATTAGTGGTTGTGCATCTCAGGTATTCACATCTTTAGTTGTTAAAAACATTTTCGAAGAAAAAGTCTTGGAAAAATATCAATATCCGGAATTAGAATCTATTGAAGACACACTTTTATTATCGGATATTCAAAAAGAAACCATCAGTGAAATAAAAAATCAATGGAATGATAAGAATATCGTATTGTTGAAAGGCATTACTGGCAGTGGCAAAACACAAATCTATTTACAACTTATAAAAGAAACCATAGCTTCAGGAAAACAAGTACTTTATTTGGTACCTGAAATTGCTTTAACTACACAATTGGTAATGCGGCTTAGACAATTTTTAGGAGATCAGTTAGTAGAATATCATTCCGGACTCAGTCCAAAAAATCGACTGGCCATTTGGGATGCAACTCAAAAAGGTCATCCGATTATTATAGGAGCCAGAAGTGCTATCTTCTTACCATTTAAACAACTTGGACTTATAGTTATTGATGAAGAGCATGATTCTTCATTCAAGCAGAATGATCCGAACCCGCGATACAATGCCAGAGACGCTGCGTTGATATTGGCTCAAGATCACAATGCTAAAATCATTCTAGGATCAGCAACACCTTCAGTAGAATCATATTATAACGCACTGCAAGGCAGATATGGATTAGTACAAATAAATCAACGATATGGAGATAGTCAACTTCCCCTAATCAAATTGATTTCACTTAAAGAAGCTAGCCAATTTGGAAGAATGAAAGAAAATTTCTCAGAAGAAATGATTGTAGAAATGAAATCTCAATTAGAACATGGCAAACAAATCATTATTTTTAGAAACAGAAGAGGTTATAGTCCATTAATCAAATGCACCAATTGTCAATGGGAGGCCATGTGTGATCAGTGTGATATTCATCTTACCTTACATAAATACCAAAACAGATTAAAATGTCACGTTTGTGGAATAAAAAAACCAATTCCAACTAAATGTCCACAATGCGATCAATTCACCATACAATCCGTGGGTTTTGGAACAGAAAAAATTGAAGAAGAAATTAAAGAACTTTTTCCAGACCATATTGTAAAAAGATTTGATGCAGACACTGCCAGATCAAAAAACCTTCAAAGAGAAATTATTGAAGCGTTCCAAGATAAAGAAATACATATTCTGATAGGAACTCAAATGATAACAAAAGGTTTTGATTTTGATCATGTTGGGTTAGTGGGTATACTTCAAGCTGATCAAATGTTATTCTATCCAAATTTTAGGGCTCAGGAAAGAACTTTTCAACTACTAACTCAGGTTAGTGGAAGATCAGGAAGAAGAGATGAAATCGGAAAAGTATTAATTCAAGGATATTCATTGCATCATGAGGTCATCAAAGACGTAGTGAATCATGATTACGAACGCTTTTATTCAAGAGAAATCGAAGAGCGCAGGCATTTCTTCTACCCTCCTATTGTCCGATTCATAAGAATAGAAATTAGACATGCTAAAATAATCATTGTAGAACAGGCTGCAGAGAAATTATGCAACAAATTGAGAATTACTCTTGGCAAAAGAATCCTTGGTCCTGCAGAACCCATTGTATCTCGAATAAAAGGTGCTTATGCCAGAGAACTTTATGTAAAATTGGAACGAAAACAAAAAATGATTGAAAATGCTAAATTTCTTATCAAAAAATACAGTCAAGAATTGAAAAATGAAACCGGGTGGAGTGCACTGAGGATCATTATAGATGTTGATCCTTATTGATGAGTGTGATTATTCAGATTATTCTTTAACAATTCTAAGTTTAGTAATATTTGATCTTTAGTACTTTCTATGCGCAATATTTCTTCTTGTTCTTTTATTAAAAGTTGATCAAAAGCACTAAAATTTAGGTCTATTTTTTGCTTAATATTCATTACATATGCTTCTAACTTAGAACGAATTTCATGTTCCAATTTAATTCTAGCTGAATCAATTTCCTGATCGAATTGATTCATGATTTTTCTTTTATTAAATCCGAGGGTTACCCCAGCAAATAAAAAACCAATAGTGGTTAAAACACCACCAGTAATATCAAATATTGCACCATGCGTCAACGCTGTAATCATGGTACCAACGATGGCAATACCTGTACCAGTTGTAACATTGGGACCCAAGCTCGAACTTTCTTTGATTAAGCCTTTGCTATAATAATTTTCAGAATTATTCAAGAAGGACTGAAAAGTTTCTTGAAGATCTCTCATAACATCAGCTCTACGATCGGCTATATCGGTAAAAATTTCAAGATCATTTTTAAGTATGGTTTTACTATTCCTAATCTTTAATGAAACGATTTGTCCCATTTGCTGTATTGAATCTGAAATATCCTTTACCGTATGCTGTAACTTAGATTCAAGAGCTTGATTTAAGGAAATTTCAAAGTGTTGATTAAATTCTTGAAGCCATTTTTGTAAAGAAAGAGATTTATTAAATAATCCGCTTATTCCTCTTTTCAAAACGGATAAAAATGCAAGTCCTTTGTCTAATTCTAAACGTTTTAACCCAGTTGCTTTATCATATGCTCCAATTGTATTTTCAATAAGTACATTTATATTATTCTTTGAAATACGCTCATGTTCATCTAATGTTTTTTGAATATCTTTTCGAAACTCAACATCGTATTCATATTGATCTTTTCTAATTAAAATTCCTTTGGATAATTTCTCAATTATTTGATGACAAGTATCAATATTATTTAATAATTTCAGTAATGCTGCTTTACCACCGGTAATATGATTTCTAATATATTCTCTTAATGGCGCAAAACCACTTTCATTATGTAATCCTTCTTGCTCGAGCTTTGCAGAAACACAAAATATTAAAGCATCATCTAAACCTTGGGATTTTGCAAAATCTCTTAATCCTTTTACGTTAATCGTCAAATCATTTTCATTCAATAAATCTTTTTGTTGCAAAACAAAAATTATTTTTTTTCGCCATTCTTCATTAATAAACTTAAATAAATCCCAGGCTGATTGTCGGTAGGGATTTTTGGCTTCAAATACAAAAACAATTAAGTCTGAAACAGGAATGAATTTTTCAGTAATTTCTTGGTGATGGCCAATTATGGTGTTGGTCCCTGGAGTATCCACAATTGCAATCTCCTTCAGGATTTCTTCATTGTATGTAATCCGCTTTAAAACTGGACTAAGCGCAACTTCGGTATGCTCAGGTCCGTAAATTATTTGCTGGATGGTATCTGTCATGGGCGAAGGTGCCACTTTACAAATATCTGTCTTGGAATTTAATAGTGCATTAATAAAACTACTTTTACCAACCTTAACCTCACCCACTACCACAAACATAAATGGTTCTTGAACTCTTAATCTCAAATCACTTACGATTTGATCTAATCCTTCATGTTTGATTTCAATAGTTAATTCATGTAAACTCTTTATTATTTCATCCAATCGGGCCTTAGGAACTTGAAAATCATTGACAAGTAAAGAATTGAGCATTTCAAAACAAGTTAAGTGCGATTAAAATAATGGTAACTAGGACTACCAAAGCATCCAAAAAAACTACATATAACGCATTTGCATAATTAGTTTTTCAGTCCATTCAGGCAAATATTGATGTTCCAAATCCTGGACTTTTTTAGCTAATTTTTCGGCAGTGTCCTTTTTTTCAACATTGCATTTAGCTTGAAAAATGATCTTACCTTTATCAAACATTTCATTTACATAATGAATTGTAATACCCGATTCGCTTTCCCCAGCAGATAAAACGGCCTGGTGGACTTGAAGACCATACATGCCTTTTCCACCAAACTTAGGAAGTAGAGCAGGATGAATATTGATCATTTTATAATCATAAAGCTTCACCAAAAAAGGCGGCATTAATAGTAGAAATCCAGCTAAAACGATAAAATCAATATCGTATAAATTCATCAAAGAAGTCATGTAGCTATTATTCGCAAGGAGGGACTTATTCACTACAGAAAATGGAATGTCATTCTCTTCTGCCAAACTAATTACATTCGCCTTAGACGAATTAGTAATTATAAGTGCGACTTGAATATGCTCATTATTTTTAAAATATTTAATTAATTGAGCTGCATTGGTGCCATTACCTGAGGCAAAAATGGCAATTTTCTTTTTCTTCATAACATCAATTGGTGTCTAAATGATTGAATTATTTTAAAACATTATATGAACTTGAATTTGCCGGATCCAAATTAGTCATTGCGATATATACCCGCGATTTTTCATTGGATGGGCTTGGCACAAATATATCTCTAATTTCACCTGATTTAGCATTAATAAATAATTGAACTAAATAAGAATTTGGCAGTTGGCGCTCCACTTCAACAATCGTTTCCAATAACTCAATCATTTTTGGACGTTGAACGAGTACATCTTTTGAAAATTTGTCCAAACACAATCGATGATACTCATAATATGCTCTTCTAAATGGTTTTAAGGTCGGGTTTGTTAGATTATCCATTAAAGAATAGCGATTATTTTTTTTCTTAGATTGGAGGGTCCAACTTTTATCATAAGATTTCACATTTTGGGGCATTTTGTCAATCATATTTCTAAGAATGTTAATATATGGGTCACCTCCCTCTAAGGCAAAACTATCATAATCCAAAGCCAAGATAAAATAAGCGTAAAAAGTTAATATGCTAGACAAATTATCAAAATAATTTTCTTTACTATTCTCTAAAGGTTTAAAGGGATCAAAAGTGATTGGCACATCTTTTTCAACAAGAACAAATAATTGGGTTTCATAAGCTGATTGAAATACAGGCCTGGAAGCTTGTACAGAAAAATCACATGAAAAAACATTCCCTCCTTTGTCTTCCCTAATTGTTATTTGAAAATTACATTTGATCCTTTCGTTAAATTCAAAGCGATCGTTGGTCCATTTTGTGTTATTGAGGAACTCTTTAACCCCATTTTCTAATTTTTGAACCACAGATTTGTCACTTGTAGTAAGATTGGGTGCTTGTACTTTTACTATGGCATTTAATTCTTGTGCTTGATTTTTGTAACTAATCAAACTAGAAATAAAAATAAAGAGTACTCTTAGGTTCATTCTCATGTTAATGTTTTAATTTAAGCATTTCATTCAATATATCTTTAGCCGCATCTCTTTTTGATTTCAGCTCGAAAGATATTAATTCTCCAGCTTTTTTTAATATAGAAATTTTGTTTGTGTCATGACCAAAAGCTGCCCCTGGATCTTTAGGCGAATTGATAACGATCATATCCATATTTTTCTTATCCAATTTGATCTGAGCATTTTCGATAATATTCGTTGTTTCTAAAGCAAATCCAATCAATTTTTGGTCGCTCTTTTTATTTTTACCTATAAAAGAAGCAATATCAGGTGTTGGGACCAATTTCAACTGATTATTGAAGTTGGATTTTTTAATTTTTTCATCAGCAATGAATTCTGGTTTAAAGTCAGCAACTGCCGCAGCTAGAATAAAATAATCCATGGATTTATATAGTTTTTCGACTTCGAGCATCATATTGTCTGCTGATATAATTCTATGGATATGTAGATTAGTCGAAGACGTAACTGGCTCTTCGCTGGGACCTAATATTAACCAAACTTCGGCGCCTCTTTTAACTGCTTCTTCAGCAAGGCGAATCCCCATTTTTCCGGAAGATGCGTTTGAAATAAATCGAACTGGATCAATAGCTTCGTGAGTTGGTCCGGCCGTAATCAAAATTTTTTGGCCTGATAATTCATAATTTTGATCAAAAAAAGAAATGACATGAGAGTGTATCTGGTCAGGTTCAGCCAGTCGTCCGGGTCCAGACAAACCAGAGGCTAATGGGCCATCTTCTACCGGAATGATAAAATGACCGCGGTTTACTAAAACTTGTAAATTATCTTGAGTTGCTGGATGTTGCCACATATCTAAATCCATAGCCGGAGAAATCATAACAGGGCATTTGGCAGATAAATAAATGGCTGTTAATAAATTATCGACCATACCACATCTAAATTTGGCGATGGTATGAGCACTTGCTGGAGCAATTAAAATAAGATCTGCCCAAAGTCCCAATTCAACGTGATTCTGCCATTCTTGATCATTCTGTAAATCTGTATAAACTGGTTTATTAGAGAGGGTTGAGAAACTCAACTCACCAACAAAATCATGTGCATTTTTAGTAAGAATAACTTGAACTTCAGCACCTGCCTTAGTTAATAATCGTAAAAGCAATAAGGATTTATAAGCTGCAATACTTCCAGTTACCCCTAATAATATTTTCCGCCCTTGCAGTGTATTCATAATCAGAGGCACGACTTTTGAAATTACTAATTATTCGGCATCTTCTTGTTCAGGATCAATAATAGTATGTTCAATTTGACCATTAAGAAATTCATCTATGGCAATAAGAACAGGATTTGGAAGCTTTTCATAGAATTTTGAAATTTCTATTTGCTCTTTATTCTCATGAACCTCTTCAATTGTATCAGAATGAGAGGCAAATTCTTCTAGTTTGTCGTGAAGTTCAACTTTTAAGTCATTAGACAGTTGATTAGCTCGTTTAGCAATCACATTGATCGTTTCGTAAATGTTATGCGTCATTTCGGCCAAAGCTTTTACATCTCTTGCCTGGACATTTGGATTAATTCCCTGAACTTGCGTTTTGATATCTGTCATATAATGGATTATTAGATTTTGATAATGCTTGTTTTCTTATTTCTTTAATGTCTTGTACAAATTTTCCAGAGGGGTATTTCTTTAAAAATTGATTGGTAAGTTCAACTGTACTTAAAAATCGCTCTTTTTGTTTTTCAAAAATACTGTTTACTGCCCATTCATAATTAGCTTTTGCCTTTAAAAATCGAATTTCTCTGTGATTTTTAGTTTCTGGAAAATCGACCATTAAGTTATCTAAAGTTGTCAAACAGGCTTGATAACTTTTTACATTATAATACAATTTGCCTTGCTCAAATGCTTTTGTCTCAAGCTTACTGCGCAGTTCGTCAATCTTCTCATTACAATCCTTAACCCGAGAGGATTCGGGAAATTCATTAACAAAGCTCTGGAAACCTTCAATAGCTTTTTCCGTACCACTCTGATCCAGTTTATAATTTGGAGATGTCTTGTATATCGCATAATTCGACATAAAAAGCGCCTCTTCCCTCTTCGGACTATTGACAAAAGTATTGGAGAAATTCTTAAATAAATGAGACGACAGCTCAAATTCGGAAAGATAATAATGGCAATAAGCAAAGTTAAAATAAATATCTTCAGATTCTTTTTGACCTTTAAATGAGCTTATAATCAATTCATATAAGGTTTGAGCCTTAAGATAGTTTTTCTTGGCATAATACTGATTAGCGGCTTTTAATACCAATGGGGCATCACCACTTGTCCTGATTTTGTCATAAGACGACTTACAACTTTGGCTAAATAAAGCTAAAACAAGGAGGAACTTTAGTAAATTATTCATTTTGAAGTGCAAAGATACGGTGAAATAACGAGTTTTTGTAAAACTTGTTGTTATAATGGTGTCAAGTCACTAAAATCATAAATAATTCAAAAGAATGTAGTATTCCCGTTCCGTTTGGAGCAAAAAATCCTATATATCCTTAATGAAAGTCTACTTTTTTAAAGATTCTAACCTTGCTTTAATTTCATTGGATTTATCGAACTTGCCTTTTTTAGCATAAATCTCTTTGAGGGCAATTAAAGTGTTCACATCCTTATTGTCGAATTTATCTGCTTGTTCAAAATAGGGCAAGGCTTTATCAAAATAAGCTTCCATTTCAGCTTGTTTTTCCTTGTATTTCTTGGTGCCTGCGCTAGAATAATCATTAGATAATTTATTTGCTTCTTTGGAAACAATGGCAGCATAATTATAATAAAGCGCTCCTATACTATAAAGAGCTACAACATTCGAAGGTTCCTTATCCAAAGCTTCCTGATAATACTTTAAACTTTCATTAAAATATTCCTGAGCTTTAACCATATCGCCTTTTTCCCACTCCTTTTGACACATGTTATCATAAACATTACCCAGGGTCGTTTTAATGGACATATTATTTGGCTCTTTAGCAACAGCCAATTTGAGCTTATCGATAAGTTCATTCAGTTTACCTTTCTTTAAGAAACTATTGATTTCCGCAAACAGTAAATTGGAATCATCTGGATATAATGTTCTACCCTTTTGCAAATAAGATTCAGCTTGTACTGTATCTGATGTGGAAAATATCTTATAGAGACTTTCATAAATTACAGGACCAGCTCCAGAAGAATCGGTATAATTTGCCTTTTCCAAATCAACTAGATATGATTTGGCTTCATCGTATTTTTTATCGGTAAGGGCACAAACAGCAATAATATATTTTTGCTTATTGATATCATCCTGAGATTCGAAAATTGGTTTCTCATTTGCTTCTTTCAACAAGGTATTTATTTTTAAAACGGCAGCAAATTGTTTAAATGCTGAATAAAATTCCTGATTATTATAAGCTCCGGACGCAAAATTGTTAAGGTATTGTGATGTTTCTCTTAAGCTATTAAGAACGTCTTTTATTTCATATGATTTAACGGCCAATGATTTGGCTTTGGACAATGATTCAAAAGCAGTTAAAGCTGCATCAGGATTTTCAAGTTTTGCTTTAGCACTAAGCACCAACTTGATATTATCTATTGAAGCTAATTCGTTATAAATATTTCCTTTAGTATAATGTGTTTTAAAGAGATTAGAAACTGATGTATCTTCTGCAACAGCATCTATTAATTTTCTTGCTTCAATTAATTTCTCTTTATTTGATTTTGTATCGAGTAGGTATAAACCTAATAAGCGGTCTGCTTTTTTTACATCCTTGGCTGGATCTTGCGCATTGATCATTGATAATGTCATTACGCCTAAAATAAAACTACAAATTATGTTTTTCATTTTTTATGAATTTATTGAACTAAACTTTAAAATTTCATAAATAATTCCATCATGATAGATTCTTAACGTTAAGTATACCTTAAAATTATTCCTCTTCATGCAATCCTTCTCCATTATCAGTAATATCTGAATCTAATAGATTTTCATCAATGATCGGCTCGATAACTTCGGCTTCTTCCTCTTTCTTTACAATGGCTACATCACCTATTTGGTCATTTTCATCTAATCTAATGAGTCTTACTCCTTGGGTTGCCCGACCCATAATTCTGAGGCTGTCAATATGCATCCGAATGGTTACACCATTATTTGTGGTGATCATTAAATCATCAGAATCGTGAACTAATTTAATAGCTATCAATTGACCCGTTTTATCAGTTACTTGGATCGTTTTAACACCTTTACCACCCCTGTTTGTGACACGATAGTCATTAATTTCAGAACGCTTTCCATTACCTTTCTCAGAAACAACTAAAATGTTAGCATCCTTATCATTTGGATCTACACAGACCATACCTACTACATAATCATTACCTGATGCATCTAAGGTTATTCCCCTAACACCAGCTGCATTTCTACCCATGGCACGAACCGTAGATTCTGGAAAACGGATGGCTCTTCCCGTTCTGTTGGCAATAATTATTTCATTCTTCCCATTAGTCAATCTTGCCTCCATGAGTTGATCATTTTCATTAATACTTATGGCAATAATACCATTGGTTCTTGGCCGGCTAAAATCCTTTACACTACTTTTTTTAATGGTTCCTTTTTTGGTACATAAGACGATGAAGTTATTGTTCTGATATTCTTCATCTGATAAATTTTCAATATTAATATATGCCCTTACTTTATCTTCTTTCGGCAGCATGATAATATTTTGGATGGCTCTACCTAATGATGTTTTATTAGCTTCTGGAATTTCATAGACTCTCAACCAAAAACATTTACCCAATTCTGTAAATAGCAATAAATAATTATGGTTGCTTGCAATAAACATGTGTTCGATGAAGTCTTCATCCTTAGTTTTGCTACCAATTGAACCACGACCACCTCTGGTTTGAGTTCTATATTCAGAAGTTTTTGTTCGTTTAATATAACCTTGATGTGAAATGGTTACAACCACTTCATCATTTGCGATCATATCTTCCATATTAATCTCCCCCTCAGCTATAGTAATTTCTGTACGACGATCGTCACCAAATCTTTGTTTGATCTCTGTAAGTTCATTGACAATAATTTCTCTTTGTAATAATTCATCACCTAAAATAGCATCTAAGCGCTTGATTTCAAGCATCAATTCATCATATTCCTCTTTGATTTTATCCCTTTCCAGTCCGGTTAATTTTTGGAGTCGCATATCCAAAATAGCCTTAGATTGAATTTCGCTTAACTGAAAAGTAGACATTAAACCTTGTTTTGCATCTTCAACCGTTCGAGAAGCTCTAATTAAAGCTATAACCTCATCTAAGTGATCCAGTGCAATCAATAAACCTTCAAGTATGTGCGCTTTTTCTCTTGCTTGTTTAAGAAGATATTGTGTTTTTCTTACAATTACCTCAAGTCTGAATTTGATAAATTCACGCAATATATCCTTAAGACCTAAGGTCATTGGTCTTCCTCTTACCAAGGCTATATTATTAATTCCATATGAATTTTGAAGTAAGGTATATTTATATAAATTACTTAATACAACATTGGAAATTGCATCCTTTTTAATCTCAATAACAATCCGCATTCCGGTTCTATCCGATTCATCACGCACATCATGAATTCCGGTAATACGCTCTTCATTGACTAATTCAGCAATTTTTTCAATTAAAAATGCTTTATTTACCTGATAAGGTATTTCTGTGATAATGATGGCTTCTCTATTATCAATAATTTCTATTTCCGCTCTACCGCGGACTACTACTTTTCCTCTCCCAGTCTCATAAGCTTCTCTAATTCCACCAACGCCGTAAATAATTCCACCCGTTGGCATATCAGGAGCTGGTATATGAGTCATCAATTCATCCAAAGAAATTTCAGGGTTATTTACCATTGCAACGGTAGCATCAACAACTTCGCGTAAATTATGGGGCAACATATTGGTGGCCATCCCAACAGCGATTCCTGATGAGCCGTTTAATAACAAATTAGGCAATCTCGCAGGTAGAACAACTGGTTCTTCCAGAGAATCATCAAAATTCAATCTAAAATCGACTGTATCTTTATCAATGTCTTCTAACATTTCGTCAGAAATCCTTGCCAAACGCACCTCAGTATAGCGCATTGCTGCCGGGCTGTCTCCATCCATTGAGCCAAAGTTACCCTGTCCATCAACTAGTGGATATCGCATGGACCAATCCTGAGCCATACGAACCATTGCATCATAAACAGAACTATCCCCATGCGGATGATACTTACCCAACACCTCCCCTACAATTCTTGCAGACTTTTTGTAGGCCTTGTTATAGCGCATACCCAACTCATGCATCCCAAACATTACTCTCCTATGAACGGGTTTCAATCCATCCCTAACATCAGGTAAAGCTCTCGCAACAATAACAGACATAGAATAATCTATATAAGCAGTCTGTAACTGTTGTTCAATATTAATTGGGATAATTTTATCTAGCTCTTCCATAGTTTCTATAAGTCAAATTAAGCCCGCAAAAGTAAACAAAATATGTCGTAAAAAATAAAAAAAATCTAAATATAAATATTATATTAAATACTGATATACAAATCATTATACATATATATTTTTAATAATTATAACTTATTCATTTTAAATCAAATTGAGCCAATTATCTTTGCATTTAAATTTAAATTTTGAATCAAGTAAAACCCTATACCAATACGCCTGACTCCAAAAAATTACAGGTGACTAAGATGTTTAATAAGATTGCTCCTGTTTATGATTTTATGAATCGATTTCTATCTTTAGGAATAGATGCCAGTTGGCGTAAGAAAACGATTCTCGAAATACCAAAATCTCAAGAACCACTGAATCTTCTGGACGTTGCAACCGGAACAGGTGCATTAGCATTCCAAATTAGTAACCAATACCCAAATTATAATATCAAGGGAATTGATATTTCAGAAGGTATGTTAGCCCTTGGTCAGGCAAGAATTATTAAGGAGGGTTTGAGTAAAAATATTGAATTTCTGGTGGGTGATGCGGAACAAATACCTTTTCCAAACGATTTTTTCGACGTAGTTACGGCAGCTTTTGGGGTTCGAAATTTCGAGCATTTAGAGTTGGGATTAAAGGAGATACACCGAATTTTAAAGTCAAATGGTAAAATGGTCATTTTGGAATTTACAAAACCTAGAGGTTTTATTTTTAAGCCATTATTTCAACTTTATTTTAGATATATTTTACCCGTAGTCGGTAAATATTTTTCAAAAGATCCTGATGCTTATAAGTATTTATTTGAATCGGTACAACAGTTTCCGGATTATGAACGTTTTACTGCCAAACTACAAGAAGCTGGTTTTAAAAATTGTAATTTTCAAGTTTTGACTTTTGGAATATGTTGTATATACACTGCAGAAAAATAATATTTAATATTTTATTCACTTTGAGTTTTCTTTCGCTCTACGGCCAAGGAAGAATGAACAATATCAATTATGATGGTCTCAAGAAAAAAAATCATTATTTTGGATTGACATTAGGATATAACTATTCAAGTTTTAAAATTGAGCATTCTAAAAGATTAATTGATAATTCAACATTTAAAATAAATGAAGGCATTGGAAATCCCGGACTTACATTAAGTGTTATCACTAATTTTAAACTAGGTGAATACTTTGATTATAGATTATTGCCATCTATCTCGCTTGGGTATCGAAAATTAACATATGCGCCAACAAATGGTGGCCCTCTACAAGAAGATTTATTAGAATCCGTATTTGGCGAAATCCCAATGTTGATTCGATATACTTCTGCACCGTATAGAGATAAAAAAATGTTTATTTTGGGTGGAGTGAAATATGCTTATGATTTTGCTTCGAACAGTCGTTCAGATAAATCCAGATTTGATATCGTACGCATATCTCCCCATGATTTTCAATTTGAAATTGGTGCTGGATTACAATTCTTTCTTCCTTTTTTCATCTTCACTCCAGAGATTAAGTTTTCACATGGTTTGAACAATTTGCTCATATATGACGGCAAGCTCATTGAGTCGACTATAATCGATAAATTATATTCTAAAACCTGGACTATTTCATTTCACTTTGAAGGTTAGTCCATTGTTGAGCCGCTATAAACATATCATCAAAAAAACTTAAAAAATGATGTTCGAAAATTTCGAACTGGTCTGTAAACACTTGAACTGATTGGTTAAAATCAACTTCAAATGTTGCTTTTCGATTCATTCTTGTCATGACATCTTGAATTCCTTCAATCGATTTATATTGATTCAGCCACAATCCATTAACCATTCGTTCCGTAATAAATTTTGCTTTGTCAGGAAAAAAATTCAATTGAGAAAGTAGTAATTGATAAATGTGATCTGCAAATTCATCATAATCTTTATCAACATATCTATTCCAATTTTTAAAAAGCAAATGATCTAATAAAATATCAGCTGCCACCGGAGCATATTTATGAACCGCAGGTCTTAACATCGAAACTATTTTTTTTTACATGTGGATGTTCATCTGTAGATTTATCAATCCACAAATGCATTTTGACACCATCTATAAAAGTAGCATGCAATAACTTTTCTTCCTTTTTAGTAATTAAATCTAAAATATAATTGCCCACCATTAACTCTCTATTCGGATAAGACAATACAAAATGAGCCAAAAAATTCATAACACAAAATAACACAAATCAAAGCAATTGAGAGCAATTTCATTAGAATGTATACCTTTGCGCCTCGAAAAAATACGAATATGGGACTTCAATGTGGAATTGTAGGTTTACCAAATGTAGGTAAATCAACTTTATTTAATGCACTAACCTCGGCAGGGGCCTTAGCAGCTAATTACCCATTTGCTACTAAAGATCCCAATATTGGGGTAATCACAGTACCTGATAGCCGATTAGACGCATTGGCAGCCATAGTAAACCCTCAAAGAGTACAACCCACGACGGTGGATATTGTAGATATAGCTGGATTGATTAAAGGAGCTTCAAAAGGGGAAGGACTAGGGAACCAATTTTTAGCTAATATTCGAGAAGTTGATGCCATCATTCACGTAGTAAGAGCTTTTGATGATGATAATGTCGTTCATGTTGATGGCTCAATTGATCCAGTCAGAGACAAAGAAATTGTGGATACTGAATTAATATTAAAAGACATTGAGACCGTAGAAAAAAGACTTGATCGATTAAGAAAACAATCTAAGACGGGTGATAAAGAAATTTTGAGAGAATTAGAGTTTGGTGATCAATTGTTGAAGCATTTAGAATCTGGAAAAACCGCACGTTCATTTATTCGAGATGAAGAAACGGCATTATATATCAAAAACAGCCTAATCTTAACTGGAAAACCAGTACTATATGTGTGTAATGTTGATGAATCCTCTATTCATACCGGCAATCATCATACTCAGAAATTCATTGAATTTGTTAAACCAGAAAACGCCCAGGTATTGTTAATTTCAGCAGGAATAGAAGCTGAGATTACAGAATTACCAGAAGAGGACAGAGCTGGTTTTTTTAGCGATCTTGGACTTACAGAACCGGGTACTTTTAAAATTAGCCGTGCAGCCTACAATTTATTAGAACTCATCACATATTTCACTGCCGGTGTTAAAGAAGTTCGTGCTTGGACGATTAAAAAAGGTATGAAAGCCCCTCAAGCAGCTGGAGTGATACATACTGATTTTGAAAAAGGTTTTATTCGTGCGGAAGTTATTCATTATGATGATTACATACACTATAAATCCGAGTCAGCAGTAAAATCAGCAGGCAAAATGAATACAGAAGGCAAAGAATACATCGTCCAAGATGGGGATGTTATGCACTTCTTGTTTAACGTATAATGGACTTCCCATAAATATTAAACAAAAAACCGAATCCATAATCAAATGAATTCGGTTTTTTATTTTTACAAATAGCAGGAATAAGCCTATGGGAATATTCCTAGACTAGCATAATCATTAGATATTTTTTCAAGGGCAACAACGAAAGCAGCGTTACGCAAACTGCCAATATTGTCTCGTTGGCTATATGTATGCCAGATTTCTTTAAATGACATAACCATTGTTTCTTCTAAGCCAGATCGAACTAAATCAATTTCATCAGCGCCTTGTGTCAATATTTCTTTCTCTCTGTCCCCTATTGTCTTACCGGTTAATTGCTCTATAGTACCTACCAATTTAGCATACATGTTTGAATCAAATCGTTTCTCCATTCGTCCAAAACGCATATGCGAAAGATTTTTCAACCATTCAAAATAGGACACTGTTACCCCACCCGCATTTAGATACATATCGGGAACAACCATAACTCCATTCTTTAGTAAAATCTCTTCAGCACCAGCAGATACTGGTCCATTTGCTGCTTCTCCAATTATTTTGGCTTTAATTTTAGCTGCATTTTCAACTGTAATTTGATTTTCTAATGCTGCAGGGATAAGGATATCACAATCTAAATAGAGGGCCGCATCTCTAGCTTCAAGTGTAGTTGACCCAGGAAAGTTAAGAATTGAGCCCGTTTCCTTTCTAAAAGCTAAAAGTTGCTCCATATCTATACCATCAGCTTTATATATAGATCCTTCAAATTCCGCAACACCAACTATGGTAATGCCGCCTTCTTTTTGCATAATAGTGCCCGTAAAAGAACCAACATTTCCAAGACCTTGAATCACAACTTTTTTACCCGCCAATCCAACGGTTAATCCCAGTTTATCCATTGCTGCTTTCGTATCACAAAGCTCTCTAAGTCCGTAAAACACACCTCTACCTGTTGCTTCATTGCGTCCCTGGATTCCATTTTGATTAACCGGTTTACCTGTAACACAGCCCGCAGCATCAATTTCGCCACCCTTAAAAGTCACATAAGTATCTAATATCCAAGCCATTTCTCTAGGTCCTGTCCCATAATCCGGTGCAGGTACATCTATACCGGGACCTATAAAATTTTTACGGATCAATTCAGTAGTATATCTTCTTGTAATTCGTTCCAATTGGTCTTCCTTATACTCCCAAGGATTGATTTTAACTCCTCCTTTAGCACCTCCAAATGGTACATCAACGATGGCACATTTGTAAGTCATTAATGCCGCTAGTGCTTCAACTTCTTCTCTATTGACATGCTGACTGTATCTTATACCGCCTTTAGTTGGAAGTCGATGATGGCTATGTTGCGCCCTATAAGCTTCTATTACATGAATTTCATTATCGATTCTGACTGGAAAACGAATTTCATAAACAGCATTACACGCCTTTATTTGCGCTAATATTCCTTTTGGAATAGTTGTGCAAGCAGCTGCTTTATCAAAATTTCTATTTACGCTATCTAAAAAAGAGCCTTCTGATTCTTTACTCATTATTAATTTTATTTTCTAGGTTAATTATTTTTCGTTGAAGAAATATCAAAAATAGTACAATACCAATAAAAACAACCAAAATGACGCCAAAAACCACATTGATCTTACCCGAATTTCGCATAAAGTCAAGATTTTCAGCATTAACGATAAATGGCGTAAACACTAAAATAAGTAGATAAAATAAAATTTGTTTTGACTTCATATATTCGAGGTGTAAAGTTGAATTGAAATTTTAGAATTCAGAAATATTTTAAGAATTATTATCTTTTTCATCGAATTTTAATTGAATACGATCCAATCTATACAACAAACTGGCCATCCAACAGCCAAGGCATATAAACCCAATGACTGAAGGATAAAAAACAAGTCTAAGAGCGTTATCCATATCTTCTGCTCCAAATGCAGGATTACCGCCATTTCCAGGATGAAGACTATCTGTTAGTCTTGGCAATACAAAAATCAAAGGAACTACAGCTACCAAAGCAAAAATATTATAAGCTCCTGATATTCTGGCTTTTCTATCTTCATCATCTATTGAAGCTCGAAGTATTAAGTAGGCAAAATATATTAAAAGACTAATAGCAGCCATATTTAATTTTATATCCTTTGTCCACCATGTGCCCCAAGTATATCTTGCCCACAATGCTCCGGTTAAACATCCAAGAACTCCAAAAAAAATGGCAGTACGCACCAATGCAAATGCTTTTAAGTCATAGTCTTTAACATTGGTTTTCAGATATTTAAATGAGAAATATACACTCATAAATAATAACCAAAACATGGTAAACCATAAAGAAACATGAAAAAAAGTATTTCTAATTGTTTCGTGTAGAATGTTACGGTAAGGAAACCAATATTTATGCAAATTGCTAAATACAGGTTTTTGTGCCAATGTCCAAGATAATACTCCAGCCTGATAGTCTATACTGTCCTGGTGAATAATAATCCTGGATGGTAAAACTGTCGTTCCATCATGGTCGGAAGTTAAAATAAAGGTAAATTGGGCTAATTTATTGGAATCCGGAAAGTATTTAGGTATATTAAAAATTACATTTAGACTATTATCGGAAGTCACATTGATCTTTGAACTTGGGATTAAGAATTGGTCTGAGTGTTTAATATAAGCTAAAAGATTACCCTTGGTGTAAAACGTATTATAACCTTCAACATGAATATTAATTTCATTACCCGATTCAAATCGAGATGGTGAAATTTCAAAAATACCTGGCTTTAATGGTGTTAATATACCTCTAACCAAAACATAGATAATAAATACGACACCTAATATTTTCCACCAATTATGATAAACAGTCATGAATCTTTAATTTTTCCAAGTGTAAGGTAATAATATAATGACCAATGCCAATGAGATCAAATCAATAGCTAGCATGGGTTGAAAATTTGAAATACAATCCTTTATTGCATTACCTTCTAAAAATCTAAGTCCGATACTATAAGATAGACCAAATGAGGGAAATGATAAAGGCAAAGTTAATATGGTCAATAAAATGGTTCTGTTTTGTCCTAAAGCTGCTAAAAAAGCACCAAAAGTCATAATTACAGCCAATCCAAAATTTAATATGATAAACAGAACCATCCAGTTAAACCAGGAATGTATAGTAACAGGGATTAATATTAAGAAAATACAAAAAAGCAATACAGATAGCACTGTCAGCAGAAAAAAACTAAAAATTACTTTGGCCAAAAATAACTGAACAGGGCTTACCATTTGATGTAAATAGGACTTATACCTAATGGCATCTTCTTCGAATAAACGAGATCCGATAAAAAAGCTTAAAAAAAGTAATACAAGCCAAAATAACAAATTCCAAGTCTCTAAAATAGGACTGCCAACAAAAAAATAGATCAAATAGGCCACCCCTAATAAAAAAGCCAATAGCCCGGATATCTGATATAGGCTCCGCCATTCAAAAAGAAGGTCTTTACGGATAAGTGCAATTAATATTTTCATTTAATGCCGCAAAGTTAAACATTGAAAATCAATTAAATACATTAAATAAAATCTTAATTTATAAAATTATGTTTAACTTCATATTACATATTACGAAATAATGTTATATTTGCACTAAAATGAATTCAAATGCATGTGATCAAAGTGTGTTTAGCTTTTACTTTTAGCCTTTGGCTATTCTCTCTAACGGCTCAAAAGCAAAAAACCAGTTATATCGAAGTAGCAGCTCAAAAAGGACAAGGGGTCTTTGCATTACTTCGATCCTATCAGTTATTGGGTCAAAGCTCAAATATTGATTTATTCTATGAAATAAATGGTCTTCAAAAAAATACACCATTAACAAAAGGTAAAAAATATTATTTACCGCTGGTCCAAATTGAGTTTGATAAAAAAAGTATAAGATCAAGTACTAAAATAAAAGATTATGACCTTGCTAAAGAAATCGAAAGTTATAATGAAGATTTAGTTAAATCGGGGCTTAAAAAGAAAAGCTATAAGCAAGATTTTGAATTATGGGTCCCACAGTTTTATTTGGATCAGCCAAACACAATTAATTTGGTTAATCAAAAACCAACTCAACTGAAATCTGAATTTTCTTCGAAGAAGACTACATCACATATAGATACCATTGCAAATATTGCCGTAAAAAGTAAAAAAATTACTGAAGACAAATTAGTCTCAGACACTAAATTAAAAGATAAGGAGGATTCTGATACTAAGATGACTGATTATGATCAATTTGCAAAAAAAGTATCCAATAAGTCAGTTGATGTTGCTCTATTTGGTCCTAATAAAAGGAATGTTCCTATCGAATCAAATAAACTACACAATCAAATATTCTACATAGTCCCCGGACATGGAGGACCGGACCCGGGTGCAATAGCAAAGGATGTATTTGGAGATCATGATATTTGTGAAGATGAATATGCATATGATGTTAGTCTACGTCTAGCGAGAAATTTAATCTCTGAAGGCGCTACTGTTTATGTCATCGTTCAAGATAAAAATGATGGAATCAGAGACGATAAATATTTAGAATGTGATACTGATGAAAAAGCTATGGGCACTTATGAAATGCCAATTAGTCAAAAAAAGAGATTACGTCAAGGCATGCAATATGTTAACCAATTGTACCTCAAACACAAATTAGAGGGTATTCAAAATCAATGGATGATATCTATTCATATTGACTCACAACCTGAAGAATCTCGTCAAGATGTATTCTTCTATTATCAATCTGAAAGTAAAAAAAGCAAAAAAAAGGCTAAAAAACTCCAAGAAGTCTTTTCTGAGAAATATGGAAAGTATCAAGGGCGAGATTACAATGGCACCGTTAGTTCAAGGCCACTATTTGTAATGCGAGCTTCGGACCCAGAACCCGTTTATGTTGAATTAGCTAATATAAGAAACAAAAAAGACAGAGAACGAATCATACTTCCACAAAATCGCCAAATTCTTGCAGACTGGCTGATGGAAGGTTTTCTAAAATAGAAAAGTCGCCTTTAAATAACAAGCATTTATTTCTTTTTAAAGGGATTCCAATCTTTTACTTTTTCTTTAATTTGATCAGTTTCTTTCTTTCCACCGTCTTTTAAGATCTTATCAGCATTTTTGCCTAGCTTATCATTTAAAACTTCTTTGCCTTTGTTCACCAAATTTGAATCTATATGTTTAGATGCTTCAGTTCCCAATTTGTCTAAGGCTTTTTGTTTTTCCTCATCAGCTTTTCGAATGGCAATATTGCGCAAACTGTCTTCAAGTTTTTTTGCTTCTTCCAAGGCCTTTTGTTTAGCCTTATCCAATTCTTGATCGGCTCGTTTTATGATTGAATCTTTGGCTTTATCAACTGCTTGGTTAACCAGTTCCGAACCACTATTTTCAATACTTTCCCCATCCGCATTCAATAATTTAAAACTAAATTTAGGATCAGTGTATAAGCCACTCAGGTTCACCAAAACATTTATATGAGATCCTGTTTCGATATTAACGCCTGCCTTATTAGCCAGGCTTTTTAAATAGGATAATCCTGTTTCTGCAGAAGCACCAATTGCATTATTATTAATTTTATTTCGAGGTATCCGAAATTTAAAATCGAAATCCATAGGTCCAGAAAGTTTTGAAGTTCCCAGGACTTTCATATCTATGTCATTCCATGTTTTACTCATCTCTTTCAAGCTAACGACACCATTTTCAATGGAGAACCAATTTTTAGTATTTTTTAAATTTAAACTTTTAAGATCATCAAATTTTAATTTTTGGGCAATGAGTTCAATTGGTTTGTAATTCTTTATTGCACCTTCTAAGGTTTCAATAATTCCAGATAGATTAAGCTGGTCTAAATTCGGACTTAAATCCTTATTCAAAGATCCTGAACACACAAAAGAAGAATTAAAAAAGCCTTCAATAAATTTTATGACTGGAGCCAGTTTTTGAACACTTACGATAGACTCAAAGGCTTTACCAAATTGAATTTTTTTCAAATCATATTTTAAGTCAAATTTTGGTTTGTTGGAATCCTCCGTATTAAATATACCTGCCAAATTCATTTGACCTCCCAAAGCACTAGATGTTAGATCTCTAAATTGAATTTCATCTTGTACAATTTGCAGATTCCCTTTAAAATTATTGAGTACTAACTTGTCATAACTTAATGTTCCAAAAGAAAAATTGATTCCAAAATCCATTGCATCCGGCACTTTAAATGGAGCAGTATCAACAACTGCTGTTTGATTTTTTGAATCAACAATAGAAGAACCAGAATCCATAAATTTAGTCAGATTAAATTGCTCACCTGTAATTCGAATATCCCCTTTTAAGGTTTTATTTTGATATACCCATGACATTGGCCCATCAATTATTCCATTGCATTGAATTACATTTTGGTTGATGGTCATTTTTAACTGATTTAAATTCAACTTATCTTTTATATAATCAAGCTGAACATTTGAATCATCCATTACGTACGTATCATAAATTATTCTTTGGTAAGAACCCAATGCACTAATATTTAATCTTTTACATAAATTAAGCACAAAAAAAGAACTATCAACAAGTTCCGAATTAGAGGCACTTGAAGCCTCAGGTTCTAACCATTCATTTGCATCAAAAACATTTCCTTTTAATTGAACATTACTTTTAATTTCCCCTTCACCCATCAACAAAGTCAAGGGATTTTCGATATATCCTTTCAAATTAATATCTGATCTACCTAATTCAATTTGAGCATTGCTGATATTGCATAGTTTTGGATTAAATTCAAGATTCATCGTTGGAATCGCCACTCTTGGCATAGTTAAATCTTTGTAAATCAAATTTGAAATGACAAAATCACCCTTTAGAGCGATATTTTCAAAATCACCTGCTTCAACTTGTTTTTTTCTAAAATCAAATGAAAGATCAGTACTAATCAATCCAGACAAATCAACACCCTTATCCAAAGGCATAAATTGTTTATAATCATTTAAATCTATATTGGCTTTAATATTGCCCATCACATGAGCATTGTCGACGATATCTTCAAAATGCAAAGTCCCTTTTACAGGTTTGTCATTAAGCAATAGACTAAATGGATTCAAATCAACGGTTAATTTGGAAAGATCAGGACCAATATTTTTAGAACTCATATTTAAGTTAAATGATGAAAGCTTAACTGGCATACTAGGGTACTGAATTCCGCCGTTGGTCACACTACATACAAAATCCCAAGAAGGAAAAATATTTGAATTCTGGTTTAATATACCATTTATATTGGCATTGATCAAGAAACTACCCTCAGACTTAACATCTTGATAATTTTTTATAAATGCTTTAGGAATTAATGAGAAAAGGTCTTTAAATTGAGTTCCAGGGCTATTAAGTTTTAAATCCATTTCAATACTTTGCTCCTCCTTAACTTGAATATATCCTAGTAATGATAATTTGAGCGCATTCAAAGCCAACTCATTCTCTTTAAGATCAATCCGATTCTTTGAAGCATCATATATTAAGTTCAAATTTGAATTCAAATTAACATGATTTAAAAATGCAATTCCAGTTGAAACGAAATCTAAACTATCAATAGTTGTTTTAGCATTGATATCAAATATGTCATTCATTATTGAACATTTCCCATCATTGTTGAGGCCAACAATTTTCAAAGACATATCCATTTGCTTATCAATATAAATGATCCTTGAATTTTTAACTTCATATCGATCCAATTTAAAATTTACTGGTTTTGTATCTGAATTATTGGAAGCAGGTTGTTTGTTTTTTAAAATATCATAATTGGCTACTCCGTTTGCATCAATATAACCTTGAATATCAGCATCATACAAATACAACGATTTAACAACTAGGGATTCAGACTTAGATATAATATTCCAAAAGTCGAAAGAAAGACTTAATTCACTTGCTTTAAACACGTTTAATGTATCCCCAGTAGCATAAGACACAACGCTTGGTTTTTTAAGACTTAGGGTTAGCCTAGGGAAATGGGTAAAAATGGATAAAGATGCGTCTTCAAAATCAAATAAACCATTTAGGTTCTGATTTATTGAAGTTTTAATTTTAGAACTTATTTCCTTTTTAAACAAGACGGGGACCAGAAAGCCAAGGATTAAAAGAATTAATAATAGTCCTCCAAGTAACTTTAGGCCGGTTTTTAGGTTAAATGTCATTTTTCGAAATTTGATTTTTAAACGAAAATAAAAGTAAAATATTGATCTTCTTAACTATATAAAGTCAAATTTCAACAAATTGGTTTAATTTTCGGCGATGAATCTACTACAGGTAAAAGATTTAAGCATATCATTCTTACAAGAAGGAAATCGCATAGACGCTGTACGGCATGTAAATTTTGAAATCCTCAAAGGTGAAACTATAGGATTGGTTGGAGAATCAGGCTCAGGCAAAACAGTTACTGCCATGAGTATAATGAAGCTTTTATCCCCTAATGCCCAATACCTTTCCGGACAAATATTATGGCAGGGAGAAGATAAAGATTTTATGCTGATGAGTGAGCCGGAAATTAGGCCTTACCGTGGTGCCGAAGTATCCATTATATTTCAGGAACCGATGTCCGCCCTTAACCCGGTATTGACTTGTGGGTATCAACTTGGAGAAGCATTGTTAGCTCATAACAAATGTAATAAGGGAGACATTCAATCTATTGCAGAATCATGGTTTACTAAAGTGGGTTTGCAAGACCCTACAAGGATTTTTCGCTCATATCCTCATCAACTTTCGGGTGGTCAATTGCAAAGAATTTTAATTGCTATTGCTTTATGTTGTCATCCAAAACTTGTAATTGCTGATGAGCCAACTACCGCTTTAGATGTCAGTATTCAAAAATTGATCCTAGACTTATTAAAGAAGTTAAAGGACGAAATGGACTTAACCTTACTTTTTATATCACATGACCTTGGTCTTGTAAAAAGTATTTGCGACCGAGTTATTGTAATGCAAAATGGAAAAATAGTTGAACAAAATTCGAGCGCCCAAATATTTTCAAATCCTCAACAACCATATACTCAAGGATTAATCAATTGCAGACCACCCTTAAAACTAAAATTAAAGAGATTACCAACGGTACAAGATTTTTTGGATGGCAAAACTAAAGAATTTTGGTTTGACCAAACTAAGTTGATCCATTCAGTCGATCAAGATAGACACATGGATGAATTACATAATCAAGTTCCTTTGCTTACCGTAGATCAATTAAGCACTCGTTTTGTAAAATCAAGAACATGGTTAGGAAAACCAAAAACATGGTTTGAGGCCGTTAAAAAAGCTCAATTTGAAATCTATCCCGGGGAAGTGCTAGGTCTAGTTGGGGAGTCTGGTAGTGGAAAATCTAGTCTAGGTAAAAGTATATTAGGGTTATTAGAAACACATGAAGGATCCGTAACATATAAAGAAAAAAACCTCTTAACATTGAGCCCATCTGATTGGCGCCCTTTAAGGAAAGATTTGCAAATCATTTTCCAAGACCCCTACTCTGCTTTAAACCCTAGAAAAAAAATTGGATCGGCTATTATTGAACCCATGCAAGTCCATCAAATACATAATAACTCGAAAACAAGAAAAGAAAAAGCAATTGAAATTCTTGAAATAGTAGGCTTGAAGGCAGATCATTATGAAAGATATCCGCATCAGTTTTCAGGAGGACAAAAACAAAGGATTTGTATAGCAAGAGCATTAACCTTATCACCGAAATTTATTGTTTGTGATGAATCGGTATCTGCTCTTGATGTTTCTATTCAGGCACAAATTCTTAATTTATTTCAAGATTTAAAAGAAAGATTTAAACTAAGCTATTTATTTATAAGTCATGATTTCTCTGTTGTAAATTTTATGGCAGACCGAATATTGGTAATGAAAGATGGATTAATTATCGAGGAAGGAAAATCTTATGAAGTAATTAATCAACCTAAAACAGCATATACACAAAAGCTAATAGAAGCAATACCTAAATAAGTTAAGACATTATTACAAACTTTGAAGATATAATTAACATTCTGAATACAACGAATAGTAATTACATCAATACATTTCAAACTAACATTTAAGAAATGTAATTATTAACTTAATTTCGTTTCACTTATATGAAGCATTCGATCTTCTAATTCCTGAACTAGGGAAATATATTTGTCGGAACGTTTCAACTCTCGATTTCTGATCAATGGAAGATCGACAACCATTTTGTGAGCAATATTTGAAGGTTGCGATTTAAGAATATAAATTTCATCAGACAAATAAACTGCCTCATTGATATCGTGTGTAACAAAAACTATGGTGGAATGAAATTTATTCCAAAGAGCAAGTAGCAATTCTTGCATTTGCAACCTCGTTTTAATATCCAACGCTCCAAATGGTTCATCCATAAGAAGAATTTCCGGATTGGTTAACAAACTTCTAGCGATGGCAATTCTTTGTAATTGTCCACCTGACAAATTTGGATACTGTGCAAATTTTTTTTCATGGCCAGCAAGACCAACCAATTCAATCATCTCCATCGCCTTTTCATTCCGAATTTTTTCGGAAAGACCTTTATATTGTAAACCAATGGCAACATTATCAATAACGGTCATCCAAGGAAATGAGGAATACTGTTGGAATACCATACCAACATGATCTTGGTCTGTTCTTAATTTTTCGTGAACGAAAACTTCGCCTGAAGTAGGCTGTTGCAATCCAGCTATATATCTTAAAATGGTAGATTTCCCACAACCCGACATACCCAATAAAGAAATGAATTGACCTTGAGCTGGTTTATCGACAATAACTAAATTAAAATCTTTTATAGTCATAGTCTTACCACCATCATATGTTTGATTTATATTTCTTAATTCAATTATTTTAGGTAAATCCGATTTAGAAAATAAACTCATAGAATTTAAGCTTGCTTTAATTTAAAATAGCTGTAAAGGATTATTAAAAATCCAATGGCAGTCAAGGTAATAGCCACATTCAATAAAAATGATAAACCCAATACATTAGTTGAGATAAGACCTAAACAAATGGACCCAAGAATCATAAACAAACCTAATTTGGCTTCGAAAGTACCAGGTAATTCCATACTTGTATATTTATTAGGGTGAAGAATTCTATCTATCCATCCAAATATTTTATCTTGCAGCAAACCGATTAATGTAATCACCACCAACAAGGCAAAAACTCTATCAATTTGTCCTTGTCTAGCTTTGGTATAAATCAAAGAACCAATTCCAGATTCTTTATTAAGCAATTCAGCTATAATAATATAGGTCCAAGAAATCGCAGTCAATACTCTAATATCATCAATGAGTTTACTCATCACTGCCGGAAAAAAAACATGTTTTATCTGTTGGAACCTAGAAGCGCCCAAGGTAAATGCTGTCTGAGCATAGACATCTTCGACTTCAGAAATCCTTTGCACAACTACAGGTATTAAATAAACCAAAATTCCTACAGTCAGAAAACCAATTTTCATTAAATCTCCAAGACCAAACCAAATAATAAACAAACCTGTCAAAGCTGATAATGGCAAATATCTTAATGCATCTACTTGCTTACTGAACAAACCCTTAAAAATTGGAAAAAGTCCGATAATAAATCCAATGGGGATGGCTAAAAATATAGCCCAAAAATAGCCTTGAATATTGAGCCAAACAGAATGTGTTGTGTTCAGGACTAATTTGTCCTTAAAATATAAATCCTTAAATGCGAAAAGCACTTTATCAGGTCTTGGCAAAATCGGATATACTTTTTCAAATCTCGTGGCCGAGACATAATTTATAGAATCTAATTTTAAAATAGAATCCCTAGATACAGCTTGAATAGAATCTAAAGAAGATGGTAATATCGAATGATAATTTTCTACAATTGGCTTGTTAGTTGAAAACAACTCTGCCAAAATCCACCAAAATGTTATGGTAATAAATAATCCCAAAATGGTAAAAACCCAAGATGATTGTTCATCTAAATTACCTCTCAATTTAAACCATTGTTTTATCATTAAACTTATTCTCCAATTAATTCAAAATCGGTTCGGCGATTTTTTGCCCTACCTTCTTCTGTATCATTAGTTGCAATGGACTTATTGGGACCATTTCCTATAACCACAAATCTATTACGTGACATTTTATGGGTATTCACTAAATAATCTACCACGGATTGAGCTCTTTTTTTAGAAAGCAAAATATTAGATGCTTCGCTACCAACATTATCTGTATTTCCTTCAATACGTATTCTTGAATTTGAGAAACCTTTAGCTATCTCAACAAATTCTTTATCAATTATATATTTTGAATTTTCATCCAATAAGAATTCTCCGGTTCTGAAACTAATGGATACATGCTTAGTTGCAATGGCTTCTTTTGTTTTAGCTTCATTCTCATTTGCTTTGGTGAAAACTTTTTGACCTTCTCCTGCATGTTCCGTACCAGTTAACGCCGTAGCACTTTTTATAGCATCTGAATAGAATATGGTTCGCCAAGATGGAATTTTTCCTTCTGCATATCCTAAACCTTTATATAAACTGGTCATTCTAGAATACAATTGTTCTGCTGAAACACCTTTATAATCAGCATTTAAGCCAAAGAAGTTTAAATTATCTCCGTGGGTACATAATCTAACATTATTGATAGCACCTAAAGCGTCCTCTTCAGAAAAACCTGTTAGCCCTTCCGCCAATATTTTAGCTGCTTTTTTCTTATTTGTTTCGCTAGCATTAATTTCAGCTGCTCCAATCATCCAACCTTGATATAATTTTTGAACTTTCTCTTGATTTTTTTCAAGCCAAGCCCGTTTTGCAATAAACGCGTCAGCAATTATATTAGAAGCCGAACGTGTACTCTCTAAAATGCGTGCCCCTGGCACGTCTTTTAGACAGGCCACATCATCTGGACTCCAAACTACTGCTGCATCAACTTGTTGAGATTTAAAGACTTGTGCTGCATCAATGGCACTACCCTGTTTAATAATTTCTACATCACTCGCCTTCAACCCTCCAGCTTCAAGCATCCAAAGTAAAAATGAATGAGATGGTGTCATTTCAGCAACAGCAATTTTTTTTCCTTTTAGGTCTGCGACTGAATTTATACCACGACGGACTACAATCGCATCTCCACCTCTGGACCAATCTGCTTGAAAAACAACAACAGGATCATAATCAGCCAAACCTGCTATCTCAGTTGGCAAGGCATCAATCGTACACCATAATAAATTTACGGCATCTTTCTTCCATGCTTCACGAGAGACCGGCACATCATCCAGAATTTTGAATTCGACCGGAAATCCATATTCCTTCAGAAATCGAGATTGGCTATTAGCCTTGAAGCCTTCATTAAAATATTGGCCGCCAATATATCCGCCCCAAGTAACTACACCAACATTTATAGCCTCCTTAGACAAAGGTCCTGAAGACTCTTCATCACGAGTAGGATTTGAATTATTTGAACCTACTTCCTGACTTTTTTCTTTTAAACCCTTACCAAATGAAGTATTATTCAACACATATCTGCCCAAAAAGAAAATACCAGCTAAAATGGCCAAAGTCATTAAAAACTTAGAAAAGGGAGTCAATCTTGAGGTCATATTTTTATTAGTTTAGAAACAAATGGAAATGTACATAAAAAATCATTACTTGTCATTAAAGAAATCATCGTATGGATTTTGTCGGTCCACACTTTGACGTTCAGGAACTACTTCTTGTAAATCTAATGGTTTATCATCTTTTATTAGGAGGGCTTTATCACTTCCCAGTAATTTTGAAACACCTTGTTTTTCCCATTGTTCAAGCATTTTTATCCCTTCTTCTTCAAAAACTCCATTTTGTAAATCAACCGAAGACATGAAATTTTCAGATAATTCCATAAACTGTTCCATTTCACCAACTTTTAAACTAACATCGTCAGCCATTGCTTCCAAGGCTTCATCAAAAAGCGCCCGTTGGTCTTTATCTCCAGAAATAACGCTCATTGCTGATCTCATTGCTGAATGACTGGCGTGAATAGCTGCTCTTTCCTGACCCTTAATTTTAACTTGATCAGAAATATCCTCTGCCATTATTTCAGAATTTTCATACATTCTGTTCAACACTTTATATAGAATTTCCATTTTTCTATACAAATCCTCTAATTTAAAATTAGATTCTTTTAATCTCCCAGCTTGTCTAGATTTTAGAACCATAACCGATTCTTGCTGAACCTGTTGGGCCTGTTTCGCTTGATCAAGACTTGTATTAATCTGTTTACTATTATTATAAATTTGCTCTTTAAGTAAATGCATTTGAGATCTCAACTTTGTAATTTGTTTGTTCATTTTACCCAAGTTATCTTTTAAGTCCTCAACATAAGATTTAAGAATACCAATAGGATCAATCTTTACAAACAAACTCGTAATCCAACGCATAGCACTCTTGTACATATACCATATTAGGGTCCTGGCTTTTGGATCCAAAGCAATATAAATCAAAGCTCCTAAAATGATCAGCATCCCAGCTAAATATAAAGTGTTAGATAGCATGCCAATTAAAACGGGCAAAAACTTATACAATAAAAAGCCCCCACCAGCAATTATCCCACTTAAGATTAATCCACCCGTAACTCCCTCTGGCCTTGACCAAAAACTTTTCTGCTTAAACTGTGATTCCATATACTACAACAAATGTGATATTTATTTTAAATACGATTCCATTTTTTCGACATCCTTCCGAATTTGGTCGACAACCGTTAAATAACTTTGCTTAAAATGTGCTTTGTTGGTGTCAACTTTAGATTTTGATTGTTCCAATTCCATTTTTATCTTACCCAATCTTGTTTCATGTTGACTAAGCTCATTTTCTAGTGATTTCAATTGAGCTGATTTTTGCTCAATCAGTAAAACTAATTGTTTAGATTCGGCTTCTTTGGAAGCAACTTGCTGACTTAAATAATTATTTGCAGATTGATTGAAATTTGTTTCTTCAACCTCCAAAATGGATAAATACTTTTTTGCAGAATCAATTAAGGTATTTGGTTGAACATTCATGGCTTGAGCTGCAGCAAAAGCTGTTTTAAATTGTGTTGGCTCATCCATTGATTGTAATTTTGCAACGGATTGAACAGCCTTTCGATATTCCAGATAATCAAAGCCCGACTGATTGTTTTTCTCTAGGACTTGAGACAGTAATTCAATAAATTTTTCTGAAGAAGAACCAATTACACTAGGATTCGAAGATAAATCAGAATTGACAGAGTTCGGTGCTGAACCTGGAACAGATGGATTTAATGAATCATCTTGATTACTCTCCGTTTTGTCGGGGACAATGAATATAGATTTAAGTTTGTCAAATATAGGCATAATAAGCTTATTTTATGATTAAGAACTGGATTGTTAACCCAACACAAAAGTGCAAGTAAAATATGATATTTTAGTTAAGCAATTCTAAATATTTACCAGCTATTGATAAAGCTTAATATCTAAATGATTATAACCACATGGCAATTTATCCTTATTCCAAAGATAGAGTTTCAATTTATGGGCCCCACCTTGAATCGGAAGGCTAGGAACCTTAACACTAAAAGTTTGTCTTGTCTCCTCTGGCTTCATTTGAAGCCCTTCCCAATATAGCGTACTGTCCTTTGAATCAACTGCCTGAACAACAAACAAGCATGATGAATTCATTACATTAGACAACTCTAAATCAAGCTGTATTAAAATGGATTGATGATTTATCTCTATATCTTTTGAAATTTCAACAAATTCATCGTTACTCACATGCTTAGAATCATTATATAATACTTTATAATCTTTCTTACCTATTCCATTAAAATAATCCTTTGGTGGCAATATTTTATTAAATTGGCATGTATACCGGCACATTAATTGGAAACAATTTAGTTTATTTATCATTGAATCCTTTACAACTGCATCATCAAAAGGAATTAAATTGAAATTTGAATCTACTTTTGCTAATTGAGATTTGTTAGCCAAGAATATACCATTATCAAATAAGTCAATTATTTCCCTGTTGTCATTCATAAAGGCTATTGTTTTATGATCTTTGTACCTGGGTTCAAAGCGTAATTTATGACCAATTGCGGCACTATTTTCAGGTATATTAATACCATAATCGCGAGACAGATAACTCAATAATGTTTCATAAAGATCAAGGTGTGATCCAACTTCATGAAAAGTTTGGGGTTGCTTTAACAAGGGTGAATACATCAATAAAGGAACGTGATACCTCCACAAAGAATTCTCAATTGGGATTTCTGTCATGGGGTGATCTCCTGTAAGAATAAAAATCGTATTAGCAAACTCTGGTAATTGCTGATAAGCATAAATAAAATTTCTCAATGCATCATCCAAAAACATTAATGACAAATATTGTTGTTTATATTTTTCAAAATGCAACTTGTACGGTGAATTCACTGGAATCAAATCCATAAATCGCTGTTGATATGTTGATTCATCTGCAATCTGAAATGGCGCATGCGAAGAACCTGTAAAATAAACGTCCAATCGGGTATTATAACCTTGCTTCTTAACTACTTGAATGGATTGTTCAAATAGATCTTTATCATTATAACCCCAAAAGAATTTATCCTGGCCTACTATAATTTTTTGGAATCTCTGATCAAAACTATCTTTATCAAAAATGCACTTGGCATTACTGTATTTAAATAATGCGTCTGTGTTATGAAACCATGCACCTTGCCCAATAAAATATGTGCTTGAATAATGATTGGGATTCAACACATTCATTAAAGTATGATGCAATGGCAATTGATCCAAAAACATAAATCCACGCTCCCCGTATGGAAGCGATCCAGTCAAACTTGGAACTGCCGCAAAAGATCGTTCTCCCACTGTAAAAAATCGATCCCAATATAAACTTTGAAATTTCAAACTATCCAAAAATGGCATTAGATTAATTCCTTTATAGTTTGAAATAAATTTATCACCCAATCCTTCGATTATTAGAATACAAATATTTGGCGATTTACCTGAATGTATAAAATATTTACCCATGGTATTGAAAGTATCCATTTTATGCAAAAGAGGATAAGAATTGGTGATGTTATCAGGTCTCGGAAAAATGGCCTGGAATGTTGATCCTATCCCAACCATCTTTGATAATTCATCAGATCCATTTAAAAAGTAAGAGAATGAATTCCGGTAAAAAAACACAGATTTATTCATAGAAATCTGATGCTTAAAAAGCTTTCCTTTATATACAATCAAAAAAGAAATTCCAATTAAACTTAAAATTAATATCCATTTAACATTCAATATAGAGTTGAAAAAAATTCGTTTTTTCTTAAAATATAAAATAAGCAAGATCGGTAATAAAAATTGAATGAATACTAATACTACAGATTGATTGGATGAACTTATTGCTGAAAATATTTCTTTCTTCGGGTAACTATAAACAAATGTATCTAAAGGTCGCAATCCATAGAAAAAATATTGCAAAATAAGTACATTAAGAATTGAGTAACACCCTACTATTAGAGAGATTATTAGATCCAATGACTTATTTCCAATAAAATAAACTATTAGTAAGAAAAATATTAAAGGAGAAGCAAGCATAATATCTTTAAAACTTCCGGACCATTCTTTACTGGCCAAATCAGGAACATCATGCAATTGATTTAAAAGAATAAACTCGTTCAACCTAAAATACAACAACAGAGCTAAAATCATCCATACAGTCCATACCCCTTGTTGTATCTTACTAAAAACAGGATCCATTCCAAAATATTTGACTAAAGATAATTAAGAAATATCAAAGTTAAATATTCAATTTTCAAATGAATTTCAAGAACCAAATATTATTTTATCATTCCAATTGGGAATAAAATAAAATATAGAAATTAAGGTTGATCATGGGATAATCAGTTGTATTTGATATTAAAAGTTCTTATAAGCACGTCTTATTTTAACGAGAGCCACTGTTCTGCCCATCGCCTTCTTCTTTCTTCAAGTCATCATTTAGATTACCTTTTCTCTTTTTCTTTTGAGGGCCACCAAATTCCATCTTTCCAAAGCGATAGTCCAAACTAGCGCGAATACCCCACCCTTCGACCTTATTATCAGCTACATAGGAAAATTGAGAAGAAGAAAATTCGGTTTTTAAATTCATTTTGGGGTGAAAAGGGTTATCAATACCAATACTAATGCCGCCCTTTTTCTTCCACAAATCTCTTCGCACCCCCACATTATACACAAACCAAGTAGCTTGCTTTCCCTGAGTGGTTAATTTCGGTGAATTAATTAATCCGAATAAAGTAATACCCCAAACTGGAGTTACATTAACATTAGCAAATCCATTTAAACTAAAATTATAGGCACTGCTTTTCACTCCAACAAATTGTTCACTAACAATTTTCTGATAATAAATATTAAGTGTTGAGTTTAAAATAATCTTTCCAAGTTTAAAAATACCTCCATTTATACTCACTCCACTAGAATAATTCGTTGCCAAATTATTGTAGGTCGAATTAATGATTCCCAATGAATCTATATACCTATAATTGTCAATTAAATCATTAGTAATTTTGTGATAAACACTAATATTAACGTTATTGAAATTTTTTGAATAACCATAAGTTGCTTCAAAGGATTCAGTAATTTCAGGTTTTAATTCAGGATTTCCAAAACTAATATTAGTAGGGTCATTATAATTTATGTAAGGATTTAAATAAAACATACTTGGCCGTTGAATTCTTCTTGAATAGGAAAGCTTCATCGTAGTATTTTTCTTTAACACATAAGATAAAAGTCCTGAAGGTACCCAAGTAGCATAATCATTACCAAAACTTGTTTCATTCTGAACATCACCATCTATAAATGTATGTTCATATCTTATTCCTGCTCGACCCGTTAAATTTTTAATTATTGGAAATGTAATCTGAGTATAACCTGCAGCAACATTCTGTCCATAAATAAAATAATTATTCCTGGTGTTATCTCTTAATAATAGATCGGTACCAATATTCAATGTATCATAGTAAATATCACTATCCACATTTCTTAAAATGGTTTTCGCACCAATTTCTAAGTTAATATCTTTTTTTACAGGATGCAAATAATCGGCAGCAAAAATAAGTTCTCGATTGTTGCTTAGATTTGGACTTAATTCCCGGTAAGTAAGAATACTATTTTCATTAAATTCGTCTGAAGTATAGTCATTTTTTCTATTGCTATAGGAATATTGTGATGACAATGAAAATTCTCGGTCTGAATCTTTACTAAAGGTCTTTTTATAATCTAAATTCACATCCGCACCAACCGTTCTATTTAAAGCATCGCTCACTCTTCTAAAATCAAAAGGAACCGAATCCTTCGAAACGCCAGTGAAGGTAGTTAAGGTATTATCATTGGCAAATAAATTAATGGGAGTTCGTAATGAAAGTGTCAAGCTATTTTTATCATTAATGTCATAATCCATTCCAACTTGAGTATATAATCCACCACCAATATTACTTGATTCGCCTTCCTGCCTCACTACAGAATTAATTGCAGACAACTGATTGGTTCGATCAATAATTGAAGTTCCTTTACCTCGCCACATATGCCCTCCAATATTGGCACTAAAACCAATGTTATTAGCTCGTGAAGATAAATTCAATCCTAAAAAATTACTTCTTGTTCCTGCGCTCAAATTAAAAGAGCCACTAGTTCCACGTACTTTTTTAGTCTTGGTTATAATATTAATGATACCGGCTGAACCTTCTGCATCATATTTTGCACCTGGCTGAGTGATTACTTCTACTTTTTGAATAACATCTGCAGGAATCATTTTCATCGCGTCCGGAACACTGCCAGCCATAATGGAAGAAGGCTTCCCATTAATTAATATTTTAATGTTGGTACTACCTCGCAATGAGACATTACCTTCCATATCAACTGTAAGCAATGGAGTTTTACGAAGCACATCAGCTGCATTTCCACCTTTAGAAGTTATATCTCGCTCTGCATTGTATACTATACGATCAATTTTATTTTCAATAAGTTCTTTTTCGCCAGTTACAATAACTTCATCTAAATTTAAACTTAAAGAACTCAATTCAATCTTACCTAAATTATGATCAATGGTTTCCTTATTTATTTTGTATGGCCCAAGAATTTTAGATCGATAGCCCAAAAAACTTACCACTACTTCATACTTCATACCTTTTAATTCCTTAAAAATGAATTTTCCATTGTCAGAAGTTAGTTGTCCATCCTTTTCTATATCCTCAAGCGCTTCTCTTAGAACAATATTAGCATAGGCTAATGGTTCTTTTGAAATGGAATCTATGACTTGACCGTAAATTTTGCCAATACCAGGAACTTGATTCATTCCTATACCTCCAACTTGTGCATTTGAAGAAAAACCTAAGCAATACAATATAATAAAAACAGAAATAGATCTCATGAATATAATATTTATATTTATTTGCAAAGATCTAATAATAAACTATTGTCGATTATCATATTCTATAAATAGGTTACAATAATCGACAAATAGTCATTAAATCATCTTCAATTAAATGCCACTCCCCCGTTTAAGAACAAAATATGAACTATTTTTTTGGATAAGCTGGTGGAGGTGGTTCTTTATAAGACTTATTTTTCATTGCTGCTAAAATCACTTCAATAGCTTTATCAAGCTGTGCATCTTCTCCATTGAATGTTTTATAAGGGTCAAGATCTACAACTATATCCGGATCAACACCATGACCTTCTATTTCCCATTTGGTACCATCAGTATTGTATCTAGCAAATTCCGGTCTATTTAAATATCCTCCATCAACTAAAGGCAAACTTCCTCTAATTCCAACTACTCCACCCCAAGTTCTTTTTCCAATGATTGGACCTAAATTATGTTTTCTAAACCTATATGCAAAGATGTCACCATCACTAGCGGACCACTCATCAACTAGGGCAACCTTAGGTCCAATAATTTGTTCATTTGGTTCAAAAGCAGGCATACTGTTTCTCATCAATGTAACTTGAACCGGCTCTCTTCTAAGACGTTCAATAATATGCGGAGAGACATTACCTCCTCCATTTCCACGGTCATCAACGATTAAAGCCTCTTTACTTAATTGAGCATAAAAATGTTTTACGAATTCATTAAGACCTTCACTCCCCATATTAGGAATATGAAGATAGCCTACCCTCCCATTGGTGGCTTTATTTACTTTTTCATAATTTTCTTCTACCCAATTATAATAAATTAACTTTTGTTCATCATTAGTTGGCACTACGGTTACAACTCTGGATCCATCTTCGGAAGGTTTGGAATTCAAAGTCAACTTAACTTGTTTGTCAGCCGTTGCGATCAATAACTGATTGATGTTGACAACATCACTTGTTTTTGTGCCATTAATTGCAATGATATAATCACCTTCTTTAGCATTAACTCCTATTTCAGTCAATGGCGATCTAGTAACTCGATCCCAATTTTGTCCTTTAAAAATTTTTGTAATTTTATAATAGCCGGAAGGATCTTTAGCTAAACGGGCACCCAAAAGGCCCATATTTACACGATCAGCTTTAACATAATCTCCACCACCTACATATGCGTGACCAATATTAAGCTCTCCTATAAGTTCACCAATAATGTAGGTTAAATCTTGTCTTTGATTAACAAATGGGAGCAATGTTGCATAATTTTTTTTGAGGCCTTCCCAATCTACTCCATGCATATTTGGATCATAGAAAAAATCACGCATTTGTCGCCAACATTCATAATAAATCTGATTCCATTCTGCTTTACGATCTACCATGACTTTCATATCTGATAGATTCAATGGTGTCTCAAGATTTACTTTTCCAGTTGGAATATCTAAAATATAATAATTGCTGTTTGATGAGGTCATCATCTTTTTATTATCTGCACTAAATGAGTAACCAGACAAGTCTCCTATTTCAGTTTCTTTTTGTGCCACTAAATCATAGAAATACATTTTATTTTTATTTCCCATTGAAGATTTAAAATAATAAATTTTATCTCCTATGGAGGAAATTCCAAAATAATTTCCTGCACTTCCTGGAATTTCACCAATTCGTCCTGCAATTTGGTCAAAGTCTATATTTTTTGAAGATTCTACAGTCTTTTTATCTTCTGTTTTTTTAGAATCATCTTTTTTATCTTCTTTCTTTTCTTCCTTCTTTTCTTCTTTAACCGCAACTTCATCTGATTTTGGTTCAAATGGATTCTTTACATCATTTCTTAAAGTCAAATAATAAATCTTTGCTAAATCAAAATAAGCATAATTCCACTCGACAAAATTGTAAGATGGTGCAAAAGTTCGTTGGGACACAAAATATAAATATTTACCATCAGAACTAAAGCTCGGGCTATAAGAATCAAACCATGAATCAGTTACCGGATAATTTTTCTTTTCAGCTAATGAATAAACATTAATCACTGAATTTCCTTTACGAATTGGATTGGTGTAAGTTAAATATTTACTGTCCGGAGACCAGTTAAAATCTGTAATCTCACCAACTGGATTTGCAATAACCAATGTAGATTCTTTAGAAGTAATATCAACATAATAAACTTCTTGTTTTCGATTACTATAAGCTACTTTTTTAGAATCCGGCGACCAACTTAGTCCGTACTTGTAATTATCACTTTTGCGAGTTAATTGTGCAGGCTTTGAGTTTCCCATTGGATCAACAATATATACTTCATCTTCACCTGTTGCATCAGAAATATAAGCGATATTTTTTCCATCAGGAGACCAAGTAGCTGAGCGTTCGTGTACTCCAGATGTGTTGGTCAAATTTCTGATAACACCATTTTTTACAGGAACTGTAAATATATCACCACGAGCAATAAACACGGCTCTATTTCCATCCGAACCTAATTCCCAATTTTCAATATTTTCTTTAGCAGAAACATATTTATTTCTACCTATAGCAAAATCTTCTTGCAGGGTAATGTTTACTTTTTCAAATTTATCTGTCTTAAGATCCAGTTTATAAATGTAACCACCATTTTCAAAAACAAGGTATTGATCTCCGATAGAAGGAAATTTAACATCAAAATCTTTAAATGTTGTTATTTTTTTTGTTGTTTTTGAAATTAAATCATAACAAAAAATATTCATTCGAGCATCTCTATCAGATATATAATAAATTTTGTTTCCTGACCACATTGGAATGATATCTTGTGCATCATTATCTGTTATTTTAATCGTTTGGTGGGTATTAAAATCATATATCCAAATTTCATCAGCTTGACCACCGCGATAACGTTTCCAGGTTCTAAATTCACGAAAAACTCTGTTATAGGCAATTTTTGATTTATCGGGTGAATAACTACAAAAACCGCCTTGAGGAAATGGCAATTGCTCGAGGGGAGCACCATTTGTTTTTGCTAAAAATAATTGTCCTTTCCAATCATTCCAATCGGTGCTGCGTGTTCTCAAAACGAGAGATTCATTATCTCTCCAAGTCATGCATATATTATTGGGCCCCATCCGATCAGAAACATCATCTCTATTTAAAGTAGGAGTATAAGTAATTCTTGAAGGAATTCCTCCTTCGGAAGGGATGGTATAAATTTCACTATTTCCATCATACTGTCCTGTAAATGCAATCGTTTTTCCATCCGGTGAGAATCTTGCAAAAATTTCCTGACCATTATGATTGGTAAGCTTCCTAGCTACACCACCTGAAGTATTTACGGTATATAAATCTCCAGTATAAGAGAAAACTATCCGATTATCGTGGCTTGTAGGAAACCTCAAAAGCCTTGCTTCCTGAGCTAAAAGATTGAATGTCAATGACAAAAAGAAAAGAATGGTTATTTGTTTCATATTTTTTTGTTTATAAGACGCAATTCTACGGATCTTTTGGAATATTTAGAAATTTTCTACGAACTATTTCGTACAATAATCATTTTAAATGATTCAATTACGGTATAAATCTTTCTTCTATCTTTGGATTTTTAATGATAAAATAACAATATTTAGATCATGGATTTATTTAGTAAGATTATTGATAACATGGGACCGTTGGGTAAATATGCCGATGACTCTAATGGATATTTCATGTTTCCCAAACTAGAAGGTGAAATTTCTAATCGCATGAGATTCAACGGAAAAGAAATGATTATTTGGAGTTTAAATAATTATTTAGGCCTAGCCAATCACCCTGAGGTCAGAAAAGCCGATACTGAAGCAGCCGCTCAATATGGGTTGGCCTACCCTATGGGTGCCAGAATGATGAGTGGAGATACTAAATATCATGAACAATTAGAACAAGAATTGGCATCATTCGTAAATAAGAAAGCAGGATATCTCCTTAATTTTGGATATCAAGGTATTCAATCCATCATCGATGCTTTACTTGATCGCCACGATGTTGTAGTCTATGATAGTGAAAGTCATGCGAGTATTATAGATGGTGTCCGATTACATTTAGGTAAGCGTTTTGCTTTTGTTCACAACGACATCAGTAGTTTAGAAAAAAATCTTGAGCGAGCGACTCGATTAGTATCAGAAACTGGTGGTTCCATTTTAGTGATTACCGAAGGTGTGTTTGGAATGCGTGGAGATCAAGGCAAACTTAAAGAAATAGTTGCATTGAAATCAAAATATGAATTCAGATTACTTGTTGATGATGCGCATGGATTTGGAACTTTAGGCAAAACTGGTGCTGGTGCTGGTGAAGAACAAGGTGTGCAAAACGACATCGATCTTTACTTTTCTACATTTGCAAAATCAATGGCTAGCATTGGGGCATTTATCGCTTCTGACGAAGCTGTAATTAAATATTTAAAATACAATATGCGTTCTCAGATATTTGCAAAATCCTTACCTATGCCAATAGTCTTAGGCAATATCAAGCGATTAGAATTATTAAGAACAAAACCTGAATTAAAAGAAAAGTTATGGAGTAATGTCACCCAACTTCAAAATGGTCTAAAAGCGAATGGATTTGAAATAGGAGAAACAAATACCTGTGTAACTCCAGTTTATTTAAAAGGAAGTGTTGAAGAGGCCACTCAAATTGTAATGGATTTACGCAAAAACTACAGTGTATTTTGTTCCATAGTCGTATATCCTGTAATTCCTAAAGGCATGATAATTCTTAGGCTAATACCTACAGCTATGCATACTTCAGAAGATATACAACAAAGTTTAAAAGCATTTGCTGAGGTACGAGATAAATTGGTTACCGGACAATATCAATCCCAATTTGCGGTTGCCCATTAATTTTTTGTAAACAGTTATTCAAATAGAACCATTGTCTAAATACTTCAATAATAAAATAGTTTGGATCACTGGAGCTTCATCAGGTATTGGTCAAGCACTTGCTATTGAGCTATCTAAAAAAGATACATTTTTAATTTTGACAGGGCGAGATCAAGAAAGATTAGAATCCACACAAAGACAATTAAAGGATCCCAATAAATCCAAAATTATCATCCTAGATCTGGTTAATACCTGGCAATTGGAAATTTGCACACAATCAATTCTTAAGGAGTTTGGCCATATAGATATCCTGATTAATAATGCGGGCGTTTCACAGCGATCAAAAATTGTGGATACATCTATGAATGTTTACAGAGAATTAATGGAAGTCAATTATTTCGGATTAATCAATTTGACAAAACTCCTATTGCCCAACATGTTAACCAAAGGATCTGGTCAAATTGTTGTCATAAGCAGTGTAGCTGGAAAAATAGGAGCCCCTTTAAGATCCGGATATAGTGCCGCAAAACATGCACTACATGGTTTTTTTGATTGCTTACGAGCTGAACATTCTAAGGACAATATAAAGGTAAATATAATTTGCCCGGGTTATACAAAAACCAATATCGCTTCAAACGCTTTGATTGGAAATGGTGCTAAATTCACTCAAACGGATGACGAAATTTCAAAAGGCATGGATCCAAACATATTAGCAGCTAAGATCATTAAAGCTGTTGAACATAATACCTTTGAAAGTTATTTTGGAGGAAAAGAGATAAAAGCTATCTATTTAAAAAGGTTTTTTCCAAAATTATTACAAAAGTTATTAATCAAAAGAAATCAATAACTTAAATATAAAATCATAAATGGATTCATATTATATTAGTGGAATTCAACAAATAGGTTGTGGTAACCAATCCGTATATGACACCTGGGAGTGGTATCGTAAACATTTAGGTATGGACATACCTGTCTTTAATGATGCTGGTCCTGCAAAATTAATGACAAAATATACCGGGGGTGAGGTATGTGACCGCCACGCTATACTAGCTATGAATTTTGCTGGTGGAGGAGGATTTGAGTTTTGGCAGTTTACGTCTAGGACACCTCAAGATTCTAGCTTTAATATTCAATTTGGTGATCTTGGTATTATGTGTCCCAAAATAAAAACACCATCTATTCAAGATTCATATGATTATTTTAAAAAAAATCAGCTTAATATAGTTTCTGAAATCCATACCAAACCATTTGGAATTCCACATTTTTTTGCAAAGGACCCATGGGGCAACTGGATCGAAATATCTGAATCCAAAGATATGTATTCATCGCCAATTGGACATACAGGTGGAATCGTTGGTGTAACATTAGGCGTTAAAGATATTGCTTCTCAACTCGTATTATTCAGAGATATATTAGGATACGATACCATATTAAGTGAGACTTTTGATTACAATGAAGATGTAAAGTCATTTAATGATGAATCCAATCAATTTCACAGAGTATTGTTAACCCATAGTAAAAAACGTATAGGACCATTTAGTGAACTTTTAGGACCTTCGATTATCGAACTTGTTTCCAATACTTCAAGATCTGGTAAACGAATTTTTGAAAATCGATATTGGGGTGATTTAGGATATATACATTTATGTTTTGACAATATAAATATGGATGAATTGCAGCAGAAATGCAATGCATTAAATTATCCATTTACGGTTGACACATCCGGAGCTTTTGATATGGGTGAGGCAGCAGGCCGTTTTGCTTACATTGAAACTGAAGATGGGATATTAATAGAATTTGTAGAAACATTTAAAATTCCTATTCTTAAAAAAATAGGCTGGTATTTGAATTTGAAAAATTTCAATAGAGCAAAAGCCTTACCAAAATTTCTCCTTAAAACATTAACCTGGAGTAGGAAAACAAAAGATGTAACAAAATAATTTGCTTATTTTAAAACACCTAACTCCTTTCCTACTTTAGTGAATGCAGCAACAGCCTGATCCAAGTGTGAAATTTCATGAGCTGCAGATACCTGTACACGAATTCTAGCCTTTCCTTGGGCAACAACAGGATAAAAGAAACCTATCACATAAATTCCTTCTTTCAAAAGAGATGCTGCAAATTGTTGAGCAAGCGGAGCTTCATATAACATAACAGGTACTATAGGATGATCACCTGGAATGATATTAAAACCAGCTTCTGTCATTTTATTACGGAAGTATTTGGTATTGGACTCTAATTTATCTCGCAAAGTTGATGAATTGCTCAATAAATCAATAACTCTAATGGATGCTCCAACTATAGAAGGCGCCACTGTATTCGAAAACAAATAAGGCCTGGATCTTTGTCTTAATAAATCTATAATTTCTTTACGCGCAGCTGTAAAACCACCTGATGCACCACCAAGCGCTTTACCTAATGTTCCAGTTATAATATCAACACGCCCCATAACATTCCGATACTCATGAGTTCCCCTACCGGTAGCTCCTAAAAAACCAGTTGCATGACATTCATCAATCATAACCATAGCCTGATATTGATCCGCTAGATCACATATTTTATCTAATTGTGCAATGGTCCCATCCATTGAAAAGGCTCCGTCTGTAACTATGAGTATTCTTCTCGAACCGGAAGCATCTTTTAATTGTTGCTCCAAATCAGACATATCATTGTGTTTATACCGAAAGCGTTTGGCTTTACAAAGACGAATGCCATCTATAATGGAAGCGTGGTTCAATTCATCAGAAATGATAGCATCATCCTCTTGAAGTAATGGTTCAAAAATGCCACCATTAGCATCAAAGGCAGCTGCATACAATATGGTATCCTCCATTCCTAAAAATGTGGAAATTTTTTGTTCCAACTCTTTATGGATATCTTGAGTACCACAAATAAAACGGACGGATGACATTCCATATCCATGTGAGTCAATGGCAGCTTTTGCAGCCTCAATTACTTCCGGATGAGATGATAAACCCAAATAATTATTGGCACAAAAATTTAAAACTTCAGCAGTTTCGGTGGTTCTGATAACAGGACCTTGTGGAGATATAATGATTCGTTCTTTCTTAAATAAACCTGCATCCTTTATAGCTTGCAATTCACTTTGCAATGATTCTTGAGTTTTGCCGTACATAACTTTTTCAATTAGAACGCAAAGGTAAATAAATATTAAACTTCACACTACACAATCCCAAAATGCTTAGGACTAATTCTTTGACCTGTATAATACTTTTTTGTCCAATAATGCCTGAGTAAGTGTACTCATTTTTGGGTCGTAATATAATTTCATTCCATTTAAAGGATTTGAATCATCAAACAAGATTTGATTTACATCATAAATTAAAGGCTTGGTCCCACTAATCTTATTTGTAGACTTAGACACTATTTTATTTAATACCATACATTGATTGCCAGAATCCTTTCTAAAATAAAATTGGAAATTATCCTTTGAATTTCTTGAAGTTTTCATTTTTCCATTAAACATACTTTTATGTTTACGTACATAACGATTAAAATTAATAAAATCGACTTTAGGTTTTTGTAAAGAATCTCGACCCTCAGACACAAAATAGTAAATCCTGGCACGTTCGTATTCCCAAGAAGAAGCGTATGTAGGATTAAATTTTTCAGACAATTTTTCAGACAAAAAAAAGTAAAGTGTATCTAAACTGATATCGTTTTCTTTTCCAACCATAATTTCAAAAAATCTAAATCTTTGATACCCTATAGGATACTCCAAACAAGAATCGCAATGGTAATTCAATGCAATGGACTGAATATTCTGTGTTTCCATTAAACATTCTGAATATATGGCTACATATGCTCTTACATCATAAATTTTTTTACCTATTAACTCTGATTTTTCATCTAATATTTGATTTATAGGTGTTCTGTCACTTAAGGTATTGTCTTCTACTAATCCAATAGGATTGTATTCTGAATCATTAAAATATCTAATCGCACAATTAGAACAAAAGATACTTAAGGCAAGCAGTAAAACGAAATGAAAATTAATCTTTAACATATATACTGGTATTATAAGTTGCTCCAAAAAACAATCGAGTATCATCTCTGTTTGGGTGTAATATATACCCACCTGACGCATGAATTAAGTCTTGAAATCCAAATATTCTTCTTGATTTTTTAGTGCGTTCTACTAAAGAACCGATCACTCCAAATTCTAATGAAACCGGATATAATTCAGCCCAAGAGAATCGCATGGTGTAAGCCGAAGAATTATAACTTGAAGGTAGTGTTTGCTTAGTTGTTGGCGATTTGGATAATGAATATTCAGGAATATTTGCGCCTAGAATATTTGACAATTCATAAACTAAAGGTGAATAACCCGTGAATTGATCAAATGTAAATTCAAAATAATTAAATCCCAGATTTGCCCGATTTGTTTTCTTAGCATGAACATAAATGCCGCCACTACCGGTCCACCAACGATCAAAATTATCTCCCGAACCAATGTGTTCAATACCAGGACCACCATCGTTGCAATAATTTAGAGTCAATGCGTCAAATAGTGTTACATTAATTGCACCGACCGATTGGTTACGATGATGATTATTGATCAAAAAATTTCCGCTTAGCGACAAAGCATAATTAAAATCATGACGTAAATCATAGGCAGGAGAATTCCCCAAGGTTCGCAAATACTTCATATGATCTGTATGTTTTAATCCAACACCGGCAGTAAAACTATTTAAAAAATCTATTTGGATGTCGTTTTCTAAAGGATCCTGACTATTTCCGAGACTCTTGTTATAAATACTGATGGTTGGTCCATAGGCTAATATCCAGTTCGGACTATTTACATTGAGCATTCCTGAAACAAATACTTTAATACCTGTCTGACCTTTGAATTGATTCTTGACAAAATCCCTATTACTTAACAGTCCTCTATACAGATCGATATTTGCTCCAATTCGGACTTCATAATTGAAAATATCTTTAACTGAATTTTCTTGAGCAAATAATAATCCCGAATTCAGTCCTGATAGAACAAAAATTATAGGTATTAACCAAGTTGTTCTATTTCTCTTATAACAATATAATTTCATACGGTTGTTTTTTGATCCATAAAAGCCATCAATACAAATATTTACAATACATCCAATCTTTTACAAGATATAAATTTAATTCAAAAGATTATCAAGTTGAACCTTTCAATCTAGATTAAATTAAAATTTAGGCACAAATATGCTCATGTATTTACATATCCAACAAGGGTGTTTTTCCCTATTTATTAAGTGATTTCACCCTTTGTACTAAAGATGAATTCGAACTTAATAATGGAATTATTTATCGGGTTTTAGTTGGGCGCAAGTTGCACCTGTGTAAATCGGAGTATCGGAAAACTTGACCAACAAGGAAAAATAAATCAAACAAACAGTTTACAATTGTAAATTCTACAACTTATTGCCAATCCTTATCAAAAAGCTTAACTTTGCATCAACGGTTCAGCAAGTGCTAAATCTTAAAGCACTCGTAAGATCAGTCATTTATATAAACAATTCAGAAATATGTACACATACAAAATTCATTTACACAAGGAGCCTGAAGGTGGGTATACTGTTTTAGTCCCTGCATTGCCTGGCTGTATCACTTATGGTGAAGATGTGGACGAAGCTATCTCTATGGCTAAAGAAGCTATTGAATTGTATATTGAAGAGTTGCAGGAAAGAGGCGTAGCTATACCTGACGATAGCAAGAAATATTTATTGAATTTTCGTTGGGCACAAGTTAGCAACTTGACGCCAGCAGGGGCCAGCAGGGGAACCCTAAACACCTAATTAAAATTTTAGAACAACATGGCTATATTTTCAAACGTTCCAAAGGCTCTCACCATTTGTTTTACAATCCTATTACTAACATAACCGTTATTGTACCTTTACACGGTGGCAAAGACATGAAAAAAGGAACATTCCTTGCCATACTTAAACAGGCAGGACTAGATAAAAATGATTTTGCCTAAAATATATTTTGCTTATTTAGAAACTGATTTTTAGATTTTTTTTGATGACTACAATTGAAAATGTTAAACTTAAATTATTTGCAATCCTTAATGAAGAATACTTTATGTCATGGTTGAGCATTCATTTGGATCGAATTGAAAATTTACTGAAATAAATTTAAATTTTATATTTGTTGGGCACAAGTTGGAGACTTGATACCAGCTAGTGGAAATAAATTTAACTTATATATTTTCGTTGGGCACAAGTTGCAAACTGACGCTACCAGGGAAAAATACCAGGAAAAAATTGGAAGAAAAAATGAAATATCTATTTTTATTACTTAGCATAATTGTAAATATTAGATTGAACTGTCAAGAAAACATTAACTTAATAAAAAAATTAAAAGCTGAATTAAACGTATCTAATTCTTTTGAAGATTTAAAATATTTTTATGGAATTTCAGATGTTTCAATAAACGGTAAATTGGATTCTATCTTTGCAAAAAAGAATCATCCAGATCCAATAATAATAAATCAAATTTGTCAAGAAATTAGAATTAAATGCAATTATTCCGATTTTACAGAGTTGAAAATAATTTTATCAATTTATGATAGTTTATTTAGATTAGATTGGAATCGGGACATTTCTGGTCAATATAGAAATCTACATGGCTCAGAGAATGTTCTTCAAAATTTAATTAAAAATTTATTTGTTATACAACTTAAAGAATTGTATCCCGAGACAAATAAACAATATGAATTTTTGAAGTATGCATATCATTTACAAATATATAATAAAATATACAAAAACGATTCAGCATTAATAAAACTATCAATGGGCAATACCTATTATTCATTAATAGAAAGTTTTAAAGACTATGGAAATTATTATTCATTCAATAAGTTAGACATTAAATCCATTTTAAATGAAAATATGGAAACATATGAACCATTTTATGTAAATGATATAGTAAATAGCAAAGGAGTTGCATATGATTCTCTATTTCTTTATGATAATCAAACTAACATTACACTTTTTTCTTTTTTTGTTGATGCAGGAGATTATTTTAATTTTAATAAGTCTAGTCGATACAAGTCAGCAATATTTACCAATATCGATAATTTTAATTGTTATAATTTTAGTTGGATAACTCTTGGGTTTCAGCTTGACACAATTGATGTTGCATTTTTAGAGTATTTATTCAAAAGAGATGGTATTAAAAAATATTGCTGTGACTTAAATAATTTAAATTGGTTTTCAGCTCTTACCCTTACGCCCAACGGCAAAAACATTGGATTACTTTTTTTAATTCAGGAATATTATAATAAAAAAAATACTAAAGTTAAAAAATTATTTTACATTGAATTGTGCAAGTTAGTTCCAAGCAAATCCACTATTGATTTTTTAAAAGAAATTTTAAAAAAAAGCAAAGATATGGATATATTAAAAATGACAAAACATGTTTTGCTAGAATTATATAGTAATGGAAATACTTATAATTATGAAATGCTAAAAAAAATGCAAAAAGAATTAGGTATTACTACTGATAAATAATTATCAAGATATACATCTTTATTCATTTTTAATTATAGTTTTGATACTGATAGTTAGCTGATCAAAATGTTATTATTTGCAAATTTGTTTCCACGTAATTTTTATCAATACTATAGGGGAGACTTGATGCCAGCTAGGAAATATTTATTGAATTTTCATTGGGCACAAGTTAGAAACTTGACGCCAGCAAGGGAAATATTTATTGAATTTTCGTTGGGCACAAGTTAGAAACTTGACGCCAGCAGGGCCAACTAGGAATAAAATTATTACCAGATTCACTAGAAGTTCAACAATTAAGTCTTGAGCTCACTATATATTCCAATACTATTAAAATAATGTATACCCTCAAGAACTTCACTTTCTCTAAAAGATATAAATTGGCACTTTATTTTTGAATTTTTATCTTCGATAGCAAAATAGCTCCTTTCTCTTGAATACCTAGACCGGTAAATTATAATTGATTTGATTTCATTGAGTGGATAAGTTGTGCTTGGCAAAATTGCATAATCAAAAATAAGCTTATCATTGCTCACATAGCACCTATATGCAATTTCTTCCAGCATAACAAACCCAATAACTCCAGCAAAAATCAAAATTATTGACATTATTATACTAGAATCATATATTGCATATATTAGAAACACAGCAAATAAAAGATAAATAATCCAACTTACTGTTACAGCATTTTTACTTTCAAATATTGCTATTTCTTCATTCATGCTTTTAATATTTATAAATATAAAATAGTTTAACTTCTTCTCTTCAAATTTCTAAATAATCTTATCATAAACATATTTTAGATCATTAAAGCGAGCTGGTAAATTTAAAAGATTTTCTCTGATGAAAATATTAAAACTAACCCAGTTATGAACATTAATATTGCAGCTCCAATTGATCTTATGTTTGTAATATAATCATTACCTCCATCCCTAGAATTTATACCCAATTTAAAAAGTTTGAAACTAAAATACATTAGGATTATACCTATAATTTTTTCAAATATAATACAATTCATTTCCTTTCTTTTCTTCAATTAGTTTTTCTATTGTGAACTCAGAAATTTTATTTATTTTACTCATTTCACTTGATACTAAAGTAATTGTTAATTACAGATTCAATTCCTAGACCATCATTTCTTGTAGTATTCTGAACAGCTTTAGTTTATTTTTATTATTCAAATTTGGAGCTTGGTTATCGGAAAGTTGACAAGAGCATAAATTATAAGTTAAGTCAGTCACAATATACTGCCTTGTTGGTAGCAAAAGTAATATTTATCGGATTTTCGTAAGGCACAAGTTAGAAAATTGACGCCATCAGAGATATAAAACTTGCATATTCAATGTATTTGCTTTAAACTATCAAGTCCTATTTTTATCATTTGTTTTAAAAGGTATTCTTTGTCTTCTCCATCAATATTCTTTTTAATTAAGTTGTATGAGCTTGGATTATTAGGATTAAAAGTAATGTTTTTATCCTTAGTCGAATCTGAAAATACCTCAGCAAAATAATAAGTTCCTTGCATATCATAATAGTACCTTGTTTTTAAAATGCCTGATCTTTCATAAAACTCCTCACCCACACCAATTTTAATACCTGATTTATAAGTAATTATTGATTTAAGAATATTACTCGGATAAAAATAATAACATTTGCCATCTAATTGACCTTTATCGTTAAACATTAATTTCGAATCAATCGTCCCAGAATCTGTAAAATAAATTATATCTGTTCTATTATTATTAAGCATTGTCTTTAAAGCTAATAATCGCTGGAGACTATCAAATACTATTTCTTGATATTTATTTTTTCCAACATTTTTAATATAATGAATTTCTGAATTAATAAATTTTGTTTTAAGAATATTATTATTAGTATCCTTTAAACATCCAGAGATTAAAATTAACAAAACTAATTTTTTCATAAATTATTTCTTTTTTATTTCATCAGAATTAAAACTAATTTTTCTACCTCTGCCATCTGCTTCAAAAATTAATCTAGAAGAATTTGTATCTCTTATTGGATAAAAAAGTGTTATTTCTAATTTATCTAACTTCTTCGCATTTTTATTTTGCTACCCAATCCAGAAAAACTACCACTAGCTTCAGAAACATAAGTTCTATAATCTAGAATTTCTTCACTTTGCCTTCCCAACTCATTTAGATCCTTAGGATCCAACCACCTCCAAACAGAAGCCAGCAGGTTAGTTATTCCTACTCCTACAATTCCTTTTCTTCTTGATTTTTCAATAGCGCAAATCATTTGTAGTATTCGACATGATGATTTATTTGAATTTTTAGAAATATTAGTAACGTTTTATTATCAAATTCATAAAGTTAGTACAAATCCTCATCCTACAAATATCATAATAATTGGTAATATCTTCTGAGATTAATAATTTGTTTACATTTGATTTTCATTAATCAATCAATATCTACAAAATGGATAATGTTAATAAACCGGAACTAAGTTTTTGGCAAATTTGGAATATGAGTTTTGGATTTCTAGGAATTCAATTCGGTTGGGGACTTCAGATGGCAAATATGAGTTCCATATATCGATACCTAGGCGCTTCAGGGGATCAGATACCATTGCTTTGGCTGGCAGCACCAATGACTGGATTGCTAGTGCAACCCATCATTGGCTATATGTCAGACCATACCTGGAATAGATTTGGAAGAAGAAAACCCTATTTTTTAGTTGGAGCCATTTTATCAAGTTTAGCTTTACTTGCAATGCCCAATTGTTCTGCATTATGGATGGCTGCTGGGTTATTATGGATTTTAGATGCATCGATAAACATAAGCATGGAACCGTTCAGAGCCTTCGTCTCAGATATGTTGCCTAAAAAACAACAAGCTGCAGGATTCACCATGCAAAGTTTTTTCATTGGTTTAGGCGCTGTTATAGCATCCTCCATGCCTTGGATTTTTACTCATGTTATGGGTTTAACCGACACCAATGACCAAGCTATTCCTGAGACCGTTAGATATTCTTTTTATATCGGGGCATTAGTTTTTATTGGGGCCATACTTTATACCATTTTAACAACCAAGGAATATCCACCAATAGAATCTTCAATTCAAAGCCCAGAAAAAAAATCTGCCTTACAAAAAACCATAGATGGATTTATTGATATTATAAATAATATTAAGACCATGCCTTCAGTCATGTCTAAAATTGCGTTGGTTCAATTTTTTTCATGGATGGGTTTATTTCTCATGTGGTTCTATTTTGGAGACGCTGTGGCAACTCATGTATTTGGGGCACAAAGTCCTCAAGATCCATTATATAAAGAAGGTGCTGCTTGGGGTGGACTTATGTTTGGATTCTATTCATTAATAACTTTTTTATTTGCCTTTATATTGAACCAATTGGCAAAGAAAATTTCAAATTCAAAAGCTCACATGATTTGTTTGTTAGCAGGAGGCATTGGATTAATGTCTGTGCTTTTTATTCAAAATAAATATGGCTTGCTTATTACTATGACGGGAGTAGGTATAGCATGGACCAGTATATTATCAATGCCATATGCGATTTTTGCACCACATTTACCGAATAATAAAATTGGTGTATACATGGGTATTTTTAATTTCTTTATTGTCATTCCTGAAATCATTGCTGCTCTTGGTTTCGGTTGGTTTATGAAACATGTTCTAGATTCCAATAGTCTTTATGCTGTTGTTTTAGGCGGAGCTTTTATGTGCGTTGCTGCATTACTTTGCTTGAGAATAAAGGCTGAATAGTATACAAATTACAAAAAAAAAGCGAACCCATTTTAGGTTCGCTTTTTTATTAATTCTTTAATAATTTATTACTCATTAATTTACACTACCTGTATTAGCTTTAAAGTCCAAAGTAATGGTATGACTTCCAGCAGTCACATTTACTCTAGTTTGATCATTACCAGTTCCTCTATATTCTATCTTTCCATTAAGAACCATAAATTCAGATTGCCACCAGTCACATTTCAATGTTGAAGCTGCAACATGAAATCTTAAATCACCAGCTAATAAAGCTTTAGTAAGGCTCACTGAAGATGCATCTGAATTGAATTTATTTTCTGCTTTAGCAGGGTCATATCCTCCAAAACAATCACCAATTCCATAGACAGCGGCAGGAACCACTTCAATAGTTTCATCCTTTAGATTGACCACAACTAAATAAAAGCCAGCTGCAGCAGGAACATCTACGTTATCACTACCTTTTGCAAAAACACCATTGGTGGCGGAACCTGTTTTACCAAAATCGCCTTTCCATTCTCTGCCAGGAGCAAATTTGAATGCACCAGTTCCTTCCGTTTTAACAATTTTCCAAAATAATTCTGGGTGACTATGCACAGGCACCATTGGCAAATCGATTGTTGCCCAATCCCAACCACCTACTCCATCACCAATCATATACAGTTTTTCAGGATACTGAGCTAAAGTAGGTCCTTCACCAGTTTTTTCTTGAGTAGCTGTAAATCCTTTACCTACTTCATATGTTAATGTGAATTTGTAAATAGCATATACGGTATTAGAAATATTATCTCCACCTGCAACTAATGCATTAACAGCACCACCTAAATTAGTATTTACAGAAACTCCTTTTTTATTAAATCCAACATCTGTGGTTTTGTCAAAGAAAATTTTCCAACCATTAGAATATCTAAACTTCCAGTCATTTTTTAACATCAACACATCACTTACTTCAAAAACCATTTTGTTCAAATTAAATGCAGCAATCATAGGTGTATTAGTAGACCAACCTCCAGGAGTAGCACCTCCAATCACACCATACTTCACTCTAGCAATGGCAACTTTTTTAAGAACTAAGTCGACAATAACATGATACAATCCATCTTCCGGCACAACGAAAGGAGCTGTTGTCTCCACAAGATTACCTTTCCATAATCCTTCTTTTGGTTCATCGACATCTAAATTAGCAGAATCGACTTTTGCAAAATCTGTTCCAGCGCCATAAGTTGTTTTGGTTGCACCAGAAACTTGCACAATATTAAATCCGCCTGAGCCAGCTTTTACGGGAATGTAAAGTTCTAAAAGCGATTCACGTGGCACAGCAACTTCCGCGTTAAGCACTTCATTTCGTGTTTTCACCATCAATGCAGCAGTTTTAAAATCAGTAAAGCCGGTAGCGGGTCCCTTTACATAAATACCATCTTCTGTAGTTGGTGTAACAGTTCCATCATCATCTTTATCACAACTTATTGTAAAGAGAGAGGTCATAATTAAAGCAATGAACAATAATGTTCTAAATTTTGATTCTAAGAAAAACAATTTCATCATTTAAAAATTTTATAGTTATGAATAATTTTATAAACCTAAATTAGGATTAGCATCAATGGCCCATTGTGGAATTGGAAATGTACTTTGATCTGTTGAACTCGCTTTTTTCTCCCACCACGGATCGTTGAATTTCTTAAATCGAATTAAATCTTGTCTTCTATGTCCCTCGCAAAACATTTCTCTTCCGCGTTCTGCTAGTATCATAGTCAAATTAGTTCCAGACCAAGATGAAACACCTGACCTAACACGTACCATATTGACAAATTGATCCCCATTAAGTCCTTGACGTATTCTCGCTTCTGCTTTCATTAATAAAATGTCAGCATATCTAAATAATGGAAAATCATTATTTAAATTTTCATCAGTGCCTGGTTCAATTTCATATTTACCCACGCGCGCTCCTGACATTCTAATTTCATCTAATTTATAAGATGCATCCATTACAAGAGCAGGAATTCTGGGTTTTATAATGAGATTAGAACCTGCCGTCAAATCTACTAGAATCTGACCTCCGGAGGTATATTGTTGTCCTACTATAAATCCCTTCTTTCGCAGATCATCATCCGTAAATGTATTATAATGTTGTTCTGTTACTGCACAACCATTCCATGGACCTACAAGCATATCAAACGTCTGATTGCTTAAATAATGTAAGGTCCTCATATGCAATCGAAAGCCTTTCAAACTTTTTGAATCAAAAGGAATGGTAAAAATATTTTCAATTGAATTTTCATTCTTTGCTATAAACGGTAATAATGGTTTTGATTCCAAATTATAAACTCCCAATTGGATGATACTGTCACAATAATTCTCTGCTAAATTCCATTGAGGTTTACCTGTATATATCTCTGCATTCAAATATAATTTTGCTAATATAGAATAAGCCAAACCTTTTGAAACAGCATACTTTTTGGTACTTACTGCCAGATACGGTACGCTTTCCTTAAGATCAGCAATTAGATTATTATAAATGGTTTCTCGTGGTGTTTTTTTGGGTTGAGATTCTGCCGTGTAAAAAGAAGTGACGTAAGGAACATTTCCATAATTATCAATCAATAAATAATAATAAAACGCTCTTAGAGTTTTTAACTTCGCAATATTAATTTTTGCAGCTTCAACTGTGGCAAAAGGTAATAATTCATCTATTGCTTTGTTGGCTTCAAATACGCCATCATACATATGCGCCCACATTGAATTTACCGCATCAACATTATTATTCCAGTCATGTTGATACAATACACGCCATTTACCACCATCTTCCCAATCGGTTAACCTTACTGGAAAAACCAACTCGTCACTTGTAACTTCTTGGGCTAAAAACCACCATCCCGCATCATCAATTAAATCAGCCAACTCCTTATATGTAGGAATAATATTTAATGCTGCCTGAGCTTCGTTTTCAGGAAATTCACTCTCAGGAATTTTATCAAATATTTTTTCATCCAATTTTGTGCAAGACAAAAGAAAAAATATGGATAAACAAAAGAATATTTTTTTCATAAACATTTTATTTCAAAAATAACACTGATATAAATTTTTTAAAAAGTAGCATTTAATCCCAAAGTAATACTTCTAGTTTTAGGATAAACATCATATTGATCTCTTCCAAATTCTACACCACCATAACTCAACTCCGGATCAAGTCCTTTATATCGGGTAAGTGTTAATAAATTGGAACCCGCAACATAAATCCTGAATCCTTTGAGATATTTGGATTTACTTAATCCAAAATTATAACCCACAGTTACATTATCTATTTTAAGAAAAGTCCCGTCCTCCAAATAATAATCACTTAGTATAGGGGAACTTGTCAACCCTCTATCATATTCATCTAAAGCTTCTTCTAAAACATTCAAAGTAGGCAAATCAGAAGGATTACTAAATACCAATCTCGTAACATTTAATACATCAAATCCAACTACTGCACGCATAGCAATACTTGCATCTAAATGCGCTCCGAATTTTAAATAGTTTGACCAACCTAAACTAAAATCAGGCTGAGCATGGCCTACTTCACGTCTTTCCGCCTTAGACACATCACGTGTTACACCTCCAGCCTTAGTATAAAATAAAAATTTTCCATCATCCGAAAGTCCTGCATATTCAGGTAGAAAGAATGTACCAATTTCAAATCCCGGTCGAATGACTTGTGAATAATTTTCTCCGCCTACTAATCCGCGACCTGAAACATAAAGTGTTTTAATTTCATCCAAATCATACTTGTCGTTTGCTAATTTTTTGGTCTTTTGATTGTTTTTTGAAAAAGTAAACGTTGTTTTCCAATCCAATTTTTTTCGATCTATCACAATACCAAAAAGTGAAACTTCTACCCCATTATTTGTTATTTGACCTGCGTTGGCATAAATGAACCTATTTTTATTTGGAGGCACTGGTAATTCATAATTGTATATTAAATCAGATGTGGTCTTTCGATAATATTCCAATGAACCTGAAAGTCTGTTTTTCAAAATTCCAAAATCTAAGCCAATATTAAACTCTGCATTTTCCTCCCATTTTAAGTCAGGATTGGCATTAACACCACCATTATTTTGAAATGATATCACTTTATTACCTGATTCAGGGTCTATCGCCGTACCTGCCGGGATATAAAATATAGCGTCTACATTTGTAGGAATATTCTGATTTCCTGCAATACCGTATCCAATTCTTAATTTCAAGTCATCAAAAAAGTGCACAGAATTCATAAAGGATTCCCCCATAATATTCCAAGCTATTGATGCAGATGGAAACCATCCCCATTCATTATTTTTTCCAAATTTAGACGATCCATCTCGACGCATTGTCGCTGTTAAATAATACTTTTTATTGAAATCATAAACGAGTCTTCCAAAAAATGAGGCTTGTAAAAATTCATTTTTATAAGACCCAATACTTCCAGGTTCTAAATTAATTAATGCTCCTAAATTATATGATTTAAGATAATCAGAAAGTGCTTCTTTCCCTTGTGCAAAAAAACCATCATAAGAATCTTTTTGATAGGAATGTCCACCTAGGATATTGAAACTATGTTTGTTTCTATAATTCAAGTCATAATTCAAGGTCGTTTCAATCAACTGGCTACTTCCATTATTATATGTCCTTTTTGCAAAACCTTTAGTGGTATTTGAAGCTGCATAACTTGGTTCGAAATAAAAACTTGTAGAGTCATTCCTAGTATATGCACCATTAACTCCTAAAACCAAATGATCTAAAAGTTTTAATCTAACATTCAAATTACCAAAAAATCGTTTTGCATCCCGTTCATTTTGAGTCTCATTAATGATTGCCACAGGATTAAAATATTGAAATGAACGATCTGTTTCAAAGTAAGTTCCATCTGCATTATAAATTGGATCTGTAGGACTTCTTCTGAAAGCTTGATACAGTACATTTGTGGGAGAAATTCCATTACCATAATTTACAAAATCACTATGCTCTATTGCGCCACCAATTCCAGCAAAAACGGTAAGTCTATCTTTCAATCCGCTCTGAGTAAATTGCAAACGACCAATTGTTCTCTGTTTACCTGATCCATCCAAAACACCTTTGATATTTAAATTTGACAATGAAGCTCTGTAACTAGAATGATGATCTGAACCAGAAAAAGCTAATGAATGGTCTTGGGTAAATCCCGTACGAAATATGGCATCTTGCCAGTCAATATTCGCTCCATTATCAATATAGGTTTTACCCGTTTTTGTTGCAAAATCTCTCATTTGACCGCTGTTCAGGAAATTAAGTTTTTTAGATACCTGATCATATGCATATTGGCCACTATACTCTACTTTATGAACCTTCTCATCACTTTTAGATAATCCACTGTTTTTTGTTTTGATTATAATGACTCCATTTGAACCCCTTGAACCATAAATAGCTGTCGATGAAGCATCTTTTAATACATTGTAAGATTCGATATCATTACTTGCGATGGTTGTAGGGTCAACACCAGGCACTCCATCAATAACATACAATGGACCAGTCCCTGAAGTCAGTCCAGCTGCACCCCGAATGTTTACAGTAAAGCCTGAATTAGGATCACCTCCTTGTTTTGAAATGGTAACACCAGCTACTTTTCCCTGAAGTCCTTGAATGGGGTCGCTAAGACCACCAATATTCAACTCATTTGAATTGACAGACATTACCGCGCCTGTTTTATCTGATTTTTTCTGTGAACCGTACCCAATTAATATTACCTCATCCAACAATTTCCCAGGAATTAAATGAATACTAAAAAAGCTTTGACTAACAACTGGCATTTGTATGGTTTCATATCCAGTATATGAAAATAGTATTTCATCTGATTCATTTGTAGACTGAATCGTAAAATTTCCTTCGAAATCTGTTACGACAACTGCATTGGATTTAACCAACTTAACGATTGTTCCAACTAATGCTTCTTGCGTTTTTGAATCCATCACTTTCCCGCTCAGCAATTTCTGCGAGTGAATGGTAGAAAAACTAAGAAATATTAAAAATAAAAAGGATAAGATGGTAGGTCTTTGATTCATCTGGCAGCACATTAAAATCAACAATAAAATAATATAAAAGTAACAAAATTTTAACAAATAACAAGGCAAAAGGTTAGCCTCAACGAAATTAAATATTCTCGATGATTATAATTTACATTTCAATAATTACAACTAATTGAATATCAATTTTTTAGAAATAACTTTATCATTCTCCAATAAGATTTTAATAAAATATATTCCTCTTGGATATCCATGATTTATTAGTATTCTGTGATCAATAATTTCATTGCGGTCTTTAGAACACAATATTCGACCTTGAACATCATATAAAAATACTTTTATTATCGGAGTAATGGTATTTATATAGATAAAATCTTCTACCGGGTTAGGGAATATACCAATTTGATCAATATTCGGATGTGGTTCTATCGAAATAAAACTTCTATTATCAATATAATATTTAAATTGACCTGGATTAAATTTCACTTGAATATTGGTATCAGAAATGTTCAAACTGTCTCCAGTAACAAGATCATACCAAGTCCCAAGGTGTTGAAAATTACCAGATGCGGTAGTTGTATTAACATCAAAGTTTCCTATCAAATTAACGTTCAATGAATCAGACGTAAATTGTAATCGTTTAAGTAATCCTTCCCCAATTTGAGTAGTAAATTTTGCTTTAGTCACTATTTGACTCTTACTTTTAAATTGATTAATGAGTTGGATTAATTTATAAATAGCAAGTCGATTTTCTATAGTTGTATATTCCCACATGATAGGCTTTGGATCTAGGCGACAATTTGTATTGACTGATCCATTGGTACAAGTATTAATCGAAAAGTCATAGCCCAGTTCACCAAATTGCCAGACCATTTTTGGACCTGGTATGGAAAAATAAAATGCATTGACTAACAATTGCCGATTGAGTGCTGTATTCAATTCTTTAATTTGGTATTGCCCTGAGCCATTTCCATATTGCAAATTTTTATACATCAATCGTTCCTCATCATGACTTTCCATATATGAAACCAAATGGTTTTTACTCCATCCCCTACTAGTGTGAAGACTTGAACTTAAATCATTTTGGTCATAACCCATTGTTACTTGATTAAAAACATAATTCGCATTACCCCATAACAACATACCATATTCTGCTAATTCTTTTTCTTCCTGGTTTGCAGCAAAATGTTCAAGTATCACATAAGCTTTGGAATCTATAAACCAAATCCAATCCGCATAATTTTTTAATATACTAATTCTTGATGCATCATATTGCCCCCAAAGATCTACATTTGAACCTGAATTTTTTTGAGTAAACCCCTTAGATAAATCAAATCTAAATCCATCGATTTTAAATTCTTCCATCCAATATTTCAATACTTGCTTTACAAAGTTTTGAGTATAAATACTTTCATGATTAAAATCATACCCAACATTATAAGGGTGCTTAGCTATCGAATTTAAATAAGGACTATTTTGAGTTGGTGTATTATTGCTTTTATCCCAGTACATTGTTGCTAATGGACTTTGACCAAAGGCATGATTAAATACCACATCTAATACAACAGTAATCCCAAGACTATGTGCTGAATCAATCATTGTTTTAAAAGATTGTTTGGAACCATAGTATTTATCCAAAGCCATATGAAATGAAGGATTATATCCCCATGATTGATTTCCTTCAAATTCATTAACCGGCATTAATTCTATTGCATTTACACCTAATTCCTTTAAATATAATAATCGTTCTGTGATCGCATTAAAGGTATGCTTTTGATCAAAATCCCGAATTAATAACTCATATACAAAAAGCTGGTCATTTGCAGGACGTTTAATATCATTATGAGTCCAATTAAAATCCGATGAAGTAGAATTTAATACACTTACAAAACCTGTAGTTTTTCCATATGGATATTTGGGAATGCTAGGATAAATTGTTGAATCAATTCCTGAATCATTATTAGGGTCTAAGACTAAAGTACTTAAAGGATCTGCAATGCGAATATGACCATCAATTAGATATTGAATCATATGATCAAATCCAGGTTTTACTGGCAAAATATCTATCCAATACAAGTCTCCTTTAATGTTTCGCTTCATTAAATATTTCTGATCCATTAAAAAATTAATAAAATCTCCCAGAACAAAAACACTATTTTTATACGGCGCAACTAAGGCAAGTCTTATTGAATTTTCAGTTAAAAAAGTAATACCTGGTTGTGTTCCGATAGGAGGATCTTCAATTGGAGTATTGACATCAACAATAAATCGAAATCGATGAATTCTACTTTCAGTTCCACTGATACATTCTATTCTAATATCGTACTGTCCATTTGACTGTGCAGTAATATCGAAGTTTAGTTTATTAATGTTTGAACTGTCGACTAATAAAATATCGTTTTGAAATATTTTAATTTCCGCATTCTTGGAACATGCTATTTGAATTGGAATTAAATCATTTTTCTGAACCAATAAAAATGGAACATCAGGATTAATTAATATACTTTCAAATCCTGAATCGACTTTTGACAAGTCGTAATAAATATCTGCTCCACTTGCATCTCTACCAACAATGCTTCCACTTACATTACGAAAAACAAAAGCCAGTTTATTGACTTTTTCTCCATCCGGGATTTTATAAAATGACTTTATGTGCAATCTAATTTGATAGCGGTTATTTCCCAGTGACTGCATCAGAAGCCTTGGGTCATTTGTTGCCCAAGCACCTTGTACGAACTTCCAATCCGTTCCACTTACACTTTGATCGGCAATAAGACCTGTGTGTACATACACCGGACCATTAAAGTTTTTCAATGCTGCGTTTCCCTGACTTGCATCAAATAGTATTACTACCGTATCATTTACAGTTGGAAAAACAGGATCAACTAATATAACTTGACTGTTTCCTAAAAAAGGTACGAATATGCAGGCAAGAACTAATGCAATAAAATTGCAAATTAACTTATGTTTACTTAAACAGTTTACAAAAATCAATTGGATTTTTATCCCAATCTTGTTTAGCCCCATTTCATTAAATAAAGTATAACAGTCCATTTATTTAAGACCTAATAAAAATCCTATGGTGAAATTTGCATCCCAATCAAATACGAAATTTTTACAAGATGTTTCATCATATATAGCCTTATAAATATTCAATCCAGCTTTTTGTTTTTCTCCTGTAGATTTATAATCTAATGGCGCTTTTAAAACAGTGTATCTTTCTTTTCCATTTCTGCTTTGTTTGGCTAATTCAAACGGGATACCACCCATAATGAAACAAGTGCCTCTATTATTTCCTGACACCTTGCCTACTGTTTTTCTTACATCATCATATACTTGCTGATCAGAAATAGACTTCTGAAAATATTTGGCTCCATGAGATTCAAGAGCTTGAATGGCACTTCCAGTTTTCCACGAAATTTTAGTATTTCCAGAGCCTATATCAACCATGAAAGAATTTTGTTCAAAAGACGGAGGCATAATGCAATTTAATCCGTAAGTGCCCTCTTGTTGAGGCGTAACTTCATTTACATAATAATTTAAAGCTTTGAGTCCATTAGATATTTTAACGACGCTAGGTTCTGATTTAGCACCAGAACTCACCACAAAATGAATATCTTTTCCTGGCACACCAAAATCCAACATTCCTCTTATATAATTTTTAAGTCCTGTCCTTATATCATCGTCTGTTGCCATATTTTCATAAACTAAACTAGATCCAAACTCAGCTTTTTCCAATTTCCAATTTTTCTGTTGATCAACCCGTATAATAAAAGAATTGAAACCTGAGGCACCCAATTCAACAACTCCTTTTAGTTTTCCATTCATAGGTTCAGCAGGAACATAGCTAAAAGTACTGGCAGCATTAGATAAAGGAACGTTAGAAGCATTTGGATCTGATGAAGTGGTAGCTCCACCTTTATTTTCATTCATTTGTTCACCACCAACTTGACCTTCAGCAGGTGTTGTATTTTCAGTAGGCTCTACCTTATTCCCAAATTTTTCTTCGAGCTGAGGCTTGCATTGTCGATATCCAAAAAACAAAGCAGCCAAAATAAACATCACAATTAAGAATCTAGAAAAAGCTGTTAATTTCATATATAAAGATTTTAATAATAAGTTAAAATATAAAGGAATTAATTAATCTGTAAAAATAGATTTTTTTTTAATAGTAAGTGGTTAAAACTTGGATTCAATGACTGTGCTAGGCATAAATTTATAATATGAATACTATATTTATTATATGATCATTTATAAGCATATATTAAAACAATAGTTCCCTGAACTTGTTTTAAGGTCAAAATCTAGACATGAGAGTCATTACGATATTAAGTTGTTTTTTACTCAATTATTATGCAACGGCTCAATTTGGCAAAATCCAAGGGTATGTGTTAAATAGTACTGATAATGAGGCTATTCCATTTGCAAATGTACAAATTCAAGGTACAGAAATAGGTACAATGACCAATGAACTTGGTTATTTTGAAATAAATAATTTACAATCGACTATTTATAACATTAAAATCTGGGCTTTGGGGTATAATGAAATGATTCTATCAGAGATCCAGGTCACCAATAACAAGCCGGTTAAACTTAATATCCAATTAACGGAGTCCATATTAAATTTACAAGAAATTCTTATCCAATCTAATGCTTTTCAAAAATCAGAAGAAAGCCCTCTTTCACTTAGAGTAATTAGTGTAACTGAGATTAATAGAAATCCAGGATCCAATAGAGATATTTCAAAAGTGGTACAATCACTCCCTGGAGTTACAAGCACAGCGGCATTTAGGAATGATCTGATCATTCGTGGTGGAGCGCCAAATGAAAATCGTTTTTACCTGGATGATGTGGAGGTACCCAATATAAACCATTTTGCAACCCAAGGCTCCTCAGGTGGTCCTGTGGGCATGATCAATGTTGCTTTTATCCGTGAAGTAGAATTTCTAAGTAGTGCCTTTCCTGCTAACAGAGGAAATGCGCTATCATCTGTTTTTGATTTTAAACAAAGAGATGGTCGTGATGACCGTATGGGATTTTCTGGAACTTTGGGAGCAAGCGACATTGGTTTAAGTTTAGAAGGTCCCATAGGCAAGAAAACAACTTACCTCATTTCTGCAAGAAGATCCTATTTACAATTTTTATTTAAAGTTTTAGAATTACCATTTTTACCCATTTACAATGATTTTCAAATAAAATTAAAACATAAATTCAATAAAAAAAATGAAATAACTTTCATTGGCCTAGGAGCTTATGATGATTTTGAACTCAATGAAGAAGCCAACCAAACTGAAAGTCAACAATACATCCTTAATTATCTACCCATAAGCAAACAATGGAATTATACCAATGGCATTGTTTATAAACATTACAATAAAAATGGATACTATACCTTTGTCATAAGTAGAAATATGCTCAACAATCATGCTCAAAAATTTCAAAACAATGATGAGTCGAAATTAGAAAATAAAATACTGGATTACACTTCTCAGGAGATTGAAAATAAATTAAGGATAGAAAAAACACAAAGAAATGGAACCCATAAAATTACTTATGGTTTTACTGCTGAACAAATCAAATACAATAATCAAACGTACAACAGAATATATTCATCTCAACAAGTCGTTGAATTAAATTATGATTCAAAAATAGTATTTTACAAATATGGAATATTTGGGCAATACAGTAAAAAATCACTACACGAAAAATTAACTTCTTCTATTGGTTTAAGATTTGATGGTAATTCATATAGTAAAGAAATGTCTAACCCATTCACACAAATTTCACCTCGAATATCATTCTCTTACCAAATCAAAAAAAATATAGATCTCAATGCAAATACTGGAATATACTACCAACTTCCTCCATATACAATACTTGGTTACAAAGACAACAATGCAATATTTGTAAATCGTCAAAATGGAATTAAATACATCAGAGCCAATCATTATGTTCTGGGATTGGCATATAGGCCTTCTTCAAAGTCACAATTAACAGTTGAAGGATTTCTAAAGCAATATCATAATTATCCCATACTGTTAAAGGATAGTATAACACTAGCAAATCTCGGTGGTGATTTTGGTATCATTGGAAATGAACCGGCCTCACCTTTTGCTAAAGGAAAAAGTTATGGATTGGAATTAATGTATCAACAAAAATTAATCAAAGGATTTTATGGAATCATGTCTCTTACTTTTGCCATGAGTCAATTTGAAGATAAAAATCATTCATACATTCCTTCGGCATGGGACAGCCGCTCGATATTTAATATGACTGCTGGAAAAAGATTTAGGAGAAATTGGGAAATAGGTATTAATTGGAGATTCCAATCCGGACTCCCCTATACGCCCAATTTGACTGAATCTAATTTAAAGCTAGCGTGGGACATTAATGGAAAGGCATTGTTAGATTATAATCAAATCAATTCATTAAGAAACCAAGCTATAAATCAAATAGATTTCCGCGTTGATAAAAAATGGTTTTTCAAACAATGGAATTTAAATTTATATTTGGATGTAGAAAATGTAACCGGAAGTTCCATCTCTAGCAAAACACTTATTTTAGATCGACCTTTAGACAATAACAATCAACCTATAGGTGGCCCAATCATTGAAAACCCAAATGATCCCTTATCAGAACAAAGATACAAAGTAAAAGAAATCAAAGACAATATTGGAGTTAGATTACCAAGCATTGGTATCACTATTGAATTCTAATAAATTATCATACCTTTGTTGAAATATTTTTAGCAAAAAAATCCTAATGAAGTACCGAAACATTTTATATAATAATTACTACTCAACTCAAGCCGGACAATTAACCACCAAATCTATCCAATTAAAATTTGAAGAAGAAACCAAAGTTTTTATTGCAGAAATAATTCCCATAATAAACAAAAATAAATCCATCAAAATATTAGACTTAGGCTGTGGTACGGGCTCATTTATAAAGGCACTTAAAATAAGTGGTTACGAACGAATAGAAGGTATTGATATTTCAAGTGAGCAAGTATCTATTGCAAATCAAATGGGCTTAACAGAGGTAAAAATCGGTGACATCGTAGCCTTTTTAAAACTTTCAAAATCAAAATATGATTTAATTTCTTGCATGGATATTATTGAGCACTTTACAAAAGATGAATTGGTAGAACTTCTTGATTTAATAAAACTAAATTTAAATGATACTGGAACAATCATTGCCAGAACACCTAATATGGATGCTCCTTATGCTAGTCTATATGCGAATGGTGATTTTACCCATGAGAATTATTTGAATACCCAATCAGCTGTTCAATTATTTAAAAGCATCGGATATCATAACATAAAAATTTATCCAAGTTATATTCTTGTCAATGGTTTCCTGAAAGAATTTATTAGAAAAATAATATGGAGTATAATAAAACTAAAAATCAAAATAATGATATTTTCTACAGGGCGCTCATCAAAACATATGTCATTGACTCCAAATTTAATTATAGTTGCTCAGAACTAATTTCTAGATTGGTTCTATTGATATTCTTAATATCATAACTGATTATTATACTAATCAAAATCCAAAATATAACTGCTGCCTTATCTGTATCCAAATAATTATTCATAAAGCCATGTACAAAATAGGTAATCAATCCACATCCTGCTGTTGAAATAATGATTTTGGATGACTTTTCATGAGCTAATAGATAAACCTTAAAGAGGTAATAAAAAACCATTATAAACATCATTAAAAATATCAACAAACCAATAACGCCTGTTTCTGCAAGGGGCCCTAAATACTCACTATGAGCATTACCTACATCCCCAAAATTAGTACTTATTTCAGTATAATTGGCACTAAGCTGGAATGGAGCATAATTAAACATATAGGTCCCAGGCCCCCATCCAAAAAAAGGTTTTTCTTGCCACATATCGATAGCACATGACCATCTATTAATTCGTTCCAAATTGGAAGCATCTGAGCTAATATTTGTTATCGATTCTACATTTTCAACTAGATCATCTGAACTAGCAACTTTATTTTGACCTAAACTATCAAGAATGGAACTAAGATTAAAAAGTCCAATTACTATGAGTCCTACTATGATACCAAACAAAGTAGAAAACCTAAATTTGAATTTTAATAATAAATACAATAAAACGGCAGGTACAACACTAACCCAAGCAGCTCTTGAATAGGTAAATATTAAACAAATGATTAAAATCACAGAAATAATGATAAAAACATTCTTACGAATTACATCTAAATTAAAATAACTTCTTAAACCAAAAGAAATGGGTATAGCTAAGGCTAAAATAGCACCTAAGATAGCATGATCCTTAAAAAAGGGTTGCATAGTCCATTGAGATGGTTTATCTTCAAAATTGAATCCAGCTAAATGAATAATATTATAAAGTGCAACAATGGCTATTCCACAAATAAATAAAGTAAGAAACGAAACAATGTTTTGTTCTTTTTTGAAATAAAAATGTGCTAAAAAATACGATGGTACGATAAACCAAATTTTCGCAATGACAAACTTAAGTGAAACGATCATGTCAACACTCGTAATCGTAGTTATCATCAACCAAAAAATATAAAAATAAATAAGAATCGAAAAAGGATGTGTAAATATTTTAGTATTAATGTTTTTTTCAGACACTAAATAATATACAAATATTAATACCAACAAAAACAACATGGGTTCTGTTGGAATTGATAAACTAAGATGACCTAAATCGACATCATTAGGATTAATGGACAAAGGCACTAGAAAAGCCAAACTATAAAAGACTACGTCAGGCTTAAATAAAAACACTATTGAAGCAAATAAAATAATAGGAAATAAAAAGAAATAGTAGACATCAAAATAAACTAGCCCAACAGATAAGCATGTAAAAAAAATACAAATCCAAAAGACTATTCTATTCTTTTTATCAAATAGCAATTCTATCACAAGTCAAGTTGTTTTTTTATTTCTGGCATTTTTTCTTTCAATATTAACATGCTGATTGAAAGAAACATGGCTGAAATTAAACTTACCAAAACCAATAACCATCTCACCGGAAAATACTTTCGTTCTGCGGGAACAGCAGCATCAACAATAAACTTCTGAGAAAACTGTGTTTCTGCATCTGCCCTAGCCTGAGTAAGGAATTTATTAATCAGCATGAGCGTACCATCTTCATTGTCAAAATTGCGTTCCGTACGGTCAAAATCCTCACCAAATCTTATATTAGCATCAACTAATTGTTTCAAGTGTACTCTTTCGCTGGGACTAGATTGTGCATATGCTTGAATTAAGTACCCTCTTTGAAATTGACTCATGACGCCTTTGATAGAAAAGGTATCCATTAATTTTTTTAAAGAGTCAATAACCAAATTTTGTTTTCTTTGACTAAGCTCCAAATTATTGATTAAATCATTTGCCCTATTTTTTACAACTTCATACTTAATAGTATCGAAATATGCGGTGATCGAATTAGCAATATCTGCAGCCATTTTAGGGTCCCTATCTACTACTGTAATATCTATGGAATTAAATTTATTTCGTTTGATAGAAACATTGGAAGAATACATTTTCAAAACAAAGGTTCTAGCCTGAGCATCCTTTTTATCAAACTTGTAATGTTTGTAAAGATCATGTTTCTCTATAACCCGATCACTCAATCGATCAGAATTCAATATTTCAATAGCTTGCTCTGCTTCACCTGTTTCTCCAAAATCCGCAATTGTACCTCTACGTAATGCAGTCTCATTAACCGGAGCCTGCGATAATTTTACCGGGAAGATTGTAGTTTTTGATTTGTAATACTCGGGAATAATATAAGAAACCAATGAAGCACTAATAATAGTCCCTATAGCTATAAGACTCAACAACTTACGATTTATCCAAGTAATCTTAATCAATTCATTAAAACGAAGTAACTCCATTGTTCTATTTATAGATGATAAATATTGAAACGCTCTTTGACCAGCTTTATTCTGTATAGTTCGAAAAAACGCTGCAAAGCTAAAAAATATTTCATACTTGAACTAATGAGCAGGAATTGCCAACAAAATAAGGACTTTTAATTCTTTTGGAGGTCATTAAATAGCTGCTCTAATTCAGGATAGTGCTGATATGTATGACTTGGCTTAATGTTAGCTTCAATGATCTGAATACGCTCCTCAGTCAATGGATGAGTGCTAAAAAAAGAGGATTGAAGTTGATTATCTGTATGTGTACTTTTCAAAATATTGAATAGATCCAGTAGTCCTTGAGGATTAATATTTCTCTCTAGCATTAGCCTTAATCCTTCTTGATCGGACTCTAATTCAAATGACCTGGAATAACTCAGGTTCTTAATATTATTAGCCTGTTCTACAAAAATTGCAGCTATTCCAGTTAAATCACCAAATATCAATGAGATCATAAGATAAGAAGAAACGGTCTGATAGATCGTTTTTAAACTATGTTGCTTTTCGATGTGAGCTAATTCATGGCCTAGTAATCCAACCAATTCTTGATATGAACACATGCGATCCAAAATTCCCTTATAAACAACGATATGCCCACCTGGCATAGCGAATGCATTAATGATTGAGTCATTCACAACGTACAATTTGATGGGATAGACTGAAGAAATATTTAAGGAATCAAAGAATTGATTTAAAATAATGGATTTATTTACATCTTCCTGTTCATTTGCTAAGAATTGCTGTATAGCGCTGTCTCCCATTTTAATTTCCCATTCCTTAGGTGTTCGATTGGCTGCCCATTGGTTCAATGAAGGTAATGCGTAAAAATAACTGAACCCCAGCAGAAGAACAAAACCTATTAATATCGAAAAGATACCCAACAAAGAAGTATTACTTTTTAAATTAGATTTTTGATTAAATAGCGATGATGCTGAGACCTTAGACCTTATGCATTCAATATCTTCACTTTGATTACACTCCAGATATTCAAATGGATCTTTATTTCCATATCGAAGAATTAAATGATCCTCTTTATACGTAGCTAATTGAACTTTTGAAACATCCCAAATAATTGCCTCAAAGGTATCAGGATGTAAAAATGAAATTTGATGATCCTGAATATTAAGATTAATGATTCGAGGTGAAGGTTTTATTCCAAAATAATATTTTGCACTAACTGTAACCGGATTTCCATTCATGACTTCAGAACTATTTAGAAATGAATATTTTTATTCATTATGGGGCTTTTTGGTTCGAGTTATTGTTTGAACTACTTTAGCTTTTTTCTTTTTTTCAATATTTTCCTGCTTTCTAAGATCAATGTATTTTTGAATTAATTTCTCTTCTTCTAGGGGTTGTTTAACTATAGTCCGGTAAAAAGATCTAATTAATAAATCAATCATATCATCAGTGTAAGTAACTCCTTTTGTCCTATAATAATGACTCAACCTACTACCTTCATCAAAGCCCCAATTAATCTGCATCCACCTGCCTAAACTAAAATGCAATTTACTGGCTATGGTATCTTCTTTGGTCGTTTTGATTTTTTCTCTTGCTACAGAGTCTGATAGTCTTAATAGCTCATTCATCGCATCATTGGTGTTCATTGGTATATAAACATCAGCAATTCGGGTCTTTTGAATTCTTTCATTATAGATCTTGCGTTGAAGTGCAGTATCTGTAGCCTGAGACCACAAATTTTTACAACTGAATAGGAGTAACAAAACAATAATACCTCTTACCATGTTTTTTTATTGTTGAACGAATGACTATACGAATCTATTATTTGATCATGAAAGAACCCAAATCCTTCCCTTTTGTTGAAATCTGCTTAATATATGGGTTAATTCTTGCATTCTTGTTTGTATTTAATGATTATGTTGCTTTTTTTCTAAGTGTTTTGATCATATTAGTTAATTTCTCCATAATAGTTATTAGTTGGATTGCAGAAAAACTGGATCGATCTAAAATTCCTTCCTGGTACTTTCCGCTATTATGGACTTTGATCATGATCTCCATCGTCAGCTTGGTAGTTTTTGGAAGTATATATGGATTTCATTTTGACTGGATGAAATAAATATATTAATATTTAAAAATTTTACACTTATTTAGGCAGACTCCCCGTGGGGATAAATTTCAAAGAAACTGAATTCATGCAATACCTCAGACCCGTGGGCGCCGGACCATCATCAAATACATGGCCTAAATGACCTTTGCACCGACTACAAACAATTTCTTTTCTAATCATACCGTATGTATCATCCACGATTTCTGAAACTAAGTCATTTCGTATAGGTTTAAAAAAACTTGGCCAGCCGGTTCCAGATTCAAATTTTGTAGCTGAGCTGAACAGAGGTAATTGACAAGCGTTACATAGATATATACCTGTCTGATGATTATCCCAAAGCTTACCCGTAAAAGACCTTTCCGTACCTTTTTCACGCATAACGTAATAACTTTCTTCAGATAATTTTTTTCGCCATTCTTCATCTGTCAACGTGATGGGTTCAATATGTTGTGGAATTACAATTGTAGTGTCAATATTGGCATCGTCCTTTACCGATTTCTGAACGGACGATTTCTGACAAGAACAAGAACATCCACTTAAAAATAATCCCACAATGTAAAGCAAATAATTAATCCTCATTTTGTAATTTTTTATCTTGTTTTATAGCTAGTGAAACAATTTTTTTAATTAATCCAAGAACGGTCATAAAAATTAAATATACGATTGAAAATACAACCAATATCCATGAATACGTTTTGGCATCAAAAACAGATACTTTGGTAATCCATTGGCTTAATAAACAAGTTGCCACTACTAATACAATATAACTGTATATGGAGTTCCTAAAGTATGTGGTGATATTTTCATTGTTAAAACCAAAAATACAATTAAATAATATATAGAATAGCATCATTGCCGTACCGACCAACCAAATATCCATTGGATCAAATGCATACCACCTAAGCAAGTGACCAAAATACAATCCAAAAAAAATGACCAGTATCAATCCAAACACAATAGCAGCCTGCACCATTGGTGTCACTTCTCGTTGATAAATGGATGTTTTACTCATTTAATTCAAACTACTTCTCCAATTAAATCAAAATGTGTTGAGTCGCGAATAATCACATCAACAAAATCCCCTATTCTAACGTATTGCTTTGCGGAAATCAATACTTCATTGTCGACTTCCGGACTATCTCCTTCTGTTCGTCCAATAAAATATTCTCCTTCAACCCGATCTATGATTATTTTATACTTTTTACCTCGTTTTTTTTCATTTAATTCATAAGAAATGTCTTCCTGAATTTGCATTAATCGTTGAGCCCGATATTCCTTAAGTTCTGCAGATACTGAATCTACAAGATCATGTGCTGATGTATCCTCTTCATGGGAATATTGAAAAACACCTAAACGATCAAACTTGTGTTCTTTAATAAACTCACATAACTCTTCGAAATCCTCTTCTGTTTCACCCGGAAAACCTACCAACATGGTAGTTCTCAAACTTATATCAGGGATGATTTGTCGGATGGATTGTATTAATTCAACAGTTTCTTTTTTATTTATTTGGCGCTTCATTGCTAATAACATCCGATCAGTAGCATGTTGAAGTGGGATATCTAAATAATTACACACCTTAGATTGTTTGTTCATGGTATGAATAACATCTAGTGGAAATTTAGAGGGATAAGAATAATGCAAACGAATCCATTCAATCCCCTCTACTTCACAAAGTTGGTCCAACAATTCTGACAAAGCCCTTCTTTTATACAAATCTAAACCATAATATGTTAATTCCTGAGCTATAAGAATCAGCTCTTTTACTCCGTTTTTAGCAAAGTTCTGAGCTTGTTTAACCAATTGATCTATTTCTACTGAAACATGTTTGCCCCGCATCAAGGGTATGGCACAAAAAGAACAAGTTCTATTACAACCTTCTGAAATTTTCAAATAAGCAAAATGACTAGGGGTACTGGTTAATCTTTCACCGATAAGCTCATACTTATAATCAGCATTTAATCGTGCCAAAAGTGTGGGCATTTCCATAGTTCCAAAATAACCATCAACTTCAGGGATTTCTACTTCCAGGTTGTCTTTGTATCTATGTGACAGACACCCAGTCACCAATAATTTAGAAATCTTTCCTTCTTTCCTCAAAGCTGCATAATGGAGAATTGTATCTATGGATTCTTCCTTAGCCCGATCGATGAATCCACACGTATTTATAATGATAATGTCCGCCAGTTTGCTATGATCCGGATTGTGCTCTACATGATATTCATTGTGATCAAGCTGGGTCATTAATTGTTCTGAATCAACTAGATTTTTGGAACATCCTAATGTAATCAATTGTACTTTTTCCTTTCGGTAATTCTTAGCCTTCAATATAAAAATTATTGTGCAAAGATAATGAAGCTTCGTAGCTTGCGTTAATAAGTTATGAAACAATTCTCCATATTAGCCTTAACACTCCTATTCATTCAAACATCGTCTGGTCAAATTGGCCTCGAATTAGCTACTACTCACCATAATTTGAATAGTGAAGCATCGAATCCTGTTTCTGGAAATAATTTAGATGATGCCTATCAATCTTTTGAATTGGGGATTAATTATTGGTTGAGACTTAAAAATTATCGCCTGGAGTTTTTACCTGGTGTCAAACTTGGCTTTGGTCAAAATAAAGTTGCAATTGACAATATCCAAGACCTTAAGTTTAATGAATTAACGGCTCAAATTAATGTAACTACCCAGATTTACCCATTTAGCTTTAAAGATGATTGCAACTGCCCAACCTTTAAAAAGACGGGTAATTTCTTCACAAAGGGCTTCCATTTCATTATTCAGCCTGCTTACATATTTTCACATCGTTCATTTACCCCTGAAACGGAGGCCTATTTAAACAATCAGCACCTCTTTGCCATCGGCCTTGGTGCTGGTATAGATTTTGGATTATCCAAATTATGGACGCTTTCTCCATCTGTAATATTTGCTCCTGTTTTTGGCGACCATTATTTATCACAGGAAGTTGATGGTTCCCGAACAAACTTTACACACCACGCATTATCCATCGGACTTAAACTCATGTACCGCCGAGATTATAAAAAACGATATTAGTTGGGGGCAAATATTTATAATTTATTAGATTTAAAATTCGTATAACACATTCTCTTTCAAATTATTACAATAATATTTTCCTGGAACTTTATAAGGTTGAATCCAAATTTGAAGTAAATATTAAATTTGTAAAAAAAAATCGGAGTAAGCTTGCAAACATCTTGCCCTAAATGGAGCTTTTTAGATTAGAGATTGAAGCTAACCCAACGATTGTTGATTTATATTTTTGAACACCCCTAAAAAGGTATAAATTTAATTTAAATGGGATAAACAGATAAATGAGTACAAACTTACATTTAGCCCTGAAAGGGCTCTATATCCTAGCGATGGGTGCAAACCCATCGATTGTAATTTTTATTTCTAAACAGCCCTGAAAGGGCGTAATTTAATCTATATAGAACAAACAGATAAATGAGTACAAATTTACATTTAGCCCTGAAAGGGCTAAATGTATTAGCGATGGATGTAAACCCATCACTTGTAATTTTTATTTTAAAACAGCCCTGGAAGGGCGTAATTTAATTCATATGGGCCAGTCACTCGTAAAAAACTACTTACATATCATTTTTAGCACAAAGCACAGACAAGCTTTAATTCACCCACCATTTAATGTAGAACTTCATGCTTATTTAGGAGGAATTTGCAATGCATTAGAGTCTCAGGTTATAATCAGTGGGGGCTATACCGATCATGTTCATATACTTTGTTTGTTGTCAAAAAAAATTGCTCTAACTAAGCTGATTGAAAATTTAAAATCCAATTCTTCAAAATGGATGAAAACTAAAGATGTTTCCTTGAAAAATTTTTATTGGCAAGATGGGTATGGCGCTTTTTCAGTGAATCCTTATGAAGTTGATCATGTAATTGCATACATTAAGAACCAGTATGAACATCATGAAAAAATTACTTTTCAGGATGAATATAGATTATTTCTTACTAAATATAAAGTTGAATATGATGAACGTTACATTTGGGACTAACTATTTCGCCCTTTCAGGGCTTAAAAATCCGACGCTACTGATTTCAAAGGGCTGCACCCTTTGTTGATTAATTTCGCCCTTTCAGGGCTATTCGCCATTTAAACTAAGAAATTCGTTACACACTAAATTGATTTTTGACCTTATCTTTCAGGTCTATACGCTATTTAAACTAAGGAATTCGCTACCCATTTTAGGCAATTTTAAACCTTACCTTTCAGGGCTATCCGCGATTTAAACTAAGAAATTCGTTACCCATTAAGTTGATTTTTGAAGTTATCTTTCAAGTCTATACGATATTTAAAATAAGGAATCACATATCCATCTTAGGCGATTTTAGACCTTTCCTTTCAGGGCTATCCGCGATTTAAACTAAGAAATTCGTCACCCACTAAGTTGATTTTTGACCTTATCTTTCAGGTCTATACGCTATTTAAACTAAGGAATTCGCTACCCATTTTAGGCGATTTTAGACCTTACCTTTCAGGGCTATCCGCGATTTAAACTAAGAAATTCGTCACCCACTAAATTGATTTTTGACCTTATCTTTTAGGTCTATACGCTATTTAAACTAAGGAATTCGCTACCCATTTTAGGCAATTGTAAACCTTACCTTTCAGGGCTATGCGCGATTTAAACTAAGAAATTCGTTACCCAGTAAGTTGATTTTTGACCTTATCTTTCCGGGATATACGCTATTTAAACTAAGGAATCCCATACCCATCTTAGGCGATTTTAGATCTTACCTTTCAAGGCTATGCGCGATTTTAACTAAGAAATTCGTTACCCACTAAGTTGATTTTTGACCTTATCTTTCAGGGATATTTATATTTTAAACAAAATAAGGAGAAGATTAGCAATTCATGTGCTTTATTAATCAATAATTTGGGATTAATGAATTATTATCCTTTTGTAAAAATCATTGAAAGTTGATGGACATTATTGATTTTCCAGTTTTTTAGATAAAACCGTATCTCGCATTCCATTCTTAAAATCTACTAATATCTGATCCAATATAGGATCTGAAATAGCGAGAATCTCAGCTGCTAAAATGCCGGCATTTTTGGCACCATTAAGTGCTACAGTAGCGACTGGCACGCCATTTGGCATTTGCAATATGGATAAAAGCGAATCCCACCCATCTATAGAATTAGATGATTTAATAGGAACTCCTATCACGGGTAATGTAGTCAAGGAGGCAATCATCCCAGGCAAATGCGCTGCGCCACCCGCTCCGGCTATTATAATTTTAATACCTCGTGATTTGGCTGATTTTGCATAGTCCACCATATACTCAGGAGTTCTATGAGCAGATACCACTTTCAATTCAAACGGGACATTACATTCCTTTAAAAAATGAGCGGCTTCCTGCATGATCCCAAAATCACTATCTGAACCCATTATAATCCCTACTATCGGTGTTATCATGAAATTACTTTTATTGTATTTGATACAAAATTTGCCTTTCGTCTACATTCATCCAAATCTATGCCAGTTACAGTTATATGTCCCATTTTTCGAAATGGCTTGGTTTCTAATTTGCCATACAAGTGTATATGTACTCCATCTAATTCTAAACAAGATTCCATACCTTGATACCTTACCGGGCCACTATAGTCCTTTTCACCAATAAGGTTGATCATTATTGCTGCCCGATCCCCATAAGTGCAGCCTAAAGGCAATCCGGAAATAGCTCTGATGTGATTTGCAAATTGACTTGTTGCACCATTATCCAAAGTGTGATGTCCACTATTATGTGGTCTTGGAGCCATTTCATTAATCCAGATGGTTCCATCTTTATTCACAAACATTTCCACTGCCAATAAACCAACTATTCCTAATTCATTGGCTAACCGAAATGCGAGGGATTCAGCTTGTGACTCCAATTCAGCGCTTAATCCAGCGGGACAATTAAGAAATTCAACTAAATTGGCTGTTGGGTGAAAATCCATGGAAACCCCAGGATAAGTTTTACAATCTCCTTGACTATTCCGGATAGCTATAATGCTGATCTCAGTCTGTATATCAGCAAGTTGTTCAATCACAGAAGGTCCTGGAAGCAAAAGATCTAAATTGGATTTGTTTTTAATAATAGAAACCCCTTTACCATCATAACCTCCTGTTCGAGTTTTTTGAACAAAAGGATAATTGATCGAACCCTCATCCATTTTAAGCTGGATCTCCTGAGCGTCATGGATTAACAAAAAAGGTGCAGTAGGATATCCATGTTCTAAAAAGTATTGCTTTTGCAAGCCTTTATCTTGAATCATTTGCAAAATATGTGGCTGCGGAAATACCTTTTTTCCAGACCGTTCTAAATCAAAAAGTGCCTGAAGATTAACATGTTCTAATTCAATGGTAATGATGTCATAGTTTTTCCCGAATCGCATTACCGTATCGTAATCGTTAAAATCACCTTCGACAAATAAAGGTGAAACTTTTCCTGCTGGAAAATCCTTACTTTTGTCAAGAAATGTTAATTCAATGTCTAATTTGGAGGCTTCCTGTGCCAACATTTTGCCAAGTTGGCCACCACCCAAAACACCAATTCGTAAGTCAGAAGGCTTAAAAGACATAGTTAATTTTTTGAATAATGATCATTAAAATTCAATGCAAAACTAATCACAATGCTAAATCGGACGATAATAAAAAACAGCATTCTCGTAAATGAAGGAAAAAGCTTTGAATCTGACCTTTTGATATGTGAGGGTCGAATTGAAAGAATTGACCGAGATATAAGTCATCCGGAAGCCTATATTATAGAGGCTGATGGATTAAATTTGATACCAGGATGTATCGATGATCAGGTTCATTTCAGAGATCCCGGATTGACCCATAAAGCAGATATTGCAACTGAATCAAGAGCTGCAGTGGCTGGAGGGATAACATCTTTTATGGAAATGCCTAATACGATACCAAATACTTTAACAAAAGCACTTCTTGAAGCTAAATATCTGATAGCAGAAAAAAAATCTGTTGCCAATTATTCCTTCTATATGGGTGTCTCGCATGACAATTTAGACGAAATATTGAGCGTGAATTATTCCAATGTCTGTGGGATTAAAGTATTTATGGGCTCTTCAACAGGAGGCATGTTGGTAGACGATCCTCACATCCTTGAATCCCTGTTTTCCAAGGCACCTACATTGATTGCCACACATTGCGAAGATGAAAAAACTATTAAACATAACTTAGCTCTTTTTGAAAAACAATTTAATGGGAGTCTCACTGCTGATCAACACCCTAACATTAGAAGCAGGGAGGCTTGTCTACTGTCTTCTTCCTTTGCAGTTTCATTGGCTAAAAAGCACAATACGAGACTTCATATTTTGCACATTAGCACTGCTGATGAATTAAGTTTATTTGAAAATATAACAGCATTAGCAGATAAGAAGATAACCTCAGAAGCATGTGTTCATCATTTATTTTTTGATGATACCAGCTATCCTACTTTAGGAAATAAAATCAAATGCAATCCTGCTATTAAAACACCAGTAGATCGAAAAGCACTATGCCAAGGATTAACAGACGGAATACTGGATGTGGTTGCCACTGACCATGCACCCCATACTTTGGACGAAAAATCACAACCTTACCTTTCTGCTCCTTCAGGATTACCCTTAGTTCAACATGCATTGCCTATGATGATAACCCTAGGTGTTGAAAATCATTGGGACCTGCCCTTTATAGTGCAAAAAATGGCACACAATCCCGCTATTTGCTTCCAAATAGCAAATCGCGGATTTCTTCGTGAAGGATATTTTGCGGATCTTGTAATTTTGGATCCACATCAGGTTCAAAACATTAAGGCAGCGCAATTGTATTATAAATGTGGTTGGTCACCTTTGGAAACTTATGATCTCAGAGGAAAGATTGTTAAAACTTTTGTCAATGGACATTTGGTATACGACAATGATCACATTGTTGCTGAACAAACAGGAATGAGAATGAATTTTGACAGAAAATAAATTTCATGATCACTAGGATGCAATAAAGATTAAAATATTCAATGCATGTGGACTATTAAATCCAAACAAGCGTTATTTGTTTACTTAACACCATGAATTAATGAGATTTTATACTATATACTTTTCTTTAATTTTATCAACCATAGGCACAAGCTTACACAGTCAACCTTTGGAACGAAAAGACATACCCTTTTTTGTCAATAGTCGCCAACTTAAATATCCGATGACCGGAGGCATCAATAATGCCCAAGTAAATCAAGGTGATTTAAATTTTGATGGCATTTTAGATCTTTTGGTTTTTGACAAAAATGGAAATGTATTAATGCCATTCATTTTTAATGGAAAAACGGGAAAATATAATTTCCAACCCGAAATGGGAAGGCAATTTCCTAGAGTACTTGATTGGGTGATCCTAAAAGATTACAACAAGGATGGTATCATCGACATGTTTTCAAGTTCATTTAATACACAAGGACCGGCAGGCATTGAAGTTTATAAAGGCACTAATGTAAATGGTTTCTTGCAATTTCAAATAGCAAGTATTGGCAAGGAAAAATACAATATCTTATACTGGCCTACAGGTGGAAATCAGTATACTCAAATACCTGTAGATTATATTGATTATCCATCCATTGATGATATCGACCAGGATGGTGATCTGGACATCCTTACTTTTACAAGTGGTGGAAGTTACGTTCAATGGTTTAAAAATATTTCAAAGGAAAGAGGCTGGTCATTAGATTCACTTCAATTTATTTTACAAGATGAATGTTATGGCCGCTTTGTTGAGAATGGATTGTCGTCTGAAATCAAATTAAGTCCTACTTCAGATTCTTGTGCCAGTTACTTTACAATACCAAACAATCAAATCCGACATAGTGGATCGACTATTTTAAGTTGTGATTTAAATGGTGACCCGTTGCGAGATTTATTGATTGGCGACGTGTCCAATAATGCGATGATCGGACTTTTCAATGGAGGTTCATCTACAACAGCCTGGATGAACAAAGAGGATAACACATGGCCTTCCAATAGCACACCCATTAATATGAATAAATTTAATTCAGCTTTCGAAGTTGATTTTAATTTAGATGGCCATTTGGATATACTTGTCGCCCCTAACCAAAGATATCAATCAGAGAATATTAATAATCTTTGGTATTATCAAAACAAACCTATCAATACCAAACCAAACTTCACTTTAACTCAAAAGAATTTACTCATTGAGGATATGTTGGATTTTGGATCTGCTGCTCATCCATGTTTTGTAGATTACAATCAAGATGGTTTGACTGATTTATTAATCGGAACCGAAGGATTTTATTCACTCAACAATAGCAGAGATCCAAGACTTGTGTTATTCAAAAACATTGGTTCAATTAAATCACCACAATATGAATTGGTGGATAGCAATTATATAAATTTCAAACAGTTCGGAGAAGGCATTAACGGAACTTCAAATTTTACTCCAAGTTTTGGGGATTTAGATGGAGATGGCGATCTGGATATGCTCACAGGTGAATCGCAGGGTGGATTTTTCTATTCTGAAAACATCGCGGGACCAGGAAAAGAATTTGTATTTAAACAAGCCATTTACGATTATTTTCAATTGTCTGCACGCTCTTATAGTGTTCCCTATTTAGTAGATCTGAATCGGGATGGATTAACGGACATTGTAGCAGGATCTTTGTTGAGTAACAATGATATCAACCGGGTACCATGTGGAAGTTTTTATTACTTTCAAAATCAAGGAACTAAAAACTCACCATTATTTGATCCGGATTATTATAACAGTCCAAACACCAATTGCCTGGGAAATATTATTTTACAAGGAGTTGGATCCAAGGTTTATTCCGCCCCAATGTTTTACGATGCTAATGGAAAGTACCTAATGTTCTCAGGTGGCTTATTAGGTGAGACTTCTGTATTTAGTCACATTGAAGGAAATTTATATAATAAGTTTACAATAGAATATTTAAATTATGGTCAATTACGTGAAGGTGAAAACACTCATTTGAGCGTTGCAGATATAGATGATGATGGTGTTTTGGACATGGTTGTGGGCAATCAGCGTGGTGGCTTTTCTATATTCTCTACTACTTATAAAACGGATGGCACCATAGTTAGTTCTAACGATGTTCATAACAATGAATTTAAAATATACCCTAATCCTGCTCAACATACGATAACATTTGAATGTGATCAAAATACTACTAGCGGAATATTAAAGATTATAGACTTAAATGGCGCAGTGATATCCTCCATTGCTATCAATGACTTAAATAAAAAAACGCTAGATGTAAGCAATTTTAAAAGTGGGTGTTATGTGATAAAATTTCAAAGTGGAACGCAATTTTTAGTTTCTAAATTTATTAAAATTTAGTTCACGTCAGTGAATTCAGAACTCCTATACCCTTTACAAAATTGACAAGCATTAAAAAGATCACTTTGGTTACTTGACATTTTTCTAAAATATTTATTTTCATTTTAATTAGAAACTTTTTGTTCTTTTTTCATGAAAAAAAAGAACCAAAAATTCTAGACTGTAAGGTCTAAGCCTAAAATGATTCCATGAAACCTAAATTCAAAAAACTCGCCAATGGCCATGTTTCTTTTGTTTAGCATAACACTTGCCCAGCTCGCATTATTGTTCTTTTTTTAGCATTATGTTGGGCTCATACAGTTTTGAATTTTTAACGGTTTCATTACATCATTTTTTAACGGCTTACCCCTTAAGGTCGATCCAAATTTCTATGACTACATATTATTAGCTACTGCCCTTCAAAATTAATTTGTGAATTATCTCTACACATGTTAATATATTCTTGATCAAGTTCAGTAGTTCTCCAACTTTAAATCAAATTAAACATAAGCAAACAACTTTCATCAACAAAATAGTATCGTAGGTGATTTTATACTTTCGAATACCTTTAACGGAACCCAATAAAAAATAAATCAGAAGTAGATTAATCAATAATTGAGAAACCATTTTATTTCTATCCAGGCACAGAAACTTCCACATCAAAACATCCAAAATAATTATTATAGAACTGCCCACCAAAATGATAAAAGTGGAATGTTGTTTTGACAAAATCGTTGAAGCCGTTATATGTTTCGACTTCAAATCTACATCATAGTCAATTTCATCAAATCGCATGGAGATTAAAAAAATAAACACAAAAACTTCCATGGTCAGTATTACCAATATGGGATTAACATCCTTGAATGAAATGAAAATCCATGGCATCAATACCCATACCAGAGCTACTAAAACATTTTTAAGAAATGGAATCTGACGGAGATTCAAATACTGATGTGGAATACCATACAATAATGCTAAAGTAAATTCCAACATAAGCAAGTTTGAATTTAAATCTGCCCATTTAAAATTCCAATATATCAGAACACAAATACATACACCAATAACCAATGGTAAGGATAAAAAGAATGAGTTAAATTTCCTGACATTGGGATTATATATTTGGAGGTAATAATAGTAGCTAAAAACCAGAAAAAAAATAAAAAGCAATTGTTCCTTGCCAAGAAATCCTTTTTGTGTGGAATAATAAATCCCATAACACAATAACAGACCAATCAAACCATAAAATAATACAAGACCAACAGAGCCAATAATTCTCATGAAACTATTTGTATGTTGATGGATTGAAAATGATATTCAATCAATGTACAAAAAACTCAAAAGTGGAAATTCAAACCCATAGAAATCAAATCATCTTCCTGTTTGAACAGATCATTAGAAAGGTTGAAACTATGCATAACCTGCAATTGAAATTTGATTTTTTCAGATCCTACTCGAACTGTCAGTGCAGGTTCAATTAAAAAATTAATTCGATTGGCTTTTAAATACTCAGTTTGATCTGCATTGTCAAAAATCAAACTTCCTTTATAATTGCCATAATTCAAACTGCTAAATCTGGATGAAAAAATGACAGAATAATATTTTTCATTAAAGCCTAATATGGGTTGTATAGTATATCGATTTAATAAAGCAGAAATTTTACCGGTTGTGTTCGGATTTGCAGTCAAAGTCGTCGGAAAGTGATTCTCCATTCCGCCAATACCAAATAGCGCATAGGTTTCAAAAATAATTCGCTCTCTAATGGGTTTATAATAGCCCAAACCCAACTCAAATAATTTGCCTCCTCCTCCATTGCCATTATCCAAATCTCTTGGAACATAAAAAGCTGTATTGGCTTGAAGCGTAAATTTTGAACTTAAACCGTATGCACCTTGAATTTCAACTTGATTTGCATTACCAGCAATACTTAGATTGACCTGACCTTTTTCCCCAATCATGGGAACATTTTGTGTATTTGGAACATAAAAAGTAGGATTGCAAGACATCCCAAAAACAAAAATAAAAACCAAAATCGAAAGACTATAGATATTTTTCATATGTATAAATTATTATCAAATATACATAACAATTCAAGTATGAGCCATTTAAGGGAGATTAATTTGTAGGAACAGATATAATCCTTTGCATTTGGTAACTTTTTACGGTTCTTGACCGCTAATATCGATCTACATTATCAAATTTAATTTCTTTACACTAAAACTTTTTTTAGAAACAGAGCATCATTCTTAGCCCTGAAAGGGCGAAATAAAACAACAAAGGGTGAAGCCCTTTGAACCAACCTCAAACTCATCTTTTAGCCCTGAAAGGGCGAAATCATTAACCCTATAGAACCTCCATTTTCCTACCCCAATGGTTTAAAAGTAATAATGAAAAATCACCTTGAAAAGTCATTCTTTGTATTAACAGGCATTATATCTAAAGTGGCACATAGCAAATTACACCCTTTCAGGGCTTATCCATAAATTCTATTACTTACCGATGGGTTGGCACCCATCATTGATTTATTTGACCCCTTCAGGGCCATAAGTTTGTATTTATTTATAAGCAAAGAATAGATATCTAAAAGTATTTCAAACTTTTCTTTGGATCAATGGCCAAGAGCACCTCATAGATGAGCTTTATCACATGCTCGATATCTGCCTTATGAGCTGATTCTACAGTCGTATGCATATATCTCAATGGAAGTGAAATCAAAACCGAAGGCACACCACCATTCGAATATGCAAATGCATCAGTGTCTGTACCTGTGCTTCTTGAAGCTGCTGATCTTTGGATTGGAATTTCTTTTTCTGCAGCAGTTTTAACAACTAGTTTTTGTAAGGTATTATGTACTGCAGGGGCATAACAAATCACCGGACCACTACCACATTTAATACTACCCTGCTCTTTGGTTTTCACCATGGGTGTGTGGGTATCATGGGTAACATCGGTTACAATGGCTATATTGGGCTTGATGGTCTCAGCAATCATCTCTGCACCTCTGAGTCCAATTTCTTCCTGTACAGAATTGACTATATATAAAGAAAATGGAAGCTTGACTTTGTTTTTCTTTAAGAGTCTGGCTACTTCTGCAATACAAAAACCACCCATTCTATTGTCCAAAGCCCGACCAACATAAAAGGTATCGTTTAATTTCATTAAAGTATCTTCATAGGTGATTACTTGACCGACATGGATCCCCATTTTTTCTACTTCTTCTTTGTCCTTCGCACCTACATCAATAAAAATATTTTCAATCGTAGCTGTCATGTTGGTATCAATGCCTTTACGCATATGAATGGCTGGCCAACCAAATATCCCTTTCACAAAACCTTTTTCGGTATGTATATTGACTCTTTTTGAAGGTGCGATAGACTGATCCGATCCGCCATTTCTGATAACATAAATATATCCGTCATCTGTGATGTAATTTACCATCCATGAAATTTCATCTGAATGGCCTTCTATGATGACTTTGAAATCCTTCCCAGGATTTACGACAGAATATAACGTACCGTAGTAATCTAAATGCCATTCATCAACATAATCTTTGATGTAATCCAGCCAAATTTTTTGACCTGAAGCCTCATGACCAGTTGGAGAAGCATTATTTAAATATTCAAAGAGAAACTCTTCTGACTTTTTATTAATAATTGACATAATTTAAAGTATTAATTATGGTTAAGAAATTGATCTGACCATAATTTCGGATTAATGTTCCAAGAACTTAATTGATCATATTCAAGGGAAGTAATGTCATTCCTATACAAAGCTCGTTCCAAAAGTGTCGGAAAGTCCGTTAAAGTGCGAAATGGGATATTATTTTCTTTAAATTTTTCATTCGCAGATAAAAAACCGTACTGAAAAATGGCTAAAACGCCTGCTACTTTGATTTCATTCTCCTGAAGCGCATGAACGGCTTCTAAAGAACTTCCACCCGTAGATATGAGATCTTCAATAACTAAAACAGTACTATTTTCAGGCAATTTACCTTCGATTAGGTTTTTCATACCATGTTCCTTGGGTTTATTTCGAACATAACAATAGGGCAAATCTAATCGATCAGCTAAATAGGCACCCCAGGCAATACCTGCTGTAGCAACACCTGCAATAGCATTGATACCGTCAAAACAACTACTTTCCCGAACCAAGGCCAATATCAACTCCTTTCTGGCTGCAGGATATGATAAAATAAGCCTATTATCACAATAAATGGGACTTCTTAACCCAGATGCCCAAGTAAAAGGATTAGGTGCATTTAATTTAATTGCGTTTATTTGCAGCAATCTATCAGCGATGTTTTTAGCCAAACTCATTTAAATCTATGTCAAAAGAGCGTCAAAAGTACGAAATTTATATAAATGACCGACTTCTAATCTTAATGTCTGAAACAGAATTATCGACCATTTCAACTGATCAAAAAAGCTTGATCATGCCTTACAAGGGCCTTAAAAAAAGTCTTTTTCAATATATGGAAATACTCGAAAAATCAAGCAGATTCGAACAAGTCATCCTTTTTGCGGCCGATTTGGGTTTAATGTATGATGATCTAAAGAGCTTGTTGAACTGGGTGCCAGCAGCAGGAGGAATCATCCATAATCAGGAAAAAAAAATTCTGATGATTTTTCGTAAGGGTCTTTGGGATCTTCCTAAAGGTAAGTTAGATCCTAATGAAGATTTCCCAACTGCAGGATTGAGGGAATGTCAGGAAGAAACAGGTCTTAATGCACTCCAACTCAAATCCAAAGCTGGAACCACATGGCATATCTATAGGGACAAAAAAGGAATCAGATGTCTTAAAAAAACCAAATGGTATCATTTGAATTTGGTTAAAGACCAAATTCCTGTTCCCCAAGCAGAAGAAAACATAACCGACATTCAATGGTTTACTATTGAAGATGCCAGACGATTAAGTCCGATACACAAAAGTGTAACTGTCTTATTAAATAAAATCTAAGTTTGATTTGAAATGAAACCAAAGGTCATCCCGTTTGAAAAATTTGAAGGTGCTGGAAATGATTTTATCATTTTTGATTTTTTTGAATTTGAATTTATTGATCTTAATGAACAAGCAGTATTAGAACGTATGTGTGATCGACATTTTGGTATTGGTGCGGATGGCATCATTGCTGTTTGTCAAGATCCGAAATTTGATTTCAGAATGAAATACTTAAATTCAGACGGCCGATTTTCGACTTTTTGTGGAAATGGGAGTCGTTGTGCAGTATTATATGTATGCACCAAACTAAACAAAACTAAACTTCATTTTATTGCTGCTGATGGCGAGCATACAGGTGAACTCAAAGGCAATGAAGTAAGAATAAAAATGTCAGATATAGATCAATTGACATCAACACCATTCGGACCATTTGTCCAAAGTGGTTCCCCTCATATCATGGTTGAAGTCAATGATCCTTTCCATTACAACATCTACGAAGAGGGAAAAAAAATAAGAAATGCATTCTCTCCTGAAGGTTCCAATGTGAATTTTATAGAATGGAAGGACGATCAACTTTGGATTGCCACCTATGAACGCGGCGTCGAAAATGAAACTCTGGCTTGCGGGACCGGAATTACCGCGGCAGCCTACTATCAGGCCATACAATTGAAACTGCAAGGTTATGTTTCTATTCCTGTTATTTCAAAAGGAGGACAGTTAAAAGTTGAGTTAAATCTACAGGGTCAAAAAGCAACAGATATTTATCTTACGGGACCAGCTCATGAGGTATTTTCAGGGTTTTATAAAATATAAGACAATTCATATTTAAACCCAATGCAAATCAAATTTTTATTATATGGATTGAATGATTTGATGCCAAATATTTCATTTATCTAATTTCAGAGTATTTGGGTCAATTAAGTAATTCAAGACCTTGGATCTAATTTGATCATTTAAATCTTGAAACAATTCATTAAATAAAATAACACCTGAATGAGTTCTAAGTCCTGCATCGACTGTTCTGTTTCCATGACCATTTTTAGTATCCTCATTTTTTAATTGACTCAAACACTTCACAATGGAATTAAAAGGTAATGAAGTGGGCATGTTTTTTTTCTTCAGAAAATAATAGATTTCTTTACTAGATTTAATGACTTTAATAAATTCATTAATGTGCTCTCTTGTTTTTTGAAAGCATGGATCATTATGAATTTTTTCTGGAGCAGTTCCTGATTTACGTCGAAACAAATCACCGTCCTGAGTTTTATAAAAAATGATGTTACCTACAGCTCCTGTAACCCGAATGAGTCCAGTTTGATATCCCATAATATTTAATGTTATTGATATAATAACGAAAAAAGTCTAATATTTATTGGAATATAAGACTTGAAAAAAAAGAAATTGATGCATTAGAACTGCACTTTATTGAAGAATGCAAGGTCCAATCATCATGAATAGAATCGTTGTACCAAAAGAGTTGATAGAGGATACCAAACCTACCCCATAGTCGTGGTTACTTGTGGGTAAGGTGTGCCTAACTTCATGGAAGATTTTGGGACAATGATCAATAATGATTAATGGTTAATGATCAATGGTTAATCAAATAATGATAAATGGTTAATGAATTAAAAATTAACCATTAATAATTATCACTAAAATATCTCCGTACCAGCAAAATGAAACGCACCCTCAATGGCTGCATTTTCATTAGAATCAGATCCGTGGATGGCGTTCTCTCCTATACTTTTAGCATAAAGCGCTCTGATTGTTCCAGGAGCAGCTTGGGCCGGGTTGGTCGCACCAATTAAGGTTCTGAAGCTTTCTACGGCATTTTCTTTCTCTAGGATTGCAGCTACTATTGGACCTCGGGACATAAATTCAACCAATTCGCCATAAAAGGGACGCTCGCTATGCACGGCATAGAATTCTTTGGCCTTTTCAATAGATAATTTGGTATATTTCATGGCAACAATTTTAAATCCTGCTGCACAGATCTTATCTAAAATTGCACCTATGTGTCCGGCTTCAACACCATCAGGCTTGATCATTGTAAATGTTCTATTATTGGTCATATTTCTTAAATTATTCGCAAAACTAATGATTGAATAGTTCATATCTACTCACCTTAACAAACCATTCAATATTATTTTGAAGAATTTTTTAGACTTTTGCAGAATTATATGGAAGGAATCTCAGAATTAAGCGCTTTACTTGAATTTCCAAAACAAATAGCCATCATTTCACATAGAAATCCTGATGGTGATGCTCTGGGTTCCAGCCTGGCTCTGAGTCTGTATTTACAATCTGCAGGACATTCGGTGAGAGTTCTCATGCCAAGTGACTACCCTATTAATTTCGAATGGATGCCTCAATCCGAAGAAATCATCATTTTCGATACCAACCAGGTTCTTGCCGAAAAATCAGTTAAAGAAGCCGAAATCATATTTTGCCTGGATTTCAATTCTTTAGAACGCATAGATAAGTTAGGACTAATTGTACTTTCCTCTACAGCAGCAAAAATCATGGTGGATCATCATCTGGATCCGGAACCTTTCGCTGATATCATTTTTAGCCGTGAATCTTCCAGTTCAACTGCTGAAATCATTTATGAAATTCTAATTGCCTTAGGGGCTAAAAAACCATTATCAAAATTGGTGATTGACTGCCTCTATACAGGTATTATGACGGATACAGGGTCTTTTCATCATGCTACTTCCACTAATGTTTTCAAAATTTGTGGTGAATTAAAAGAGCAAGGCTTAGACGACACTAGAATACAAGAATTAGTTCACAACAGCCAACCCGATAAATATTTAAAATTATTAGGGCATTGTTTACACAATCGCCTGGAATTATATCCTGAATCAAAATTTGGCCTTATTTATTTGACTCGGGAAGATTATAGAAATTATGATATTCAGCGGGGTGACACTGAAGGTATCATTAATTATTTGATGATGCTAAAAAGTGTTCATGTAGGCGCTTTAGTAACAAATCAACCTTCCATCATAAAATTGTCATTGCGTTCTAAAGGTGATTTTTCTGTTCAACGCATATGTAAAGAACATTTCAATGGTGGCGGGCATCGCAATGCATCAGGAGGATCTTCAAAACAAACTTTAGAAGAAACCATAAACAAACTTAAGGAAGTAGTTCCTAAATATATGTTCGTAAATCAATAATTTATTAATAAACAAAAAAATGAAAGCAAATTTTTTTTACATGTTGTGTTTCCTCATCGTAGGAACTTGGGCTTGCAAAAATGCAGGTTCATCAAAAATATCTATCAATGGACATAAATATACCCTCACTAAAGATGAGCCGGGTGTAAATGCCAAAGAGGGAGATTATGTTTATTTCAAATACAAAGTAAGAGCTAAGGATTCTGTTGTATTTAACTCTGAGGTACAAACTCCAGTTGTGAAATTCAAGATGCCAAAAATTGAAAAATCAGATCCAAAAGCATCTCAACCTATTATGGAGATTTTGGCCAATATGTCTAAAGGCGATGAAGGTACCATTACACATGTAATTGACGAAGAGTTAAAAAAACAAATTGGTATGCCAGGTGTCAATGAATTGTTTTATGATGTAGTATTGGTAGATGTTAAGAGTGAAGAAGAATTCAATAAGGAAAAAGCGGAAGAAGATAAAGTGCTTCAAGAAAAAATAGCAAGTTCTCAAGCTTTGGTTGCAGATATCGATAAAAATATTAAACAAACCATCCTTGATTTTAAAACAGGAAAAAATAAAGCAGATGTAGTAACTACTGCTTCCGGATTAAAATACATCATTCACCAAGCTGGTACAGGTGAGAAACCAAATTCAGGACAAATGGTCGGAGTGAATTATTATGGTACGCTTATGGATGGAACCAGATTTGATGATTCATGGTCTAGAGGACAAGATTTCAGTTTCCCTGTTGGACAAAGTCAAGTTATTAAAGGTTGGGATGAAGGTGTTATGAATTTCCCAGTTGGAACAAAAGCTACATTGTTCATTCCTTATGCATTAGCATACGGAGAAGCTGGTTCCCCTCCTACTATTCCGGCTAAATCGGATTTAGTATTCTATATAGAAGTCAATAGCATTAAGTAATATTTCAAATTTACAATCCTCCAAAATAGTGATATTTTGGAGGACTTTTTTTTTATTATCATTTTAAAATCACCATTTAATGACATTAGATCAGTTAAAAGAGCTTAAAGATCGGCTCGGTGAATTAAGGAGGTTTCTTTGACATCGATAACCGACTTTTAGACTTACAAGAAAAAGAACAACAAACCCTAAATCCTGAATTTTGGGCTAGTGGCCATCTTGCTGAAATGGTCATGAAGGATATTAAATCTCACAAAAACTGGATTTCTTCCTTCCTAAAAACACAATCCGCTTTAGATGATTTAGATGTACTTCTGGAATTCTTCGATCTGGGAGAAGCTACTGAAACCGAATTGGATCAAAAATATGCTGAATGCCTTCAATTAATTGAAGATCTAGAATTTCACTCTACCTTAAATAAACCTGAAGATGAATTAAGCTGTCTGGTTGAAATCAATTCAGGTGCTGGCGGAACGGAATCCTGTGATTGGTCCGCTATGCTCTATCGAATGTATCAAATGTGGGCAGAAAAAAGTGGCTATAAAGTCACTGTATTAAATTACCAACAAGGAGATATCGCAGGTATTAAGTCTGCAGAAATTGAAATTGCCGGAGATTTTGCATACGGTATGCTGAAAGGTGAGAATGGCGTTCACCGCCTGGTTCGTATTAGTCCATTTAATGCTCAAGGTAAAAGAATGACTTCATTCTCTTCCGTATTTGTCCATCCATTAGTAGACGATCGCATTGAAATCGTTATCAATCCTGCTGATCTTGATTGGGATACTTTTAGATCAAGTGGCGCCGGTGGCCAACACGTTAATAAAACGGAATCTGCAGTTCGCGTAAGACACCTACCCAGTGGGCTGGTTGTAGAATGCCAACAAGAAAGATCACAACATATGAATCGGGAAAAAGCACTGCAAATGCTGAAGTCGCGACTTTATGAACGTGAACTCCAAAGACAATTTGAGGAAAAAGAAAAAGTAGAATCCACTAAAATGAAAAATGAATGGGGTTCCCAAATACGGAGTTATGTACTCGATGATCGGCGGGTCAAGGACCACAGAACCGGATATCAAACAGGCAATACAGATGCTGTTCTTAATGGCAATCTGGATGATTTTTTGAAAGCTTATTTGATGCATAAAACGGTTGGAACTTCTGAAATTAATGAGGAATAATAGCAATAGCTTGTGGTCAATTTTGTTTGATGTTTACAATATCCAACTCCACCATTTTTATTCCTAAAAATGAATAACTTTTAAATTCAGAACTCCAGTGCAGTTCAAAAATTTATTTGTATTCGATTACTTTGATCGAAATTAAATTCAAAGAATTAGTAATAACATTTAGTAGTCATAGAAATTTGGACTGGCCTTAAGATGAACGAACAGAATGATCTCGTCATACCGACGAGATCATTCTGTGAAGTGAACCTAAATAATTGGCGAAGTCCTTGTAGCCAATAATTTAGGCATGGAGGAAGATGCATTGAAAACAAATTAGAATTTTTGGTTTCCCTCAGCCTGATACAGGCTTCAGTTCATTCGTTAATTTGTGATTTTGGATCACAAATTTCTTGCTTGGGCAAGATCACTCAATCATGTTTCATGAAAAAGAACAAAAAGTTTATAATTAAAACGAAAATAAAATTTTTAGATGGATGTCAAACTTAATTATTTAACCAGTTTTTCTATTTTATGTTGGACAAGGCACTCTGAACATCAAATATTCTCATTATTTGATTTTATAAAATTTGCTATAACCATACTTATACTAGTATTTCTTACGTTTAATCAATAATTTTCAGGAAAAGAAATCCATTATATTAGACGTTCTATATGGAGATCTAATTACCTCTAACATTAGATATTAGAGCCTATTCAAAGGTTATTTTAAGGATTTTAACCAAAATGGACGCTCTATTTGGACTTAAGTTTATGTTATAGCATACATATTACATTAATTAATCATATATTTGCTAACTATTTAATTAGGTATGAAGCACTACTTTCAAATAAGCATTTTTATACTCATTGCAAGTCAAGTTTTTGGTCAAGCTCCAAAGTTTAGTAACGACTTTCTAAATATTGGGGTTGGTTCACGTGGAATGGCAATGGCAGGCGCTGTGACTGCATCTACGGATCATATTAATGCAGCTTATTGGAATCCTGCAGGCCTGGTTAACATATCTGCAAATTTTCAAGTAGGCGCTCAACATGCGGAATGGTATTCCGGGATTGGCAATTATGATTATATAGGATTTGGTAAAAAATTAGATGCTGAAGGGAAGTCGTTTGGAGCAATTAGCGCCATTAGAATGGGTATAGACAATATTCCCAATACCCTCCGATTAATTGGCCCTGATGGAAGTGTGGATTATTCCAGAATACAATCTTTTAGTGTGGTTGATTATGGTTTCTTGGTGTCATATGGAAGAAAACTTAAAAATGAAGCTTGGAATGTGGGATTAAATGCCAAAATCATTCATCGGTCTTTTGGTTCTTTCGCTAAAGCATGGGGCGTTGGATTCGATGTAGGTGTTTTGTATCACAAAAACAAAATCAGATTTAGTATCGTCGGCAAGGATATTACAAGTACCTATAATGCTTATAAATTTACTTTTTCTGATGAGGAGAAAGCTGTATTACAAGCTACTGATAATACTATTCCAGTCAGTTCAGTGGAATATACACTACCCAAACTAAATTTTGGTTTTAACTATACATTTACACTGACTCCAAAAATCGGATTAAGCACTGAACTGGATTTGGATTGTTCAACAAATGGAACGAAAGCATCCTTAATAGGCTCTGACAAATTTAATGCAGAACCAAAAATCGGAATTGAATTGGATTATAACAAAAAAATATTTTTGAGATTAGGATCTAATAATTTTCAAAGTGAATTATTAAATGATGGAACAGGAAAAGAACAATTTACGTTCCAACCGACCGGAGGATTAGGTCTCCGTATAGGAAAAATAGGATTAGATTATGCCTTAACCAATATCGGAAATGTAGGTGTTGGTTTGTATTCGCATTTTTTCTCTGTTAGTTTAGATTTTTAAGTGTTTTAAATTATATTTAGGAGTTAGGTAAAATAATCCATATGTCTTCTCATCCGAAGTTTATTATATCTTAATTGTGTCGAGTAAAATTATTTTTGTTCTAATTTATATTGTTTTACTATTTCATTTTACACATTGCAAATCCCCGGACACAGCTAATCCATGTTCCAATTTTGAACTCCAGGAATTAATAAAGCAGGTATCCAAATCAAAATCACTGGAAGAATTTATACTCCCCGAATCATCTGATTTTGAAAACATTCCACAAGACACTAGCAATCCCATTTCAGTACAAAAAATTAAATTAGGGCAATTTCTTTTTTTTGATCCTGCCATTTCTTTTAACCCTAAATGCACTCCAGCTGCAGGGACTTTTTCTTGTGCAACCTGTCATTTTGCAGAAGCCGGATTTCAGGCAGGTATTCGACAATCTATTGCAGGAGGTGGCAGAGGATTCGGATTTAATAGGCAAAAACATCCACTCTGCGACTCTTCTGAAATGGATGTTCAAATGATACGAACCCCAAGTATAGTCAATTGCGCTTATCAGGAAGTCCAATTATGGAGCGGTAAGTTTGGCGCAACAGGTCCTAATTTTGGAACAGATTCATTATGGCCAAAAGGTAGTTTTATCGAATTGAATCGCTTGGGAATGCAAGGTGTCGAAACACAAGCAAGAGTAGCATTAGAAGCTCATGGAATGCGCATGAGCCCCAAATTAGTCAGCGAAACAGAATATCAAGCCCTGTTTGATTCTGCTTTTATTAGAACCGATGCTAATCTAAAATACCGAAGAATAAGTATGGCTAAAGCTATTGCCGCTTATGAAAGGATCGTGCTTACGAATAAAGCACCCTTTCAATATTGGTTAAGAGGCGATACTAATACACTTACAGCACAACAAGTAAATGGAGCGGCCCTTTTTTTTGGAAAAGGGAAATGTGTACAATGCCATAATGGCCCAGCATTGAACTCAATGAATTTTTATGCCTTGGGAATGAATGACATGGAAGGCAAAGATGTCGTTCAAAAAGATTCCATCAATGATATTCCCTTAGGGAGGGGCGCTTTTACTAAAAAAGAAGACGACATGTATTGTTTTAAAGTGCCACAATTATATAATCTTAAAGATGTTCGTTTCTTAGGACATGGAGGTAATTTTTCCAATGTTCGTGAAGTCATTGAATATAAAAACAAAGCAATCTCACAAAATATTAAAGTACCCCAAAAGCAGATTTCCAATTTATTTGTTGAACTCAAACTTACAGTTAAAGAGATAAATGCATTAACCGATTTTATCGAAAATGCACTCCACGATCCGGATCTTAAAAGATATCAACCAACATATGTTCCTTCAGGATTTTGTTTTCCGAATAACGATAAGTTAAGTAAAGAACAAATGAATTGCAATGCTAAACAAAAAATATTTGAATAGTCTATGAGGGACAAAAAAATAGTCATTGTTGCCACATCAGAGTTTGTTTTTGACCAACGTCTCATTCGTATAGCCCAGTCATTTTATAATAAAAATTTTCATGTTACTTTAATTACACAAAACAAATCCAATCAGAAATATGATTCATTGCCTTATGAATTCAAATTGATAAATACTTTTTTCAAAAGATCATTTTTATTCTATGCTGAATACAATCTTCGGATATTCATCAAGATGTTATTTTTAAAATTTGACTCCATTTATACATGCGACGCAGATACTTTATTGGCATCTTCAATCCTTAAATCCATAAAAGGAAAAAAATTAATCTTCGATGCCCACGAATATTTTGAGGAGAGTCCTGAAATTATAGGTCATACTTATAAGCAATGGTTTTGGACTCAAATATTAAAATTCGGAATCAAACGTGCTGATGTATGCATTACCGTTTCGAAAAGTCTTGGCAAGATTTACGAACAAAAATATAAAAAACCTTTCATCATAATAAGGAATTTGCCATATCCTACCCTACCCTCCAATAAAGTAATGAATATCAATAACATCATTTGGTACCAAGGTGTATTGAATGTGGGAAGAGGTTTAGAACACATGATAGAAGCCATGATTCATTTACCAGAATATAGATTTTATCTGGCAGGAGATGGGGACATTAGTTCTAAACTCAAAAAGCTAGTTGTTGATTTAAATCTCACAGATCGTGTAATATTCCTCGGTAAATTAAGTCCAAGTCAATTAAATATTGAAAACCAAAAAGTATGGATCGGAATAAATCTACTGGATCACACAAGTCTGAATTACTATTATTCCTTGGCCAACAAAACCTTTGATTATATACAAGCTGAAATACCTGCCATTCATATGTCATTTCCTGAATATGAAGATGTAATGAATCAATATCATGTTGGAATATGTATACCGGATTTAAATATTCCGACGATTGTAAATGCCGTCCGCTTTTTTGAATCAAAAGATAATTACGCAGCCACGCTGCACGCTATCAGAAAAGCTAAAGCAGAACTTATTTGGGTCAAAGAAGAACCTAAATTAATTGCATTATTACAATAATTTCTATTTAGTATCCAGTTCTAAAACATAATGTATAAACTAATGTAAAAATAATACTGGTGTCATTTATTCTTTAATGAATTCAACTGTTTTTATTAACAAAGAATAATTAAGGTTCCGCTTATTCCTTTATCCATTTTCCTGAACTAATAAGTACTTTTTCTCTGTATAAACTATAAGTGTACATTCCAGAAGGTAAGAAATTCAAATTTATCGAATTGTGATTAGATTGATTCTGAGATGAAAATACAGTCTTTCCTTGAAGATCAATGATGTCGACTCTGTAATCACTTCCTGAGTCATCAATGACATCGAATTTAAAGCTCCCAGGCGATGGATTAGGATAGATCATAGCCTCCCAATTAATATGCTTCTCATCACCTGTACTCGTGACATTTCCATCAGCATCTACTTTTAGAAGATAAGCCTCATATTTTGGGTACACATGCGGTGTAATAGTGCTAAACCAACCACCAACCAAACAGCCATCATCTGCAGTGGGCAAAATTTTAAATAAAGAATAGTAATTATCTAATGCAAATACTTTCTTCCATTTAACATTCAGATTTGAATCCAGTTTAGTAATGAATATCGCACTAGAATCAAAAGGAAATAATGAAGTGCCGGAAGTGCCGGCCGTATAAATACTGTTTCTGTTAAAATAGGCTATAGATCCATTCCAGGCACAAAAATCATCCGTAGTGTCATTTCTGTCTAACACGCTTTTAATTGCTTTGAAATTCTTATCAATAAACCACAAATGAAGATCTGCGGTAAATTCCCATGAGATTGAAGCCATTAAATACTTTTTTTCCGACCATTTAAGCAAAGTAGTAGAATTAGTTGAAATATAATATCTAGGAGGATCGCTAATAAAACTGTCAATACTCAAAACATTTAAATTCCGATCTAAAATATATAAATTATCTCCAAATGCCATATATTTAGAGTTATCAAGTGAACTTGAAATAGTATGTGGACCAATACCCTGTGTTCTTTCTCGTTGTCTAGTTGTTTTTATCAAGTCTCCATTACTATTGATCATCACATATTCTGTAGCTGAGGTTTTTTTATCTTGATGATCTAATGTTAACATTACAATCAAAGTATCATTGATCAATTGCGAATAACTATTTGGGATAGCAAATTCAGGATAATTCAAACTAAAACTGTCTACAATATTAAAGTTAAGATCACATTTCAATAAAATAAAATCCATATTATAAAACACTGGCTTGCTGTAATGAAAACTAGTTATGAAATAATTATCCTTGACTCTAAAAATATTTTTTGCATAATAGTTATATTGCGATGATATAAGTATTTTTTCAGTTATTTTTTTTCCATAAGGGTCAATTTTCATTATTTTAATTTGAGCATATTCTGAACTATCGTAAAAATGTAGATCATCATAAGATTCAACTAGTGCATTATAATTTCCATCGGAGTCTAATACAATATCATATAAAAGATCGCAACGATTTGAATGATTTATGAATTCCCATGAAGTGTTTTGAGTGAAACTATTTTGAATAAAACTAAACAAAAAAATTGAAATGTATATTAAATTATTCATATGTATATAATAAAATATCAAGAGTACAAAGTAATTGTACTCTTGATATGAGTTAATAAAAATTAAATTATCTAGGAAAAGCTACCTCATCTTTTTCACCATAATACACCTTTCCATACCATTCTTGAATAAAATGTATATTATATTGGTCTAAATTATAAAATCGACCTCTATAATCAAATGTAATATGTCCAAAAAACTTGCCCATAGGAACAACTGTTGGTACTATATCATTTTCCAATCTGGATAGATAATAAGCCATCTCATATGCACTAGTATTGGAATCATAATAATCAATACAATATACTGTTTGATCCGTAAATTGTGGGCAATCTGGAGTCGAACCTTGATTTAAACATTGATTTGAAAAACAACATTCAACATACCATAGATAATAATCTAGAATAAAGTCTCCTGTCGGTGTGGGATCACTTGGATTATAAGCATAAGGTGAATGCAAATCATAAAAACTAATATTATATAGATAATAACCTGGACCCTCATTTAAATTCCAATTGGCATATTTCGCAAGTTGTTTTGGAGCACTTGAACTATTTGAACTGGCACATTTATTTATCCTGGCATCCCAATCATCCCCAGATCCAAAGGCTTTAGGTGAGAATGGATAGGATCCTAGTGTGGTGGATACTACGCTGGTAACAATATATTCTACAGATCCAGAACTTAAATTGTATTCCTCCAGATCATATAGCTTGGGTACATGAGTTACATATTCGCCAATACTTTCATTATGCTCATCAATAAACTCTAAAACAGCATTATAAAAGTCAGTCGCATCGGATTCGGTTATTACATGATTCGTTATTGGTACTGAAAATGTGTCCACCCATACACTAGCATCATCCGCCACTCGACCTGGGTCTGTGTAATCATAATTTAGCGTTAGTTCTACATCGTCAAGCAACTCTTCTGGTGTGAATTCTTCATCATCTCTGTCCTGCAGAGCGCCTGAGTTGCTTTTCATTTTCTCTTTAAAATTTTCTACAATCATCTTATGATCTTTCTTATCACCTTTGTTTAAAGAAATATCAGTTTGTGGTTTTTGACATCCAGTAATGCCAATGAGAAGGGCTAATATTACCCCCCCCTAGTAAATTCCTAAAACATTTAAAATTACTCATAACTTTGCGATTTTAGTTAATAACATCATTAACTACTACAAACATACGAATAATATTCTCTAATTCACAAACTTTAACATATTAAAATTTTAATTATATTTTACTTCGGAAAAAAAATAAGACTTTGCAAAAAAATCAAATCTCATCACCAACGTCTTTATAAATTAGACAATAGATACTTTGGTGAATGTACTCAGAATCAATACTCCTCAAATGGCAACCCACAATATAATAACTTTATCTTAAAGTCAATGTTAGCCTAGAATTAAGTTCATAATTCTTATAAATCCATGGAATTCAAATTAAATGTGGAGAATTACATATAGTTTTTAATAAGTATTTAACAGAAGAATCATTACATCAGAATATAATCATTTAGTGTATCTTTGATCAGCTATGCCTAAATCATTTATAATTAAATTCAAAAACAGAATACATTAAGCCAATAATCACTTCCTAAGATCTAATTTAGAAACTAAATTATTGGACTTATTAAAATTGATGTTAGAAGAAATTGATCAATTGTCAATGAAATACTGACACAATACTTGCAAACTCTTCAGGATCCAAACTGGCTCCACCTACTAGAAAACCGTCAATGTCATTTTGAAAAGCTAGAATTCCAGCGTTTTTGGCTTTAACACTTCCGCCATACAAAATAGACATTGAATGTGCTAAGTCAGACCCAAATTGCTGGAAAATCGTATTTCGTATAAAGAGATGCATAGCCTGGGCCTCTTCTGGAGATGCAGTCTTTCCAGTTCCTATAGCCCAAATCGGTTCATAGGCAATAGATAATTTGGTTAATTCTGATAATTCAAAATCAAATAAATCAGAACTCAATTGCTTTAAAACATAATCCTCATGGTTTCCAGCCTCCCTCATTGAATCCGGCTCCCCACAACAATAAACTACTTGTAATCCGGCATTAAATGCAGCCCTAATTTTAGCTTTAATGGATAGATTTTCATAGGGACCCAATTCCCGGCGTTCACTATGCCCTAATATAACATAGGAAACGCCCAAATCTGCAAGCATTAAGGCTGAAATCTCACCTGTATAAGCTCCTGAGGTTTTGTCATGACAATTCTGGGCTCCAAGGAAAATATTATCTTTTATTAAATCCCTTAAGGGGTATAAGTGAGTATAAGGTGGGCATATAATAATGTCAGAAGAGGCTTTAGGGCACAAATCAATTATTTTTTCAACTACATCATGTGCCTGATGTGGCATGAGGTTCATTTTCCAGTTAGCAATTACCTTTGGGGTTTTAATATTCATGTAACTTAATGTATTTTTGTAAATCCAAAAGTAATACGTTCCATGTTTTAATCGCATTATTTACGAATAAATATCTACTCATATGGCAAAACATGCTAAAGTAATTTTAATCCAACATAAAAACGGTCATTGCTATATATTAAGTTTAGCGTACAGATGAAAAAATAAGTTTCATTTCAACCGCATCGATTTACATTTTATATAATTACCTATCACATGCCAAATACAACCATACCAAACGAATATATAGATCGAGATATAAGCTGGTTAGATTTCAACTATCGTGTTTTGCAAGAAGCAAAAGACAATAACGTTCCGCTAATGGAACGTATTAAATTTCTAGCCATCTATTCCTCCAATCTGGGTGAGTTTTTTAGGATCAGAGTAGCCCACCATCGTAATATCAAACGACTTGGAAAAAAGACAAAAAGTGAATTAGACTATGACCCCAATCGATTATTGAAAAAATTATACAAAATTGCGAATGATCAGCTAAAGGAATTCAATAATATCTTTGATGAACAGATCATTCCACAATTAAAAAAAGAAAACATCTTCATCTTATCCCACAGAGAACTCAACAAATCACAAGAAATATTCCTGGACGACTATTTTAAAGAGAATTTATTACCGTATGTACAACCCGTACTATTAGTCGAAAAACGCATAAAGCCGTTTCTCAATAATTCGGAACTCTATCTGACTATAATTCTAAAGCCAAAAGATCAGGTTGACTCTGCAACCCAATATGGTATTGTTAAAATTCCATCCGATCATTTAAGCAGATTTATTGAGATCCCATCAGAACCCAACCACCACAACATTATTTTATTGGATGAAATCGTAAGATATTCTTTGAAATGGTTATTTCCAGGATACACCATTATACATTCTTATTCGATTAAAGTAACTCGTGATGCAGAATTATATATTGAAGATGAATTTAGTGGTGACTTAATGGCTAAAATTAAAAAGAGTCTTTCTAAAAGAAACATCGGACCGGCATCAAGATTGGTTTATGACGATGCTATGCCTAAAGAAATGCTTAATTATTTTCTTTCATTATTAGAAATTCAAAAAACCGACCTTACCCCTGAAGGGCGTTATCATAATAATTTTGATTTTTTCTATTTTCCGGATTTTAGATTAAAACATTTAAGAAACAAACACCTAAAAGCCCTTCCCTACTTACCCTTCAAAAAACATGAATCAATATTTGATGCACTGGATGAACAAGATCACTTATTGTATTTTCCATATCATGAATACGAACCGGTGATTCGCTTTTTTGAAGATGCTGTAAAAGATCAAAATGTAACTCAAATTAAGATAACACAATATAGAGTTGCTAAGAAATCAAGAATCATGGAAGCTCTGATTGCTGCAGCAGCTCAGGGAAAAAGTGTTTTTGTATTTATAGAAGTTAAAGCAAGATTTGACGAAGCCGCTAATTTAGCTTGGGGTGAAGAAATGGAAAAAAAAGGTGTCAAAGTTCGATACAGTTTTCCGGGTCTTAAGGTTCACGCCAAAACAGCCATAGTCACCAGAAGAGTTGATGGGGAAACTAAACATTATGCCTACTTAAGTACCGGAAATTTTCATGAACAAACGGCCAAAATATATTGTGATTTTGGATTTTTTACATCAGAAGATAAATTAACGCTTGAAATTAACCGGGTCTTTAGCTTTCTTGAAAACACCAAACTACCACATAGTTCATTTAAGCATTTATTAGTTGGTCAATTTAATATGAATGATGAATTAAAAGGACTGATTGAATTTGAAAAAGAACAGGCCCTAGCCAACAAAAAAGCTAAAATAATATTGAAATTAAACAATCTTCAGGATACTGAAATGATTGATTTACTCTACGATGCAAGTCAAGCCGGAGTAGAAATACAACTCATTACCAGAGGTATAAATTGTTTAATCCCCAAAAAACCTGGACTCAGTGATAACATCACAGGTATAAGCATTGTAGATAGATATTTGGAACATGGCAGGGTCTATTATTTCTACCATGATGGTGAAGAAAAAATATTTCTATCTTCAGCAGATTGGATGGTTAGAAATTTGCATTTTCGAATTGAAATTGCATTTCCCATATATGCAGAACCATTAAAAAAACAAGTCATGGATATTCTTGAATTACAATTAAATGATAATGTCAAATCTAGATCCATCAATTACCTAGAGACCAATCAATACATCAGTAACGTCCATAGAAAAAAAATCAGATCACAAATAGAAACTTACAAATATTTTAAAGAACTCAACGAATCACCAAATGAAAAATAAAATCATCCTGTTCTATGTTCCTTGTGATCTAAAAAAAACAGCCCAAAATCTAGCAAAAAAAACACTGCATGCGAAACTTGCAGCATGTGCACAAATATTCCCGGTTCAATCCCTTTATTTATGGGACAACAAAGTAACCGACACTAGTGAATTTGTATTGATTTTAAAAACTTTAAAATCCAAGGTGAAACCATTAAAAAAACTTCTTGAATCTATACACCCATATGAAACTCCGGCGATTTTAACTACCGTCATGGATGTCAACAAAGCTTACTATCAATGGATGATGGAAAGTTTGGAAAGTGAATAACATCAATTACGAATTACGGGAACAATTACGAATTACGAAAAACAATTACGAATTTTCAATTACGAATTACGGGCGTGAAATCAATTACGAATTACGGGATGAAAAACAATTTCGAATTTTCAATTACGAATTACGAGCGTGAAATCAATTACGAATTACGGGATGAAAAACAATTTCGAATTACTTACTAAAATAGATTTACCATTAAAATACTATTAAAGATCTTTCGCTGTATATGTAGCTTATAGAATAAAGTGTATCTTTGTATAAAATATTTAAAATGAGTACAATTATTATCAAATCTGATAAGCAAAGCAGTAAAATATTGGCTGAGTTGGCAATAAAATTGGGTGGAAATGTTGTGGGCATTAATGATTCACAGTTTGAAGACATTAAATTGGGAATTCTAATGAATAAGGAAAAAACAGGAAAATTAGTCTCAAGAGATCTCGTTTTTAAAAAATTAAAAAGCAAATGATTGTTGAATTTGATAAATCGTTTGTTAAATGGTTGGCTAAAATAAAAGATAATGATACACTCCAAAGATTTGAAAATGCAATATTGAAAATATATCAAAACTTAAAAGGGGTTGAAAAAAATAATAGGATTCAAAAAATATTTTCGAATTCGCTTTGGAGATTATCGAATAGGATTTGAAAAAAAAGTGAAAATTAAATAATTTTAATAATCATTGTCCATCGAAGTGAAATATATAAAATATTTCCATAAAAATGAACAAACTATTGTCTTATACGATCATCCCATCTCGCATGGTATAAATCAGTTCTGTTCTATTGGCAATCGCAGGATCATGTGTAACGATTAACATGGTCATTTGAAATTCTTTTTTTAGTTCCAACAACATGCTTAAAATCTCTTGTGCATTGTCATGATCCAGATTCCCTGTTGGTTCATCTGCAAACAGAATTTTAGGTTGATTAATTAATGCCCTGGCTAATGCTACTCTTTGTTGCTCGCCACCGGACAATTGACTGGGTTTATGATCCAATCTGCTTCCCAATCCCAAAAAATCCAATAAAGACTTACCCTTCTCCATAACTCTGGACTCAGACTTCTTCGCGATCAATCCGGGTAAAATAGCATTTTCCAAAGCCGTAAGTTCAGGCAAAAGATGGTGAAATTGAAAAATAAAGCCAATATGTTCATTTCTAAATTTGGCTAAGCCGGATTCATTCAGACTAAAAACATCTACACCATCTAATATGACTCGTCCCTTATCGGGCTTATCAAGTGTGCCCAGAATATGCAATAAGGTACTTTTTCCGGCTCCTGACGAACCTACGATGCTGACCAGACTGCCTTTTTCAATCCTTAGGCTAACACCTTTAAGAATTTGTAAATTTTGATACTTTTTATCTATTTGATCACAATAAATCATCTACTTTAATCGTATTTTAAGAAAATATTAACAATTTGGGTTTAGGAACACAAATATTGGTTTTGATTTTGATAGACTAGAATAAATGGCTAATTTTGCGTCCTTTAGAAGTTTTCTTCTAAAAAACGATGCAATTTAGGTCTTGAAAACGTTATTTTATGGATAAGTTTAGGTTTTTAAGTTTTAAAACAAAAAATTCAAGACTTAGATAAGCTTTAGTAAGTGAATTTATGAAGATACTTCAGTTGTGTAAAAAATTTCCCTATCCGTTAAAAGACGGTGAAGCTATAGCAATTAATCAAATGAGTCTGGCATTGCATAATCTGGGATGCGAAATGAGCTTATTGACTATGAACACCAGCAGACATCACTTTAACTTTTCAGGTGAATTACCTACTGAGTGTTTGCATTATAAATTTATTAAATCTGTAGAGGTTGACAATCAAATCAATGCCTTTGGGGCTTTAAAAAACCTTTTTAGTAGTGATTCTTACCATATTTCCAGATTTATATCTACATCTTTTGCCAACCAACTCATCCAAATACTTAAGGAAAACAAATACGATATCATTCAATTGGAAACTTTATATCTAGCTCCTTACCTAGATATAATTAAGGAACATTCAAATGCTTTGATCGTCATGCGAGCTCATAATATTGAGCATGAAATTTGGGATAGAATTACAGATCAGATTAAGTTTATTCCAAAAAAAATCTATTTGTCTTATCTAGCCAAAAAATTAAAGCGCTTCGAAGTTGAAACATTAAACAACTATGATTTTCTCGTTGCAATTACTGATCGTGATCTTAAAAAATTTAGAGAGCTGGGCTACAAAAATGGGTGTATCTCATCTCCTGTTGGCCTTGATTTGAATCAATATAATATAACACCTCAGCCAAATAACCAATTGAGTTTATGCTTTATTGGATCCTTAGATTGGATGCCTAATAGCTCCGGTTTAAATTGGTTTATATCTGAGGCATGGCCAGAAATTAATCAGTTATTCCCAAATCTTAAATTTCATTTTACCGGACGTGGTGCCGATGAAAGTTATTCCAAATTAAATCAACCGAATATCATTTTCCATCAAAATACAAATGACGCCAAAGCATTTATCAATAGTCATCCCATTATGATAGTCCCTCTGTTTGCCGGATCCGGTATTAGAGTTAAAATATTGGAAGGCATGGCATTGGGAAAGGTAATTATTACAACACGAATTGGATTAGAAGGCATACCGGCTATAGACCGAAAACATGTATTAATAGCTGATACTAAAGAAGAAATGATTGAAGCTATACAATACTGTTATGCACATTATGATGAATTACATGAGATTGGTCAGGCTGCAAGATCCTTGGTGAAAAATAAATTCGACGGTACTGTTCTAGCAGGTCAATTGATATCTGCGTTTCAACAAGCTATTAAGCAACATGCATCATAAGCTGTACTTGATAAGTATTAATTTTTAAGATGACTGATCTTCTAGAAGTCATTTTTTGGCTTAGCATGTTACTTTTTTTACATAGTTACTTCTTCTACCCTATTAGTTTAATTTTGATCCATTTTTTTATACGGAGAAAATCAAACGCGTCTAATGATTCATACTTCCCAATGGTATCAAGTATTACCAGTGTATATAATGAGGCGTCCGTCATTCAAAAAAAAATAGAAACCCTTTTATCATCCAATTACCCAAAAGACAAATTAACTATTTATATCGGTTCTGATGCTTCGTCAGATGAATCCAACGCGGTTATAGCAGAATTGGCTAAAGACAATCCACAAATTAAGTTTTTTCCTTATACAGAAAGACGAGGCAAGTCTTCTGTAATTAATGATTTAATGAAAGAAGCCTTCCTTTCAAATCCAAAAGCTCCAAACCACATTGTATTATTTACAGATGCTAATGTGATGTTGCAAGAAAATACAATATTCAATTTATGCCAACACTATATAGACCCAAGCATTAGTTTGGTAGACAGCTGTATTGTACCTATTGGCATCAAAGATGATGGCATTTCAAGATCTGAAAAAGCTTACATGAATTATGAAATTTTTATCAAACATAAAGAAAGTTCTATTTGGGGAAATATGATGGGTGCTTTTGGTGGTTGTTTTACCATTAGGTCGACGGAAGTGGTTGACGTTCCACCCAATTTTATAGTTGATGATTTCTTCTTAAGCATGATCGTACTGGAAAAAAATAAAAAATCAATCAATGATTTAAAAGCAATATGCACCGAAGGAATTCCTAATATTTTGCCCGAAGAATTCAAGCGAAAAGTTAGAATTTCCTCGGGAAATTATCAAAACCTGGTACGCTTCAGGAAATTTTTATACTCACCACCTTTCAGCAGATGGTACTGCTTTTTATCTCATAAAGTATTAAGATGGATTGGTCCCTTTATACTCATTGCTGCACTGGGAAGTTGCCTTTTGCTCAGTTTAAGCCATAATTATTTATATCAAGTTATAAGCTGGATCTTATGTTTCATTGTGATAGGCATACCAAGCATAGATCTGATATTACAAAAAAATAATTTGCATGTTAAGCCCATAAGGAATGTAAGATATTTCATCAGCATGAACATTGCTCTGTTAAAAGGGTTTTTTATATATTTAAAAGGCATTCGCAAAAGTTCGTGGGAGCCGCCAAAACGAAGTTTATAATATATGTTAAGTTCTATCGAATCAGCTATAAAAGACATCAAAGAAGGAAAATTAATCATTGTAGTGGATAATGAAGATCGCGAGAATGAAGGAGATTTTATCTGTGCTGCAGAAACCATAACTCCGGATATAGTCAATTTCATGGCAACCCAAGGTCGTGGGTTGATCTGTGCGCCTTTGGAGGAAACCAGAGCTGATGAACTCAATTTACCCTTAATGGTAAGGTCCAATACGGCTTTACATGAGACTGCATTTACCGTTTCAATCGATCTTATCGGCCATGGATGTTCTACCGGTATTTCTACATATGATAGAGCTTTGACTATAAAAGCATTAACTGATCAGAATATGGTTGGCAGTGATTTTGCAAGACCCGGACATATATTTCCGCTTAGGGCTAAATCAGGTGGCGTCCTCCAACGAACCGGACACACAGAGGCAACCATTGACTTGGCCAGAATGGCTGGTTTAAAGCCGGTTGGAGCCCTCGTTGAGATTTTAAATGAGGATGGTAGCATGGCCAGAATGCCCCAACTCCTCCAAAAAGCAAAACAATTCGATCTGAAAATCATATCCATTAGTGATTTGGTAGCTTACCGATTACAAAGCGAACGTCTTGTAAAATTAGACCAACAATGGACTCATATGATGAGTTTTGGTCCAATCGAAATCATCCAATACAGTCAGTATAACTCCAACGACAAACATATTGCATTCGTAAAAGGAAATATCAATTCAAATAATAAAACACAAGTCCGGGTCCAGTATTGTGATGCCATGTCAGAACTTATTGATCTATTTATTCATGGTTCTTCATCCAAATTAAAAAGAGCCTTGGATATTATATCAAAAGCGGAATCAGGTGTATTGCTTTTAATAACCAATAACCAAAAAGAGCCACAAGCGCTTGACAACATCATACATTCTAAAATTGAAATTCCAAAACAAGAACAAGACCTTAGAGAAATTGGTATTGGTGCACAGATACTGAAAGATCTGGGCATTCGGACGATGAGCTTAATAACCAATAACCCCAGGAAAAATATAGCTTTGAATGGGTATGGCTTGGATGTGGAAGATTATATTGCTTTTTAAGTTCAATGCAGTTTTAGTTTTAAATATTTACTAATTGTATATTCTACTTTAACATGAGTAGATGAATTAACATTCTGTCTATTTGTTTCAATTCAAATCACGCTTTTAAACAACTAATTATTAAAACCCTAAGAATTTAAAATCTGGGTGATATGGTATTTTTCTAAGGTTCGAAATAAATTCAACTTCTTTTTCCAATTACCAACTTTTAGATTCTAACGAGGATATTTTAATCTTATAAAGACTTTATCAATTAACTTTTAATATTGAAAGCAGCCCTGAATACCTTGGGAATTAAAGACCACAACCAATTTGAACCTTACCAAAAAACTATGGAGTTAAATCTTTAATAAAAGATCCTAATTGTTTTCATTAAAAAAAAGTATTATCTTGCAAACTAAACACCTAAAATTAATTCATATGAAAAAGTTTGCCCTTATTTCAATTCTAAGTTTATGCTTTTTATACAGTCTTAAATCCCAAGAATGGGAAAAATTCCCAGGCCCAAGTGCATCAGACATCGTTTCAGCCAAAATCAATAATACTGGGATGATAGTCTTAGTTTCATACTATAAGGAAGTTTGGCTATCGATTGATGAAGGGGTGAATTGGGAAAACATAAGCGCTGGACTCAATTCCAATATTGTTTGGAGAAATCGCAAAATCTATACTTCAGCTTCTGGGGATTTCTATATTATTCTTAATGATGAGCTCTACGCTTTAGATTTAACAACGAAAGTATGGAAAAAACTAAATATTGGATCCAGCCCAGTTGAACATATTTTGTTTGCGACTTCAGGTGATATTTACTATTCTAGCGGTAAAAAATTATACAGATCAACTGACAAAGGGTTAAATTTTTATACCTTATTTACTACTTCAGACAATATCACAAATATTGTTGATGGCGGCGCTAACAAAAAGTATTATACTACTAAAACAAGTTCAAGTAAAACAGAATTATATAGCTGCAAAGATGACGGCACAACTAGAACACAAATCCATTCTACTATGCCAGGCAATTTGCTCTATTATCAATTATCATCCGGCGTATTTTTATCCATAAGAGAAAATGGATTTTTCCGTTCTTTAGATGGAAAAAGTTGGACTTATATCTCAATTATCAACTCTGGCACTTTCGACCTCATGGAAATTATCTTTCCAAAAGATAATAGTATATTATGCATTACCAATCTTGGAATATTTAAATCAATTGATAATGGCATCAATTGGAATATTGTGCCATTGAATCTTGGTAATTTTTCTAAATATGATGAACTGGTAACATCAATTTCTGAAACTAATACACTTCTTGTTCAGCATGTTTATAACATGCGATTAATAAAAAATTTGTCATCTTTAAAATACATAACTTATCCGGGAAACAATGCAAGTCTTGATATCATACAATCATCCACTAAAGGTGATTTATTAATCAATAACTACGATGGAGATTTTATCAGTAAAGATCTTGGAAAAACCTGGGAGCGATTGGCAGACATTGCAGATTCTAGATATATACTCACTAAAGAGGGCACATACTTTATTTTAGGGCCAGTTATCAAGTACAGTGATGACCAAACCGTAAGCTGGAAGACTATAAAATCTCCCAAGACTAAAGAGTCTACAATCTCTGTAAATGATAAAAATCACTTAATGATTAAAACTATTGATCAATTATACATTTCGTTAGACCTTGGAATAAACTGGTTGACAATCCGTCTACCAGTGGGTATGAACATCATCAATTTATCAAATAATGACATTATTTATGGCCTTTCTGATGATCTTAACATTTGGTATTCTATGGACTTTGGCATAACATGGAACAAAGTGACTACCTCACCAAATTCGAATATAAATCAAGTTAGTTTATCCAATAATAATGTGCTATATTGGAATGAAGGTCAAAATGCTTTTTATAGTTTTGATTTTGGCAATACAAAATTCAGAATAGTTGATAGCTATTACAAACCTGACTTAGAAGACTATTTGATTAGATTAAAAGACAAGAAGGTTTTTATTTTTAATATTTTTAATAATAATTCTTTGGAAATATCAACATCAGAAATACCAGATAGAAACAGGAATTCTTTGTTTTATGGCCAAAGAAGTGAAGATGGTTACATTTATTTAACTGGAGATAACAGTGGCGTTTTTAAAAGCAGAAGACAAAGATTATTAACTAATGCCGTTTGTTATTCAAGCACGTATAAAGATGTAGACAATAATTGTCAACTCAACAATAATTTGGATACTGTATCTTCAATGTCCTTAAAATTCATCAATACCCAAACAGCAGATGAATGGAGTACCCGTTCTAATGAACGTGGCCAATTTCATATTGGCTTAGACAGTGGAACGTATAATATAAAACTAAATGAAAATATAAATTTATGGGAAGAATGTAATTTCCCCTCAAGCTTTACAGTTAGAGCAAATGAAAAACTTCTGCTCAGTGAATTACTGATTAGACCTAAAGCCTTATGCACTATTCTAAATCTCGATATTGCCGCAGGAAGGTACCGAAGATGCTTTGATAATAATTCCCTAATTATAACCATTAAAAATTCTGGAACAATAGATGCAATCAACCAAATCCTGGACATTGAAGTTGATCCGTTTTGGGAAAATATAAGATCATCTATACCCATTTCTTCCAAAGTGAATAATAATATTCAATTTATTATTCCCAAAATAACATCAAATGGCGAAGTTCAGATTGAATTAATCTTTACCATTGCTTGTAATTCCAGATTAGGCCAAACACATTGCATTAATGCTACTCTTCAAGAAACTAAAAACTGTGAATCCCTTCAGCAGAATACCATTAAAAATACCTTCTGCCAACAAAACAGGGGGTCTTATGACCCCAATGACAAACAAGCATTTGTTAAAGGTCAAACGTTAACTGACTTTACCACGCCTAATTCTGTTTTAGAATATTTAATTAGATTTCAAAACACAGGAACTGATACAGCATTCAACGTAACTATTAAAGACCAATTAGATCCAAATCTTGATTGGAAAAGTTTTAAAATAACTTCTTCAAGTCATCGCTATACATATGATTTGGATAAGAATGGTCAACTCACTTTTTCATTTAGAAATATATTTTTACCGGACAGTAATATTCATGAAATGGGTTCTCATGGATTTATCAAGTACCAAATCCAACAGAAGAATAACCTTCCAGCCAATTCGATTATTAAAAACACAGCTTCCATTTATTTTGATTTCAATGAACCCGTTTTAACCAATACAGTAAACTTAAAACTTTTAATTTCTACTCAATCGAATGATATAGATAATAAAATATTTTTAACGGCTGTTCCCAATCCATTCATGGAATCAACAACCATTGTTTTTCCCAAGCAAATCGAAAATGAAAACAAAACCATTTGGGTTTATAATTTAGACGGGAAACTTTTATCTAAATTATATTCAAATAATAGTACCTTATTAATTAAAAAGGACAATTTAAATTCTCAAATACTTCTTGTTAAAGTTATTTCAGAATCTGGCAAATCCGGAATAATCAAATTGATTCCAATGAATTAGGTAAATTATATAAGTTTAGATTTTTGGATTTTTATTAAACCGGAGATAATGCACAAATACAATGATCAAGGCAATTTAACTTTTAACTGCATTTTTGTTTCATTTTGTTGTATTGTCTTCATAAAGGGTGATATTCAATTCAAACAAGATAAATACATGCTAACAATGAGTTAAAAATATCCTCAATTCACCATTCAAATATAATACTATGAGATTGATTTTAGTCTTAACGATCATATTCTTTAACCTAATCCAAGAATTACCTGGTCAACTTTATATTAATGAGGTCTGCTCAAAAAATTCGAATAATTTAAAAGATGAAAATGGTGAATACTCCGATTGGATTGAACTTCATAACGCTGGAAATGATGAAATAGACTTACAGGAATATTATGTTTCTGATGATAAAAATGATTTATATAAATGGAATTTTCCAAATCAAACCATACTTAAATCAAAATCGTTTATTATCCTCTATGCGGATTCAAAAAACAATACTAACATCCTATTTCATACCAATTTTAAACTGAGTTCTACCGGAGAGACGCTTTATCTGACCAAGAACCAATCTTTAGTACAAACATTTCCATTTCCTGAAATTCCGGAGAATCAATCTTACGGCAATGCATCAGACAATCCTAATATTACAAGCTGTTTTCGAACCGTATCTCCAGGTAATACCAATGAATACAGCGACCAAAATCCTTCGTGTTCTGTGAGTAAAATTAACTTAAACTACCCTTCAGGATTCTATGACCATCCATTGATATTGAGCATAGTAGAACATTCAATTCAAGACTCCATTTTTTATACCACTGATGGCACTATTCCAAATCTACTTTCCAATGTGTACCATGAAAATATCCACGTATCAAAAACAAGTGTGTTAACATTAATTATAAAATATAAAAATCAAAGCTGGTCTAAGCCAAGTTTTCATTCGTATTTTATTAGTGAGCAGAAACATTTGCCTGTAATTTCTATCATCATCGATCCAAAAGATTTATTTAGTGATTCCATAGGCATTTATGTCAATGGCCCGAATGCTTCAACGGAATATCCATATTATGGTGCGAATTTTTGGCAAAACTGGACACGCCCCATGCATGTTTATTTTTTTGATAGCTCAAATGCATTAACAATTGAAGGTGATTTTAATACTGAGATTCATGGTGGAAAAGCTACCAGAACTCAACCTATGAAAGCCTTGCGAATTCTGGATATACCCGATAATGACATAAAATATCTAGATTATTCTTTTTTTAGAAACAAACCTGCTACTGCATTTAAACATTTGGTGTTGAGAAATTTCGGCAGTGATTTTAATCATGGTATGATGCGAGATGGATTGGTTCACACCATTGGACTCGATGCTGGTTTGAACATTGACATGAATGGGTTTCAACCTGTGCTGGTATACATTAATGGTGAATTCTGGGGAATACACGAGTTGAGAGAAAAAATTGATAATACCTATTTGTTATCCAATTATAAGTTAGATGAAGGCTGCTGCGATTTTCTTGAAGAGCATAATGCAATTATTTCTGGAGACAGTCTTGCATTTAATGCATTACATTCTTACATCATGTCCAATGACCTTACTCAATCCGAGACCTATGATTACGTCAAATCCCAATTCGATGTCCTTAGTTTTTGCGATTATACCATCCTGGAAACTTATTTTAATAATGCTGATTGGCCTAATAATAATATCAAATACTGGAAACCTAGAACAAGCGGAAAATGGCGATACGTCATGTTTGACCTAGACGCTTCATTACACGCTTATGGTTGGACTGCACCAGAACAGGATTACCTTCAGTTATTATTAAATGCTGATAAGTATTCAGAAAATATTCATGTACAAATCTTAAAAAAATTATTGACCAATCCCGAGTTTAAAAAATATTTTATAAACAGATATGCTGATCTAATAAATACCACTTTATTGCCTGATCAAGTCAATTCCAAAATAGATTATATCACTCAATTGGAATTGCCATATCTACAAGATCATTTTAATAAGTGGCCAACAGGGAACATCAATCAATGGAAATCTGAAATAGAACAATCTATAAAACCCTATATCGAAGATAAACCTAAGATCCAACGAACAGGAATATTGAATGAATTTAAATTAAATAAACTAGCCCGGATAACCCTAGATGCTAATCCACAGGATCACATTGAAATCCTCTTAAACTCATTGAAATTAAATCATTTCCCATGGGAAGGAATTTATTTTGATGGCAATCCGATAACAATAGAAGTTGATGCTTCAAATCGTTTTGAATTTGATCATTGGGAAATTAATGACACCCTGATAAGTTATCAGTATCCATTGGACATCAATATGAATTCAGATCTCAAAATAAAATTAATCACAAAACCAAAAAAATCCGCTACTCCATTTGTGGTTTACCCAAATCCAGTAATAGATGCAATGAATCTTGAACTATATTCTGAAAAGAATGGATTCATTGATATTGAAATTACAAATGTGTTGGGTCAATTGGTCTATCAAAGATTGAACTTTCCAATTTTGAAGTATTGGAATTATATTCAGATTCGAGACTTTCCAAAGCATTCAAAAATATACTTTATAAAATCATCAGGAGCCATCAATGCATCTCAAATGATATTTCAGGCTCATTAAAAATAAATCTTCTTGAGACTGGGATGCTTTTTTATATATTGATTGATAATTCCATTCGTCTCTATATTACCACGGAACGATTTAAGCGATTCTTTTAATACTTCAGGTTGTTCATAAGAAATATCTTTATCTAAATATCCAATTGCATTACAAAATCCGTTTTCAATAACAAATACAGACACTTCGGATTCACTGCGTCCTTTATCATATAAAATAAAATTGCGTTGAAAAAATCGGTTGATTTTTTGGTGCATGATTTCAAATCTTTCATTATACGATTCCTTTGTCTCTTGTCCGGCACAGGCACCCAAACAAATTCCAATCTGGTATCGATAACATGGCAATTGTTCATTTTTTTTCAATGAATTAACCTGTTCACATAGATGATATTCATGAATAAGATAATCTAAATATTCAGAAGCTTTTTTTTGACTTGAAAACAATTGTACAACGTCAGCTTTTTCATCCAGCCACTCTTTGTGTTTAATAAGATATTGAAAATACCCTAAATCATTCAGTGTTCTATACATTGCATACTGATCCTTACTTGATCTTTGGGCGCGATTGATCTCCGGGCCGTATTTTTTTATTTCACTGGATTCTAATAATTGCGCCATTAATTCACTTCCAGTTAACGTATATTCTATACGATGCACTTGCCGTAACATTTTGGACACTTTATATCCGGTCTCACTAAAATGCTGATAAATTCGCTCTCGAATATTGATACTTTTTCCAATGTAAACATAGTCACCTGCTTCATTGCACATGTAGTACACCCCCACTTCATCCGGTATAGCATCTACATCTTCCCGCTTCAGACTTCCAGGCAATTTTGCATCTTTAACATTACTCACCAATTGATTCATAAAATCTGTCGCATGATCATTGGCGTGCAAGATTAAATGAAATAATTTACTAGTGGCCATTGCATCCTGGTATGCCCTGTGGCGATCTGTAACTTCAATATTGAAATGCTTAATTAAATTGCCTAAAGCATAAGATTTTAATCCTGGAAAATGTTTGCGGCTCAATTGAACCGTGCACAGTTTTTTTCTTGAAAATGAATATCCCAATGCACTAAATTCTTCTTTGACAAAAGAATAATCGAATTGAACATTATGAGCTACAAAAATAGCGTCATGTGTTATTTCAAGAATTTTTTTTGCAACTTCATAAAATTTAGGTGCTTGTTCCACCATCTCATTGGTGATCCCTGTAATTCGGGTAATTTCAAATGGAATTGAAGTTTCCGGATTGATTAAACTCTCAAACTGATCTACTATTTGACCATTTTGATAAATTAGAATTGCAATTTCAGTAATTTTGCCCTGTTTAAACTGAATGCCAGTTGTCTCAATATCTATAATTGCAAATCGTGTCATGATCTATAAAATAATGCTCATCCCTTTACTCCAATTGCTTGTTTTACCACCATTTTATGGTTGTTCGCCCAAAGTTAATACAGTGTCTACTATTCCTTCTGATAATGCAAGTTTTTCAATAAAAGACACTACTATTTTACCCGGGGCTTATCAAATCAAGGAATATTTACCCCTCCTTCAACGCAAGCGTGTCGGATTGGTGATTAATCAAACTTCCATGATTGGCAATACTTCATTATTAGATAGTTTGCTTCATTTAGGAGTAGATGTTAAGAAAATATTTATACCAGAACATGGCTTCAGGGGAACCGATTCCAATGGTGCTACTATATCTAATTCTACCGATCAAAAAACGGGTTTACCGCTCATTTCATTATATGGAAAAAACAAAAAACCAAAATCTACAGACCTTGAAGGTTTAGACCTCATTATATTTGATATCCAGGATGTTGGTGTTAGGTTTTACACTTACATCAGCACATTACATTATATCCTTGAATCTTGTGCTGAAAACAATATGGAAATATTGGTCTTAGACCGACCAAACCCAAATGGATTTTATATCGATGGCCCGGTGTTAGATACTCAATTCAGATCCTTTATTGGGATGCACCCAATACCAATAGTATATGGACTAACGATTGGGGAATTAAGTAAAATGATTCAAGGAGAAGAATGGATAAACAAGGCTAAATCACTAAAGTTAAAAGTCATTCAATGTCAAAACTACAGCCATAGTTCTCATTATATATTACCCATAGCCCCATCACCGAATTTACCGAATCAATTATCAATACTTTTGTACCCAAGTCTTTGTCTATTGGAAGGAACTACGGTAAGTTTAGGACGAGGGACACCATATCCCTTTCAATTATATGGACATCCAGAATTTACTAAGGGAGACACTGCATTTACTCCCAAAGAAAATATAGGTGCCAAAGATCCACCATTCAATGGAATTTCTTGTATAGGATTTAGTTTGACAACCACTTCAATAACATCATGCTATCAATCAAAAAAAATAAACCTAAAACCTATATTGAATGCTAAGCAATGTTTAAAAGGAGGGTCATTGTTTTTTCTAAAAAATAATTTCATCCATAAACTTGCCGGAACACAAGATTTAAAAAATCAAATAGAAGAAAACTGGTCTGAAGAAAAAATCAGACAATCATGGCGGGAAAAATTAAATCAATATAAAGCTAAACGAATGAAGTATCTAATTTATCCAGAGTAACCTTACCAAAGCAAAATCCTAAAACTCAAATTTGAATCGCATATTAATTTCTAATTTAATCTTTGTTGCACCCCACCGGATTCAATCGTTACGTTGCCACATTCTTTCTTGGTGGCATTCGGATTAGGCTTAAATTTAAATTGCTTCATAAGTTCACTGGCTTCGCGCACAAACTTTATCTCTTTTGTAGTGGACTTTGCTGAATTGAATGATTGGTATGTGATTTCGCCCTCACGGTTGATACAAACAAGAAATACAACTTTCTGTTGAGTGGCACTGGCTAATTTTTTTAGGTCAGGTGAATATATTCTAGCTCTTTTTAAATCACCTATTTCTTCTTGGTTTACTCCAATTCCTTCGTCAGCACCTGTGCCTGCACTTTCACCTCCTCCTGTTCCTCCACCACCGCCAATTCCTAATCCCCCTGTTGCACCTATATTCGTGTTTCCTGCACCCTGACCTGCTCCTGTTCCTATACCAGATCCTCCAGATCCTGGTTGGTCATTATCTTCGGATGACGTATATGTTGTCGAGGTAGAGGAGGTAGGCGTAGATTTAGCTTCTTGAAAACTAGTACTTGTTGTATTTTGTCTTGTTGTAAAATTTATTTTTGGTGGTGATGGTAATTTCACGACATCTGGTTCAGAATTCGTAAGAATAGGTGTAGCCGCTAGTGAAGAAGGAATTTTTTCTACTTGAACAGGTTCAACTTTATTATCAGCGATTTCTTCTGATTGATGTGATTGATCTCCATTTCCCAATGATCCCCCTGCTTTAGTTTCCAAACCTTCCTGCCCTTTACTTCCACTAGCGTTTTCATATTTTTTAATACTTTCTCGTGGAATAAATTCTACCAAACTCAGGTATGGTGGTGATTCAGGGTTTTCAGGAACTGCAATTTCAAATTTGTAGTAAACGACGAGTAGCAGCAATAAAGTTATGATAATCGCTGAATAAATTTTGGATTTAATGCTATTTCTTTGTTCGGTTAAATAATAGCTAAATGATATTGTTCTCATCTATTAATTAATTTATTACTCAAAGTACGTATAAATATGTCGAATTATTATGATACTCCTTTTTAATATTAATATTTATTCCTGACTTATCTACTTTGGCAACATTACTAAAGTTGAAAGTTGGAAATCGAAGATATAAGTTGGAAAAAATACATACTTATTGCACTTAATAGGGTAAGTCATCAGACAAGTTTAAAAAATGAAACTTTATTTTTTATAAAAAATGACTTCACCCATAAACTGGCAGGAACATAAGGTTTAAAAAATCAAATAGAACAATTCTGGCCCGAAGAAAATTTTAGACATTTCTGGAAAGAAAAAATAATCTGTACAAAGCCAAACACAAGAAACACTAAATATATCTGGATTAACTTAAAAAAAGCAAATCACAAATTCAATTTTGTATTGCTAAACCATTTCTATTTTAATTTTTGCAAGACTCCACCTGATGCAATAGTTACAGTACCACATTCTTTTCTAGCTGCACTTGGATTAGGCTTGAATTTGAATTGCTTCATGAGTCCCATGGCCTCGCGAACAAACTTGATCTCCTTGGTTGAAGATAATTTAGAATTGAATCCATTATAAGTTATATCTCCCTCACGATTGATACAAATATTAAACACTACTTTTTGTTGGGTAGCACTAGCTAATTTTTTTAAGTCTGGAGAGTATATCCTAGCTCTTTTTAAGACCCCGATAGCTTCAAAGTCTACCCCAGTTCCTTCTCCTGTACCAGCTCCAGTTCCAGCACCTGCTCCTCCTCCTGTTCCGCCGCCTCCTCCTGTTCCAGATCCGCCACCTGCGCCATCTCCAGCACCTGTGTTCGCATCTCCAGCACCTTGACCCGCTCCAGATCCAGTACCTGAACCTCCAGATCCTGGATGGTCATCATCACCGGATGAAGTATGAGTTGTGGTTGTAGATGGGGTTGGAGTAGATTTTGTTTCAGGGACACTCGTTGTAGTTGTACTTGGCGAAGTTGGTTTTGTTGTAGGATTTATTTTTGGTGGTGATGGTAATTTTACGATATCGGGTTCAGAATTGGTTAGAATTGGGGTTGATGCTGGTGAAGAAGGAATTTTTTCAACAGGCGTGGTTTCTACTTTCTTTTCAGCAACAGGTTCTGATTCAGGTTCTGGTGTCTGTTCCGCATTGCCCTGGGATCCACCCTCTAAAGTTTCCAATCCCTCTTGTCCTTTACTACCACCTGCATTTTCATATTTTTTGATGCTTTCCTGAGGTATGAACTCAATCAAACTCAGGTAAGGTGGTGCCTCAAGATCTTCGGGAACGACAATGTCAAATTTGTAAAAAAAGACAAGTAACAGTAATAGTGATATGATAATTGCCGAATAAATTTTGGCCTTTATGCTGTTTCTTTGCTCTGTTAAGTGATAGCTAAATGAAATTGGTCTCATCAGTCAAATGAATTATTAGTCAAAGTACGTATAAAAAGCTCGAATTATTATGATATCCCATTTAAAATATTAATAATTTTTATTATTTGTTTGCAAAATATATACCAAAATGATACCTCCAAACAGCATCAGACCCTTAACTGTTGTCGAAAAGAGAAATCCCAAATCATCCAAAGGCTTTAAAAAGGTCAAAGAAACACCCACCAGGCTCAGTATAATCGACAATAAAGAAATGACAAACAACAAAAAACCCAATAATAAACCTGCAGCTCGCTTATCCATATTATTCTTTTGTGCAAAATTACTTTAATATTGCCATCTACTTAAAAGAATAACGCCCTACCTTTAGGATTCCATATATGATTCCCAAAATTAAAATCATAGAGTGCCCAAGAGATGCCATGCAAGGCATCCATCGTTTTATTGATACCAGTATTAAACTTAAGTATTTAGACCAATTGCTGAATGTTGGGTTTGATACCATAGACTTTGGAAGCTTTGTTTCACCTAAGGCTATTCCCCAAATGCGGGATACTCATGAGCTCATTCAAAAATTAAATTTGAACAAACGCCCAACATCGCTTCTAGCCATTATAGCCAATCTTCGAGGAGCTATAGAAGCCTCAAAATATGATACCATTTCTTATTTAGGTTACCCATTTAGCGTATCAGAAACCTTTCAAGTGCGCAATACCAATAGTTCTATTGAAGAGTCTTTTGAAACCGTTAAACATATTCAGGATATTGCTGTAAAGTCAGACAAGAAACTGATTGTCTATCTTTCTATGGCTTTTGGAAATCCTTATGGCGATCCATGGAATGCAGAAATAGTGTCCTATTGGGCTGATCAATTGATTCCCATTGGCTGTAATATCATAGCTTTATCAGATACTATCGGAATAGCAACACCTGAAAGTATTCATTATTTATTTTCTCACCTCATTCCAGCTTATCCGCAAATTGAATTTGGAGCCCATTTGCATACTGTTCCTTCTCTATGGCAAGAAAAAATTGAAGCCGCCTACAAAGCTGGATGTATTAGATACGATGGCGCTATTAAGGGGTATGGCGGTTGCCCTATGGCCAAGGATGATTTGACAGGAAATATGCCTACTGAACACTTAATTTCATTTTTCAACGAATTAGGTGCTGATACAGGAATCAACATGAATCAATTTGAAAAAGCAATGCTTTATAGTAATGAAGTCTTCTTATGAAAAGTACAACTCTTGCATTTTGTCAAATAGAATATGCGTCTCCGGAATATGATGATAGTCTGCGATTAAGATATCGAATTTTAAGAGCCCCTTTAGGTTTGGATTATACTGAAGAACAAATTATTGAAGAATGGGACTCTTACCATTTTGGACTTTACGATCAAAATCAGTTCTTAAAAGCCTGCCTTACTTTTAAAGCTATTGATGAACATACCTTAAAAATGCGGCAAGTGGTTGTAGATCAAGACGTTCAAGGTCAGGGTTTAGGCAAAATATTAGTAAGCCAAGCAGAACATTGGGCTCTAATTCAAGGATTTAAGAACATAGAATTACATGCCAGAGACACTGCAGTTCCATTTTATCTTTCAATGAATTATTTGGCTGCAGGAGCTCCATTTGTTGAAGTTGGAATAGCACATCAAAAAATGGAAAAACATATTTCTCAGCAGATAGCACTTTAAAAAAAAATCCCATCTTACGAATAAGACAGGATTTTCAATAGTTTGGTTTTAACAGATACTTTTAGTATTCGGTTTTGTTTTCTACAGGATAAATTACTATTTGCAAATGCTGTGCCAGAAATTCAAAATTCAAAACACTAAATCCTATTTTTTACCATTTGAATTGCCTTAATAATGATACTTTTGTCCCAGCCAAAGCTTTTCAATTAATGATAAATCGCTATGATTCACTGGGTGTGTCCGCATCGAAAGATGAAATTCACGATGCTATAAAAGAACTTGACAAAGGCCTCTTTCCAAATGCATTTTGTAAAATTTTACCTGATTTAGTTGCCAAAGATTCTTCGTATTGCAATATTATTCATGCGGATACAGCTGGATCCAAAACCAGTCTGGCTTATTTGTATTGGAAAGAAACGGGCGACCTATCCGTCTGGAAAAATATTGCTCAGGATGCATTGGTCATGAATATAGATGATATGGCCTGCGTAGGCGCTTACACTGATATTGTTATCTCATCAACAATTGGTAGAAACAAACATCTCATACCTAAAGAAATAATAAAAACACTGATCGCTTCAAGTAATGATATTCTACAACAATTAACCTCGTATGGTATTTCTATAATCTCAGGTGGTGGAGAGACTGCAGATGTTGGAGATATAGTAAGAACTATTGATGTTGGCATTACAGCTTTTTCAAGAATGCCTCAAGAAAAAGTTATTCCAATCAATATCAAGCCCGGATCGGTTATTGTAGGTTTCGCATCTTTTGGCCAAACAACTTATGAAAACAAATACAATAGCGGTATCGGCTCCAATGGACTAACGGCCGCAAGACATGATGTACTTAATAAACACTATCTTCAACATTATCCGGAATCATGTTCCCCTGAAACTTTAGACGAATATAAATATACAGGGCGATATAGACTAACAGATCAATATCTACACAAAGACAAAAATTATATCGTAGGTGATCTTCTCTTATCCCCTACTCGTACCTATTTACCCATTCTAAAAGAAATTATAGATCAACACCGATCGCAAATTCAGGGAATTATACATTGCACCGGGGGCGCTCAAACCAAAGTGAAAAAATTCATTAATAAAGTAAAAATTATAAAAAATACTCTATTTGAATTACCACCCGTCTTTGAGTTAATTCGAGAATGTACTTTATGCTCAGATCATGAAATGTATCAAGTTTATAACATGGGACATCGATTGGAAATATACACTGACGAAAAAACAGCTATTCAAATGACTGACATTGCAGCCAAATTTAATTTGGATGCAAAAATAATTGGACATGTAGAATCCTCTGAAAACGAAGATATCCAGATTGAATCATTTATGGGAACATTCAACTATTAGTCATGGCAACTGGTCCCAACAAAGCAGTATTACTCAAATATGTACTCCAAGATTGTACACCTGAAGAAATTATCTTTGTAGAATCCTGGATCAAGAATGATGCTGAAATAAAAAAACAAGTAGATCAATTAAAACTATTATACCAAACTGATAAAGAAACAAATCAAGCAGCATATCAAGAACATGCTCCCACAAATAGTGAAACGGATTCAAAATCATTTATTGGTTGGATTGGAATCATCGGTGTATTTATTTTAATTTTTATATTGTTATTTCTGTTTTATTTTTTAAAACGATAAATTATTGTGTTTAGCATACTTGAAAAAAAAGTAATGCAAGTGAATCCAAATACATTTGAAGATCTTGCACTAGAAGTATTCCGTTTTCAAGCTAGAGAAAATCTAATCTTCCATAAATACTTGCAATTATTAAAAATAAAAGTTGCGGACATTAATACTATTTCACAAATCCCTTTTCTTCCGGTCTCATGTTACAAATATCACAGGATTACAAGTGGTAATTGGAAAGAAGAAGATACTTTTTATTCCTCTGGAACAACAGGAATGCTCAAGTCTAAGCATTTGGTAAAATCACTTGCTTGGTATGAAAACGTCATTTTAAAAGATTTTAATGAAGCTTTTAATCATTCATCAAACTATCAGTTCTTTGGCTTGCTGCCCGGATATGTAGACAATCCGAATTCTTCATTAATTTGTATGATCCATCTGCTTATGAAGAAAAGTAAACAAAATGCCGGTAACTCTTTTTATAAAGATGATTTTCAAAAACTCTTTGTTGATTTGACACATGCGGTTCAATCTCAACAGCAAGTCATACTTTTTGGTGTAAGCTTTGCATTATATGACTTTGCAAAACAATATGTACTAAATGCTCCAAATTTAATCATCATAGAGACCGGAGGTCTTAAGTCTTCGAAACGACAATTTACAAAAATTGAAATTATTGAAACCTTGAATAAATCATTTCCAAGCTCCAAGATATTTTCAGAATATGGCATGACAGAAATGATGTCTCAGGCATATAGTCCAAACGGAATACATTATAATCGATCAACAACTATGGATGTCATCATTTCTGCTCCGGATGATCACAAAGAAATTATGAATGCTAATAAACGTGGACGAGTCAATATCATAGATCTGGGGAATCTTCACACTTGCTCTTTTCTCCAAACCGGAGACCTGGGTATAAAGTTAAATGCATCCCAATTTCAAATATTAGGAAGATTAGATGATGAAGAAATCAGAGGTTGTAATATGTTATTGGAATAAAATATTTACCATTAATTTCCGTGAGCATTACGTTGTTCCGTGAATTTTTGGAGTAAAGATCTCGTTTGCGTTCTTATTTTATTCTTCATCATAGGCGTCCAACCCAATAAATATCCAGGCAATCCAAATGCCTGTTGGGTCCATGTCCATAAATTAAAAACATCGTGATGTTCAAGAATCAATCCATCCTTAAACTTAAATGATGCTTGAATTTTATTGATTATTTTTCGAGGAGGATTCCCAAACATATAGCTAGCTTGCCAATTCACGGAACCTGAAGTTTCGTTTGCTTTTACATCAGTATATTGAATATGGATACCACTCTTATTGCGACTCAGTAACATCCGCCACATATTTCGAACTTCTTCCCCTTGCAATGTTCCAAATGCCGGATCACTAAATGTAACTTGATCGTGGTATAAAGATGCCATAGTTTCTGCATCACCAACAGCGAAAGCATTGTAAAAAGATGCAATGATTTGTTCATTTGAAGGGTTCATCCTATATGCATTTTTAATTTGACAAATTATTTCTTAGAATTAAATTGTATGCTTTACCGAAATTTCAATAAATATTATAAATTTTATTTCTCTTTAAAAAAAGGATGCTTCATCTGTTCCCAAAAGCTTGTTGGATATTTTTCAATTTCATCAAAACCCAATACAACATCTGCATTTCGTTTTGGTATATAGTTCGTCTTGAATAAATAATCCCATAAACTTAAACTTATGCCATAATTTACACCATAGGTTCCGGCAGGTAATTGTTTGGCATGATGCCATAAATGCATAACTGGATTATTGAGTAAATATTTGAAGGGCCCATAAGTTAGATTCAAATTAGCATGATTCAAATGACCAATACTCAAAGCGATCATATGGACTATAAAGAAATCTTCAATACTGACACCGATCATCGCCAATGGAATGTATTGACAGGTTTTATATATTATGGTTTCCATCCAGTGAAATCTCAGATGAGCAGCAAATCCCATTTCTTCAACACTGTGGTGTACTTTGTGAAATTTCCACATCCAGGGAACTCTATGTAACATACGATGAACATTCCATTGTATAAAATCAGCAATGATAAAAATAATGACATACTGAACCCATTTTGGAAATTCATACAATTGTACTGCAACCATATTAGTCAAACCGAATGCATGTAAAACTTGATTCCAAAGTTCAACACCGACATTGGATAATGCATTATATAACACTAATGAAAAAAGGAAAAAATTAAAAAAAACATAAAATAAATCCAACCAAAAATCTTTGCGAAATAAAGCCTGATTTTTGCGCCAAGGAAAAATAATCTCTAATAACCATGTAAATAAAGAAAGCAACACCAAGCCATAAAAATAATTTTCATACCAAGGCTTGTATTCGTATGAAAATAATATTTCGTTTTTTAGGTAATTCCAATAACCAATATAGGATTCTTGAATCAGGTGAAAAATGGAGTTTAGATCCATGGTACTAATAATTTAATAATTCTTCAATACTCAACTTCACTTTATCAACATTCAAAATCATCTCTTGTTCTAAAATGCTATTCAAAGGAATGGCTGGTAAATTCTTTGATCCAATGGTTTTAACAGGAGCATCCAAATATTCAAAACAATGTTCGCTAATCAATCCGGCTAGAGCCAATGCGAAACTATTATCAATGGTTTCTTCAGTAACAACGAGGCATCTTCCCAATTTCTTTACCTCATTAAAAATGGTATTCCTATCTAAAGGCACTAAGGTCCTTAGATCTACAATAGTAATTCTCCCGACATATGATTTAGATGCATTCAATGCCCAATGCACACCCATACCGTAAGTAATAATACATAAACTAGATGCTTCTTTATCAGTAGCTTCTAACACCACTTTAGCACTTCCCAATGGCACTATATAATCTTCATCAGGCATAACTACTTTCGCAGCTTCAGTTCCAGGTACTTTGCTCCAATACAAACCCTTATGTTCGAAAACTACGACCGGATTAGGGTCATAATATGCTGCTTTCATCAATCCTTTAAGATCAGCACCATTTGATGGATAGACTACTTTAATTCCTTTGATATTACAAACTACGGATTCGACACTGGATGAATGATAAGGTCCTCCACTTCCATAAGCACCTATCGGCACTCTTAATATCATACTCACAGGATATTTCCCATTCGTAAGATAACATGAGCGAGCAACCTCAGTAAACAATTGGTTCAATCCCGGCCAAATATAATCTGCAAACTGTACCTCTACAATCGGTTTTAAACCCACAGCAGACATACCAACCGTACTACCCACAATGAAAGCTTCCTGGATGGGTGTGTTGAATACCCTATGATCGCCAAATTTTTGAGCCAAGGTTGCTGCCTCTCTAAATACTCCACCCAATCGCTTCCCAACATCCTGGCCATAAAAAATACATTCAGGATGTTTTCTCATCAATTCTTCAACAGCAAATAAAGCACAATCAACCATAACTTTCTCTTCAGAAGTATCCGGATGCCTTATTCCACTTTCTTCAACAATGTGGGTTGGAGCAAAATCATGAGTATACAAATCCTCAGGTCTTGGATCTTCAGCATTTCGGGCTCGATCAAAATCAAGTTCAACTAATTTATTCGCATCAGATTCTATACTTAAAATATGATCATTTGAAATATTATTTTTAGCAAGTAAACTTATTAATTTTTCATATGGATCACGTTGCATTTGACTTTCCAAATCATCTCTGTACCATTCCTTTCTTACACCTGATGTGTGATGATTCAATAAAGGAACTTTTGCATGAAGAAGAAAAGGTTTCCGATCTTTCCTCATTTTATTGATAATATGCTCTATGGTTTGGTATGATAATTCGAAATCAGTTCCATCAATAGATGCACTTTCAATACCTGGAAAACCCTTGATATAATCGATTGCATTTCCACTACGAATTTCACTACTATGAGCGGAAATATCCCAGTCGTTATCTTGAACTAAATAAAGAATTGGCAATTGCTTCAATGAAGCCATATGAAATGCTTCAGCGACCTCACCTTCTGTAATGGATGCATCTCCTAGTGAACATACAACGATTGGCTTGAGATCTTGAACAGTTTCAAAATTCATCAACTCCTTATACTGAATTCCCATGGCAATTCCAGTAGTAGGGATAGCTTGCATACCTGTTGCAGAAGATTGGTGCGGAATTTTTGGCTTGTCTGTATCTCTCAGACTTGGATGACTGTAATAAGTTCTCCCGCCTGAAAATGGATCATCCCGCTTGGCCATAAGTTGCAACATCAGATCATAGGGCTTCATTCCTATAGCAAGCAAAAGGCTATCGTCCCTATAATATGCTGACAAATAATCCTGTGGTAAAAGTTGGAGACCCATTGCAATCTGAACTGCTTCATGACCTCTTGATGTAGCATGAACATATTTTGAAGCAAACTTAAAATTCGCTTCATATATTTCAGTCATTGCCTTAGCTGTTGCAATCAATGAGAAGGCTTTAGTTAAGGTTTTATGATTCATATGACATTCTTTAAAAGATGTTGGATTAAGCGCGCAAAGTTCACTATAATTATTGACTTATAAGTGTAAAATATGTGCATGAGACAAAAGACTATTTTGCACCTCCATTCATATTGTTTTACTTTATAATACTATTCAAACACTACAAATAACCATGGAAATGGAAAAGAAATAGCAAAATGTAATAAAATAAAAATGGCTCAATGATAATACCTCAATTTCCAATATAAAATCAAAAATTGCACATTAACAATACTCAAAATCCTTGATCGTTGGATTAAATTAAACAACCACTAACATTTAGAATAAATTTTGATATTTATCTAAAACAATTGATCCGATTTACCATTTAAAAGGATGAATTCAAATAAATGTCAAAATTAAATGCTCCATTTACGATAATTTAACAACTTATTTGCCTATCCAGAAAAATTTAGAAAAAAATGCTCAATTAAATGACTACCTTGCATCATATTTCTAAAAGAACCTACCCATTCATTTCTATTATTTTCAAAATTATTTTTTATTTACATGCAATTTCAAGATCTACACATCATTGATCCTATTCTTAAATCATTAGAAGAAGAAGGCTACTCGATTCCAACACCCATTCAATTAAAAGCTATTCCAATTGGACTTCAAGGCACCGATTTATTGGCATGTGCCCAAACAGGAACCGGTAAAACTGCAGCATTTGCTATACCGATTTTACAGTTGTTAAGTCAATCTCCCCATAATTTAAAAAAACGTTCCATCAGAAGCCTTATCATTACTCCAACTCGTGAATTGGCGATACAGATCAATGAAAGTTTCAAATCATATGGCAGACATTTGCCATTAAGAAGTACTGTAATATTTGGCGGTGTTAATCAGGGCCAACAAACAGAAGCATTGAGAAATGGAGTTGATATTTTAATAGCTACTCCTGGACGACTTATAGACCTAATGAATCAAGGACATCTGACCTTACAACATGTAGAAATCTTAGTCTTAGATGAAGCAGACCGTATGTTAGATATGGGTTTTATCAACGATGTAAAAAAAATCATAGCCAGTGTACCTAAAAAAAGACAAACTTTGTTTTTTTCTGCAACCATGCCTGATGAAATTGTTAAATTATCATCAAACATATTACATAAACCTATAAAAATAGAAGTCACACCGGTTTCTTCAACTGCTGACACCATTCAACAATTTATTTATTTTGTTGATAAAGGAAATAAAAATAAGCTGCTCATTGAAATACTAAAAAACAAAGACATCAAGACTGTATTGGTTTTCACCAGAACGAAACATGGTGCTGACAAAGTGGTCAAAGTTTTACATACGAACAATATTAAAGCTGAAGCCATTCATGGTAATAAAGCCCAAAACGCCAGACAACGGGCATTAACTAATTTCAAAGCTCAAACAACCAGAGTGTTAGTTGCAACAGACATTGCTGCAAGAGGAATCGATGTCGATGATTTAGAATATGTAATCAATTATGAAATTCCTAACATATCAGAAACTTATGTACATAGAATTGGAAGAACCGGTAGAGCAGGAGCTAAAGGAACGGCATATTCGTTTTGTGACGCAGAAGAAAAACCTTTTTTAAAAGATATTGAAAAATTAATTTCTAAAAAACTTCCAGTTATCGAAAATCATCCTTTTCCTTTATTAATTCATAATCCGGTAAAAGCTGCACCTGTACAAAGACCCCCACGTAAAAAAGTTGACGAACAAGGAAAACCCATAGATCGCAGACTGAATCGTCAAAAAAGAGATAAAAGGAGATATGGAAATTCGATAGTTGCCAATAAATAAAACAGGCAATTTTCAATAAATTTCATAAATACACTGGATTAATGCATACTACCGGCACGCAGTCCAATGTCTGCCATGACTTGAGCTTCATAATCCAGAAATTCTTGCCAGCGCTTCCATGTTTTTTCTTTACCCAAGTAGCGTTCTGCTAAATTTAAAAATAAACGATAATGTCCCGCCTCAGAAATGACAAACTGATGATAGAAATCTCTTAGATTTTGTTCTTTTAATTCGAGTGAAAGCAATCTAAATCTTTCGCAACTTCTAGCTTCAATGACTGCACTTAATAATAACAAATCTAATAAACGCTCATCGCGACTTCCACCCTTTTTAACAAATTTCAAAAGCTCTGTTACATAAATATCTTTTCTTTGAAATCCAAGCTTCAAATTCCTATTCTCTAGTTCTTTTACAACCATTTTGAAATGTTCCCATTCCTCCGCAACCACTTCAGAAACTTGTTGCACTAATTCCTTTTTGTCAGGAAACAATTGAATTAAACTAATACCTGCACTTGCAGCTTTTTGTTCACAAAATGCATGATCCGTCAAAATTTCTTCTAGGGACATTGCAGCTAAATTAGCCCACCTTGGATCAGTAGGTAAGTGCAATCCAAGGGTTGTTAATTCTTTTTCCTGATGCATGCCATTAATTTTTGAAAAGCGTCTATATGATAAATGTCATATGTTTCAATTCCAGCATCCCAAATGAAAGTAATGTTATTCAGATCTTTTGATTTCAATTTTTTAATTTGCTCCTTATTTAACGCACATTGAATTTTGTAAATTGTATTTCCAGATTTTGCTTCCAATTGACCATTTGAAGTGGCATTGCTATTTAAATAAATGTACTCATCATTTAAAAAACTCAATTTAATGGGATTGCCTGAATCCATATTTCCATATATCTTTAATGCTTGTGGGGAAGTGAATATTAATCGCATTTCTAGATAGTACGTTTTTCTGGACTTGAGCATTCGGGCATCTATTGTTAGAAATTCTTTGTCTTTAAAAAAACGTTCCAATTTACTATCTGTATAACTTAAAAGATTTATGTATTTAGTAGCAAAGACAGAACCATCCTGATTGGCTTCCAATTCGCATTGAAAAGCTTCTGAATAATCATAAACATCAACATTCAAACTTCTGGGAATATTTAAATTCTCTTTTTTAGAAATTTTATATTCAGCATGATCCAGCTTTTTAATTCTTTGTTGCGCATTTTTTTGAAATTTCAATTGATCTTCAATAGATTGATAAGGCAATTGATGTACTTCTGTCAACAATAATTTAAAATCATTTAATCGAGAAAGTTCTTGATCATTTGCTGATTTCAATTGCTCTATTTGCTTGTTTAGTTTTCTAGTTTCCTTTTGATCTGAAGTATATCTTTTTTTTTCTTCTTCGATATATTCCATTTTATCTTTTCCATCCTGAATTCTGGTATTAATTTCAAGAATTTTAGCATTAACTAGCTTATTAAAATCCGGTATAGTATCCTTAAACTCTCTTATTAACTGTATGCAATTATGGGCATAATTGTCACGTTGACAACAAAAGCAAATCAATAAAAATATAAATAACCGCATGAATTACCCTAAATAGATGAAAAAGGTCGGCAAAAATACAAAATTTAACTAACATAAAAGCCTACAATCCCAGTCATTACCTACCCCATGCTTCAGACTGGAGGGCTTGATATTATCCTTTTGAATCAAAATCAAAGGATTTTCAAAACCTTAACAATTCCCATATAGTATGACTATATTAAAAACCGTTTAAAAGATGCAATTATATATTATCGACAAAGGCAATAATTCAATACGCTCAATCGTTCGCCTCATTTAATAATAAATTGAAATAATATTAGTTCAAAACATTATTTTTGCGGCGATTTCAAGCTTGTGAGGTCAATTGTACCAAGCCTGGATACCCCTGAATTCGTTATTTTTTTTCCTGCTAAATACACAAAAACATATGATAGACTATATCCATTCAAACAAACAAAGATTTCTAGATGAACTCATTGAATTATTAAAGATTCCATCTGTTAGTGCGGATACCAAACACAATGAGGACACGGCCCGCTGTGCAGAGGCTGTCAAAACAGCTTTATTAAAGGCTGGCTGCACCCATGCTGAAATTTGCCCAACTAAGGGTCACCCCATAGTATATGCACACAAAATATTAGATCCCAACCTACCGACCATCCTGACTTATGGACATTACGATGTCCAGCCTCCTGATCCATTGGATTTATGGACTAGTGGTCCTTTTGAACCAGTAGTGAAGGATGATAAAATTTACGCCAGAGGAGCTTGTGATGACAAAGGTCAAGTCTACATGCATGTTAAAGCTTTAGAAACCATGTTGGCTACTAATAACTTGTGCTGTAATGTCAAGTATATCATTGAGGGAGAAGAAGAGGTAGGAAGTTCTAATTTGGGAAGCTTTTTGGAAGAAAATAAAGAAAAACTTAAAGCGGATATCGTATTGGTAAGTGATACATCCATGATTAGTATGGAAAACCCATCCATAGAAACAGGACTAAGGGGATTGGCATATATGGAAGTAGAAGTAACTGGCCCTAATCGGGATTTGCATTCCGGAGTTTATGGAGGAGCTGTAGCTAATCCAATTACTATTTTGGCTCAGATGATCTCAGGCATGCATGACGAGAATAATCATATCACCATTCCGGGGTTCTATGATAGTGTAATAGAACTTACAGAAGCCGAAAGAACTGATTTAAATAAAGCACCTTTCGTTTTAGATCAGTATAAAAAAGATCTTGAAATCAATGAAGTTTGGGGTGAGAAAAATTTCACTACATTGGAAAGGACTGGAATTCGTCCAACCCTGGAGCTAAATGGCATATGGGGTGGATATACTGGGGAAGGCGCAAAAACAGTTTTGCCTTCTAAAGCCTATGCCAAAATTTCAATGCGCTTGGTTCCTAATCAAAAATCACACGAAACGGCTCAATTATTTACTAAATATATAGAGCAAATAGCTCCACCATATGTAAAGGTAAAAGTTACCGAACTTCATGGAGGGGAACCAGTTGTTACTCCAACCAATAGTGCCGCTTATCAAGCTGCTGCTGATGCCATAGAAACGACATTTGGTAAAAAACCGATTCCTACCCGAGGCGGCGGTAGTATTCCTATTATAGCATTATTCGAAAGGATATTAGGCTTAAAAACAGTTCTCATGGGTTTTGGCTTGGATTCAGACAACATTCATTCACCAAACGAACATTTTGGTTTATTTAATTTCTATAAAGGAATAGAGACGATTCCAATTTTTCATAAAAACTTTTCAACCATTAAAAACAATCATTAACATGTTAAAACATTTTATTTTATTCACCTGTGGATGCTTTTTAATCAATACTGCATCTGCACAAAATCAACAATTAAAGATGGATTCATTGAGTTACAGCATTGGCGTATTATTTGGAACTACACTTAAACAACAAGGATTTACTAAAATCTCTGCACCAGATGTAGTTGAGGCATTAGAAGCCATTTTTGCAGATAAGAAAACTAGCATTTCAATAAAAGATGCATCAGAAATTTATTCTAAAGCTGCACAAGAAAACGCTATCAAAGCAGAAGCTGAGAATGCAAAATTGGCAGGTCCAATAAAAGAAGAAGGTGAAGCTTTTCTTCTTGCTAATAGTAAAAAACCCGGAGTCACTACCCTTCCTAGTGGTTTACAATACGAAGTTATAAAAATGGGAACTGGTCCAAAACCAACAGCTTCAAGTACCGTAAAAACACATTATCATGGAACACTGATTAATGGTAAAGTATTTGATAGTTCAGTAGAAAGAAATGAACCCATTTCCTTTCCATTAAACGGTGTCATCAAAGGCTGGACCGAAGGATTACAACTTATGCCGGTAGGATCAAAATTCAGATTTTTCATACCCTACTCTTTAGCCTATGGAGAACGTGGTGCAGGTGCAGACATCAAGCCGTTTTCAGCTTTAATATTTGAAGTAGAGTTACTAGGAATAGAATAATACAAAGTAAATTTAAATTTTCAATAAAAATATCTGACCTTGTAACTCTTGGTCAGATATTTTTATATTAGTGTAAGACTTATATCTTGATTTTAAAATTGGAATGAAAATAGATATCATATCGTTATTGCCTGCCCTACTTGAAGGACCTTTAAATCATTCAATAATTCAAAGAGCTCAGACCAAGGGATTATTAGAAATAAATATTATTGATCTTAAATCTTTTGGGCTTAACGCTTATAGACAAGTTGATGATTACGCTTTCGGAGGCGGTGCAGGAATGGTCATGTTAATAGAGCCATTGGTCAACTGCATAGAAGCATTACAAAAAACTACCCAATATGATGAAGTCATATATTTAAGTCCAGATGGTCAGACCTTAAATCAACAAATGGCTAATTCCTTAAGCCTTAAACAAAATTTACTTTTAATATGCGGTCATTATAAGGGCATTGATCAAAGAGTTCGCGACCATTGGATTACCATCGAAATCAGCATCGGTGATTATGTACTCAGTGGTGGTGAATTAGCTGCTATGGTATTAACAGATGCAATTGGAAGATTGATTCCCGGTGTACTCAATGATGAAACGTCAGCATTGACAGATTCATTTCAAGATGATATGTTAGCACCACCAGTTTACAGTCGCCCCGCTTCCTTCAGAGGTTATGAAGTGCCTGACATATTGTTGAGCGGTCATCAGGCTAAAATTGATGAGTGGCGATTCGAACAAGCCTTGGAACGCACCAAAAATCGCAGACCGGATCTTTTAAAAGATTAAACTTTGGACAATATCTTAATACACTCTTCTCGTATCTTCCATATTTCTTCCATTGAATAAGAAATTTCCCGATGTTCATTTAACCAATTCGATAAAAAGTTCTGATGTCTTGCTATTTTATAATCTGAAATTTGATGAGGAGCGATCTCAAATTCATCTAGTAGGTCAACTATAAATTTCTTTTCTAAAAATGAAACACCTGTAAAGTCTAATATTTTATGATTGTATTTAAGATAACAATGGGCTTCAGGGATATAACTTAAATGGTAGTTTTCTAAACATGAACTTATCTGTGGCGTATTGAATGGATTCATTCGAAAGATACCTACGATTAATTGCAATTCATTTACGTTGTTTTCAATAGCTAAGGTCTTCAATAATGCGTGTTTAGTGCTACATGTACCACCACCATCCTCAAATACACAAAGTACATTATCTTTAAATACATTACGTTTATATGGTAAATTACAAATATATTGAGCAGCTTCCTGGAAAGTTAATATCCCTAAATGTCTAAATGAAGAGGATATCAGTGCATCTGAAAGGATTTTAAAGTTCAATTCATGCATTTCAAAATGATTAATACAAGTAGAAATCAATAAGCATATAAACATTCTTCAAATTGGATTTGTTTAAAGGTCATCATTTAATCCTTGTAAAACATCGACCATGAATAATAATTATCTAGATAGTGTTAGACAACAATTCGAATACTACAAATTACTTGGAGAGAAAACATTTGAACAAGTCACTGACGAGGCATTATTTTGGCAATACAACGAAGAAAGCAACAGCATAGCCACTATAGTTCACCATTTAAATGGTAACATGCTATCACGCTGGACTGATTTCTTGGAATCTGATGGGGAAAAAACATGGCGAAACAGAGATGAGGAATTTGAAAACAATATTCATACTCGGCAAGAAATGCAAGACTTATGGGACAAAGGATGGTCCTGTTTATTTAATGCGTTAAATTCGCTCACGGAAGCTGATCTGGATCGGATCATCTACATTAGAAATCAAGGGCATACCGTACTTGAAGCGTTAAATCGACAATTGGCTCACTACCCGTATCATATAGGTCAAATCATATATATTGGTAAAATGGCAGCAAATGAACATTGGAATTCATTATCAATTCCGAGAAGCCAATCTGGGTCATACAATCAAAACAAATTTTCGCACGATAAAAAAATAGAACATTTTACCAAAGAAGTGCTTGACCAAAAATAAATCTAACAATGATATCACATTTGTAATTAACTTTATAACCATGATTTATTAAGAAAATTCTTCCATTGTATAACTGATTTTTTATCTTTCAAATATTTTTAAGAATCAAAAGACGAATTTATATCTTTGAAAAAACCAATCCATCCAAAGAAATTTTTACCCACTTTAACTTACGAAGGTGGTGATAAAAAATTATTTCAATTCATCACCAATCATTTAAAGTATCCTCTTGAAGCCATCGAAAATAAAATCGAAGGTACTGTCATTGTAAAATATGAAATCAACTACAAAGGACATATTACACAAACTAAAGTCATTTCTGGAATTGGTTATGGTTGTGATGAAGAAGCAGAGCGCGTCGTTCGTTTATTAGAATTTAAAGTTAGCAAAAGTAGGGATTTGAAATTCAAATTTTATAAAACGATACAGATCCATTTTAAATCACCAAATACCCCAATCGAACAGTCCATTCAAACAACATATACTTACACCATTGAACCTAGCAAAACAACAAACGAACCTCCATCCTATCATTATACGATTATAACATAATAAATTTAAGCATTTACCAATTATTCAAAGAAATAAAGTAAAACTTTGAGTTTCTTTTTGAACTAAATAAAATGCTTGCACTTTAACCATTTTACAAACTAGAGTCCTTTAAATTTAATTGGTTTTTCCGAATATAAAATTCAGTTGCCCATATCGCTAAAACAAGAACCAAAATTTGGGTTAACAAACCTACCTGATCTGTACGTGCGATTGCTTCAGCTGATGATCCTTCAGGTTGTTTTAATATCCAAATGGCGTTGGAATTTTCTCCTTGCATACCAAACACCTGTTGTCCAATATTAAGTGCAACATGTATGCCAGTTGGCAATGCAATCCCACGAGAAACGATAGCCCCTAATCCAAAAACAAAAGCCCATATTGCAGGTCCAAGAAAAGCAATGGAAATATTCCATCCTTGAACAATATGATAGGATGCAAAAGCAATAGCAACAAACCACTGTGTCAATCTAAATCCATACCGATGATTCAGTTCCAAAAATGGATAAGATCTGAATGCGATTTCCTCCATAAGAGCCAATGGAATAATAGCTAACATCCAAAATAATTGAGCGATATTCCATTTATTAATTGAAGCAACCAATTCAATGTCCGAAAACAAAACCAAAAGTCCAATTATGAATAATAATAAAATAACTCCGATAACCAAACCCATAGAAAAATTCAATAGTGTATTTCGTTTCCAAACTAAATTATAATCTCGAAAAGACTTTCCTTCCCACTTAACAAACACCCAGGTAATTCCAATTGCTGCAATAGTTCCAAAAATACCATATATAAAGCGTTCCCATTGAGTCGGAAATATTGGACAAATAAATACGCCGATTAGAAAAAGAGAAAACAAAAATAGAATCCAAAAAAGTAGACTTTTCAGGATTGGACTAAAATGGATCCATTTTATTTGATTAAATTTTAAAGTCATTTTTCCATTTAAAATGTAAATTAGATAGTCAATTTTCTTAAAATGATACAAATTTAACTCAAAAGTTGGAATAATTTAACCAATCCTCAAAGTTACTTTCAGATAACTACCAATAGCAAATACTTACACAATAAATAAGGACAAACAATATGTACACACGTACCAAAAAATACTAAAATACCATGTCAATAAAAGTAGAATCGACAATCAAAGTTTGGTAAAAGTCAAATGGCATTAAATGCAAATCTGTTTGAAGCCTAAATTCAATTAATCGACCTCTATAAAAATCCAATCTATAATTTGGCAAGAAAGTGTCAATATCTGAAAGCTTCAAATTAGGCAAAATTGGTAAATGGATGATTTTATTCACTAGTGTATTTAAATTACTAGAATCTTTAATTGTTTTTAATTCTGAATCATAAACAAGGTTAACAATTTTACCCTTAAGTTTATAAGGCTTAATTGTACTAATTTTAACAGAATCCATATTTAAAATCCTTGAAACATGCAATAGTTTGTTTGTATTATATGTATTCCATTCGTGAGATTTCACATATTCTAAATATTTATTCTTAATATTCACTAGTTCCTTACAATTAGGCTCCATTCCATAAAAGCTACAAGATTTAATTATGCTATCCCTTAAAAGGAAAGCCATTTTTGATGGAGAATCTCCATCCAACCTGATCTTAGCTTCTTGAATAAAAGTATCGTTCAATACAACTTTTATCTCCTCTTTTATATCTTGAAATAAAACTTCATTCTTTAAATAATTTGTTGCTAATCTATATTCCATTTTCTTGAAAGGCGGGTAGAATTCTTGGGATCCAATGACTTGAAAAATGATTATTGAGTCGGATTTGATAAATAATTCAATCCTTGAAGAATCAGTGTATGCTTGTATTTGAATTTCATCAAAATTATTTATTTGCTTCGTAAAACATGATTGCAAGATTAAAAGTAAAAACCAATACTTCATAATATATTTAACATTTAGTTATTGCAGAAATCATTATCACAAACCATTTTACAACAAATAAAAAACTTCTTGTAAATAAATAGTACAGTGCAAACAAGATAAAATAAATAAAAATAATTCTATTGAAGGTAGCCATATTGCTATCAAAATCATTGTCAAATAATCATAAAATAAGTATTTCGACGAACATCATTCGTCGATATACTATGTAAAAATATCAAAATTTGGTAATCATATCCATTATTTTATTTATAACTTGATATTATTCATGTTGTTCTTATTATAACTACATAAATTAGAACTTCATCATTGAGCATTTTTATGACTTATTAAAATTAGTTAAGATTTAAAGCAGCGTTTCTAATTATTCGAGTGTCTCATCATTAATAAAATACTTAATTATGAAACATTTTTACTGCATTATCCTTTTTGGTCTCTTATTTACAAATACATTAAAAGCCCAATGTTTTATTCCAGGTTCTGAGGATTGTCCAACGGCAACTTTGCTCATGTCACCAGAAGAATTGAACGGGAATTGGTGTTCTACTTATTCTTCAAAAGCTTCAGGAGCAATACCATTATGTCCACACGGTGGAGGACCTCATAATACCTTGTGGTGGTCATTTGTTTCAGGTGGAGGACCTGTCACGATAACGATTGATCTTAATAATCTCACAGTCAACGGTACAGGGATCCAATTTGGCATATGGACCAATTGTGAATTCAATCAATCTGTACACTGTGAACCTAATTGTGTTGGACCAGTTCATAGAGTTATTAATTTAGTTACAGAACCTTGCCAAACATATTATTTATTTACAGATGGCTGCTCAGGGGATGAAGGAGATGTGATTTTTTCAGTTGAAGGAGGCAATGGCACATGTGAAACTGGTGAGATTTCTGAAATCAATGCAGAACCAAGTAAAAAAATTAATGTTTGTGCCAATGTGTCGAATGAATTTTTTGCATCAGAAATTAAACGTCCCAATTTACATTATGAATGGACTTTAAATAAACAAAAACTACAAAGTAAGACTCGAAAAATAAATCATAAGTTTGTAACTCCAGGGACCTATACACTCTGTGTAGAAGCCGTTCTTGAAGCTTCAAATGGACAAAGCTATGCAAGGTCTAATCAGCAATGTAGCCAGGTTATTGTCAATCCATCTGGTGATGTTCGAGATAATAATAATTTCTTATGTCATGAACAAGTGGACCCAAATCCTTATAAGTGGTATGATCAAGACATAACGCAAAGTGGGTTATACCGAAGCAAACAAATCAGTCCTGAAGGCTGTGAAATCGTCAAGGTTGCTTCAATACAAGTAAGCGATAAGCCAGATGCTATTGCTCAATTTTACATTGGCAATCATGATAAAGATTATTATAAAAACACAGAAGGAAAATTAATCAAAGAGTGCAATAATTATTACGAATATCATTCACGAGGCAAGCAACAATGCGATGATTATTACAACGTATATCAATTCATTCCTTCATTCTCAACAAAATTAGAACGCACATGTAAGAATAATAAATTATTTTATAAAGTAATTGTTGAAAATAACTCTTGCTCCCCTAATAAAGATTATTCCATTAAATATAATTACATTCTTAAGGATCTAATCAATACATCAGCACCTACAATTAAATCTGATGACTTATTGGAGATAAAAATTAAGTCTGATTATGAATTATTTCTGGAATGTGAAATTGTTTATGGAACAGAATATAAATTGTTGACCTTCGATATGGGTAAAGAATTAATAGATGAGAGTTTGTACTTACCGAATGCAGGTAAAGACGTCTCAACAAGTCGCTTATTTACCAATTTAAATGCAACCAATGGGCCAAGTGGAACATGGAAAAAAATATCAGGACCAGGTAATCTAAGTTTTGAGAATGTAAATAATCCTCAATCCAAAGTTACCGCTTCTGTAAAAGGTACTTATCTGGCCGAATGGAGCATACAAATTGCAGATTGCAAATATGCTGATGAAATTAAATTAAATTTTGGTCAATTGGAAACTGAGAGACCGAAGACCAAACCAAAGATTATAAAAATGGATGGTGGCCAACAAATACGTGTAGTGCCCTCAGGTAGCACATTTCAACTTGATGAATCAATTAAACTTCTTCCTCCTTATAATTGTCAATGGATAAGCGTAGATGGTCGCATTATAGGTCGATTTACTGTTCAGCAATTGAAATCTGAAATACAGGCTCCACAAACTTCAGGCATGTATATTCTTCTTATTGATTCGAATGGCAATTCTGAAAAAATAAAATATCAGGTTACGAAATAATGAGATACCAATAAAACCAACACAAGCCAAATATGAATTTTCAATCTTTATGTTTGATTATTTATATTTGGCTTACTATTTTTAATTGAGTTATGTTATAAATTCTTCAAACATAAATGATGATTTATAGTAACTATAACAGAACAAACAATGATATTAAATTGAACATAATGTCCATTACTATCCAATATTATCATTTCATTTTCTCTGGAAAATATTTAGCTATCAATGCTTCCCATTCGGGCAGGCTTCGTAGATAAGCAAGATCAGGGTCTTCCTGAAGTCCGTTGTAATCCTTGAATCCATTTTTGAAAGCTTCATACAAATATTCAAATGCTTTATCTTTCTTCTTTTGAATGGACAACAAGCAAACCATGTTGATTTGTGCGTTGAGGTTACGTGAATCATTTTTTATTGCTTTATCAAACGCCATTTCAGCATCTTCATATTGATTAAGAATAGCATAAACCAACCCTAAAGTCCCCCAAACATTTGATTGTAAAGGGTCTAGTTTTAAAGATTTTTTTAAGATGATTTCAGCCTCAGCAAATCTTTTCATTTTCTTTAACAACAAACCATAATTTCCATAAACTTCCGGTTGCGTTGAATCTAATGTTAAAGCCTTATTAATCATTAATTCAGCATCGTCATATCTATTTAATTTTTGATAAAGTGAAGAAATATTTAAATAAGGTACTGACTGAATCGAATCAGCTAGGATCGCCTTTTTATAACACTGCTCAGCTTTTACTAACTCATTTTTTAAATTCCAATAATCTCCATAGGCTTGCCATACCATTACGGAATTAGAATCTATACTTACTGCTTCTTCCAAAAAAGGAACTGCATTATCTATAGATTTTGGAATTCTACTAAAAAGTACCGCAGTAGTATAGCAAGGTAATAGCCATGAGCGCTGTAGTTCCATAGCTTTACGCGCATAAAAAATGGCAGAGTCGAGTTGCAAATAGCAATACCCATATATTAAACTTTTCTGCCAATATACGTGAGGCAAATCTGATTGCCATTGAAGTGAAAGATCAAACAAAGCCATAGCCTTTTGACCTTCCACTTTATTAGCATTGCGATTAGATAAATTGGAAAGGTAACCTTCAAAAAAATACTTTCTTGATTGTAAGGACTTATACATATAATGATTACTCCCTAAAAGCTCCATAGCTCGTTCAAGATAACGTGGATAAACTCCATATTTATTAACTCTTGATTTAACAGATAGACTCATTTGTTTGATATCCATTCCAATCCAATTATTCATAACCTGTTGGGATTCGTCTTGTAAGACTGCAGCATAATTTCTTCGCATGGTAGAATGTAATCTGTCTAATTCTGCCACTTTAATTAATTGCTCATAATAGAAATCAGCACAATCATTTTTAGGTTCTAATAGTGTTTTATTTTTTAAAGCGCTTTTGAAATGTTGATACATTACCAATATTGAAGAATCCAATCCTTTAAGCACTTCTTCTTCGATTCCTTTTGAATCAATTGAACTAAACAATTGATATTGATTGCCTTTTCCTGACTTTATGGAGGACAATAATTCTGAATCAACAGTTGCCAATCTTTCTGTACGATTACCAATAATCATGGGCACTTGACTTATGGGCACAACTTCATTGGTAACATGGTCTTCTAAGTATCGCCCCATTTCCTGAAGCGTAACTAATTGATCATTATTGCTATCTGCGAAACCATATAATCCTTCAACCAAATGAAAAGAAAATGCGCCACGGCCACCACCCCATTGTTCTCCTTCAATGCTGTATTCATTAGGTTGACAAGACATAATTTTTACTTCATTGGCATATTGCTTAGCAAGATTAGAGGCTGTAGCATGAGCACCTCCAACTGAACTGCCTGCTAAAACTCCCGAATGACACGCATCCGTAATAACAACCACTTTAGCTTTGTTCTGTATAGATAGCGTAGAAATAACTTCTTGAAGCATGGGTAAGGCAAATGCCCCTCCTGCCATATATACATGTGCCGGAGAATCCCAACATAAGAGAAACCCGGGCTGGGTCAAACTTTTTTTCTCCACATCCCCATGACCTGAGAAATAGATTATGGCCTGATCACCTTCCTTACAAACTTCCCATAACCAGTCTAAGGCATTGGCAAATTGAGCCATTGTTGCCTGTTGATTAATCAACACTTTTAGGTGGTCTTCATCAAGCCTCCCTCCGGCATTTGATCTTAGGTAGTTCGCAAATACTTCGGCATCCTTATCTGCATATCGCAAATCGGGTATGGAGGGGTTTTGATAATCCGAAATGCCAATAACTACGGCATATGTAGATGAATTTAGAGTGGATGATTTTGAAGATAGTATGGGAGACGCACCTTTAGCTTGTGCATCGAGTTTGCTAACAATTCCAATTGATAAAACAAATAAAAACAATTGTTTAATTCCCATAAATATTTCATTATTGACTTCAGATGAGTTCTTGTCGATTTAAGTAGGACTAAAGGCATCCTACCAAACATTTCATCGCCAATTTTCACCAGTTGACCACTATTTACTAAAAAGACCCTTTATAACCGATGACTTTCGACTGACGACTAATAAGTGGAGCTGCAGGGATACTGACACACATTTCATGTGGTCACTATGCCGCCTAAAGCCAATGGCATGCTGACGTGCATTCCATGCGGTCACCATGCCGACCATTAGCGTCGGCATTCGAACCATTAACCAGTGGAGCTGCAGGGATGCTGACGCGCATTCCATGCGGTCATCATGCCGACCGTTAGCGTCGGCATTCGCACCATTAACCAGTGGAGCTGCAGGGATTCGAACCCTGGTCCAGAGAAAGTACCAAACCGCTTTCTACATGCTTAGTGATATCTTTGATTGTCGGAACTTGAGGAGGTAATATCACGACCTTTCAAGTTCGTATTCCCTTAATTTCGTTCGCCGCCCGGGACTTACTTTGAACTAGACCGAAGTTTTATGATGTGCAGCCAGTACCTATCGGACGTCAATTCTGGGGCACAAAGGCGTCTTAATCTCTAAGATTAGGCAGCCAAGGCAAAAGATGTATTGCCAGTTGTAATTCGATATCCATTTTTAACGTAGTGAGCTATCATCCTACGGCATGCTTACTGAATGACCGCGTTTCCTGTCGATTCCATTCAGCCCCTATACTTTTATAAGTTGAACGATATAACTATTCTGAGTGCTATAAAGTTTCACAAATTGGAAAAACTTTTTCACAACCCTAATTGCCTCTATCAAAAGCTCTTGAATAAAACGGCCCTAATCATAAAAAAATAGCTGTAATGTTTTTAAAAATAAAATAGATCTTTAGACAAATTTTAGATTTATGTGGCGAGTTGCCTTATTATTGATTTTCGCACTTATTATCATTCCTATTTTTAGCTATTACTTTGATGCACCGATTGTTGAGCCTCAATTAAGCAGTTTAAAATATTTATTCTGTTCAATGCTTATTGTGGCCGGCATTTGCTTTTTAGTCGGTGAGTTGACCGGTAATGTTAGTCAGGTCGATAAAATCTGGAGCATAGTACCCATATTTTATGCCTTTAAAGTTTTCATGGACTCGGGTTATCACCCAAGATTGGGCCTGATGTTTATCTTGGTATTAATTTGGGGCGTACGACTTACTTACAACTTTTCCAGACGGGGTGCCTACCACTGGATTCCATGGAAAGGGGAAGAAGACTATCGATGGCGTGTTTTGCGACAAAAACCAGGCTTGAATACGACTTGGGGATGGCGGCTTTTTAATTTATTCTTTATATGCTTGTATCAGAATACTTTGATACTCTTATTTACGCTTCCAACGATAGTGGCGTGGCAAGGTGATAATACTTTAAATTGGATTGATATTATTGCAGCTATTGGGATGTTTACTTTTATTATAATCGAAACTATTGCAGACCAGCAGCAGTATAACTTTCAAACCACAAAACATCAATTCATAAATAACAATCAGATTGTTCCAAGTCCTTATGATGATGGCTTCTGCAAACAAGGCTTATGGGCTAAAATGAGACACCCCAATTATTTATCAGAACAAGTTATCTGGATTTGCTTTTATTTATTTTCTGTGGCAGCTACAGACAGGTGGTTGAATTGGTCTGCTGTAGGGTGTATTTTGTTGTTACTTTTATTTAAAGGAAGCTCAGACTTTAGTGAAGATATTTCGTTAACTAAATATCCAAAATATAAAGATTATCAAAAAAGTACACCGCGTTTTATTCCGAAATTTTGGTAAAATTAGAATTCTTTGCCTTACTCCAACCAGATAATTGTTAAAAAAAGAGATTGTAATTATCTGAAATTTTCCTAAAGATTAAAATTCGATTCTAATAAAAACTTTTTGTTCTTTTTTCATGAAACATGATTGAGTGATCTTGCCTCAGCAAGAAATTTGTGATCCAAAATCACAAATTAACGAATGAACCGAAGCCTGTATCAGGCTGAGGGAAACCAAAAATTCTAATTTGTTTCTAATGCAGCTTCCTCCATGCCTAAATAATTGGCTTCGAAGACTACGCCAATTATTTAGGTTCACTTCACCAAAAGACATATTTAAGTCTTTTGGTTCGTTCATCCTTTAAGGCCGGTTAAAATTTCTACTACTACTTATAATTATCGATTATTACTTGAATTAATTTTAGAATCTTCTCTATCGCATTTCTAATAATCTTGAACAAGGCGAGGAGCTGTTAAACTTAAATAAGGAATTTATCCAATATAGATTGACTTTGAATATCACATGATTGTTTGCGGCCAAATAATTTATATCTGTTTCTTGCTACCCATTTATAAATAGCATCCCGAATGGTTAGTGGCATAGCCAGTAATATTTTTCCCATTACAGCATAAGTACCACCAAGCTGTAATAATACCTGCCCTGCCCCATCGCTGTACATGTAATATTCATGATCTTTTACATAAATAAAGGAATCGTGGAGGATTGAATCTATTCCAAATTTATTAAGCATTTTACTTCCAGTTTGACTTGTAATGTGAGCGAATTTAAAGTCATTCTTTTTATCAACTCGAATCAAAAATTGAACGATTGCATCGCAGTAATTGCACACTCCATCATATAAAATAACATGTTTTAATTCTTCAGTGTCTGCAATCATAAATAAGGAACAGACGAACTGAGCATTGGTTTAATTCATCATATATGGAAAACATTAAAACTTGGTACTCACGCCTAAATGCAAACTGATGGGTTTAAATGTAATTGCACTCAAATTGTTCCCATTAGTATATATACCATTGCCATAAATGGATTTATTATTAAATAAATTCACGAAATCATAACTTAAGCTTCCATCTAAATAGGTATTTTTAAATAATTTATATCGTCCTCCTAATGCCATTGATAGTTTTGGTTGAGAATAATTATAGCTTGTTCTATAGTTCTTTTGAAATTCAATAAAATTTGTTTTGCGGCCATTGATAACCTTAGTTTCTTTCAAATGCCCTTCAACACTTAATTGCTCTTGGTTGATAATAAATCCTAATGCCAAATTTCCAAATAGTTCAAATTTTTGAGTCAAACTAAATCCAAACTCAAGCGGCAATTGAATGGCGTATTGTCGGTAAGTATTATAAGTATCATATGTTTGGCTACCTAAGAATACTGTAGAGTCATATAAGGTAGGATCGCTTTTGATTATTGTCATGGTATCAGAACGAATAAATTTACCTTTTGTAAAATTTGAAACTCCATTCCTATATTTAATTTTATAAAAGTTTAAATAGGTACCATAGCCAATGTAAAATTTATTATGAATACTAACTTGATTCATTAATCCAATATCATAACCTATTGAATATTTATAATCTGTATTTACCTTATAAGTACTCTCATATCGTTTGTAAACAGAGAATGTATCACTTTCAAAATCGAACTCAGAAATCTCACCAGCAACTACCCTGTTTTTATTTAAAGCATGCTGAAGATTACCTCCAAAATAAACCTGTGTCTTCCTTTGTCCCACCACAATGTTGGGCATGAAGACAGAAGAAGAAAAAATTACAAAAAGAATTAAAAAAGCGGACGTTGTGTAGAATCTAGGGTTCATCATATTAAAAGTTTGGTGTTAAATAATAAAAGTTCAATTCAAATATAACAGTAAAATATTGTATTTATTATTTTAACATTAAATATTTTTACTCAGTCTCCAATTTGGTTATATCACTTATATCATGGCAAACCTCAATAATATCAATCTCGAATTTGTCTATTTAACCAAAACGTTTAAGCTAGAAACCGAATAAGCCCCAAAATACCCCAAAGCATTGTCTGACCAATTGGAAATGGGATTAGCAGGAGCCGCACTGCTGTTGCCATCACTCACTATCAACAACAAAGTGTTAAAGTAATCGAAGGTTTTTTTGTCAATGGATAATAGGTATACTTCTACAACATCACCCAATTTAAATTCTCTGGTAAAAATAGGGATTCGAATTTTATTACCATTGGTTAAGCGATCGTCAAAGACTAATATTTGATTACCTTCGGAAGATGGGATACCATTGACCACACTTTTAATTTGATAATAATTGACTTCATCTTTAGGATCCGTAAAATTACAAAACAAGGTAAATAAACTATCCTTGTCCTCGCCACCAAAAGGATTAGGCGGATTTTTTTCAACGGAAACAGAATCTAATACTACCGACTTAGGCAAGTAACTTGATGCCGTAAATGTTTTACCTTCAGTTTGTATGGTAAGTTTATAATCGGTATTATTTAGTGCAGCATATTGGTTAAGTGTATAATAACCATTATTCTCATTATTTAATAACAATTCACCGCCCTGTTCTGTAGATAATTTAATGATTGCATCTTTAATGGGTGTTGGAGCTTCAGTGCTAAAATAATTTCCGGTCTTGGTAGCCCGAACTTTAAAATCATGAGTACCTTCTTCAAGGGCAGCTTCAAAAACAAATTGTGGTGCCGATTCATTCAAATTTATATCGATAACTTGTTGACAAGAAAACATTCCAACCATCGCAATTGCGAAAAATAAATATCTATTGATCATGATTATTTGAATTTAAAATTATAAGTCACAGAAGGAATGATTTTAAATAAAGCCGTTCTTAAAGCTTCTGTTTTTTCAGGATTATCTTCGTTCTGTTGAAAGGTGATCGTGTATGCATTTTCTCTGGCATAAGCATTATAAACGGATACATTCCAACTTCCTTCATATCGTTTGCGTGGTTTCCCTAAAAAGGTAACTCCAACATCTAAGCGATGATAATTAGGATATCTGTAGCCATTTCTTTCTGTATAATAGGGAACCTGGATCTGATCAATGGTATATTTTCCGGATGGAAATGTTGCGGCATCACCGGTATTAAAAACCCAGTTTGCAGAAACCGTAATCCGATTGGTTAAATTATAAATACCAACAATGGCTACATCATGAATTCGATCCTGACGTGCCGGATAATAATCACCATGATTAATATCGCTGAATTTTCTAAGTGATCGCGACAAGGTATAACTAATCCAACCGGTAAGTTTTCCTTTAGATTTCTTTACATAAAATTCTGCACCATAAGCGATACCTTTTCCATAGGTTAATGCGCCTTCATACTCTGCATTAAATATTAGATCAGCTCCGTTACGATAATCGATTTGATTGCCTAAGTTCTTGTAGTAAGTTTCGAATGAACATTCATACTTATTATCTAGAAAATTTCTAAAATATCCTAATGATACCTGATCAACTACTTGTGGTTTCACATTATTACTGCTCGGCACCCAAAGATCTGTTGGCGAAGATGTTGTGGAATTCGACAACAAATGCATGTATTGATTATTTCGAGTATATCCTGCTTTAATGGATTGTGCGGGATCAATTTCATACTTCACAGAAAGACGTGGTTCTAGTCCACCATAATATTTAATGGTTTTTCCTTTTGCATATTTAGTTTCAGAAGTTTTATTTCCAAGCTCATCAAAAGTGTATGCTGTGCCTTTTCCAACATAATCAAACAGCGAATATCTTAAGCCATATTGGACACCAATGCGTTCATTCACTTTCCAATCATTTTGAACATAAAGCCCTCCTTCGTATGCGAATTTATTTTCAGTAGTTGAATTATCAAAACTGCTATTGACACCTGCTTCAAGTGAAGTAGGAAGAAAAGTATGATGTATTGCATTAAAACCATACTTGATGGTATTTTTTGAATTCGGAAAATAACTAAAATCTTGTTTCAAGTTCCAATCCTGAATAGAAGCTTTTACTTTAAACTCTACATCATCGGTACCAATTTTAAATTGATAATCGAAATTGCTAAATATAAGTGAAGTGTTGGAAAACAATTGATCACTGAATAAATGATTCCAACGCAAAGTCCCTGTATAATTTCCCCAGTCCAAACCAAAGCCAGTTACACCCAAAACATCTCTACCAAAATATCCAGATAAAAACAATCGGTCTTTATTACTGATTTTATAATTTGCTTTTGCATTTAAATCATAGAAATACAATCTTGCATCATTGATGGTTGTATCTTTTGATAATTTGAGAAATAAATCTGCATAAGTCCTGCGACCCGAAACGATGAAAGAGCCTTCATCTTTTTGTATAGGTGCTTCAACGGTAAGACGTGAAGAAATTAATCCAATACCACCAGATGCATTTAATTTTTTATTATTTCCATCTTTCATTTTTATATCCAGTACAGAGGAACCACGACCGCCGTATTCTGCGGGCATCGAACCCTTATAAAGAGTTACATCCTTTAATGCATCAGAATTAAACACGGAGAAGAATCCCAGAAGATGCGATGCATTATAGACAGGAGCCTCATCTAACAATATTAGATTCTGATCAATGGCACCACCGCGAACATAGAAGCCTGCATTCCCATCTCCTGCGGATTTAACACCGGGCGTTAGTTGTAAGGTTTTGATGATATCTTTTTCACCAAATATTACTGGAATATTTTCAATGGCTTTAGGATCCAACTTAACTACGGACATTTCATTCTTGGAAACATTTTTATTTTCCTTTTCAGATTTAACAACCACCTCTTCCAATAATTTAGATTCAGGTGTTAACTCTTTACTTATTTTTAGATCATGATCGAGTACGATCGTTTCTTCCACTGTCAAATATCCAATATATTGAAACCTTATTACATAGTTTCCTTTTGGCAAAGTCAAAGAATAAAAACCATAGGTATTTGTTGACGCACCAATGGTCGTTTTATCTTTCAAAAGCACTGACGCACCAATTAAATCTTCACCATTGGATGCATCTTTCAGTGTACCACTAATCGTAAAGTTTTGTGCATGGACCAAAGTGAATTGAAACAACAATAAACAAAAAATGAGAATAGCTTTAACAAATTTAATTTTCATATACATTACAGGATTAGAAATAAGGATGCATATAGTAAGTTAGCAAAACGATTGAATCAAGATAATGTTTCATGAATGTTAAAAAATAAAATATTTTTATTAATTTTTTAACATGATGTTTGTGGTGTTCATTTAACTTTATGACGCTTGGTAAAGACTTAGATAATTATCACCCTATTTTTTTTATAAAATCACACTATCTTTAAACTTTAAATCAACATATGAATTTTAAAAACGCTTTTTCCACTGCAGCAGAACGATTTATGAGTTACTGTAGGATAGACACACAATCCGATCCTTTTTCTTCTACATTTCCATCTTCTGACAATCAAAAAGATCTATCCAATGCCTTATTGGAAGAATTAATAGCAGCAGACATCCAATGCGAACTTGACGAATGGGGTTATGTCTATGCTTCATTACCTTCCAATACGACCAAAGAAGTCCCAGCAATATGTTTTTGCTCACATGTGGATACCGCTCCCGATTGTAGTGGAAAAGATGTTAAACCCATCCTGCATAAAAACTATTCCGGTCAAGATATCGTTCTACCGGATGACCCAAGTATTATCATTTCAACTTCTGATTTTCCAATTCTCAATACAAAATTAGGTGAGGACATCATTACCGCTTCCGGTTTAACGCTTTTGGGAGCTGACGACAAGGCAGGAGTATGTGCGATTATGGAAGCTGCCATCTACTTAAAACAACATCCCGAAATCTTGCATGGGGAAATCTCGCTACTGTTTACACCAGATGAAGAAATCGGTCATGGCGTAGACAAGGTGAATTTAGAAAAAGTGAGCGCTAAGGCTGCCTATACCCTTGATGGTGGAGAATTAGGAAGCCTGGAAGACGAGACCTTCTCAGCGGATGCCTGCACCATTCACATAACGGGTGTTTCCAGTCACCCAGGGTACGCCAAAGGAAAAATGGAAAATGCGATTAAAATAGCGAGTGAGATCGTAGCTCAATTACCCAAAGATCGCTTGAGTCCCGAATCCACAAGTTCTTACGAAGGCTTCGTTCATCCCACGAAAATCGAAGGTAATCTGGAGTCCGCCAAACTTGAATTCATCATCAGAGATTTTGAAACTGCCAAATTAAATCAGCACGTTGCTGAATTGAATTCGATATGCTCTAAAGTCTTAACCCAATACCCTAATTCCAAATATGAACTCACCCAAAAAGAACAATATCGAAACATGAAGGAAATTCTTGCCCTTCGACCCGAAATCGCAGATTATGCCGCCCAAGCTATTGAAGAAGCCGGCATCCCATTATTGCGAGGCAAAATTCGAGGTGGTACAGACGGCAGCAGATTATCTTTCATGGGTCTACCCTGCCCGAATCTATTCGCCGGCGAACATGGCATTCATTCCAAAAAAGAATGGGTCTCCGTACAGGATATGCATAAGGCGGCAGAGGTTATCGTGCGACTTTGTACGATATGGGAACAACGGAGTTGATTGGTAATAGTTCTTTTTTAGGACACTAAGACTAAACACGAAACGATAAATCACCGAATTACTTGAATTGCGAAAGAAAGATTTTATTTTATAATTTTTGAAGGGATCAACTTATCTTTGAGTAATACCATAGAAAACATAAAATAAATCACACTATTGTAAAATACAAAATTTAATAAAATGACCCGAGCTAAGTTACTAAACAATCTAAGTAATCTAATTAATTCTATTGAAGATGTGGAGTTATTGCAATCATTATATGATATGTTGAAAAGACACAAATCATCCAAACCTGGAGAATTGTGGAATTCTCTTACTCAAGAACAAAAAGATGAAGTTCTTAAGGCATATGATGAATCGGATGATGAAGAATCTTTGATACCAATGGATGAAATTTTCAAGCCTAAATGTTCTTATCTTCAAAAAACAGATCCAAACTTTGATCTATGGAATTTCAACGTATCAAAGAGAAGCGGACTAAACTTTTAGAATAACAAGAAAAAGAAAACCTCAACATATTGGTTTGTGTTGACATAACTAGAATATATAAGAAGTGTGTATAAGATGACGCTTTGCAGCTACAAGCAGTTGGCGATTTCGGAGACGAAAACTGTCTGCCAGTAGCGAACTTGATGCGCAGCACAAATGTGTATTTAACCACTAAACAGCCAACTTCTTGCAAATGCTGTACTGCGTAGTATTTTTTGACTTATCATTCTTTTTTATGTTTAGTCACCACCACAACCACCACAGCTACTGCAGGAACTGCCACAGCTACTGCCACATGAAGCACCACAGTTACCACTATTGTTATTGTTTTTGTCTATGTAGTTTACTAATGGCACAAATGATGTTGTCAAAACTGCTGTGCCCAATAAAAAATATGTCCATTGCCAATTGTCATCAATTTGTCTTGTTGGTAAAATATCGTATTTGTATAAGTTTGGAATTGTAGTTGTTGAAATTTGTTTTGTTAGTCTTTGTAAAAAAACAAATGTGATAATTGCTAAAACAAGTGTCACTATTACAATTTGAATTACAGGCTTGTCTCTTAAAATTCCTGTTACAATTCTTGTAAAACAAAGTAAAATAAGAAAGTTCAAGATTGCAAAATTTGCATAGAATAAAAAGCCAAACATCTTAGACTTGTTGAAATACTTTCCAAAAGCGTCCATACTGTTTGGAATGTTCCAAAAGACTGGTTTTGTTGATAATTTTCTCAAAAGTTTAGGGTAATACGTTGTTCCTAATTCCGCCAATGCAGAAGTTACTTGAAGTTGTGAATTATTAATATTAGCATTACCTTTTGCAACTTCAATACTATCGTTTTCATTTATTTTGATCGTACCATTATCAACTAATTCATTTACTGTTCCATTTATAACGTTTGAAAGTTTTTGTGTTTTCAAATACACAAGTTCAAATGGTTGTAGATTATAAATAAAGGATGTTTCGTCAAAACCTGAAACAATATTTTTGAGTTTTGATCTGTTGTAAAATTCAAGTACTAAAAATGTAACAAGTGTCAAAGCACTAAAACCGTAAATAAAATAGGGATTGTTTATTTGAACATAAATTGGTTTTAATAAAAAGTAAGCTGGAACTGTTAAACAAATAAAGGCAAGTACTCCAAAGATTAGAAATGTTCTCAACTTGAACTTTGCCTTTTCAAGATTTAAACTTTCAAACATATCATTGTATGTCCAAATGTTTTTAGGTTGTTTGCCAAAATCTCTTTCGTAAAACTTTATTGTTCTTTCTTTTGCTTTTTTAAACTTTTCAAATTCTTCTCTGGTGTGAGTAGAAGGAATATGTTGAATTTGTTTACCAAGTATGTTGCAAAAGTCTTGATAAGATTGAGTGAAAATCAAATGTTGATGCCAAACATTATCAATTATTTTAGAAGGCGAAACCATAAATTCTGAAGTTGCCGCTAAATACATAAATTTCTTATATTCTATAATTGCTTGGTCTGCAAATTCTCTTGTCCAAAAATTCTCGTTTGCAAGTCTTGTTGAAAATCCATATTCACTTGGTGGATTGTCAAAGTCAAATGCTAATATTTTGTTCCAAAGTTCTTGGTTCATATTGTCTTATTGATAGTCTCTGAATATTACGCTCAGCAGTTGGCACTGGAAATGGAAGACTTTTAGGAAGTCTCTTCGCTATTCCAGTGTTAATGGCAGTCCTTTTTCTGTGTATTTTTAAAGTCTTCCAATGTTTTTTTTAGATAGTCCAAATAATTTTGTTTATCTTTCAAATACATTTCTGTTAATTCATTTCGAACTTCTCTCATGAATTCAACTGCATGAAATTCTTTAACTATGTGTTCACTCTTTTCCATAGGTAAGTTCTTTAGGTCATATTGTTTCAATTATGGAATATCCATATTTTAGGTTTATTGAGTAATATTGCCTTATTCTTAAAAAATTTACCATATAATTTAAATTCTAACTTACTCAGCTGTCAACTTTTAAAACAGTTACAAAACAAATATGTTGAGCATCAGTAGAAAGTTTCCATGTCTAATGATGTAAAAGCAGTTAGTTCTTGGTCATGTCTATAATCATTAATCATTGATAAAGCTGCTTTCTCTAATTTATCCTCCTCAGTATCATAAAGTGTGTTAATAACCATCTCAATAATTTTTAGCCTACTCTATTTTGGTAGTTTTTTAAAACTGGTAACAATTTCTGATGTTAACATCATTCAAAGATATATTTAATTAATAAACTAAACAATCTTTTGATTTAAAAATTGTGCTATACACTACCCTTTTTATGCAACTTTTGAATGGCTTAAATGGCATTAAATATATTGCACCTTAAATTTTAAGCCTATATGGGGAATATATCGAATCGAACTCAGAGACATCAACGATCGTGGTATTTGTCAATAATTAGTAGAATTAGAAATTAGGATCGACCTTAAGGGATAAGCCGTTAAAAAATGATGGAATGAAACCGTTAAAAATTCAAAACTGTATGAGCTCAACACAATGCTAAAAAAAGGAACATAAATGCGAGCTGGGCAAGTGTTAAGCTAAACAAAAGAAATATGGCCTAAAGCGAGTTTTTTGAATTTAGGTTTCATGCAATCATTTTAGGCTTAGACCTTACAGTCTTGAATTTTTGGTTCTTTTTTTTCAAGAAAAAAGAACAAAGAATTATTAATTATAACGAAAATTAATATTTGAGAATAATGTAAAACCATTAAAAGGAAGTTGCATTGAAAACAAAATGTAAAAATTCAAAACTGTTTGAGCCCAACACAATGCAAAAAACAAGAACATAAATGCGAGCTGGGCAAGTGTCAGGCTAAATAAAAGACAGAAGGCCAAAGGCGAGTTTTTTGAATTTAGGTTTCATGAAATCATTTTAGGCTTAGACCTTACAGTCCTGCCTGACTGAAATCAGTCAGGCAGGCTAGAATTTTGGTTTCCCTCAGCCTGATACAGGCTTCGGTTCATTCGTTAATTTGTGATTTTGGATCACAAATTTCTTGCTAAGGCAAGATCACTCAATCATGTTTCAAGAAAAAAGAACAAAGAATTAGTCCCAGGAACGTGTATATAAAACCTTCGCCCCACAATGAAATTTTAACTCACTGACACAATTTCAATAGCATTCAACCCTCCATTATTCAAAGAATACACCACCCCATTGATCTCCTGAAAAAAGCTCACTTTTAATACAACAAATAAAATACCTACCCCTGTCGGTACCTGCACAGGAGATAACACCACATTACTTATAGTTTGATCCATGACTAATGAAACTATAGGACTAATGGATGAATGTATCGCTCCAGATGCAAAATCAATTTCAGACCAGGCACTTTCAATCCTGCAATGAGTCGCTGAAGCAGGACAAACCAAATCTTGCTTAGGTATGAAATCCGGAATACGCACCACCCCACTTGCACTATCCACTAGATATTTGGATTTAAAAACTTTACTCAATAAGGACTCTTTATTGAAATTAAATCCCTTCAATAATTTCTTACCCTCCATTGTAGATAAACCCATCCCAACTTTTCTAGATCCACGCAGATTAATGGTATCCAACTTTATCACTTTAGAAAGCTGCGTCACCATTCGACTTACAACTAAAGCATCTGATTCATTAGCTGTAATGTTTCTAAAGGATGTGCGAATCCATTTACCTGAATGATTTACTTCTGCAAACTCTTGATTATTCTCCCGAGTTCTAGCGAAGGCAGGATCTGTTTTGATTCGGGCTTTACTGGATCCTCCTTTGGTGCGAACGATGTACCCATCTTTACTTTTGTAAAAACTCAGATCATTGAATTTACCTGAGATTTTGATTAATCCGATTTGGCGTCCCATACTTAAAAAATTATAGTGTTAAAATAATTACCATGTTTTTTGATCAGGATCAAAAAACATTTTGCTCTCATTACTTAAACGAATTTGAATATGTAAATATTATTGTCAGGGAGAAATCCCAGTAGCGGAACATATGCGAATTATACGAGGATAAGTCGTGGAATAGTCGTGGAGTAATCGTGGTGAAATATTCTTTAAAAAATACAAAAAATGTTTAATTACTTGGTAAAAAAGAATAATTGTCCTATACAAAACCCTGGATTCAGCAATTCAAAAATGACCCTAGGAAGAATTAGAACATTCTGATCTGAGTTGGCTGGGAATTATTGGTTTCTATTATAGATCATTTCTTTTAAAAGGAAGCTATTCAGTCCGCTAGAAGAATTTGAATTCCAATTCATACAATAGATTCGGAACCAATTCTTGGCTTGATACAAAAGATTAGTTACCCACTGAATTAGTTTACAAAAATTTATTTTGTAAGAATGTCTTTACCTATAGATAAGTTTTGATATATTTGTCATGTAAAAGGTAGAACTGCAATTTATACATAGAAGGTAATTTATTTTAGATCATGTTTCTGAAGGTTAGAAGGATTTAAAAAATACAATTCTATCATTCGTATGTGATGAATGTCATGGATATATCTTAAATAGATTGAATTTTCTAATTAATTTAGAATAGTCAAACTATTTAAATTAAAAAATAAAAGATCAAGATTGTAAATTAACTATTTCATTATGAATGATTTAATTACCAAATTATATAAGCGATATTCAAGAAACTCTCAAATGAACTTTTGGGAACCCAAATGTTATAAGCAATTTTGAGAACTGATGTTCTGGAGAACTGAAAATAAAATAGAACCTAAGAAAAATTTCCACTTGGAAATTGAAGAGTATTATAATGGAGTTTCAAATAATGAAATTCCAAAAGAACTTTTGACTGAAATAATTGAGAAAGTAACGGACAAAATTTATGATGATTATAAAAGGTTTTGGGAGCAATATCCAAAATCAAGAAAGCGATATTCAAAATTAAAGTTATAGGATTTAAAGCATCCTTTTGTTTATTATTTGATAACTGATTTATTGAGAAAAAAGAAGTTAGTCGAATATAGACACTTTTCAAAAATATTGTTTGGAAAGAATGACGCCGAATTAGACGAATATGAAAAAGGAAAGTATGATTACGAAACAAAATAAAACTGCTTACAACAGCCGTTTCTCGCAATTGCGAATTTTGTTGTAAGTTCATGTTTGCGTTTCGCAAGAATTTTTATCTTTAACGGAAAATAAAAAGTTCCGAGGTTCGCAACTGACGAGAAGCGACGGAACGTTATCAGGTATGAAAAAGAAAAGAATATTTTTAATCCTTGTTTTAGTAATCATTCTCAATCATGTTCAGGCTGCGATATTTCCAACATTGTCTATTGTGGAATTGTCCATAAAATCAGATAAAGTAATGGAGGTAAAATACTTGTCGAACTCCAATGGCATTTATAAGTTTTGTGGTCATGAAATAAACTCCAACAAACCTTTCTTGGATACATTTGAAATAAATGGTCTTGAGAGAATATATTCCACAGGAACAGATGAATTTCAAAGGAAAACCGTTGGTTTTGAGCAGGCCGAGTCCATAATGGTTTATATTAGTGTTGATAAAGAAGGAAAATACAATGCTACTTTCTCTGGATTTCGCCTATTGGTAAGCGGTAAAATATTAGTACCATTTCAGTATAAAATTCCTGGAAAGTTTACTTTTTCTCCACTAAATGATACGATGTCATGGAGTAATTTGAAGCAAAGAATTGAATCTGTGGATAATAGAATTCGTGCTATACAAGAAATTAGAAATCTCCACGATTCTGTTGTTCGAAATCAATTGCTTTTTCAATGGCTAGCCGCAAATAGACAGGAGTTTGGTAAACGATGTGGATTAAATGAGGATTGCGGTTGGGGCTCCATAGAATATGACATTTTCAAGAGGATCACTGAAGCGAATATTTCCAAAGACACATGGCTCGCAAGCAAACTCTTCCGAGAAGTTAGGTTTCCAATTGAAGTAGACTGGATTGGGTATACCGGCATTTTGGATGACTATGGTAGAAAATCCTTTGCTACCTATTCTGATATCGATTTCTTAACATCTACTGCTCTCAATGAATTAAACTTAACAATAGATCGAAAGCAGGCACTTTCCTTTTTAGTTGGAGCTTGTAGGAAAGTATATGAAAATAACTACCCAATTCCTTCAGCATCTATACTTAAATTTCAAAAAGCAAAGCAAAAGGAAATTAGAGATAAAATTATACCTCTACTGTCAAATGAAAACTTTAAATTATTTGCATTTAAAATTGTGAGTGCGCTTTCAAACCCAATGGATGGTATTCTAGAGCATCGTATTGATCTCGAGGCCCTGCAGTTAATAAAGAGAATTTACTTAAATGAAGTTCCATCGGAATATAGGAGTAATCTGGCATATTTTATTGTACATAATTCCACGCAAGAAGAATGGAAAGAATTTGTGGGTAACGATTTAAGAATATTCATGGATTTATATCAAGTATATGTTGATACAACAAAGCTGACCTTGTCATTTGGAATTAATTATAATTATGGAAAAGAGACAATCAAAGAGGTCCCTCTTATAATCATTGAGAACATGGTTAATGGAAATGGAGTATATAAGGAATTGGCATTAAATATAAGGTTGCCATATGAATCATGGAAAGGGGTTGAGTATTTGAAAGTAGATATCTCCGGTTTTAAGGCCGGTACATACAAAGTGTATTTAATTGGAAAAGCAGGTGAAAATAGTGAGGGATTCTGGAAATCTGAATATGGAACATTCCAATTGAATTGAACAAATCCTGATAACATAAGCTACCCACTAGCAGGTTCACGAATATAAAGAATGAAAGATGTATCTTTGAAATCTAGTTACCTGGAACAAGACCATTACTCAATGATCCTGCCAGTGGGTAGCCTAGACCGTTAGTCACATTATGAAAATACTTATTTTTTGTTTGTTATCCTTAAATAGTTGCTTAATTAAAGCGAATTTCCAACTTGGAGATACACTATATAATTGGAATTATTCAGGAGCGTACTTGAGAAATGATCCAACATTAAACTCAAAAATATTATGTAAAATTCCTTTTGGTAAATTTATCATTTTAGATAGTATAACTATTGCAAAATCTAACATTAAAATATTGGACACAGGAATTTACAATAAAATTCAATTGGTTTATAATGAAAGATGGTACAAGATAAAGTATGATTCTATTTCAGGATATGTAAATAAAATAAACTTTTTAAAATTAGAACCAGACACCACATTTAAAGACGGATTCGAATACTTTTTATATAAAAACAGATCATCAGATATTTTTGATACAATTTGTATTCAAAATAAGTTTAAGGATTATAAAAATTGTTTATTTGAACCTAGATTATTAAATAATTATAGATATAAATATACAAGTGGTGAGTTTTTTAATATTGAAGTATTTATACCAAACATAGATTTATATGAAGTATTTACAATTATAAAATTCTATACTCAAAAATTTGCTATAAAGGATAACTCAAACTTGCAAGATCTGATTTCTGTTTGGAAATCAACAGATAAAAATCTAAACTTTGACATAGAGGGATCTTGCCACTACTTTCTTTTAAAAGTTAAAGAAGGAGTAAAAATATCTTATTATTGTGCTTGTTAGATCACACTGTGCATAACATGAGTACTCTCCATATCGATTAAGGCTTATTTTTGATCTAAAGCTTAATTCTTAAAAAATGTCTTATATTTGGCATTCGTCAGAAACGTTATGGGAAGAATCTCCAGACGTTGTGCGCCAAAAAAACTTTATGAAATCATTTATAATGTTTTCATTATTCTTATTAAAGCCAACAATGCCGTTTGGACTATCACTTCTATAATAATAAAAGAACTGCATACTTTTCATATTTTAAAATATGGCTTGCTGCACATTTATTTTACCTTACCGCGCCTGCTCCGATTGAAGCATAGTGCTTACAACAGATCTCACACAATCCTCCCCTTTATCGCTTTCACCACCGCTTCCGATTTGGAATGAACCTGCAACTTTTTATAAATGTTTTTGATGTGACCATTTACCGTTTCGGGACTGATAAAACAGGTTGCACCAATCAACTTATAGCTCATTCCTTGTACGAGATATTTTAAAACTTCTTTCTCCCTATCCGAAAGGTCAAAATCATTCAGTATTTCTGCCGATGGTTTATGTTTTACCATCTTCAAGACTTTCCTTGCTATGCTTGGTGTCATTGGAGAACCGCCTTCATAAACTTCTTTAATCGCATCAAGCATTAGTACTGGTGGAGTGCTTTTTAAAATATACCCTTCTGCCCCGTTACAAATGGACTGAAATATTTTATCGTTGTCATCAAAAATGGTCTCCATCAGGATCTTGACTTCAGGAAATTTTTCTTTCGCGATGAGAACCGCCTCAATACCAGATATGCCTGGCATTTCAATATCCATAAGAATAACGTCAGGGTTTGTTTGCCTGATATCATTTACAATGTTGGTGCAGTTGGCAAACGCTCCGGCACATTCAAATCCCGGAGTTCCATTTATAAGCTGGAACAATCCCTCACGTAAATTTCGGTTATCTTCAAAAATAATTACCCTCAATGTTTTCATGCTTTAAAAATTAGTTCAATGTTTGTTCCGCTTCCCTTTTCTGATTCTATTTTCAATTGCGCCTTCATTTCTTCAGCACGGGCTTTCATGTTGAGCAATCCGTTTCCTTTTGAAGTTTGTGCAACATCAAACCCGATTCCGTTATCCCGAACGGCTAATTTTACTAAGGCGTTTTCACTTGTTAGGGTAATAGATGCACGCGTAGCTTGTGAGTATTTTACAAGATTGTTAAGCGTTTCTTTAAAAATCAGGTAAAAATTTCTTCTTGATTCCAGGGAAAGTTTTGTCTCATCTAAACTTTCATCTGCCTGAAAAGTGTGTTCAATATTTTTTGCCTTTAGCAAGTTGTAAGCAAGTGTGCCCATGCGTGAAATGATATTTTCAAAGGTGTCATTCTTTGGATTGATAGTCCAGACAATATCGCTCATCACCTCAATTATTTTTCTTGATGCCTCTCCAATCTGTTCCAGTTCATCAACCACAGCCGGAGATTTTTGTTTTGCCACTTCGCTGTAAACCGAAATACTGTTTAAGGTAGAGCCGACATCATCGTGAAGGTCGCTTGCAATTTTGTTACGGATGTTTTGTAGCTTCAACTTGCTCGCTGCTCGGAAGTTGTTATAAATGAAATAAGAAAGCAGCAACAACATAACAAGACCCCCAATCAAAAAGTTCTTAAGTAGTTTTTGTCTTTTAATTTCTACATCTGCTACGGCCATTTGCTTGTCATATTCGGCTTTCGTGGCAGATTCCTTTTTTTCAAACTCATAATTCATTTCATTACGGGTTATTTCCTTGCTTTTCTCAATATTAAAAAGGGTATCCTTTAATACCATTGCTTTTTTGTAATGCTCCAGTGCGAGCTTGTATCTGCCAGTGGTATCGTAAAGATGAGATAGTGATTCTTCAGATTGCCTTAAAAAATCCATATCGCCAATGCTGTCATATATAGCAATTGCTTTTTTCAGATACTCTTCTGCTTCTGCGAACTTTCCTGTTTCAGTATAAACACATCCGATGCGGCTTAGATGTATTGCAATTCCATTTTTATCTCCGAGTTCTTCCGCAATCTTCAATGCGTTGAAAGAATAGTCCAGTGCTTTGGGATAATTCTTCTGTACATGATAGACAAATCCAATGTTGCCGAGATGTGCTGAAATTCCATTTCTATTTCCAAGTTCTTCCGCAATCTTCAATGCCTTGAAAAAATAATCCAGTGCTTTGGGTTTATCGCCTTGTTCAGAATAGACACTTCCGATGTTGGCGAGACATGTTTCAATTCCTTGTTTATTTCCGAATTCTTCATGCATTTTTAATGCCTTGAAATAATTGTCCAATGCTTTGGGATATTCCTTTTGTTTCCAATAGACAACTCCGATGTTGCCGAGCCACATTGCAATTCCATTTTTATTTCCGATTTTTTCATTCATTTTCAATGCCTCGAAATAATAATCCAGTGCTTTGGTATAATTGCTTTGGTAATAATAGGCATTTCCAATGTTGCCGAGATGTATGGCAATTCCCATTTTATCGGCAAGTTCTTCAAGCATTTTCAATCCCTTGAAATAATAATCCAATGCTTTGGGATAATCGGCTTGGTGCATATAGCTATTTCCGATGTTGCCGAGAGATTTTGCAACTCCTGATTTATCGGCAAGTTCTTCTCTGAGTGCTAATGCTTTAAAATTGTTTTCCAGGGAAGAAGGATAATTTCCCTTTAAAAAATACGCCAGCGCAATTATGTGATAAGAATCAGCAATGTGTTTTTTGCTTGTTGCTTTTTCGGAAAGTGATAATGCTTGATTGCCAAGTATCATGGCAGTATCGGGGTTGGAATACATCAGCTCCCGGCCGAGGTTGTAGAGGTGATTTACTTTGTTCGTGTCCTCCTTTGCCGTTTTCAAAAGATTCATCAACGAGTCAATTTTCTGTTGTTTCTGCGCCTGAGCAGCATTAAATAAAACTCCGCACAGTAATAAGACGGAAATAAGACGGAGAAAATTTTTCATATCCTTTGCTTCAATTAATAGAGGGCTTAAAAATTTTGTAATAAAAACATTGCAAATGTAAGCTATTCAAATTTCATCTGTAACCCCTTGAATATGGTGTTTTATTCTATTTGCATCAGCAAAACACCTAGTTTCTGGCATTGCTATGCTATATTTTTTGCTTCACCTTTGTCCCGATCAAATAAACAATAATTTATTCTAACAATTTTAAAAAACAAATTAATATGAAAAAGCAATTACAAATTTGGATTAGGCAACAAAAATCCATTTTCCTCATGCTGGCATTTTTGTTGGCTGGAGGTCTGAAGCTGACCGCTCAGAATGAGGCGTATTATGAAATCCATGATACGCGATTCAATAAAAGCATTATAGCCGGCAATACCAATAATGTCTACGATGCTTATGTCTATCATTACAATGCTATTGGTAGGGATAACGCTCTATGGACGTTTGTTTCCCAAGGCGGGGGTTATTATCAGATCATCGATAAAAAATTTGGTAAAGCACTTAAAGGGCAACCCAACGGGTACAATGCACGTCATGAAGATAAAACAAATACGGATGAGTTTTTATGGAAACTGGAGGATGTAAGCGGACGAGGTGTTGAATTCACGATATTTAACAAAAAGTATAACAATTATCTGACGGTTACTTTGGATGAGGCGTATTATAATGAAAATATTTATAATCAAAGTGATATGAGTCAATGGAAGGTTTGGCGTCTTGTAAGGCGAAGTGGTTTGGGACCTATTCCAAAAGATAAAAATGGTAAGGAAATTCAAAGCGAGTCAGAAACTGTTTTTTCAACTAATAATAATGTATCTAAGTTTACCATCTATGGACTACCAAAAAGGCTATGTGATGAGCATTTAGGAATAGGAAATACAGTGTATCAAGGAATTCCTACTAATCCGGCCCGGCCTACTGACAAGGTGTTTATGAACAGCTTCCCTCAGATAGAGTATGGGGCAATGAATCAAACACAGGATCTTTCTGGAAAAAGTAAAGCCTACAAGCTTACTATCTATGCCAGATCAAGCGCTAAACTAAACAACACCAACAATTTCGTTGACCTGGTAGATCCTTTCAATAATGTCTGGCAAGGGAAGAAGGAAAGAGATTCACTCAAACTTACTTCAATCAATTCAACCTTATATCGCGGGGAATATATTATGAGTACTGGTGATTCACTCCAATATGGAACAACAACCATGTTGGCCAGATTTTTTTTCCAAGAACAAAATATTAATAATGGAACTCCTATTAATAATGTTTATCTACAGATGCCATTTGTGGTTTCCGGTATTGTTGATTACGCTGTACCCATACTTGGATATACCACTGAACCCCAAATTCCTTACCTTGTCTTGCATGACCCTCCAGGCGATGGCAGTACCAGTTCCTTCAGCCAAACTAAAACGATATGCAGAGAATTTGAAAACTCTTATTCAACTGATCAATCACATGAAGCACATGCCAAGGTTAAGATAGGTGTTGCAGGTAGTGTGGGACTTATTGTGACCACAAATTTTGAATTTTCTGTCGAATTTGGTGTTGGCTTAACTGCAGGTGACCTTGTAGTCAAAACGAATGATCATGGAACTTGTGTAAGCACCAACGAAGGATTTTCCACTTCCGATCTCGATCCAAGTATTGCGGATAGGGCAGATGTTTTTATAGGCTATGGGTATGACTTGAATTATGGAAAATATAGAGTGGTAGATTTTATTCCTGATTCCTGTAAAGCAGTCACGCATGAAAGACTTATTTATTCACTTAAAGGTTCAGGCCAGAATGCATACAGAAAATTTGTGCTAACGGAGGGTGGCATACAGAATGATATAGACATTCAAAAATCTATAATGGATAATGTCAACTTGGATCAGAGAACCAGGGCCAATGCGCTACACCAGTATAACGCATGGAAACGAGTGCTGGCCGCCAATGACAGTATCATCGCAAATGCAACGGAAGTCATCGGCAGTCCTCTAATTTTTAACGGGGGTGGACAAGGAACAGATTGGTCTGAAGCCATTTCAGTCACGCAATCAAGCACATTAAATACAGAGCATTATCTCTCAGCCACTGCTGGGTTGGAAACTGTTCTCGAATTCGGTGGAGGCGGAGTTTCCTTTGGATATAATTTCAATACTGAAAAACGCTATGGCGCCACTCAAACACAGTCAGGTGAAGAGGCGAAGGTTGTCGCTTACCACTTAAGTGATAACGAAAGCGGTGACTTCTTTAAAATGGATGTATTGAGGGACGGGAGATATGGAACACCCTTGTTTAGAGTGGCGGATGGTTCAAAAACCAGTTGTCCTTACCAAGGTGGATATCAGCGAGATCAGCCAAATTTGAAAATCGATGGTCAAACAAAAAATAACATTCTGCTGGAGAATATACCTGTCGGAACTTTAGCATCATTCAAAGTTGATTTATGCAATGATTCAAATGAACCACGCACCTATGCAATAAGCCTGGGAGGAATGAACCCAGGTGGGGCAACTATTAGAATAGGCGGAGTCAATATAGGTCAGAGTTCATATAACCAATCAGTGCCTGCAAAGAGTTGTCTCGAAGATTATGTGGTCACAGTAGAGATGAATCCTAGTGTATTCAAATACCCGAATCTGCAAATTGATATGGGTCCTGAATGCGATGGAGCTATCAGTTCCAGTATTTTCGCTTCAGTCTATTTTGGTACCACTTCAGTCAATGAAGAAAATAGCCCTGTTAAACAATTAAGTGTTTTTCCAAATCCAACATCAGGAGAATTAAATGTTGCTTTCATGTTGAAACAATCTGCAGATATTCATTTTGAATTAATTGATATGTTAGGCAACCGATCCATATTAGCAGCAGATGAAAATTATGCAGCGGGTGAAAGACAAAAGACATTCAATGTGGCTGCATTGCCTTCTGGAATCTATCAACTGGTCATCAAAACGGATCAAACTGTCATCAGTAGAAAAGTGATCGTTCAGCATTGATCAGCGGATCAAAAGTGAGCATGAAAAATCAATAAAGGAATAATTGATTTAATGTTCCTAAACTAAGCACCTTTTCGGGGAGACCCGTGAAGGTGCTTTTTTTATTAAATAAGTTACATGAACTTTTCCTAGGTGTTTTTTGCATTTAGAAACAAAAAAAATGGTATTTTCACACTCTGACATTATGTGTAACTTTATGAGACAACTGCTAACAATATTAATCGGACTCTTTTGGACAGTTTCTTCTTATGCTGACTGTCGAGGAGAAAGGTTAAATGTTTTTCCTGCGGGACAAACAACTAAACAAAACTCAATACTTGTTCTTGACGGTACTTTTGGACAGGAGAAAGAATTAAATTTACTAAACCAATAGACAAATATAAAATGAATCAAAAATAAAAGATATCCTAAACGAAGTTCAAGCAAACCAGTTAAAATCCTTAGTTTTATACATGGCGGTGATTAATGAATTTCCGTCTGAAATTTTGACCTTTCACTAACGCGGTGCCTGATACACAAGCTTGTGCTAAATAACAATTCGCCACCTAAATACTATAATACTTATGAAATTCAGATTATTTACCATCTGCCTGCTGCTAGTCAGCTTCAATTCAAACACCTTTTCCCAAATCAATTGGCAACACACCAACGGCCCTGAAGGCGGAGTTATCTTGACCATTTACGATGATGGAGAATACGCCTTTGTTGCCGATGAAAATCATTTTTTCAGAACCCGCGATGGGTTAAGCTGGGAACAACTACCCTTTGGAAACATTTGGCCCCTGGCTACTTCGCCCACCAAACTAGCTGGCGGGCAAGGATACGGGTATAATTATGGCCCCGGTTCGGACATCAAGTTTATCGTAAGTTATGATCACGGCAGCAGCTGGATTGAAGGAGCCATGCCCCCCAGCACCCATACCTCTTTTTCCAGCATCGCGGTTTGCTCGCATGGCGTTTACGTGCCCGATGGTTACAGCGGCAACATATTCAGAACGCAGGACGATGGACTCACATGGGACTCAATACCTGCTCCCGGTTTGTATTGTTACGATGCATGGGCCTTTGAAGATAGATTGTATGTCGAATGGCATTCCAAGTACTGGCGGCTGTCTTTGAACGGAACCGATTGGGAATTGGTGTCGCCTGCATTTGGCAATGGCGATTACCCTTTTACTATGTTCGCTTCCGATTCCCTCTTGTTTTTTGCTACCGAAAACAACCTTTGGTGTACCAGTAATTCCGGAGGCACTTGGACCAAAACGCCAATACAGTATCACAACAGCTCGGACAAATTTTGCAAAATCGGAGATCGGGTGTATAAAAGCGGCGGGCAAACAGGCATTATGTACACGGATGATTTTGGACATAGTTGGCATGATTTGCCCATCCCCAATGGTTATTACTCCTTTGACCTGGCGACAGCAGGAGGACAATTGTTGTGCGGCACTTACAATCAGGGAGTGTTGCGGTATGATGCCCCCAACCAAAAGCTTATTCCATCAAATAAAGGGCTTACTTCAGCCGCAGTGTATAACCTGGATTCCGGCAACGGGCAATTATGGGCTGCTTGTGGCACCGGCGTGTTCGCCTACGATCTGGCTCAGGAAATATGGGTTGACAAAGCACCTTTACCGATGCCTGGTAATTATTTTGAAAACGTAGCAGTCAGTCCAGCTGGAAAAATAATGGCCAGCGAAATAAACGAAAACCGTATTTACCTGTCTGTAAATGAAGGCGCTTCCTGGGATACCATTTTACCCTCCAATCCGGCAAATGGGACGATTATCCATATTGATAAATTATTTTGGATAGGAGAAAATATATTGATCAAGGCTGAATGGGATGAGGATGCCTTGTCTACCGACCTTGGCAAAACCTGGAAATTTGGTAATTTTCCCGATGAAATTGTCTTTTTCGCCGGCCGGTATTATGGGCTTACCTGGCGCGGCGAGCTCGTTTCAAGCGACGACTTTGGCCAAAGCTGGCAACCGGAGATTGGCCCTAAAGTTTCTTACCCAAGGTCACTTTATGCCACCGATGATAAACTATTTGTACTGAGTGAAGACGCCGCATATAGAAACCAAATCCACAGCACCTCCAATGTAGTCAACTGGACCTATTCCAGTGAAGGGCTCCCACAGATGGATATTAATGGACCTACTGACAATCACTATAGTGGTAAGATTTGGCACAAAGGCGACAGATACTATCTGCATCAACCCTCCATAGGTTTTTTCACCTCCCTCGATACCTGCAAAACCTGGCTCCCAGTAGAACGATATACCTATGGCGTCATGCATGTTGCAGACACCACCTTTTTTCGCGGCAGTTTTGGCGGCGGAGTTTCCAAAACGGGTTTGCCGCAAAACTATGGCGCAAGCTCTACGGGCCATGTGTACAAAGACGATAACAACAATGGCATATGGGAACCCAATGAAGCCGCATTGCCCAATCTACAGGTGGGCATCAAAGAACCAGGTGCCTGGTATCCATATTGGTTTGTCTACACTGCATCAGATGGCAGGTATTCGATTGGCAGTACGGCCGGCAGCATCGATACAATTCGGTTGCGAGTTCCGTCAGCCTATGTAGAAAACATCAATCCACCGCAACACGTGATAAGCAATTCGGGCAATGACCGCAATTTTGGCGTTCATTTCACAGCAGACATCACCGATGTTTCCATTACCGGCTATTTTGCAGGACGGCCGAGGCCTGGGTTTCCACTTGGCGCTTATATAATCTACAATAATGAAGGAACCATAACTGCCGGCGGCGCAATCTCTGTCAAACTCGACCCGAAATTCAAGTTCATCAGTTCCGACCCGCCTCCTTCCGCTATCATTGGAAGCGATAGCCTGATTTGGGATATCAGCTCCATCTCCCTTTGGAGCCAGGAGTCGATTCATATCAACGGAAAGGTGGATTCGACCGCAGTTATTGGCAGTCTCTTTAAAATGAGCGGGCACATCGAGCCAAATTTGTCCGATTTTATGTCTGTTAATAACCATTTCATGCGCTCGGACACCGTGGTTGGCTCTTATGATCCGAATGAAAAACGAGTTGAACCGGCAAGTGGACTTACCTCAACCGAAATCGCAGAAGGAAAAGAGCTGGTATACACCGTTCAGTTTCAAAACACAGGCAATTTCCAGGCCGACCGTGTCCGTATCACGGATCAGCTGGATACGGCTTTTGATGCCAGTACACTGCGCCTGGTGGCGTCAAGCCACCCGATCTCCTCATTTCGCCTGCTCCCCGGCAATTTACTGGAAGTCATCTTCGAACCAATCGCATTACCGGATAGCAACAGCAACGAATCGGCTAGCCACGGTTTTGTTTCCTTTGGTATCCAACGCAATAAAGCATTCAATGCGAGCTATAAAATCCGAAACACAGCCTCTATTTATTTCGATTTCAACGAGCCGGTGATTACCAATACGGTTATTACACTACTAGCAATGCCCATTGTATCCAGCTATGAGCCTAAAACAATGGATACTAAATATCCTAGTCTTATGATTTCGCCCAATCCAACGACAAAGGATTTTGTTGTAGATACCCGTGGAAGGTTGTCGGGTCATGGAGATATTGTGCTGATCAACGCGCAAGGAAAAATTTGTCTTTCCCTGCAAGCCACCGACTTGTCAAACCCTATAAATTTGACAATCAGCGGCTTAATCGATGGAGCTTACATAGTTCGTGCTTCAGGCAAACAAGGGATTTTATTTGGGAAGCTGGTGATTTCGCGCTAATAAGTAGCATGATCTGTCAGCGCCAATTATTTACTTTTGGCTGCTGAGTGTTTGGCGAGGCCAATCCGTTGACTATAATAATATTCTATACTTAGTTTAAAGAATCTGGAAGAATCTGGAAGAAAATGAAAGAGAGCTTAGATACTACTATTGAATCTTTTGATCCTACTGACCACACCTTCTTGGAGCAAAAACTTATAACCGAGAAAAGGAAACTTAATAATGTTGTCTTGCCTACAATACTTATTTCGTTTATACTACCTATTATACCAAGAAATAGAAAAACAATGATTGAAACTATGGATTATTCAACTGCAGTTTTATCAATACTTATTGTGTTTTCTTTGATTTTTGCTCACCTATATTACGACACAATCGTTAAACTAAAGAGGGAACTTCAATCAAAGAGAAAGGTCGTGTACTTGGCTGTAGTTAAAAAGAAGGAAAAATCTCTTTTAAAGAAGAAAACCCATTCTGTAGTAGCACCAATAGCCGATAATGTATACAATAAAGTAATCATTAGAGAGAATGACTACGAACGTTTACAAGTTGGAGATAAAATATTACTTGAATATTCACTTCTAACAAAAACATTTATAAAATATAGGCTTATTTAATAACGATCATTAAAAGTACTACAGCCAACAGCTAAGTATTCGTTGCGTCCGGAGGACGAACAATGAATACTTAGTTGTTAGGGGTTGTAATTTAAGACACCTAAACTGACATTAAAACAACTTTTTAAAAATTTATAAAATGAACAAAAGATCCTATTTACTTTTCCAAGGTTGGAGTTATGCAGTAGTGGTAATCGTTCTTATATTAATATTTTCATTTCAAAAAATTGACAATTTTGGTATCATTTTCGGAATTGCCTTCCTTTCTTTTCTATCATACAGGTCTTATTCTTGTTTTAAAGAACTTAAAGTTACAAGTGAAGGTGAAAGAGTTTTTGCACCTTCCATAGACTCAACGACAAATGAAAAAATATCATTTTATCAAAGAATGCTTTTGCTAGGTATTCCTGCATTTATAATTTTATCAATTTGGATATACTTTGACTTGAGTAAAATAGAAAATGGAACAGTTCAGTCAGTTAGCTTATGGGAACCAATTTCTATGCTTTATAACTTAGGGGGATATTGGCCCGCAGTATTAGGGACACCTTTACTTGGATTATTAACAGTGACGTTACTTATAAAAAAACTAATAGAGCTTAAAAATATCGAATAAAAAAATTTAAGATGAATATATAATGTTAAAATTAAACAATTGAAAATACTATTTACAATTTTATTAAGCATCCTTATTATTAAATCAGTGGATTGTCAAAGTTCGCCTGTCATTTTTAACTATGATTCAATTTTAAGTAATAATTCGGAGCTATATTACAAACTTACTATGATCAACACCTATAATAGATTGGCTAAATTATTTGGATATTTTGACACGATTTCGATCATACAAATTAAAAATGAATTTATTTACCTTTATAAGGATGTATCAATATCTGATTTTAAATCAAGTAATTCCAATAAACAAACACCATTAACAATAGACTACAGCGTTTCTCATGGATCTACATTTCTTTTTACAAAAAGCATAATTTCACCTATTGAAACCAGAGAAATAACATACCATCATGATTTAGGTAATGCATCAATTGGATTCATAAAATTAAGTAATTATAAATTTGAAGTTCTGAATGGAAGATATGAAGAAAGAAAAGCCGATGGCACAAAAGTCATGGAGGGTAGTTATTGCCAAATAGATAGTATCTATTCAATAATACAAGAAGAATTTGATCCAGAAACATATGAGTCTACACTAATAGAATACAAGAGAATTAAATATCCTATTAAAATAGGGGTTTGGAAATTGTATAATGATGATGGCAAGATAATTAAAAAAGAAGAATTTGAATTTTGCAAAAAATAGTGTTCTCGACTAGGCTAATAAAATCTAGGTTGTATTTTGATAAAAGAGTGGAATTAGAATGATTAATGATTCCAATATCAGGATCAAGGTGGCCCACCCCTTAAAGTGAGCAAAAAATTGATGCTAAAGTATTTGAAATTGGAGCATTAAATCCAAATACTCATGTCTGCTAAATGCAAGCAAATGCATCAAAACAAGATTATTTTTAAAATATATTAATAATTTCAAAAACAAAGTATTACTTTTAGATTTCACATGAAAGCAAGTATCCATAACTACAGCACACTAACAGCAAACTAAGCAAATACTAATGAAAGTTTCTTCAATTATTTATATTCAATTTACCAACTTTATCATCTGGCGGACGAGACAAGCTGTTCAAATTGACATCGAAGATTCGCTAATTCAAAAAATAAAGAAATATCTTCAAAATTTAATACATCCATTTTATTTTTAATTTATGTAAGAATCGACTTTCCTTTAAGCAGAACAAGGATATGAAAAACACGATAATTCTCTTAATTTTTAGTATTCAACTAATTGGATGTGTTAAAAAGCAATTTATACCAGATATAACATTTATTAAAATCGGTCGGTCTGAAACTTTAACTACATCTGATTCTTTAAAATTTGGTTCCGCATTTTATATACAAACAGATTTTCAACAGGATTCAATGTACATCAAAATAAACGTTCAACCTCAGGATATTGATTCCATAGACTTTATATGGCCCTTGATTACTCTAAAGGCAAAAATGATGGATAAGTTGAAGAATGCCTGCCTAAAATTTGTAGATTATTCTATACAATTGCCCAATGGAAATCTTCCTAATGCATACTTCGAAGAACCTGTAATTTATAATGGAGGCGCTTACCTCATATATTATAAAGACAGTATTGGAGTTGAACATTATTTTTGCTATGTTTTGAAAGATCTTAGTCCTGAAACTCAACATCTTCATTATTTATTTATGGATTATTGTCAACTAATTGGATTGAGCAAGAGTTATGAAAGGAAATTTACTATAAATTCAGATTCAATTGCTAGAACTTTAAGTTTTAAAAAAAACATGAAATGTTTTACACCTCTGGCTGAAATAAAAAAACATCACCCTATTTACAAATTTATACCTAAAGCCGATTAATTTCATATTCTAGTGCTTATTGACCTACCAAATCCGGAGTAAAAAGACCCACCCTAATTTTGTTAAAAAAGAGGAATTAGAATGGTCAATGATACTAAAATCCAGAGCATGGTGACCCACGCCTTAAAGTTAGCAAAAATTAATGCTAAAAGATTTGTATTTGAAGCATTAATTCCAAATACTCTTGTCATCTAAACGAAAGCAAATGCATCAAATTTAGATTATTTTTAAAAAACATTGATCATTCAAAAACAAAGTATTATTTTTAGGTTCCATTTGGAAATAAGTGTCAATAAATACAGCAAACTAATAAATTAATAATGAAAGTCTTTTCATTTATTTATGCTTCTTTATCCTGCTTTCTCGCCTTGCGGTTAAGGCGAGTTGTTCAACTTGGCATCAAAGATTCGCCGATTCAAAAAATAAAAACATATCTGCAAAAGTTGATGCCTGCAATATTATGTTTCAGAAGCTTAGCCTTTAGGGTCGACATCAACTTTCCTTTGTGTTAAGTGCAAGTGGCGGACATTATGCATGACAAAAAATTATTGGCAATTTTATGGATGACAAATTCAAAATAGACCTTAGACCATCTCTAAACAGAGCTAAAAAATTTACCAAGAGGGTTGCTCTTGACAATGTGACAATTAATTTACCTTTTGTAAGTCTTGTTTTATCGCCAACAAAACAAGACAAAAAATCGCTAAAAGCGTATATTTTTTGTTTTGATAAGTTTTACGAAGCTAATTCATAAAAATTAAATGAATACATTACGATATAGTTTTCTGCTAATACTGCTCATGTTAAGATTAAAGACATTTTGTCAAAATACGGTTCCGCAACACTTAAATGTGAAGGAAAAAATAGGTTGGATACCATTTGATAAAAGCCTAGACAATTCAAACTTCAAGGTATGCGATGAATTGAATATTGAGGAGTATTACCAGGTCAACCCATCATACGGAGAAGGGATGCCTAGTATCAGGAAATACATCTCTTCCCACCAAAAGGAACTGGAAGAACTCTGTGAAAAAGACGGGTATGTAATTTCACGATTTGTGATTAATTGCCAGGGGCAAACCGATCGTTACAGGACTAAATTCATGTCATTGAATTATACAGATGAAAATTCCGTAAACGCTGAGTTGCAGAAAAAAATTATCCAATTGACGCGTAACATGGGGAATTGGTCCCCCGGTAAATACGAAGGTAAAACGTACGATTGTTATCAGCATCTTAAATTTCTTTTTAAAAATTCCCAACTAGTTGATATTTTGTTTTAAATGATTAAAAAATATTACATAACGTGGGTAAACCTTTTTGCAATGAGTATATCTTTTATGATATCCTGTAAAGGGCCAGCACAAAATAAACAGACTATAGAAATAACACAGAAGTTACTGGACTCTCTGTCCGCATACCCTCAAGTTTCAATTCAAAGCGATTTGTATTATAAATTGGTTTTGGAAAAATATCCCAATACGCAAGAAGCATATATGAGCCGTTCGGTTGCTTATAACAAAGGGGGCGAACATGCAACCGGTTTTGCTATGCTAAATAGGGCTGTGGAATTAGCCCCCATTGAAAACCTTGGCTATCGTGCTTTTGTAAAACTGTATATGATGCACGATTATGAAGGAGCCTTGCAGGATTGCCTGCGATTTGATTCATTAAGCTCTTATTCCAAACCTGGAGTATGGGGCGAGGATATGGACATGGTGATCGGTTTGTGCTACCTGCAATTAAATGATTTTCAGAATGCCCGCATACGGTTCACAAATTCAATAAACTGGGTCACACAAAAAATTGGAAAAGAATGGAATTCGCCACGAGTTTTTTTGTATCTCGGAATTAACCTTAATAAAGAAAAAGAATATTCACAAGCCACTCAGGTTTTCGATGAATTAATTCGACTCAACCCAAATTATTCTGAAGCTTATTATTATAAAGCGAAATGTTATAGCTTGCGAAAAGATTTAAAAAATGCCGCCGCAACTTTAGAAAAATGCAAACAAGTTTTTAAAAAGTATAGTGCTGAAAAAAATGTTTATTTTGAATTGCCCTATCAAATCTATCCATCCATGCTATCCGATTTATCTAAACCTTTTTGAATCATCCACAGATATTTAAAAAATTTAATAATGAAAGTCTTTTCCTTTATTTATGTTCCATTTACCAAGTTTCTTACCTTTAGAACTATACTAACTGTTCACCTTTAATTAGAATATTCGCAATGCAAATCATAAATAAAAATCAAGTTGCCCTTTCAAGGATAGCAACCGTAATTATTTTCCTTGCTTTAATTCGGTGTAACTCCGAACCATTTAGGTTGGACTATTACGGCACAACTGTATTAACTTTTGAAGCAATTAAACCATTTCTGATAGGTGCCTTGATAACTGCAGTGGCTCTATTCTCAATGACCATTCTTTCATACTTTGCCAAGCACAAATTAATTATTGCCATTTCAATTTTGACCACTATTTTATTGTTGGTCATGAAAAAAATCTATCTTTGACAATCCTAAATTTTGGTCACACTTCACAAGTTCGTTAGAGATTTTATGCGGTCACTGGTCATTTAATAATAAACTCTTCAACAAAAATTAAATGGAAGTTATCATCATTTCAGTTACGGCTTTTATCGTAGCCATTCTCACATTCTTTTCGGGCTTCGGACTAGGAACAATTCTCACTCCGGTATTTATGATTTTCTTTCCGGTTGACTTGGCAATCGGGCTGACAGGTATTGTTCACTTCTTTAACAACATGTTCAAATTGTTTTTAGTCGGACGGAAATCTAATAAAGAAGTTTTATTGCGTTTTGGTATCCCTGCTGTTATCGCAGCCATTGTTGGTTCATGGCTGCTGCTCAACATTACCGACCTCAAACCGCTTTTCGTTTACGAGGCCTTTGGAAAAACTTTTGAAGTGTATCCAATAAAGTTTATCATCTCCATTTTGCTTATCATCTTCGCAAGCATTGACCTCATTCCATATTTCAACAAGTTGCAATTCGGCAAAGACAAACTTCCCATCGGTGGCGCATTGAGTGGTTTCTTCGGAGGACTTTCAGGAAATCAGGGAGCATTGCGAAGTGCATTTCTAATCAAAGCTGGACTTTCCAAAGAAGCATTTATTGCAACAGCAGTTGTAGTTTCTACTTTTGTTGACTTCACACGTTTGAGTGTATACGCAACACGATTTACCAAAGCAGGACTTAGCGATAATTTGACTTTGGTAGTTTGTGCGACACTCTCTGCAATTGCAGGGGCATACATCGGCAACAAACTTTTGAAGAAAGTAACCTTGAGATTTTTGCAAGTAACCATTGCTATAATGCTAATCATAATTTCACTTGCTTTGGGTGCAGGACTAATATGACAACGACAAACACGGTGCCCAGAAAAAGAACAGTTGTAACAAATAAGAATTCCTATTCAAATAGCCGAGGCAAGCTTTTGGGTCCGGCGGATAGTCTGTCTTGTCCTAAGAGAAACAATGAATACTTTGGTGCAAAGCTTGACTTGTAAAGAAGATAAGGACATCTGTATGGACACTGTAAAATCCGGAGGATATTGACCCACTTTGATTTTGATAAAAGAGAAGAAATCAATTGAGCAATATTTCTAAAATAAAGAGGCATAGTGCCCCTCCCTTTATAGAAAGTAAAATTGATGTAAATGAAATTATATTTGGGAAATTAAATGCAAAAACTCCTACCAGCAATCCTATTGCAAATTCAACAAACTAAGAATATTTTCAAAAATATTTAGGATTTATCCGACAAAGTATTATTTTTAGCCTTCACATGGAAAAACACTATAAATATTTCACTAAATTGGACATAAACCATAAAAGACTTTCACTATTTACCATTTATATATATATTCACTTGCTCGTGTGTCGGGTTAGACAGGTCGTACAACATAGGAAGTTGATGGCAGCAATTATATGTTTCAGGAGCTTGGCTTTAAAGAAAGCAATCACCTTACCTTTTTGGTAGTCACCTTGAACTTAATATGAAAGTAATTATCAACATACTGTCTTCAATAATATTCTTTTATTGTTTTATTATCTTAATTTATTCGGCTGGATTTAACATTAAAGAACTCGTATTACAAATAAATATATTTACTTTAATACTTTTAATAATTTTGTTCTTTCCAATTGTTACTTCTTTGATCTTATTTCTATTTAAGAGAAATGATTCGACCTTTCAAAAATTCACAATATTAAATTTAATTCTATCATTAATTTTAGTATTTATTATTGACAGGCAATGGAATTTTAAATATTTAAATGATGATATTAAGATTGTTTCAAGTTATAGGAGCGGCATGCCTAAAGAAATTAAATATTTTAATTATCGCCATTATAGCGATCAAATAGTTTTGAAATATTATGAAAATGGGAACATTAGCTACAAAGTAAACTTTCTAAACGGAGTAAAATCAGGGATAGAAACTTATATAAATGAAAACACTTCATTAAATAAAATTAATGATTACACCAATGGTGTATTGATCAGAACAATCGAATATGAAAATCAAAATTATGGTTTGTCTACCGAATTAAAAAGTGATTTAGAAAACTTAAATGTCGGAATTGATACTAAGATATTAAATGATCTAATTAATTCTCTTAATGTATGTACACTCCCAAATAGAACAGAGATAAAATATTTCGAAAATGGAAAAGTGAAGAGCAAGCAATTTTATAATAGAACATCAGAAGTTAGTAAATATCATGAATATTACAATAATGGAACATTAAAAGAAGAAGGAATAAAAAGCAAATTTGATAAATTTGGGGAGTGGAAATATTACAATCATAAGGGTAAAATTGACTCTATTGAGAAATATGACACCACAGGTATTCTTATAAAGAAAATAATCAATTGACCAGTTTGTGGTAATCGTCAAAAAAATTCGCTATAATATTCATTTTAAAATTTGCACCTTTGTAATGAAAAAATAATGAAAAGATAACATCAGAATTACTAAAAACTTTGAAGAGTTATTAGACATTAAATATGGAAAAATCGGTACTGAAAAACGTGCTAATTTTGAAGAAAAAGCATAGTATTTTGTGATTAGCGAAATGCAAAAAGAGGCACAAAAAGAAGCAAATTTGACATAGGTTACACTTGAAAATAATTGTCTCTTAACACAGCACACTAAGAAATTAATCATGAATAAACATTTAATATTATTGCTATTTCTATATACTACATTAACGGCGGTATCTCAACCTACAAAGTTGATAACCAATAAATATAGTGGAATTAATCAGATATCTGAGAACTATAGTGTTTTAAAGTCAGATCGAATAACAAAGCATGGACCTTATATCACCTATTTTCGAGCCACAAAAGAGGAAATAAATGATATTAAAAAGGGATACATAAAATTACACCATTTCATTAAAATGAAAGGAAATTACATCAACGGCAAAAAGGATGGCGAATGGATTGAGTATTCCAAACCATCTGTTTTTAAATCTCAAGGAAACTATAATGATGACAAAAAGGTCGGAATCTGGCTTTCATCAAAGGAAGGAGGAAGTGTCATTGAAAAATATGATTATGATCATCAAATAAAAATCAAACCCATTATAAAAGTAGAAATACGCTATCCAGCAAAAGCAAGAGATGCTGGTATTGAGGGCCATGTAAAAATATTATATCATGTAAATAGTGATTGTTCCATTTCTAATTTTGAAATTATACAATCAGTATCCAATGAATGCGATAAGGAAGCTCTTTCCAAGCTCATTAAATTTGGAGAGCTATCAAAAAAATACAGTATAGAGCCAATTTGTAAAGAATCCATCGATACATTTAAAGTAAATTTTAGACTCAAAGAATGAACATAAAACTCGCAAAGCAAAAAACATTGAATCCAAAGCAATCCCGCCAGGAAGTTCAACCATTTTCTTATGGTTTTACTATTTAAATTCAATTAATTCATTACTTTTGGCAGTAACAAAATACGGGTACTTCTTAGATGCCTGACCCTTGAATGTAATTTTATTTGACGAAACAATAACATTGAAACAATGAATGATAGCACGATAGACAGTTTGCGAGAGGCCTTAAAACATTCGCCTGACAACACTCCATTAAGACTTTTATTAGCAGACACTTTACTTAATTTGAATAGACTTGAAGAAGCCGAAAAAGAATATTCAACCCTTCTTAAAATCTCGAATGACCACAAAGCTAAAATTGGTCTTGCTACAGTTTTTTTCAAGAAAGGAAGCTATTCAGCTTGTAATGTTGTTTTAGAGGAAGTAATTGACACTGGGACAAATGAATTAAGCGCTTACACACTTTATGCAAAAGCACTTTTAAAAGAAAATTCAATATCAAAAGCAATTGATGCTTACAAAAAAGCCCTAACGATTGACCCAAATTACTTTGATGAATATCTTGACAACCAATTGCGACAAAGAGGAAACAATGAAGTTGTAGATATAGAAGAAGAAATTGACACCCGCTTCTTACAAAAACCAAAAATCAATTTTAGTGATGTTGGAGGCATGGAAGCTGTAAAAAAAGAAATAGACCTAAAAATTATAAAACCACTACTCCACCCTGAACTTTATAAAGCCTATGGGAAAAAAATCGGTGGCGGAATTTTGCTCTATGGACCACCGGGCTGTGGTAAAACATTTATTGCCAAAGCAACTGCCGGACAAGTAAATGCTAAATTTATTAGTATTAGTTTAAACGATATTTTAGATATGTGGATTGGCAGTAGTGAAAAAAATCTTCATGAAATATTTGAATTAGCAAGACACAATACGCCATGTGTTTTATTCATTGATGAAATTGATGCCTTAGGTGCAAGTAGAAGTGATATGAAACAGTCAAGTGGCAGACACTTAATCAATCAATTTTTACAAGAGCTTGATGGAATCGATAGCACAAATGAAGGTGTATTAATTATTGGTGCAACAAATACACCGTGGAATTTGGATCCCGCTTTTAGACGACCGGGAAGATTTGACAGAATTGTATTTGTTCCGCCACCTGATGTAAACACAAGAGCATCCATTTTAAACTTAAAACTCGAGAATAAACCGACAGGAAATATTGATATATCATCCATTGCCTCGAAATCCGAAAATTATTCAGGTGCAGACATTGATGCCATTATTGATATTGCAATTGAACAAAAACTTGAATCTTCATTTAGTGATGGCATACCTAAACCACTTGAAACCAGCGACTTGTTGTCAGCATTGAAAAGACATAAACCCAGCACTCAAGAGTGGTTTTCAACAGCAAAAAATTTTGCAATGTTTGCAAACGATTCAGGACTTTATGACGACATTCTAACTTACTTGAAAATAAAAAAATAACATGACAGAAGACCACAGACTTTCCAAAGTTGAAATTCTTATTCAACAAAAAAAATTCGTAGAAGCAGAAAAAATCCTTTCCGACTTATTAACAGCGGATTCAAACAATATTTATATTTTGACTTTGCTTGCAGAGGTCAACTTACAACAAGACAAATTTGATAAAGCGAGCAATATTATTGACAATGCAATCGGGCTATCGCCAGACAATGCGTATTTATTCTATATCAAATCTCGCATAGCAATACAGCAAGACTCATTGAGTGAGGCAGAAAAAAATATAAGTCAAGCGATAGAACTTGACCCTAATGAGGCCGACTACTTTGCATTACTTGCTAATATTAAGCTAAGTCGTAAACAGTTCGAAGAAGCACTTGAATCTGCAGACCAGGCATTGGAGATCGATGCTGAAAACTTATTGGCACTTAACACAAGAAGTACGGCTTTAAACAAACTTAATCGTAGTGAAGAATCATTTGCTACTATTGAAGGCGCATTGCGCGAAGATCCTAATAATGCTTTCACACATACAAACTATGGGTGGGGCTTACTTGAAAAAGGAGATCACAAAAAAGCATTGGAACATTTCAAAGAAGCATTAACGAACGATCCAACTTTCAATTATGCCCAAATGGGTATGCTTGAAGCTTTGAAAGCCACAAACCCAGTTTATAGGCTATTCCTGAAATATTCCTTTTGGATGAGCAATCTGACTGCAAAATATCAGTGGGGTGTAATAATTGGTTTTTATTTTGGTTTTAAAATATTAAAAACAATTGCTCGTCATAATGAAAATCTACAACCCTATTTAATGCCTTTAATTGGGGCTCTAGCTTTAATTGCGTTTTCAACATGGGTTATCGCTCCAATAAGTAATTTATTTCTTCGGTTCAACAAATACGGACAATTGCTCCTAAATGAAAAAGAGAAAATGAGTTCAAACTTTGTAGCTATAAGCTTTGGTGCTTTTCTTATTGGAATAATATTATACTTTGTTTTACAAGACGAAAAAATGTTGACCATTGCAGGATTTGGTTTTGCCATGATGTTACCTTTTGGAACTATGTTTTCTCCTTCTAAAAACAAATATGGCCTTTTAATTTACACCATTGCTTTGGCAGTAGTGGGCTTGATTGCTATCATTATGACTATTGCAAGTAGTGAAATGGATAACCCAATGTGGCTTGTCTTCATTTTTGGGTTTGTAGCATTTCAATGGGTAGCAAATTATATGGTAATTAAAGAGGACAACCGATAATGATTTATAGAAATAACTACAATTGATAGTGAAGTATTCCTCGTCAAATAGCCGAGGTAGGCTGTTGTGTCCTAGAGGGCAGCCTGTCTCGTTCATTTAGAATTAATGAATAAATTGGTGCAGAGCTAACTTCATAATCAAGGATAGGACAGCACTATAAGTGTAGCCAAACAATTTTATGCTTATTGGGAAATTACATAAATCCTGAGGATGGTAACAACCAAAATCCTGAACATAGTGACCCACTACCTAAAATGAGTAAAAGATTGAACTTAAAGAATTTGTGCATGTAGCAATAAATCCAAATACTCCTGACAGCTAAACGAAAGAAATCGAGTCAAATTAAAATTATTTTTATTAAAATTGATCATTCAAAAAACTAAGTAGTATTTTTAGGTTTCACTGTAAATATTTCACAATGCAACATTTTCAAAAACTTCTCAATCCATCACAACACTATTATTAATATTTAATTTAAAAACATTGCTATCTTTAAAGCCCTAAACATAAATCATTTGAATATGAAACTGGTATATGCCCCTTCATTAAGTATGCTTCTAAAGAAATTACTATTAATTTTTATTCTATTATTTACGTCAGAATTTGCTAAAGCAGGATGGAATCAAGTTAATATTGGTATCAATGACCACTTTAACAGTGTGCTTTTTATGAGCTCAACTCATGGTTTAATTGCTGGAAACCACGGAATATACTTTACTACAACTGGAGGGGGTACTGCAAGTGATTGGACACGTTTTACTTTTACAAATGATCCTTCATATTTAGAACTTTATAATAACTGCCAATTCAAAAAAATAGCTGTCTATTCTGATTATACTGTATACATTTGTGGAACAGATACTGTAAATAAAAGAGCTATTATCTTTAAGCTAGATTTATCCAATTTAAGATATTCGTTTGCCTATGTTGGGCCAAAAAACAGTTCTCTGAATGCATTAGCAATAATAAACAGTTACCTATTTGCAGTTGGGAATAATGGGCTTGTGTTAACTTCCTCAAATTTTACTGATTTCACCAAAGTTGAAACAGGATTGTCCAATAACTTATTTTCCGTATATCCAAAAACAATTAGGATATATGGTATAGCCGGCGATGGTGTTTTTATATTAATTATTGCAAATCAAACAGTTTACAAATATCCAGACGACTCAATTAGAGTTTTAAGCTACAATCAAGCTTCGGACAAATTCTTAGCATTTGGGAACAAGCATATTCGATACGAAAATTATGGAGCGACAAGAAAAGAATTCACAAACTACGATTTTGCACCTCTTTATGCAACCTCCGCTTGTAATATTGGACAAAACTATTATGTATCAACCAATCACGGTATTTATTACCAAAATGGACCTTTAAGTGAAATTTTAGAATATATGCCAAGTTCGAATAATCTTAGTTTGAACGATGTATATTTTTATGGATTTGAAAAAGGATATGCCGTTGGCAATAATGGAGTATTTATTAAAACTACAGATTCTGGTGGGGGAAGTAAACCCTTTGCGACATCTAATGTCATCCCAAATTGCAAGGACACGATAACAACGCTACATGGTTCAAGCGGAACAGGAACCTGGTGCAAATGGCTATTAAACAATAAACTTATTGCATCTTCATGTAGCATTAATTATGTTTTTGAAACAGCAGGTCAATTTAATCTTGACTACATAGTAACAAATAGTTTCAATTTGTCAGATACTGCCTCCAAAAGCATCATTGTGGTTGATCCTCCTCAAATAAATTTGCCTGTTACTATATCCGATAGCATTTTATGTAAAAATCAGACCATTCAAATAACAATTCAAAATACTCAAAAAGATTTCACTTACATATTGAAAAAGAAGAATAGTGGCTCTTCTTACGGAAGTGGTTTTGGCAATGGAGGGACTATGACCTTCAATAGCAACTTATTAGATAGCGCTGGTTATTATTATATAACTGTACGAAGTAATTTTAGTCATTGCGAAAAGTATTTTACTGACAGTATTAAATTACAGTCTGAAAAAACTAAAGTATCTTTCAATTATGATCTCATCAATGCGTTTCCGAATGAAAATGTAAATTTTTATTCCAAATCGCATGATGCCCAAAATTATTATTGGTCTTTTCAAAATAACTCAAATGTTTTATCTTCCAATGATCCTAACCCTACAGGGATACGTTTTGCTGATACTGGACAAATAGTGGTAACTCTCATTGCTGAAAGTGTTAATCACTGTTTTGACACAATTATAGCAAATGGCCCCTACGTGTGCAAAGAACCAAACGTCGAAGACACTTGTTGGGCAGAGGCGTTTATTGGAGAAGATCCACTTTGGGATGGGAGGGGATATCATCAAATTAGTCAGTCCTGTTTATCCAAAGACGATTATTTATTAATATGTGGCAATTATAGTGATCATGTTTTTCGTTCAAGGTATGGAAAAAAAATCAATACTCCGAAGGGAAAAGTAGGCTCATATATAACAAAATATTCTCCCAGCGGCACAATAAAGTGGTTAAATTCTATTCAAATGCCTAACACCAATTCTTCAGATATGAAATCAACAATCTATTCAGTAACAACAGACAAATATGGAAATATTTATGTGACAGGGTCGGTTTATGATTTAAGTCAAAATGTATATTATTATCAAAATAATGGAGACTCAATATTGATTTCAAATATTAAATATCATAATTCGTATGTAGACAAGACATTTATCCTTAAACTTGATTCTTTAGGTCATTATATCTGGCACGCAGAATTGTTTAACATTATTTCAATTTATTTAAAAGCCGACTCCAATGGAAATTTATTGGCTTATGGTATAAGTGGAAAATCTCCGTCTTCTACTATAATTTATAGACAAAATGGATTTACCGACTCTTGTTTTGCTTTCACCAATAAAAAAATTGATCAAATAGGTTATTCCTTACAAAATTATGTTCTTAGGATAAACGAAAATGGATCTCTAAAATGGTTCACTTTCATAAGTAAAGAACACAATGAAGGACTAATAGATGCAGAAATGGATAGTTTCGGCAACATCTACATAACGGGTACCTATGACATCAAAACTACATTTTTCTCAACAAATGGCGATTCAGTTAATATAAAAAGAGAAGATAACGAATCTAGTAGGCGAATGTATGTTGTAAAATATAATGATGTGGGAGTGCTACAATGGCAGGTAAGAGCTAGAATAATTAATAACTTAAGTTATGATACTGATGTAATAACGCCATATAAAATTCAAATTGATCCAAATGGAACCTGTTATATCTTAGGACATACATCTTTTTTCAACTATCGATATCAAGAATATATGAAGGTGATTAATGCTGACATGAGTATTACCATTCCACGGAGATATGGTTCCTTTTTTTTGATGAAATTATCTCCATCAGGTATAGCACAATGGATTACTGGAAATTCATATTCAAATTATGGTGACGGTTCAGCATTTGAGCTCAAAGGCAGCCAATTATATTTAATAAATACCCTTCATGGTTATAATAATTCCGCTTGGTCGGGATATTATTATTCTGCAAATTTCCAAGACAGCATTTACGTACCCAATATTAATTACGGAGATTTTTTAGTGGCTAATTATGATACTTCAGGAGCACTTCATTGGATTAGTTTAGGAGGAAACACATTACCCACTGGTTATCTTCACAATTTAGTCCCTACTTCCATTTCTACCAATACTTATGGGCATCATTTTATTACAGGAACAACCCATGGTGGAACCGAACCTGCTATTTTATTTGGAGACACTGTGTCAATAAATAGATATGATGCTTTTTTTTCTAAAATGGGAGTCTCCGGATGTGAAACTACTTTAGTAAACAATACAGAAATTAATATTCCTACGACCAGCAAGCAAGCTAGTCTAATAATTTATCCTAATCCAGCCACCAACACTTTACACATAAGTGGTATCAGGCCCAAATCGATTGTTAAAATATATGATGTATTAGGCCACCTTATAATCGAAAAAGAATCAGAGTATAATATGACTCTTAATACAAGTCAACTCTCGGAAGGTATTTACACAATCATTGCACAAAGCAATAATAGTAGGTCAATAAATAAAGTGGTTATTACGAAATAAATTACCATATCCGTACAATCGACAAGCTTACATTTTTAGAAGTTTAATGTGAAATTAGTGACATAAAAATACAAAATGAAATAGTTGATGCATTTTGTTTTCAACTTGGAATAAATCGCACATATGCACCTACCACTTACATAAGATCTAGAACTCTGATGAAAGAACAAAATAAGCTTCCTGATCTCTCAATGATTATTCTAATGCATCTGGACAAGTTTGAATATGCAGCTTGCCTCGATATATAAAGTTCCAAAAAATTACTAAGAATGTTTAGTTCTTAATACATCTCCGATGAGTTCAAATCTGGATGTTATGCAAACAGTTTAAAAGCATATTAAATCATTCATTTAATTTACTCAAAGTAATATACTCGAATTAGCGATTCATATTTAAGTAAACTAATTTATAATCAAAGCTGGAGGCTTGATATCCAACCGCACATTACACACATTTTCAAAACAATCAAGATTGGAGTTCATCCTTTTAATTTTCGCTCGACGATTATTTTATAACTCCTCCCTAAAGGAAGAGAAATGTCGTCAATTTCAATTTCTTGTGCATTGTAAGAAGTAATCATGTTGCTATTAACGATATAGGATTTATGGATACGAATAAAGTCTTCTTGCGTCAGTATTTTTTCTATTTCACCGATCTGAAATTTAGTAACGAAGATCCGCTTACTGGTATGAATTCGCACATAATCTTTCAAACTTTCAATATAAAGGATATCATCCTCAAATACCTTCACTTGTTTTTTCTCTACGTTAAAAAAATGATGTACCCTTTGGCGAATCTCGCTGTGTACTTCCGATGAAACTTTTTTGTGCTTGTCGAATACCTTATTTACAGCCTGCAAAAAACGGCTGAACTCAATTGGCTTTAGCAGATAATCTATAACATTGAGATTAAAGCCTTCTAGAGCGTATTGATGATAGGCCGTAGTAAGTACAATATCATATTTATCAGGAATGGTTTTTATAAAATCAATTCCGTTAATTTTCGGTAAATTAATATCGAGAAAAATAAGATCAATTTTTTCACAACGCAATTTCTCCATTGCTTCAAATACATTTTCGCAAGTACCTTTAAGCTTTAGCCCGGGAACCTGATGGATGTAATCACTAATTACATCGGCTGCCAGAGATTCATCCTCTACTATCAAACAATTCAAATCCTGCATATGATGCTAAGTTAATCCGCAAATTTACTACGAAGTGATTATCTTTTTCAAAATGAACAAATGAATAATCTCTGTACAGCAGTTCGAGTTGTCTGCGGAGGTTTGGCAAACCTATTCCTTCTTCACCATTTGATTGAACAGATGAACCTTCAATAGGATTTATTACGCTTACATCAAGCGAATTTTGAATCAATGTAATATTGAATAGGATTTCTGAAGTCCCAGAACCATTTCCGTGCTTAAATGCATTTTCAATAAGTGGAAAAAGTATTAGTGGTGTTACTTGCGTGGAGCTGTTCTCAATATGCTTTTCCATTTTCACCTGTAATCTTTTTCCAAAACGAAGTTGCTGCAGCTCTATAAAATCATCAATAATTTTTATCTCTTCTTCTATAGGAACCGTTATTTTTCCAGTTTCATAAATCATATAGCGAAGAATTTTTGACAGCTTCATAACAGTATCAGGCGTTGAAGCAGATTGTGCTCTCGAAAGCGAGTAAATGCTGTTGAGCATATTAAACAAAAAGTGAGGATTGATTTGCGATTTAAGATGCAGCATTTCTGATTGTAGTTTTTCTTGTATAAGCGCTTTTTCATTTTTGATAGCATTTATCCGCAACCGGAATAATTTAATAGCTGCAGCGATTCCAACCACCTGCAATATATCGAAAATCGAATAAAATAATCGTGCTGTAAACTCAAGGGTGGTAAACGTCTGCGGCTTATTGAATGTAACATAAGGCCATATTACAAAATGTATCATGACACGATAAGCCAACACAAAAAAACACATTGCAACAAAAGCTTCAATAAACAGCATGAACTTACCCGGTTGTTTCAACCATCTTGGAATCAGTGAATATAAAACATAATAAACTGCAGGTATTTTAATTAATAATAAGAGTAGTTGGCTCAACGCTGTCTTATTGAATAAATCAAGTGAAGGGTTAATGTTATTGGAACTGGAAAGGTATAGCCCAGTAAAGAGATTGATACTGAAATAAACCATCCAGAATAAAATGTGTAACCAAACGCTCTTATTCATTATCACACTGTAAATATCCAGAATAAAAATTACAAAAGCTTAAAAAAAATAGGAACGGCAGATTGCTACATACAAACAGTAAATTTAACCAAATGTAAGGTGTACGTATCTTAAATGCTGTTTTGTGGGTATCGGAATATGTTGTTTAGATACTTTTGAAAATAGAACATATTATTCTGAATAGATTTGCTTAAACAAAATTATGCAACATGAAAATAAGTCACCATTATATTTTCGTTTCCAAACAAATTCTCATTATTTTATTTAGCCATCTAATGGTTAATGCAACATTTGCGCAAACATTTACAAAGATTACTTCTGGTCCGTTTGTGACCTCTGATGGCGACTCGCGCAGTGTAAACTGGGTTGATGTAAATGGTGACGGATTTATAGATTGTATGATTACGAATGGTCCAACGGAAGGGCAAGACAATTTTCTATATATCAACAACGGCACCGGAGGGTTTACTGCTCTAACGGGCGATACCATTGTTAAGGACAATAAACCTTCGGATGGAGCAACATGGGCTGATAGTGACAATGATGGCGATTTAGATTGTTTTGTAGTAAACTGGTATAACACAAAAAATCTATTCTATAATAATACCAGAGTTGGTGCATTTACTCAAACTCAAAATGCTGTTGAAACCAGCGGTGGTTATTGTGAAACAGGATCGTGGGGCGATTATGACAATGATGGCTTGCTCGATTTATACGTTACCCGAAGTGGTGGCACCTTAGCCACAAATAAAAATTTGCTTTTTCATAATGAAGGAGGCAATGTATTTACAAAAGTGCTGACAGGCACGCCAGTTACAGATGCCTTTATTTCTCGAAGTGTTAACTGGACAGACATTGACAGCGATGGCGACCTTGATTTGTTTGTAACAAATGAAAAAGATCAAAATGAAAATTTATATCGCAATGATGGTGCAGGGGTATTTACTAAACTTACAAATGGTCCACTATTAAATGATGGAGGGAAAACAATGAGCAGCAATTGGGGTGATTATGATAATGATGGCGACCTTGATGTGTTTCTCGCTAACGATCAGGGAAATGATGGGCTTTTCAGAAATGATGGTCAATTTAATTTTACAAAAATCACTTCCGATACAGTTTCAAATTGCGGTGGAAATTCGTTTAGCTCGGCTTGGTCAGATATAGATAATGACGGTGACATAGATTTATATGTAACCAATTCATTTGGGACAACAACGCTTTGGCCTAATTTCCTTTTTCTAAATAATGGCAATGGTTCATTTACGAGAGTGGGAAACACCGCACCTGCAACTGATTTAGATTGGTCTTATGGTTGCGCTTTTGGTGATTATGACAATGACGGCTTTGAGGATCTAGCAGTAGCTACCTGCAGGTATAACTCGGTTGACCGTCCTGATTTACTTTATCACAATGATGGCAATTCAAATAACTGGGTCACGATAAAGCTTGTTGGCACTACAACAAATAAATCTGCTGTAGGAACTAAAATAAGAGTAAAAGCAAACATTAACGGCAATCCGGTTTGGCAGATGAGAGAACTATCTGCACAAACTTCATATTGCGGGCAAAATGATTTGCGTCCACATTTTGGTTTAGGTAATGCTACAAATATTGATTCAATAAAGCTAGAATGGCTGAATGGCACTGTTGAATATTATACCGATATTACCACGAATCAATTTATTACAATTGTTCAAGGAAAGGGTATTACCGGTATAAATAATGAGAGCCTTTTAAAAATAAATGATGTGTTAATTTATCCTAATCCAGCATCAACTAAGATAAACATAATAATACCAGATGAATACCGGAATGAAAACTTTGTTAGCTTTATATATGATCAAAACGGCAAATTAATTTACTCATCAAATAATGAAAAGGAAATTGATATTAACGGGTTAACCATAGGCACATATACAATAAAGGTTAAAGTTGGTAAAAGCTATAATACTCAAACTATCATAAAACTTTGATAACATAATTTTGAGACTTTAAATTTTAACAATACTACCTCAATCGATTTACTTTCATTTTATAAAAAAATAAAATACCATTGAATCATGGATTAAATTAATTTTACAAACACGGATGTAAGTCTTTTTCCTAATCCATTTTTTTCGAGATAACTTTGTATAGGGACAAAATTTTAACAAATGCAACCGTGACAGTTGACAAATGGTAGTTTCCGACTGAACAGGGCTTTTATTTAATTGACTTAAACAATCAAGATATTAGAATAATTAAAAAGACACAATATGAGAGATTAGATATCTATAGGGTCAATGTTTAAAAAGTAGTGGAACAATTTAAATAAATAATTAAAACAGCACAGATGAAAAACCTATGCCAATACAGTTTGTCGAGAATACGAATTATTGCCAGTCTTATTATTTTGAGCATTACAACAGAGGCATGTGAAAAGACTGAGCCAGCTTTTCAACCTCCAATAGTAATAGTCAACCCGAGTGATTCTACCAAAAGCATACTCTTTGTCGGAAACAGCCTCACCTATTACAATGACTTGCCTGGCTTGGTTTCCAAGCTTGGAAAAGATAGTGGCATAGTAATCAAGACTGAAATGGTAGCTTATCCAAATTATGCACTTGAGGATCATTGGAATGATGGGCAGATACAAACACTTATTGCAACAAAAAAATATGATTTTGTAGTAGTGCAGCAGGGTCCTTCTTCGCAGGCCGAGGGTCGGGAAATATTGCTCGATTACGGGGCAAGAATTAAAAATCTATGCATACCACATAATACCAAACTGGCTTTTTTTATGGTATGGCCTACTTTTGCAAACTTTCAAACTTTTGATGGGGTAATAAAAAATTATACTGATGCAGCTGTGACAACCAATTCACTGTTATGTCCGGTTGGTACAGCATGGAAGGAACATTTTTTAGCAACCGGTGATTATTCTTATTACGGGCCTGACAAATTTCATCCATCCCAAAAGGGAAGCGAAAATGCAGCGCTGATAATATTTAAAACTTTAATTAAGAAATAATGAAATTTATTTCTTTTTAAATAATAATAATATTGTTTTAGATTTGGAGTGCTTTTTTCGACCCCCATCAAATATAATACAATATGGATATACTGTTGATAAGGGTATCAAATTAAAGGAAAAGGATTTTAAAAGGTAATTGTAGTTATGGGTATTTGAATATCCCGAATATGAAAAAGTATATGAAAAATGCAAAAAAGTATATCACTAAAAACAATTAAATAATCAAGGTCTTTTCCTTTATTGATGTTCCATTAACCAGAGTTCTCGCTTTACGAACAAGACAAACTGTTCGACTTGAAATCGACCTTGCAACTGTCCAAATAACCAAGAAACTTAGGTCAAAATCCTTAGTCTTAGATTTTTATTATCTTAGCCTGAAAAATATAGTGAACAGAGTCTACTTATCTATAAGCTTTATGAACACAAAATAAAAAAAATTACATTCTATGGACGATAGTGAATTAAATAGCCTTCAATTAACTATTATTGATTCAAGCCTCTATATTAAATTTAGGCCATTGAGGTACACACTTTATGTTGTTTGTTTTTTATTATTTTTTTTATTTTTTCGTCCAAAGTCAAGAACTTCCGATCACGTTAACCCTAGTGTAATAGAACTTTTTAATCTAAACCCAAGGATTTTTTTTGCTGCTTTTATTTTCTTTGTAATCATTGCAGGAGTATTATACGCATATACAAAGAATTACAAACGAAAAGGCACATTAGAAATTTCTTCAGATTATTTACGAATTACATCAAACGATGGGATTTCAAATTTTTATCCAATTAATGAAATTGAAAATTTCAAGATTTCGAGAGGCTCAACTTTGCATTATGCTCATAAAGAAACAGTACCTCCTGAAACAAATGACAGCTGGCTTTTTTTTAAACACAATTCAATTGAGCACAAATATGAATTCATGATATCTTGTAAAAATGAAAATACAAGATTTGAAGAAATGGTTCAAATTCTTAGAAAAAAATATGCTAAATTTTACTACGAATCCATTTAGTAAAATACAATCGTCAATTAAAAACTGATTTAATAATTACCCAAGATGATAAAAATAGACAACCCAGCATTTAACTACGACAAATACGGAAATAAATATTCAACTTATAGACAAACAGATGAACGCATAGCGGAATATATTTATAAACAATTGGAGGACGCTAAAACAATTCTTAATGTTGGTGCTGGTGCCGGATCCTATGAACCACCTGATAAATACATTATCGCAGTAGAACCTTCATCAGCCATGCGTGAACAACGAATGAAGTATCAAAAAGTTCCGGCTATTATCGCATCTGCTGACCAGCTTCCATTTGATGACAACTCCTTTGATGCTGCAATGGCAATGATCACCATTCATCATTGGCCGGATATAGAAAAAGGGCTGCAAGAATTAAGAAGAGTTGCAAGACAGCAAGTCATCGTCATGACCTTTGACCCGGATCAACTTGATCAATTTTGGAATGCAGCATATTTTCCTAAAGTTATTGAAGTTGAAAAAGCACGCTATCCAACCATTGATTTTATTAAAAGGGGGCTTGGTGGCAATTGCAAGGTTATTCCTATACCCATCCCCTTAGACTGTAAAGATGGCTTTCAGGAGGCCTTTTATGGCAGACCTGAGGCGTTTTTGGAACCTGAAGTAAGATTATCCCAATCTGCCTGGGGTTTTATCCCAAACGAAGTACAGGCAGAACTTGTGGAACGATTAAAAATGGATTTGGAAAACGGGAATTGGGATAGAAAATATGGTCATTTTAGAACACAAGCCTATTTTACTTGTGCCTTAAGACTTATAGTTTCAACTCCTTAATAAAATAATCGTTGATAAAAATCATCGTGTTTTTAAATTCGGTTTGATGTTAAAAATAATCCAGTGGATCCCTAAAAGCTCAAACAACAGACACAAACATCATTTTATACAGAAATATTGAATCTTTTGAAAATTTAGTATTATTTTCAGACAATTAATCAACTTTTTTATTGTTGTAATAAAACCTTTTAATCGTTCCTCAAAGTATAGAGGTTCTTAAATAATAACTATTAAAATTCTCCAATGATGACAACATTAAAAAATATTTCTACATCCGCTTTAATTGTACTAGCCTCATTGTACCATGCAAGTGGACAAAGTAATGCACTAGCTGATACCTATCTGCAGCAAGCAATCGAATTTAGGAAAACCATGAAACCTGACAGTGCCATAGTTTATTATGAAAAAGCATCTGCCGAATTCAATAAACAAGGGAACATTGAAAAATTAATAGACTCATATAATCAAATAGGAATTATTTTAACGAGGCAAGATCAATATGAACTTGCTAAAACCTATTTAAATAAGGCTTTATCAACGGGACTTTCAACACTTGATGCAAATAATCTGGACATTGCAACGACGTATATTAGCTTGGGCGTCATTTATAATGCGGAAGAAAATTACGAACAGTCCTTAATTTACCATTACAAAGCGCTCAACATTAGATTAATTAAACTTGGAGCAAACCATGCCGACGTGGCAACGAGTTATGGCAACATAGGCAATGTCCATCGCAACAATAAAGATTATGATCTATCCATTGATGCACATTTAAAGGCACTATCGATCAGGGAAAAAGTCTTTGGACCAAACAGCGCAGAAATTATTGAATCTTATGTAGGCCTTGGGAATACCTATAGAGAGTCTAAAGAATTTGATACTGCATTGGAATATTTTGAAAAAGCATTAAAAAATAAAATCATTCAACGCGGTGAGGAACATAAGGATTTGGTAAAATTTTATAAATACATCAGCGATGTGTGCTATTTGAAAGGAGACCAATTGAAAGGTGACGAATATAAAACCAAATACAAAGAAATCGAACAGAAATCACAATAACATAGCTATTTTATAATAATGGTAACTGATACCAGTGTCGTTAAGAAAAATGAAATGAGTATTAATAAGTAATCCAAGTTTTGATTTTTAAAATTTAATTTACAGAATTTGAATTCAGTAAATCAAATTGAGTATACAGTAAACCCATCCCCAACCTTTCCCTTGAAAATGGAAGAGAGCAAGTTTCAATTTTGGCAATAGTTAATGGATTTCCCTCAATTTTCATTTTATTTAGTTAAATCAATTACTTGAACTGTTGATTAACTTTGAATTTTTAAATTGAAAAGTACGAACTAATTATTGAATCAAGTTGAAATTAGAAATTTATATCTAAAGCGATTTATTCACTTTAATTTGATAAACTACCCTATTCAATATCAACCAATTCTTAAAATAATATTGCGACTTATAAACCCAAAAACCATGAAGTCATAATTTCAATAACCCTTGAAATAATTATTAGTCATGGCGTATAAAAACAAAAATCAGTATTAAATTTGTGATGCTAACTTCTAAAAAGCTTCTAATATTCAAAAAAACATAAAAATTATAATGAACTTGTTTGATATTCTGCCACCATATGTATTATCAATACTGGCTTTTGCCGGTACCTACTGTTTGATTTTTGCTTATTACAAGCAATATCATGTGCAGATTGTTATGAAATATGGCTATGAAACAACCGGGACTGTAGTTGACACTTACAAAGACCCATGGAATAAAGAATCGGTTTGTTTAGTGGTAGATTATATTGCGAAGACTGGAACTGGAGGAATATTCAAATATTACTCAAATGGTTATCCACTACCCTGCCCTTATGAAATTGGTCAGGAAGTAAAAATCTGGATTAAACCCGATAAACTTAGGTCAACAGGAAGGGCAGCATTAGAGGATGAACAACCCGGCAAATTGCCTATTATTTTATTCAGTTGTGGCCTTGTTATGTGTCTTATGAGCTATCCTGAAATTATTCGCCGTATATTTAATTTATTGCTAAATAATGTAACTGTTTAGGTCTTAGCCCTGTAGGGGCGACCCATATTTTGCGACGGATAAAATCCGTCGTACAAGTTAAAAGTTTAATGTTTTTGGCGGCATTTTTGCCTGATTTTTTGCAAAAATGATGACAAAAACAAACCTATTTTATTGTTACCTGAATAGTGTCTAAAAAATACAAAAATTTATTTTTTTGACTTGGCATTTTACTGTGAAATTGAAATTAGATTTAGAAAAGAAAGTACTAAGTAATGGAAAGTGAGATAAATAATGTTTTAACATTTCATACAAGCACAACATTTAAAAAAATGGAAGCAAAAGGAATAAAATACGAATTCAATGCAATGCCTTGGAAATACTCAGGTCCTGCTGGTTGGGTATTTGTTTCCCTTCCCGATCAAATGTCTAAAGAAATTAGAGATACTTTCAAGAACGAAGAAGAAGGTTGGGGACGACTTAAGGCAATAGCAAAATTAGGTAATACGGAATGGCAAACCGCCATATGGTTTGACTCAAAAATGAACACTTATTTATTACCCTTGAAATCTGAAATTAGAAAAAAAGAAAAAATAGATCTAGGTGAAATTCTAAATCTGACGATATGGATATAAGCATATAGAAATTTATCTTTTGATTTAATTAAAAGACCCAGTTTGAATCAAGATTCTAGACGCTCCAGATGGAACAAGTGCAATCTGTACCCAAACGATAATTAAAAAGATTACTTCTTCTTAACAGTAGTTGCTTTCGCCTTCGCTGTCACTTTAGGTTTAGCCGCAGCTTTTGGCTTGGCTGTTGTGGTCTTCGCTTTAGCTGCGGATTTTGCCCGTACTTTCTTTTCAAAAGCTCCAGGAATTTGGGCTTCGATCATCTTTTTAAAATCATCAATTCCCATGGTTGCAGCAATCTCAGAAGTCACTTTTTGATCATTGAATTTTGGAATGGGTAGTATTTTTTTACCAAATTTAATATATGGTCCCCATCGTCCATTTTCTACACTTATTTTTTCATCAACCCAATTATGAATATATCGATTTGACTCTTTAACTTCTTTCGCATCTATTAATGGAATGGCTTCTTCCATGGTTATGGTATCTAAATTAATCCGCCTTGGTACATTGATAAACATACCATTCCACTTGATGAAAGGGCCGAATCTTCCTTTTCCTTTTGTGATTGGAAGCTCTTTATAATATCCCATAGGAGCATCTTCTGCTTGCTTACCTTGAATTAATTCAATGGCAGATTCCAAACTTAATTCCAAAGGATCCATGCCTCTCGGTATAGAAATAAATTGTTCACCAAATTTGACATATGGACCAAATCGACCTGCGCCTATAATTACGGGTTGTCCTTCATGTTGTCCAAGATCTTTTGGAAGCTTGAATAAATCCATGGCTTCTTCGAAAGTGATGGTCTCCATGTTTTGACCTTGTCGAAGATTGGCATATCGGGGTTTTTCATTTTCATCCAGTTCATCAATATCACCGATCTGAACTACAGGACCAAAACGGGTTAACTGTACGATCAATTTCCGCCCTGACACTGGATCAAGCCCCAGATCTCTGCGTCCACGTGCTCGCTCACCTTCTTCCATGACTTTAGCGACACCTTTGTGAAATGGCCAATAAAACTCATCGATCATTTTCACCCAATTGCGCTTACCATCTGCTATTTCATCAAAATCTTTTTCAATTTCTGCTGTAAATCCATAGTTCATGATTTCTCCAAAATGATTGGACAAGTAATCGGTAACGATCATTCCAATATCAGTTGGATATAATACATTTTTTGTGGCACCCGTGTTTTCTGTTTCTTTGCTCGATTTGATTTTGCCATCTTGCAATGTCAACATATTGTATTCTCTGATCACCCCTTCCCTGGATTCTTTGACAACGTATCCGCGTTCTATCTCCATGATTTTACTAATGGTCGGAGCATACGTAGATGGTCGACCAATTCCCAACTCTTCCAGTTTTTTAATCAAACCTGCTTCAGTATAACGAGCCGCTGATCTGGTAAATCGCTCTGTAGCTGTAATGACTTTATTCGGTAATTTGTCATTCACCTTAAGTGGCGGCAACATTCCAGCTTGTTCATCATCTTCCTCATCAGAAGATTCAATGTATAATTTCAAAAATCCATCAAACAACAATACTTCACCTTCAGCAACAAAATGGAATTGTTTGTTTTTAGAAATACCAATATTAACTTCTGTTTTCTCTAATTCCGCTGGCGACATTTGTGAAGCCATGGCACGCTTCCATATTAATTCATAGAGTTTTTGTTGATCTGTAGTGTCTCCGGCATTCCTAATATTCATATATGTAGGACGTATGGCTTCGTGGGCCTCCTGAGCATTACTATTCTTGGTTTTATATTGTCTTGTGTTTACATATTTTTCTCCAAACAAATGGTTGATTTCATCTGCCATGGACTGCAATGCGCCTACACTTAAACTGGTAGAATCTGTACGCATATAAGTAATATGGCCTTCTTCATAGAGCTTTTGTGCAGCTGACATGGTTCGATTCACCCCAAATCCCATTTTACGGCTGGCTTCTTGTTGAAGGGTTGATGTTGTAAAAGGAGGTGCCGGATATCTTTTTACAGGTTTAACTTCAATATTCTCTACTTTGTATTCTGATCCAATACACGACTCGAGGAATTGCTGCGCGTCCTTGTTCGTGTCGAACCGACTATTTAATGTAGCCTTTAATAACACATCCTGATTATCTTTTTTTACCAAGAAAGTACCATCCACTTTGTAATAAGCCGAACTATTAAAGTCCTGGATTTCTCGTTCACGATCTACTACTAACTTAACAGCTACAGATTGTACGCGACCTGCGGAGAGTTTATTTTTGACCTTTCGCCACAATACTTCTGATAATTCGAATCCTACCAATCTGTCCAGTACCCTTCTTGCTTGTTGGGCATTGACCAAATCAAGATCCACAGTTCTTGGGGCTTTGACCGCAGCTTGAATAGCTGTCTTTGTTATTTCTCTAAATACAATACGCTTAACGACTTTTGGATCTAGACCCAATACTTCACACAAATGCCACGATATGGCTTCTCCTTCTCGGTCCTCATCCGTCGCTAACCACACTTCATCTACTTTATTTACCCAATCCTTTAACTCCTTGACTACCTTAAGTTTATCTGGCGAAACGATGTAGCTTGGCTGAAATTCATGTTCAATATCTATTCCCTTTGATCCTTTCTCAAGATCTCTGATATGGCCATATGAAGACTTCACTTTGAATTCATTACCTAAGAATTTTTCAATCGTTTTCGCTTTTGCTGGTGACTCTACTATGAGGAGTTTATTAGCCATATTTTGGATACTGGTATTTAAAAATTGCGGCAAAGCTACATATTTTTATCAAATCAAAGTTTTTCTATATGGAATCACACTTGAAGATCAACTCATTAGACATAAAAAATCAGGTAAAACCCTTAGAAATACCGAAGTGAAAAACAAATTAATCCAAATTTAGAAGATAAATTTTTTTTTCATTCGGCATTACACCTAAATATATTGAACTAAAGTATAAATCACAATGGTGTAACATTTACTTCAACACGTCAACCTTTATCATGGATGAATGTCCTAAATCGTCCATAATCATAAAAATATGGACTCCTTTTGAAGGATTAATACTGATTTGATGCTGACCCTTCGTCTCTCCAATATAAGTTTCATCCATGAACCATTGAACAGTGGCCAGAGGATCACGATGTGTAGCTTTAAATACCACATCTCGCTCTTGGTTTTTCAAATCTATGGGCGTCACTATTTGGGCACCCTTATCAGGATAAATAAATGCTAATGGGCTCGATCCGTTGATTTGATTCGTTAAACAATCGAATCTGTAAGCTGGAATTTGAGGTAATTCAGGATGCCCTAATTTGTAAAAATATTCAATGGTCGGAGGCAACATATAAAAACTGGAATCAATGATATACTGTTCACAAGTTCTATATACTTGATATTGACCTAAAGTATCTAGATGCAAGGTTTCATGAAAGGGACATTGTTTTGATTTTAGGCAAGGAGTTGGAACAAATAAAGAATCAATGTCTTTACAATTTGGATTAGGCAAAAATCCAGATTGACGACAAAGACCTGTAAACTTCAAATCATCATATGGAATTTCAAGCTCCTTGGTATTCGGCAAAGCTTCCATAATATCAAACATTAATGGTGCCGCAACATGCGCACCTATTAATCCGGGTCTTGACATTCCATTCGAATTTCCAACCCAAACAACTACGGTGTATTGCGGTGTTATACCAACACACCAGGCATCTTTATATCCAAATGATGTACCGGTTTTCCATGCGATACCATGATTGTTTTTTTTACCATCGGATAAAGAGCTACCACTCATGGTATTAAACATATTGTAAATGGATCCAACAGAAAATACCGGTGGAGCTTGAGTTCTATCTATACCATTTTTTTGTTCTCCTAATAAAATGGACAATTGATAAGAATCAATATCGGGATAGGTGTTTTTTGTGTTAGCAAATTGGTTATTGGTGTTAGCTAGATAAGAGTACGCCCATGCTAAATCTTTCATGTTGATCTCAGCCCCTCCTAATATTAATGACAATCCATAATCATCAGCAGGGCGAAACAAATTAGAAAATTTAAGTTTCTTCAAGATTAAATAAAAAGCTGGTATGCCATAATCTTTTAACAACAAAACACTCGGAACATTTAAGGATTTTTGAATGACATCTATGCCACTTGCTAATCCCTGATATTGACGTGAAAAATTCTCTGCACGAAATCCATTGATTAAAATGGGTATATCAGGAATGACTGAACATGGGGTTATTAAACCTCGATCCATTGCAGCTGCATACAATAATGGCTTCAGGATACTACCGGAACTTCTTGGGGTATTCACCATATCTACCATTGTGTTTGCAGTCTGTTTTGCCGAATCACTATCCGTTGAATTTCCTAAATAAGAAATAATTTCTCCCGTATTGTTATCAACTACCAAAACGGCAAGATTATGAATCTCATTCTGCAAAAGTTGCTTATGAACATCTCTTGATTTTTGTATTACATCATTCTGTATGCGATCATCAATAGTTGAATTAAAAATATATTTCTTAGGATATTTTTGAATTAAATATTCCAACAAATGAGGTGCACTTTTCGGTAGTGGATTAGGCTTATCCGGTAAGGGCTCTAATAATGCCAATTCATATTCTTCTGAAGATATAATTTTTTTATGTTGTAATTTGTTCAATAATTGATCACGCTTTATTTTGAGCAAACTTCTATTTCGATTAACATGTAACATGGATGGTTGATTAGGTAAGACCGCTAGCAATGAAGCTTCTGCCCAGCTCAGATCCAATACATCCTTACTGTAATATCTCCACATTGCAGATTCTATTCCTACTACATTCGAACCGTAAGGAGCTAATTGAGAATAGAAAAACAAAATCTTCTTTTTAGAATACAAAAATTCAAGTCCTGTTGCCAGCCATGATTCAATGATTTTATTGATTATCGTACGTTGATTGGTCTTTAAAGCTAAACGCACCACTTGCATAGTGATCGTACTACCTCCGCTGACAATTTTTCGCCTTGTAATATTCTTATACAATGCCTGTATTATTGCTATTGGATCGATACCTAAATGATAAAAAAATCGTTTATCTTCGAACACAGTTACTGCTTGAATATAAGACTCTGGCAATGCTTGCCTCACTGGAAATCGCCATTGCCCATCCTTAGCAACTTTTGCTCCCAATAGTACACCATTTCGATCATAGAGCACCGGAGAATAACTTACTTCATCAAATAAATAATGAGCACCAATAATGGAACCAAACCACAATAGAAAAAATCCTATAATGACAATTTTCAACAAACTCATTTATTGAGTAAGCTATTTACTCGGACTTATGCGCACACTACCACTTCTAACCCTTGCATATGCGGTTGGATCATACATAGCAGAACAATACATTTCCGGTGCCAGATAAGTCCCGGCATAGACAGCTGTTAAAGGAATACTGACATTAAGAACTTCACTGGTATTCAAATTAAAATAATGCATAATTCGATCATCTCTAAAATCTTGATATGCTATTTTATTATGGATTGAATTAAGACCGCCAATTCTTGAATTATTGATTTCAAATCCAGATGGAAAAACAGTCGTCAATGCTAAATTGTGCAAAGCCCCCAACGACCCATCATGAGAAACCCTTATCTGCGCTTCAACATCAGCACCTGCAATAAGTTTATCCAAATCGACTGGCTTCCCATTCTTGTCCACATATGACACTTGAATTTTAATCACTTTGGAAATATTTGTTTCTGCAACACTGACAGATTTTCCACTTTGAATAATATCAACAGAAACAGCTATTGAAGAATTATTAGTAAAATGAAATACTTGTGATTCCTCCGACTTAAAATCTACATCATAAACAGAATATTTGCTGCTAATATCTTTTTTATCACCGTTCCACTCGTAACTAAATTTCATTTCGGAACTAGCTTTATTGAAACTATTAATTTTAGAAGCAGCTAGTAACAACATTCCCATTTCTTGAGTTGATAAATAAGAACGGTTTGTAATACGTTTACTTATTTTACTTAATATTTTTGAAGCATCAGATCGACGATCTAATCCGGTAAGAACTAATGCTATAATAGCTTCATCTCTATTGTTGGAACCATATGAAATATAATCATCTCTATATACACCTATTGTTTCCTTCAATCCTGAAATGATTTTAGTTGCAATATCTTTTTTGTCACCCAATGCATAAGCTCCTGCTAAACACCAAGTCGTCATATCACTTCTACCATCCAATGCATTTAAACGATTCATAGCACTCCAATCGGGCTTCCCATAAAGCGATAGAGTATAAAGTCTATAAGCATGAATAAATTCGTAATCATTATAATCATAATATTGTGATTTGTTTTTATACAAGTCACGTGAATAATTTCGAGCTAATTTTGATTGATATGCATACCATGATTTCAACATGTCTTCTGGTACTTGGTAGGCATTATTCTTCGCTTCAATTAAAAAATGTCCAACATATGAACTGGCATAATCAGAAGCTTCATTATCTCCTGGCCAATATGAAAATCCACCATCTCTTAATTGAAAGGATTGCAACTTATTAATTGCTTGTTGAACATGATCGGCAGCATGTTTCTTCTGATCTAAAGTCAATTCCATAAACTGATTTAAAAACAATTGAGGAAAGGCAGCAGAGGTTGTTTGCTCAACACATCCATGTGGATATTGTAGTAATTGATCAATATAACTTGAGACTTTTAAACCAGCTAAACTTGATACACTCATCTTGACTTTTCTAGTACCTTCCATGCCATAAGGTTGGATTTTTTCATTTATTGTAGCACCTGGTTCCAGCCAATAAGATTTGACTTCTTGTGTAATTGGATTGGGATTATCTACAAAAAAAGTTACCTTATTTTGGGCTTGAAATGAACCACTTTTTACAACCGCTTCTACACTACTCGCTCCTATTTTCGAATTGGCTTTGGCATTAAAATATATGGTTTGATCACCAGGTCGATTAAAAGAAATCGTTCTTGAACGGTCACCAACAATTTCTATTTGACCTGATGTCTTTAAGCTTACCTCTACATTTTTAATATTGTTTTCAGAAACAAAAACAGTTACCGGAACTTGCAATACATCATTAATTGCTACAACTCGAGGAAAAGTCAATTGTGTCATTAACTCTTTTTTCACAGGAACCGTTTTCTCTGAAGAACCGTATGCTTCTGTATTATTTGATATGAGCATAACTCTGACAGATCCTACATAATTTGAAATGGTAAACTTGTGTTTGCGTTTTTCGCCGGACTTTAATATTTGTGGTTCTGTTTTTAACACTACCGGTTTGAATCGTTGCAATTTCGCAATGTTTTCCGTCGACATTGCCTGATCACCACCAATGCTAAACATTTTTGAAAATCCTTCGCCCAATTCACCTATTATTTGATCATAATTATCCCATGTCATCAACGTTAATGCTTCCTTCTGAAATAAATCTGAATAAGGATTTGGTGTTGTAAATCTTGTCAATCCCAATAAGCCTTCATCAACTATAAAAAGTTGATATGCCATGGTCCTATTGGATTGTTCACTGACTTCAACTTCAAAGGATTCCTCGGGCCTGAACAAATCCGAACAAGAGATGACTGGATTTAATTTAAGTGATTTGTCTTCAACTTTGATCGATATCACACCATACATTCTCAATGGAAGATCATTCTTCAATCCACTTGCTGGTTGAATGAAACTAACATCAAGATAGACATTGGGCATCATTTCCTTGGTAATGTCTAATTCAAAAAATGTTCTTTCTTTACTAGCTCCAACTTGATAATGTTTTAAAATTCTATTCTCCCGAATTACAGAAATAATATAATTCCCTTGTGACGCTCCGGGTAAAGAGATAACAGCTTTTTCCCCTACTTGATACTCAGGTTTATCAGATGTAAAATTCAAAATAGAAATAAACTCTTTTGACTTATCATTTTCATCATATGGATAACCGGTATAAAAATAATCTCCCGCAGAATAATCATTTTGGGTGTTCGTCGCTTTGATAAAATACCGACCATAATTTTTTAAATTATAAACCACTGTAGCGATACCGTTTTGATCCGTTGTTACTTTTTTAGACTCTATTAATTTTCTAAAATCATTGTGTGAATATTGTCCACTGTAATTCCTGACTTCATACCACCATTCCCATCTAACATCATATAAGTCTATGGTCAATGTTCTATTCGCTACAGGTTTACCCGTAGAAGATAAAGCCACAAATTGCACACTTTGATCTTCGTTCAAATTGAGTCTATTACCATAGTCAGAATGCGGCATCTTAACACCCACATATTCATTGAATGGCGAAATTTCCTTTACGTAATAATCTGTACTCATATCCCCTCCCGGGTCAAACACCCTTGAAGTAAATGTGCAAGCTACTTTCCCATTTAACAACTCTTTATCCAGGTTTTGATAATTAATAGTAGTTTGACCATTTGCATCCAAGGTTCCTTCAAAAAGTGTAGCTGTTCCTGAAACATGGCTTTTCTCAGGATCTAAAAACACGTAGTCTGTAAATGTTTTGAATTTAGGTGATACAACAGAATAAGTTAAATCAACTTTTGCTTTCATTTTAGATGCTGGATTTCCAAATAACCAACTAGCAGTCAATGTACCCCCATTGTTGGATTCACTATTCAAATCATCTTTAAGGACCCAATCTACTTTGAAACGATTGGGTTTTATGGTTTCGATATTTAATCTTTTTTCAAAAACTGAAAGCCCAACTGTTATCGTTGCAGTATATGCTCCAGTTATAGCATCATATCGCGTAGGTATCTTAAATGAATACAATCCAAACAAATGATTTGACATCCACTCTGAATACACAACCTGGCCTTTAGGGTTTTTAACTTTTAATTGAATTGGAAATGTCTCTGGAATAGCTATATCTTTTTGAGCTAATATACAATTTAAATAAATGGTATCTCCTGGTCGCCATACACCTCTTTCTGTATAGATTGATGCCTTCATTCCGGACTTAGATTTTATTCCACTGACATCGAACTCACTTAAAGATAAAGAGGTACCTTCGTTCAATTTTAAGTAAGCAAAGTTTTTACCATTTTTAGCAACTACATATCTTGCTTGCTGTTTCATATCAGGCATCACGATACCCTTCCCATCCGTTTTTGAGGTGCCTAATATTTGTAATTGATTATCATAAAAAATAACTTCACTTCCAGACACTGGTTTACCATCTAAGATGTTGTTGACCATAACAAAAGACTGTCCGCCATCTGCAGATGTTTTTGCAATCATGGCAATATTTGAAGCCAATAAAATTCTTCTTGCAAAATTTTGTGCACAATAATATGAAGGACAGCAAGGATCATCATTATTATAACAATACTCTTCACTTGGATCTCGATCATATTCATAATTTCCCCATGGACTCCAAATGGATTTAAATTCTTCAGTACCGGAAAAATCATCATAAGAATTCATGGTAAGCTCTTTTTTTTCCTTAGCACATGTATAATTGGAATACTGTGGTTTAAATGCTATTCTGATTTCATACATGGCTCCCGGTTCAGGTTCGATCATTTTCCTCAAATCCAATCCATACCGCTTCCAGGTGTTTCTATTGGAACCTTGACCTTCATTATCAAGTATCAAAGTTTGTTGATGAATGATTCTTCCTAATTTAACCATATTATATACATCATCCTGATATTCCGAATGCATATTATACAATACATTATTCGAAAATATTTTAAATATTTCAATATCTACTTTATTTAAATTGATGGCTTCAAAAGAATACCTAACATCATCTACATAGGGCAAGATATTTCCATCTGATACAAATCTTACTTTAGGTTTTTCCTCATTGAAATTAAATTGATATTCAAATTGAGTTCCCAAAGGAATACCTTTTTCACTTGAAAGTTTTGAATCAAGAATAAGGGACCCAGCTGAGCTTAGCCATGAATCTGAAAGATTAATGAGTAATAAATCATTTTCCCTTTTAACATCAAATTTAGCTGAATCGGGTTTGATTAAAACTAAACCATTTAAGTCTTGATTCTGATTCAAAGGATCAGAAAAATAAACTTGTAACATTTTACCATTATTGGTCCCATCATCCACCCCGGTTACTGTAAAGGAACCTTTTGCCGGCACTGTGAATAATTGCTGCTGTTTATTCGCTTTAAACTCTGGTTTTTCATACCAAATCACTTCTAATGGATAAGATGTTGTACTTCTTTCAATATTGGTAAATGAAATTAAATACTCATTACTAACATTTGGTCTGCTTGTAATTGATGTTTGAATTTTGTTGTTCCCTTCGTTTTTTAATTCAAAAATTGCATTGAGTTCAGCTTCACTTATTGGATCTGTTGTGTTGATTACGCCTTCCAATTTCATACGATCGACTTGGCTTGGATCATACCTCAAGAAGCCTAAATTTACATTCACTTCAATTGGAGCAAAAATAACATCAAACTTTAAAGTTTGGATAGAATCGGGAATCTCTTTAAAAATCTTTTTAAGATTTACTTCAACCTTATAGACTTGATCCGAAACAATATTTTTTTGATCTGGAATAAAAAGCAATGTAAATTCATTTTGCCACTTTATTTCTCCGGCTAAATGAGGTGAAAGGCTAACGATATCATTGGTTACTGCATTATTGATTTGATCCTCCTTTACAGCTGGTCTATTAAATAATATCTTTATGGGCTCAGATCGTTTAATAGCATTAGCTGTAAAACCATTTACATATTCTTTATAAGCATAAGGATTACTTTTAATATCCGTAGTTTTAGTTTTACCACAACCAATGCTAATGATAACAAAGATGTACAACCAAAATAATTGACTCACTTGATTCAGTATTTTCATATTTTATATTTGAGAAATTTTCAACATCATTTCAATAAATAAATCTTCAGGATTAACATTATGTACATCTACACCCTTAGATTTTAAATCATACTCCTTTAAGATGTGGATAGCCTGCAGAATGGATTCATTATTATAGTTTTTTGCTGCTTCCCTGTATTCCTTTACAAAAGTCGCAAAAGGAATTTTAAGCAATGCCATTAACTCAGCATCAGATTTTTGAATATTCGTTTTAGTCAACCAAATTTTTACGAAGTGATTAAATAAAGTTACTATAGTTGGAATCAATGGGTTGTTCTTAATGTAAATGGCCATATTTCTAGCTATCAGATACATTTTTCTTTTATCTCTTGAAGAAATAACTTTTGTCAATTCATAAATATTATACTCCTTACTAATACCAATTTGATCCGTTATGATGTCTATGGTAATTTTTTCATTGGGTTTAATATTTACTTTTAACTTCTGAAGTTCATTATCAATTTGACTGAGATCATTTCCTATATATTCGGCCATCAATGTTGCAGCCTCAGGTTCCAATTTCAGTTGATATCTGGAAGCTTGACTCGTAATGAATGATGGTAAATGATTGTCATAAATGGCTTTTGATTCAAAATAGACCGTTTTTTCTTTTACGGTTTTAACCCAAGCCGATCTACCATCCGGCTTTTTGTTTTTGTAGGCTATAATTAGTGTAGTAGTTGGGACTGGAGTTTTAAAATAGGAATCCATGACTTCCCAATCCTTAATATCCTGTGCTTCTTTAACCAATATGAGTTTTCTGTCTCCCATAAATGGAAACTGTCTGCAGGATTCCAAAATTAATTTTATGGGCGTATCCTTCCCATAGACCACTTGCAAATTAAAATCTCGTTGTTCCAAAGGAACCAAAGATTGTTCTGCTTCATCCATAATACTATCAATAAAATAAGGTTCTTCACCAGTTAAAAAATAAATGGGTTTGGCTTGACCTTTAGATATATCTTTTAAAATTTCATTATAATCCATGTACTTCCTTTCTTAACGCTTCTAGTCCGTAAAATTAACCTTCCAAACCGTATCTTCGCACTTTCTTTTAGAATTCTTATGAATAAAAAACTTATTTTAATAACCAATGATGATGGCATTTTGGCACCAGGCCTTAAAGCCTTAGTAAATATTGCTAAAAAACATGGTGAAGTGGTTGTGGTAGCTCCTAATTCTCCCCAATCAGGTATGGGTCACGCGATTACCATAAATCATCCATTGAGACTACACAAAATTGAGGCGTTCGAAGGTATTGAAGCATATGAATGTACCGGCACACCGGTGGATTGCGTTAAATTAGCAAAAAATGTCTTGCTAAAAGACCGCAGCATCGATCTATGTGTCTCAGGTATTAACCATGGATCCAATGCATCAATCAATATTATTTACTCAGGAACTATGTCAGCAGCTATGGAAGCATCCATGGAACAAATTCCATCCATTGGATTTTCATTAATGGATTTCGCTTTTGATGCTGATTTTGGACCTTGTTCCGAATTTGTTGATTATATCATTGAGTCAGTTCTAAAAAATGGTATAAAAAATGGAAATCTACTGAATGTAAATATTCCTAAACTGGCAAAAAATGAAATTAAAGGAATTAAAGTTTGCCGACAGGGCGAAGGAACTTGGGTAGAAGAATTCAAAGAAGGAAAAGATCCCAGAAATGAAACTTACTACTGGCTTACAGGACAATTTAAATGTGAAGATGAAGGAAATGACACTGATTTATGGGCCCTGGAAAACGGATATATAAGTATTGTACCATCTGGCCATGATCTGACTATATATCCTGCACTAAAAACCAATACCCACCTCGAAAAATAATTACTATGCGATTTCAACCAAATAGCAAATATAATTCGGTTTTAACTGGCATTATAGTTGGCCTTTTATTGCCTTTTATAGGTTATGCTATACTTCTACTTATTTATGACCAGATCGACACCTGGATATTAGAAAATTCAGAAGGTGTACAAGGAGATTTTAGAGAAAGAACCATAGGTCTCATTGCCATTATACTCAATGTATTGCCACTCCAATACTTTTATAAAAAATATTGGGATAATGCTATGCGAGGCATCGTGTTTCCTACTTTAATATTTGTTGGTTTATGGATGTACTTGTATGGTTTTGAATTATTAAATTTATAATGTCTAAAAAAATTTACATTATAGCAGGTGAAGCCTCGGGTGATCTTTATGGTTCTCAATTGGTGTCCGCCGCTAATAAAATAAACCCAAACATCATTTGGCAAGGTTGGGGAGGCGAAAAACTCAAATCTGAAAAAGTAAATATTGATGTTCGATATGAAGATGCGAACTTTATGGGATTCATTGAAGTGGCCAAAAATATTTTAAAAATATTAAGTCTATTTCGCCTTACCAAAAAGAAAATAATAGCATTTAAACCAGATGCTATTTTACTCATTGATTATCCGGGATTCAATTTAAGGATGGCTAAATGGGCTAAGAATAGAAACATCCCGGTTTATTTTTTTATCGCACCTCAAGTCTGGGCGTGGAAAGAAAGCAGAGTTGAAACTATCAGAAACTGCATTACCAAATTATTCATCATATTGCCATTTGAAAAAAAATATTTTGAAGACCATCATGTAAAAGCTTTTTATTTCGGTCATCCTCTAATGAATATCATCCAAAATAGAATTCAGGATACGAATTTTAAAACATCACAAAATTTCACCAACAAGCCCATATTAGCACTACTTTCCGGCAGTAGATTGCAAGAGATTGAAATCATGCTTCCCGTTTTTCTAGAAGCCGCAAAACAAAAAAGCAATTACCAAATTGCCATTGCAGGATTAATTCAACATAAACATGTTTATGAAAAATGGTGCCATAAGTTATCGGTGGATTGCCATATTATTTTCAACAACACCTATTCATTGCTTCAAATCGCAGATCTTGCTTTGGTAACTTCAGGAACAGCCACTCTGGAGACCGGTTTATTTGGCGTGCCTCAAATCGTTTGTTACAAAGGAAATGCATTGTCCTATCAAATTGCAAAAAGACTTATAAAAGTTAAATATATAAGCCTTGTTAATTTGATTATGGATAAACAAATTGTTCCAGAATTAATTCAAGACGACATGAATTCCACCCGGATTTTAGAAGAAATATTAAAACTAGAGCAAGCCAATTATAAATCCGATATGCAAAACAATTATAAATTTCTTCATCAAAAATTATATTTCCCGGATACATTTGAACGCATAGCTCAAGAATTATTAAAAGATATATAGCTTATTGGTAAACCTGACTACCGAGTTTCAATTAAAAATGTAAGTTGATTCAATAATTTTTGATTATTCATGTTATCATTCCATTTATTATACTTATTTGACAGATAAATAAAAATCCAATCCATTAACTAGATAATGTTCAATAAAGCTTAACTTTGCTATAAAGCTGGCTATACATTTTAATCTGGAAGCTAAGCCTGTGGCATGAAACAAGTTTTAATACTATTTATTGTTTTCTTCATACATCCGAACCTTTGGTCTCAATGCATCCCACCCTATACTTTAAACATTACAGATGCACCCGTATTATGCAGCTTAAGCCAACTCAATGGTATGACATGCTCGCTTGTTCCCTTCTCAAATTTTGGAAAATGCACTTTATGTAAAAATCAATTTGCAAAAAATATTAGTTGGTGGTCATTTATTGCTGAAGGTGGACCTGCAACTATAACTATAAATGTTGGAAACTGCACTAGAGGTAATGCCATGATGGCAGGATTAAATGAATCAGAAGAATGTGGTAATAATCCATTATGTGAAACAGCATTCTCACAAGGTCAAATTAGATTAAACTCAAACCTAGTAGCCTGCAAAATATATTACCTATGGGTTAGTGGATATCCGGATGAAGCTGATTGTGAATTTACAGTTAGCACAACTGGAAAAATTAATGCCCCCCCTGTCCCAACATTAAATAACATTAACAATTCAACAAACAAAATAATATCCATTTGCGAAGGAGTATGTGAATTTCCAATTTTTGTAACGCCCAAAGGCAGTGGCTGTATTACAGAATACTCATGGACTTTAAACGGTGAGGATTTATTCATCAAAGCAAATAATTTGATTTTAGATTTTCCAAATTCAGGTAACTTTCAAATTTGTGCTACAGGATATATTGGCTCCCCTGAAAAAAATATTTGTCAAACCATTGGACCAGAATGTGCAACAATAGCGGTAAGAAAATTAAATCAAAAAACCGGACCTGACAGATATCTTTGTTCAGAGTTGATTCCTTATGAATGGCACGATCAGCTGATATTAAAAAATTCAGTTTATACAGCTCATTTGACTCAGAAAAATTGTTGCCCTTATGACTCAGTTGTAAGATTTATTATTTTACCCAAACCTATACCTGCTGAAATAATTCATATAGGTCAATCAAATTCAGAATACTTCATAGATCCAATTACAAAAATAAAATACGATTATTGTCAATCAAAGAACACCATAGATTTACCCAATGTTACAAAGCCCTACCAATGTGATAGTTCCTATTTATTGACGACTTACTTTCTAAACCTTAGTTCGGACATCAAACTTGAATGTCATGAAGATTATAAAGAACTGAAATTTAATGTTAAAAACTCAAGTCCATCATGTGGTATTGAACCCATACTTGATTACCAATATCATTGGTATTTAAAATCAGATACTTTAAAACATAGTATTGGAACTAATGAATATTTACGTGTTGAAAAAAATGAGGATTATTGCATAACACTTTCAGTCAATGTCAAAATTGAACAAGCAATAAAAAAATTCACTTTTGATTATTGTGAACAACTTACAGAAATCACATCAGATTTATCAGGAGGAACGCTAACTTATGACAAATCCTCAGCCTGCATTAATGGAGAGTCCCTGTTTAGAATTTTACTTCCAAATCAAGAAACAAAAAAATCATATCTCTGGAAAGTTACCAATGGCGACATCATTTCTCCATTACCTGACTCAAGCGATCAAATTCAAGTTAAGTGGCATGGTGCAGAACAAAATTTTGGTGAAGTTTGTGTCGTCGCAAATCAACTTTGTGAAATCTCTCCATTGTATTGTCAAAAAGTATTTTTTAGATCCATCATTGAGCCATTAGCCTGCAATAAAAACATTCAAAAAGGACTTAATGGGTCATTAATTGGAACAGCTCATTCTGGAACCTGGCAATTAATTAAAGGTCCTGGTATTGCCATTTTCGAAACTCCAAATAAATTTGTTACTACTGTACAAGTATCTAAATATGGTATTTATCATTTCAAATGGTCCTATGTTGAAAATGAATGTATTCACATTGGCATAACAAGCATTTTATTTTCAAGAAAATAACAAACTTAGATATGAGTTTTTGGAAAAGAATTACCGGACAATATAAAAACAGAACTGAGGATATTCATAACCTACAATCGGAATTAGATCTTAGCGCACTAGAGCAGGAAGAAATTGGACTAATCAACCAATTAAAATCATTTGAGTTATTCAAAGATGGCTCAAACCATAAATGCGAAAATCTATTAATAAAAAAAGAATTAATTGGGAACCAATTTTTATTCGATCATTCTTTCATGATTCATCATGGCAAATCAGCATCACACTACAATCAATCCGTCTTTTTCTTTGATTCAAAAGAACTAACACTTCCTCAATTTTACCTAAGACCAGAACATTTTGGTGATAAAATGTTATCATGGTTCGGCTGGAAAGATATTAATTTTAGTACGCACCCTGAATTTTCAGATCGATTCAAATTAACAGGGGAATATGAAGAAATTATCAGGTATTATTTTGATGAAAAAGTATTGAACTTTCTCAATCATCAAAAAAATATTTATATCGAAGGGATGAATTATTACTTAATCATATACACTTTTAACGAATTAATTAAGCCGTCAGACTATCCCTTATTTACCAAATTTTGCAGGATGATGTATGCTTTATTTTTACATCGATCAAAAACAAGTGAAGAAGACTTTACAGTAACAGCAAGCAATTAAATCTCCCTATTTTGATAAAAAATCTTGACTGAATTTTGCATCTGATGGTTTCATTTTTCCACTGACGACCAATCTAAATTCTCTTCGTACAGCAGCCTCATCAAACAATTTTTTTTCTGCTTCGGTTTCAGGTATTGCCTGAGGTATCATCTTCGGCTTCATGGTTCGCTCATCCAAGGCCACAAACGTAAAAAATGCTTGATTTGATTTGCGGGCAGTATGTTGTAAGATTCCTTTAGTAAACACCTCAATAAAAATCTCTAGCGAGGTGTGAAATGTTCTTGATACACATGCTTTAATGGTTACTATATCGCCCAATTTAATAGGCTCCTGAAATGTAATGTGATCTACCGATACGGTTACTACATAAGCTCCACAGTGCTGACTAGCACAAATAGCTGATGCTATATCCATCCACCGCATTAAGTTTCCACCCATTAAATTTCCCAAAGCATTTGTATCATTTGGCATGACCAATTCATTCATTTCAGTTCTTGAATCAGCTATTTTTCGAGATTCCAATTCCATGTTTTATACTTTTTGTACTTGTTCCAAACAAACTTGACAAATGATGAATAAAAATTTCCTTAACTTGTTCAAATTCGATGGGTTTTCCTAATTCTTTTTCCATAGAAGTTACGGATTTATCTTCAGCTTCAATCCCGCATGGAATGATATAATCAAAATAATTGAGATCGGTATTTACATTTAAAGCCAAACCATGCAATGTCACCCATCTACTTAAATGAACGCCGATGGCACATATTTTTCTTGGCTTTGTAGATTCTATATCTACCCAAACACCCGTAAAATCTTTTATGCGACCTCCCTTAATACCAAAATCACCAATCGTCATTATGACGGCCTCCTCTAAATATCTAACGTATTTATGCACATCAGTGAAAAATTGGTCTAAATCCAAAATAGGATACGCAACTAACTGACCCGGACCATGGTAAGTGATGTCTCCCCCTCGATTGATCTTTTGAAATTGTGCTTCAATGTGACCTAAGTCATCTTGTTTCAATTTCAAATGTTCTTGCTTCCCAGAAGTTCCTAAGGTAAAAACGTGGGGATGTTGAACTAGAATCAAGGTATTATTGACAGGTTGGTGGTCTAAATCCAATTGCCTTTTTTGACTTATCAAGCTTTTATGGTAATAGGATTGCAATTCAAAAGCCTCATTGTAGGACATAAACCCAAGATCCAATACATCCAAAGTTCTAATCAAAATGTTAAGATTTGTGGATTTTTAAATAAAATGGAATAAATCCTCATAAAAATAGTAAATTTGAATTTGAAAAACAATGCAATGAAAAAGTTTTTATTTATCCTGTTGATATCTCCAGCCCTTCTATTCGGCGCTAAAGCACCAGATTTTACGATTACAGATTACAACAATAAAGTGCATAAATTGTATGCAGATTATCTGGATAAAAACAAAGTAGTTGTATTAAAGTTGTTTTTTGTGGATTGCCCACCATGCAATGCTGCTGCACCAGCGTTTCAACAAGCTAATCTTAAGTGGGGCAATGGAGCTAATCGTGTTCAATTCCTGGAATTAAGTACTCAAACTTGGGATAATAATGCGGATGTTAAGGGATATTCTGCGAAACATAGCATCACTTTTCCTGGAGCAGCCAGTGATGGTGGTGCTTTGGAAGCTACTGCACCCTATAAAAATTCGCAATTTGGCACTTATTATGGCACCCCTACTTATATAGTTATTTCACCCAACGGTGAAGTCAATTATAATGTACGCTTTTATTCCAATGAACCTGTTCCATTAGATTCTGCTATTACACAAGCATTAAGGGTAACTGTAGGAGGCACAGGAGGTGGTGGCGATACCCGATGCAAAGATTCCTTTGGAGTTAAAATTACTTCGAAATTAAAGCCGGATCATGTTTACTTTAGAGATATTCTTTATTCAGGTAATCCCGAATATGATATTCCATCCGGTCAATACAATTGTGAGTTCTATTTTCCACCCATCCGGGATGGATACTATGTAATACCTGAAAAAAACCAAATAGGCAATATTTTCGATGGTGTTTCTACGGCTGACATAGTCCTCATTCAAAAACACATTCTCGGCCAAAAGAAACTGAATGATTTGCAATTCGCTTTAGCAGATGTAAACAAAACATTATCCGTAACCGCTTCAGATATTATTGAAATAAGAAAATTGATTTTAGGGGTCACCAATAAATTTGCAAAAGTAAATGCTATTTATACGGTCCAAAACAATCCAAGTGCCTATACCGGAATTATTTCAAATCGGGCAAAAATAAACGATATACTAAGTAATAAATCTTCTAATGAATTTGGCGTAGGCCATTATGGAGACATAACTGCCGCCAATTCTTTTGCAGATGAATTCATTGACTCCAGATCAAGCTGTGCTGTTGATTTTAGCATTAGAATTACAAAATCTTCCACAGGCTATAAATATGTTTTATATCCAACTGAAGACATAAAGGGTGTACTTGCTTTTCAATTTGGACTGAAGGAAAATTTTGCAGCTATTTCAAATATAAATCTGAAAAATATTCCTGGTTTTTCTCCATCAAATTTTTATGTAAATAGCGATAAAAATGAACTCAGATTAATTTGGGATGACCCAAGTGCATTAGGTGAACACTTTATAAGTAAGGAAGGGCTGATTTCATTTAACTCACCAAGGTTACTTAATCCTAAAGAAAGCGAGAACATACAATCTGAAATTACATTTATTGATGGAGGTAGTATAGAAGCATGCGACATCCGATTTCACATTATCAATGATGCGGTCACCAAAAAAACTAAAATCAAATTAATTCCATCCCCAGAATCAGTACTTTTAACATCGGATGATGTTATTGAAGAAATTAGTGTAGTGAATCACCAAGGTACTTTTTTAATAAACCTTAAACCAAATGATAATAGTGTTGAAATTCCAACACAACATTTATTAAATGGAGTATACTTTATTAAAGCTATAAGAGCAAATGGCGAAAACGAAATCTTGAAATTTATCAAAATTTAATATAGATTTTAAATTTAATTTTTCTCATTTACAGTTTCAAGTTTTAACAAATTCAGTGCATTCCCCTCAAGATTTTGAATGTTTTGCTGACTAAACCAAGCTACTTGATCATAGAATAAGAATATAACAGGAGCTTCTTCTATTATAATTCTATCCATATCTTGAAATATTTTTTTTCGTTTATCCATATCAATTTCTACTATAGCTCTATCATATAGCCTATCAAAAGATTCATTTTTAAATCTGGTATAATTAGGAGGAGCTGGATTTTTACTATAAAAAACGGTCATAAAACTCTCTTCATCGGGATAATCAGCGACCCAGGATGCACGAAAAAAAGAAAGACTACCGTTTCGCATTTTTTCTCTTAATGTAGCGGTCTCCAATAATTCAATCTTTGCTAATATACCTATTTCTTGCCACTGCCTGACAACATAAGTTACTATATCTGCATAATCTTTGTTTGTGTAAATGATCATTTCTTTTTGATTCAATGGCATTTGATCATACTTGGCTTCAGCTAATAATGCTTTAGCTTTTTGCGGATCATAATGATAGCCTTTCACCAGTTTAGGATCAAAGCCGGGCAAGCCTTTTGGTATAAATCCACTATTTGCTTCCGTACCAATTCCTAATCGAAATGTTTTCAACATAGAACTTCGATCCACTGCATAATTTAAAGCTTGTCGGATAAGTTTATTGTTTAATGCATGATTCTTGTCTAACGCTTTGAGATTAATCCCAAAATATTCTGTATTCAAATAATCTGATCGGTAAAACTTAAATTTATCAACAAATTCCGCTCTTAATCGCCCATCATTAGTTAAAATCTGATATCCAAACGAGGATTGAACTCCAGAAAAAAAATCTATTCCATGTTTTAAAAATTCTAAATATGCGGTATTTCGGTCTTCAATAAAACTAACCCTTATTCCCTCCAATTCAGGAATTCCCGATTTATAATAATGATTGTTTTTGATTAAGAATATACCTTGCCGATCAATCCATTTTTTTAATATAAATGGTCCTGTTCCAACTTCATGCTCTCTAAAAAGATCCCCATAATAAGCTATGGCCTCCTTTGGCAATACACTGCAATATTGCATGGTTAACATAGTGAGTAACGGCGAAAATGGCGCTTTTAAATAAATTCTAAAAAGCGTATCACCTATTGATTCAAATGGATGCTTAGAATCAACTTTATCGGCAAATATCCAACTACCCGGCGCACTTAATTTGGGATCTAATAATCGACTGAAACTAAATACAACGTCAGCAGACGTCAGTTTTCTAGTGCTGTCACCTCCAAAACACTTATCCTTATGAAAATAGACATCATCCCGAATCTTAAATTCATAAACCCTTCCAGAATCTAAAATATTCCAATTGGTAGCCAGCTCAGGAACAACTTGCATAGAATCATTTAAATCAACCAATTGATTGTATAAATGATCTACAATCCAAATATTATTTTGAGTTTTTGCAAAAGCAGGATCTATGGAAGTAACTGGATTGGGTTGATTGTAGTGAAATACCCGAGGCTTATTACCCCGATCATATGAACAAGAATTACATACGATCATTAGAATACTCAGTAATACTAGATTAACAATTTGCTTTAAAAAAACTAAATTCATTGGGTATTAAATCGGTTAAACGCTCGAATATAGCTATTTTGGAATTAGGAGTATATATTTATGATTCATTAACTCGGTAATTTTATACAACATTTAAATTCTTTAATTAATGAACTGATTAGTAATCCGATTTGATTAGGCATTTGATTAACTTTAAAGCATAACCTTGCAGTGTGTCGGGTCTAAATATAAAATGACTTAAATATAAAAGTAAAGCTTGAATGACCAAGATATCAATCTATACAGTTCACCAGATTATGGTTTTAGCCCTGCATAAATCATATCAAACCACTATTTTCAGCTATAAATGATTAGTTTTGCGTAAATTTTAACTATGTTGATTAAATATTTAGGTCATTCCTGCTTTTGGATTGAATTTGGGGAAAAAAGACTTTTAATAGACCCCTTTATTGCAGGAAATCCTATGGCTTCTAATATCAATCAAAATGATCTGGAAGTGGACTATATGTTGATTACACATGGACATGGTGACCATATTGGTGATGCCATTGACATTGGTCAAAGAACTAAAGCTATCGCCATAGCAAACTTTGAAGTTCAGAATTGGCTTGTAGCACAAGGAATTAGAGCTTATGCAATGAATCTTGGAGGTAAATTTAAATTTGATTTTGGAACGGTAAAAATGGTTTCTGCTATTCATTCAAGCGTCCTTCCAGATGGCTCAAACGGCGGTAATCCAGGAGGTTTTGTTGTGTGGAATGAATCACAAAGCTTTTATATAGCTGGAGACACTGCTTTAACCTATGATATGAAATTAATTCCTTTAACCTGTCCCCCATTAACATTCGCCATTTTACCTTTGGGAGATGTTTTTACTATGGGATATGAAGATGCAATAATTGCCAGTCAATGGATCAATTGTGATTTGATTATAGGCTGCCATTTTGATACCTTTGAACCCATACGAATTGATCACAAAAAAGCTCAGGAAGCATTTGCTCAAGCTGGAAAAAAATTGATCTTACCAGAAATCGGACAAGTTATTAACCTTTAATACTAATGGGAAAAATCATAGCTATAGCCAACCAAAAAGGTGGTGTTGGAAAAACAACAACCTCTATTAATTTAGCAGCTTGTTTGGCCATTCTTGAACATAAAATATTATTGGTAGATGCTGACCCACAAGCTAACAGTACTTCGGGTTCTGGAGGAGACTTAAATGATTTTGAAATTAGCTTATATGATTGCATGATTAATGGTGCAGACCCTAAATTAGCAATTATAGAAACAACAACTCCTAATCTTTTTTTACTGCCGTCCACCATAGATTTGGTTGGAGCTGATATTGAATTGGTCAACATGGAATCCAGAGAGTTTGTAATGAAAGGCGTATTAGATAAAATTAGAGATCAATTTGATTATATTTTTATTGATTGCCTTCCCTCCTTAGGACTCATGACCATAAATGCATTAGTAGCTGCTGATTCGGTTATCATACCTGTGCAAAGCGAATTGTTTGCATTAGAAGGTTTGTCAAAAATTAAAAATACAATTGAATTGGTTAAGGATAGTTTAAATCCGTCATTAAAAGTTGAAGGTGTGTTGTTATCCATGTTCGATAAGAGATTGAGAATGTCTACAATGATTGTTAAAGATTTAAAAGAAAACATCAAGCTTCCCGTATTTGATACCATCATTCACAGAAATTCAAAAATAACAGAAGCCCCATTGGTAAAAAAACCAGTAGTTCTATATGACGCTGCCAGTAAGGGAAGTTTTAATTTTTTAAATTTTGCTCAAGAATTTTTAAATAAGCAAAGTAAAAAAACACATCATGAGTCAAAAAAATGAATTAGGTAAAGGCCTTAAAGCCCTCCTATCTAATATTAATAAAGAGGATAAAAAATCTAAACCGGAACAATCCACTCCAGAGGAGCCCATGGTTTCATCTGTAGCCCTTATACCCCTCCAGCAAATTATTGCCAATCCAGATCAACCAAGAAATACTTTTGAAAAAGAATCATTGGATGAATTAGCATTGTCAATAAAAACTTATGGTTTAATACAACCTATAACCATAAGATCGTTTGGTAAAAATCAATATCAAATCATATCTGGAGAAAGAAGATTTCGAGCTGCCCAATTAGAAGGACTTAAAGAAATTCCAGCTTATATCAGATCTGCGAATGATCTTGAAGTACTCCAAATGGCATTAGTTGAAAATATCCAAAGAGAAGATCTCAGTCCAATTGAAATTGCCATTTCATATCAACGGTTAATGGAAGAATGCAATCTGACCCAAGAACAGTTGTCTGATCGAGTTGGTAAGAAACGCAGTACCATAAGTAATTACACAAGATTACTGAAATTACCTCCAGAAGTTCAAAATTCATTGAAAGCAAAAACACTCAGTATGGGCCATGCTCGGGTGATAGCTGGAGTTGAAGATCTTTTACTCCAAACTCAACTTTACAAAGAAATCCAAACTAAAGAGCTTTCAGTTAGAGAATCTGAAAAAATAGCACAATCATATATAAAATCAAAAGGAAGAAGATCAATCACCCCTAAATCAGATCCAAATATTATGATCAAAAGTATTGAAGATCGAATTGCTGGAATTCTTGGAACCAAAGTAGTTATAAACCGCAAGAGCACGGGAGAAGGCCAAATAATTATTAAATTTAATAATGACAAAGCATTCAATGATATTATAGATAGAATTGAAGAATAATGTTTGCAAAAATAACAACACTACTTTTTATATTATTTTTCTTAGTCTATGGTATTCAGAGCTATGGACAAGACACGATCCGTACTCAATCTCCTGTTGAAACAACTAAAGTAGATACAAACCAAGCCTTATCAGCCAAGGAGCAAAAAACACCTCGAACTTTCGGTAAAATATTTAAAGGCAAACCTGGCAGAGCATTAATTTATTCATTCATTCTTCCCGGGGCAGGTCAAGTATATAATAGAAAATACTGGAAACTTCCACTCGTCTATGGAGCCTTAGGAGGCATAGGGTATTCCATATATTTTAATCGAGATCAATATAAACGCTTTGACGATGCATTTAGGATGCGTGTAGATCTGGGTAATGATTCAAAAGATGAATTTCAAAATATATTGCCGCTACAAGGTATCAACAGCTATAGAAAATTCTATGACAAAAATCTACAAAGAAGTTACCTCGGACTTGGCCTGGTTTATTTACTCATTGGTGTAGATGCATTTGTAGATAGGCATTTATTGGAGTTTGATATCAACGAGAACCTAAGCTTACATTTATATCCAGAATTTCAAAAGCAATCATCACAAATTAAATTTATGATTGCTTTTAAATAAGTATTACATCCATCCCAATAATTTAGCAAATTTCATCATTTCAGATTGGTTTGAAATTTTGAGCTTGCCCGTAAGGATCGCCATCATTGGATTCAAATCTCCTTTCAATACTTTTTTAAAATTATCATTTGTAGCCTTTATCGTACAATTAGGTTCTCCAACAAACCCATCAGTAACCTTGACTTCACCGTTTGTAATAGAAATACTAACCTGACCCCCACCTTCTCCTTCTAAGTCAAAATGAAATATGGTATTCATTCCTTCTAGAGACTTTGAATTAATTTTCTCTGGCAAATTCATTAGAAATTCTTTAGATGTCATTTTATAGTTTTTAGTAGTAAATAAATATAAATCATTTTTGTTGATCAATTTGTTTGACTTATAAAGCTTAGCCGGAATCTATTACAAATTTACACAATGCATTCCATTTAGATCAGTTTATAAGCAATGACCTCTTTGTATATATTAAATGATCTAATTTAAAAACATTACGTCTCTTTTAAATTATATTACAAAGAAGCACTTTAAGTCCAAATCTTGCACTTATACTACAATTAAGAAAGAAGAAAGTTAAATAACACGACAGAAAAAATAATTTTTCAACACCTATTTAGCCCATTGTAAAAGAAACAGATGGTAAAATTCTTTAAAAAGCTTTTGAATTCTTTCAAACAATTTTATTAAAAACTAATCCATATTATTTATAAAAATTCATATATTTTTGATCAATAATTTCAAACAACAAAGCTGTCTAATTGACCCTTTGGTTTTAAAATAGATATCATGAGAATTATATTCATGGGGACTCCAGAATTTGCAGTTCCAACTTTAGAATTACTACATAAACATCATGAAATCATTGCTGTAATAACTGCTCCTGATAAAATTGGAGGCCGGGGGCATCAATTATTACAATCAGATGTTAAAAAATGGGCGCTTCAACATCAACTAAAAATACTCCAGCCAAAAAATCTAAAGAGCAAAACCTTTCTTCAAGAATTGAAGCACCTAAATGCTGACCTCCAAATTGTAGTTGCATTTAGAATGCTACCCGAAGAAGTGTGGTCTTCCACAAAATTCGGAACCTATAACTTGCATGGGTCTTTGCTCCCTAAGTATCGAGGTGCCGCACCGATTCAACGCGCCATTATGGCCGGTGAAAACTCAACAGGGGTAACTGTTTTTAAACTTAAACATGATATTGATACCGGCGATATACTCATCCAGGAAAAAATTCCAATTCATCCTGATGAAAATTGCGGTGAACTATATGATAGGATGAAAATTGTAGGAGCCAAACTCGTACTCGAGGCCGTAGATCTTATAGAACATAACCAAGTTCATTTTACTAAACAAATTGATGAATTGGCATGCCCTGCACCAAAAATATTAGCCCAGGATTTAGAAATAAATTGGTTGCAACCATCGAAAAAAATTCACAATCAAATTCGCGCTTTAAGTCCTTATCCCGGTGCTGTAACCCATTATTTAGGAAAATCATATAAGATATTTAAATCAAATATTTCATCTGAACGATCTTCTAATTTATCAGGACAATGGATAATAAATAAACACAGTTTAACTATAGGAACATTGGACTTCATGTTAGATATACTAGAAATTCAGATGGAAGGAAAAAGAAGGATGAATATTCAGGAATTTCTTAATGGTTGGAAACCATAAATTCATCATCCTTCCATTGATAAAAGTATACCCACATATCTAAAATTGAAAAAGCATTGTATGCATTAAACACAATTCAAAATCATTAGGTTTCTTCAACAATCCAATCTTATTCAAATAAAAAAGGCACCAATTCATTGATGCCTTTTTTTTTATATCGTTTAATTATCTTTAATTAATACCCAGATTTTTTATCTTCATCTGTACCATTATCTGTTTTTACTTTTCCTGTTTTTCTCATTCTTTTCTTATGACAATCTCCCGCTTCGGGACCTTCAGGTCTTGCCATATCTGTATCTTCAGGCTTACTTACTCTAAATTCTACTCTTCTATTTATGTAATGGTTACTTGCATCTTTACCAAAAGGTGATTGCTCTCCGCCATACATCAGTACAAACCTTTCTCTAGGTATATTGTAATTAGATACCAAGTATTCAATTGAAGCTTTTGCCCTATTATAAGACAAAACATTATTATAACCATTCGAATTTCGAACATCGGTATGTCCAAAAGCTGTAACTTTTAAATCCGGGTGAGATAACATTACGGTAGCTACATGGTGAAGCTGAGTATAATATTGAGGTTTGACACAATATTCATCAAGATTGAAATGCACCATTGGTAGAAACCAATCCGGATTACAACATCCATTCTTACCTGCTGCATTACCGCCAGGTCCTCCAGATCCTCCTGAACCTCCAGGTCCTCCAATTCCAGCAGCACCCATTTTCTGATCAACGATTCGATTCACATCATCTTCAGTTATCTTAGGTTGAACTGGAATTTGAGCTATCCCTTTTTCGTTAACTGGATAGCCTGGGGCAGAATATGGCTCTTCATCTTTATAATCAGCCTGCCCATCATTATCACTATCTAAAGTAATACCTCTTGTATCAACCGGAGCACCAGCTGGTGTTTCTTGCTCTTGATCTAACAAATCAATCACACCATCTTGGTCGGAATCATTTAAATCAAATTTTGGTCTTTGTTTTAATTCAGCTATATCTGAAAAAACAGCATCCAATGGATTAATCCAATATAAAGGTTCTACTTTCTTCTTAAAATTACCAAGATTGATACCCAATCTCAAATTAGTATAATGACCAATATCATTATTATTTGTTTGGTCAACATCTGTTCTCCAATGGATACCATCCAAATAGTCATTATCTGAACTGATTAACTCGTGCTCCAACGAAATATTAAATCGCTTATTGATCTTCCTTGAAACGCCAACCGCTGCATTAAATCCAAAATGAACATTAATATCATCTCCGATTCTAAAAATACCTCTTTTCTTGTATGCAGTTGTTTCATAAGTACCATCATAGACGTCTCTTAAACCAGCCTTAATATCTTTACGGCCTTGACGTGTGTTAAAATCAAGTTGACTATAATTAATTTGGCCAAGCAGATTCGAATAAATATTACCACTTCCATCCCTTAAATCCAATTTAGTAATATTATGATCCCCACTGATTCCTAGTACTAAATACCAATTCCATTTATTTGATTCCTTATGAAATAACAAATTTCCTATATTCAAAACGCCTTGAATGGATGCGTTGAAATAATGTGTTTTGTAAGATGGGAACCATGGATTATTCCTGTTGTATCCATTAAATACATCTCTTAACTCACCATCTGGTTCTTTATAGAAAGGCTCCGGTTCTAAAGACGAACCATAAGGCTGGGTTTCTAATCCTTTGGTCAAACCATATAAAGCATCTAATCGTATTGAAAAAGCATAATGTACTGCTCTCCTCAGGTGTAATCCACACCCAAATCCTGCAAGTGGTTGTCTTGGATCAACATCTCCATCAATTAAAAAATGCCCAAAATGAATTCCCCCTTCCCACATATTCTTCGGTTTAGCTGGATATTTAGCTTTACCTGATTTCCATAAGGCATTTTGATCCGTTGCAATTGTTACATTCTCAGCAGGGACAACAGTTAATGTTGTATCTGTTTGAGCATAGCTGTGTTGGTGCAGTGCAACAGCTACTAATATGGTTATAAATGACTTATTAAACATAATAATCGTATTATTATAGTAACAATTGAGTGAAAGTACTCTTGCAAAGTTATGCAAAAATCTAGCCACTTTTACTAGCATTATAAATATAATTTTTAACAAATACATAATTATTTGTCCTTCAATACATTAGCAAATTCTACTGTATGAATTCTTGCAAGGCTCTAGCGGTGATGCGATTGGGACTTTTTGCATTGCCTTCAATAAGACGCATGGCGTTATATATCGTATTTGACACATCTTGAAAAATACGTTCTTCAGACAACTCCTGATTGGGTTGCATTAAAAAATTAAAAGCTCTGGCCATTCCACAATTCGCTATAAAATCTGGTATTAACCCTATATGTTCATCAGCATATTGTGAACAATCACCAAAAATGATTTGATCTTCAATAAATGGAACATTAGCTCCACAAGAAATGAGTTTTGTGCCAGATGCAATTAAGGATTTAATGTTCTCAATACTGACTATCCTTGAAGCTGCCGCAGGTATGAAAATTTCTGCACCATAATCCCAAACTTTCCTTTGAACTTCTTCATGATCAATAATATGATCACTCTGTAATTCATTTCCATTTTTTGATAAAAATAAGTTTCTAACATCCTCAAAACTAAACCCTTCACGATTGAAAACGCCACCATTTCTATCTGTAATAGCTACGATTTTTGCCCCTAGTTTTGACAGATAAAAACCAGCAGCAGAAGCCACATTCCCCCACCCTTGAATCAATACTGTTTTTCCCTTTAGGTCCTCCTCCTTTACGATATGATAATAATGCTTGACTGATTCTGCAACTCCATATCCAGTAATCATATCTGCAACATTAAATTTCCCCTCACCATGATCGGGTGAAAATTGATCCGATTTGACCGGCATTTTACAACCCAGATCAAGTTGATTCAAAATAATCTGTTTCTTATTATAATCATATTTAAAATGACCACTAAGCACACCTTCTTGTGGATGTATAATGCCTAATGATTCGGTAATGGGAAACACATCCTTAACCTCATCAACATTTAGATCTCCACCTGTTCCATAATAACTCTTTAATATAGGCGAAATGGCCTCAAACCATCTTCTCAAAACCTCGTTTTTTCTTGGATCTTGTGGATCAAAACTAATTCCAGATTTGGCACCACCTATTGCCGGCCCACAAACACTGAATTTAACTTCCATGACTTTGGCAAGTGAAACAACTTCATCTTTGGTTAGTCCTTTTCTCATTCTAGTTCCACCTCCAGCGGCTCCTCCTTTTAAAGAGTTAATAACCAACCACCCCTTAGCTTCAGAATTTGGGTCACTCCATTCAAATACTATTTCTGGCGATTTTTGAAGGTAGGATGCTAATAATTGATACATACTTTTACTGCTTATTATTTGGACAAAATTAAGCTCTTAAGATCAATTATTCAGAAAACTTATTAATTTCATATTAAATTAATTAATAATATGTATTTTTGTGAAAAATATTCCTATATGTTACCAGAATTTCTTCCTAGTTCCTCATTGTTTGCAGATTCTAAATGGACCCCTGTCCATTTTAATAAACATGAAAAAATGCATGATCTGGAATTACAGAAATATGAAATAGCGCTAATAGGCGTAAATCCAGTACTATCAGATTTATTTAGAGATAAATTTTATTCATTATCATTAGATCATTTTAGAAAACTCACAATTGTTGATCTGGGAAACTTAAAGGACGTTTCTGACAGCAATGTTGCAGCCACAGTAATGTACTTAATGGATTTGAAAATCATTCCCATTTTAATTGGTTCTAGGCACTCACATTTTACTCAATTGCATCTTCAATGCAGTCAAGTTTTAATGCCGCACAGGTTTGCCTTAGTTTCAGATAATATGTCAAAGATTGACGATTTACTAATATCTCATAGTATGTTTCTCAAAGAATTTTATAGCATAGGCGTACAAAGACATTTACAATCTTCTGATTCACTTCATTCCATTTCTAAAATTCTATATCTTTCAGAGTTTAGAAAAAAACTATCCAATATTGAACCCTTCACAAGAAATGTTGATGCAGCTTTTTTTGATCTTAATGCAATTCGCCACAGTGATTTCAGTGCTAGCTACAACAGTAATCCCAGTGGACTTTTTTCAGAAGAAGCATCATCAATTTGTAAATATTTTGGCTCAGGGGACAAAACAAAAGCACTATTTATCTCCTCTTGGAAAACAGAACAAGATGTATCTGGTACCAGTGAATTATTAATTGCTCAAATGGTTTGGTATTTTATAGAAGGTTACGGACTTAAAAAAACAGATCACTCAAATCACAAAAAAAATCTAACTCAATATATTGTTGAAATCAAGAATACCGGAATACAAATTAATTTTTACAAATCAGAAATTAGTGGCAAATGGTGGTTTGAAGAACCCATTATTGACATGGACCATTCGAACGTATTAATACCATGCACATATGATGAATATTTAAATACTGTACAAGAACAGGTACCGGATAGAATTTTAGAATATCTAAATTAACAAAGATTCCAACTTTGCAGACCGTGAACCTTTAACAAGAATGGTTTTTCCTGTAGGTGAATTTTCAGAAAGCCATGATTTACATTCTTCAACATTTGAAAAATATAACATATTTGAACTTAATTTAAAAGAAAAATACGAGGGACCAATTAATATTATTTTTTGAAAAGGTTTATTTATAAGCAAATTAAAAACTTTCTGATGCTCTGATTCACTGTCAACTCCCAATTCTGCCATTTTACCAATTATGATCCACTTTTCCTCCCCAGGCCATTGATTAAACATTTTAATTGCAGCTTCCATTGAACTTGGATTAGCATTATATGCATCTAAAATAATATCATTACTTTTCCATTTTAAAAGCTGAGTTCGCATATTAGAAGGAACATATTCAATTAATGATCTATTTATATGTTCCGGTTCTATTTTAAAATAATTAGCTATAGAAATGGCTGCAATTACATTTTGATAATTATGTTCGCCAAAAATAGTTGCATTATAATGAGTTTCATTTGCTGAGTTTATTTGCATTAATGAAATGGTCGGGATATACTGAATTGGCTTAAAGCTATAATTTAAATGGTTTTGAAGATCTCCAAAACTTACATGATTCTTTTCAGAAATAAATTTTGATGCAAGCTGAGCGTCATTTAAATTGTAAAAAGAAACTCCTTGATGTTCATCTAAATAATCAAACAATTCCATTTTAGTTTTTAGAACACCTTGAAGGTTGCCAAAACCATCCAAGTGCGCCTTGCCAATACTTGTTATTAATCCAAAATCAGGATTGCTCAATGTACACAAAAAAGCAATTTCACCCACATGGTTAGCGCCCATTTCAAGAATCAAAAAATCATGCTTGCTTTTTAATTTAAGTAAAGTAAGCGGTACACCAATGTGATTATTTAAATTTCCTTCTGTTGCTAAGACCTCATAGGTAGTTTCAAACACTTTTAAAAGCAACTCCTTGGTGGTTGTCTTTCCATTGGATCCAGTTATTGCAATAATTTTTGCTTTCATCCTGGATCTATGATACTGCGCTAATCGCTGCAGCGTAATCAATGCATCATCAACCGGAACTACTCTTGCATCTTGAGATTCATAATCTTCACAAATAACAAAAGAAGCACCTAATTCTAGCGCCTTGGCAACGAATTCATTACCATTATAATGAGGTCCTTTCAATGCAAAGAACACATCTCCAGTCACCAATAATCGGGTATCTGTACTTACCCGATCTAACTTAGTTTCTAACTTACTATATATGTCGCTAATTTCCATAATTACAAAAAATCCCCATAGGTATTACCTATGAGGATTATATTTTCAGATCTTATTTTAATAAAATTAATTTCTTTTCTTTTTCTTAAATTCCAATCCACCAGCATCATGATTTCCTTCAGGACCTCCCGTTCTAGTCATTGCGCATCTAAATCCAATACTTCGGTCAGATTTGTCTTCATCTTTAAATCTTCTTGCTCCTGGAGACAACCAAAATAATCTATCTGACCAAGATCCTCCTTTAATAACTCTGGATTTTTTACTAACTAAAGATGTCTTACCATAGTTATATTCAACAGCTTCATCATCATCATCCATGAAGTCTTTAACCTCTCCTTTGTTGTAATTCTCTCTATCTGTAACTGCAGAATCTGAAACCACCTGATATTTAAGCGAACCAAGACTGTCTTTTTCTACCGGATTTCCAGATTCATCAAGTATTAATTCCTTAAATTCATTACCTCTGAATGGATTCAAATCTTGGTTTTCTACATCTCTTAAAGTAGTAGATGTCAATGGACGATAAACATCTTCAACCCATTCGGATACATTTCCTGCCATATTATACAGCCCAAAATCGTTTGGATAGTATTTCTTAACTGGTCCAGGAATATGTGAATGGTCATTAAGTTTACCAGCCATACCCATATAATCTCCTTCAGCTTTCTTGAAATTGGCTAAGATGGAACCCATATTCTTATCTCTCTTCTTATACCTTGCAGTATTGCTATCCCAAGGATATATTCTTCTATCTGTAATTAACTCATCTTTATTTGCAGATTGCTTTCCGATTAATGCTAAAGCAGCATACTCCCACTCTGCTTCTGTAGGCAATCTGTATTCAGGAAGTAATATCCCATCTTCGAATCTTACAGGACGTTCTCCACCGGTTTGTAAATCAGGTAAATTTTTTCGTACATTGCCAGTATATTGACCAGCTAAGTAAGACTTAGTATCAAAATTTTCAGCATCAACTTGCTCTGGATTTTGATTCAATACTCCTTTAGCGATTAATATTTCCTCATTAACTCTATCCGTTCTCCACTTACAATAGTTTTTAGCCTGTAACCAGCTAACACCCACTACTGGATATTCGTCGTAAGATGGAAATCTAAAATAGGTTTCAACAAATGGTTCATTGTAAGCTAGTTCCTCTCGCCATACCAAGGTATCAGGAAGTGCCTTTTTAAACACATCTGGATAAGACTTATAGACTCTATTAAGCCAATACAAATATTCCCTGTAATTAATATTGGAAATTTCAGTTTCGTCCATATAAAATGATGAAACTGTAACACGTCTTGGAATATTATTCCATTCGTAGGTAACGTCTTCTTCCGTCAGACCCATCGTAAAGGTTCCCCCTTCAATAAGTACTAAATTCGGACCAGTGGGTTGCCCCTCATAATCGACCTTCTCAAAACCCCCGTATTTAGGGTCATTGTACTTCCAACCTGTTGCGGAAGATTTTTCACTATTGCGTTTACTGCATGAGCTTACTATTAGTAAAAGCCCTACCAGAAAAACCACTGAATTTACTTTGGTTTTCATCCTACTACTGTCTTTTAATTTTTAGGAAAACAAAATTAGTTAAATATTTATTGTGCTAGTATATATTTTTTTAAAAATTTATCGAAAAGCATCAAAACAGTCACTAATATTCTTCTTTTCTTTAGTAACTGACTCAAAATTGAATAATAAACTCAACTCATGACTACCCCCTAAACCAATTCCTAATGAAGAAGTGGTGTAATCAAAACTATAAGTTAACTTCCAAAAATCTTTTCTAAATCCTAAGGTACCTATAACAGCATCACCATTATGACGGGCTATCCGATACCAAATTCCGGCAAAAACTGTGCTAAACTGGTATTGAGTACCTAAATTTACTTGAAAAAACTGTGCCTGTTTTGTTAAAATCACTCCTGGACTTAAAATTTTCTTATATTTTCCAAGTCTTTTATCAATTCTCCATTCAAAACCCGAGTGAACTGTAAATCTTAATGGTAGACCATTATATCCGTCACTATTAGAAGTCAAGATTCCAATTTTTGGGGAGTTGATGTGCTTCGTTGCCACTCCTATATAAAAGGTAGGCGAATAATACATCATCCCAACTCCAGCATCAAAATAATTCAAATTCGTTTTAGCAGGCCTGATTTCTTTGGAAATAATAGGAACACCCCCACCAGTAATTAAACCGAACTCAGGGTCAAGTTGATCTCCAAAAGTAAATTTATCCCAATTGTAGTTTATATTCACTAATCCCAATTCAACACCACCTTTAATATAATGTCCTTTTTTAGTTAATGGTACTCGATAGCTATAGATGACATTTGACTTAATGGTCTTGATCAATCCATCCCCTGCATCATCTGCAAGTAAAGTAAAGCCAAGCCCACTCTTAAATGTTTTGAAATACTGATCATAAGATAATAGGTAAGTAGTATAGCTTTTAAACTGTTGCTCAATGAATGGCCATTGATTCCTGTAATTAATTCCGATTCTTGGCGACCTTCCTAGTCCGGCAAAAGCAGGATTTACTTCTAAGGGCGCTGCATAAAATTGACTAAAAACCGGATCTTGAGCGTAAATATTACAAAAACTAGTTGCCCAAATTAAAAAAATACATATAAACTTAAATAAGTTAAATCCTAACATCTTAACAATAACTATATTTAACGCTCGTTTATTATTCAAATCACCTAATCTTATAAGGACAAATTTACTTTATCAATCCTTGTTTATGAAACTTAATTTTTTTAGTCTAATCCTGTTTACTCCAATATTACTATTAAGCCAGCAACATTGGAACGTCAAAGATAATGTAAAATGGGAGATTCCAATTGGTACAAATGGTGATTTAATTCAACACCCAAAATCCTCAATTCCATTCGAAGGCGCTGTTCGCTCCAATTTAGATCCACAGAAATTTCTCTATCGGAAAGAATTTCCGGTAAATGGCCCTGGTTCAATAACAGCAACCTTACTTTCCTTTGATGAAGAAACTTATAACCTTACTACCCTTTTTAAAGATATTCGCTATTCAAGCGAATATCAATTAAAATCCGGGATATCCAAAGAAAGGTCAACCTATACAGCTTGGATCGAATTAACTCCAATTAGAATGAATCCATCGGGCCAATTCCACCGAATACTTAATGTGGAATTCGATTTAAATTTTATACCAAATTTTGCACCTCCTCAATTACCACCCTTTACTAAAAATTCAGTTCTTGAATCGGGTCAAATATTCAAAATAAGTGTTTCCAGAAAGGGTATTTATAAAATTGATAAAAATTACTTGGAAAAAAATTTAAAAATTAATGTTGCTAATATTGATCCTCGTAATATACATATATATGGCAATGGAGGACAAAAATTACCTGAATCTAATGATCAATACAGAGAAGATGATTTAGTAGAAAATGCTATCTATATTGCGGGAGAATCAGACCAGATATTTAATGATCAGGATTATATACTTTTTTATGCCACTGGACCTGATATTCAAACCTATGATGCTGGTTTAAACGATTATTCTTATATAAAAAATCCATATAGCCAAAAATCTTATTTTTATATTAAAATAAATGACAAACCTGGTAAACGGATATCTGAAAAACCCGAACAATTTAATCCAAGTTTTACAACAAATCAAAGTTTAGAAACCATACACCATCAAAAGGAATTAACAAATATTATTGCTGGTGACCAATGCAATCATGGCACCGGTCAACAATGGTTTGGAGAAGAATTAAGTAATAGCCGAGAATTGGATTTCGGAACAGAGTTTTCTTTTCCTGAATTAGATCCAACAAAAGCAGCAAAAGTAAGTTGCGTATTTGCAACAAGAGCAACTCAAGGAACACAACTTATTATCAATATTAACGATAGCAAAATTGTTAAAAATTTATCACCCATATCCTCTTATCAATGCACTTACAAATTTGCAGAAAACAATAGCATAAAATCAGACATTAAGTTAAATAGTTCCGCCACTAAAGTAAACATAAAATTTCCTATATCCTCAAGTGATTCTGAAGGTTGGTTAGATTGGTTCCAAATCACTTCCTGGAAAAATTTAATATGGAATGGGGTTCCTATGTATGTACTTAATCCAGAGGCAAGTTCATATCAAACCACAGCTTATACGATTAATAATGCGAATACTTCTCTCACAACTTGGGATGTAACGCAACCCTTAAATATTTCAAGCGTAAAAAATAACACAATAAATAATACCTTAACTTTTGTGGATGAAAGCTTCCAAAAAAACAATCAATATATAGTTTTCAATGCCGCAACTTCAAATGCACAACCAGATTTTAATGGACCGGTTGAAAATCAAAATTTGCATATGTTGGATAATCTTGATTTTGTTATTATTTATCATGCATCACTTAAAGTTGAAGCGCTAAGACTTTTGAAACACAGAGAACAATTTTCGTCTTTGGTTGGAGTCGCAGTAGATATTGATCAAGTTTATAATGAATTTAGTTCTGGAACAAAGGATCCTACTTCTGTTAGAGATTTTGCGAGAATGCTTTATTCGCGAAATACACGATTCAAATATCTTACATTATTTGGTTCAGCTAGTTATGACTACAGATATTTAAATACTAAAAATAAAGATTTAAATTTAGTTCCTACCTATGAGACCCCAGAATCATTAGATCCTATTTATGGATTTCCTTCTGATGATTATTTTGGATTGTTGGACAATGGAGAAGGAGAAAATTTAAATGGAAAACTAGATATAGCAGTTGGCCGGATTATAAGTAGAACAATCGATGAAGCGCGAATCATGGTAGATAAAATCATTCGCTATGATACTGATCCGTTGACCCTTGGAGATTGGAGATTAAACAATTTATTTACGGCTGATGATGAAGACGGAAACACCCATTTTTATGATATGGATAGAATCGCTATCTTCAATCAAGAAAAAAACAAAAACATCAACCAACAAAAAGTTTACTTAGATGCTTATGAACAAGTGAGCACACCTGGAGGTGAACGATATCCCGAAGTAACCAAAGCGATAAATGATGCCATCTTTCAAGGGAACTTTGTTTATGCATATATGGGCCATGGAGGACCTACAGGATTGGCCCAAGAACGAGTTCTACAAGAACCCGATATTAAAGTATGGGACAACATTTACAAAATGCCCTTAATGATTACTGCTACTTGTACTTTTACTAGTTTTGATGATCCAAGTATTACCAGTGCTGGCAATTTAACTTTGCTCAATAAAGGTGGTGTCATTGGACTTTTTTCAACAGTTCGTCCTGTATATGCAGATGCCAATTATATTTTAACAAGAGATGTTTTTGATCAATTATATAATATAGAAAATGGCAAACATCTTACCATGGGTGAAATTTTAACAAGAGCAAAAAATAAGAATGGCTCAAGTGAAAACACAAGAAAATTTATGCTCTTTGGTGATCCTAGTCAAACCTTAGCATACCCCAAACTTGAAAATGAAATTTTAAGCATAAATGATAAACCGCTATCCCAATCTCCAGATACTCTAAGAGCACTTCAAACCGTAAAAGTAAAAGGTCGTGTAATACAGCCTGGAGGTAATATAGTAAGTGATTTCAATGGCATACTCAATGCAACTATATTCGATAAAGAAATAACTCTGAAAACCAGAAGGAATGATCCAGGCAGTAATGTTTCCTCTTTTAATATACAAAAAAATATCATTTTCAAAGGATCTACGGAAGTAAAAGATGGTATTTGGGAATTTTCATTTATCATTCCAAAAGATATAAACTATTCATTTGGAGCTGGCAAAATCAGTCTGTATGCTTCAAATCTGAAAGATTTAGACGCAGCAGGATATACCGATCATTTCATTGTCGGTGGTTTCAAATCTGACACTTTGTTAAATGACCAACCACCAGTTGTGAATTTATTTATGAATAATGATCAGTTTGCCAATGGTGGAATCACTGATGAAAATCCAAAAATCTTTGCAAAGATTAGTGATGATTTAGGGATTAATATCACAGGCAACAGTATTGGACATGATTTAACTGCAATTATTGACCAAAATTCTCAATCACCTATAATATTGAATAATTATTTTAAATCTAAACTGAATGATTTTAAATCAGGTGAGGTGACTTATCCGTTAAAAAATCTGGCATCGGGTAAACATACATTGACTGTAACTGCCTGGGATATTTCCAACAAAATGGGAAGTGCTAATATAGAATTTAATGTATTAAACAAAGACGCAGTGAGTATAGATCGAATATATAACTATCCAAATCCTTTTTCAAAACATACCCAATTCCAGTTTGAAACCAATTGGACCGGTATTCCTTTAGAAATTAATATTTATATCCAAACGATCACCGGGAAATTAGTAAAGACCATTACCAAACGCATTACACCAGATGGATATAGAATTACTAACCTTGATTGGGACGGAAAGGATGATTTTGGATCTGATCTTGCTAATGGTGTGTATGTATATCAAATCAAAATCAATGGTGAATTAGATGGTGAAATCATTAAAAAACAAAGCAAAATTGAAAAATTATTGATATTGAAGTAATAAATATATAAAAACTTACGATAAGTAGATAGCCAAGTTATAAAACACATAATAATTATTTCTAATATATCAAAATATCTTACTTTTGCACAAATTTAAATTTATGCGTCAATTAATCATATTGCTTATTTTTTCATTTACAATGGTCACAGTTCAAAGTCAGACATGGGATCCATATAAACACTGTATTATAAACGCAAGCACAGGTGAGTGTGTTCCTAATACCATATTAACGGCGCTCCCTTTTCTAAGAATTAATCCTGATGCACGTTCAGGTGCATTAGGCGATGCAGGACTTGCTATCAGCCCTGATCCTAACGCTATGCATTATAATGCAGCCCGATTAGCCTTTGCTGAAAATAATTTTGCTGTTTCTGCTACTTTTTCTCCGTGGTTGAGAAATTTAGGCATAGATGATATTTACTTGTTGTATTTATCCTCCTATTTAAAAATCGATAAATATCAAACTGCCGGTCTTGCCATTCGATACTTTTCACTTGGTAAAATAGAATTCAGAGATGAGAACGGAAATGATCAGGGCACAGGCGAGCCCAATGAATTTGAATTTGTTGGTGCCTATTCACGTAAACTCTCCGAAAAACTATCAGCTAGCCTTAGTGCTAAGTTCGTCTATTCTAATTTAGCCACAGGCCGATCCGTTGGTGCAAATAATATCACTCCAGCAAAATCATTTGCAGCAGACATAGGCGTTTATTATAAAACCAAAATGGGTGCCAGTGGTCGTAGAAATTATCTAAGCCTTGGAGCTGCAGTTACTAACATTGGATCAAAAGTTACCTATATCAAAGGATTAGTAAAAGATGTCATCCCTACCAATCTAGGTATCGGTGCGAATTATGAAATGAATTTTGATGATTTTAATTCAATCAACCTCATCTTAGACATTAATAAATTTTTGGTCCCAACACCTATACCACCAGGTAATCCAGATTATGATATTTCTCCTCAAGATACTATAGCTGATTACCGCCAAAAGCCTTTATTTTCAGGAATTTTTGGCTCATTTGCAGATGCACCAGGAGGTGCAAGAGAAGAGCTCCAAGAGCTTATGTATTCTCTTGGAATAGAATACTGGTATGATAAACAATTTGCTGTTAGAGCTGGATACTTTCACGAGAATAGTTTAAAGGGAAATAGACAATATTTGACCTTGGGTTGTGGATTTAAATACAATGTATTTGGAATGAATTTATCCTATCTAGTGCCTACTAATAACACCAGAAGCCCCTTAGCGAATACGATTAGGTTCTCTTTATTGTTTGATATGGCTGCATTTAATTCGGCTCAATAATAAAAACTCTAACTGCTTGGATTGAATTTATCATTCAAACAGTTAGAGTAAAAAAGTCGTTACTATAAGCCGGATTCTGTAATTCATAAATGAACCTTCTATCATTTATCTAGGTCTATTGTCACCAATAAACTCAATCTGCCTACCCTCCTGCGTGCTTAAAGCAATATAGAAGCATATACAATTCCAAAGGAATTCACAGGTTTATTTGGCATTTCAACTCACAAGGTTTATCCAATATTCCGATTACTCGTAATATTTGTGTGCTCTTACCACACATTTTCACCCTTACCCCGTCGAAACGGGGCGGTTATTCTCTGTGACCCTATCTGTCTCACTCTCGAGAGCCCACCTATTAAGTGGTGTGATGCTTCGTGTTGTCCAGACTTTCCTCGTACTCAAAATAAATACGCGATAGAACATAACGACCTCCAAAGGTAATAGAATTACTTAATTTGCTGACAAAACATACATTATAATAAAAGATAATGTATAATAACTTAACTTTATGCTGTGTTTTTAGATCACGTACATATTACGAATGCGAAATCATGGTTCAGTATCTGGATCATTGCATTTCTAATATTGATTTTAGGAAAACTCTATGAACAATATTATTTAGAATTTGATCATGATAATGGTCATATCATTCAAAAACAATGCGTAGAAAAAATTAATAAAATAGATCTAAAACTAAAAGAACTCAATTCAAAAATATCCAACAGACTTCAAGCGAATCAATCGAATCATGATCTTTCTTTTATCATAGACAAAGAAATCAAGGCCACTCCAAATCTAAAAAATAGCTATATCATTCTTTGTGAACAAAATCAATTAACGTATTGGAATAAACCAAACATTTATTTTGACAAAAATTGGTGTCCCTGCATGGACCAAGGCATAAAAGGGATTTTTGAGCATCAGGGAAATTATTTTTATGGCATCAATCAGACGATTGATGTTCCAGGAATAAATGCTTGCTTCTTTCTATACGAACCCATATTAGAAAATTCAAATTCAGAAGAACCACTTTTAATTACAGATGAAAAAGTTGCACCAGACCAATTAAAAATCAGTAATAAATCTAATGAAACTTTAGGCTATTTAAACAATGCCGGCACTGAATTATATTATATCTATGCCAATATTTTAATTATCATCTATTTACTTTTACTTTTCATCTTATATTATCCGTTTTATCATTTTACTAAATTATTTTTTATAAATAATAAAACACAATGGGCCTATCTTTCTCTTATCCTTGGAATCATACTAACCTTGAGTTTATCACAATGGATTGTCCAGAAATATAATTTCTTTGATAGTATTTTAACCAAATCATTAATAACAACAAGTTTTGTAAAATACTCCCTTTTTGAATTCATCATTATATCATATATCATTTTTCAAATCGTTTATATTTTTCACAAATATATTACATTCGAAAAACTACCTGCAAATCATAGCCGAACACTGAATTATATTATCCCTATTTTAAATAATGGAGCTGTCATTTTAACCTTAGTGGCGTATTGTGCAACATTTAAAGCAGTTTTTGTTAACTCTTCCTACTTTTTTAATTTAGATGAAAGCATTTTCTTTAAGAGTGAAAATTATATTTTACTCATATGCTTACTACTCATACTCATTGCACTTTTTTTAATTTCTCATAAACTATGTCAAAGTACAAATAGCTATAACCACTCTTTAAAAACTAAAATGATATTATACCTTATTAGTGTAGTGTTATTTTTTCCTATTGTATATAAATTCAATTTAGACATTTCTCTTTTTTCATTTTTCATTGCTACATCAATTATCATTTGGCTACAGGACTATTTTGTAGAATACAAACAAAATAACATACTGTGGCTTATTTCCTGGATCATGATTATTAGTTTTTTGACTTCAGGCTTGATTTTTCATTATCAGAATATTAAAAAGCGAACTGAAAAAGAGAAACTGGTCAACGAAATAAGCGATATCAAATACTCCAATGTTGACACCTTGGGTATTAGTAATTCAATAGGAATTTACAACTTGATTAATGCGAGCAATAAATATAATTATGAATTATATATTTATGAAAACGAACAACTAAAATACGGAACATCCTTCAACAAACCTGATGTATATAGATGCAAGGAAGCTTTAGGTAAAAAAAATCAGACCATTTTACAATATGATGGTAAAGAATTATTAATTAAAGCCATTAAACCTGGGTTTACTATTATATTATCTCATGCGATACCCAATTTGATTAAAGCCATATCGCTATTTTCCTACCTATTTACTATGCTCATTATATTTGCATATCTCATTAGTTTAATCAATCAGAATTATGATATACTTCCCGAAGGCCTGCAAGTGCAATTAGTAGATAAACCATCTTTAAGGAATAGGATACAATTTTATGTTATTCTCGGTATCGTCATCAGTTTTTTAACGATTGCGATTGTGACTGTATATTTTACTAAACAATCTGAACAAAAAATTGCTGAAGAATCACTATTTAATAAATTAAAATATTTAAGTTCATTTTTAGAGTCTACCATTACGTCAAGTCCAGATGTCGAAACCGCATTTTTGATTACTGAAAATCAAATTAAATCAACTTCATCACTTTTTGATTACAACATTGAATTGTATGACAACAAAGGATTCCAAAAAACAATTTTTAAGAATACTTCAACTGGTTCTGATAGTCGAATAAAATTATGCGATCCTGAATTTTATTTTTACTTTCCAAGTTCACTTGAAGATATAATCATCCGTACTGGTGATCGTTCGAATTCAAAATTAAAAATCAGTGCCTTCAAAAATATTTTCCTGAATAACCAAAGGTTGGCTACTATCGAAATGTCATCTTTTATTTCTATTGAAAAAAACAAAGAAAATCGCCTTGCTAATCTAATCAATACATTATTAAATATCTATGTTTTTTTATTTCTCATCGCAGCCAGTTTAGCTACCTTATTAGCAAATTCCATAACTTCTCCACTGGAAGTCCTCAGTGAAAAATTGAAACAAATTCGAATTGGAAAGCGCAATGAACTATTGGAGTGGTCAGGTCAAGATGAAATCGGAGATTTGATACAAGATTATAATAGAATGGTCAGTCAATTAGATGAAAGTGCATCTCTATTGGCAAAATCTGAAAGAGATTCTGCATGGAAGGAAATGGCAAAACAAGTAGCTCATGAAATAAAGAACCCATTAACTCCAATGAAATTAAGCATTCAATATTTGCAGCAATACATAAAGAGTGGCGCTCAAGATGTAAGTGCGATGGTAGTTAGAGTCAGCGAAACATTACTGGAACAAATAGATGGGCTTACAAAAATTGCAACCGAGTTTTCAAATTTTGGGACTATGCCTAAAGCTGAAAATGAAAAAATATTAATTAATGATTTGATCTCTCTGGTACACGATCTTTTTAGAAAAAGAGATGACATCGACATTTATTTAGTGGTGCCCATTGATGAATTTTATGTGTATTGTGATAAAAACCAGATCATTCGGGTATTAAATAATATTATTAATAATGCCATACAAGCAATACCGGAGCATAGAAGAGGCAAAATAGATATCGAATTAAAAAGAAAAAACATGTTTGCCCAAATTTGTATCAAAGACAATGGGATAGGCATTTCTGCTGAAATGAAGGACAAAGTATTCCTTCCAAATTTCACCACTAAGAACTCTGGGACAGGTTTAGGTTTAGCTATGTGCCAACAAATTATCGAGTCTCAAAATGGCAAAATCTACTTTGAATCAAATATCCAAATAGGTACACAATTCTTTATTGAAATACCACTCATGCGAAGCGAGGAAGAATTAAAATAATAGCACCAAATTAAACCATTATACCTCTTAAATGTTTTTTTGACGAAATACTTATTATGGCTCCATGGCTAATACATTGTTTGATTGTGATCACTTCTTTCTTTGGTATGGAATTCATAGCCTGGTTTACCCATAAATTTATTATGCACGGTTTATTATGGTCCTGGCATGAAGATCATCATAAACCACACCAATTAAAAACTGGTTTTTGGGAAAAAAATGATCGCTTTTTTCTTGTTTTTGCAATTCCAAGTATGATATGCTATATTTTGGGAACCTTGTATTACCAACAGTACCAATGGCTATTGTATATAGGAATTGGGATTTCTATTTATGGTGTTGCCTATTTTCTAGTTCATGATGTATATATTCACAGAAGGTTTTCATGGTTTAAGCATATTGATAATACTTATTCAAAAGCTATACTAAGAGCTCATGGTGCTCATCATTTAAAACAGACTAAAGAAAATTGCGAATCCTTTGGTATGTTATTGGTTAATTTTAAGTATCTCAAAAGAAATCGAACTTAGCCAAATCAAATTATTTCTTTACTTAACCGGAGTGACATATTGTATTTTAAATCTTCTGCAATAGACTTCTAAACTATCCATTCCCATTTCTAATCGTCTTTTATTCACATTGAATTCGTCCTCAATTGGATAAAGCGTGTGTTTTCCATCCTTTCTACTGGTGATGATTTGACTTCCGTAAATTTGGTTTTCTTTTTTAAAGTATTTAATTCTATCAATGAGTAATGCCAAATTTTCTTTCTCCAATTCATTTGCATTTACTGCTTGCTCTATTATTGGATAATATTTTTCTAAAACCGGCAAATCACCGTGTTGAATTATGATAAAAGGAACGTTGCATAATTTGATCCCAACTTTGGATTTGCCAGGATATCCGTGTATTCTGATTACTGAATCTATTTTAGTTAAATGAATAGAATCCGTTTCTTTTAATTTTTTAAATAATATTGCTCTTTCTTTCTTGGATGAAATAGTTAGTAATTGATTTCTAGGTTCTTGATCTGCTTTCTTAATGATGGCTAATTCATTCATTAAAGTGGTATCAAGCAGTGTGGTTAATTGAACTTGACTATAGATAACATCAAAAAAGCACAGAAATGCAACAATACATATTGTCGAATTTCGATTCAAAACACATGAGCTAATCATTTTTCCAAAACTTCTCTCATTGTGCGCCCTATGTGGGCTGGAGATTGAACTACATGTATACCACATTCAGCCATGATTTTCATCTTAGCAGCAGCTGTATCATCTTTACCGCCAATTATAGCACCTGCATGACCCATTTTTCTACCGGCGGGCGCAGTTTGACCGGCGATAAATCCAACAACAGGCTTAGTGCCATAATCTTTAATCCACAAAGCAGCTTCTGCTTCCATACTTCCCCCGATTTCGCCAATCATAATGATGCCTTCAGTCTCAAAATCTGCCATTAACATTTGTACTGCTTCCAAAGTAGTAGTGCCTGGTATAGGATCTCCCCCAATCCCAATACATGTAGATTGACCTAATCCTTCCTTGGTAACCTGATCAACTGCTTCATATGTTAAAGTTCCCGATCTGGATACAATACCTATCGATCCCTTCTTATGTATAAAACCTGGCATTATCCCTACTTTAGCTTCGTCTGGTGTGATGACTCCCGGACAGTTAGGCCCAATTAAGCGGCAAGGATAATTTTTTAAATAGGATTTTACTTTGATCATATCTTGTACTGGAACGCCTTCTGTAATGCATATAATTACAGAAATTCCTGCATCTGCAGCTTCCATTATAGCGTCAGCAGCAAATTGTGGTGGCACAAATATAATTGAAGTGTCGGCTTTAAGTTCATTAACTGCATCGAAAACGGTATTAAAAACGGGTAAGTTGAGATGTAGCTCTCCACCTTTACCTGGTGTTACTCCTCCTACAACCGCTGTGCCGTATGCAATCATTTGTTCAGCATGAAATGTTCCTTCCTTCCCTGTAAATCCTTGAACAATTATTCTAGAATTTCTATTGACTAATACACTCATTATTTCTTAATAATCTTTTTTGTTTCGATGATAAATACATCTTCATCTAAACGTGACATAAAATACTTTTCCCTAGCAAACCGCTCATAATTTTGTTCCAAATCAAACTTATCCTGTTTGGCTTCAGCAATCAAATGAATGTAATTGGCCTTTTGATCTTGCATATTCAATAAGGTTGAATATATTTTGTACTGAATACGCAAATTGTATTTATCAAAAAAACATAAAAAAATCAAAAAAGCTACGATAGTTACCAAAGATTTATTCTTCCATGCTAGCAGAGGAAGTTTAAAAGGTATTGATTTTAATCTATTTTTCATAAAAACAAGAATAATAGGCAAATATACATATAATTTATTTTTCAAGTAATATTTTGCCATAATATTCGGCTTGCTCACCCAATTCCTCTTCTATTCTTAATAACTGATTATACTTGGACATTCGATCAGATCTGGATAAAGATCCGGTTTTTATTTGACCAGTGGACAATCCAACTGCTAAATCAGCAATAATATGATCTTCCGTCTCTCCAGACCGGTGACTCATTACTGTAGTATATTTATTCCTTTGAGCCAATTGAACTGCATCTATAGTTTCACTCAATGTTCCAATTTGGTTCACTTTAATGAGCACAGAATTGGCCACCTTCATATCAATTCCTTGACGAATACGCTTAGAATTTGTAACAAATAAATCGTCGCCAACCAATTGAATTTTATCAGAAAGCTTACTTGTCAATAATTGCCAACCTGTCCAATCATCTTCAGCCAAACCATCTTCAATGGAGAAAATTGGATATTGATTAGCCCAATCAGACCAAAACTCAACCATTTCATGAGAACTCTTTGATTTTAATCCCGATTTTTCAAAATGATATAATTGATCCTTTTCATTATACATATCAGAAACTGCAGCATCAATTGCTAGAAAAATGTCCTTTCCAGCTCGATACCCCGCTTTAACTACAGCTTCTAAGAGTAATTCAATGGCCTCATCATTGGATCTCAAATTAGGTGCGAAACCACCTTCATCTCCTACATTAGTGGACAGATTTTTAGACTTAAGCAGACTTTTTAAATGTTGGAATATTTCTGTCCCCATTTGCATTGCATGCGTAAAACTTGAAGCACCCAATGGCATAATCATAAATTCCTGGAAATCAAGTTTATTATCAGCGTGCATCCCGCCATTGATAACATTCATCATTGGAACGGGCATAAGAAATGTATTAGCTCCTCCAATATATCTATAAAGTGGTAAATCAGCTTCAATAGCTGCTGCACGAGCACAAGCTAGCGAAACGCCTAAAATAGCATTAGCTCCGAATCTCATTTTATTTTCAGTGCCATCAGCATAAATCATCAATTGATCTATATATCGTTGATCTTTTACTTCTGCACCGATTAATATCTCTCCAATTTCTTCTTCAACATTTGAACATGCTGTTAGAACACCCTTGCCTAAATAAAATGAAGCATCATTATCCCTTAATTCAATGGCTTCGTGCTTACCGGTTGAAGCCCCTGAAGGCACTGCAGCCCTCCCAATAGTGCCTAATGATGTAATAACATCGACTTCAATAGTTGGAAAACCCCTACTATCAAATATTTGCCTTGCAATAATATCAATAATTTCACTCATGTTTATAAATTAATTGGTACCTATCGATTGTTGTATTGAATCTGAAAACTGCCTAAATAAATATCTAGAATCATGCGGGCCCGGGCCAGCTTCAGGATGGTATTGAACGCTAAAGACTGGATTTGTTTTGTGGCGAATTCCTTCCACAGAATGATCATTCAAATTTATATGAGTCAATTCAATTGTACCACTTTGCTTATTAACTTGTTCCATATCTAATGAAAAACCATGATTTTGACTGGTTATTTCACTCAAACCTGTTTGTAAGTTCTTAACCGGATGGTTTATTCCTCTATGTCCGTGAAACATTTTTATAGTTGAAATACCCATAGCTAATCCAAGTAATTGATGCCCCAAACAAATTCCAAAAACTGGTTTTTTTGATTCTAAAATCAATTTTGCTGTTTGTATGGCATAATCCATAGGTGCTGGATCACCCGGTCCATTTGAAAGGAAATAAGCATCCGGATTCCAATTATTAATTTCCACAAAAGCCGTATGGGCCGGAAATACTCTAATATTGTAGTCGTATTTTGCCAATTGAACCAAAATACTTTTTTTAATACCAAAATCCAAAACTGCAATTTTTATTTTCGCATTAGGATTACCAACATCATAAATAACATTTGTAGATACCTTGGAGGCCAATTCAAGTCCATTCATATTTGGAACCTTCGATAGATATGCCCTCAAAGTTGGCATGTCAGAAGAATCTGTTGCTACTAATGCATTCATCGCACCATGAGATCTGATATGTCTAACTATGGCTCTAGTATCAACATCATAGATAGCGGCTATATTTAATTTTGATAAAAATTGTTGTAATGAATCGTCAGCAAGACTGCGGTTATATTGACTTGAAAAATTTCTACAAACCAATCCAACAATATGGATTTTGTCTGATTCTGATTCATTTACTTGAGTTCCATAATTTCCAATATGAACGTTAGTCATTACCATCAATTGTCCGTAATAACTAGGATCTGTAAATATCTCCTGATATCCCGTCATTCCAGTATTAAAACAGATTTCACCCCCTGAAATACCAATGGCGCCAGCTCCTTTGCCATAAAAAATAGTTCCATCTTCTAGAAGTAATATGGCAGGACTTGATGTGTTTTTATACATTCAAAGAAATTATATTAATTTTTCGCAAATATATGAAATATATAAAAATTAATGATGTATTAAGTCAAATTAAGCTCAATTAAAATATCAAATTGATCCCACAAGGCAAAAAAAAAGCGGCTTAAAGCCGCTTTTTTCTATTTATTTTCTTCACTTGAAGATTCACTTGTTTCACCTACATTAGGTTCCGTTGCATCCTCAGTTTTAGCTTTTTTACTTGATCTACGAGTTCTTCGTTTAGTTACTAACTCAGGTGATGTTGCTTTAGAGGCAGAGACCATGATATCATTATAATCTACCAATTCAATCATCGCCATTTCTGCACCATCACCTTTTCTAAATCCCGTTCTTATAACACGAGTATAACCACCCGGTCTTGACGCAATTTTAGGCGCTACTTCACCAAACAATTCTGCTACCGTTTCTTTATTGCCCAAATAACTAAAAACTACTCTTCTTGAGTGTGTTGAATTATCCTTTGATTTTGTAATTAAAGGCTCAACATATACTCTAAGTGCTTTTGCTTTAGCTACTGTGGTATTAATTCGCTTATATTTTATTAAAGCTCCAGCTAAGTTGCGTAACAAAGCAGTCCTATGTCCTTTTTTACGACTTAGATGATTGAACTTTTTTCCATGTCTCATGACCTATAGATTTAATCTAAATTAATTAATTTATTATTCTTCGTCAAGTTTATACTTTGACAAATCCATTCCAAAACTCAAATTCTTGGTTGTCAATAATTCTTCTATTTCAACTAATGACTTCTTACCAAAATTTCTAAATTTCAATAATTCATGTGTGTCATATTTTACCATTTCACCTAATGAATTAATTTTTGCAGCTTTTAAACAATTGTATGCTCTAACTGACAGATCCAAATCCTCCAAAGGTGTTTTCAATAGTTTGCGCATGTGTAATACATGTTCATCAACTATTGTATCCACTTTCCTTACTGCATCTTCAAAAGTAATATTCTCATCCGTTATGAGTAATAAGTGTTGGATTAATATTCTAGAAGCTTCTTTTACTGCATCTTCTGGATGAATTGTTCCATCAGTTTTAACTTCAAGTAAAAGTTTTTCATAATCCGTTTTTTGACCAACCCGAGTATTTGAAATACTGTAAGATACTTTCTTGATTGGGGTATAAATAGCATCAACTGGAATTACACCAATCGGTAAATCTTTAGTTGTGTTTTCATCAGCTGGAACATAACCTCGTCCTTTAGTGATGGTAAGTTCTATTTCCAAATTCACAAAAGGCTCCATATGACAGATGATCTGATCAGGATTTGTGACATGAAATACATTTGTAAAATTTTCAATTTCACCTGCTCTAAATACATCTTTACCACTTATGGTCATATATATTTTTTCCTCCTTAATGTCATCCTTAGGAAGCTTACTTTTCAGCCTTATTTGTTTTAAATTCAAGATGATTTCAATGACATCTTCAATCACACCACGAATGGTAGAAAACTCATGTTCTACTCCTGCAATTCTAACATGTGTAATCGCAAATCCTTCTAATGAGGATAATAAAATTCTCCTTAACGAATTACCAATAGTCTGTCCAAAACCAGGCTCTAATGGTTTAAACTCAAAAGAACCATCAAATTCGGTTGCTTTTTGTAGAATAATTTTATCCGGTTTTTGAAAATTTAATATACTCATATGGTAAAAATAATGATTAAGAAAAAAATTATTTAGAATAAAGCTCAACAATCAATTGCTCATTGATGTTTTCGGGAACTTGATCGCGAGATGGAAATTGAATAAATTTTCCTTCCATTTTGTCACTATTCCATTCTAGCCATGGAAATTTCCTGGTATCTGTTTTTTTGGCAACTTGATGTTTGATATTATCCAATCCTTGAGAACTATCCCGAACACCTAAAACATCACCTGGTTTTAACCTGTATGATGGAATATTTACAACTTTACCATTCACAATCACATGTCTATGTGAAACCAATTGTCTTGCACCTTTTCTTGTTGAAGAAATGCCTAAACGATATACGGTATTATCCAATCTGGCTTCCAAAAATTGGAATAAAACTTCACCAGTAACACCTGATTTTTTGTGGGCATCATGGAAAATATTTCTAAATTGGCGTTCTAACACACCATAAGTATACTTTGCTTTTTGTTTTTCAAGCAACTGCAAAGCATAATCCGATTTTTGTTTTTTCCGTTTAGATGGACCATGTTGTCCTGGAGCATATTTCTTTTTTTCAAAATATTTATCATAACCAGTCAATGACTGTCCGAATGCTCTAGATTTTTTAGTAACGGGGCCTGTATATCTTGCCATAATTTTTACGCTTTCTAATTTTAAACTCTTCTATGTTTAGGTGGTCTACATCCATTGTGAGGAATTGGAGTTAAGTCTGTAATTTTTAGAACTTTAATTCCACAAGCATCAATGGCTCTAATGGCAGCTTCTCGTCCTGAACCAGGTCCTTTGACGAAAACTTCAGCAGATCTCATTCCAGCACTGTAAGCAACAGCTGCTGCATCATTAGCAGATAGTTGAGCAGCATATGGTGTGTTCTTTTTAGAACCTTTAAATCCTGCCTTACCAGCACTTGCCCAACTTACAACTTCTCCTGCACGATTACAAAGTGAAATGATTATATTATTAAAAGAAGCTTGGATGTGAACAACTCCATCAGCATCAACCTTGACTTTTCTTTTTTTAACTTTTTTACCTTTAGCCATTTTTGTAATGTATTAATATGCTTTAGATTAATGATTATTTAGTTGCTTTCTTTTTATTTGCAACTGTCTTACGTTTTCCTTTACGGGTTCTTGCATTTGTTTTTGTTCGTTGACCTCTAACTGGTAAACCTCTACGATGACGTATACCTCTATAACAAGCAATATCCATAAGACGTTTGATACTCAATTGAACTTCAGAACGCAATTCACCTTCTACCTTAATATCATCTTGAATAACTTTTGCGATAGATTGAATTTGGTCGTTGGACCATTCATTGACTTTAATACTTTCATCAATATTCAATTTTTCTAATATTCCTTTGGCAGTTGTTCTACCAATTCCAAAAATATACGTGAGGCCTATTACGCCTCTTTTATTTCTTGGAAGATCTATACCTGCTATACGAGCCATATTTATTTAGGTTTAAGGTTTAGCCTTGACGTTGTTTAAATTTAGGATTCTTTTTGTTAATAATATAAAGCCGACCTTTTCGACGAACAAACTTGCAATCCACAGTTCTTTTCTTTATTGATGCACGAACTTTCATATATTTAAATTATTTATATCTATAAGTAATTCTACCCCTGGACAAATCATAAGGACTCATTTCAACTGAAACTTTATCCCCAGGCAGAATTCGAATGTAATTCATCCTCATTTTACCCGAAATTGTCGCAATAATCAAATGATCATTTTGCAATCTGACCCGAAACATGGCATTCGATAAAGCTTCTTCGATTATTCCATCTTGCTGGATCAGGTTTTTTTTGGTCATCTTTTATTTTTCGGAGTGCAAATATCTAATTATTTTAATTAATATTTTAATAAATCTTCATTATTTTTCATACTGTCCTTAATAAATGAGTGATCTGACAAAATATCGGCCTGATTTTTGCGAATTGCGATAGAATGTTCAAAATGAGCAGACACTTTTCGGTCAACTGTCACAACAGTCCACCCATCTTTTAACTGCTTGACCCTTCTGGTTCCTAAATTAATCATTGGTTCAATGGCAATGACCATTCCTTCTTTAAGCAAAATGCCATTCCCTGCTTTTCCATAATTTGGAACATCCGGACTTTCGTGTAATTTTCTTCCTAAGCCATGACCTACTAATTCTTTTACAACACCATAATGATGTTTGACTTCTGTGTGATTCTGTATAGCATGTCCAATATCCCCTACTCGATTCCCAGCAATTGCTTTACCGATACCCAGGTATAAGGATTCTTCAGTAACTTTTAGTAAGTTGATTTTCTCTTCAGGGACTTCACCTAAAGCAAAAGTATATGCGGCATCACCATAAAATTCATTCATTAAGACACCACAATCAATGGATACAATATCTCCAGATTGAAATGGAATATCATTAGGAATACCATGTACAACAGCTTCATTAAGAGAAATACATAGTGTAGACGGAAAATGATTATATCCTTTAAATCCAGGTACCCCTTGATGGTCTCGGATAAACTCTTCAGCTCTTCTATCTAAAACTTTTCCCGTAACACCTATCTTGAGTAAGTTTGCAACCTCTGCAAGAGTTTTACAAACGAGGATACAACTTTGACGGATCAATTCAATTTCATCCTCTTTTTTGAGGTATATCATCTATTCTTGATCATAAAATTTAACCCGAAATAGGACCTATACCTTGTCCTGTACGTCCCTCAATACGACCTGATTTAACTAATCCGTCATATTTCCTCATTAATAAATAGGATTCAATTTGTGCTAAGGTATCTAATACAACTCCGACTAAAATGAGGATTGAAGAACCACCAAAAAATCTGGCAAAGTCTTGATTTACTCCAAATAGCACGGCTATTGCGGGTAAAATTGTGATAAATCCTAAAAATATTGAACCTGGTAAGGTTATTCTTGTCGTTGTTGTGTCAATATATTCTTCTGTATCTAAACCTGGTTTGACCCCTGGAATAAACGCATTATTTCTTTTCAAATATTCAGCATAATTCTGAGGATTAACGATAAGTGCTGTATAAACATAAGTGAATCCAACCACTAATACAAAGGTTATGAAATTATGCCAAAATCCATAAGGTTCAGTAAGTGTTCTCATCAGTCCTGAAGTACCTAAAGATGGATCACCCATTACATATTGGGCAGCAGTTAATGGCAAAAACATGATTGCCTGAGCAAAAATTATTGGCATTACACCCGCAGCATTTACTTTCAGTGGAATATAATCTCTATCCGTCTGCACGGGCATAGAACCACTACCTCTACCAACCATTCGTTTTGCAAATTGTATAGGTATTTTTCTAACACCTTGAACAATTAAGATAGAAGCAATAATAGTTAAAAACAGAATAACCAATTCCAGAATGAATAAAATCAAACCATTATTGGATAATTGTGACTGTAATTCGAAAGTAAATGCACTTGGTAAAGCAGAAATAATACCGATCATGATAATCATGGATACTCCATTTCCAATTCCTCGATCTGTAATTCGTTCTCCCAACCACATCGCGAATATAGTTCCGGTAGCAAGTATGATACTATTAGAAAACCAAAATATAAAAGGACTCAATGTTGGGTCAACGGCACCAATAGATTGAATATATGTTAAATATCCTCCACCCTGAACTAATGTAATAAAAACTGTTAAAATCCTGGTAAACTGATTGAGTTTTCTTCTACCAGATTCACCTTCTTTCTGTTGTAATCTTTGAAAATAAGGAACAGCAAAGCCTAATAGTTGAATAATGATAGAAGATGTAATATAAGGCATAATACCTAAAGCAAAAATGGAAGCCTTGTTAAAAGCTCCACCTGTATAGGTATTAATTAACCCAAATAAACTATTACTATTATTTGAAGCGTTTTCAAGTACAGATGGCACAACACCAGGAAGTACTATAAACGAACCAAGGCGGAATACCGCTAATAGAGCTATTGTAAAAAGAATTTTATCACGCAATTCTTTTATACTCCATATATTTTTAAATGTCTCGAAAAAATTTTTCATATTGGTTTTTATATGATCTCAACTGAACCCCCTGCGGCATTAATTTTATCAGTAGCTGTAATGGAACAAGCTTGAACTTTAACAGACAATTTAGTATTTATTTCACCTCGTCCTAATATTTTAACTTTATCACTTAGTTTGCAAATACCTAAATTTACAAAAGTAGTTTGATCGATAGTTGTCAAATTATGTTTAGCAGCTACCTCTGACAACTGATCTAGGTTCATCACATAGTATTCAATTCTTGAAATGTTTTTAAAACCAACTTTAGGTAGTCGCCTGTGCATTGGAGTTTGTCCACCTTCAAAGCCTCGTTTTACTTTATTTCCAGATCTTGATTTGGCTCCTTTATGCCCTTTTGTAGCAGTACCGCCATGTCCAGAACCTTCTCCTCTAGCTATACGTTTATCCTTATGCGTTGCGCCTTTTGCTGGCTTTAGATTATATAATTCCATGAATTAGAATTTTTCAATTGTTACAAGATGCTTAACTTTCTCCACCATTCCAAGAATTTGAGGAGTCACTTCATGTTCTACACAATCACGAACACGTTTTAAACCTAATGCCGCTACAGTTTGCTTTTGTCTTGCGCTGCATTTTATGATACCCTTAATTTGTGTAATTTTAATTTTGCTCATACTAAAATACTTTAATTATTGACCCCTTCAAAAACTTTTTTAACATCGATTTTTCTCGATTTAGCAACCTCATAAGGACTTCTGATCTTAGACAATGCATCAATAGTTGCCTTCACAACATTATGTGCATTTGACGAACCGTTTGATTTTGCTAACACATTATGTACTCCGGCAATATCTAATACTGCTCTCATTGCTCCTCCGGCAATAACACCGGTACCATCAGAAGCCGGCTTGATCAATACTTTACCAGCACCGAACTTACCTTTTTGTTCATGAGCAATAGTCCCTTTACTGATATGAACCTTCACTAAATTCTTTTTAGCATCATCAACAGCTTTTGAAATGGCATCAGCTACTTCACGAGCTTTACCTAGCCCATGTCCTACTGTTCCGTTTCCATCTCCTACCACAACCAATGCAGAAAAGCTAAAAGTTCTACCACCTTTAGTAACTTTGGCAACACGATTTAATACGACCAATTTATCTTTTAGTTCTGTTTCGCTTGCTTTTACTCTACCAACGTTTGTTTTTGTCATGTCTTTTTTCTAACGTTTATTATTATTAAAATATCAATCCACCTTCACGGGCACTTTCTGCAAGTGCTTTGATTCTACCATGAAAGAGATAACCATTTCTATCAAATACGATAGAAGAAATATTATTAGAAATTGCTTTTTCAGCTATTGCTTTACCTACCGCTTTAGCTTGATCAATTTTATGCATTTTTCCTAAATCCAAACTTTTAGAAGACACTGATAATACGGTGTGTCCCTTAGCATCATCAATCAATTGACAATAAATTGATTTATTGCTTCTAAATACAGTTAATCTAGGTCGAGATTCAGATCCACTTATTTTCTTTCGGATACTGTATTTTATTTTTTGTCTCTTAGAAGATTTTGTTGCTATCATTTTTTAATCTTTAATTCATTATTTCTTACCAGCAGACTTACCAGCTTTTCTTCTGATAATTTCGCCAACAAATTTAATACCCTTACCCTTAAATGGTTCTGGTTTTTTGAATGCTCTAATTTTAGCACATATTTGACCTAAAAGTTGTTTATCAGAACCTTTTAGGATGATTTTTGGATTTTGTCCTTTTTCAGTTAATGTAGCTACATTAACTTCGTCAGGAATATAAAACATAATAGGGTGAGAATATCCAACGGACAATTCCAACAAATTACCAACATTAGAAACCCTGTAACCTACCCCAACTAATTCCATTTCTTTTGTAAATCCTGTAGAAACACCAGTCACTAAATTAGAAACCAATGATCGAGTTAAGCCATGCATGGATTTGTGTCTTTTTTGTTCAGTTGGTCTCGTTATTGTTATAACACCACCATCAATATCGACACCCATATCCGGGTCAATGACTTGCGTTAAAGTTCCATTGGGTCCTTTCGCAGTTAAAGTATTTTTATTTAATTTAATTTCTACCCCTGCTGGTAATGAAATTAACTTTTTTCCTATACGAGACATAAATAATTACTTAAAATTAACAAACATAACATAAAACCTCTCCTCCGATATGTTGCTTGCGTGCATCCTTATCAGTCATAATTCCTTTAGAGGTTGAAATCAATGAAATCCCTAATCCATTTATTATTTTAGGTAGTTCTTCAGCACCTTTATAAATACGTCGTCCTGGTTTACTTACTCTAATAAGTTCACGTATCACAGGTAATCTGCTGATCGGATCATATTTTAGTGCGATTTTTATTTCACCTTGCTTATTTTCAGTTTCTACAAACGTATATTTTAGAATATATCCATTTTTGTAGAGTATTTCTGTCAAAGTTTTTTTCTCATTTGATGCAGGAATATCTACTACACGATGCCCAGCTTGTTGAGCATTTCGAATTCTTGTAAGATAATCTGCGATTGGATCAGTAACTGCCATAATCTAATTTATTTATATAATTATTACCAACTTGATTTTGTAACACCTGGAATTTTACCATCCAAAGCCATTAATCTAAAAACGTATCTTGAAATTCCAAAACGTCTAATATAACCTCTTGGTCTTCCAGTAAGTTGACATCTATTTTTTAGTCTTACTTTGGAACTATTTTTTGGTAGTTTATCCAAAGCTTCGAAATCACCTTCTTTTTTAAGTTTGGCTCTAAGGTCAGCATATTTAGCGACCATTTTTTCGCGCTTATTTTGCCTTGCTATAATTGATTTTTTTGACATAATTGATTAGTTCTTAGCGTTTTTGAAAGGTAAGCCCAATTCTTTTAATAAAGTCATTGCTTCAGCATCCGTTTTTGCAGTAGTTACAAAACTGATATCCATACCTGAAATTTTATTTATTTTATCTAAATCTATTTCGGGAAAGATAATTTGTTCAGTAATACCCATAGTATAATTTCCTCTGCCGTCAAAACTGTTATCATTGATACCTCTAAAGTCACGTACACGAGGTAATGAAACAGAAATGAATCGGTCTAAAAATTCATACATCCTATTGGATCTAAGAGTAACTTTTACTCCAATGGCTTGCTCCTCTCTTAATTTGAAATTTGAAATTGCATTTCTAGACATAGTAGCCACTGGTTTTTGACCAGTTATTATGCTTAATTCACCAATAGCAATGTCAATTAATTTCTTGTCTTGTGTGGCGGCTCCAATACCTTGGTTAAGACATATTTTAACCAATCGTGGGACCTCCATTATGGAAGAATACTTGTACTTCTCCATTAAAATCGGAATAACCTGTTCCCGATAAAAACTCTGTAATCTTGGTACGTAACTCATTATTTAATGATTTCTCCTGATTTTTTTGAATATCTAACTTTATTACCCTTATCCATTTTATAACCAACGCGAGTTGGAACTCCTGATTTTGGGTCTAGCAATGAAAGGTTGGAAATAGGTAATGGTGCAGACATTTCAATGATTCCACCTGGATTGTTATTGGTTGGCTTCATATGCTTTTTAACAATATTAACGCCTTCAATAACAGCACGATTAGAATCAACTATGACAGCAGTCACTGTTCCTTTTTTTCCTTTCTGGGATCCAGAAATTACCTGAACTGAATCACCTTTTTTTATTTTTAATTTCATAACTTCTAGTATTAAAAAAATTATACAACTTCTGGAGCTAATGAAACAATTCTCATATAATCCTTTTCACGGAGTTCTCTTGCTACCGGACCAAAAATCCGTGTACCTCTTGGCTCATCAGACGCTGATAATAATACTACAGCATTATCATCAAAACGAATATAAGATCCATCTCTACGTTTTACTTCTTTAGCCGTACGAACTATAACAGCTTTTGAAACAGTTCCTTTCTTAACACCACCCGGAGATGCAGACTTAACAGAAACAATTATTTTATCTCCTAACGAAGCATATCTTCTTGCTGTTCCTCCTAAAACCCGAATACACAACACTTCTTTTGCACCACTATTATCTGCTACTCTTAACCGACTTTCTTGCTGTATCATAAATTATATTATTTATAAATTATTCACCTTTTTTAATGATCTCTACGAGTCTCCAACATTTATTTTTACTTAATGGTCTTGTCTCCATTATGCGAACTAAGTCACCTATTCCACATTCATTATTTTCGTCGTGTGCAAAGTACTTTTTTGATTTCTTTACATACTTTCCATACTTAGAATGCAATAAGCTACGCTGAATAGTCACAGCAATGGTTTTTTCCATTTTGTTGCTACTTACAATTCCAACTTTTTGTTTTCGAAGATTTCTTTCCATCATGGATATTATTTAATACTTCAGTTTTTGTTAATAATTATTGTGTAATGTTTGCTGAAGCCAAATGACGTTTTCTAATTTCAGTGGACATTTGAGCAATTTCCTTTCTCAATTTTGATATTTGTGTAGGGTCAGACAGACCTTTAACTTTATGTTCAAATTTCAATTTTTGATGTCTGGTTTGCGCATCTTTAAGATCATCTTGTAATGTCTTTTCATTCATATTGATGAAATCACTATATTTTCTTAATCCCATAATAATCAATTTTAATGAGTCACTAAATTTTGAAATTCTCTTCGCACTACCATTTTAGTCAAAACTGGCAATTTTTGTGCTGCCAATTTGAAGGCTTCAACAGCAACTTCGTATGGTATTCCATCCATTTCAAACATTATTGTACCTGGTTTAACTATGGCTACATAATGATCTAATGAACCTTTACCTTTACCCATACGTACTTCGGCTGGTTTTGCTGTAATTGGTTTATCCGGAAAAATTCGTATCCAAACATTTCCTTCCCTTTTCATATGTCTTGTCATCGCAATACGAGCTGCCTCGATTTGGCGATCTGTAATTCGGCTGGAATCCAATGATTTTAGTCCAAATGTTCCAAAGGCAATGGTGTGTCCTCTATGGGCCTCACCCTTATTTCTACCTTTTTGCTGCCTTCTATATTTTATGCGTTTCGGCTGTAACATATTTTGATTTTATATTGCTTTTTTCAAAAAGAGTTGCAAAATTACAACATTTTATGATACTATTATCTTCTTTTATCACGTCTTACATCTCCACGTCCTTCTCCCCTACGATCTCCGCGACCTTCGCCTCCTCCTCGGGATTCATTACGTCCTTCATTTCTATTATCACTTCTACCCTCATAACCACCTTTGGATGGTTTGGTTTCCTTTTTAGTTAGGCCTACAAGTGGTGATAAATCACGTTTTGTAAATACCTCTCCTTTACAAATCCAAACCTTGATACCAATTTTACCATATACTGTTTGGGCTTCTTTATTGGCATAATCTATGTCTGCCCGGAATGTATGCAATGGTGTTCTTCCTTCTTTATATTCTTCAGAACGTGCCATTTCAGCTCCATTTAATCGGCCAGAAATTCTGATCTTAACACCTTCTGCTCCTGCTCTCATGGTTGATTGAATAGCCATTTTAATAGCTCTTCTAAAATTTATTCTAGACTCAATTTGCTTTGCAACAGAATCTCCAACAATTGCAGCATCAAGCTCAGGTTTTCTTATTTCAATGATATTAATTTGAACATCCTGATTTGTCAATTTCTTTAATTCTTCACGAACTCTATCTACTTCTGTACCACCTTTTCCTATTATTATACCTGGTCTTGAGGTTTGGATAGATATAGTGATACGTCTTAATGTTCGTTCAATAATTATTCGGGCAATACCACCTTTCGGGATACGAGCAAAAAGGTAGATTCTGATTTTTTCATCTTCTACGACTTTTTGTGCCATATTTTTTCCACCAAACCAGTTGGATTCCCATCCTCTGATAATTCCTAAGCGATTGCCTATTGGATTTGCTTTCTGACCCATAATTATTTAATGTTCAAATTTTGGTTTTCGATATTTTTTGTTGCAACGATTAACGTAACATGATTTCGACGCTTTCTAATTCTATGAGCCCTACCATGAGGAGCCGGTTGAAATCGTTTTATCATTGTACCCCCATCAACGAAAGCAGTTTTTACAAACAATTCATGATTATCGGCTTCACCTTCACCATGTTTTTGTTCCCAGTTATTAATTGCTGACAACAACAATTTCTCTAACCATTGAGATGCTTCCTTTTTAGTAAATTTCAATATGCTCAAGGCTTGATTTACTTTCTTGCCTCGGATTAAATCCACCACAAGTCTCATCTTACGTGGGGACATCGGACAATTTCTTAATTTAGCTACAGCTTCCATATTTTATTAAACTTATTCAGTTTTTAATGCATTTTAGCGATTACCTGCATGGCCTTTATAAGTCCGAGTAGGTGAAAATTCTCCTAATTTATGTCCCACCATATTTTCAGACACATAAACTGGAATAAAAGATTTACCATTATGAACAGCTATAGTTTCCCCAACCATATCAGGTATGATCATTGAAGCTCTGCTCCATGTCTTTATAACTGATTTCTTATTGGTTTCCTTTGCTTTCTGAACCTTTACTATCAACGAGTGATGAATATAGGGTCCTTTTTTTAATGATCTTGCCATTGGTTAATATACTATGGTTTTAAAATATTAAAATTTTATTTGGACTTACGTTTTGTAATAATTAAAGTGTCTGAATGCTTATGTGGACTTCTTGTCTTGAGTCCTTTTGCAAACTGACCAGATCTTGACCTAGGTTGACCTCCGGAAGATCGGCCTTCACCTCCACCCATCGGGTGATCTACTGGGTTCATGGCTACACCTCGTACTCTTGATTTCCAACCCATCCATCTATATCGCCCAGCCTTTCCAATAGCTTCCAAACTATGATCAGGATTTGATGTGGAACCAATTGTAGCTCTACAAGAAACCAATACCCGTCTAATTTCACCAGAAGGCATTTTTATAGAAGCATATTTATCCTCTTTACCCATCATCACAGCAGAGGTACCAGCACTTCTTACCATAGCAGCACCTTGACCTGGATGTAGTTCGACAGAATGAATATTAGATCCTAGAGGAACTTCAGATAATGGTAAAGAATTACCAATTTCTGGAGCAGAACCCGGTCCACTTAATACCTTAGTTCCTACCTTCAACCCCTGTGGAGCGATGATATATCTTTTTTCTCCATCAGCATAATGCAACAAAGCAATAAAAGCAGTTCTGTTTGGATCATACTCAATTGAATGAACTGTTGCTGGTATACCATCTTTATCTCGGTTAAAATCGATAACTCTATATTTTTTCTTGTGCCCCCCTCCACGATTTCTTATGGTCATTCTACCCTGGTTATTTCTACCACCAGAAGAATGTTTAGAAGAAATCAAAGATTTTTCAGGAGTTGCAGTCGTCAACTCTTCAAAGGTATTTGCAATTCTAAAACGCGTTCCCGGAGTTACCGGATTAAATTTTCTAACTCCCATGAAGTTTAATTTTGATCTTCAGTAAAAATGTTAATTTCATCACCTGCTGCCAAAGAAACGATAGCCTTTTTATAATTTGGCTTCTTTCCTTTTAAAACTGCGGTCTTTGTATTTCTAGTTACTGCTTTTCCAGCAACCAATAGTGTATTCACAGATTCTACAGAGACATTATAAGTAGCTTCAATTGATTTTTGAATTTCAATTTTATTACTATCACGATGTACAATAAAAGTGTATTTATTACTTTTTTTGGAAAGCTTTTCAGCTTTTTCTGTGATCACTGGACGGATTAAAATTTGTTTTTTCATGATCCAATTAATTAGCTTAAAGTTTCTTTAATTTTATCAATACTTGATTCAGTCAAAAGTAAAGTTTGACAATTAAGTATCTGATAGGTATTCAGATCTTTAGCAATTTGCAAAGATGTTTTTGGAATATTTCTACCTGCCATATAAAACATTTCATTGTACTCTGGAGTAACAACTAAAATTTTATTATTGTGCAATTCAAGGTTCTTCAATATGTTATAAAACTCCTTAGTTTTTGGTGTTTCAAAAGAGAAATCCTCTACAACTTTTATTTTACCGTTAGTAGCCAATTGGGAAAGAGCCGATTTACGAGCAATAGTCTTAACTTTCTTATTTAGCTTTTGAGTATAATCTCTTGGATGAGGACCGAATGCACGACCACCACCTTTAAACATAGGGTTTTTCAATGAACCAGCTCTTGCTCCTCCAGTACCTTTTTGTCTTTTGAATTTCTTAGTCGTTCTATGAACATCACCGCGTTCTGTTGAGTCAGCTGTTCCTTGACGTTGATTAGCCAAATATTCTTTAACTGCTAAGTAAAGGACATGTTGATTGGGCTCAACACCAAAAATAGAATCAGGTAGTTCGATAGACCTTCCTGTACTTTTTCCATTCGTATTTAAGATATCTATGTTCATGATGTCTTACTTTTTTCTATGATTACAATTGAACCCTTATGACCAGGTATAGCACCAATGATCAATATCAAATTCTTTTCTTCCATAATTTTAGCAATCTTCAAATTGCGTATTTTTACTTTATCAACACCATCTTGCCCTGCCATTCGTAAACCCTTGACAACTTTAGATGGATAAGAGGAAGCACCAATTGAACCTGGAGCACGACCTCTATTATGTTGACCGTGGGTAGCATTTTGAACACCGCCGAAACCATGTCTCTTTACTACACCTTGAAATCCTTTTCCTTTTGATGTACCTGTTGCATGTACTGTATCGCCTTCTTTAAACAATTCAGTTATTGAAATGGTGTCACCCAGTACTTTCGCCAAAGGAATACCACCAAATTCAAGTGATTTCTTTTTAGGTACTGTATTGGCTTTCAAAAAGTGTCCAGTATAAGCTTTGTTAGCACTTTTTGCTCTTTTGTCACCGTAAGACAACTGTAATGCAGAATAGCCATCACTTTCTTCTGTCTTAACTTGTGTAACAACGTTTGGAGATGCTTGTACAACTGTGCAGGCAATAGCTTTACCATCAGCTGCATAGATGCTTGTCATCCCGATTTTTGTTCCGATTATTCCATTCACGGTAAAAAATTTTATTTGTTAATTCTAAACGCAACCCATCAATAATGATAGATTGATTTAAAAATAATGTTGTTTTATTCTAATAAAAAAATTAGGACAATTTGACCTGAATATCAACGCCGCTTGGTAATTCGAGTTTTGACAACGCATCGACCGTTTTCGGGGTCGGCGTGTAAATCTCAATTAAGCGTTTGTGGGTCCGAAGTTGAAACTGCTCACGAGCTTTTTTATTTACGTGCGGTGAACGCAAGACGGTAAATATTTCCTTCTCAGTGGGCAGCGGAATCGGACCAGCAACAACTGCACCGCTATTGCGAACAGTTTTGACAATCTTCTCCGTACTTTTATCAACCAAATTATGGTCATAAGAGCGGAGCTTTATCCGAATTTTTTGATTCATGCCTATTTTTATTTATTATATTATTTATACTAAACTTTTACATTTCCTTTTGCTTTCGCAACGATTTCTTCTGATATATTCTTTGGAACAGGAGAATAATGAGAGAATTCCATTGTTGAACTCGCCCTTCCGGAAGTAATCGTACGCAATTGCGTAACATATCCAAACATTTCAGAAAGAGGAACATCTGCCTGTATTGCTACTGCATTTCCCATTCTTGGTTCCTGACCTTTTGGCAAACCTCTTCTTCTATTCAAATCTCCAATTACCGGACCAACATTTTCTTCTGGTGTAATAACTTCCAGCTTCATTATGGGTTCCAATATTTGTGGTGCTGTTTTTGGAGCTGCTTCTCTGAATCCTTCTTTAGCACACAATTCGAATGCCTGTGGTTTAGAGTCTACTGCGTGCATTGATCCATCATACACACGAATTTTCATGTTTTCAATATTGTATCCGGCTAAAATTCCTTGATTCATCATGGAATCAAAACCCTTAGTTATTGATGGTAAATATGATTTATCAATAGAACCTCCGAATATATCCCAAACAAATTGCATTCTAGTCTTACCACTTTTGAATTCATCGCTATTCAAAAATTCTTCATCAGCAGGACCTATACTGAAAGCTATATCAGCAAATAAACCTGAACCACCAGTTTGTTTCTTAAGTTTCTCTCTATGTTCAACAGTTCTCGTCAAAGACTCTTTATAATTTACTTGTGGTGCTCCTTGATTACACTCAACATTAAATTCTCTACGTAAACGATCAACAATAATTTCTAAGTGCAACTCCCCCATTCCGCTAATGATGGTTTGGCCAGTGTTTTCATCTGTAAATACTCTGAAAGTTGGATCCTCTTCAGCTAATTTCGCTAAAGACATTCCTAATCTATCCTGATCTTTTTGAGTCTTAGGCTCAATGGCTATACTAATAACTGGTTCAGGAAAATTCATGGCTTCCAATAAGATTGGATTCGCTTCATCACAAAGTGTATCACCTGTTTTGATATCTTTAAATCCAACTGCTGCAGCAATATCTCCTGCTTCTATATAATCTATTGACTTTCTGTCATTTGCATGCATCAAGAAAAGCCTAGAAATTCGCTCTTTGTCAATACTAATTCTGTCTTTATCAGACCTAACTTTTGTAACATACGATCCTGCATCTAGTCTTCCGGAGTAAACTCTAATAAACACAAGTCGACCTACAAATGGATCTGTTGCTACTTTAAAAGCAAGTGCTGAAAATGGTTCATCTGCAGATGGTTTTCTCAATAACTCCTCATCTGTTTTAGGGTGAGTTCCTTTAACCGCATCCACATCAAGCGGACTTGGCAAGAAAGCACACACTGCATCTAAAACCGCCTGAACACCTTTATTTTTAAAAGCTGATCCACACATCATAGGAACAAACTTCATATCGCACACCGCTGAACGAATGGCGTTAATCATCTCCTGTTCTGTGATGGTTTCAGGTGCCTCAAAGAATTTAACCATTAAATCATCATCATATTCAGCAATATTTTCAATCAATTGCTGACGATATTCGTGCACTGTACTTTTTAAATCTTCTGGAATAGGAATTTCTTTATAGGACATTCCTCTTGATGCTTCATCCCAAACCATTGCGGTATTGGTAATCAGATCAACAACTCCAATAAAATGTTCTTCAGCCCCAATTGGAACTTGAAGTGGCACTGCATTAGAACCCAACATTTTTTTAACTTGATTCACAACCATAATGAAATCAGCACCTTGCCGATCCATTTTGTTAACAAATCCTAATCTTGGTACTTTATAATTGTCTGCAAGTCTCCAGTTGGTTTCAGATTGAGGTTCTACCCCATCAACAGCTGAAAAAAGGAAAACAAGACCGTCTAAAACGCGTAATGAACGATTTACCTCAACCGTAAAGTCAACGTGTCCCGGAGTATCTATAATATTGATAATATATTCAGAATTTTTCCATTTCCAAAACGTCTGGGTAGCCGCAGAAGTAATGGTAATACCACGCTCCTGTTCTTGTGCCATCCAGTCCATTGTAGCAGCTCCATCGTGAACCTCACCAATTTTATGGGTCATCCCAGTATAATACAATATACGTTCTGTTGTGGTTGTTTTGCCAGCATCGATGTGAGCTGCAATTCCTATATTCCTTAAGTATTTTAAATCCTTTGCCATTTTTAATTCCTAGATGTTATGCTCTAAAATGGGCAAAAGCTCTATTCGATTCTGCCATTTTGTGTGTATCTTCTTTTTTCTTAACTGCTGCTCCTTCATTTTTTGATGCCGCAATGACTTCAGAAGCTAATTTCTCAGCCATTCCTTTACCTGCTCTGGAACGAGAATATTTAATTAACCATTTTATACCTATAGAAAGCTTACGAGCAGGTCTCATTTCCTGAGGAATCTGGAAAGTAGCCCCACCAATACGCTTAGGTCGAACTTCTATATGCGGCATTACATTAGCAATAGCTTTTTTCCAAACTTCATGTGGGTTTTCAGACATTTTTGCCTCCACTTGATCCATTGCATCATAAAATATATTGTAGGCAGTACTTTTCTTTCCTTGCCATAATAAATTATTTACAAATTGTGTTACCAACACATCTCCAAATCTAGGATCTGGTTGAAGAATTCGTTTCTTTGGTTTACTTTTTCTCATTTTATAAAAGAGCTAAAATCTATATAAATTTATTTTTTAGGACGTTTCGTTCCGTATTTTGATCTACTTTGCTTTCTATTATTAACCCCAGCTGTATCTAAGGCACCTCTTACGATGGTATACCTTACACCCGGTAAGTCTTTAACCCGACCACCTCTCACTAATACTATGGAGTGTTCTTGTAAATTATGACCTTCACCTGGAATATAGCAAATAACTTCAGTACCGTTAGTTAACCTAACTTTTGCTACTTTTCTTAAAGCTGAATTTGGTTTCTTTGGTGTAGTCGTATATACCCGAGTACATACTCCACGCTTCTGAGGATTGGATTGAAGAGCTCTTGATTTGCTCTTATTTACCACTTTTTCCCTTCCTTTTCGGATCAACTGATTAATAGTAGGCATATTATATAGTACTGTTTCTTTTTTTTGTTAAACTTATTTTGTTCAAAATCAATCCTTTATGGGCACACCTATTCCATAAGGAGACGCAAAGGTAATATACTTTCATATAATCACAAAATCAGATCAACTATTTTATTTATAGATTTGCACCTTAACAAACCATTTAGATATGAAAGTGCCAGTATTTATTAGAAAAGCCAGCATTCAGGACGCTAAAATAATTTTTAATCTTGTTATGGAACTGGCCATTTATGAAAATTCTCCACTGGAAGTCCATACCTCGGAACTCGATTTTCATAAGGGATTGGATGAAGGACTATTTTACGCAATTTTGGCAGTGGATGAACATCAACAAGTCTTAGGAATGGCCTTATATCAAAACTATTTTTCAACCTGGAATGGGAAAGCTCTATACCTCGAAGATCTAATCGTCAGGGAGCCGTTTAGGAGATATGGGATAGGAACATTGCTGTTCGAAGCTTTTCTGAAAGAAGCAAGGTTAGTTGGGGCAAAAATTGTGAAGTGGCAGGTTTTAGATTGGAACGAATTAGCTAAAGGATTTTATAGAAAATATAACACTAAATTCTATCCGGGATGGGAAAATGGGGTTATATATTTACATCAAAATATTTAAACATCTTTGCAGTCATACAGTTACTTCCTTTAATATTTAAGCCAAAAATATGCAGCATTAATGAAACATAGATTTAAGATCAGGTCTGCACATACTAATAAACCTTCTTCCAAATGGAGAAAAGACTATATAACTCTAATTTATTTAACTTTAATATTCGTTGTTGTCCTAAGAATTTATGAATATGTAACTGCTTTAGTCCTCTTTCGCCCAGCCAAATTATTCAAATCAGAACTATTTGGATTAGGAATGGATCTTTTACTTTGTTTAGGTATTTTTGCAATTTTCGCTCCCATTTATAAATGGCTAAACCATTTTAAAAGGAGAGTTGGGCCAAAATTATTTGAAACTATCGTCTTTTTTCTAATTGTTTGCCACCTATTAATTATTGAATATTTTTTCTATCAACTCAAACCACTAGATATATTTTTATTTAGTCATGATGCCAGTGAAATGGCTTTTTCCATCAATACTTCCGGTATTACCTTTTATAGAATCATCAGTGCTTTGATCGTTTCTATTGGTTCCTGGACCATACTTGGTTATTATTTTAGGCAATATCCCTTCAATATTTTGCCATTAAACAAAATACTATATGGTGGAATAATCAGCCTTATAGCTTTTGTTTTAATCAACTTGTATGCTCGCTTACCTGTGGCAGTTGACTTATTCAATAATAAATCTTACTTTTTTTATAAAAACGTCTTTAAATCAAGTACTTCAAAATTCTTTGCACCGCCTTTAGAAGAACTCTCCTTGAAATTTCAACATGAATTTCCTGGGCCTGAATACATCGACCCGGAATATCCCTTTCTTCATAAATTCAAAGCCGTTGATTCTTTAAGTGCCTATTTGAATTTAGAAAATACCCCGCCAAATGTAGTCATCCTTTTAACAGAAAGTCTTTCAGAATACTTTATCCACCCAATTAGAGGGATTCATTTTATGCCATTTTTGGATAGTTTGTCCAAAGTTAGTTTGTTTTGGCCCAATTTTTTTTCTTTAGGAGAGCGTTCATTTGCTGCAAACCCATGCTTAACAGCTGCTGTACCTTACGGAGAAAGTGGTTTTACATTGATGCAAATATACCCCTATCATTTTTCCTTAATGAATGTTCTGAAGGAAAATAATTATCGAAATACTTTCTATTATAGTCAGGGTTCATGGTTTCACAACAAGGAACATTATTATAAATTCAACAATATTGACAGAATTATTGACAAGAATTCATTTGACCCCGACTTCACAAAAGTTAATGTGGGCGAAGAACAACATTTCTGGGGATACAATGACATTGATTTTTTTGATCAATATTTACGGTATACCGACAGTATCCAGCGTGTTAAAAGGTTGGATGTCCTCTTCACCGGAACGAGTCACTCACCTTTTATTGTAAGTGATCCGGAATACTATAATAAGCGCTTCAAACAAGATCTTGAGAAAATTACTGATATTGAAGATATTAAACATTTTGAAAAACATAAACGATTCTATTTGACACTCTACAATGTAGATGATGCTTATAGAAAATTATTTTACAAATACCAACAAAGAGCTGATTATGAAAATACACTCTTTTTTATCACAGGTGATCATCAAATGTCAGAACTTCCTATTGCCAACGATATTGAAAAATACAGAGTTCCATTTATCGTTTTTTCTCCAAAATTAAAAAAACCTCAAGAATTTAAAGCCCTAAGTACGCACCAAGATTTATATGAAACGTTACTTTCCTTTTTTAAACTGAAATATAATTTCAACGTTCCAGAATTTTCAACCTCTCTTGGATCCAAAATTACATTTGATACTGCTTTCAATGGAAATCGAGATATCGTATTTATGAATGACAATCGTCAATTGGTAGATTACTATTCTAATGGATATTATTTATCAGATGAGAATTATCTTTTTAAATTATATCCAGATATGGATTTAAAGGAAATATATGATAAAAATAAATTAGACGAAATGCGAAAGAAATTGAGTATATATCGTGCTGCAAGTCTAAATGCCTCCTTGAATTTCAAACTCATGCCGGACGCCTTATTTTTTAATTTCACACAACAACACATTTATTTTAATGAATATAGACAAGACACCATAAAATCAAATGACCTTTCTAAAAATATCTGCTCCATTTCTTCGATACAAAATCAACCCGTTTATGCGGATATATCACTCCATTGTTTGAGCGAACCTGAAGCATTTCCAAATCTTAAAATTAAATGGATGACAAATTGTGATAGTACTTTGGAGGAAATTAATTTGAATTATCCTTTAGATAAAATAAACTATCAATTTCACTTAAAACTTAACCCTCCAATTACTAGTGACAGCACCTTGAAATTTGAAATAAAACTCATAAACAGAAATAATTCTGAATATCAATTTTCACATCTTAAATGTTTGGTCTATAATGTCAACAAATAAATCTTAATTCTATATTTGATATACATCTGTATTGCCTTTTTTTGAATTTATTCCAAACTGAATGATGCTGCTGAATACAATCACAATACAACAAGAAATAACATTATACCAAAGAAATCCAATGTCACTGTAATAAAACAAAACGATTGTCACGATCTGAGCACAGCACGCTGCTACAAATACAGCTGACCCTTTGATCCACTTGAACATAAAAGCAACAAGAAAAATCCCTAACACACTTCCATAGAATAGAGATCCAATGATATTAATAAATTGAATCAAATTCTCAAATAAATTAGCTACAAATGCAAAGCTAATAGCAATCAATCCCCACCCCATTGTGAATATCTTTGAAAAGTATACATCAGATTTACCTGATTCTTGATTAGCAAACAATCGTTTGTAGATATCTACAGTTGTTGTTCCAGCTAATGCATTCAACTCTGCTGAAATACTTGACATCGCAGCACACAGAATAACTGCAATTAATAATCCTATAAATCCAACAGGCAAAAAATGAAGTATGTAATACAAGAAAATATAATCCTTATCGTTTGACTCCAGGTCTTTATATTCACTCTTAACATGTTGCTGAAATTCATTTCTTAAATTATTTTGGGCTACATTCAGAGATTTTAATTCAAGTTCTGAAGAAACTGAAAATGAACTTAACAGATCCATTCTTTTATCATGAATAGAATCCAAAGAAGATTGCCACAACTTAAATTGATCAGGTTCATATTTTGCCACAATATCATTAGTTTTGGTATTGTACGACAATGGTGTTTTTTGAAATTGAAAAAATACGAATAACAACACACCACACATCAAGATAAAAATCTGCATCGGAATTTTAAGTAAGCCGTTCATTATTAAACCTAATCGACTTTCGGATATATTTTTACCACCAAGGTAACGTTGAACTTGTGATTGGTCGGTACCAAAATAAGCTAATGCTAAAAAAAAACCACCTGTAATTCCAGCCCAAAAATTATATCGATTATTAAAATCTAAATGAAAGTCAACACCATTCATTTTATTATTCCAACCTGCAATTTGCAACGCATTATGAAGGCTAATTTGAGGAGGAAATGAATAAATCAAGTATCCAAATATAAAAGCCATTCCTAAAAATATAACGGTGACTTGTTGAAGTTGCGTTACAGTTACTGCTTTGGCGCCTCCTGAAATCGTATAAATAATGACTATAATACCAGTTATAACATGTGTCCATTGAAGATTCCATCCAAATACTAAAGAAAGTATAATGGATGGAGCATATAGCGTAACACCCGCAGCTAAACCACGCTGAATTAGAAAAATCATGGCTGCGAAAATCCTTGTTTTCAAATCAAATCTCTGCTCTAAATATTCATATGCAGTATATACCTTGAGTCTGTAAAAAACAGGAATAAAGACAATACATATTACAAACATTGCAATTGGTAAACCAAAATAGAACTGAACAAAACGCAAGCCATCAGAAAAGCCTTGTCCTGTGGTCGAAATAAAAGTAATAGCACTTGCCTGAGTGGCCATTACGGCTAATCCAACTTTCCACCAAGGTGAAGTTCTGTCCCCAAGTATAAATTCGTCGAGATTCGATTGTCTTCTGCTTTTTAGCATTCCATAAATAAAAATGAAAAGCAAGGTTCCACACAAAACGATCCAATCAATCCAACTCATATTACACAGAATAAACCTTAGCTAAAACAAAAAGAAATCCAATGACAATGATCAACCCTAAAAACAAAAAGATATAATACTTTTTAAAATCTCTTTGATCTTCCATTAATATGAAATGATATTACTGAATAATCGATAGGCTCCAGGTACACCTGCAGGCAATTGGCGAAACCACGCCAAAGGAGTATAAATGATATAACCCTTTCCTTCCTTATGACATAAAATGCCACTTTTCAGAGGCTTTTCATCCGGATCATTCATTGATAATAATTCCTCATAGGTATTGTCATAGGTACTCGGAAAATACAAACCTCGTTCTTGGACCCAATCATTGAAATCACTGGACTCAATTTTATTTGGTTGATGAAATACAGGATGTTTTGCTATTAAGATCCGAACTTCTGCTTTTTCATTAGTGACACGATCCCTGGAAATCTTAAATTCTCCAGGTACAAAGTTCTGAGTCACCAATTCATGAGCTGTATTATATTGAAAAATAACTTTACCTCCATTTTTTGCAAAATTTATTATAAATTCTTTGCAATTCGTCAAATCTTCCTGATTATTTAAGGCTCTGATTCCAAACACCAACACATCATAGTTTTTGTTATTCACGAAATTCAGATTCGATGAAGGAATAACATCTACTTTGTATCCCATTTTGATCAAAGCCTCGTCAATATAATCTCCGGCGCCATTAATATAAGCTATACGTTTCTGTTTAATTTTTAAATCAAGAGCACTCACTTTAATTTTTGAAGGAATCAATACATTTTGCCAGGGGATGTGATTGTATTTTATTGTTGAATGTGTAAATAATTTTTCGCCATTATTAAATATTTTAATTTCTTCAAGTCTGTTGTTTTTAGTGAGTGATTTAACTTTAATTTGAATTTTAAATTCACCGCTTGAATCAATGAAATGATACGGAATTGTACTAGGTTCTACTACAATTCCTTCAGGTGCTTCAAAACTGATAATACCTTTTTGTTGTCTTACGTTTGATTTAATGGTAAAACTAAAATCTGCATTTTTTCCTTGTGGCACTAAAACTAAAGGATCGAAGGGTTTGATAATTAATGCAGGAATGATATCCAGGGGTTGACGGATTTCACCTAGGACCGGGTCATCATTTTTAAAAATGATCGGTTTAGAAATGGAGTAAGGAATTTCGTTAATTAAAACATTAAACTGGATTCTTAATTTACGATCCGACTCTGGCAATATACTTGTTTTCGGATGATCAAAGGTATATACTGCATTTCCTCGACCATTAAAAAGCCAGAAAGGCGCAGTAGATTCTGCTTGAGGAATCGTTATCGTAGCTGACCAATAATTAGCTTTATTGTTCACCAATTGAGAATTAAATGTAGTGTCTAATACCATAGGTTGTACGACAATACTTTGGAGTTTAATGTTGGTCTGAGACCTATGAATGATTTCAGTATTCAATTTAATCGTTGCACCGCTTGAAAGTACTTGTTTGTCAACAAATCCTTCCGTATATAATCCAGCACATTGGAATATGATTTCTTGTATATCTTTAAGTTTAATATCTCTCCAATGACCAGGAGAAAGTTCAGCAATATATTTTTCAGCTTTTTGTAATAATGGGATACTTTTTGAAGGTACATTAACATCAAATTCAACAATTACTTGATCAATAATCTTTTGAATATTACCACCACCGTTAACTCGATTCCAGGTAAAATCTAAACCATCAAATGGAGACTGCTCTCTTGGATTCTTTTTTTGATCAATACGTTCAAAATATTCCATAGAAACTCCTCTGGAGCTGTTTATACCAAAGCCCTGTGATTTGTGCATGCTTCTACTCAATGCAGCGATCTCATTATTGGAATAGCCTAATGCAGGAAAATACGTGCCTACATCTAATGAATATAAATCGGACTTGTCTGCTGCATCAAACTTTTCTTTTGAGCCCCAAAAAAAATAAGACGTGTTAAAAAAAAGTCTACTAACTGTAACGGGCTCTAAATCCGATAAAGTCTGATTCATAAATAATCCACTTGACGATTTCTCAAACGCCTCTTTAGCTAAAATGGCAGAAGCAGTGTGATGTCCATGGGTTTTTCCACTTGTTCTATAATCGAACCTGGAAATAATAACATCAGGTTTAAATGTTCGAATGACCCGCATTACATCTAATAATATGGAATCTTTATTCCATATCGAAAATGTTTCTTCAGCATTTTTTGAATATCCAAAATCATTTGCTCTTGTAAAATATTGAATTCCACCATCAATTTTTCTGGCTTGCAATAATTCATTGGTTCTAATAACTCCTAAAAATTCATCTAATTCAGAGCCAATTAAATTCTGACCTCCATCTCCCCTAGTTAATGATACATAGGCCGTACGTAGTTTTTGGTCTTTAGACAGATTACTGATTAACCTGGTATTTTCATCATCAGGATGCGCAGCAACATAAAGAACTGAACCTAAAACATTTAATTTTTTTATTTTTTCAAGAAGTTCAGATGCTGGTTGTGCATTAATGGTTCCTAAATAGCAAATCATCAATAATGCTGGTAAAAATAATCTCATAAAATAAATTTAATTACTAAGGTTAATAAATGCAAATTGTTCAGCCTTAGAAGTAAACAAATCATTAGAATTTTCATTTACTATGTAACTCAATAGAAAACATTGAATATTAGTCCTGCCATTTCGAATCCAAATCATCGTAAAATCCTTGTTTTAGGCCCTTGTAGCGCTGAATCCCCTGAACAGCTAGAAGCATTGATGAATGCAACAACTCCATTAAATCCTGATTTAATTCGAGCCGGGGTTTGGAAACCAAGGACCAGGCCCGGACACTTCCAGGGCAGAGGAGCAGAGGCATTGAAATGGTTGGTTGAAATAAGAGACAAATACAACATTCCAGTATGTACTGAGGTAGCCAATGCTGAACACGTGGAAGCTTGTTTGAAAGCTGGTATAGATGTATTATGGATTGGAGCCCGTACGACCGTTAATCCGTTCTATGTTCAGGAAATTGCAGATGCATTAAAAGGCACGGCTATACCCATAATGATAAAAAACCCACTCAATCCGGATCTTCATCTTTGGATTGGTGCCATAGAACGCATTTATAAGGCTGGGATACATCAAATAAGTGCCATCCATAGAGGATTTTCATTCTATGGTAATTCCATTTATAGAAATGTCCCGAGATGGCAAATTCCAATAGAACTTAGAAGGGTTCTTCCGGAAATTCAATTAATTGCCGACATCAGTCACATTAGTGGAAGCCCTAAGCATTTATTGGAAATTGCTCAAATAGCCATGGACCTTAATTTTGATGGTATTATGGCAGAGCTACATCCCAATCCTTCAGAAGCATTGAGTGATGCAGACCAACAAGTTACTCCAAGCTATTTTAAAGAACATATATTAGATCGACTAATACAACGCTCCATTCATTCCCACGATGAAAAATTCAATCATCAAATCATACATTTCCGAAATCAAATCAATGAAATCGATCATCAACTGATTGAGCTTTTATCTGCCCGAATGACTTTGGCTGAACAAATTGGAGCAGAGAAAAAAAATGCAGGCATTGCCATCTTTCAACCTCAACGCTGGGATGAAATTATAAAACGTTTATCTCATCTTGCTGACGAAAAAAACTTAAGTCAGGAATTTATTTTTTCTTTAATAGAAGCCATTCATATCGAATCGATACAGCATCAAAGTAAGAAAATGAATGAATGAATTTAATTAATACTAACTCAGTAAATTACTACAAATCAAAATTCTCATTTCTTAAAAACTATACCCAAAAGAAACACCTCCATAAAGTGGCCAGAAGAAAAACTCTTCAGTTTCAACGTTAGTGAAAATATCTCTTGTTTTTTGAACACCGAAAACAGGATTGATTGAAGCTCTAAAATTAAAACCACCCTCAACAGCTTGTCTTCTCATTCCTAAGTTAAGAACTCCAAGTAGTTTTCCTGTCGAATATTCATTATCGTCAAAATCAAAAACAAATCCATTAGCTAAAAAGAATCCGCTTGAGGAATAAACTACATTTCCTCCTAATTCAAAAAACATATTTTTTCTACCTACTAAATAATTCAAACCTATCGGCAAACTAAAACGATCATTTTCATTGAATTTATAGCCACCTATACCAATACGCATCCCTAAACCATCAATTTGATTTCCAAATCGAAAATCATAGTTAACACTCAATGACATACCAGGTCCCAATAATTCTGCAAAAACAACATGGCGCGGTATTTTTGAATTTTTGGTATCATTTTGGGCAACAAGAACACTACTTTCTAAACAAATAGCTAAAAAAAGGAGCATGGATAAAATAGAATTTCTCATAATATTTAATTTTTTTGTTTAACAAATGTAAACAATCTACTCGTAATTAGCGAGCTATTTTTATTAAAACTTCAAACTTACATCTTAGAAAGGGCATAATTTAAATCAGCAATAATATCCTCTGGTGCTTCTAATCCTACCGACAGCCGTATCAAGGTATCCGTAATGCCATATTGCATCCTAATATTCTTATCTATTTTAACATGCGACGATGAAGCAGGATGTAATATCATAGTATCTGTCTCCCCTAAGGTTGGAACCATGGCACATAATTCTAAAGCATCCATAAGTGTAATGGCGTCTTCATAAGTACCTTTGATATCAAAACTAATCAATGCTCCAAATCCATTCATTTGACGACAAGCCAAACTATGATCTCTATGGCTCGTAAGACCGGGATAATTGACGGTAGCTATTTTATCATGGGAATCAAGGAACTGTGCAATTTCAAGCGCATTGTCACTTTGTGTTTTCATTCGGATAGATAAGGTTTTAAGTCCCAAATAAATTAACCAGGCTTCAAAAGGACTTGCATTGCACCCTATTAACTTATAGAATTCCCAAATTTTGCCTTTTATAAGTGCTTTGTCCGATCCCACAACTACACCACCCATTGAGGCTCCATGCCCGTGAAGAAATTTGGTTGTGGAATGAATAACTAAATCCGCACCTAGACTCAAGGGACGTTGAATATATGGGGTACAAAAAGTATTATCAACAATCACCAAAACTCCATAAGTTTTTGCAACATCACTAACCATTTGGATATCAATACAACTCAAAGTGGGATTAGCGGGTGTTTCAATATATATCACCTTGTTTTGAGCATATTTTTGCAACATGGCAATTATAGCCTCCTTGCTGCTAAAATCAACAAACTGTATGTCAATATTACTTTGACCAAAAACCTTTTTGAATAATTCAGTGGTCCCTCCATACAAATTCCCTTGGGTAATTATTACATCTCCTGGCTTTAACAAACTTTGAATAACCAAATGTACAGCCGACTGTCCTGAACTGGTCAATAAGCCATATGCTTCCTTCCCTGTTCCAAAAGCTTCTAAATCAGCAATTTTTTGCGCCACGGCTTCTACCGTAGGATTACCATAACGACTGTATACATGGGTACCGGGCTGCTGTTGGAAACTATTTATACTCTCTATACTCGTTTCGAATTCAAATCCTGCTGTGGCATATATGGGTAGTTGATGAGGTTTCGTTGTTTTGGGATCATTAACACCTTTTGCGCAAAGGGTTGCGAAGTGTTTTATAGCTTTGCGGTTCATAATCATAATTTTGTGCCAAAATTACATCCTGCAGACCAAACCATATGCATACCATGAATGAAGATCAAAATGAAATAGCTGAAGACAACGAATACGAGATCATGCAATTTGTTATTGATCCTAAACAAGGGACCATGCGCTTGGATCAATATCTCACCGATCGAATTCCTAAAGTATCCCGAAATAAAATTCAAAATGCTATAACTGCCGGAATGATAACCCTTAATTCCAAGCCTGTTAAATCCAATTACAAAATAAGGCCCGGGGATATATGCGATGTTATTTTTCCAAAATTTCATGATAGTGATGATATTATTGCAGAAGATATTCCATTAGATATACTTTATGAAGATGATCATATTATGTTGGTCAATAAAAAGCCAGGCATGGTTGTACATCCGGCAGGTGGCCATAGCAATGGAACTTTAGTCAATGCTTTAGCAGGTTATTTTGGTAAACAAAGAACTGAAACAAGTGCTCCGCCAAGTCGCGAACGATATGGATTAGTACACCGCATCGACAAAGAGACATCCGGAATATTGATTATTGCAAAAACAGACTTTGCGCATGTCCATTTATCCAAACAATTTTTTGATCACACTATTGAACGAGAATACATGGCTCTTGTTTGGGGTGAACCATTACCAAATATTGGAACAATAACAGGAAATATTGGGCGTGATCCTCATAACCGACATAAAATGTTCTTATTCTCAGATGGACTTCAAGGGAAACACGCTATAACTCATTATGAATTGATTGAATCCTTTTACTTTGTCAGTCTCATTAAATGCAAATTAGAAACCGGAAGAACCCATCAGATACGCATTCATCTAAAACATCATGGTCATCCTTTATTTAATGACGAGCGATATGGTGGCGACAGCATTTTAAAAGGAACTGTCTTTACAAAATATAAACAGTTTATTCAAAATTGTTATAAAATGGTACCCCGGTTTGCATTACATGCAAGAAGCCTTGGATTTATTCACCCACATACAAATGAAAAAATGTTTTTCGAAATCCCACCTCCGGATGATTTTACACAATTAGTTGAGAAATGGCGCCACTATGTAAGCCATAGAAAAGAACAACTGGTGGATAATAATGAAGTTTGGGAAGACTAATTTGAAAAATTGATGGTCAAGTCTAATGTACAATAAATGAATATGGAATCAGCAATTAATTTTTTTAATAAACTGAAACAAAAAGTTGATGAATATTCAACATCTGAAATAGAAGTATTTCACACCGCATTCCAAAAAAATCAATGGTTTACATTGGAAGAGATTCATCGTATGTTGAATGCTATTTCGAACAGGTACTTGGATTCTGATTCATTAAGAACATGGTTATCCCAATACAATCTTACTCAAATCACTAAAATAAAAACCATTGCAATCATTTCTGCAGGCAATATACCATTGGTTTCATTTCAGGATTTACTTTGTGTATTAGTATGTGGATACAAGGCTCAAGTTAAACTTTCAGAAAAAGATACGGTCCTTTACCATTGGATTAAAGACCTGATTCAGGATTGTGATCCATCGATAGCGAGTCGCATTGAATTCACAGAACGAATTCATGATTATGATGCTGTAATTGCTACTGGAAGTGATTTAGCAGCGAATCATTTCAAACATTATTTTCAAAAAAAACCAAATATCATTCGAGGTCATCGCAATAGTATTGCCATTTTAAATGGGGATGAAACTGAATTTGATTTCATTGAATTGGGAAAAGATATTTTTTACTATTACGGGCTCGGTTGTAGAAATGTAAGTAAAATTTATGTGCCTTTTAATTATGATTTTTCTCCATTATTAAAAACCTTAGACAGCCATTATTCTTATGTTAGAAATCACACTAAATTTCAGAATAATTATGATTTTCAATTAGCCATTTCGTTAATAAATCCAGTACATTTTTTACAAGGCGAAACTATATTATTCATTGAAAACACACAATTGGGGTCTCCACTTGCCACTATCCATTTTGAGTACTATTTAGATGAAGAAGATCTTAAGCATAAGATTGCTGAACATGCAAACAAATTACAATGCATTGTATCCAATAAAAACTTAGATTTCATACTTGTTACCCCTTTCGGCACATCACAATTACCAGGCCTTCTTGATTATCCGGATGAAATGGACATCATGAATTTCTTAATTTCACTTCAACAAGAATATGTCGATTAAAAAAGAAAAAGCGAAACACATTAGTGAAATTTTGGAGTTGCTTTTTCCGGAGGTACCGATTCCATTAATGCACAAGGATCCTTACACGCTGCTAATAGCTGTTTTATTATCGGCACAGTGCACAGATGAACGAGTCAATAAAATAACTCCTATACTATTTAAAATGGCGTCCAATCCATTTGATATGATTCAACATAGTATGGAAGAGATACAAGATATCATAAGGCCTTGTGGGCTATCTCCTGCTAAATCCAAAGCTATCTATCAATTGTCATCCATTCTTGTAACAGAATATAACGGCATTGTACCAAATCAATTCAACCAACTAGAAGCATTACCTGGAGTAGGCCATAAGACAGCTTCTGTAGTTATGTCTCAGGCTTTTGGTGTTCCTGCTTTTCCTGTGGATACTCACATCCACAGATTGGCTTATCGATGGGGATTAAGTACAGGTAAAAATGTAACCCAAACTGAAAAAGACCTTAAAAAATTATTCCCCGAATCTCTGTGGAATAAATTGCATTTACAGATTATATATTTTGGACGTACCTATTGTCCCGCAAGAGGGCACATAAAGGAACAATGTCCGATTTGTAAAATATATGGACGAAAAAGTATGGATAGTTAAGATCATATCAATCTAAACCAAAACACAACATATCGGTTATTCTTTAAAATAGTTTTATGCGCTTTCTAATACCTTCATTATTGTTTCTCCTAATTGTAACTTCTTGTAAGGACAAAAAACTTCCAATATTAGGAAATCGATACTTCGAATTAGGCGATACAGTATATGCAAAAGTTCCAGATTTCGATTACATGAATCAGGATAGCCAAATGGTTAGTTTAAAATCATTGCAAGGCAACATCTTATTAGCCACATTTTTCTTTACATCTTGTCAAACGATTTGCCCAAAAGTCATGCGAAGCATGATGCGACTCGAAGAAACATTTAAAGGAGATAGTCAATTAGCTTATATATGTTTTAGTTTGGATCACAGAAAAGACACCATCCCTAGATTAAAACAATATAAATCAAAATTAGGTGTACAAAATAATAATTTTCATCTATTAAGAGGAAACGAATACAATGATACTAAAAATATTGCCAATGGATTTTTAAGTACAGCAATGGATGATCCTACAGCACCTGGTGGAATAGATCATAGTGGCTGGATACTTTTAGTAGATACTGCCCATCACATCAGATCTTTTTCTCTTGGCACTGATGAAAAGGACGTAAACCGATTTATTGACGATATCAAATTATTACAACATGAGATGGGTAGGCATTAACGTTATTTTTTTAATGATCATATCATGTACTTATTCTACGGAACAGTTCAAAGAGGGCAAGCGATTGTTTGATATACATTGTAGTGGTTGTCATGGGCATGAAGCAGAAGGATTAAATCAATTATATCCTTCTTTAAAAGATACTACATTTATTTATAGTGTAAAAAATCAATTGCCTTGCATCATTAGAAAAGGAATTCATAATGCAGAGACATTTACTTATAAGACCAGACATGGAGATATGGAAATGCCTGAAAATAATATTTTAAATGCTATTCAGATTTGCAATATTTTAAATTATGCTAATTCACAATGGTGGCATTCAGAACCCTATGCTCTAAAAGACATAGAACTTATTTTAAAAAACTGTAAATAGTTGTGATCCCCTTTCTAAAAATGAAAGGCTACTAATATTGAAGGCAAGATCGGTAACTGATTCACTCTTCTATTTTCCACTACGTTATAATAAAAAATATTCTTGCGATCATAAGCATTCGTAACACTGGCTACGATTTCAAAATTAATATTTTTAGTAATATCAATTCTACGTTTTAATGAAAGGTCCAATCGATGGTAATATGGCAATCTTCCTGAATTGATCTTATCAGAATACACAATACCGATATCCGGATTATCAATTCCAAATTTAGTATCCAAGCCATTTGGTATTTTATTGTCTCCGATGAATCCTTGGATCTTAGTAAATGCAAAACCAGAACCTAAATTCCACCTTAGTCCCAATTCCCAACATTTAGCTCTACCCCATTGATAATCCAAAACTGCATTCATATTATGTCTTCGGTCAAATAATGCCGGAAATTTTTGCTTCCCATCATCCCGATTCACAAATCCTAAAGAATAACCTAACCATAATCTCCAATTAACCCACGATGATTTTACTAAAAAATCTATCCCATAGGAATCTCCCGTTTCTTTGGTATAATCTGATTCCTGAACCGTTCTTTTGTTGCGATTAAGATTGTAAAGGGATGTGAATTTTTTATAATATCCTTCTACATTGATATCCGTATTCGAAGTAATATCATATTCAAATCCTCCAATAGCATGTGAAGAATAAATTAAATCTGGACTTGTAATGAAGCCCACAAAAAGATTGACAATATCTCGTTCACTTACAGAACTCATCAAATTCTGTGAATACAAACCACCCGCAGCTTTGAGTCTAAAATCATTGGTAACATTTACTTTAAGTCCAAATCTAGGCTCTATGCTGGTTTTACTTAAAGATGCATAATATTGAAATCTGATACTTGGATCTATTACAAATATTTTAGATGCATAACGGTACCTCAGATAACCGGCAACTTCAGTATTATTATCTTTTTTAGTTATTGGAACTTTTAAGAAATTTGTAAATCTAAAGTCCGTTGAATTGGCATTAAATTCTATTCCATATTTAATCTCTGACTTGCGATTAAAATAACTAAAATCCAAATTCGCCTGCAATCCATTGATTTGGCTTAATCTACGTTCAGCCTTAATTTCATCCAGCGTTATTAAATATTTTGAATAAGCTACGTTACCACCGATAATAATACTTGAAGACCCTGGTATTAATTTAAAACTTGCACCTGCACCGCCGGCATTCCAATTTAAATCTGCCAGATCGGTGTAATTCACTTGATCTTTAAAATTAAATCCAAATAAATTTAAAAAACTTCCATTTCCACTTATGGTAGAAAACTTACCATAAATATCCGTAAAATTAAATGGCAATTTTCCTGTGGCGCTATCCACTGCATATTTATAAAAAACAGGTGAAGTCTGAGCTATATAAGACTTCTTTCCTGTTACTAAAAAAGATGTACTACCACTTTTACCTTCTCTGTATTTGGAAATAGGGCCTTCTAACAATAATTTAGACATAAAAGGACTAGCCGTAGCTAATCCAGAAAATCTGGTCTTATTCCCTTCCCTTGTTTTCATATCGACTATGGCCGACACCCGCCCACCGTATTCTGCACCAAAACCTCCAGTAAGTACATCTACGGTTCTTATCACTTCGGTCTCGAAAACAGAAAAAATTCCAATAGAATGAAAGGGATTAAAAATGGTCATTCCGTCTAACAATATTTTGTTCTGAACCGGTGACCCACCCCTTATGTATATTTGACCGCCCTGGTCACCGGTGCTTATAACTCCCGGTATAATCTGTAAATATTGAGCAATATCAGCTTCACCACCTGTAGAAGGCAAGGCTTTTATTTCCTTAGGTGTAACAGAAATAGATGAGATTTTAACTTCAGTTCTGGCTTGTTCCTTTTTTCCTGAAATACTTACTTCCCCTAAGGTAAAACCCGTTTCAGATAGCGCAACCTGCTTGTTGATAATTTGATTACCTTGTAAGGTCAATAAAAAACTGGCACTGTCATAACCTATATAGTTCACAACGAGGCGATAATCACCTTTTGGCACACTTGCTATGGTATAAAAACCCAATGAATTTGTTGTGGTACCATAAGACGTACCTGCAAGAAAAACGGTAGCAAAAGCAATCGGTTCACCAGTAGCTTTATCATAAACATTTCCCCGTATATCGCCCTTTTGAGCTGATAAACTAAGACTTAAAAACAAAAAAATGATACTAAAAACCCTCATGCCCTAAATAATTATAAAATGAATGCAAATGTAACAATTAAGCCATTCCCATTTCCAAAAAGAAATGATTGACCAATTCTAAACGATTCAGAATATAATTCGTTTGTATCTAGGCAATATAAATCTATGAAATCAAAGCAAAATAAACCAATTCATGGCATAAGTTTTAATGCTTCTCTTGTGGACGGGGATATTAAGAGCTTATTTGATGAATTATTTAGAATTTTAAAAGATCTTTTATTGGCTACAGGCGGGGATATCAATGAATCTATACAATGGATTCATGAATTGGATCGCAAATTTCAGTTTACCACTCCAAATTACGGAATGGCTGACTTCTTACGAGAATTGGAAAGCCAGGGATACATTCGAACCGATCATAGAAATCTAAAAAAGACCACTAAACTAAGCTCTAAAATGGAACTTGCCTTGAGAAAAGGCGCGTTTGAAGAACTTTTTGGGAACATTTTAAAAGCTAAACCGGGCAGACACAATACCAATAAGCAAGGCAAAGGTGATGAATGGTCAGGCGATCTCAAACCTTATCAGTTTGGGGACAACTTAGAGCGAATCAATGCTCAGGAATCGATCAAAAATGCGATGATGAATCCATACAACGATCAATTTTCTTTAACAGAAAATGATCTGTTTATCCAACAATCTTTTGATCAAAGTCAAACGAGTACCGTACTCATGATTGATATTTCTCACTCTATGATTTTATACGGCGAAGATCGAATCACACCTGCTAAAAAGGTTGGCTTAGCATTGGCTCAAATGTTAATCCAATTTTATCCAAAAGACACTTTAGATATTCTCGTTTTTGGCGACGATGCCTGGAAAATTGAACTCAAGGATCTTCCCTATCTGCAAGTTGGTCCTTTTCATACCAATACAGTAGCAGGACTTGAGTTGGCCATCAATTTGCTGAATAAAAGAAAAAATCCAAACAAAAAAATAATGATGATCACAGATGGCAAACCCACCTGTATAAAAAAAGGAAATGAATATTATAAAAATTCCTTTGGACTCGATCGACAAATATTAAATCGTACGCTGGCACTAGCAACCAAGTGCCGCAAACTTGGAATAGACATTACCACTTTTATGGTGGCTACAGATCCATTTTTAATAGAATTTGTAGAAGCTTTCTCAAAGGCTAATCAAGGCAAAGCATTTTATACTGCATTAGACGGATTAGGTGAACAAATATTAATCAATTACAGAGATGAAAAAAAACAATAATAGCATTAAAACCCTGGGAGAACTTATAAAAAGTGGGTATCAATCAAGCTCAATTAAACATGAAATCAGAAAGAATTTAATCACTAAATTAAGTTCTAAAGAAAAACTATTTGAAGGCATTTATGGCTATGACAAAACCGTAATACCTGACTTGCAACGCGCATTATTGAGTGAACACAATATTTTGTTTCTAGGATTAAGAGGCCAGGCTAAAACAAGAATCGCAAGACAAATTTGCACTTTATTGAATGATGAAATTCCCATTATTGCAGGGTCAGAATTAAATGATGACCCATTGAATCCAATCAGTGCATACGGAAAAAAAATGGTTGCACAATTGGGTGATCAGACACCCATTGAATGGATCAATCGAACAGATCGATATGTTGAAAAACTAGCAACACCTGATGTTTCGGTCTCTGATTTAATTGGCGATATAGATCCTATAAAAGCAGTCAACCAAAAACTGTCCTTTGCAGATGAACAAAGTATACACTACGGGCTTATACCGAGAAGTAATCGCTCCATTTTTGTGATCAATGAATTACCTGATTTACAAGCACGAATTCAAGTCTCCCTATTTAATATTCTGGAAGAAGGTGATGTACAGATTCGTGGATTTAAAGTTAGAATGCCATTGGATATATTGTTTGTATTTACTGCAAATCCGGAAGATTATACGCACCGCGGAAGCATTATTACCCCATTAAAAGACAGAATTGAAAGTCAAATCATCACCCACTATCCTGATGAGTTAGAAATTTCCAGGTTGATTACACAGCAAGAGGCTAAAATAGCACCTGATTTGAAAGCGTCTATCAGAATCCCTGAGGCCATTTTAAATATGATTGAACAGATAGCATTTGTCGCCAGGGAACATGAATTGGTTGATGAAAAAAGTGGCGTATCTGCCAGGCTTACTATATCAGCTTTAGAATTATTATATAGTGCTATTGAAAGACGAATGTTGATTAATGGTGAAACCAAGGGCATTGCCCGGATTATTGATTTACTTTCGATCATTCCAGCCATTACTGGTAAATTGGAACTCGTCTATGAAGGCGAACAAAAAGGAACTTACGAAGTAGCTTTAGAAATCCTCAACGAAGCCATTCAAGAAGAATGCGAAATCATTTTTCCTCCTATAGAGAAAAAGAAAAAAAACGGCCCCGACATTTACAAGCCAGTTACGGATTGGTTTGTGACTTCAGGATCTATCGATATGGAGAGCGATATGTCACAGAAAGCTTTTATTAAAGTAATGAATCAATTTCCCACGCCTGAATTACTAATGGAAATGATGGAAATCGAAAAGCAGGATGTTTTATTATGGCGCGAGATGACCTTACATTATCTCTGCCATCATCAAATTCTACAAAAAGAATGGCATGATCAAAGGCTTGCAATCCGAGATCCTTTAGCCAATATGCTGAATGATCTGAATATGTCTACGAATTGATCTCTTAATTAATTGATTTTAGATCATGAAAATGTTTTCTAATTTGACATTCAATGTTCAAAAACCTTTTAAGAAATTCGACTTTGTTAAATTTTAAAAGCTTGACATTGACCCTATTAATATAATACATTTCATAGCACTTATCTCTGAGTGGGCGAAATAAATCAACAAAGATCATAGCCATTTGAAACAAACTCACATCCATTCTTTAAGCCCTGAAAGGGCGGAATAAATCAACAAAGGGCAAAGCCCTTTGAAAAGACTCTAATCTAATCTTTAAGCCCTGAAAGGGCGAAGTATATTATGGCATACGGCACCTCCATTGCACTGAACCTTAGACTTTAAATAAAAAACTAGGCCCTTCCTCTGAAATTTTTTTTACAGTTATAGTGGGATAAATCACATTAGTATAAAATATATTGCGCCCTTTCAGGGCTCTTAGGAGGTATTTATTAAATATCGATGGGTTAACACCCATCGCTGATTTATCTAACCCTTTCAGGGCTATAAGTTTGTACTCATAAATACGTTTAGAATATTTGAAAAAAAACTATAAACGAAAGTATTATTAATCTTTAGCCAATTAATGGAAATATGAATTTAATATCCTGAAAATAATTGACTGCAATCAAATTTAAAAATCTAGAATACAATAATGAATATATTGTAATATCTCTTCAAAATTAAATTTCAAGATCCTAAAAGATTAACCGTAAAGAAACACATGGCTTATGCCATTGACTCCACCTGCTTTTGTGATTTTTTACGCTCGTTTTCGTCAAGTACCACCTTTCTCATACGAATGGATTTTGGTGTAACTTCTACATACTCGTCTTCTTGGATATACTCAAGCGCTTCTTCTAATGAAAAATTACGCTTAGGAACGATATGCGTTGTGCCGTCACTACCTGATGCACGCATGTTCGTTAATTTCTTACTGGTAATGATGTTTACAACTAAATCTCCTGGTCGAATGTGCTCTCCAATAATTTGACCCGTGTATAATTGATCTCCTGGGTCGACAAAGAATGCACCGCGATCCTGTAGATTACCTATTGAATAGGCTGTACAAGCACCTTGTTCTTTGGAAACAAAAACTCCCATTACCCTTGAAGGAATTGCACCTTTCCAAGGTTCAAAATCTTTAAATCTATGGGCAATAATAGCTTCACCTGCCGAAGCTGTCAACAACATATTTCTCAATCCTATCAAACCTCTGGAAGGAATATTAAATTCTATGTGTGTAAGGTCACCTTTTTGTTCCATGACTGTCATTTCTCCCTTCCTCTGACTGATAAGTTCAATCACTTTACCGGAAAATGCTTCAGGCACATCAATGGTAAGTAATTCCACCGGCTCACATTTCACACCATCAATGACTTTTATAATAACACGCGGTTGCCCTACCTGCAATTCATATCCTTCTCGTCTCATGGTTTCAATAAGTATGGACAAGTGCAATATCCCACGACCATAAACAAGCATAGAGTCCGGAGAACTTGTATCTTCCATTCTCATGGCTAGATTTTTCTCTAATTCTTTCTCCAATCGCTCACGGATATGCCTTGAAGTGACAAATTTTCCTTCTTTACCAAAGAATGGCGAATTGTTGATCGTGAAAAACATACACATGGTAGGTTCATCAACCTGAATGGGTGTTAATCCTTCAGGACTGTCAAAATCAGCAATCGTATCACCAATTTCAAAATTATCAATTCCAAAAACTCCACAAATATCCCCCGCTTGAACTGATTCGACTTTCGCTTTACCCAATCCTTCAAACGTATATAATTCTTTAACTCTTGATTTTGCGATACTTCCATCTCGTTTAACAAGCGATACAGGTTGATTCACTTTTATAGATCCTCTCAATACCCTACCGATGGCAATTCTTCCAATAAAAGAAGAATAATCAAGTGATGTGATCATTACCTGTAAGTTTCCTTCTGAAACCTTTGGTGCGGGAATTTTATCAATAATTACATCCAACAAATAGGTAACATCCTCAGTAGGTTTTTTATAATCAGAACTCATCCATCCATGCTTGGAGGATCCATACACAGTCGGAAAGTTCAATTGATCTTCTGTAGCTTCAAGATTAAAGAATAACTCAAAAACCTGATCATGAACTTCCTCAGGACGACAGTTGGGTTTGTCCACTTTATTGATGATTACTATGGCTTTCTTACCCATAGCTAAGGCCTTAGCCAAAACAAAACGGGTCTGAGGCATAGCACCTTCAAATGCATCCACCAACAAAACAACACCGTCAGCCATATTCAATACACGTTCCACCTCACCTCCAAAGTCGGAGTGACCAGGTGTATCGATGATATTGATTTTGACATCTTTATATCGAACAGAAACGTTCTTTGCTAAAATGGTAATTCCCCTTTCGCGCTCTAACTCATTGTTATCCAGGATCAATTCACCAGTTTCCTGATTATCTCTAAAGAGCTTAGTTTGGTGCATGATTTTATCCACCAAAGTAGTTTTTCCATGATCTACGTGAGCGATGATGGCTATATTTCTTATATTATTCATTAAGGAGCAATTAATTAAAATGCAAAAATACTTCGAAAGTCTTAGAGAATTTAGGCTATTTAAGATAATAACATATTATTTACAATTATTAATCTGTATGTTATATATAATTATTTATTTAATATTATAAATTTTCAACGGTTCAGTGCCTGATTTTATCAAATGAAGTGTATTATTTTCCTCCAAATGCAATTATTCTACGTCATCATATAAAGTTATCGAAAATTGAACATCATACCACTTTAGATGTTAAATTTGCGACGTTTTTTAATAACCCATTTGATAGTAGTAAATCATGATATATATTCTTCTCTTGTTTTTTGGACATTGGTTTGTTTCCTTATTTTTTCACACCTCTTTTTTACATCGGTTCGCTTCTCATAAAATGTTTACTGCCAGTAAAACAGTAGAGCGCGTGTTCTATTTTTTTACCTGGGTTTCACAAGGATCTTCCTATTTAGTTCCAAGAGCCTATGCTGTAATGCATCGGATGCATCATGAGTATAGTGATACTAAAGAAGACCCGCATTCACCTTATTTTTTCAAAGATGTTTTTGGTATGATGATCCATACGCGAAACATTTACAATGGTTTTGTGTCAGGTAAATTAACTGCAGCTTCAAAGTTTTGTAATGACCTTCCTATTTGGACTAAATTAGATCAATTCGGAGATCATTATTTGGTAAGAATTGCATGGGCTATTTTATATACAGCAACCTATGTATTTCTGATCCATCATTTTGATCTGAGCTATTTTTGGCTTTTATTATTGCCTATTCATTATCTAATGGGTCCTGTTCAGGGAGCTGTGGTCAATTGGTGTGGCCACAAATATGGATACCAAAATTATGAAAACGGAGATCATTCCCATAATTCAGAACCATGGGGTGTTTTATTGATGGGCGAATTATTCCAAAACAATCATCATAAATATCCCACCTCCGCGAATTTTGCACAGAAGTGGTTTGAGTTTGATCCATCTTTTCAGATACTTAAATTGTTAGATCGATTAAAAATTATTCATTTGATTCCTGCTTGACCTTTGCAATAATTACTGCATATATTCACTTTTTTTCTTATCATTGTAGATGTTTAGAATAATAACTATTCTTTGTGCATTTACTTTGATGTGGTCATGCCAATCGACTGATGACTTTTCTATTATTCCGAGCATTAAATATGTAAGTGTAACTAAATCTTCTTTAGTACAGGGTGACTTAAATCAGGATTCATTGTGGTTGACATTTAGTTTTCAAGATGGCGATGGCGATTTGGCTTACTCAGCCAATGGCAGCGAAAAGGATATTTTTCTTTATGATAAGAGACTTGGTTTACTATTAGACAGTTACAAAATTCCAGAGCTTTCCAATACCAATGGGAATTCATTGGAAGGCAGTATGCAAATATTGATTTATACCACCTGCTGTTTATTCAAAGATAATATTCCGCCTTGTTCTGCACCGCCACAATACCCAACCGATACACTTCTATTCGAATTATTTATTAAGGATAGAGCTGGTCATGAAAGCAATCGCATTACCTCACAAGCCATTTTACTCTACTGCAACTAATATTTGCAGTAGATTTTATCCACTGCAACAAAATGAGTCGTCCCTACAGGACTAACCCATCGTTTACAACAATAAATGGATCTCTTTTTTAATCGCCAATAAAGCAGTTTCAATGGCCTTATCTGCACTTTGTGAAGCTTGATTAAGTATTAAAGTACCTGCATTAGAAGCATCTGCCTCATTCACCAATGCCTGACCTGCGGCATCTAATGAAAACAGCACTTCATCTTTGGACAGACAGATAATTTCCCACAGTTTGTCACTGACATATATTTGTTGGACCAAATTGTGTTCATATTCTTGTTGGATCGCCAGCATCATGGTATTCACCAATTGTTTTGCTGAAATATCCTTGGATTGGAAACGCAACAAAAGGTTGGAAACCTTGATTCGTTCCATAAAAAGTGCCAATCGTTCATAGGACTGTAATCTCAAAGGCAATGAAAACTCCCGATGTGCTTTTTGAGATTCACTTTTTCTCAGAAGCCGCTCATGTTGAAAATACATTCTCAACATATAAAAAACGGTCAAAAAGACAATAAAAGAAGGCAATATTAATTTCAATAATTCCAAGAAAAACTCCATACAACTTGTTTAGGTGACACAAAATTAAACTAAGCCTGCTATTTTGAGCGTGGCACGAACAAAAAACGTTATATTTGTGTTTATTGTTGTAAATTAAATCAAATCATGGAAGTCCTTACCGAAACACCCATCATTATTACAGAATCCGCGATGGCTCAACTTAAACGCATCAAGGAAGAACAACAAATACCTGATAATCATGGCCTTAGAGTTGGAGTCAAAGGAGGAGGTTGTTCTGGATTTAGTTATGTCATGGGATTCGACACCATGAAAGATGCCGACCAGGTATATGATATTAATGGTCTTCAGGTATTTATGGAAAAAGCACACTCACTCTATTTGGTTGGTATGCAAATTGAATGGGTTGAGGGATTAAACAACAGGGGCTTTTCCTTTGTCAATCCAAATGCTAAAGAAACGTGTGGATGTGGCCAGTCTTTTTCTGCCTAATGCCACTGTGTAAGCATCCTAGAGTTTATTTTTTTCATTTTATTTAAATCATGAGAGATTTGTTTGATTTACTAGCTAGGATGTTTCTGTCCACCATATTTTTGTTTGAAGCCTTTACGTCATTGAAATTTTTTGATCGAACTAAGTCCACCATGACGGAGTACGGTTTAACCTGGCAACAAGATTTCCTATTAATTGCCACGATTACCTGTTTATTTATTGGAGGAGCTTTTTTACTCATAGGTTACCGACCTGTTTTTGCAGTAACCTTACTGCTTATTTATTGGATCCCGGTTACATTTATTGTGTTTTCATTTTGGAATGATCCACCTGAAGTTCAAAACATACATTCCATTTTTTTTATGAAAAACATAGCTATAACCGGAGGATTAATACATGTATTGGTACACGGCACAGGTAAGTATAGCATACGACGTTTTTTTGGCATGACAGTGCTACCCAAAGAAAAATGGTAGTTTTTAGTTTAACACTATTTTCAAAAGTTCTATTGAAGTGAAATCAAAAAAAAAGCTTTTTATATACTGTATTTACTTACTGCATATTTCGATTTATAGCCAATTTAATTATTCCATTTCAACTGACACATTTCGCATTCCAAATTGGCCTAATATTCATTCTTTTACTTATGGAATTTTCAATGAATCCATTTACATGTTTGGTGGTCGACTAGATGGCATACATGATAAAAACAGTGGTTTCGAGAACAAGTTTTCCAATGATCAAATCTATCGATGGAACACTAAAACTCAAACCATAACTCAATATTCTTTGGATTCATTGTCACCATCAATGATTGAACCACTTAGCGCTGCCAATGCTGCATTTACTCAAGTCAACAATCAATTAATGATCATTGGTGGTTATGGACAATCTAAAACAGGTGCATACAAAACCTATCCCAGTCTGATAACAGTTAATTTAGCCAAGCTGGATCAAGCAATAGCATCAAATCAAAATATCGGTACTGCATTCAAACAAATCATTGATGACACATTCGCTGTGGCTGGAGGACAATTAGAAGTGTTAGATCAATTGTATTACTTGACTGGTGGTCATCGCTTTGAAGGCATTTATAAAGACAGTTCTTTAGTCGTCAATCAAAGATATACTTCAGCATGTCGCATATTCAATATAGATTTTTCAGGTGATACCCTATCCATAGATTTCAAAAAAGAAATTGTAGATGAGTTTAATTTCCACAGACGGGATTTTAATTTATCTCCATTTATTATGCAAGACAGGAATGAAAAATTAATGTGTTTTGCAGGCGTATTTTTAGTGAATGAAAATAGGCCCTTCATGAATCTTGCTGCGGTAAATTATAATGGCTATGAAGACATCCCGAATTTTAATCAGCGCTTCACCAATTACACTTGTCCGCATGTTGGATTTTATTCGGATATCAAGAATGAAATGCATAAAGTTTTTTTTGGAGGCATGGCGGAATATTATAGAGATACATTAGATCAAGTGGTGAGAGATCCTTTTGTTCCATTTGTAAAATCTATCAGCAGCATTTCCCGAATGTCTGATGGAACATTTCAAGAAACATTACTCAAAGAAAAAATGCCTGCATATCTAGGTACCAATTCAGAAATATTTCTGAATCCCCAACTACCCAATTTTAGAAATAAGATTATTAATTTAGATTCAATTCAAAAAGATAGTACATGGTTGGGATATATCTTTGGTGGCATTTACAATCCATTAAATGAAGCTAATCCATTCGAAAAAAACAAAGCAAGTTTGACCCTAGCCAATCCATATATTATTAATGTACAACTTATAAAAAATAAATCTACTCAGGTCCAAGAACCCAATAGTTCAGCGCAACAAAATAAATTCGAATGGATCCTATCACCCAATCCTGCAACTCATAAAATAAGCATCATATCTCCGAATGTAAATATTGAAACATTAAGCATTTGGATTACAAACGCATCCGGAAAACTAGTACACTACGAAAAATTAGACCACCAATCAACCATCAACATAGCATCACTACCTGCTGGAATGTATCAGATTTATGCATTAATGAATGGAACTGCATTCAATTCAAAAGTGTTTTATAAAATAGATTAATAGTATTCCCCTATTGCTTAATCCATTTGCCAGAACTTATAAGAGCATCCTTTCTGAACAAATTATAAGTATACATTCCAGAAGGCAAGAAATTGAGATTTATAGTGTTGTTATTAGTTTGATTCTGTGAAGAATGTACGATCTTGCCCTGCAAGTCAATAATGTCCACTCTATAACTGATTCCAGAATCATCTATTACATCAAATTTAAAACTTCCTGGTGATGGGTTGGGATATATCATGGCTTCCCAATTAATATGGGTTTCATCATCAGTATTTGTCACATTGCCATCAGCATCTACTTTTAGAAAATAAGCCTCATATTTCGGATACACATGCGGTGTAATAGTGCTAAACCATCCACCAACCAAGCATCCATCATCAGCCGTAGGCAATATTTTGAATAATGCATAATAATTATCTAAAGCAAATACTTTCTTCCATTTTACATTTAGATTTGAATCCAATTTAGTTATAAACACTGCACTGGAATCAAAAGGAAATACTGAAGGCCCCGAAGTGCCGGCTGTATAAATGCTATTCCTATTATAATAGGCTATTGATCCATTCCATGCACAAAAATCATTCGTTGTGTCTGTTCTATCTAAAACACTCTTAATAGGTTTAAAATTATTATCAATAAACCACAAATGAAGATCTGCTGTAAATTCCCACGAAACAGAAGCCATTAAATACTTTTTTTCTGACCATCTAAGTAAAGTGGTAGAGTTAGTTGTAATAAAATACCTGTGTTCGTGACTAATAAAACTATCTATACTAACCAAATTCAAATTCTTATCCAAGATCATTAATACATCTCCCATTGCCATATATTTTGAATTGTCTAATGAACTTGATATAGTATGAGGCCCATAATTCTGACTTGGTTCTCGTTCACGATGTGTTTTAATTAATTTCCCATCATGATCTATTTGAATGAATTCGGTTGCAGCTGTAATTTTATTCAAGTGATTTAAATCTAAAATACATAATAATGTATCATTGATTACTTGAGAATAACTATTAGGTATACTAAATTCGGGATAATTGATACTAATACTATCTATAATATTAAAGTTTAAATCACATTTGAATAATATAAAATCCATATTATAAAACACAGGTTTTTTATAATGAATACAAGTGATAAAATAATTATCCTTCATTTTGAAAATACTTCTTGGATGATAGTTATAATTAGATGATAAAATTATTTTTTCATCAATTTTTTTACCATAAGGATTAATTTTCATAATTTTTATTTGAGAGAATTCAGAGCTATCGTATAGATTTAGATAGTCAAACGATTCAACTAACCCATTATAATTTCCATCTATATCAAGTAATACATCGTTTAATAGATCGCATCTATTTGAATGATTGATGAATTCCCAAGAAGTATTTTGAGTGTATGAAAAATGTAATGTAAAAAAAGCAACGAATTGAAAAAAAAGTAACCTCTTCATAATGAGTATAAATTGAAATATCAAAAGTACAAATAAACTGTACTTTTGATGTGAGTTAATAAAAATAAAACAACCTTAGAAAAGCTACATCAACTTTTTTACCGTAAACTTACTTCTACAAAAATAAGAATATTATTCTCCAATACACAAACTTTATCATATTAATATTTCAATCATATTTTACTTCACAAAAAAATAAGGTTTTGTAAAAAGTCAGATTAAATCTTTAAACTACTGAAAATTTAGAGTCTTCATTTAGCTTTGAAATGGTTTATTGATTTAATTTTAGGACAAAACAGGGTCTTGTCGCAAGAGAAGCATAGTCGAGGATAAGCCGTGGAATAGACGTGGAATAGGCGCGGAATAGATGTGGAACATATCTCGTCCATTCTCTTAGTGGAAGAGATGTGACAAGACTATATGCGTTGCACAATTGATTTAGATATTAACCATCCTTTGATTTGATCTTAGCTTTAAGTTTTAAGGCAAAATCATACGTTCGTTTAAAAGTTCCCTGCGTTGGTTTAAAAGGTCTTGCCAATTACAAGTTAATATTTGATCTTTGGCTTAAGCTATTAAATGATTAGAATTGAACATTAAAATACTTGAAATCCAATACAATAATGATTTGAAGCGTTCATGCAGATGGAAACACAGATTTGCAAAGCAGAATTGTTATGTATCCCCGAATCATTTTTTTGTTAAATTAATTACAAACGACGGGAATGGAAATCAAGATTAAATTAATAAATTCCAAATTTTATATGATAGTTCTCAATAACTTATAGTTAAATATAATTGATTTTTCCAAAATGCAATTTCCAAAAAAATGAATCAGACAAAGTTTCTATTAGTATTTATAATCTTTGCAACATTAATCAGTATGCAATGTAATGAGGAATGTCCTCAAAGATTTCATGTGCCTGCGGAAATCATTCCATATCAATTAGAATACCATATTGGAGACACAATTAGATTTGTTTCTAAATTTGAAAAAAATGTTCATGAAATTCACACTGATATGAATTATGATATGAGTAAAATAGATTTTATACCAAACACTGTTATAGATTTCCTTGATACAATCGGTAGGAGTAAGATTTCAGACTATTTTATATTTTACAGTTATTCTCCAAATTATAAAGAATATATTTTATCGAAAGGGCAAAGCTTACTAGAAGGTCAATATGCTTTCCTTAATGATTCATTTACATTAGAATATATTTTAATTCCTAAATATCCTGGAAATTACTTTCTAACTCAAAAATGTGGAATTTGGGAAAATTTTCCAGGGAGATGCAGGCATGTTTATTATACTGTTGGTGTAGATATGAATTCAGGAAAGAATGGCAATATAGAGTTACTAAAAGAAAGTGAGGATACTTTATACAATAAAATAGATGCAAATTCACCAAATTGGCTTTTTTATGATAAAGGTGGATTTTGTTTTCGTGTAGTACCATAAGTTATTGCTATAACATATTTGACTTTTGTTAAGTATAATTTTCAAAATAATGAATCAGATAAAGTTTTCGTTGACAGGTATATTATTAATTCAAAAAAGATATGGATCAAAAAGTTATGGCATGAATAAGCATTTAATAAAAACTGAATTAAAATTGATTAAGCATTAAGTTACTATATAATTTCAATAATTTATCTCTAACTTCCTCATGTCTTGCTCCAATATATATCTTATTATCAACAATCTTGTAGCTATTATTATACTCTGTAATGATAACAATATTCTGATCATTATATTCGTCTGTCACCTTTATATCTGATATTTTAAAATTAGTAATAGAATTTACTCTGTAAATTTTACGGTCAAAGTAATCCATTGAAAATCCTATGTAATTTTCGCCATCAAAAAGTAGTATTGAAGTTATTGAAATATATAGGCCCGCTTCAAATTCGTGATATATTATATACATTTTATCCCACTTATACTTCATGGACTTCAGAAATAGCTTTTTTAAATCATAATCAGCAACTTGAACTAAGGAATACATTACAACATCTAAATCAGTAAAATCTATCTTTTTATTGAAGCAATATTGAGTTTTATTTAAAAATGCTTGTGTCGATTCAAATTTCCAGGTATTTAAAAGTCCAGCTCTATAGCCTTCTTCTTTTGTAATCCAATTACTAGATTTATTATTACAATTAAAACTAAAAAAGATTAGAGCTAAAAAATAAGTTCTATTCATTATTCTGGAATTTTTCTATCAATGACATTTTGTGCTTTTCTTATAGTGATTTCTCTCTTACTGGTATCAATCCATGAGATTTTTTTAGCACTATTCTTAACTATTACAAATATAAGTATATTCTTCTTCAAATATTAACCGGCTGCATATATAAATTTAAGTATTATTAAATTACACATAATTTAAAATCCTTAAAAATCACTACTCATAACCTCCTTTACCCTACTTTAAACTTTGCTATTGCTTCTTTCGTAAAATGGCTCAACACCAATTCTCCTGAAATGGCTGCCCTTGATTCCAGTAAAGTATCCCAATGGTCTGTATTGGACCAAAATACTGTTTTTAATTCTTTTAAAGCCAGGGGATTTGAATTCAATAATATAGTCGTGAATCGTTTTAAATAATCATCCAGCAATGCGGAGGTATCAAATACTTCATGGTACAATCCATGGGTTTTGGCCCATTCGGCAGTCTGCCATTCCGTGGCATTTAATGCCATCTGTGAAAATGCACTCAAACCCATTCTGCGCTCTACTACAGGTCCAATTACAAAGGGACCGATGCCAACTGCAAGTTCACTCAAACGAACGGTAGCATGCGTTGTAGACATAGTATAATCACATGCTGCAGCCAACCCTACCCCACCGCCAACAGCTTTGCCATGTATTCTACCAATGATGATCTTAGGGCACTTACGCATGGCATTAATCACATTAGCAAAACCCATAAAAAAAACTTTACCTGTTTGAATGTCATTTATTGAGGCTAATTCATCAAAACTCGCACCGGCACAAAAAGTTCGGTCGCCTCCAGATTGCAATACGATTAATTTCACAGCCTCATTCGTTCCTGCTGCATTTATGTGGTCAACAAGTTCTTTTAAAATAACACCCGGCAATGAATTACTCGCTTCAGTAAAAAATGTAATGGTTGCCAATCCTTGATCTATATCCGTTTTTACAAATTGATTCATAATTATTGCTTTTGTATTTATTGTAATTAATCAACTATGTTTTTGTCATTATTTTTGCAAAAATCAGGCAAAAATATCGCCAAAAACACTTATTTACTATTATATGCGACGGATTTTATCCGTCGCTAAATATCGGTTGCCCCTACAGGGCAAGGACTTGAATAATTACATGTTTTTTAATGGATTTTGACATAACAATTCATTATTTTCCTCGTCTCCAACTACTATATGCTCCATTGGGCGTTGCCCAATTCTCCGGAAATATATCGAGCGCTTGGCATTCTTTGAGTTCTGTGTGACAATCACGGGCTAATTGCTGATATAATTGAGTGCCTTTGGTTTTCCATTGGATCATTTCATCGCTGACGTCCTTAATAATGCGCGCAGGATTCCCAACCACCAGACTTCTAGAGGGAATTCTGGTGCCTTCCTTAATGAATGACATGGCTCCGATTATACATTCATCACCAATTTCAACATCGTCCATAATCACCGTGTTCATCCCTACAAGGACATTAGAGCCTATAACAGCCCCGTGAATCATGGCTCCATGACCAATGTGCGCATTAGTTTTAAGGTGCACACTTACACCCGGAAACATGTGAATTATACAGTGCTCTTGAACATTACAGCCATCTTCAATAATGATTTCACCAAAATCACCCCTAAGCGCAGCAAAAGGCCCCACATAAACATCTGCCCCAATTCGAACACATCCTGTCACTACTGCCATGGGGTGCACAAAAGCAGTGGGATGCACATAAGGTGTAAAATTTTTATAAGAATAAATCATCCCAATTATTCATTTTATTTCCGAAGAATATCAAACCAACTATTCACTTTCCTTTTTTAAGATATTTTAGCAAATAAAAAGTAAAGATCTAATATTGGGAGTAAAAACAGAAACAATTGTAGTTTTACCCTAATAAATATTTTATATGATCTATTTTAAGACGGCATTTTTAAATTTTCTGGCTGATCTGGAAGTTTATAATAATCGAGAATGGTTCAATGCTAACAAAAAAAGATTTAAATCTGATGTAGAAGCTCCTTTCCATGTATTCATAGAAAGAATGATTGAATTACTAAAAAAAACATACCCTAATCTTAACACGAGTGCCAAAGAATGTGTGTTTAGAATTTATAAAGATGTTCGATTTAGCAAAGATAAAACACCCTACAAATCTCATATGTCCGCTGCTATTTCTCCTGGTGGCAAAAAAGACTTTGAAACCCCTGGATTGTACATGGAATTCAAGGCAGATAAAATTCATATTTATACTGGCGTTTATGCCCCTAGCACAGAAAATTTAATAAAAATAAGAACTTACATTGCAAGTCATTTAAAGGAATTTGATAAATTGATTCATGATAAAAAATTTGTTGCTTTGTATCAGAATATTCAAGGTGAGAAAAATAAAAAGATTCCAGCAGAATTTAATGAAGCAGCAAACAAACAAGCGCTTCTCTATAATAAATCCTTTTTTTATACCTTTGAATTTGATAGCGAATTGATATTGAAACCCAAATTAGATCAACACATCTTAGATTGTTATAAAGTGGCTTTACCCCTGAATCAGTTTTTTACTGATGCATTAAATTCCTAAAACATAACTTCAGAACTCCTTGCACTGTTCAAAATTTTAGAACATTTTTGAGCTTGTTCGTAAATTGTATTCAAGGAATTTTTGTATTAATGAGTTGGTGTAGAAATTTGGATCGGCCTTAAGGGATAAGCCGTTAAAAAATGATGTAATGAAACCGTTAAAAATTCAAAACTGTATGAGCCCAACACTATGCTTAAAAAAAAGAACAAGAATTCGAGATGAGCAAGTGTGATGCCAATCAAATGAAAGAAGGCCAAAGGCGAGTTTTTTGAATTTAGGTTTCATGGAATCATTTTAGGCTTAGACTTTATAGCCCTGCCTGACTGACGTCTAGTCAGGCAGGCTAGAATTTTTGGTTTCCCTCAGCCTGATACAGGCTTCGGTTCATTCGTTAATTTGTGATTTTGGATCACAAATTTCTTGCTGAGGCAAGATCACTCAATCATGTTTCATGAAAAAAGAACAAAAAGTTGTAAATTACAACGAAAGTTAATATTTTGGAATCATGTCAAACAATTAGAATAATTAGGTTTTCAATGGCAAAAAGTTTTAAACTTAATCTTCTTCATCTTGAATTAATGCCAATTGCCTTATATCTCTATTAATGATAATTCCAGCATTCAATTCAAATCCTAGAATCAAGATTAATACATTCAATCGGATCCAAATCAGCGTTATAATCAATGCTGAAATAGCACCATAGACTTTATGATAGGTTGAAAAATGATCCACAAAATATCCGAATAAAACGGAAGTTATGATGGAACCTATAGTAGCAAAAATAGTACCCGGAGAAAAGAAACTAAATGGCTTCTTTAATGCAGGAGCTAAGCGATACATCAATTCGATAACGGAATAAAATAATAAGATAATAATCAAGTATTGAAAAAATTTGACTGCGATCACTGTCAATTTACTTAAATGCAGTATGCCAAATATCCATTTAAAAATCTGACCACCTAAAATTAAAATCAATACGGAAAAAATCAATAATATACCTAATAAGAACGTCAGTAATATAGCAATCAATTGCTTCTGAGTCCACGATCGTTTTCGAAAACTGGATTTATATGTTTTATCAAATCCTTTCATCATCGTCAACATACCATTAGATGCAAACACTAAGGCTAAAATAAATCCTATGGATAATAATCCACTCTTTGCTTTAGGTCGAATGGTACTAACTATATCTTTCCAAATATAATCTTGGGCTCGATCTGGCATTACAGATATAATGGAATTCTCCATGGCAGAATAAAAATCCCAACTCTTCGGAAAATAAGCCGTTAATGTAAATAAGAAAATCAATGATGGAAACAAGGCTAAAAAAAAACTATAGGACATCGCACTTGCTCTGGTATTCAGATCATTTTTATTCAGTTCATTTCGAATAAAAGTTAAAGTTGTATAAATACTTACATCATGAAATCCCGGCAATGAATGGTTCTGACTCCATATCACTATATTTACTATGATAGGCCATTGTAAAAATTTATTCCACCATTCATTCCATTTATTTTTCAAAATAAGGACTTAATTTTTGGATCAATAATTCCGGCATTTCCACTCTTTTCCTGGACGCTATATCCAAAAAACACAATACTACCTGACCCTGATTTAACCAGTCCCCTTTCTCATTTAGAATTTTAGTATCGAATTGAATACTGGTGTTGGGCCATTTAATAATACTGGTCTCAAGAGTTAATAAATCATCGTAGTGTGCCGGTCTCAGGTATCTCACATTTAATGAAACTACAGGCATGAAAATATGCATTTGATCTTCCATGGATTTATAATCCAATCCCAAAGATCTTAAAGCTTCCACACGACCAATTTCATAATACAGGGAATAATATCCGTAATAAACAAAACCCATTTTGTCGGTTTCACCATATCTGACCCGAACTTGTGTGGTATGTGTAAACATTAAATAAATGGTTTTTGATTACTTTCTTAAAACAGGACAAGACATACAATGAGTTCCTCCTCGTGCTCTTGACAACTCACTTGAAGGTAAGGTAATAATGGTATTCTTAATATCGGCTACATCCAAGCCTCCACCTTCGACCTGACGCATAAATTCTGATGCATGGATGACTTGATATCCTGCAGCTCTAAAGGCCTTCTCCGTATAAGGATTACGATCGTAAGTTAGTGCCACACCGGGTCTAATCGTTAGCAAGTTGCACCCATCGGTCCATTGTTCCCTTTCCTGATAGGGTGACTCGCCACCACCACTCCAAATAAATTCAATTTCAGGATCAATTTCAGCATGTAAAAAATCAACAACAGAAGGATATTCTACCACTTCTCCGGTTATTCTAAATACAGTAACATAAGACCCCAATCCATCTTTTACTATGGGTTTAAATCCTACAAAGTGTTTTTCATTAATCTGAGTAAACAAGGTATCTATATGCATATATGAACGTTCCTTTGGAACTTCTATTTCGACTACGTTCTTTATGATGCCACGTTCGAACAGTAAATTCTTCAAGGTCATAAGTGCATGATCTGTAGTCCGCTCACTACTTCCTATCAATAAATAATCTTTATTGAGTATCATAATGTCTCCGCCCTCGATTGAAATGGGTTCACCTTTACGGGATGGTGGAAATTCATTCACCAAATTCAAATTGATCAATCTATTTTCTTCCATTAAATGTGCAAAATAGGGATGCGCATAAAATATAAACCGGGTCAATAAATTCTCACGATGTCTAACATATTTAGATGCTTTGGTAATGACGACATGTTCGTTGACAATTACCGCAATATCCCGAGTAAAAATAAAATTAGGAATTGGGTCAAACAAAATCTGATCTTCGGCAGGATAATAACCTGAAATCAAAACATCAGCTAATACATGATGCGGCAATTCAAAAAGTAATTTAACGGTGCTTTCCGGTAATTCTTCAAAATCCTTAATCAACTGTATGAGTTCTTTTTTATAAGCTTCATTGGCGTCTAAGGATTCCTTTATCAAAGTGCAGGTCTCAAGCACGTTGTCCTTACCAATAAAGAGCTTTAGAATATTCTCAAACGTCTCATGTTCCCGTTGCATCACTGGCAAATAAACAATATCATCAAAAAGCAATTCCCCTGCCCTTCTTGGTGTGATTCGATCAATTCCTGCATCAGGTGCATGAATAATCACTTTAAGCAATTCAGATATCTCAGAATCAACGTATACATCTTGTCTTTGGCTCATAAATTTGCTGTTTTCGAGCACAAAGGTAGGCTTAAAAATCTACTTGTCAAACTTTGTCCTGATTGGGAATGCCAGCAATCGCTCGAAAAAGTCTCCCTTTATCATGGGCAGTAAAAAAACAATTTAAGCTATAAAAAATCAAATATATAGTTATATTACAACAACTTACACATTAAACTCTTATTATATTTAAAACCAAATTATTTGTCCCTGGTGGGATGCAATTATCCTTAATATTATCTTATCTTTAATCGATCAAATAAACCGATGAGTGTCCTATTTTTATATCGATAATACCTTCTTCACCCTTTTAGACTATCCAATAAGTTATTTAGAATTTTACGGAACTATAGCGGGAATTATTGCTGTTTGGCTGGCCGCGAAATCCAATATCCTAACCTGGCCCATTGGTTTAATCAATATCATGCTTTTCTTTATTATCTTCTTTCAAGTTCAACTCTATTCAGACATGTTTTTACAGGTCTATTTTTTTGGAATCAGCATTTATGGCTGGTATAATTGGATTTATGAAAAAAAAATAAATATTCCCATTAAAGTACTCGAATTAAAATACATCCTATTTTTAACCATTGGAACATTGGGATTAAGTTTAATCTTTGGCTTTTTTATAAAAAACATTCATTCTATTTGGCCTCAGGTTTTTACAAAACCAGCAGCTTATCCCTATACTGATTCTTTTGTAACCATAGCAAGCATAGTTGCGAATACCCTATTGGCAAAACGATATTTTGAAAATTGGATCATTTGGATTATCGTTGATATTATTTGTATTTTTCTCTATGCATTTAAAGAAATCATTTTTGTTTCTTTTGAATTTTTTATTTTCTTACTCATCGCTATTTATGGACATTGGTCTTGGTGGCGAGAATACAAATTGGGCAAGTTATAAACTACTAAGATTTGACAAATTATTAAATCCTAAAAAACTTCTAAAAATGCATTTGAAAAATGAAATAAATTACTTAATACAAATTCATTTATAAAAATTCAAGTGCTTGCTTTAAATCATTAATCAAATAATCCGCACTTTCTAAACCAACATAAAATCTAATCATCCTATGATCTTCCTGATGAACATCAAATGAATTTATTTCAATACCAGCTACTTTAGGTATGACCAGACTCTCATAACCTCCCCAACTTACGGCTATAAAAAAACATTTTAACTGCTCACAAAAACGTTCTATGTGTTCAGCTTTTTCTGTTCTTACAATTACAGAAAACAATCCACAAGCACCTTGCATTTGTTCGCTTGCTAAAAGGTATTGATCAAAATCAGGATCCAAAGGAAACAACACTTTTTCAATTTTCGGGTGGCATTTTAAATATTCAATAACTAATCTTGTGGTCTTGGATATGGCTTCTAATCTAACTGGGAGCGTTCTTATGCCACGGATCAATAACCAAGCATTGAATGGTTGAATGCCATTGCCCACCAATAAATAATCCAAATCGAAAATTTTCTTCAACAATATTTTTGGACCACACAATACGCCTGCAACCACATCACTATGTCCACCGATATACTTCGTTGCTGATTGTATAGAAATATCGATTCCCAATTCAATGGGCTTTTGATAAATCGGTGTACAATAACTATTGTCTACAACCGTAAGAATATTTTTAGACTTAGCAAGTGCAGAAATACGTTTCAAATCCTGGATCGCATAATCCCAACTATTGGGCGATTCCAAATAAATAATTTTTGTATTGGTTTGAATGGCGTTCTCAATATTTTGAATAGTCCTTCCATCAACATAGGTGGTCGTCACACCAAACTTCGGCAACCATAAGTCAAATAATTTTTGAGCCCAGGTATACGGCTTTCTGACAGAAATAATGTGGTCACCATGAGATACAAAAGGCACAACTGAAGAATAGATAGCAGCGGCTCCAGAATTAAAAACCAAACAATCTTCCGCACCATCCAATGCTGCCAATTTTTTTCGTAAAATATCTACAGTTGGATTTAAGCCTCTCGAATATAAATATCCTCCATACTCATCTTTAAACCGTTCTCTGAGATCTGCAATTCGTTTGAATGCAAAATTGCTGGTTTGAACTATGGGTGGCGCAATCGCGTTAAAATAATCTTCCCGATCCTCACCCAATTCATTCAAAATATAAGATATGTCTTTCATTTAATATTCCATTTTTTAATTACAAAATACAAACCTAGAAATGCTACAAAAACTAAAGCCCCAATTCCCGCCAACCAAGGTGTATTTCGAATTATCGTAAAACTGACAAATAAATATGCACTGATAAAAATTAATGTAGCTATTGGAAATAATTTCATTTTATAAATTCCTGTTCCGTCCAGGTGCGCTGTTTTTTTTCTGATAACAAATAAGGTCGCAGCAGATGTAGCCATTCCAATAGAGTCTAGAAACATCGTAAAACCAAGTATTTTGTCAAATGTATTTGCAAAAAAAAGTATAATGATCGTAATCAAGGTAAATACTGTTAAACTTACAATTAAAACATCTTTCTCTTGAGTCCTTTTCTGGAATATTTTTGGCAATATCCCATCATCCGCCATAGCAAACATCACCCTGGGATTACTCAACAACAATACATTGACATAGGCTAAAACAGCAGTGAATAACAAAACAGAAAAAACTGTTTTTCCTATTGGTCCAAATATTTTTTCAGCAATAATTGATGCAATACCTTTCGCATGTTTTAATTCTTCAAAACCTATAATTTTATAATATGCATAATTAACGGTTAGATAAAGAATAATCACGATGAATATCCCTACAATGATTCCATGAGGTAAAACTCTTTTAGCGTCATTAACCTCCCCACCAAAATTTATAGATTGTTGATATCCTCCATATGTAAAACAAACAGAAACCAATGCCGCACCAAATGCTCCTAACATAGAAGTGGAACTCAAGGATACTGCTTGTTCTGTAATTTGTTCAGCTGAATGATTTATAAAAAACAAAGACAAAATTAATATGAGTATCATCCCAATTTTAATGATCATCAATACATTTTGTGTATTAGAGCTCATTCGCAAACCCAGAAGATTCACTCCATAAAAAGTTAGAATAGCAGACATGGCTATCCATGATTTACCAAGATCCGAAATAGCATGATCAGATAATACCGGAGCGATATATTCTGTGCCAATTAAAGCCACACCTGCTAAGGAAGCGGCATTAGAAATAAGAATAACACAATTTAAAGCAAAGGCTAAAGATGGATGAAAGGCGTAAGAAAATATTTTATAATACCCACCAATAATCGGATACCTGGAGCCAATTTCAGCATAACTGAGTGCACCAAATAGTGCAATAACCCCACCAAAAATCCAGGCACAAAAAAAAATGCCGGGTGTCCCCGCTGCTAATGCTGCATCAGAGGCCGTTCTAAATATTCCCATTCCAATAACCAGACTAATCACAATCATGGTTAAGGAAAATACATTTAATTTATTTTTTTCAATGTTCATGACGGAGCCTAATGATGGTATAAAAAAATCAAAATCTTCTGATTAGGAAAAATTGTTTTTCCCAAAATGAGTTGCTGCATCTGCGACCATTTGTTTAATATTTTGTTCATTTGATTTTTCACAAATGAGCAACACATCTGCAGTATTTATAATTATATAATCATTTAATCCCTGAACTACGATGAGTTGATCTGTATTACTATGAATAATGCATTGGTTCACATCATACAATAATTGCTTATCTGAATGAATTACATTCTGTCTGTCATCTTGCTTACTAAGATGATATAAGGAACCCCATGTACCCAAATCACTCCAACCAAAATCAACCGTTTTAACATATACATTTTTGGATTTTTCCATCACAGCAAAGTCAATAGAAATAGATTCTACCTGATCATAAATAAGTTCAAGTTGATCCATTGAAAAATCAGAAAACAAAGCACTAATTGCTGGAGTATATTCTTCCATGGCGCTTATGATGGATGATGTTTTCCAAATAAACATCCCACTATTCCATAAATAATTGCCGCTTTCTAAATATTGTAATGCTAAATTATGATTGGGTTTCTCCACAAATGCAACCACTGGAAAAATATCATGCGATTGATTTTCATAGTTATTAAAGTGTATATAACCATATCCTGTATCGGGTCTTGATGCTTGAATGCCCAATGTCAATAATCCCTGAGTTGATTCAACGAATTGAAAACCTTCATGTATGTCTTTAACAAATTGCAAATCGTTTAAAATCAAATGATCAGAAGGAGCAATGAGCATAGATGATTCAGGATCTAAATCTTTTAATACCGCAGCTGCAAAGGCTATGCATGGCGCAGTATTTTTACGTGATGGCTCACAAAGAATTCGGTCGCTTTCTATCAATGGTAATTGATCTTTAACCAATTCGAAATAATCAAGATTCGTGACGACCCAAATATTTTGTTGTGGAACACAAAGACATAATCTATCGAACGTCATTTGTATCAATGATTTACCCGTTCCTAAAATATCTATAAATTGTTTGGGTTTTTGATTCCTGCTTAGCGGCCAAAATCGACTCCCAATTCCACCAGCCATAATGATAGCATGATGATGTTTATTCATTTCATTCACTGCTTACTATTTTTAATTAATGTAGTTGTTCTAATCCTTTACGAATGTTCCCAATAATAATTGGTATGTCTTCCAGTTTCAAAGTTCCAACAGATATTCTATACCATTCAGATTGGTCCGTTCCTCCGAAAGCTTTAAATGGAACCATAGCAACATGACACTCATCTAAAATATATTGTGTTACCTCCGTTTGAACATTCAATGATTTTCCTTCTTTTGTTGTTTTTCCAACTAATGGAAATCTAATGGTCAAATAAATGGCTGCTTGCGGTGGAATAACTTCAATCGGCAATCCCAATTTATGGAGCCCGTCAAAACCTTCAAACAATTGTCTTAACCTCAATTCCACTTGGGGTTTAAACCAATTCAAATAATCATTTACTGCTTTTGGATTTTCTAGAAATCGTGCTGTGGCTATTTGTTCAGCCTTAGGCGCCCATGCCCCTACATGAGACAATATAGCACGCATTTTATTAATAACCTCTAATGGACCAAAACTCCACCCTACGCGCACTCCCGTTGCCGCATAAACTTTTGACAAACCATCAATGTAAATGACGTAATCTCTTAACTCTGGAACCAAATGTACAGGATCCTCATGTTTGAGTCCCCCAAAGGTTAATTGCCAATAAATTTGATCATAAAGAATATAGAGTGGTTTTTTTACACCTTTACGACGTTTATTTTCTTCAAGTACCAACTTTGAAATATCCATCAATACTTCTTTCGAAAAAACAGTCCCGGTGGGATTTTGTGGTGAACAAAGCGCCAGTAAATAGGCATCTTCTATAAAAGGCTTTATATCTTCTGCCCTTGGCATAAAATTTTGTTCCGGCCCAACTTCGAGTTCAATTTTAGCTGCATGATTTAAATGACAATAATGATTATTATTCCATGAAGGAACTGCATAGATGACCTTATCTCCCGGATCCAAAATCGTTTGGTAAACAGCATAAATCAAAGGTCTGGATCCACCTGATATCAGAATTTCCTCAGACGAGTAAGACAGATCTAATTGTTCTTTTAAAGTTTTGGACAATACATTTCGCAATTCCTGAACTCCATTAGCAGCAGGATAGTTGGTATGCCCATCCATATAAGCCTGAATAATAAAATCACGCAAATCAACAGGTATAGGAAATAATTGAGGATCAAAATCCCCAATCGTTAAATTATAGATCTGCTCTCCCTTGCTTTTTCTTGCATTAATTTCGTTACCAAGCTTAATGATTTCTGATGGAATAAGGTTTTCCGCCATTTGAGAAACAAGATTTATGTCTTTCGAAGTTAAGTTTTGATTGAGGCTCATGAATTGGTTTTAGCTTAAGGACGTAAAATATAAAAAAAGTCTAATATGAATGTTTTTTTCTAATCTTGCAGTTCAAATTTGATTAACTCATGTCAAAGAAAAAAGGTGATATCCATTTTTTAGAGGGACCATTAAACAGATGGGAAGAATTCAAATATATGCTTGATGTCTTCTGGGACTTATTCAAAGGAATTCGGGGATTACATTTTGTTGGCCCCTGTGTTACCATCTTTGGTTCTGCTCGATTCAGCAAAGAACACATGTATTATAAGATAACGGAAGACCTTGCTGCTGAAATTGCAAAACTAGGTTTTACTATAATGACCGGTGGTGGTCCGGGAATCATGGAAGCCGCCAATAAAGGGGCCAGGGAAGTGGGCGGAAGAAGCGTAGGTTGCAATATCGTTTTACCCAATGAACAACTACCGAACCCCTATTTAGATCGACATGTAGATATGGATTATTTTTTCACCAGAAAAACCATGTTAATTAAATACTCCTATGCATTTGTGGTCATGCCGGGAGGATTTGGCACTATGGATGAATTTTTTGAAGCCCTTACCTTAATACAAACAGGCAAAATCACCGGATTTCCAATCATCCTCTTTGGAAAATCTTTTCACAGACATCTGGTTGCTTTTATTGAAGATTTGGTCATCAAAGGTACCATTGCCGAAAAAGACAAGGATATGATTTTAGTAACGGACGATATCTCAGAAGCTATAGACCACATCAAAAAAAATGTTGTAGTTAAATCAATTCTTAGACCACACAATCTTTTAAAACCCATTAAGTGGTTGGGTGAAAGTTAGTAGCAAGATATGGACTTCAACTATTTACTTACACAATTTATTTTACCCAGTCCATGTGAAGAAATTATTTATCAAGATCTTCGCATTCGTATAAAGCGAGATGACCTGATACATCTTGTGGTCAGTGGAAATAAATGGCGCAAACTAGAGGGCCATTTATTGCATTATCTAAAATCAACCTACACTAATATATCGAGTATTGGTGGCGCTCATTCTAATCATCTTCATGCATTAGCCTGGACATGCAACCAACTTAAGATTCCCTGTGAACTATACATCTACGGACATCCAGAAAATAATTTGTCACCAACCATGCAAGATGCCTTACTTTGGAATGCCAAATTAAATTTGATTTCCCGATCTCAAAAAGAAACCATTGGAGAATCAATGGCAAAAAACAATACCTATTGGATTGGAGAAGGAGGAATCGGACCATCTGCTGATTTGGGTATTGCAAAATTATTAGCCGAATTTCCAAAAGATTTTGATCATAAAAACAACATCATTGCAATCGCTTACGGATCAGGCACCACACTAAATGCCATATTAAATCAAACTCAACATGTAAAATTAGCCTGCTTATCTCCTGTCAAAAGCAAAGTGCATTTAGATCCTTCAAACCGCATTATAATTCTCGAAGAATCAATTCAAGTTGCATTTGGAGGATTTAATAAAAAACTACTTGCTTTTATAACCTCATTTTATGACCATACAAGCATACTATTAGATCCCATTTATACAGGTCGGTTAATGATGGCTTTCACTGAATTTTTACAGTATTATCCACAAACAGGCGATATCTATTTTCTACATTCTGGCGGATTGCAATCCTGGATAGCATACAATAAAAGACATGCCTCTAAGGCATAATTACCGTAATAACAATTACGTCATTAAGCTAGCAATTCCTAATTAAATCAACTTAAATTAAAAGATTAAATCCAGATTACTTGTATGGCCAATATACATTAGTAAGAAACAAATTTGGATCCTTTACTTCCATTGGGTCATTTGCATATTCTTCGTAGGGCTGTCCATTGGTTTCGTATCCTTTTTCTTTTATGTAAGCTTCTATAGCATCATATGCCATTTTGCTGTTTTCATAAGGTCCCTGGAAGACTGCTTTTATTAATTTTTGACCTATAATTTCAAAACAATAAACCTCACTTTCCTTTAATGACTTACATTTTTTGTCAACTGGCAACATTGCTAGTACTCTTACCAACTTTGCTGTAGGATCAAATTCTGGATAACTAGCTAATGGCATCCCAACGACCTTGATTTGTTCAGGAGTAATTTTCTCATTAATTGCACCATACATCTCTCCAAGTTTGGCGCCTATCTCATTAGGTGAACAAGTTCCAATCATCTGGGCTAGAATCATATTTTTACTAGTCATTTCTTCTACACTTAATACAGAGCCACTTGATAGTTTAGCCATTTGCAGACTATATTCATCAAGAGTTTGAAGACCTTTTTCAAAGTCAGGACCAATCATTTTGTCCATCATTAAATTGAAATATTTACTTATTGGCTTAAAATAAAAAGGCATCCCTTCACCTTCTGAATCCATACTCCAGGTAACTTTTGTTCCCTCTCCTTCGTTTTTCAATGTGTATGTCCCAAATGAAATTCCCATTCCATCAAAATCCATTTTCGCTTTAATGAATTCCGGACTATCTTCAATGATTTCTAATTTGCCATTCCCTACTATTTTACTTTTCCAGGAATAACTGGCTCCCTTCCCTACCAGATTATTTTGATATTCAAGCACAATATTTGTATCCATTCTTATCCATGGCGACCAATTCGGCCACTGGTGTAAATCTGCAATTGATTTATGAATCACAGCTGTGGGTGCTTTAAGTATTGCTGTACGTTCAACATGTGATTTAGAAGGAAGAAAAAAACTGATAAGAATTAAACTTAATAAGATAATGCCTATCCATTTTAGAATTTTAATAATCATTACGTTTTGTTTTGTTTTGTTTGGGAACAAATATAAAGCATTTTTTAGTCATCAAAAATCTCATATCAAAAAATAGTCTACTTGACTTCGGAATTGTAAATACCCAATAATGCCAATTGAGAGCAATAGCAAAAAGAAATATGTTGTTACAACAACATGATAATAAAATTACAATAGAAGCTAAAAATTATTTTGCTGCGCTTTCTGCTTTCTTATGGTCTTCCAAAAATTTCGCCAAGCCAATATCTGTCAAAGGATGTTTCAGTAATCCGAGAATAGCATCCAAGGGACAAGTAACTACATCTGCTCCTGCTTTGGCCGATTCAACGATTTGATATGAGCTTCGAATCGATGCAGCTAAAATTTCAGTCTCATATCCCTGTAAAGTATAAATTTCAAAAATATCTTTGATCAATTGCATGCCATCCCAATTCGAATCATCTATTCGGCCAATGAACGGAGATACATAAGTAGCACCCGCTTTTGCTGCAAGTATAGCTTGTCCTGCACTAAATACAAGTGTACAGTTGGTTTTAATCCCTAATTCAGTAAATTCACAAATGGCTTTGATTCCATCCTTAGTCATTGGCACTTTAACAACAATATTGTCTGCTATTTCTGCCAATTCTTTGCCCTCCCTCAACATTCCCTCTAAATCAATTGAAATCACTTCAGCACTGACATCTCCTTCAACCAAATCACAGATCTTTTTATAGTGGCGATAGATATTTTCTTTACCTGAAATACCTTCCTTAGCCATAAGGCTCGGATTGGTGGTGACACCATCAAGAATACCAAGTTCGCTAGCTTCTTTGATTTGATCTAAATTCGCTGTATCTATAAAAAACTTCATAATGGGGGATTTATAAATAAAAAATGGCAAGAGTCCATCGCACCGCTACGACTTCACGCCCTTGCTGTATTTCTACCCTGGGGGATTAGAAGGAGCCAGTCGTGAACCCTCACCAGCCGCAAAAGTATAAAAATTTTGGAAATTAGTTTGCTCAATTTATGTTCAGCCTCAAGCAAGAATTGTCAAATATGGTATAATCACATATTATTGAACATAAATTTTACATAAAACCTTATTGCTCAAATAATAAATGAATAAATATGTAAACTACAAAACAATGACTATTTACTAATCATTTAAATATTCTGTGGCAATAATGTTTCTTCCCTTGGAAAAAAAGATTCCATTCCAGTCCAATAGCCTGACCCTTTAGGAAAGTTAGTAAAAGTCATCTTGATTTTTTGAACCGGATGCACAAACGATATGTGGTAAGCATACAGGCATAAATTATAGGCAGGTTTCTGCAGGACATTACCATATTTAACATCACCCATTAAAGGGCATCCAATATTGGCCATCTGTGCTCTGATCTGATGTGATCTGCCCGTAATTAATTTAATCTGAAATATGAATTTGTCATCTTTTTGGCCCAGCAATTTGTATCGCAATTTTGCCTCTTTGCTTCCGGGAACTTCAATATCGTGAACCGTAGTACGATTAATTTTACTATCCTTCAATAGATAATTGAACAACAAATCTTCTTCTTTAGGAGGAGCAGATTTACTCATGGCAAGATAAAATTTGTCGACAGTCCTTCCTTTAATCTGATCATGAAGTCTAGTGAATGCCTTAGATGTTTTAGCGACCACCATAATACCCCCAACTGGCCTGTCTATTCTCTGAAGCAGGCCTACATAAATTTCGCCGGGCTTACTGTATTTAACTCTTAAATAATCTTTAATAATGTCAACTAAATTAGGATCCCCTGTCTCATCACCTTGTGATAAAAGCCCTGGATATTTCTCCAAAACAATTATGTGATTATCTTCGTATAAAATATGAGGCACCATGAATAGACACAAAAATAAACTAAGTCTGGCAATATCCCCTTGTCCAAATGATACATTTATTTTTGGACCATGGATCAATCAAATGATTTCAGCTCCGCAACATCACGAAGTTGAAGCCCAGTATTATGATATTGAAGAATTAAATATACTGGCTCCTTCAGGGCAATTCGATCTGATTAAAGTAAGTGCAGCAAAGTTTCCTGAAATTATAGACCAATATGATATCCTGAGTTGTGGTGGTGCCTTAGGCACTAATAATGGTCCACTGTTAATAGCAAATCACAACATAGAATTAAATGAAATTCCAAATCTAAAAATAGCACTCCCAGGTGTTCATACAACAGCTCATTTCCTATTCAAATTTGCCTTCCCATCAGCAAAAAAATTACAAAATGTTGTTTTTTCACAAATAGAATCCTTGGTTCTTAATCACCAGGTTGATGCCGGGGTGATAATCCATGAAAACCGTTTTACCTACGAATCCAAAGGCCTATTCAAACTTTTGGATTTAGGAAGTCATTGGGTAGAACAAAATCAACTCCCTATACCATTGGGATTAATAGCAATTAAAAGGAGTCTGAATCCTGAACTTAAACTTCAAATCAAAGCTAATATTCAAGCGTCTATCACATTTTCAAATGATCATTATCCAAAGATTTATCGATTTATTGCACAACATGCGCAGGAATTAAGTGAGGAGGTCATTAAAAAACACATTGACCTTTATGTCAATGAACACAGCTATTCGTTCAACTCCGCTTCTATAGCAGCCATTCATAAATTATTTACCTTGTCGCACCCTACTTTGGATACAAGCACCTTAAATTTTATATAAATACATGTTATACAACTATTAAGATATATATAATAATATTAATTTAAGTATTTTCTTTATAGAACACACAACTGATTTTATTAATTTTAAGTCTAAATACCTTACAAATCTTCATTTTCGACAAAAGTTGGCACAGAATTTGGATAAGGATAATCTGAGTTTTGAGTTTTGGTTATTAAATGAAGATTTGCCCGTATAACGTATACGGGCATTCTTTTTTTTAGGCCATAATATTCATTGGAATTCTTCCTAAGGCTTAATTTAAAGCTTGAGTTATTTATACAGTTCTCATATCCATATCATATTCGATTTCTTTACAGTGCATCAATTATAAATAAAACTGAATTCTATTTAAATGAATATCGGTAAGCGTTGTATTTTCGCCATTATTATCCACAACTAAAAAGAAATTTATGATAATTGGTGTTCCTAAGGAAATTAAATCAAGTGAAAATCGTGTTGCATTAACCCCTGCAGGTGCTTTTGAACTTCACAAACGCGGTCATGATGTATATGTGCAGTCCACAGCAGGCGAAGGAAGTGGATTTCCAGATCACAAGTATATCGATGCGGGTGCTAAAATCCTTAAGACTATTGAAGAAGTTTATGCCATAGCTGAGATGATTATAAAAGTTAAGGAACCCATTGCATCTGAATATCCATTAATCCGGAAAGACCAATTATTGTTTACCTATTTTCATTTCGCATCATATGAACCGTTGACTAATGCAATGATTAAAAGCGAAGCCGTTTGTTTAGCATATGAGACTGTTGAATTACCGGACAGAAGCTTACCATTATTAATTCCCATGTCAGAAGTAGCTGGTCGCATGGCTATACAAGAAGGGGCTAAATATCTTGAAAAACCACAAAAAGGAAAAGGAATACTTTTAGGTGGAGTGCCAGGCGTTCCTCCCGCAAAAGTACTTATTTTAGGTGGTGGTATAGTAGGTACGCAAGCAGCTAAAATGGCGGCAGGATTAGGTGCTCAGGTTACCTTATTAGATATAAGTTTAAATCGATTACGATACCTTGCTGATGTTATGCCGGCTAATGTCATTACCATGTATTCTAATGAATTAACCATCAGAGAACTGGTTAGAACACATGACTTAATAGTAGGAGCAGTATTGATTCCCGGTGCAAAAGCCCCAAATCTGGTTACACGAGATATGTTAAAAACCATGCATCCAGGCACTGTATTGGTCGATGTCGCAATTGATCAAGGAGGTTGTATTGAAACTTCCAAACCTACAACTCACGATGACCCTATATATATAATTGATGAAGTGGTTCATTATTGTGTAGCCAATATGCCTGGAGCAGTACCCTATACTTCCACAGTAGCATTAACCAATGCTACCCTACCATATGCCATCTTACTTGCCGAAAAAGGGTGGAAGAAAGCATGTCAAGAAAATAATTCATTAAAATTAGGACTTAATATTGTTAATGGCAAAGTGGTTTATAAAGGCGTTGCTTCTGCTTTCGATCTGGAATATACTTCTGTAGAAGAATTTTTATAATTTTTTTATATAAAAACAATCTAGGTATTATAAAAACGTCTTATTTTAAGGGGTCGATTTATTATTCACATTTTTAAACCACTTAAATATGTACATAACCTTAGATGAATTACGTCAAATCAAACACCAATTACCCAGTGGCAGTATATCCAGAATCGCCACTAAACTTAATTTGGATGAACAGATCGTTAGAAATTATTTCGGAGCACATCATCTAGAGCACAGTGGGAATCATCTAGAATCTGGTCCAAATGGCGGTGTTGTTCTGATTGAAGATGAAACCATACTAAACATGGCCAAACAAATTATATCTGAAAATTAAAATATAAAAGTCACATTTAACTTTACCTATCAATTGGGTCTTTTTAATAAAAAAGGCCCTTTTTTATTTTGTTGGTTTTGACTTTTGAACAATATCCCGTTCAAATGAAATGATCCACTTAACCAAATCCGAATAACTTTCAATTCCTGAACGAATTCCATTCACTTTTAAATATTGGTCATAAAACAGTAATCTCAACGATTCAAAAACTTCAGGATATCGATCCATTTTTTTGCGTATTTCCTTCAGGTCACTTTGTATTGTTTCAGCTAATTGATCTAATTCAAAAGAGGTCCATTCAGGATCTAAGAGCCACATACTGGAATTCAAATACCTCCAATAAGCTAAATTGCCGCTGTATTTTATTTCGATGTCCTTACTCCGATCACATGCCAGATAAGCTAAAAAATTACACTCCCCTTCATCTGTCCACCCTTTAGCATGACACATTTCGTGGGCCATGGTAAATGGTACTTGAATCCTGTGAATACCACCATCAATATTAGCTTCACCTGAAAATGGCCAATATACACCAGCTGAAGCCCAAATCAAAAGAGATCCCGGCCAAATGATTCTACAATTTACATTTGGAATGTCTACTAATTTAAATTGATTAAATAGTAGTCCCAACTGATCATTCAAAATCCTTTTCAAATCTGGGTCACTTAAACCTTCTAAATTAGAATTTGAATTAACCAAGTTCGATTTTAATACTGTTATTTTTTCAGTTATTTCACAATAAGCGTCTCTTAATTCATACTTATTTATGTTTAAATTAAGAGGCAACCGCTCTATTAAAGGACTTCTAAAATAATTAAAACCCCAGGTTAAATAAAACCAACTGAGGTGTATCATAAGCCCCGAAATCAAATTAACCAATAACCGGATTGCAGAAATTCTCCGTTTTACAGTTAGATAAATTAACCTGATAATACCTACCACGATAAATAAAAACCACAAATAAATAATTGGAATTGGGAGCAACCCCACACTGTAATCCCAAACAAATCGAAATCCTCTATACAAAGTATTGGTATAGAAGTCATCCAACTGGGCTGTTGGTAAACGCTTTAGTAATATTCCTAGACTAAAAGTCAATAAACAAACAACCAAACTAATAAATAAGACCCGATTTGATTTTGTTAAAATCTTTAACATACCTACATTTACAATATTATGTTCCCATTTGAACCATTTAAAACTAGGTATTGTTTCCCAATTAATAAAAATTAAAAAACATGGCATTTGAATTTACAGATAGCAACTTTCCAACTGATGCATTGGCACCAGATAGTGTTTCCGTTGTTGATTTTTGGGCTGAATGGTGTGGCCCTTGTCGGCTTGTAGGACCGATTATTGATGAATTATCCACTGAATATGCGGGTAAAGTAAAAATTGGAAAACTTAATGTGGATCATAATCCGCAGGTTTCAACCCAATTTGGAGTTCGATCAATTCCTACAATACTATTTATAAAGAATGGTCAGGTTGTTGAAAAACATGTAGGAACTGCTACTAAAGCCACTTTAAAACAAAAAATTGACGCTTTAGTCAATTAATAGAATTAAATAGGAATCATCACAGCCCTTATCCGAATACGATAAGGGCATATTTTTTTTTATAGATATGAGTTTTTTTGATCAATTTCCTGTTCAGGCTTTTAATCATCTGGAATTATTGGCTAGTCAAGTGGTGGAAGGTTTTATTATTGGACTACATAAATCACCATTCCATGGCTTTAGTGTTGAATTTGCTGAACATCGGATCTACAATACCGGAGAATCCACAAAAAATATTGATTGGAAAGTATATGGCCGCACCGATAAATTATATTCCAAAAGGTATGAAGAGGAAACCAATTTAAGATGTCAACTAGTTATTGACATCTCCTCATCCATGTATTTTCCTGAGGAAAAACTTTCGTCTGGACTTATTTTGAATAAGTATAAATTCTCAGCACTAGCAGCCGCGTGCATTATGAATTTACTTAAAAAACAGAGAGATGCATTCGGCTTATCCCTTTTTGATCAAGAAATTCAGGTCCATTCAACAACAAAATCGAGCACAACGCATTACCAGTTGCTACTTAATTATCTGGAGCAACGAATGCAAGCTCCAACTGCATATCGAACGACCTCCGCAGCAGAATCACTCCACCAAATAGCAGATCAGATTCATAAAAGATCACTGGTTATCTTATTTACAGATATGTTTGACCATGCAGATAAACTTGATGACATTTTTACTGCCATTCAACATTTAAAACACAACAAACATGAAGTCATTTTATTTCATGTTGTGGATCGAAATCTGGAATTAGAATTCAATTTTGAAAACAGACCTTATCAGTTTGTTGACATGGAAACTGGTGAAAAAGTAAGACTTCAGACTCACCAAATCAAAGAAAAATATTTAAATAACATCCAAAAATATCATGATAGTATCAAATCTAAATGTATACAATATCGTATAGATTATAATGAATCAGATATTCACGCAGGATATAATTATATATTACAATCATTTTTAGTTAAAAGAAAAAAAATGAATTAATTTAAATTTCAATAATATGGGTAAAATAATTCTTTCAAAACTAGCTACAAGCGCTCCAAAAAAAATCAATAAAAAAAATATTAAAAAGGAGACCAAAGAACTTATTGAAAACATTGGTATTCTGGCTGATAAATTATTTGCCGAAAAAAAAAGCAGCCTACTTATTGTTTTACAAGGAATGGATGCAAGCGGTAAAGATGGTGCCGCAAAAAATGTATTCGAATCATGTCCAACTTTATGTATTGATGCCTATGCTTTTAAAAAACCCACAGAAGAAGAATTTGCACATGATTTTTTATGGCGCATCCATAAACAAACGCCAGCTAAAGGACAAATAAAAATATTTATTAGATCCCATTATGAGGACATTTTAATTCAGCGGGTTCATGAATGGATAAATGATGACCGGGCATTGATGAGACTTGAAGCCATAAACAATTTTGAAAAACTATTACAAGAAGACAATCAAACCACTATTCTAAAATTTTATTTACACATCTCACATGAAAGGCAATTAGAAAAATTAGATGAACGAAAAACCACACCCGGAAAACAATGGAAATTCAACCCTGCCGATTATGAAGAGAGCAAATTATGGGATAAATATATGCGATACTATGAAGCAGCAATTAATGGCAGTGATATCCCTTGGATGATCGTTCCTGCAGATCACCGATGGTATCGGGATTACATCGTTGCTAAAAAAGTCTATGAAACATTATCCAATTTAAATCCAGAATATCCACTGATAGAAAGCCAATCTTAATTACATTATGAGAATTGACAAGTGGCTTTGGGCTGTCCGTTTATACAAATCCAGAACCATAGCAGCAGATGCCTGTAAATCCGGAAAGATCAAAGTAAATGACGCAGCTGTAAAAGCTTCATATATCATTAAGGAAGGTCTAGTACTAACCATCCGAAAAAATAATTTCAACCTGGTTTTCAAAGTAAACAAGTTAATACCTTCCAGAGTTGGCGCCCCAATTGCAGTCACCTGTTATGAAAATTTAACCCCAGAACAAGAGTTGAATAAATTCAACGAATGGTATATTGGAGGAGCACAAAGTGAATTTCGTGAGAAAGGAACAGGCCGACCCACGAAACGCGAAAGGAGGGATATCGATAGCATCAAAGAACCGACATTTGATTGGGATGACATTGAAGATTGACACTAAATTTTACTTCCCAAATATCGAAAATCCAATTACCTTTGCCGAACTTATCGGATACTATATGTAAGTTTTCCATAAGCTATTATAATACAGCCTAAATAATTCTCTTGGGGGTTTAGCTCAGTTGGCTAGAGCGCTTGCATGGCATGCAAGAGGTCGTCGGTTCGAGCCCGATAACCTCCACAAATTTAATCTACTCACAAATAAAAAGAAATAATTTTTAAAGTAACTAAATTTAATACCCTTTTTGTTTTTCAATTATTCCAATCAAAATTCATTTACTGTTTCGTTACAATATACTTTGACCATTTTTCCTTAATGAACGATTTATAATTTTCAATTTAAATCTAAACATTACCGTGTGTTATATATTTCTTTCATTATCTCAAAAAAATGAATTTAATATTTACGTTTAGTAAAATTTTAATTTCATTTTATCTTTGATTACACTATTTATAATCGCCTTAATACATTTTTTTTATTAAAAAATAATTTGAATTCATTCTAGAAAATAAATCGCAAAAATCTACTCCAATAAAATATCTACAATTTTATTTATTCATTTGAAACCTATCATTTGACAAGATAAAGACAACTCTTGTTTCTCCCTTGTCCATATTCTATTTCTTTCCCATCTTTGCACAAAAAATGAACCCTATGTATCGATTGTTATTATTGTTGTGTGTGGCATGTGCTTGTAGTGTTCAATCCGGAGGACAAAAGGCAATGCATCTGGATAACAAAGGAATTACCTGTGATGCGGTGAATTTCGAGACGGATCAAGTGGCCATTTGTGGTGAAAGCTCAAAATATGCGGAGCAATCCAATGGATCCACACGGAAAGATGGGTTTGTCATTTTAGCAAAATATGGTTCAGATCAATGTGATGGTTTTACTTTTGGAAATAGTTTAAATGATTTTCGATTAGAAAAGGGTTTTCATTCTGGAAACAATTTTGTGTTTTCGGGTTATGGTTTCGAAGGAAGAAATGCTTTAATTACTTGTGTCAACAAACAAATGGAAACCCAATGGACTTACAGCAATGCTCAGTTACAAGCATTCGAAGAGCCCGCAGGTGCTTGTGATGCCCAAGGAAATATACTTGTAATCAGTAAAAATCCACTATCAACGCCTTACTATGCATACTTAACCTTGGTTAATAAAGAAGGTGAGATCAAGTGGACCAAAAAAGTAGATTTGGTAGATGTTATGTCTGATTTAATACCAACTAAGAGCGGAGATTTCTTAATGCACTTCAAACAAAAAGGTGCCTACATAGACGGTACCACTCGTAGAAAATATTTTATTGCACCGACACTTAGAATTTCTAAAACAGGTGAAATAGTCAGTCAATTTCAATTTATTATAGACCGGGAAAAATTTACGGACTTCGATATTCGCAAAGTCCTGGAAACGACATATGGTACCGTTTATTATTTTGGATCAGCCATTTCGATTTCTAAACGGATAGACTTATTTATCATTAAGACGGACATCAAAGGAACAATAATTTGGGCCAATACCTATCAAACCAATGCAGAACTTGCTATTAAAACAGCAGTTTTAGATGATAAGCAAGATATCGTTTTTACAGCCGATTCTTATGGCCATGCTGGTGGTATGTTAAGAGCTGGCCTAACAGTTGATGGAGATATAAAGTGGAATTCATTTAATACCACTAAACCCTATGAACAAATAAGACATTTAAGTTTGAGTAAATCCGGTGATTGTCAAGTGATTTATGACAAAACTTTAAGTTTTGCTATGTTTAATACCAACAAGAATGGTCTTAATTGCCTAGGTCAATCTTCAACTTTAGATATTAAAAAAACTCCAGCTGAAGTCGAATTGAGTACACATAATTCAATTTTGGAAACGGACAATTCAATTTGGGAGAAAAAAACGATTCAAGTTAAATCTATTGGCAAAATAAAAGGAATTATAGATTGCGCTAAATAAAGTAATTTAAATTTATCTGACATTTTTATATCCCCGACATTTCAACCTTATCAGGTATTGCTTTTGGTTCACCTAGAAACCAACTAAACTAAGGCATTAATAATCAATCCTTTACATTTATTCATAGGCATCTATAAAAATTAGTTAAAAAAACGAGTCATTTTTGGAACTAAAAACCTACTTCAAAGGTTATGAACACATTATTTCACAAAAATTAATTCATCTTATCATGTTACAAGAAAAATACAAAGCAGTTCTTGATTTAGGTCAAAAATTAGGCGTAAAAGACGGAAGTGTTATTGAAGAAAACGGCGTACTTAAAGTTAGAGGAACTACTGAAACTCAATATCAAAAAGACCAAATTTGGGACAAAATCAAGGAAATATCTGGTGATAGCCCAAGCGATTTAATTGCTGATATTAATGTAAGCAACACTTCTTATTATACTAAGCATACTGTAGCTAAGGGAGAAAGTTTAAGTTTGATTGCTAAGCATTATTACAAAGATCCGATGAAATACAAACAGATTTTTGCTGCAAATAGTGATATTTTAAAGAATCCGGATATTATACATCCAGGTCAGGAATTAATCATTCCTAATGATTAGTTTTTGAACTCAATAAATGATATGCCCCACTCCTTTTGGATGGGGCTTTTTATTTTATTTCAAATTAAAATACCAATCCACCAAAATTCAAACTAATTTAACGCCTACTTACGTTAAATGACTATTAATATATATTATGACTATTTTTTTTCGTCTGCTGTTTATTTTTGAAATCCTCTTTTCTTTGAATTCATTATTCGCCCAAGAAAAGAAAAACGCTATTGTTGAAAATTATCAAAAACTAGATCCAAGAGAAGCGGTCAGAGCCATCCTTATTGATAAGCAAAATTACAAATGGCTAGGAACAGATAAAGGTCTTTACCGAGTTATAAGTATGGATTCTGAACCGGAATTGATGATTTCAGATAGCATCAGTAGTCTAGCAGAAGATAAAAGCGAGATGGTCTGGTTTGGCAATAGAAAACAACAACTCATCACAGAAGATCAAAAGCAAAAAATAATACTCAGTGATAAAAATCTTGAAATCACCTGCATGTCTTATTTTAAAGGAGATATATGGGTTGGAACCAACAATGGATTATTCAAGGTTTCAGATGATCAAAATAAGATTCTGAATCATTATACTACAGATAACAGCAAACTGAAATCGAATCATATTAACATGCTGTATCCAGACAAGGAAGGGAAATTATGGGTAGGTACAGATAATGGAGTTGTTATTATCGATAATAAAAAATGGGATCAATATGAAAAGGACCACAAAATCACTGGCGCTATTGCCACCAAGGATGGTATTTGGTTGCTGGCAGAGAAAAAAATGTGGCTCATTTATAAAGAAGAAGGCCGAGACAGATGGCAGGATGCTGCTGTCAAAAGAGGTTTAAGCAAAGGTCCTGTTAGAGCTATTGTAGCTGATTCCAAAGGTCAAGTTTATATAGCCTCCGAAACCCTGGTACAATTTGATCCCATCAATGATAAAATACTTCAAATTGATAAAGACTATGGATTTGTATCTGCACAAACCCTATCATTAGCATGCGACAAAAACGACGACCTTTGGGTAGGAACGGCAGATCGGGGATTATTTCGAGTTGACATTATTGAGGGCGAGGCTGAAGAGCTTTCTGTCGTGGTCTTTTCTAAAGGCGAAATCAAATGTCCCGGAGCAAAGACAGCCCAAATTACCGTGATTACCAGAGGGGGAAAAACTCCATATTCCTATTTATGGAATAATCCGACAATGCAAGGTGCAAAAAAGGATACTATTGGTGCAGGAAATTATACAGTTACCGTTGTCGATGCCGAAGGAGAAGAATTTACTGCATCGGTCTTAATCAAAGAACCAGAACCCATCCAAATAAGCGTCATTCAAAAAGAACGGGTGACTGAAATTAATAGAAAAGATGGCAAAGCCAAGATCGAAGTAACTGGTGGTACTTTTCCTTATCGTATCATCTGGGATAATGGCAAATCTGGTTTAAGTACAACTAATCTATCCGCCGGCAAACATATCGTCAAAATATACGACCAAAATCAGTGTTTTCAGCAAGCAGAAGTTTACATTGAAGCTCCTAGAGCCATACCCGATTTGGATCGAAAGAAAATTGTGGTTGGCCAGACACTTAGGATTAACGAATTGTATTTCACTTCGGATTCATCCGATATATCTTCAGAATCCTATTTAGTTCTGGATGAAATATTCAATTTCTTGTCCACCAATAAAGACATATATGTTGAAATAGGTGGCCATACCAATGGTATTCCGCCTCATGAATATTGCGACCAATTGTCGGCAGCGAGAGCGAAGAATGTAGCTCAATATTTATATGAAAAAGGTATACCACTAAACCAAATATCTCACCGTGGATATGGCAAAAGAGTACCCGTAGCCTCCAATGAGACCTTATCAGGCAGGCAAAAAAACCAAAGGGTTGAAATAAAAATAACCAATATTAGCCAGTAATCAAACATATGATATTGAATAATAATATATTTGCACTTTAAATTATTAAATTTTCAGAGATTCCATCGGAGAACACCTTATGCTTCCAATCCCATTTTCTCAATGCCCTTTCTGCCATTCTTCAGCAATAAACAAGGCCTTTTCTATTAAAGATTACAGCATCAGTCAAGAAACATTTGAATTATTTAAATGCCAAACTTGCACCCTACTATTCACACAAAATCCTCCTTTTGAATCAAACATTGGTCGCTATTATGAAAGTAACCAATACATATCTCATTCCGATACAACCAAAGGTGTAATAGCAAAAACCTATCATTGGATTCGAACATTCATGTTGAGAAAAAAAAGAATGATCATTGATCCATTAAGCCAAATAAAAAAAGTAATTGACATCGGAAGCGGGACAGGTTATTTTCTAAATGAGATGAAATCACATGGCTTTGAAGTATTGGGAATTGAAAAAAATAAATCAGCCAGAGATTTTAGTATTGAACATTTTAAAATAGATGTTCGCGACCCGGAGACATTATTATCAGGCACACTCATGAACACCTTTGATGTAGCAACAATGTGGCATGTGTTGGAGCATATTTACGACCCCAAATTGTATCTCACAGCTATACGAAATGCATTAACCCAGAATGGATACCTAATTATTGCTGTTCCAAATTATCAATCATATGATGCGACTCATTATAAAGAACATTGGGCTGCATATGATGTACCGCGACACCTTTGGCATTTTGATTACACAACGATTCAACAATTAGTTCATCCCATTGGATTCAAATTAATGGACATTAAAAGAATGCCTTTTGATTCTTATTATGTTGCTATGCTAAGTGAGTCGTTTAATAAAAATGCATTATCAATAGTAAAAGCATTGATTATTGGATTTATTTCTAATTTAATAAGTCGTTTCAATCCTAAAAAAACCAGCTCAATATTATATATTTTTCAAAAAATAAATGTGACCAACAATGAATGACACAGCAGAGCGCGTATCCAGTCATGATTACAGTGATAATTATGTATATCAACGCTGTCTTTATGCCTATCAGCAAGCAGCAAAAAGAATTCATGGTAAAGTTTTAGAAATAGGAACGGGCAGCGGAATTGGATTATCTTATATGGCGCCACAGTGTGATTCATTTACAACGATCGACAAATTTTCAAGTAATATTGATTTTACAAAATACCCAAATACCACATTTATCCAAATGGAAATTCCACCATTTGTTAATATTCCAGATCAGAGTTTTGATTTTGTTATAGCTTTTCAACTTATTGAACATATAGAGCCTGACGATGCCTTTGTTAAAGAAATTTACAGGGTTTTAAAAAAGGATGGAAAGGCGCTGCTCACCACCCCAAATCGACTGCAATCACTCACCAGGAATCCGTGGCATATCAGAGAATATCTAGCCAGTGAACTTGCTGAACTTTTCCGAAAAAATCAGTTTACCAAAATAGAAATGCTGGGGACTTTTGGGAACAAAAAAGTAAATGATTATATTGAAAAAAATAAAGCTTCTGTAAAAAGAATTACCCGTTTTGATATTTTTAATTTACAATATCGACTACCCAGAAAATGGCTTCAGGTTCCTTATGATTTTTTCAATAGAATGAATCGAAAAAATATTGCAAAGAACAATGTTGCGCTAACAACAGATATTTCTACTAATGATTTTTATTTAAGTCAGGAGAATCCTGAAAGCTTAGACCTTTTTATTATTGCAACAAAATAAAATGAATTGAATTAACAGTCAAAAAAAAAAAAAACCGTTCAAAAACTTGAACGGTTTTTTTTTATTTTAATTAACTTGAAAACTATCTCAACAAAGTAAATTCTCCCTGAAACTTATCAAAACCGGTAGATTTTTCATATTCAATTTCAGCATAGAAAGTATATACTCCAGGCAATGCTTTAACACCCTTAAACACGCCATCCCAACCTTTATTTTGTCCACCGTTATTACCGTCAGGCAAATTCTGTTGGGAATAAACTCTAGCACCCCAACGATCATATATTTCTAATAATTTAACTTGTCTTACACGTTTTCCATATAAATTAAAGAAGTCATTTTTACCATCACCATTAGCTGAAATTACGGTTGGCCACCACACATCTTTAAGGATTCTTACCAGCACTCGTACTCTTTCACTGATTTCACATCCCTCTTTATCATATCCTGTGATTAAGAATTCTCTGCTTGTGTCTGCATTGTAAATCAACCTTGGTTTCCAGTCAATTTGCTGATCAAGATTAAACCATGTTGTATCTTGGTAACCTCCATTAGCAACTTGTGTTCCACCTGAAATTTCCAACAACAATGAATCTAAATGTACTTCTGTACCTTGGTCCACAACGATACTCTTGATTACCTTGATGCCCATTTTTCCTGGTTCTATCAGATCATGACGAGTTTCTAAAGTACAGCCATTAATATCTTTTACTTTGATGGTATATGACCCTTGTGTTAAGTTCGTAAAATTCGGGTTTGATGTAAATGGGCCACCATTTATGGAATATTGGACATTACCTAATGTTTGGTTGTTCTTATCCAAAACTCCATTAATATCTATGAATCCATTTCTGTCTCCAAAGCACTTTGGATTATGCGGATCCGATAAGATTTGAGCTAACGGATTTCCCAATTCATCAACTGTAATAGTATCAATTGCAGTACATCCATTCTTGCCATCTCGGACTGTCAATCTAAAAGTTCCTCCAGGTTTTCCTACAGTAATTTGTGAACTACCTTGACCTGATATGATATTTCCAGTTAATGCATCCCATGAATAATTATTGATATTCCCGGAAAGTCCTCTTGATTTAGAACCATCTAATTGTACCTCATTCACGGTGCATGTTAATGTTCCTTTTTGCTCAATTAATGGTACCGGAGTTAGCTTATCTTCAGTTACTGTTACAAATGTAGAATCCTTACATCCATTTTGTGTATTCGTCACAACAATGGTGTATCGGCCTATACTTGATACTGTTGGGGAATAAGTCGCACCTCCAATTATCGTTCCAGGGCCTGACCAATTAGCTCCATATATAGCACCTCTGGATGATCCATTTCCATCCAAATTAATACTTGTCACTGCACAGGTCAGTACATTTGGAGGTGCAATAGCTACTATTGGTTTAACCAAATTTTCTGTTACTACAAAACTGGTTTGATTTTTACATCCAGAAATTGGATCGGTTACATCTAATATATAGGTTCCGGGACGATCAATAGTGGATGTTCCTGTATTTGCAGGTCCAACTATTCTACCATTTTGGGTACTCCAAGCAAAATCCAATGGACTTCCTGATCCACTTGTTGATTTTAATCCATCTAAAGCTAAACTAGTTACCGCACATGTTAATATATTATTTCCATTGATAGCTGCTACCGGATATGCATACCAGGTTACCGGTACCACATCAAACAAGGCACAGCGATCCGTGAAATTTACATTGCCTGTATTAGGGTCCAGATTTCCAATAAACACTGATATGTAATAGGTCTTTCCTAATTGCATTTTACTTGGATCAAAAACAAATTTTCCATCACTGTTCACAGATATCGATGTTCCATTTTTAGGATCTGTTGACGAGCCATCATATAACATATAACGAACGACATCATTTCCATCCAATACACCTGGAGCCACATTATATTTAGCACTGGCTTGGCCATCTGCACACAATATGATTGGCGTCTTATCCAACGTACCCAATGCGGTTATACAAGCACATGGTGCATCTCCAGGTAATTTAAAAAGATTACATTGATATTGATCTTCAATGGTAATGGTAAAATCAGTATTTGATGAAAACCAGTCTGAGGTCCATACATTACCACTAAACGTTCCATTTAAAAGATTACTGCCATCATATGCACCTTTCAATACCCAAGTCGGCTGATCTCCTTTTTGTGCTCTAATGATTACTCTTGCATTCTCTGCTGTATTATCACATTCTATATCTATTAATGAAAGGTCTGGTGAATCGTGAAATACAACCCGCACCGTGTCATAACGATCGCAAGAAAAATTGAATACACCCCACTCAAATGTATAAGCTCCAAATTGGCTAACTGTAACACTTGAGTTAGCGAGATTTACATCACCTATTGTTGCTGTTCCTGGACCAGATATTAATTTCCATGTTCCTGTTCCTAAAGTCAAATTCGCTTTGAAATTATAGGTTAATCCGCAAACATCTTCTGGTGATCCTGCATCTGCTAATGGATATGGCTCCCATGTTATAGGTCTGTTATTCGATACGCGTTTACATGGATCCCTTGTGTCTATGATACCATCTTTTGGCAAAACATCATCACCAACTATTCGAGATACGTAGTACGTATTTCCATTTCCTAAGACCATGTTCTTACTGTCAAAACATACGATATCATTCAATGAATAGAATGTATCAATTGCATTTGTATAATTACCTCGGTGTAGTATATACATTATACCATCTTCAGGATCAATGACTTCATTAATTGAATTGGTTAATAATTCTGCAATGGTATAACATTGATCTTCACATTTAACCAATAATGAAGTATCCAATTTTCCTGGATCAATGATTCCACATTTACAATTGTAATTATCATCAATTATTAGCGAAACACATCCATTTGCATCCTGTATTTGAACAGTAAATGAATTTGGACTAAAAAGTGTATCCGAGCACCAAGTATTTCCAACTATTTTTCCACCCCCAGATAACAAAACATAAGGTGGGGTTCCACCTTTGATTTCTGCACAAACAATATATTTCCCATCAGGAGTTACTACGCCGCCTTCTAAAACACAATCCTTAACGAGATTAATGATTGAAGGAGATTCATTAAATGTAATTTCAACTACATCTTGTCTGATACAAATATCATTATTATTTTCTTCGATTTCAAATCGATATTTACCAAAACCACTCTGTGCACTTACTTGTGTAATTGCTGTTTTTGCATCTGTAAACAAGGCCCCATTTCCACTAATGACTCGCCAAGTGATATCACTTCCGGGGATAGATTGTATTCCTTTCAGATCATATACACTACCACAAATTGCATCATCAGGACCAGCTTGAGGGGTTGGTATTTGATAAAAAGTAAATTCAGTACCAGCTGTTTCACTTAGACATCCTAGCAATGCATCAATTCCTCCTCTTCCGTCTTTTCTCCCTAGAATAGCCCCAATGTAATACGTTTGACCAAATACAAAAGAAGGATTATAACCAAAAGAAAATGATGTTATATCCTTGATTTTAGTAGCGAAAGGATTAGTTGGATCTGAGCAAATAAAGAAGATCACAGTATCTGCAGGATTTAAATCCAATACTTCTGTTGTTTTATCATAATTAACGACAACTGTACCATCCTCACATAAAAGATATTTGTCAGGCATTAATTTCCCTAAGCTATTGGTGCATTTACATTCATAAGTATGTATAAAAGTAAATTCACAACCATTGGCATCTCTAATAATCACTGTGTCAATGGAATTATTTAAAATAACTTTAGAGGTATAAATGTTTGATGCATCAATAGTCCCGTTACCTTTTATAACAGTGTATGCAGGTTGACCTCCAGATATTTGGAATCGCACTTTAAAATCTTTATTATTACCGCTACAGATATAAGACTCAATATCCTTCTTAGGATCATCATTAAATCTAAGTACAACTGTATCTGCACCTGTGCACCCTAATCTTGATTCTGACCAAACGAATGTGTACGTTCCATAAAGATCAACAGAAACGGGAGATCTATCGTCAAAAACGTCTGTAATTATTGCATTTCCAGGACCAGAAACTTTTACCCATTGTCCACCAACATCTTTTTGCCCTTTGAACTGATTGGCTAATCCGCATATGCTTTCATCGGGTCCTGCTTTTGGCGCAGGTGAATTTTCTATTTTTACATCAATACAACAATCAGGGCTTGTTCCACATTCTGAAGAATAATTATAACATACCGTTCCTATACTAGCTGGGTTGTTCCATAGAACTTCAATCGTTGTAGCTTGAAATGGATTCGTGGTCAAAATAGTTCCATTGGTAATAGACCAGTTATGAACCGCATTCGGAGGAGTTATCGTGTCTATAAAATAAATTCCGGTTTTACCTCTACAAACTAATAAATCTCCTTTTGGACAAACCTTTAGTGGCTTAAATTGGTCTTCATCAATCTTTTCACAATAATTAAAAACACATGTTTTTGAAATCGTTCCCAATTTTGTCAACACTGTATACTCAACACAATAATCTTCTTTTTTATCAACTAAAATAGATTCATTAAAGCCAATAGGTGTTTTTCTACCATCGCTTTTTAAGTACCATTTGTATTTAAAATCAAAAGTCTCACCGCCACCACAACTAAAAGTTAAGTTTTCAATATTAGGTTGAATTAAAACTTTACCATTAGCACATTCTTCCGTAAAATCAGGGTTAAATTCCAAAAATACCGTAGTAAGATCAATAAAACTATCACATTTAAAAGGATTGCTGGCCTTAGAAAAAGTGATGACTTCATTCATATAACATCCACGATATGGAATTTTTGTGGTTGGCTCTATATAAACATCATTGGCATCGCATCCGATATGATAAATACTTGGACCAATAGGAATTGGGAGTACTATAAATTTAACAACTGAATCATAAATGCAACAATCTTTATCTGTAAACATATTTCTGTAAATACCGGTTTCAGTTACCGTTTGATTATGCCATGGAAAAGGGACATCTTCTGCACATAATCTCCGATCAACCCCTATTCTGTCTTTGTAAGGAATAACAGTAATTGTTATACATTCAGGACCTTCCTGGTCACAAATTGAACCGGATGATGGATTTCCAATATAAGCTGTAACACATAAGTTAAAAACTCCTTCATCAGGAAAATCCAAATCAATATTGTCTTCATCACCTCCTACTATGTTTCCATCCAGTGTCCATTCATAAGTTGGTTCGCATCCTCCATTTTGACCTGCAACTTTAAAGTTAACTCCACACGCACCTTTACACACCGTCAATTTTCGGTCTGCATCATTGTTTATTTTTCCGAGTGGACTTAGGTGTGGAGCGGAACCTCCCGAAGTTGTTATTGTAAAATCACAAACATCTCCACTACATCCATCAACAAATAAGTAGTATGTTTTACATGCTGTCAGCTGTGCGGTAATTGTAAACTGTCCCGGACCACTACAATTTGGGTTACATGCAACAGATTCTGCACAATCACAATCACCCCAGATACCCATTTGAACACCTGTACCATTAACCGAGCAGTTCTGATAAGTTATTGTAATGGTTACATTTCCACCATCGCAAACAAAAGCCCACCAGGCTGTATTATGAGCACCTCCACCTGAAGGGCATAAAGGGCTACATCCTGTTGGATTGCTGTAATTTGGATTAGAACAACTATAACCATTTACTTCATCCAATGAACATAATACATTGGCATCCTGGCAATTGTCAGCGGATGGTGGTGTACATTGAGCTAAAAGTTGAAGATTGGATCCTAATGATAAACTAATCAGTAAAATCAGTAAAAATCTTTGCATAATTAAGTTTTTATTCCTTTAAATGGGATTATATGAGTCAAATATACAAATAAGACCTCACTATACCTAAATTCGCTGTATGGGCTCAAAAAATAATCCATGAAAATTACAATCTTAAACTATTTCCAACATTAAAAATTGATATCAAGCGAGCTAAAACATGAACATACAATGCACTTAAAAATAGTTTATAGGATTTCGGCATATTCCAAAAACGCTATAAAATTCTGTAATCCCAAGCCATATTTTATTCCTTAGGTTTTCTATAGAACCTAAATGAATATCATCAATATGCAATTAAACATTACTAACATTTTTCCTGCTAGCTTACATTGACATATAAAATCATTTATTCTGCTGGTATTTTTGTCATAAAATAGAACAGACAGAAACCTATGATGAATAAATCTTAAAAAATATCCTAAAACTCAGACAACCAAAAATTAATCCTTACCGTTAATATACAAAAAAGTAAATGCTGCGACTACCGCACCGATGATCTCTCCCACCCAATAAATCCAAATATTAGCAAACCCTGAGATATTTGAGATCCCCAATCCTAAGGCGATAGCTGGATTAAATGCAATACCAGAAATTCCTCCGAAAGCATAAGCACAAGATGTCATTGTTAGCCCTATTGCTAAACCATAAAATGAATTTCCAACATTATCTTTTGTTGTAGCAACATTCAATACGACATAACACATCGCGAAACTACCCAAAATCTCACACAATATTGCTTGAGCAGTAATTCCCGAAAGATCCATTCCAACTCCCAATTTACCGATAATAAAACTGGATCCAACCAAAGCTGCCAATGCTGCTCCGAATAATTGAGCTAGTATATAACCCGGCACTTCATGTGGGGGACATTTTCCTCTAATAAACACGGCCAAAGTAACAGCGGGATTATAATGACCTCCCGAAATATGTCCTCCAGCAAAAACCATGACCATGAGTGTAATCCCAATTGCCAATCCTGCCATATTTCCTACTGTTCCCAACAAACATAAGGTAACGCTTAATGAAACAAAAAAGGCTCCAATAAATTCTGTCAATAATTTCTTCATACTTGGTTTAATTTTGTCATTCTAATTTGACTCTAAACTCTCATTAGGAAGACTAAAGTTAACCATGTGAAGGAATTCCACGAAAAAAATATTAGCTATTGTATTCATTTAGCTCAGCGGGGTTTGGGTCAAGTTTCACCAAATCCCATGGTTGGAGCGGTTTTGATTTATAACCAACAAATTATAGGTCAGGGCTGGCATCAATACTATGGAGGACCTCATGCTGAGCAAAATGCAATAGACAATGCGGTAGAACTAGGGAATCAACACCTCATTTCAGAATCAACACTCTACGTCAGCCTTGAACCTTGCAATCACTATGGCAAAACACCGCCTTGCACACAGTTGATTATCAAATATAATATCAAACGTGTTGTTTTTGGAACTTTTGATCCAAATCCAACGATGGCTGGAATAAGCATTAAAAAGTTAATGCACCAAGGAATTGAAGTGTTAGGTCCCATTTTAAAAACTAAATGCGATCAACTTATCCAAATGTTTAGAATTAACATGCTTCACACAAGGCCTTATGTTATTCTTAAATTTGCCCAAAGTGCTGATTTTTTTATTTCGAATTGGGAACACAACACAAAAATATCCAATCCATACACTGATATTCTTGTTCACAAATGGCGTTCTGAAGCTGATGGTATTCTCATAGGAAGAATTACTTTACAAACTGATAATCCCTTGTTAAACAATAGGCATTGGTATGGGAAAAATCCTAAAATCATCATTTGGACAACTCAAAATCAATTGATCAATTCTGATTACAATGTATTCAAACATTCCGAAAATACCATTTTGACTTCACAAATTACTCATAAGAATTCTTTAGAATCAATCCTTAAATCACTCTATTTGGAAAAAAAATTAGGTGTCATTCTTGTAGAGGGAGGTGCCAAAGTGCTCAATGGATTTATTGAATCCGGATTTTGGGACGAGGCTAGAATAATAACGAATACAAAACTTAGAATACAAAATGGTGTAATAGCCCCAAAAATTCAAGGAAAATTAATAGAATCAGATCAGCTTTTAAACGATAAGATCCATTATATCCAGAGATAAGGTAAAACTTAGTTAAAATTCATTTAAATAAAGCACTACAAGTCTTCTACTATGGATTATTTGAATTTTTCATTGTTATATTTGCACAATAAATTAAATAATTGCAAATGAATTTAATGAGTATTAGATTGTTAATGACAGGATTACTTTGCATTAGTTTTTTCTTATGCATGGGAAATTTAATTTATGGTCAATCCAACAGCATCAATTGGGTCAGATGGTCAGATGTACCTGCTCTGATGAAAAAAGATAAAAAGAAAATTGTTGTTGATATTTATACCGATTGGTGTGGATGGTGCAAGAGAATGGATGCTTCAACTTTTCAAGATCCAAAAGTTATTAAGGCCATCAATAAAAATTTTTATGCTGTCAAATTTAATGCTGAACAAAAAGAAGACATTAATTTCAAATCTAAAGTTTATCAATTTGTTCCACAGGGCAACAGAGGATATCATTCCTTGGCAGCAGAAATAACTCAAGGAAGATTGTCTTATCCAACCTTTGTTTTTTTAGATGAAGAATTAAATACAATACAACCCATTCCTGGATATCAAGATGCAACTATTTTCGAAATGATTTCAATCTATTTTGGTGACAACCATTATAAAACTGTTCCCTTTAAAACCTTTCAAGAATCATATAAATAGCAGGTTCATCTGATTCATAGACTTAAGGTAATTTAGTTAACTTTTACTAATTAAATCCATTGTTTTTATTTCAGAATACTTTTGCTTTCGTTTTAGTTTTGATTGTAAATTAATCTAATTTGACAAATCAAATAATTTACGATACAATTATTATCGGTGGAGGTGCATCAGGAATTTTCGCTGGAATCTCGTGCAAAACTCATTTTCCAAATTCATCTGTACTTGTCTTAGAAAAAAGCACAAAGTTATTATCAAAAGTCAAAATATCAGGAGGCGGTCGATGTAATGTTACGCATTCTTGTTTTGAAAACAAAGAAATGGTTTTAAATTATCCAAGAGGATCCAAAGAATTGAGAAATGTTTTTTCATCATTTGATGCTTCTGATACGATACATTGGTTTGAATCTCGAGGTGTAACATTGAAAACAGAATCTGATGGCCGAATATTTCCAACATCAGATTCATCACAAACCATTATTAATTGTTTACTAAGTGCATGTCAAAAATTAGATATTAAAATATTTCTTAAACATCAAGTTGAAAACATTTCAAAAAATAATGAAGGAACATTTGTTGTAAGTGTAAATAAAAATCAGATTTATTTTGCCAAAAATATAATTATTGCAACAGGGGGACATCCTAAATTAAATTCTTATCATTGGATTGAGCATTTAGGAATAAAAATCGTATCGCCAGTTCCCTCACTATTTAGTTTTAATGCTGTAAAATCTCCACTGTCAGGATTAGAAGGAGTTAGCTTTGATGCAAGCTTTTCAATCACAGGTATTCATCTAAATATTACAGGACCAGCAATCATTACTCATTGGGGGATCAGCGGACCTGCGCCATTGAAATTATCAGCCTGGGCAGCCCTTGAGCTTTATACAAAAAAATATGAGTATGAGCTCAATATTCATTTTTGTCCGCAATGGAATCAAATTGAAATTCAAAATGAATTAATGAACTTCAAATCAACAAATGGAAAATCAAAAATCAATAAAGCCAATCCATTTAAAATACCGAATAGACTTCATGAACGCTTATTGATCATCAGTGGAATAGACATTCAAAAAAATTGGGGAGATATCAATAAAAAAGAAATAGCGGCATTAGTACTTAACATCAACCAATTCAAAATTCAATGTTCGGGTAAAACAACATACAAAGAAGAATTTGTAACTGCAGGTGGCATTGATCTAAAGGAAATCAATTTGAGCACCATGGAAAGTAAAAAAATACAAGGTTTGTTTTTTACTGGTGAAGTATTAAATATTGATGGGATTACCGGAGGATTTAATTTTCAAAATGCATGGAGTACAGGGTGGATCGCAGGTGCAAATATTCGAATATAAAAATCATTTTAATATAATAACTAAAATCATATTAATCGTTTTGTTTCCTAATTTGGAATATCCCAATGCATTTTGGAATTTTGATCCATTGATTGATTAACTTATTCACCTAAAAAAAAATCCGTCCAAATAAATCTGAACGGATTTTTTTTATTATTTAATAACCAAAAAAATTATCGCAACAGCGTGAATTCACCTTGGAACTTATCTGCCCCAGTAGATCCTTCATATTCCACTTCTGAATAAAAAGTATATACTCCTGGAAGTGCTCTTTCCCCTTTAAATATTCCATTCCACCCTTTCTTATCTCCACCTTTATTACCATCTGGGATATTGGTTTGTGAATAGACTCTTGAGCCCCAACGATCATATATTTCTAACAATTTAATTTGTCTGACACGTTTACCATATAAGTTGAAGAAGTCATTGACCCCATCTCCATTTCCAGATATAACTGTTGGCCACCAAACATCTTTAATAATTCTTACCAATACCCGAACTCGTTCACTGATTTCACATCCTTCTTTATCAAATCCAGTAATCAAAAATTCTCTACTCGTGTCTGCAGCATATCTCAACTTATTCTCCCAATCAATATTTTGATCTAAATTTAACCAAGTCGTGTCTTTGTATCCACCGCCAGCAAGCTGTGTTCCACCTGAAATTTCCAACAATAATGAATCCAGATCAACTAGAGTTCCTTGATCCACAACGATACTCTTGATTACTTTGATACCCATTTTTCCTGGCTCTATTAGATCATGCCGAGTTTCTAAGGTACAGCCATTAATGTCTTTTACTTTGATGGTGTAAGATCCTTGAGTTAAGTTTGTAAAGTTTGGACTTGATGTATATGGGCCTCCATTTATGGAATATTGGATATTACCCAATGATTGATTGTTCTTATCTAAGACACCATTAATATCAATGAATCCATTTCTGTCTCCAAAGCATTTTGGATTGTGTGGATCTGACAGAATTTGAGCTAACGGATTCCCCAATTCATCGACTGTAATAGTATCAATTGCAGTACATCCATTCTTGCCATCTCGGACTGTCAATCTAAAAGTTCCTCCAGGTTTTCCTACAGTAATTTGTGAACTACCTTGACCTGATATGATATTTCCTGTCAATGCATCCCATGAATAATTATTGATATTCCCGGAAAGTCCTCTTGATTTAGATCCATCTAATTGCACCTCATTCACGGTACATGTCAAGGTTCCTTTTTGCTCAATCAATGGTACCGGAGTAAGCTTATCTTCAGTTACTGTTACAAATGTAGAATCCTTACATCCATTTTGTGTATTCGTCACAACAATGGTGTATCGACCTATACTTGATACTGTTGGTGAATAAGTTGTACCTCCAATTATGGTTCCAGGTCCTGACCAATTAGCTCCATATATAGCACCTCTGGATGATCCATTTCCATCCAAATTAATACTCGTCACAGCACATGTAAGAACATTTGGAGGGGCTATAGCTACTGTTGGTTTTACAACATCTTCTTTTACTTCAAAACTGGTTTGGTGCTTGCAACCAGATATTGGATCGGTTACATCTAAAACATAGATTCCCGGGCGATCAATAGTGGATGTTCCTGTATTTGCTGGTCCAACTATTCTTCCATTCTGAGTACTCCATGCAAAGTTCAATGGACTTCCTGATCCACTTGTTGATTGTAATCCATCTAAAGCTAAACTAGTCACCGCACAAGTTAATATATTATTTCCATTGATAGCAGCTACCGGATATGCATACCAGGTTACTGGTACCACATCAAACAAAGCACAGCGATCCGTGAAATTTACGTTGCCCGTATTTGGATCTAGATTTCCAATAAAAACTGAAATGTAATAGGTCTTTCCTAATTGCATTTTACTTGGATCAAAAACAAATTTTCCATCACTGTTCACAGATATCGATGTTCCATTTTTAGGGTCTGTTGACGAGCCATCATATAACATATAACGAACGACATCATTTCCATCCAATACACCAGGCGCAACTGTATATTTAGCGTTCGCTTGGCCATCTGCACACAATATAATCGGTGTCTTATCCAACGTGCCCAAGGCAGTTATACAAGCACATGGTGCATCACCAGGTAATTTATAAAGGTTACATTGATATTGATCTTCAATGGTAATGGTAAAATCAGTATTTGATGAAAACCAGTCTGAGGTCCATACATTACCACTAAATGTTCCATTTAAAAGATTACTGCCATCATATGCACCTTTCAATACCCAAGTCGGCTGATCTCCTTTTTGTGCTCTAATGATTACTCTTGCATTCTCTGCTGTATTATCACATTCTATATCTATTAATGAAAGGTCTGGTGAATCGTGAAATACAACCCGCACCGTGTCATAACGATCGCAAGAAAAATTGAATACACCCCACTCAAATGTGTATGCTCCATATTGGCTAACTGTAACACTTGAGCTCGCCAAATTTACATTACTTATTGCAGCAGTCCCGGGACCTGAAATTAACTTCCATGTTCCTGTTCCTAAGGTCAAATTGGCTTTAAAGCTATAGGTCAATCCACATACATCTTCAGGTGCTCCAGCATCTGCCAATGGATATGGTTCCCAAGTTATAGGTCGGTTATTTGATACTCGTTTACATGGATCTCTAGTGTCAATTATGCCATCTTTTGGCAATACATCATCTCCAACTACTCGAGAAACATAGTAAGTGTTCCCGTTTCCTAAGACCATATTCTTACTATCAAAACATATTACATCATTTAATGAATAAAAGGTATCTATAGCATTTGTATAATTGCCTCTGTGTAAGATATACATAATACCATCTTCCGGATCAATAACCTCATTGATTGAATTGGTTAACAATTCGGCAATAGTGTAACACTGATCTTCACATTTAACCAATAATGAAGTATCCAATTTTCCTGGATCAATGATTCCACATTTACAATTATAATCATCAACTACAATGAGTGATATACATCCATTGGCATCTTGAACCTGTATTGTGAATTGTGTAATACTTAATAAGGTATCCGAAAACCACTTATTACCAATAATTTTTCCACCTGTTGACAATAAAGTATAAGGAGGGGTTCCGCCGTTGATATCAGCTATTACGACAAACTTACCATCTGGAGTCACAACTCCACCTTCTAATACACAATCCTTAATGACATTAATTACTGCTGGTGATTCGTTGAATGTAATTTCTACAACATCTTGTCTTATACAAATTCCTTTATTACTTTCTTCAATTTCGAACCTGTATTTTCCAAAACCACTTTGTGCACTAACTTGCGTTCCTGCTGCTTTAGCATCTGTAAACAAAGCTCCGTTTCCACTTATGACTTTCCATGTAATATCACTTCCTGGTATAGATTGTATTCCTTTTAAATCATATACACTTCCGCAAACAGCATCATCCGGACCAGCTTGTGGGGTTGGTATTTGATAAAAGGTAAATTCAGTACCAGCAGTTTCACTTAGACAGCCGAGTAAAGCATCAATGCCTCCTCTACCGTCCTTTCTTCCTAGTATGGCTCCTATATAATAAGTTTGGCCAAATACAAAAGAAGGGTCATATCCAAAAGAAAAGGAATTGATGTCTCTAATTTTCGTTGCTAATGGATTGTTTGGATCTGAACAAATAAAGAAAATAACCGTATCTGCTGGATTCAAATCCAACACCTCTTTAGTTTTATCATAATTAACGACAACTGTACCGTCCTCACATAAATTATATCTGTCCGGTTGAATTTCTCCTAAGCTATTGGTGCATTTGCACTCATATGTATGAATAAATGTAAATTCACATCCATTAGCATCTCTAATAATAACAGTATCTTTAGTATTATTTAAAATAAGTTTTGACGTATATACATTTGATGCATCAATAGTTCCATTACCTTTTATGACGGTATATGCAGGTTGTCCACCAGAAATTTGGAAACGCACTTTAAAATCTTTGTTGTTTCCACTACAAATGTATGACTCAGTATCTTTTTTAGGATCATCATTAAATTTGAGAACAACTGTATCTGCTCCAGTGCAACCTAATCTAGATTCAGACCAAACAAAGGTATAAGTCCCATATTGATCAACATTAACATCAGATTTATCATCAAAAACATCAGTGATACTTACATTCCCTGGACCAGATAATTTCACCCATTGACCACCAACGTCTTTTTGACCTTTGAATTTATTTGCCAAACCACAGAGCGCTTCATCCGGACCCGCCTTAGGCGCAGGGGATGGTTCAATTTTCACATCTATACAGCATTCCGGGCTTTGACCACATTGATTGTCATAATAGTAACAAAGCGTACCTACATTAGATGGACCATTCCATAATACTTCAATAGTATTTGATTGAAAAGGGTTAGGTGTTAAAATGGTACCGTTGCTGACAGACCAATTATTTAATGAGTTAGGAGGTAAGATCGTGTCAATAAAATAAATTCCGGTTTTACCTCTACATACCTGAAGATCACCTTTAGGACAAACTTTATAATTTTTAAAGTCATCTTCATTAATCATTTCACAAAAATCGAAGAAACACAACTTAGATTCAGTTCCTAATTTTGCCAAAACGCCTAATTCAAGGCAATAATCTTCTTTTTTATCCATCTGAAAAAGTTCATCTGTACCAAGTGGCTTTTTAGCTGGATCACTTTTTAAATACCATTTATACATAAATTCAAAAGACTCTCCTCCTCCGCAAGTTTTTGTTCTATTAATAACTCTTGGTGTGATTTCTAACATCCCTCCAATACAAGCCTCTCTAAAAGTTACGTTAAAGTCTAGAAAGACAGCAGTTAATTTATATGAACTGTCACATCTGTAAGGCACACTAGCTTTTGACAAGAAAATGATCTTTTCATTTTCACAAGAACTAAAGGTTTGTCTGGTTGTAGGATCAATATAAACCTCCGTATTATCACATCCTATATGATAAATATTTGGTGGTTCAGGAACCGGATAAACTTCAAATGTAACTACTGAGTCGAAAACACAGCAATCAGTTCCCTTGAATTGATTTCGGTATTCACCTGGTCCTGTTACACTTTGATTATGCCATTTAAATGGAATTTGCTCAGCGCATAATAATCTTTGTGGTCCTAACTTATCAGGAATAGGTCGAACTTCAATAGTAGCACATTCAGGTCCTTCCTGATCACAAATTGAACCTGAAGAAGGATTCCCAATATAGGCAGTAACACAAAGTTGAAAATCTCCTTCATCTGGAAAGTCTAAATCTATATTATCATCATCTCCTCCAACTATATTACCATCTAGAGTCCATTCATAAGTAGGCTCACAATTTCCGTTCTGACCTCCTACTTTGAAATTTATATTACAAGCTCCTTTACACAGTTGAATTCTCCTATCAGGATCATTATTAATTTTTCCTAAAGGACTTAAGTTAGGTTGAGAACCACCGGAAGTGGTAATGGTAAAATCACAAACATCACCGCTACAACCATCCACAAACAAATAATAAGTTTTACATGCGGTCAAACTAGCCGTAATGGTAAATTGCCCAGGACCAGTACAATTCGGATTACAAGCTACAGATTCTGCACAATCGCAGTCACCCCAAATCCCCATCTGAACACCTGTACCATTTACTGAACAGTTTGCATATGTAATCGTAATGGTAACCAATCCACCATCGCAAACAAATGCCCACCATGCTGTGTTATGAGCTCCTCCACCCGAAGGACACAAAGGCGAACACCCGGTGGGGTTGCTGTAATTTGGATTGGAACAAGTATAGCCATTTACTTCATCCAAAGAACATAATACGTTAGCATCTTCGCAGTTATCTGCAGATGGCGGCGTACATTGAGCTGAAATTTGGGTCGCAGTTATCCCTAAGAGTCCAATCAATAATAGTTGTAATAATCTATTCATGTTGTTTATGTTTGACTTATGTATTATATTAATTAAATATGTTTTATCCAAATTTTACGTATAAATGTAGGCATTTTGCAAATGTTAATCAAAATAATTTGTAATAATTTATTAACAAACCAAAAACTATACCCATTCTTCAACAATCAAAGAAAAATATTTCGTTGAAACCTTAGGTATTTCCTACTTTACAAGCTTCATAGTGTAGACCTTGAAATTAAGTATTTCGCTGCTTGGAGATAAAAATTTTATCTTAATAATGTAAAATCTCCTGTTTTAGTAAATTCCTCACCCGAAATCGATAACACTTTGATTTTATAAACAAATACTCCCGGATTTACATTTTTGCCATCCAGGGTCCCATCCCAACCAAATTGACCTGCGCTTGGTAAAAAATTGTTTAAAGTGTATACCCCATTTCCCCAGCGGTCATAGATTTCAAAACTAATGACTTTTACGATATCCAAACCCGTTTCAAAGTTAAAGAGATCATTTACTTTATCCCCATTAGGTGAAAAAATAGTTGGGATATATAGGGAAGGCTCTGTAATTACTTTAATCGTCACATCATCAGACTTTTTACAGCCATTTTCGTCAACTATAGTCAATCTATAAGTTGTTGATACAAAAGGACTAGCTGCAGTATTTATACATGAAGAGCAAGATAAATTATTGTTGGGGGTCCATTGAATCGAAAATAAGGTTAATGTATCTGCATTTGTATTCCCATAAAGTTGAGCAGATTGCCCCAATCTTATCGTTTGGTCTCTATCAATGTCTAAAGTTAATACGGGAGGGTCTGAAATGGACAGGGTGGTATCATAAGGACATCCGAATTTATCTTTAAAAAATAGGTGATAATTACCAGGAGGTAAATTATTGATCGTTGAAATTCTGGAGTAGGATTTATTGTCAAATGAAAAGGTAAATGGCCCATCTCCACCAATGAAATCTGAAATCTGTATACTACCGTTGTTAAATCCTGTACATGATGGTAAATTAAGATCAAGATTGACTCCCTTTATTGGTGAAAAGGATTCAACTAAATTAAATTTTGGATTTGAAGTACACCCATTATTTAAATTTTCAATAATTACTTCATAAGTTCCATTCCCTGATACCAAAATGCTATTTGTATTTTGACCAGATTTAATCAATCCATTTGATGTATTCCAAAAATAAGTATACTGGACTGATGAATCCTTAGGTTTCGCTAAGAGTCGAATGTCTGTTTGTTCACATTTTAATGAATCCAATTGTATTAAATCTATAACTGGAGAAATGGTATCTTTTAAAACGATAACAGTTGTATCCGTGCTACATCCTTGGCTATTTGTAACCTTAAGATTATATGATCCTGATTGGGTTACAATAGGAAATCTTTCTTTAGAACGAAATTGATTTGGTCCCATCCATTCAAACAAGGTATCTAATGCGCTAAATTGACTAGTTAAACGAACCGAATCCGTTTTACAAGTTTGATTTCCACCGCTAGCACCAACTATAGGGAAGGTTTTTTTATTGTCTAAAATAACTTGCTTTTGTGCGGTGCACTGATTGTCACATTTGACGATAACAGTATAAATTCCAGTATCACGAGCAATTGGACTTTGATTATTAGAAAAGAAAATATTATTTGGATCCAACCAAAAATAAGTTGCTCCAAAACACTGGCTTGAAGAAATTAATTGTACAGAATCCGCATTACATGGAAGCGAAACATTTGAAGCAACAATATTGGGCGGAAGCGTATCAACAATCACAGTTGCTGAATCCATTGAAATACAATGATTTTTTTTCGATTGTACTATTACTCTATATAAACCACCTTGAATAACAACAGGTTTCGAACCAATTAGCAGATTGTTATTGACATCGTACCAATTTACATTTACAGCAGTATCATTGGAGACTAATGTGATATCTAATTTTGATCTTGGTCTTGCACAATTGATTGTATCGGCTATTGCAATAATTATTGGTGGATTAATGTCTTCAATAACTTGAACAACTGTATCAAAAGTACAATAATTGGTTCCTTCTAGTTTTAAACTATAAATCCCAGCTTTTTGAAATACCGGAATTGAATCCGTAGATGAATTAAATCCAGGAGCAGACCATAAATAATTTACTTTGGTCGAATTCAATTTGACTTTTGCCTTTGCAGTTAAGTTTAAACAATTTATAGTATCGATATTTACATTTAAAATCTTTGGCCTTAATGTGTCATATTTCAAGGTAAAGGAATCAATTGCATAACATCCGTTGATATCAATTATCTTAATAACATACTTTCCTATTATAGGATTTGAAATTATGCGCAAATAAGATTTTTGATTGAGCGGATTGGTCCATTCTACTGAATCCTGAGCATTAATATTTAATACTTCTAGCTTTGGACTAGATTTAATGCGACAATTGATAGATGTGTCGGAAATTTTAAATTTGGGAATGGTAATTTCTGAAATAACTTGAATGGAATCAAATGTCACACATCCAAATTGGTTGGTTCCCTTAGCAAGATATTTTCCTGCTAATTTAGAATTAATTATTTTGCCATTAATCGTTTTTGAGTCAGGCAAAATCCACTGCACATTGAGATTAGGGTCATTAGAATTTGATTTCAAAGTGCTGATGGGATTTCGACATCGCAAGGTATCTGCTGACAAATTTAATGGCGTAAATTTTTTATTTGATATGACGTTGACTTTTGAGCTCGCCTTGCAACCATTTGAGCCGGTCGCCTCAATCGTATGAATACCAGGAACATCTGTTTTCAAGGTTGCTAACCTTGAGGTATCTCCATTCGGCTTGGTCCATCTAAAAACCGTCAATGGATCAGGTGCACTTGCCCTTAAATCTACAGAAGTCTTTATACAATCAATGGTATCCGTAATAATATCAATAATTGGTTTTATAGTATCATAAACGATTTCAACGCTATCCACATTTATGCAGCCGTTTATCCCAATGGAATTAAAGTAATACCATCCTGCATCATAAACAACAATATTTTCATGATTAGAGCTAAAATTATTTGGACCTCTCCATCTGATCGTATCAATACTATATTGTAACAACAATACAATTTCCGAAGAGTCCTTTAAGCATGTCAATGGATTTCGTTTAATTCCTACAACTGGTGAATGCTTGTTTTTATTTATATCTATAGATTGTTGGGATGTGCAACCAGATGCTGATGTCACCACTAATTTATAAAATCCAGGTTCACCAACAGTAATATCTTTTTTAGTCTCTCTAAAATTCGAAGGGCCTGACCAATCAAATAATACACCATCAGGGCAATCAACCAAAATATGTGCACTATCGCGACTACAATCAATACTATCCGATTTAATCCTTATTAGTGGTCTATCATTAGATTCAAAAACGGTTAACGTGTCGACAGATTGACATCCGTTAGCTAAAGTTACGATTACTTTATAAAGTCCTCTTTCATAGATCCATGGATCTTTTGCTTTGGACGAAAATCCAACAGGCCCTGACCATTGATAAGTATAATTAGTACTGGTGGGCATGTTATGATTTAAAAAAATTTGAATGCTATCTTGGTTACATGGTAATTCATTGGCATTCAAATTAAAATCAGGAGAAATGGTATCTATACTAACTAACAAAAAAGTATCCAATATACAACCTGCAGTGTCTTTAATTTTGATATTATATCTTCCAGGGCATGTTATAATTTGGTCTTTTGAACTTGAATCTATGATACATGGACCTTGCCAAGAAATTGATTCAAGCGGATCAAGTATAATTGGATTCAAGTAAACAGTATCCTGATTACAAGAAATGGTATCCACACTACAAGAGAAATCAGGTATTTTAATTACTGATTTTACAATGAAATTAGTATTCGATTCACATCCATTTATACCGATAAGTTTTAAATTATACTGACCTAAATTCGTTGATTTAATCAAAGTATCAGTAGTATTCAAGACATTTGGTCCAGACCATTCATATGAAGACAGACTATCCCGATTGGCAATAAAAAAAATAGTTGAAGTATCAAGTCTACATGTTATATCGGTAACATTGATTTGAGGAATTAATATATTCTTATTTTCTAATACTGACACATCTATACTGTTAGAACAGCCATTCACATCAGTAACTATAACTTGATATAAACCACCTTTAGTAATGACAACATCAGAATCATTACTGATAACATTCATGCCATCCGACCAATTCCATTGTGGTGTATTGATATTCGTTTTTGCTGAAATAATAACTTGAGATTTAAGGCAGGTTATGGTATCAGACTTTACTTCCAAATCAGGTATGGCTCCATTTTGAATTACAGTATATTCAACAGAATCAATGCAACTACCCTTTTCAATAATCAGCTTGTAAGTTCCAGGTTTATTCACTTTTGGCCTAAGCAAATCATTTAGATCAGAAAAATTACCATCTAAGGTAGACCATTTAATATCAGCACCGGTTGGGAATGTAGATGACGAAATATCTATCACAACCAAAGATCTAAGACAATTGATTTCTTCAATAGGTTGCTTAAGTTGAATAACTAAATCTATTAAAGCTAAATTCAAATGAACCAAAGAATCGCAACCATTTGTGGCTGGTAAAAGAACATCATATTGCCCTGCCGTGTTAAAACTTTGGTTTCCAATCAAAAAATCAGAACCTTTACATATTGAAACTGCTAAATCTACAGGAGCTGGAATTGCTTTAATTTCCAAATTGATACAATCCTGAGACAGACCTGCACAAATACCGAATTTATTAGCTGTTAATTCATTTTCAAATGTACTTAAACGATAATTTTGTCCTGTTTTAGGTATTGCATTGCTATCTACTTTTGAATAAGAAATTCCGCAAATTTTATAATTTCCAGGAGGAGCGTTACGAAAATCTAATGATTTGGTCCGTTCAATGATGGTATCATTTTTTGAAACTAAAAATTGATAATCGTATGTATTTGGATCGGGAATGAATGCGGGTTGAATTGGTAAAAAAGGCAAGTTTAAATTGGCATCACCTTCACAAAAGGATTGTGCTGGAACATTAAAATATCCACCATTCGGGCTGCAATCTTTACAGACTATACCCGAGTTATCACAAAACAACAAACAAAAACTTTCAATGTGCCCTTCATAAAACAAATCATCATCTTTAATAATCAAAGTCCAGGTTCCATTGACAGATCCCTGATTAAAGTCTTCCAGATTACCTTTATGTGGATAATAAGTTCCATTGAAAAACTGCCCTAATATTCCCCAAGGCTGAATATTATCCCACCGAGGTTTAAATCCTGCATCGGGGATTGCAATTTGACTAAAGGGAACAAAGACTACATTCCATTTAGATAAGTTGGTGTTACCGCTAGAACCCACAGGGCCTATTAAAGTAATGGATTGCCCAGAGGGTGACATCAATTCAATGGTAAGATCTCCAATAAATTTATGGTCAAATTTAATTCGAACGCCACAAACACCTTGTTGCGGAGAAGCTAAATCATTCAATACTGCACCAGAAATCTGAAATTTTAAGGTCTGTGTTGTCTTATCTTTTATAATTAAATTAGTATCAATGCAACACCATTGAGAAAAGGCACTCTCAACCTTTAATATTAATAATAAAATTATTAAATACAGTCTCATTTCTATTAACTTTCAAGCTACTTTGGCCTAAGATTATGTAAAGATACCGCTATATTTGATTAGCTAAACACTTAAAAGTTGTATTAAGATGTTAATCAAAGCTTATCATTCTCTTAATCCATGATCCCAAAAAATTTAAAATCGTTGCTCTTATTAGAATCCTTTTATAAAAAAAGACCTTCTGCAATAGCTCCAGAAGGTCCTTAATATTATTTTTTCACTAATTATTTAGTTATCGTAAATTTTTTGATGAGCTGGTTTGTTTCAGAATTCACTCTCAAAAAATAGGTTCCTTGTGGAAGATTTGATAAATCTAATTGTTTTGAATCCAAATATTTTCCGTTTGTCTTTTCATGAAATAGTTCATTCCCAATGAGATCTGTAACTACTAGGTCAGTATTTCCAACAATTGGATCGACCATTTGAATTTCGAATATCCCAAAATTAGGATTTGGAAATATTTCCATCTGATCAACTTGATTCTTAATACCAGCAGGATCATTCAATCCAAAACCAGGATCTGAAATGATTTTTTTCTTTTTATTAGGTCTGTCTGGACACAAAACCGGAGATACTACTGTGATGTAATTTTGTTTAATGATAAAACTGGAACCATTTGAATTCTTAACAGTAAGTTTTACGGTATATATTCCAGATTTTTTGTATAATACTCTCGGGTATTGGATTGTGGAAGTAGCCGGTTCACCACCTTCTATCTGCCATAACCAATCATTAACATCTTTTGAAGAATGGTCATTAAATTGAACATAATCTCCGGCACAAACTTTAAATGAATTCACACTAAAATCTACTTTAGGAATTAGATATACTACAACTTGTTTTAGTAGTTCTTGAGTTCCACAAGAATTAGTGATTTTTAAACTCACATTGAATTCACCTTCTACAGTATAAACATGGCTTGGGGATATTTCAGTACTTGTTGTATTATCTCCAAAATCCCATAAATATGAATTACCAAATTGAGATGTATTCGTAAAAAATACTTCAGTTTTTACAATATTTGATGTAAAAGAAGGGATAGGTAATGATTCAACTGTAATAAATTGAGTTTTGGTTGTGCTTTCTTTATCAGACCCATTAATCGCAACTAAAGTTACATCGAATTTTCCAGGTGTGTTATAAACAACAGTTGGATTCAATAAAGTACTTGTACTTGGATTCCCACCAGGAAAGGTCCACTCATAGGAAGTTGCATTGGTTGATGTGTTTTCAAATTGTACAGTAAACGGAGCACAACCTAATGTATTTGGAACCTTAAAATTAGATCCTAAAGCTTTTGCTATTTCAACTTTCTGGGTATCACTGGTTGTACCGCAACTGTTTACAGCCTTCAATATAACTGTATACTCACCTGGCCCAGCATAACTATGAGAAGGATTTGACTCGGTACTTGACTTACTATCTCCAAAGTCCCATGAATAGCTTGTTGCATCAACTGAAGTATTTGTAAAATCAATTAAAGTCCCAACTGGTGGAGCATGAGTAAATGAAGCAATTGGAATTGTGTCTACAGTAATATATCCGTTTTCAACTTTTACAGAAGTAAATCTTGCATTCTTTGCAGTTAATTTAACATCAAAAACTCCTTTTCTTGGGTAAATAATCACTGGAGGATCTTTTAAAGTAGAAGTTGATGGCGTTCCACCTGGAAATTCCCAAATGAATGTATTTGAATTCGTGGAAGATAAATTTTTATATTTAACTTTTAAAGAAGCACAACCTCTAACTACATCAGCTGAAAAATTTGCTTCGTTTTGAGTTACGACAGTCACTTTTATAGTTTTTTTAACCGTACCACAACGATTGGTAACTTCTAGATCAACATTGTATATCCCATCATTTGCATAAGTATGTTGAGGCTCAAATTCAGTTGAAGTGGTTCCGTCTCCAAATTTCCATAGGTAAGTATCACCGTACATTGAGTTATTTGTTGTGGTCATGTCTCTATCGATCACAAAATAATCAAAAGCTGAAACTGCCTTAATTTCAACATCAATATATTGATTAAAGGTTATTACATCAGATCCAAAAGAATTAGTAACTCGGAGTGTTACATCGTATACCCCTCTTGTATTATAGGTTATCAATGGATTCTGTTGATTGGATGAAGATGGTGTCCCACCTGGGAATGTCCAAGCCCAAGAAGTTGGACCACCTGAAGACAAATCTGTAAACTGTACTTTATTATTAGTCGGAACACAAATTACAGTCGAATTGGCTTTAAAATTCGCTACCGGAGCGGCTCCACCTGTACTACAACCACTTGCACATCCTCTTGAATTGGCGAAATTACTGATAGCCGTTATTGAGGGAGCAGACCATTGATTAGATCCATTTACAGAAGGTGCCATAATATATGGTGAGCCTGATGCATCATGACCATAATTAAAATTATGTCCCATTTCGTGTGCTTGAAGGTTTCTAAGATTACCTCCTCCTGTTCCAAAATCACTACACACATTATATCTCAAATTTCCACATACTGTACCTACCCATGCTAATCCTACAGCACCACTGGTATATTTTCTAGTCCACGCAGTAGCTAAGCCATAAGGTGCTCCACCATATCCGCCTCCATTCGCCCAGCTCACATGGGTATCTAAGTGAGCATTTATATTATTAATACCATTCCAGGGATCACTACCAGTAGATGTCGCAACGAATATGGTTGATACATTTAATTCAATACTATGGGTAAATTCATTATCATAATTAGTCTGGACATTGGCTAATACACCTGTACACCATGCATCTGTTCCATTACCTCTAACTTGAAATACAGTAAAATCATTGGCCAAAGCAACATCAAAAGCAATACAATGTGATCTATTTTCATTCCCTAATGCATCATCAGCAATATGTGAGTTATCTTTCAATTCATCATAACCACACTTCACCGCTGCATTAACGAGAACATCACTTTCTTTGTAAACAACCAAAAGATCTTTAGGAGCATTTTGTACAAAACCGTATGCAGGTTCAAAGAAATATTTTACACCATTATCTTCAATAAATCCATAAAAGAATTGATCACTAATGGTCAAACTTCCCATATGTCCTTGAGATGCATTCGTAGTAATGCGATATGTTTTGATTCGGCCATCTTTTGGTATTTTCACGACACCTTGATCAGTTCCTAATTGTAGAAAATAATTAGACTTTAATAAATCGTATTCAAATAAGTCTAGATTCAGGCGTTTTGAGCCTAATTGTAAATCTAAATTTTGATGAACTGATCTGGATGTAAGGGCATTTTGAACTGAGTTAACATCCAGGGAAACTAACTCATAATTAGAGAATACCGTATTTAAAACAGGTTTTACTAATTGATTTTCAACCGTATTAGCTTTAAATTGTTGAGCTATTACCATGGTAGAAAACAATAAAGTAAACGATAGGAAAAATTTAAATTTCATGATTGCGTTAATTTATTAGACTGCAAGTTAAAAAAAAGTCCAAATTTGCACGGAATTATAACAATTCTAACTTTATATTTTTATTAATAAAATACATAATTAATTATATTACAATATGTTAAACATAATTAAAAAACATCTTTGTTTGTCTATTTTTATCTTTGCGATTGGATTTTTAGGGAGTACCCAACTGTTGGCCCAAAAAAAATCGAAAAAGAAAGAAAAAGAACCCAAAGTAAATATTTGGAAAGAGCGCATGTGGTATGGTGGTGGTGTAAGTTTAGGACTTCAGAGTGCAACCCTAGGAAATAGCGTTAATGGTAATATTTTTCAAATAGGAATTTCCCCATTAGTTGGTTATAAAATTAATTCTTTTTGGTCTGTTGGACCAAGAGTTGAAGTAGTTTATACCGGTGGAAGATTTTCAGATCCACCAGATATTTGGAAATACAATGCTGTCGAATATGGATTTGGGGTATTTTCACGACTTAAATTTCTAAGAGTGTTATTTGCACATTTTGAATATTCTGTATATAATGAAATAGATCAAAACGAATCTTTGATTTTAAAAAATAACCGCTTAATATCTCAAAGGAAGACTAGTGATCGATTGTTAGCTGGATTAGGGTATAATGGTGGAAATGAAATCGACTATGAATTTTACCTCATGTATAATTTTTTAGCAGATAAAGAATCCGTCCAATTACCCATTCAATATAGAATAGGATTCACCTATTTATTTTAGAATTGAATGCTAATTCCCAGATTCCAATGCCTTAAAGCTTGAGGAAAAACGCCCTTATAAGCATTATAATCAGAACTAGTACTACTTAAGTATGGGTCGCTTCCTACATTTATTAATTCTGTAGATTTAAATCTTGTACTCCAACCATGAGTACTGAATCTGGTATTAGCTAGATTAGAAATCTGAAAATAGCTACTCCATTTAGCATATTTAAATGGCAGGTTAAAATTTAATCTACAAGAACTGTATGAGTATTCGGGCAATCGTGAATCACTATAATTCGCCAAATTTAAATATTGACTTCCTACCCATTTTTGATTAAATACAAGACTTATTATTTCGATCTTGTGATTACTAAATAACAATGGAATCTTAATCTGGAAAAATAAAATACGATTTGGAGAATAACTTAAATCAACATTATCATGTTCAACCAATTCTTGATTTACCAATTCATAATTAGCATTATAAACTGGCAACTCCTCAACATAATGACTTACTTTATTTATAGAAAGATTACCATTCAAATCCAATTGCAGGTACTTAAATACATCCAGATGAGCTAATAGTTCCACACCTCTTCTAAAAGACTTTGGCACATTAATTCTCAAGGGTTCTCCTGTATCGTTTAAACCCCCATTATAAGCTAATTGATTCCGATATTCCATAACATAAGAATTTAAAATCAAAAGGCTTTTTTGATGTTGTAGTTTGATGCCCAATTCAAGATCTAGTAATTGTTCTTTCTTCACATCAACATTACTTAAAAGATCTTCCCTATACGGTTCACGTTGGTAAAATGATGTTGAAAAACTGGTCTCAATCTTTGAATTCAACTTATAATGGGCTAACAATTTGGGATTCCACAACCAAGCATTGAAATTCCGATGAATAGTACCGTAAACATCATCAAGTCCATCGATTTGATAGGAAATAAATCTGGTTTGTAACTCACCATTTATAGTGAATCTGGAATTCAATTTATAATTCAATTTGCCACTCCAATTGAGTTCATCTTTCTTCCCGGTATTATCATAATAATTTGAACCCAAGCCTTTAACTTGAGTCAAATGAGCCCATATAGCCTGTCCAAAATGATATCCCTGATAATGACTATAACTCAATGAAACCTGACTTGAAAAATATTTATTCCAACCTGTTTCAATACTGGCATTCATAAATAAAAAATGATTGGTCAACCATTTTAATCTAATAATGTCAGCACTAATTGTATCAGGATGCGTTAATCCAAATTCTCGTAATGTTTTATCCGCCTTATAATTCTCGTAATATCCATTTCCATAAGTATACTGACTACTTAAACTGAAATTGGATTTTTTACTTAAAATATGGTTATAAAAAAATTGAACATGTGTTTGCTTGTAATCATCATTTTCATTTTCATAGGGTGCATCTCCTTTTTCCTGTCCTGCGCTGTTGTATGTATACAATGAATCTATGACAAAATACTGAATGGGTAAACCAAACCATGCCTGACCGGTAACTTCAGTGCCGTGAATTACATTACAACGAATGCTATAATTTTTTTTAATTTTAGCCATACTTAAAAATAATGACCTTAACTTACTTTTAGAACGATCGATAAATCCATCAGAATCTAAACGTGAATAACGAAATTCAATATTATACGCATCTTCAAATAATCCTGTATTTAGATTAACTGAAAATTTTCTAGTATGATAATCCCCAAAGCCAGTACTAACCAATGCAAAGGGTTTAAAATAAAGTTTATTTAAAAACAAGTCAATAGATGCTCCAAAGGCGCCTGGACCATTGCGACTTGGAACAAATCCTGTTGAAACAGATAATTCATCTGTACTGGCTAATATATCCGGAATATCAACAAAATAAGCAATTGAAGATTCCGCATCATTCATTGGAATCCCATTTAAATTAATCTGGATATGAGTTGGATCAACGCCTCTTAATCTAATACCTGTATATCCTAAGCCATTACCTGCATCTGACTGTACCTGGGCAGAAGGTAATGCATTTAATGTGTAAGGAAGATCTTTAGTTTGGTCGAGATCCCGAATTGCATTCTCGTTTAAACTAATTTGTGAAACTGCTTGTTGCTGGTGCCATTTATCACCATAGACCACAATTTCATCAAAATTAATTCGCCTTTCTAAAACCACTGAAAAGTTTACATTTTGAGACAAAACATCTATTTTACGATATTCAGTATCGTATCCATAATCGATGGATAAAGCATAAGATCCGGAAGGTATGGAATCAAACAAATAAAATCCTTTTTGATCAGTGAATACCGTTAGATTCAACTGGGTTATTCTAATTTCAATATGCTGATAAGGGAGATTTGCTTCATCCAAAATATAACCTGATACCTTCCATTGAGCAAATGAAAAAATAGGTAAGCATAAAAATAGGAGTAGACGCATCTTATTTAATAAATTAGAGATAAAACAATAGATGCGCGATTTGCATTACTTCCCTTGATAGCATTACCTAACCAGGTTCAATGGGTATAATCTCAGCCAGTAAAATTTACAATACGGCACCCCTTTAACGGATCAAAGATACATGATTTTAGATAACGATTGATATAAAATTTCGCATTTGAAATTCTTTGTTGACCACTCCCTGTGATTATATAAAACGGCACCTTCAATAGGTTTAGTTCAATTAGATATTCCTTTGAAATCAATGCCCTAGTATGCTCATCTTCCCGCAATGGATCAAAAGTCCATGGCAAATCATCCATGCAGAACAAATAAGCATCTGGTTTGAATTCATATAAAGCTTTATAAAGCCAAGGATCTACCTTCCCAAACTTCAATCTGGACCAAATGATATAGGTTAAAAGATCTGTATCCTCTAATTGTAAGACATTAATTCTACCACTTGATTTCGAGCAATTAAGTTGCGATTGGGCCATGATATTCAAGTCATTATAAGAATATTGCCCTAGAGATTTTTGCAAAAAAAATCGCGCTTGTTCTGGAATCAGCGTACATTTGTAGTGATTTGACAAGATTAAAGCTAAACTGGTTTTACCAGTAGATTCCGGTCCTGTCAAAACAATTCTCATCCAAAACGTATTAATTAGAAACTATTTGTTAAATTATGCATGATATAGAGCCTTTTTATAATTGGCGCGATTTTTATATAAGTGAGGAAGACAAGGATTCACCTTTTTATAAAATGACCTATAATGAATTTGCGTATACTAACAAAATCTATAATTATTATGTTCACCCGCAATGGGATCAATTTGGATCTGAAACAATGTATATCAAAATATTGTTTGCAGATTATGAAGAAGGATATGGCATCTTAGAATTAATCGGTGAGTGGAATGATTGCATTGGAAATGATATTATGTATTTAAAAAGGGACATTATAGATGTAATGATTAAATCGGGAGTTAACAAATTCGTTCTTCTTTGTGAGCATGTTTTAAATTTTCATGGTTCTGATGATTGTTATTATGAAGAATGGAAAGAAGATGTAGAAGATGGAGGATGGGTTTGTTTTGTAAACACTTTGCCTCATGTTCTTGAAGAAATGAAGCGCACCATGATTCAATATCATATTCATATTGGTGAATCATTTAATGATATTAATTGGAGAAAGATGACACCTAATTATTTAGTAGAATTCATTGAAGACAAGATATTAAGTTAATGGAATCAAGCATTACTAAATCGGGATTTGTTAGTATTATTGGTCTACCTAATAGTGGTAAATCTACTTTAGTTAATGCATTTATCGGTACAAAAATGTCTATTGTTTCACATAAAGCACAAACAACTAGACAACGTATTTTTTCAATCTACACAAGCGCAGACACTCAAGTTGTATTTTCCGATACTCCAGGATGGATAGATCAAGCTAGATATCCTTTACAACATATAATGAATAACAATGTAGATGAATCAAAAACAGATGCAGATGTTATTCTCATCGTAGTCGACACTACTCAAAAACTCCAATTATCAAAAAATCTTTTGGATGATCTCATATTTATTGAAGCTCCAAAATTATTAGTTGCGAATAAAATTGATCGCATTTCAGAATACATGCTTGATCAAATATTATTACCAATAAAAGAACAAATCAAACACGACGAATTCTTTGCAGTATCTGCTTTAAATGGAATTGGTGTGGATGCATTAAAAAACAGAATACTGGAACACATTCCGGTACACCCACCCTATTTTCCAGAGGATATAAGTAGTGACCGCCCTATTCGGTTTTTTATTAGTGAATTAATTCGGGAACAAATTTACTACTTGTTTGAAGATGAAATTCCATACAGCACTTTTGTTCATGTTACAGCTTGCAAAGGAGTCGATGATCAAGCACCAATGGCAGTTATTTCAGCTATCGTTTATACGAATAAACAAAGTCAAATTCCAATACTATTAGGGAAAGGAGGCATTAAAATTAAACAACTTGGAATAAAAGCAAGGGAAGAAATTGAAAAATTTTTAAATCAGAAAGTATATTTAGATTTAAGCGTTAAACTGAAGAAGGATTGGCGAGATAATACTGAATACATTGAAAAAACAGGCATATTAAGATGAGATTTACAGCAGCAATTGTCGGGAGACCGAACGTAGGAAAATCAACATTATTCAACCGATTGATTGGATATAAAAAATCCATAGTTGATGATATAAGTGGGGTTACAAGAGATCGAATATATGATGTCTCTGAATGGAATGGAAAATCATTTTATGTAGTAGACACTGGAGGATTTGTGGCTCACTCTGCAGATATATTCGAAAAACAAATTCGCCGACAAGTGGAACTTGCCATTGCAGAGGCAAGTGTAATTATTTATATGGTTGATGTAACAACCGGCATAACAGATTTGGATTTATTTGTCGCAGAATTGTTGAGAAAAGTAAATAAGAAAAAGTTCTTAGTGGTTAATAAAGTAGACAATCATGAGCGATTGATGGCTGCGAATGAATTTTGGTCTTTGGGTTTTGAAGAAATGTATTGTATATCATCAATGACAGGCAGCGGTACTGGAGAGTTATTGGATGCTATTACTGCTTTAGTTCCTGAGGAAGAAATAAGCTTACCTAACATTCCAAAATTTGCAATTATAGGACAACCTAATGTGGGCAAATCATCCTTAATCAATGTATTTCTAGATGAAGAAAGAAATATGGTCACAGATATTGCCGGCACAACACGTGATCCCATTCATACTGAATACAATAAATTTGGAAAAAACTTTATGATTATAGATACTGCGGGTATCAGAAAAAAATCAAAAGTTTTTGAAGATTTAGAATTTTATTCAGTCATTCGCGCTATTAAATGCATCGAAGAATCGGATGTATGTTTCCTCATCATTGATGCCACTTTAGGAATAGAATCACAAGATATGGAACTAGTATCTTTAGTTGTTAAAAGAAATAAAGGACTTGTGGTATTAGTAAACAAATGGGATTTAATTGAAAAAACAACCAACACCGCCAAAGAATTCGAAGCCCGAATCAAAGCCAAAATAGCTCCTTTTGATGATATTCCTATTATGTTTATTTCAGCTAAAGAGAAGCAACGTGTATTTCAAGCATTAGAATTAGGTCTAGAAGTTTATGATCGCAGAGCTCAGAAAATTAAAACTTCAGAACTCAATGAAAAAATGTTGGAGGCCATTGGTAAAATTCCACCACCATCTTTCAGAAATCATTTAATTAAAATCAAATACATAACGCAAATTGATAAAGAATATCCAGTTTTTGCATTCTTTTCAAACTATCCGGATCAAATTAAAGCATCATATAAACAATTTATTGAAAACCAATTACGAACCCTTTACAATTTTAAAGGAGTACCTATTCGATTAGTATTCAAAGAAAAATAAAATGACCATCACCCCTACGGAATTCGAAGGACTATTTATTATACAGCCATTAGTATTTAATGATGCTCGTGGATATTTTATGGAAACCTATAATGAATCTGTGCATTTAATAAATAATTTAAATTACAAATACATTCAAGATAATGAATCCCTTTCACAATATGGTGTCATTCGCGGACTTCATTATCAAAGAAACCCCAATGCACAGGTTAAACTCGTTCGAGTTACTTTAGGTAAAGTTATTGATGTAGTATTAGACTTAAGACCAGATCAAAAAACATTTGGTAAACATTTCAGTATCATTTTGTCTTCTGAAAACAAATCACAACTTTTGGTCCCTGTTGGATTCGCTCATGGTTATGGAGTTCTAAGTGACACCGCAATATTTAATTATAAATGTACAGCATTTTACAACAAAAACGCTGAAGGAGGTGTAAATCTAAATGATGAACATTTACAAATTGATTGGCGCATTCCAAAATCAGAACAACTGATTTCTAGTAAAGATTTGAATTGGCCTAACTTTGGTGATCATCTTCCCTTATGATAAAAATTCTGGTGACCGGAAGCAATGGGCAGTTAGGACAAGAGTTTCAATCCCTGGCAAACCAATATCCAACATTTGAATTTGTTTTTTTTGACCGGCAACAATGGGATATCACAAACGAATCACAAAGTGAAGTCATTTTATCTTCTTATAGGCCTCAATTTTTAATCAATACAGCTGCATTTACGGCTGTTGACAAGGCAGAAACAGAACAAGCGAGCTGTTTTTTATTAAACGATCAAGCACCGACCTATTTATCTCAATTGTGCGAACAATATAATATTCAAATGATACATTATTCAAGCGACTATGTATTCGGTGGAAATTCTATGGTTCCCATTCAAGAGGACGCACAAACAAATCCTCAAGGTATATATGCACAGTCCAAATCAATCGGAGAAAAGCATATATTAGCATCGAATCCGAAGGCAATTATCATCCGAAGTTCCTGGATATATTCTTCGTTCGGGCATAATTTTGTAAAAACGATGTTGCGATTAGCTAAAGACAAAAAAGAGCTTTCTATAGTTAGTGACCAGACAGGATCTCCAACTTATGGCAAAGATTTATGTAAGGCAACTTTGGCTATCATTGAATATTTTAGTAAAACCAATGAACCCAGCAAGGGTCGAATATATCATTATTCTAATTCAGGGTATACCACTTGGGATGAATTGGCTCGTGAGATATTTTCCTATAAAAAGATAGATATTAAAGTTAATTCCATTTCCACTCAAACATATAATGCCCCTGCACCAAGACCAAAATTCAGTGTTCTGGATTGTACTAAAATAAAAACAACATTTGATGTAACAATACCGTTTTGGAAAGATAGCTTACATGATTGCTTAGATCTTATTTCAATTTAAAACATGAGTTGGAAAAAACTAAACAGACTATTGATTACCATTTTAATAATCGTTTATATACCAACGATAATAAAGGCAACTCATAATCGGGCTGGTGAAATAACCTATGTTCAACTATCTGATAATTATGTGCGCGCAATAGTAACTACCTATACTAAAACCTCAAGTAGCAGTGCAGATAGAGATACTATCACAATATCCTGGGGCGATGGAACATTCTCAGCAGCAGGTCGCACCAATGGAAATGGAACAGAGTTTCCGAACGACATTAAAAAAAATATTTATATAGCTGAACATCAATATCCAGGGAGAGGAACCTATGACTTAGGCATGGTGGACCCTAACAGAATAGATAATATTTTAAATATTGATCCACCCAATTCGGTTAATATTCCATTTTACATACAATCAACCATCACATTATTTAACACCACGTTCCAGGGCATTAATCATTCGCCAATACTATTGCAAGCTCCGATTGACTTTGCATGTCTTTACCAGACATTTACTCATAATCCTTCAGCTTTTGATGAAGATGGAGATAGTCTAGCCTACGAATTGGTCATACCCTTAATGGATCGAAATCTTCCAGTTCCAAACTATTTATATCCCAATCAAATTAAATCAGGTCTTAATAACAATATCTATTTAGATCAATTCAGTGGAACCTTTATTTGGAATGCACCCCAAATGGCTGGAGAGTACAATATAGCCATTGCAATTTATGAATTCAGAAAAGGAATTCTAATTGGCAAAATAATACGCGATATGGAAATCTTGGTACAAGAAAGTTGTTCTATGAATTCACCGCCTGTAATAAGCACCACTCAGGATACATGTGTTATAGCAGGTACTTTCTTGGAAATACCCATTCTTATTAACGACGCCGATGTAGGAAATAAAGGAGGATTCGTCAAAGTGGAAGCCGCAGGTGCACCATTTGTAATTATGAATAATGCATCCGTTCTTTTTCCTCCCGGATTTAACAAACCCCTAATAAATGGAAAATTTATCTGGCAAACCAATTGTACACATATCCGAAAAGAATATTATAATGTAACCATAAAAGCTACTGATAATTTTTTTGATACAACGGGATTAAGCACAACACAAACCATACGAATAAAAATTATTGGCCCACCTCCCATTGATTTGAAATCAAAAATTATCAATAATCAGATAGAATTAAATTGGACTAAGCCCTATGCCTGTGATTTTGACAGTACCCATTTCAGAGGTTTTTCGGTGTGGCGAAAAATCAAAAGTCAGTCGATAATACAAGACACATGCAATCCAGGACTTGAGCATTCCAATTATCAGAAAATTGCCTATTTGATTAACTCCTATCAACTACAAAATTATTTTTATATAGATAGCAACATCATTCCCGGACAACTCTATTGCTATAGAGTTCAGGCTGAGTTTGCTAAAATAAGCACCGCTGGTTTTCCATATAATTTTGTGGGTTCATTAGCTTCAAATGAAAGTTGTAATTATTTACAAATTGATAAACCCATACTTTTAAATGTTGATGTCATCAATACTGATCCAAACCTCGGTAGTATAGGCATTAAATGGGCTAAACCAAATCCAAATTTTTTTGACACCATTGCACATCAACCACCATATACAATAAAATTATTTTATTCTAATCCTAATGGTTCGCTATCAGAAATAGTAAGTTACACCAAAACATATTCGAGTTATTCAAATGTCTTAGATACAAATTTCACTCACAAGAATTTATCTACAGATCAATTTCCATATCATTATTTGGTACAATTCCTTTCATCAGATGGTTTTATAGCTCAATCAGATTCAAGCGAAAGCATTTTTTTGAAAGTTAAAAACCTAAATGGAAATGTTCAATTGAGTTGGAGTAATAATACATCGTGGAGCAATTACTTATTTTCAATTTTCAGAAAAGAAGAAAATAGTGTACAATTCGACAGCATAGGACAAACGAACACAACACAATTTATTGATTTAACAGCTGAACAACAACAAAAATATTGTTATTATGTAACATCTTTCGGATCATATGGATTTCAGGGTATCGATTCGATCTTAATCAATCATTCTAATATAAGTTGTATAAAAGTTATGGATGATAGTCCGCCCTGTTGCCCAAAATTAAGCGTTAAAGGTTCATGTGATGAAAACAATAATGCCGAACTCTATAATACATTAAGTTGGAATAATCCCAATGTAGATTGCCCCATAAAAGATGTGGTTGGATATGAAATTTATAAATTAAATAAATCTAATCAACGCGAACTTCTAATAAAAATAAATGACCCTACCAGATTGAATTACATACATGAATATACCATAATAGAACCATTATGTTACGAAGTCATTTCCATTGATTCAAGTGGCAAACAATGTGAATCTCCAATTAATATTTGTGCAAATTATTGTCCTGCATATGAATTACCTAACACTTTTACACCAAATGGGGACGGCCACAATGATATATTTAAACCAATAAAAAATAAATTTATAGAACGGGTAGAATTTCAGGTAGTAAATCAATGGGGAGAATTGGTGTTCCGGACTGAGGATCCAAATCTAAATTGGAACGGAACAAATTTGAAAGGATCTATTTTATCTGATGGCGTATATTATTATTCATGCAAAATACTGCCCTACCCCTCAACTCAACCACTCAAAGATTTGATGATTAAAGGATTTATTGAATTATTAAAAGGCAAATAAACTATGTTTTCAGGAATTGTTGAAGAAATCGGGATCATACATGAATGTCGCAAAGAAAAAAACAATGTAATTTTGGATATTAAGGCTCTATTTTCCAATGAATTACATATCGATGAAAGTGTTTCACACAATGGTGTCTGTCTTACAGTCATAAAAAAAAATAAATCGACATATCGTGTAGTTGTTGTGGAGGAGACCTTATCAAAAACAAATCTGGGTTCATTAAAAAAAGGAGATCCCGTAAATCTTGAAAGATCATTAAAAGTTTCTGATCGAATCAATGGCCATTTCGTTCAAGGACATGTGGACTGTGTTGCGAAGTTAATACGGATAAAAGAATTAAATGGAAGTCATCTTTTTACTTTCAAACTAAAAAAAAATCAGCAATATCATTTAATTGGTCGCGGGTCCATAGCCATCAATGGCACCAGTCTCACTCTTGCAAATATTCATAAAAATGAATTTGATATTGCTATTATTCCATACACTTATTCCAACACCATCTTTAAACATCTGAAAGAAGGCGATCAAGCTAACATAGAATTTGATTTGTTAGGTAAATATATTTTTTCCTATTTAAAAAATAATGTATTAAAATAAAGTTATTCCTTATTAAAGTTCAGAAACGGGTAGGTTAAATCTCGAAATGAAGGAGTTAATGTATCATCGTCTTCAAATAATATCAAATGCGTTTTATTCAGTACACCCTGTCTTAATGCATATCGGCACAGACATAAGGAAGGTTCAGATGACTGCTTATGTTTCACTACAACCAAATCTACCAAATACAAACGTTCTAATGACATTCTAAAACTTAATTCGGTTTCGAAATGATAAGGAATTACAACACAAACACATCCATCTTGAACTAAATGTCGGTTACAAAAAGAAGCAAAAGAATCAAAATTAAAATGAGTGGCATGTCTTTGCCTTTGTCGCTCAAGATTAGCAGGCAACAAACTAGATTTAAAATAAGGAGGATTACAAATGATTAAATCCACTGGTATTAATTCAGTGAGCAGTTCATTGAAATGGTTATGAACAAATGAAACATGCGTTGCAAAAGGAATCGCAGCTTTGTTTCTAATTGCCAACTCAACAGCTTGATTTGAAATATCGACTCCAAGGATTAGTGCGTCACGGCGATGTTGAGCTAACATAAATGACAGTATTCCTGATCCACAGCCGATGTCAAAGGCAGAAGAAAAAACAAATTGTGAAGCCCAAGCTCCTAATAGAATACTATCTGTGGATGTCTTCATGACACTTTGGTCATGCATCAAATCAAAGTCCCTAAATTTAAAATGATCAATGTCCTTATCATTCATCCTTAGGCCACTTAAGGAACAATATCTGCAAGCGTTCTAATGAGTAATTGTTTAGACGTAAATTGCGATACAATTGCTGTGATACTTACCGGAGTTACATTAAATGCAGTTCCAGAAAAAAGTGCCTGACTTCTTGTAAACATGTCAATGCTGTTCGTACCATCATTCAATATCACGGTTCCAGAATAAGTCGAACCTGATGATTTAGACATATTAACATTAGAAATTTTTACAAGTTGGCCTTCTAAAGCTTCGAATTGATCAATAACTTGTTGAATGGTCAAACTCTTTGGAGTAATGGTTTGACCGATATTTATTAGACTTGAATTTGCCAAGGGAACATTATTAATTTGCAACAAACCATTAAATTCAGACAGCTCCATTCCCTTCACATTTATTTCTATTTCATCACCAAGGTTGTAAGGTTGTGTTGCAGTAAACCTTACAGCAATAGCAGCTCCATTGTCCTGAATATAGATATTTTGAGCTACAATATTCAAAGCGTTTTTTTCTGAAGTGACAATTCCTTTTATTTTGTAATCATTAGCAATATTCAATTTAGTGCCAGAAAACAAACTTCTGATTTCTTGGATCGACTTAAGTTCTACAGTTCCTCCACCTCCAATTACTGTAACATCAGAAAGATTACGCAACAATAATTGATTCGAGGTAAATTGTGATGCTATTGCTACGACGTCAACAGTACTGGTAGGAAATACATCATTAGCAAAAGTTGCTATAGTACCACCAACAGTAAAGGCTGTAAATAAATCAATGACATCCGTATTATCATCTACTTTAACTGTACCACTATAAGTATTCCTGGACGATTTACTCAACTTTGCATTTTTAATGATCACCAATTGACTTTCATAATTTTCAATTGAAGTGTTTAAATTCTTAATACTTACAACTTTTGGAGTAACTGTATTTCCAGAAGAAACTAATTTGGGAGAAGTGATTTTCAAATTATTCAATTGCAACAATCCTTTAAAATCACTCAATTCAATACCAGTAACACTTAACTCCAATTCATCTCCCAAATTGAAACTATGCTTAGCAGTAAATCGTAGAGCTATACCAGCTGTGGCATCCTGAAGAAATAAATTTTGTCCATTTATATTATTTGTAGTCCTATCAGAAATGACGACACCTTTAATTTTATAATTGTCGGAAATATTAATTGTAGTCCCGGAAAATAAATTTCTAATTTCTAAAATACTTTTGGAAACATCTTGACCACCGTTACCTCCACAGGGGTCTTTTGTAAATTGGACATCATTCAAATTACGAATCAACAATTGATTATCTGCATTAAATTTTCCAAAAACCCCAACAATAGTACCATTTTTAACAGGAATTTTATCTCCGGAAAAATCCGCAAAATCGCTGTTGTGCAAGATAATTTTGTTATTGTCGCAAGATGTTAAATCAAGATTTAGAAATGAGCCGCCACCTACTGTTGCAAAGGTTTGATTGGGATTTTTGTCTACAAACTCAACATCATCAAATTGGATCAGAGTACTTAATTCACTAAATCTCAAATCATTAATTCGTTTCACTTTCGGAATAACGGTTTGATTTCTAGGGCCGGCAAAAACAAACTGATTAGCCACTGCATCTTCCAATCCGGAGAGACTTGATCGTCCATTGTTCAAATAAGTTCCTTTACCTAATTGAATAAGTCCGCCGTAATCACCTATCGTTAATCCCTTACATTTCACACCAATTTTCATACCTATGGGGTATGTAGTATAAATACCTGATCGATTAATTTTAAGCTCTATTCCCGCAGTACTGTCTTGAATAACTAAGGTTTTATAAAAATTTCCACTCGCATCATCTGCAATTACTGTGGCAATGATATTCAGTTCATCTGTTATGTCAACAAACTTTCCAGCAACGTATCTATTCTTCAATTCAGCAATGGATGAATTAGCGGTAAATGGAATTGAATCCACTTTAATTGGAGGAGCATCAAAATCATGTTTTATACACGATACTACAATCAATAAGCATAAACTAAAAAATACAATTTGTAATTGTTTCATTATAATAAATTTAAATCTTTTCTAATGAAAGACTTATGTTTAGAAAATAATTAATTCCTTGAAGGTTAAAATATTTATTTGGAAATTGATCTAATTGTTTGTCTTTAAAATCAAAACGATTTTGTTCGAATCCACCTGAAACCAGATTTTTATTGTTGAAAATATTATTTACACTCAAGCTAACACTAGAATAATGTCCTAAAAATCGATAACTTTTAAAAATAAATGCATCTACCACAACAGCAGATGGCAATTTTTCCTGATCATTAATTTTCTTAAAGGTTTCTCCATCACGATCTAGATCTCCTACAGTTTCTGGAATTCTTTTTAAAGGATTAACTTCAACAAAAGATTTATCTAAATAAGAAACATTGATTCCAAAAAATCCATTCCTTTTAAAATTATATTTTAGCCCGGCTGTAATAGCTATCTGGGGTGTACCAGGAATGAAGAAATTCTTTAAATAAATCAAGTGGCTAGCCTCTGCGTTGCTGTATTGATCAAAAAGCAAAAGTGTAGGTCTGTTTGAATAAATATAATCCCCCACCTGACCTGCGAAAGTCAATTCAAATCTTGACGACAAATTGTATTCCATAGCTAGATCAAGACCTACATATCGCTGATCCATATGCGTATAAAAGGCATTTATAAATCCACCATTTGCTAATTCTTGAGCTGTAGCATCTTCCAAAGCCTCATCTAAATAAAAATTCTTGTTTTGCGTTAGATCTTTAATTTCAATTGCGTATCCGCCAAGTTGAATTTTTGCACCAGGACTCCGATAAAAATAATGTAAACTGAATTGGTAGACTGTTGCATTAGTAACATCCTGGATCCTATCAGATCTCCACTGAGGATTAATAAAAATATCCGTAAAAAATGGTGCTTTAGAAGCATATGCTAAATTAGCTAAAATATAATTTCTACCATTTAATTTATAGGTAAGACTGGACTTTATTCCATACTGAATAGCTTTAAAAATTTCAGAACTTCCGGATGAATTCTCGAATATCAAATTCTTATAATCACTCCTTCTCACATCAGATTTATAGCCTCCATCTACTCCAAACATTAAATCCCATTTCTTGAATTTATGTTCCCATTGAGTGAAGATATCGTATCGATAATGCACAGAAGCATAATCATATCCATATCGATCGCCTTCATAAACAATATGATTTAAATTATTTACATTTGGATGTGCCAGGTTTTGATCATCAACAAAATCTTCTTTATCTACAAAAAAATCAGCTCCTAATAAATCAGACATAAGCAAATAATTTTCTTTCATCAAATATTCAATTCTATATCCCAATAGAATTGAATTTCTTGACTTATGCCATTTCAAATTTAAAAAGTGTTCAAGATCAGTGGGATCACTATGTCTTTCATTTAGAAAATAAACGGCCCTTCTGCCAATCACTGAATCATTTCCTCCATTAATATTTCTTACGGTCGTATATTGATTATAATTAGATTGATAAAATTGATCCCAATTTATTTGTCGCACATTGACATTATTTTTCCATTCATAGGTAACCGCAGCCTTTGATGCTGAATCCTGAATGTATGACGGTAATTTTTGATAATAATCTGGTCTAGGATCAGGCGAGTTGGTCCAATCAATGCTAGAATCAGAACGCTTCCCTTTGGTAGCCATTAAACCAAGATTCAATTGAAGTTGGTCTGAAAGTTTAGAAGACAAATTTAAGAAAGCAGTAGGTAATTCTATTTTTGCAATTCTTGAATTTCTTTTTTTACCGGATTGATAGCCCCAATATGAATTGTATAAACGATCGTCGCTTAATTCAAAAACTTCCTTAGTCCCTGGACTGCTTTTTCCTCTTTGCACCGGAGCATTGACCAATAATAATTGAACATCTGTTCGACTATTTATTTTCTTGGATAATCCTATATATGTTCCCCATGCATCGTAAAAAGTTCCGGGAATAAATCCCTCAAAAGCCCATCTTCGATTCGCACCTAGAACTAAGCTGACCTTACTTCGATTAAAATGTTTAACATATTGAGCTCCTAATCTATGCGTATAACTTCTATTCGAAACAGAATAATTCAAACTAAGACCTTTTCTATAGGTTATGGGGTTAAAACTAATCCATTGGTTCAAGCCCAAATCACCAAAGTCATCTTCATTACTATTATACCCCATGATACCATCAGTATAATCTGTCAATTTATTTTGCCCAGAAAATATCTGATATGTGGATTTTCCTTGTTGCAAATCATTTAATAAAAATCCATTAAACCCCAACCTTGACCACTGATCACCAATACCTCTTAATTTCAATCTAAAGATGCCAAATTGAAATGCAGCGGCTTTTTGAATTGGATCATCAGAACTAGTCAATAAACTATAAACATCCGATTCATCGGTATCATCAGATTGATCTAACTCTATAGTGGCTATTTCTTGCTGAATTGTTTTAATAGGTACCAAATTGAATATTCGTTGGGTACCATTTAATTTGTCAATATTTACGTTTTGTTGTAAGGGGTAGTATCCGGATTTACTCAATTTAATACTAAAAGTAGCAGGAAGTTTAGTTTGGTCAATATTAAAATCTCCGGTTTCATTCGTAGTCATCTCAAGTTTGACTTGATCGATTTCAACAGTGACATTGGTTATTGGAGTCGATTTAAAGGCATCAATTACTTGACCCATAAAGACTTGGCCCTCAGCAGTGATAAATAGCAAGCCATTAATGATAAAGAGCAAGATTCGTTTTGGATTCATGTTTATTAGCCTTTCAGCCACAAATTTATTTACTTTGCAGCAGGAATCGTATGATATGAAGAATAAATTTAAATTAATTATTAGGCCATTGTGGATATTACTCCTTTTCTTGATTCCACTGAGCCAATATGGTCAAAAATCAGTCATTGCTGGTGTAGGTTTTTATAATTTAGAAAATTTATTTGACATCGTTAATGATACTTTGACTTTAGATGAAGAATTTACACCTCAAGGTGATAAAAATTGGACTGAAGAAAAATATAGGGACAAACTCGATCGCCTCTCTACAGTGATCAAGGACATAGGCACAGATTATACTCCAGATGGATTGGCCATTTTGGGTGTTTCTGAAATTGAAAACAAAAAAGTATTGGAAGATTTAACTCAAACAGCAAACCTAAAAAACAGATCTTATCAAATCATTCATTACAATTCACCTGATGATCGAGGTGTAGATGTAGCTTTACTCTATCAAAAAAAATATTTTCATGTTGTAGAAAGCAAACCATATAGTATTTTATTGAAATTGGCTAATGGGAATACAAAAAAAACCAGGGACGTGTTGTTGGTAAAAGGCTATCTAGATCAACAATTGGTGTATATTCTAGTCAATCATTGGCCATCCCGTAGAGGTGGTGAAATAATAACTAAACCCTATAGACTACAAACAGCACAGTTAAACAGACATATAGTGGATTCCCTACGATCCATCCATCCTGATGCTAATTATATTATCATGGGAGACCTCAATGACAATCCGGACAATGAAAGCCTCACTGTTGGGATTAAGGCTATTGGGGTTAAAAATAAAGTGGGCAAGGAAGATTTCTACAATCCGTTTTATTGGAATTATGATCGAGGGGAAGGTTCTACTAGTTTTAATGACACTTGGAGTTTATTTGATCAGATTCTCATTTCTGAAAATTTAATACAACAGAATGTAAATCAATTCCAATTCTACAAACATCAGATTTATCGCAAATCATTTATGCTGGAAGCCAGTGGACATTATAAAAATCATCCTAAAAGAACTTTTTCCGGGAATGTATACAACTATGGATATAGTGATCATTTTCCGGTTGTGGTTTATTTGAGCAAAAAAGCGGAATGAACATTTAATCTAAATTATATCTTACAACTTACTATAAATTGATTTCCAATTCCTTTCAAGTTTCTAAATGAATACGTATTTTTATTATTTAAAATATTTAATACAATCACAATAATAAATTTTAAAATTCCTAATATTGACAAATTAACCAAGATGATAATATAAAAAAAGCAATTAGGTACTTTCAATAAATATTCATTATAATAAGGGTCTCCTTTCACCATTAATATTAAACTTTAAAACAAGCTTTAATACTTTTTTTATATATAAATTATCCTAATATAATCTTACCTTTGCGGTAATGAAGCAGGAATCCCAGATTGATATTATGATCCACGTCGTTGCAGTAGCCCTTGTTATGTCATTGGTGGGAATTGCGCTTTTAGCATTCGTACATAGCTTCAGTCTTAGTAAAAAACTTAAAACCCAAACACCTATTTCAATTCAGTTAAATGCTGCATACAATAAGGATTCCTTAAAAACATTATCAGAATGGCTAAAAGCAAAGACACATATCAGTCCTGAATCAGTACAATTGGTAACTAAGGAAGTTGCCTTATCGGAAATGAAAAATGACCCTGATTTTAAAATTAATCTGACCGCAGACGAAAACCCCTTTTTTGATGTTGTGCTTTTTCAATTCAAGACGGGACCAAAACCAACCAATGCCATCAATGAAATTCAGGAATATTTAAAGACTCAATCGATAGTCACTCAACCCATACAACTTTTGGATGTCAACCCGAGTGCAGACCAAAGCATCCAGAATGCTAGTAATGTACTGATATTCACTACTTTAATCTTAACCTTACTCGCATTTCTCATTATAGGTTATTTAGTTAAAATGTATATACTCAGCAAAGATTCATTAATCAGACTCATGTTTAATTTGGGTACACCCATTGAGAAGATCATTAAACCATATATTCGAATCTCTGTAATCCATGGATTGGCTAGTGCCTTTCTCAGCATTGTTTTTGTGGGCTTATCCCTTTTGGTTTTCTTTTATTTAAGTCCTTGGATCTATAATTTACTGGAATTAAAAAATTTTATGCTGGTTATGCTCGTTTTACTCATAATTGGCCCAACTTTGCATGCAATTGTCGTTAGGCGTCATATCAATATTTTATTAAATCAATAAATCATATTAAAAAATGGGAGAAGCAAAATCTAAAAAAACAACTACTGCTCCAGTGACAACCAATATTAAGACCGGACCAAAACCCTCTGAATCAAGCAGTTTTACCAGAAATAATCCAATAAAAGAAGTGACCTATGGCAAGACTCAATTCAAATTTGTCTTTATAGGATTAGGTTTAATAGCATTAGGACTCATTTTGATGTCCGGTGGATGGATGCCATCACCAGATGTTTGGGATGAGAGTATCATATATAGCTCAAGAAGATTAGTATTAGCTCCAATTTGTATATTGGCCGGACTAGCTGTTCAGATCTACGCCATTTTTAAAGTTTGATTTAATAAGGGCTAATCTGATCTTAATTCAAGACCGGACTAAGCGAATTTGTACTTTATAGAGCCTTAACTTTAGGTTAAGTAGGTTTTAGACAAATAAGATAAATTCATTTCAGAATTAACTAAATAAACAACTTGTAACTAAGTCATTCATTGAACACTTAATTATACTTCAACATGGTTCAAAAAATGACGTCATAAAAATCATGAATTATCCCATTTTGACTCTGGAAAATTTAAATCAAATAGATTTTCATGAAGGCGCGGTTATATTAGTTGATAAGCCTTATGAAAGGACGTCTTTCTTCGTAGTAGATAAATTACGCAGAGCCATTCAGACTCGGACCCACATCAAACCAAAAATTGGTCATGCCGGAACTCTTGATCCCTTAGCAACAGGTTTGTTGATATTGTGCACAGGCAAAATGACCAAAAAAATAAGTGATTTTCAAGATTTTGAAAAAACCTATTCAGGTACATTTACGCTAGGTGCAACCACCCCCAGTTTTGATCGGGAAACACCAATAAATCAAGAATTTAATATTGACCTAATAGATCAATCGCTCATTGAATCCATCAGATTATCATTCTTAGGACCACAAGAACTTATTCCGCCAACACATTCTGCTGTCAAGGTAGATGGGAGACGTGCTTATAAATTAGCACGAAAGGGAGAACAAATGGAACTTAAACCCAGAAACATTATCATCCACTCCATAGATATCAATGCTGATTTGTTTCCAATCATACAATTTAAAGTTCAATGCAGTAAGGGAACCTACATCAGATCCATTGCTCATGAATTTGGCAAACGCTTAGGGAGTGGAGCATACCTGTCATCATTGTCTCGTGACCAAATTGGGCCATATTCCTTATCCAAAGCCTGGCATTTTGACGGATTAAAAGAATTACTATACCAAACTGAACACGAATAATCATTTGAATCGTTTTACCTTTGTAAATTGAACTGAATGCTATGTCCATAGTCGTAAATCAAATCACCAAAATTTATGGAACTCAACACGCTGTTGACGAACTCAGTTTCACTGCTCATAAAGGTGAAATACTTGGTTTTCTTGGACCAAATGGTGCCGGAAAAACAACAACTATGAAAATGTTGAGTTGTTATATAAAACCAAGTTCGGGCTCTGCAGAAATATGTGGTTATAATATATTGACGCACCCTTTAGAAGTCAAAAAGCATATTGGATATTTACCGGAAAACAATCCATTATATAAAGACATGTATATCCGGGAATATTTAGAATGTTTTGCACGACTTTCTAAAGTTGAAGGTGTTCAGAAAAGAATTAATGACTTAATAGAACTCACTGGCCTTGGTCCTGAACAAAATAAAACCATTGGATCTGTATCAAAAGGATATCGGCAAAGAGTGGGATTAAGTCAGGCCCTCTTACATAATCCTGAAGTATTGATCCTAGATGAACCAACAAGTGGTCTAGACCCGAATCAATTGGTGGAAATCAGGTCATTGATCCGGAACATAGGAAAAGAGAAAACACTGATTTTTTCTACACATATAATGCAAGAAGTAAAATCACTTTGCGACCGTGTTGTAATTATTAAAAATGGCAAATTAGTCGCTGATGATTCTATTGAAGTCCTTCAAGAAAAATTAGGAGATCGACAAATGGTTACGATTGAATTTTCAACAGAAATCCCTATTTCAACTATAAAATCGCTACCCTATGTACAATTTATAAAACAATCGGGTAAACACCAATTTACGATTTACTCAGATTCAGCTAAAGATCTTCGCGAATTATTATTTCAAACTAGTGTGGCAAATGGATGGGTCATTTACGAAATGAATAAAACAAAAAACAGCATTGAAGATGTATTCAATGTTTTAACCAAACAATAATTATTTAAAAAAGCTAAATAGTTTTTTAAAATAAAAAAAGAAACTTCATGTGGACTATTTATAAAAAAGAAATTTCAGGATATTTCAGTTCGCTTATCGGATATATCGTTATTGCGATATTTATTCTACTTATGGGACTTATGATGTGGGTTTTTCCAGATTACAGTATACTTTACTTTAACTATGCTTCGCTTGACCAATTATTTATTGTGGCTCCTATAATTTTTTTATTCCTAATTCCTGCTATCACTATGCGCTCTTTTGCAGAAGAAATACAAACCGGAACACTTGAGATTCTATTGACCAAACCCATTACTGAAATTGATTTAGTATTAGGGAAGTATTTGGCACATTTAAGTTTAGCAATAATAGCTTTGTTGCCTACATTAATCTATTTTTATTCTGTATATCAATTAGGAGCTCCCCCGGGGAATATAGATACTGGAGCCGTTGTTGGATCCTATATTGGATTGGTTTTTTTAGCCGCTACCTTCGTTGCCATTGGAATATATAGTTCTACGCTATCCAGAAACCAAGTCGTATCTTTTCTTATTTCCATAAGTTTGTGTTTCTTTTTTTATTATGGATTTTATTTTTTTAGTAAGCTTCCTATCTTTTTTGGCATTACAGATGATTTAATACAACTGTTTGGAATTGATGATCATTACACTTCAATCAACCGTGGTAAGATCGACAGTAGGGATCTCATTTATTTTTTCAGCATCATTGGATTTTTTATTTGGTTGACCATTCATGGCATTAAAGAAAGAAATTTTTAACATCATGGAAAAAAGAATACCAGGTTTCTTACAGATTCTATTGATTTTAGGCATAATATTATTTATCAATATTCTATCTCAATATTTCAATACCTATTTAGATTTTACAGAAGAAAAGCGATTTACCTTAACGGAACCCACGAAAAAATTAATTAAAGATGTAAAAAATGTTGTTTACATTCAAGTATTATTAGAAGGAAATTTTCCATCCGGATTCAAACGATTACAACAATCTACCAAAGAAATATTGGATCAATTCAATAGTGAAAATGGTTACATTGAATATGAATTTGAAAATCCAAATGAAGGTACTGTTGATGTTATTAATGCCCGTAGAAAATCCTATAGTGAAGAGGGACTAATTCCAACTAACCTTATGGTTAGATCCGGTTCCGAGAATAAAGAACAATTGATCTATCCGTATGCCATAGTTAAATTGGGCGACCGTAAAATTTCTGTGAACCTATTAGAAAATGCCCCTGATTTAGATCAGGAATCCAATCTTAGTAATTCCATAAGCTTACTGGAATACAAATTAGCAACTGCCATCCAAAAAGTACATTACCCGGAGAAAAAAAATATTTTATTCACCACAGGTCATGGAGAACTTGCAAGAGAACAAACCAAATCTTTAGTTTCATTATTAAATTCATCCTATAACTTAGCTTGGATTAATCTGGATAGCACCTTTATTATAAAACCAGAAATAGATTTACTAATTATTGCCCGTCCTATTATTCCATTCACCGAAAAAAATAAATTTGTACTGGATCAATATGTAATGAATGGTGGAAAAATCATTTGGCTGGTTGATGGATTAAAAATGTCATTGGATAGTTTAAGCACCCGGAATGAATTTATTCCCGAACCTTTAGATTTGAATCTAACAGATTATTTTTTTAAAAATGGAATTCGGATAAATTCAAATCTCGTTTTGGATTTAGAATGCAGCAGAATACCGCAAGTTATTGGAAGAACTGGAGACAAACCCCAGATTGAATTATTTCCATGGTATTACCACCCATTGATTGCCCCCCGTTCCAATCATCCAATAGTGTCAAATATTGATAGAATAAGTCTTGAATTTCCATCAACAATTGATACCCTAAAAACAAAAACGGACATCAAGAAAACCATTTTATTGCAATCTTCACAATATAGCCGATACCAAACTTCGCCTATGAAGGTGGGATTTGAAATGATGCGTTACAAACCTGATCCAGATAAATTTAACAGACCCAATTTATCGATTGGTATATTATTAGAAGGAACGTTCGGTTCTTTATTTGAAAACAGACTTGATGAAGACATGAATAACATACTATCTTCTATCGGCATTCCTTTTAAAACAATTAGTTCTCCAACATCCATGCTTGTTGTTGCAGATGGCGATGTCATCAAAAATTTATATGATAAAGAAACTGGAAAATTTGCACCCATAGGTTATAATAAATATGAAAAAGCCACATTCAATGGCAATAAAGATTTTATACTGAATTCCATTGAATTCATGATTAATCAAAACAACATACTAACAGCGCGAACTAAAGAATTTAAATTACGTATGCTGGACAAAGTAAAAGCCGAAAAAGATAAATTGTATTGGCAGTCTATAAATATAGTTTTACCGATAATTTTAATTGTCATATTTGGTACCATTAACTTTTATTGGCGCAAGAAAAAATTTATTAAATCCTGAATATGAAATCTAAATCAATATTAATACTTGTAGCCTTATTTGGGGTATTAGGTGCTGCCAGCTATTTTGTTATTCAAAATAAAAACACAAAATCAACTATAGATACTTCTGATAGAGCATTTGCAATAAAAGATATAGAATCGGTGCATAAAATATTCATGACCTCCAAAAAGAGCCAATCTATAACTTTAGAAAAAATAAATAATCAATGGATTGTGAATGGCAAATACAAAGCATTTGCCAATCCAATAAAAAATCTATTAGAAGCCATTCAGTATGTGACTATTTTATCGATTCCTCCAAAAGAAGCGTATTCCTATATCATGAATGATCTGGCAACTATTGGATTAAAGGTAGAAATTTATGGACCAAACAACACCCCGTTAAAAACCTATTATATTGGGGGTGTTAATGATGATGAATCCGGGGTATATTTTCTTATGGATAATGCTCGCCAACCCTACACGATGTATATGAACAGGGGAACATCGAATATAAGACATCGATATGAAATTCCTTTGGATGATTGGAGAGATCGATCCTTATTTGCAATTCCAAGTTCTGAAATCGAAGGAATAGATGTACAATTTCCACATGACCCTTTAGCTTCTTTTCGTATTTCAAAAACCGGCAAACAATTTCAGATGTTTGCAAACTTAACAGAAATCAAAACCATTTCATCTAAAAAAATTGAAAGTTATGTGGGGCTATTTGAAACTGTTAATACTGAAGCATTTGAAAATTTAAATGAAAATCGTTCAATGATAAGTTCCATGCTACCTTATTGTCGAATTGGCATCAAACAAAAAGACAAACAAGATTCTCTTATCGTCAGCTTATATCCCATCAATGATAATGTAGACCAACTCGTTGATTTAAGTCCTGAATTTCTAAATCAGAAAAAGTTTTTTCGATTTTTTGCGAACAGAAGTGATGGCGATTTTCTAATATTGCAACATAGTCAGATAGCATCAGTTCTTAAAACTCAACAAGAATTAATGTTGCTTCTGGCCAATTAAGTTTCTTAATCATGAAATTAAATCTAAAAATCGGATTACTGCTTTTATGGTTATCAGTGTCCATGTTTGGATTTATTACAACACCTCATGAAAAACCCACATCGATGGTTTGGGGCTTTTATGCACATAAGATGTTAAATAAATTAGCTGTATTTACACTTCCTGAACAATTGATCGAATTCTATAAAGAACATATTGAATTTATTACAGAACATGCAGTTGACCCGGACAAAAGGCGATATGCTATACGAGGTGAAGCCATAAGGCATTATATAGACTTGGATCATTGGGGCAAAGACGCTATTAAACAATTACCAAGGAACCTTAATGAAGCCATCGTCAATGAAGCCCAATATTATTTAGTAAATGACCAAGATACACTTTTGGTTTTTGACACTTTACAAATTAAAGAAAATCAAAAAGACACTTTTTATTATACAGAACAATTTAAACAACATTTTACAGTTTTTACAAATGGTATTGAAAAAAAATCATTGCTGAAGTGGGTGGAAAAGTGCGCCATGTCCACTTACGATGAGGTTGAATGGATTGTTTCTACAGATTTCTTTTCAGATTTTATCTCAAGTCCTACAAGATCAAATTATAACTTACACATTATAGATAAATATAGTCCACATGGGATACTCCCCTATGCTCTTCCCCAAGTATATCGAAGGCTTGTCAATGCATTTAAAGAAAAAAATATTTCAAAAATAATAAAACTATCCGCAGATATAGGTCATTATATTGGCGATGCTCATGTACCATTACACACTACAAAAAATTACAATGGTCAACTCACCAATCAAGATGGTATTCATGCTTTTTGGGAAAGTAGAATTCCGGAATTATTTGCTGAAACCGAATTTGATTTTATTGTTGGACAAGCAACATATATCGATAATATTTCCGATTATGTTTGGAGAATCATAGAAAAAAGTCATTCCCATGTAGATAGTGTCCTTGCTATTGAAAAACGGATTAGTCAATCCGTTCCTAAAGATCAGCAGTACTGCTATGAACAAAGATTAGGTGCGGTTACTAAATTACCATGTTATGACTATGCCAAACTTTATAATGTTCAGCTAGATAACCAGGTTGAAGAGCGTTTCAGATCTTGTATTTTAGCTATAGGTTCCATTTGGATGTCGGCGTGGACAGATGCAGGTCAGCCGGTACTTAACATTACTGATTTTAAAAATTGGAATCCTGGAGCATTGAATGATAGTCTTTCTGTGAAAACAATTAACAATAATATTCGAATACATGAATAATCATTAGGTATAAAATTAATTTACAATTAATTTTTTTATAATTTGTTGTCCCCCTTTAAGAGTCAGTTTCATAAAATATATTCCAGATACCTCTTGTGAAATGAAGTCACATCTAATATCTGTAGTATTTAAACCATGATATTGGATGGGAATTTCGGTTCCGGATAATGAGAACACTTGTAATTGTTGAATGTGAATGGGTTTTAAAGATTGTATGATAAAAAAATCGAAGCAAGGATTCGGAAATACATTGATATCCAAATTCACATAATCTGAAGTATTTACAATGCAATGAGCCCCTGTAGTCTTAAATTGAGTGATCAAAGGTTTCTGATTAAACAGGTGACACGTTGTTTGAATTCGCAATTCATATTCTGTGCAACTATCCAGATTCATCAACTGAATGAAGGCTGTTTTTGTTGTCCCAAAAAACCAAATTGGATCATATAACCGATGGTATTGATAACTCAATTCATTTATAGATTGACCTCGGTCAACTTCAAACATAACTTCGTTATTCGATATTTTTTTTATAGTTGCTGATAGTATGGGAAGACATTCATCTTCTGAAATATCGACGCAATACTCTTCATATTCACCAAATTCAAGTGATTGAAAACAAGGTGTTGGAGCTTCAATATTATTCTCAGCATATTTAACCATTATTCTCATTCGTGTAATTCCTAATGTAGCATTTGACGGAATCGTAAAAATACAAAGTTCTTCCTTCTTGGATTTTAACCCGGGTTTTAAAATATTTTCTGATGATTCAAATATTCCATTTTGATTAAAATCAATCCAAGCTACCATATGAACTAAGCTTGAATCTTCCAAATAACCAGGTGTAATCATTATGCTATGTTGGATATTCTTATCCAGTTGCCATCTAAAAGGTGTCCCAATAAAATTTCCGTAACCCGAATTATTTCCATTTAAAAATGATTGCTGATCTATGGCTATATGGTCCAACCATTCGAACTCAGCATTAGGTCTATTACGCGTACAATAACCCATAGAAGAACATTGTTCGCATCCCGTAGTTGTTACATTTAATAGTTTAAAATATTCTGTAATCCGATCATTACATATCGAAAAAAATTGAATGTCATACTGATTGCATGGTTGCAATCCTCTAATTCTGATCCTTGGTGTGCTTATGGTAGGAATATAAATAGTATCCCACTTGTTGGAATATTTTGGTCGAATTAAATAACCTATTTTTTGAATAGATGGGTCCAATTGCATTGTGAAACTTGCTTCATTAGATAATGATTCAACCAGTGTTATTTTATTCGGAGCCAAACAACAACCTTTAGTTCTAATTTTTATTGGATTTGAAAATGCTTCTTTCAAGCGATCACAAGATCCTTTAATTCTGAATTCATACTCGGTACAAGATTCTAATCCCTGAATAAGGTATTCCAATCCACTATTCATTCTAAGTTCAATCCAATTCATATTACCCAAAACCCTGTATTGGATGATAACTGGATATTGTGAAGCCAATTGGGCTAAGGAAAACTTAATACTATTGATATCTTCTTCTACATGAAATGGCTGAATCCCCATCAACGAATTAAACAAATTTAAGGCTCCACCGCTTACCGTTTTATTTTTTAGACTTGCTAAAGGTTTTACATTATTCAATAATAAAGATTTTACCTGAAGGGCAGCCTGATTCGGATTTGTAAATCTAAATTGCCCCAGATTATTGCATGGTAAACTATAGAGTAAACCAATGGCCCCAGCCACCTGAGGCGCTGCGGCGCTAGTTCCCGCAAAAGCTTTATAGGCATTGTTTGGAGCAGTAGTAAATACATTTTCACCGTATGCACCCAGATCAATTGAAATATTGCCAAAGGCAGACCGACTATCTTTGATATCAAACCAATTGAGATTAGTCACACCAACTAAATAATCACTTTCGCAAGTAGTAGGCAGGTCACCCAAGACATCAACATCTATATCTAAATTCGCTGTGGCTGCGGCATTTAAAATACCTACAGATCCTAACGAATCATAAATCGCACACCAAATGGGAGCATCCTCAGGTCGCCCATAATTAGAACCCCAAGATGCATTTGTTGCCACTACAAATGCCCCTGCTTTGCCTTTTGATTCATTGTAAGCTTTTCTGGCGATCCAGGGGTATTGATAAGATTCGATAGCATTAGCTTCATCTCCTCCACCTGCGACAAACATTAATTTGACTTGCCAATTGATACCAGTCACTCCCAAAGAATTATTACCTCGGGCCGCAATCAGTCCACAAACCGGAGTGCCATGAATCCCCAAGGCGAAAGAATCATTTTTCAAATAAGTGTTCCATCCGTAATAATCATCAATATATCCATTTAGATCATCATCTATGCTATTATTCGGTATTTCAGCACGATTTAGCCATAAATTATCAAGCAAATCCGGGTGATGAATATCTAGCCCATCATCGATAACACAAACCACTATCGTATCCCCTTCTTCAGTTAGTCCTCCTGTAGTTAAGTCCCAAGCTAAATCTGAATCAAAATCTGCATTAAAGGTACCGCCAGTCAGACCTTCATTGAGATGATGCCATTGGTTGGTAAAAAAATCGTCATCCGGTTGTTTTCTGGAATGCAGGATATGATTTACCTGCACTTGAAGAATTCCTGGCAATTGCTTTAATTCATTCAACAATTCGAATTCATTAATTTTTGTAAAATCAAAATCGATCAGGGCTATATTCCAATCTTTTGATAACATTTTATTTAGATGAACTTGGACATTGCGCCCTCGGGATCTAAGACCATTTTGGAATATAGATTCTAGGTTGCTGCTATGGTCTGCTTGAATAATAAACTGTCCTTGTCTGTATTTAAGTGACTGTGAATTAATACTTAATACATTAAATAAAAAACAAATAATAAAGCTAATGAGAGACCATAATATGGAATAATAGGAATTATTTTTCATGTTATACGCAGCTTTATTTGACACAATATAGGAACCCAATACCTTGAAAATGAGAAATATATTAAATAAAATCGTCATTTATTATGATATTTAATATAATCGTCATATATTAGCACTTAATTTTCAACACTCAACAATTATCGCAACCAAAACTCTCCTTTTATGAAAGAGATTAAAAAACTGTTCTTGTTTTCTGCTTTAGCCTTTATATTCACTAATCTCATTGCCCAACCTTCTGATAGCAAATTAGCTGCCAAATATTTTGAATCTAAAAATTATTCAAAAGCACAATCCAGTTATGAAGCTGAATTGAAACTTCACCCCAATGATTTAGACATCAAACACCGTTTGGCAATTTGTTATACCCATAATAACGAAATAAATCGAGCAATGTCTATATATCAGGAAATATTAAATTCTGACAAAGTTGACCCGGAGATTTATTTTGAATATGGAGAATTATTGAGAAGTCAGGCTGATTTTGCTCAAGCCAAGGTCTATTTTGAAAAATACGCTCAAACCAATCCGGCTATAGGTCAATACTTTGCAGAATCATGTGATTATGCTTTGGAACAATTAACTCAATCTAAAGATTGTAGTTTAGCTAATTTAAATAAAGAAGCCAATCCTAACAATCAAGTGCCCATAGTCTATAACAATGAGATTTATCTCGGCAAAGATCAATTGAGCCAAGCTATGGTGAAATCTGCAGCAGTAGACCCAATCACTATTCCACAGCTAAAAAAAGCAACATCAAATCAAACAAGTGCTTTAGATGAAATCATTAAACATGCCGTGAATAATAAAAGCAATGTTTCTTTTAGCGATGACGGTTCTCTAGTGGCTTTTACAAAATCCAACTCTAACAGTCTGACCGAATTAATCAACTCATCCAACATGACCATCTTTTTTGCTACTGTAGATGCATCGGGAAATTGGTCAGATTTAAATGCTTTTTCTCAGGCAAATTCAAATTATTCATATGGATTTCCTAATCTTTCGAATAATGGTCAAACACTTTACTTTGCATCCAATATGCCCGGAGGAATGGGTGGTTATGATCTATACAAATCTGAAAAAAATGCAGAAGGTATATGGTCAGAAGCTCAAAACCTCGGATCTTTAATTAATACACCCGGTAATGAAATTTGTCCTTTTTTCAAAAAAGGGGATTTGTTTTTTTCAACTGACTGGCATCATGGTTTCGGAGGATTTGATGTGTTTAGAACCACTAACCGTGGTATTGTATGGAGTGACGTAGAGAATCTAGGAACCTGCGTTAATTCTGTAAAAGATGACTACAATTTTATCCTTGATAAAAACAATGATGGACTTTTTACTTCGAATCGAGATGGCAGTAAGAATGCGGAAGACATATACAAAACCTCAAAAGTTGCATTAGCGAATAACCGAATGGATCAACATCCAATCATGAATGGCGATATCGGAATTAAGTCTCCGTTCGAACAATCGATATCTGCACCAGAATTGAGTCAAAAAAACGAAGATGCAAATGTCATAGTATTCGATGATCCCAATCTAAAAATATCCAAGAAGAATCAGGCCAACAAATTATATTTTATCCAGATTACGGCATTGTCTAATTCCAATGAACAAACAATAGAACGGTTTAAAAAGTATGCCAAATATGGTGATGTTTACAAAGTCATGGATAAAGAGGTGATCAAAATACGATTAGGTGCATTCAATAAATTAAATGAAGCCATCACTATATTAAACACCTTAAAGAAAAATGGAATCAAAGATGCCTTCATCGTAGGTGACTTTATTGATAATAGCAGAATGCAAGTCATCGCCAAAGCAAACACTGCAACTGTTGATCAAAAACAACAATTAAACACAGATGAAGAAGGAAAATTTAAAATCAGAGTAGCTGAATATAAGGCTCCGGATTGGTTTGATTCATCCAATTTAAAAGATCTTGGAACCATCGAAAACTGGACCAAAAATGGTTGGACCATCATCATCTTGGGAAGTTTCCAAACAGGTTTTGATGCTGCAGCAACTTTAGATAAAGTAAAAGCCCGTGGTTACAAAGAAGCTTATATTGTTATTGAAGAAGGCGGAAAATTGTTCAGACAATAATTAAATTGTTTAATAGATTAATACAGAGCCCCGAAGTGATTCGGGGCTTTTTTTTTTAGTTTTTATTTAATACTTTAACAAACTAAATAATATTCTGTAGGGTAAATTTATTTTTTTACTCTCCACCCTATCCTTACCATTCCTGGCAGAATAAATTCTTCCCACCATCTGATAGAGTCGTCAAAGGTTCTATTTACAAATCTCCGGGGAGGCATACGATTATTATCTTTGAGAGCCCATTGCGAATCCATAGATTGCAATGGCGACATATAACGCTCAGCAAGAGGTCTATTCCCTTGATCAAAAGCTTCACCACTCAATTGGACTAATTCACGGGCCATTGTCTCATTTATCAGCTTGTGCAAATAAAACTTAGAATAAGAAGCAAGCTTTTCATTGTTAGATGTAAGCCATGATCTCAACATGGGTTGGAATGGCCACCATACTCTAAAGACCAAACTAAAACACTCTTCGGTCCAAGCTCTACTAGTGTCAATTGCAAGGACTTGTTCACAAAATGATAGCAATCGATTAATCTCTTTGGCCTGACTGGTATCCAAAACAAAAGTGCCTGTTATGATGCGGTCTCCAATCAATTGGGTTATTTTACGAAGATGGATAATTTGAGCCGTAGAGTTTAGGTCTGCTTCAGTGACTAATCTATCCGCAATTAACTGATAATTATACATGCTTAATAAGTCTATTAATTCCTGGTTATTCAGCGTATCAAACCTTCTGCCATCATCTCCGAAATATCCATTATGTTTCCCGGTATTAGAATTAAGTGTCGTATCAGCATGCTGATAATAATCAAGTAATTCAGCAGCAGTATGTCTCGGATCAGTTGGATCAAAAAAATATATGTTATACTCTTCTCCTGTTTGAATCATATTTTCTAAATAGGCCTTGTAATTCTTGTCCATTCTATTCCAATCCAGGTTTGTTATCCATTCATCGATTTCCTGTCGATGTATGATTTCTAGACTATCTAATTCGGGTTCTTGGTTTAAAAAATCTAAATGACCATCCATAGCTTTTTCTAACCATTTTTCTGAATTATTGAAATTATAGTCATACGAATTCATATCTCTTTCATTTGTGGTATCCATTATGGCTTCATATCTTGTTTTTACCATTTGTATGATACTATCTTTTTCGATTTCTGAAAATAACTTAGCATAAGTTAATTTAAATTCATACATTCTAGCAGTGTTATATATTTGGCTTTCTATATTATCAAATATAGTGTCTAGTTTTGACCTATTAAACATACTAAACATATAAGATAATAATGCCACTTTGTTATCCTCATTAGCTTCTTCAAATAATATTAAAAAATCTTTTACATTAGTACCTTTCAATGCTTGAAATAAAAAATTAAAATTATTTCCATTCAAGATCGCCCTTATTCGATTTAGCCCATCAAGGCTACCATATGCCAATGAATTAATGTAGTTCTCGATTAATCTTAATAATTCATCTTGAGGCAATCTATATTCAATTTTATAAGAATCACTAATTAAAAGATTTGAAAAATTACTATTTTGATTTAGCAAGTCAAGGAATGAATCTATTGTAAAAAAATAAATATTTCTTAAATGTAATCTAAAAGAGTCAATAAATAAATCCAAATATTCTTCTCTTTCTTCAATTCCACAACCCGCCAATTCTTGATTGAGATTAACTAATTTTTGATAACAATATGTCCCACTATAGGCTTGATTTACTTGAGCATTCATTTCAGAAATGGATGCTGTAAAAATAATATACAAAATAAATATTTTTTTCATTGCATAATTCACTTTCATGGTCTATAAATCACCAATAAAATTTATAATCAAAACTTTAAAATTAATTAAATATTTTAAAACCTTAAATTTATTTTAATTCAAAAGTGCTCACAGAAAAAAGATATTATGAAATATAATTATATTGTAATTCCCGTTTAAATTATAATCTCAATTCTAACCGATATGGTTGAAAATTTTATAGACGAATAATTACAATTGATGTCCAGTGTAAATGATAAAAACATATAAATTAAGGCACCCTTTGATAAAAGCGTATAACCAATTTAAAATTTAAATTAGTAAATAAATCCTACCCAGTGGAACTTATATACTACCTACCTATACATTACTTCCTTAACAGCCTTGATCACTTTAGCAGGATTCGGTAAATATTCTTGAACCATAGTAGGCGCATAACCCAAAGAGGTATCAGCGGAGTTAACTCGAGTAACAGGAGCATCAAGATAATCGAAAGCATACTTCTGGATAACATATGCGATCTCAGATGAGATACCGGCGAATGGCCAACTTTCATCAACTACCACCAGACGATTTGTTTTTTTAACAGAGTTAACGATGGTTTGGTGATCTAAAGGGCGTATAGTTCTTAGATCTATGACTTCTGCTGAAATGCCTTCCTTTTCTAATTCAATGGCAGCTAATTTAACGACTTCCATCATTTTGTTGAATGAAACTATGGTTACATCTGTTCCTTCACGACGAACTGCGGCCTGACCAATTGGGACCAGATATTCGCCCTCAGGAACTTCACCAGTGAGTCCATAATAGGATTCTGATTCCATCATACAGATGGGGTCATTATCCCTTATAGCGGACTTGATGAGACCTTTGGCGTCGTATGGATCTATGCAAGAAACAACCTTCAATCCTGGACAATTCGCTAACCATGCTTCAAAAGATTGAGAATGTTGTTGGGCTAATTGACCAGCAGCTCCAGATGGCCCACGAAATACGATAGGACAACCGAATTCCCCTGCGGATTGTGACAATGTTTTAGCTGCATTATTTACAATCTGATCAAAGGCCAATACGGCAAAGTTCCAAGTCATGAATTCAATAATCGGTCTGAGTCCATTCATTGCTGCTCCTACGCCAATCCCTGCGAATCCAAGCTCCGCAATGGGTGTATCGATCACTCGTTTAGCCCCAAATTCATCAAGCATTCCTTTACTGACCTTGTAGGCGCCATTATACTCAGCGACTTCCTCGCCCATTAAAAATACATTCGGATCGCGACGCATTTCTTCGCTCATCCCTTCTCTTAAAGCATCTCTAAGGCTAATTATTCTACTCATATCAATAAATTGGGACAAAAATAGATGATTTGTATCAGTTTTTACACCTTGAATTGAACTCTGTGAAATTAACTTAAACCGTTCATTTAAGTGTAACATGCTTTGCATGACTTCAAGCACTTTTTATTGCGCCCTTTCAGGGCTTAAACCCTTCTTATGCAATTCGATGGGCTAACGCCCTTCGTTAGGTTATTACTCCCTTTCAGGGCATATAATGATTCAAAGATATACTATATGTCCACCGATCTTTCTTTGATTATATTCTTTCAAAGTTATATCAATTCTTAAGTTGTGAACTAAGTGATATGATTCAAAATGCAGCTATCTTGGAGCCTCTGATCCAGTTTACCATAGTAATTAATTAAACATGTTAAATCTCATTATAATCCTTGGATGAGCCGTGGATGAGTCGCGGATGTGTCTTCAATAAGCCGTCTCGTCTTATCACATGATGAGTCTTGTTGCAAGAAAAACGAGATATACTGAGGAGTGACCCTAATAATTAGTAAAGTAAATACCTTAAGGGACTGAAATAAAGGACTGCAGGGCCTGTAAAATATTTTGTGTTTACTTCCCTTTACCTTGAAAAAGGACCCAAGCGGTGTAGAATAAAATCTTGAAATCAAGGCCAAGAGATCGATTCTCAATGTATAGAATATCGTATTTCAATCTCTGGACCATTTCGTTAAGGTTCGATGCATAGCCGAATTTAACTTGCCCCCATGACGTAATACCGGGTCGCACCTTAAGTAAGTGTTTATAGTGAGGTGCAATTTCCATAATTTGCTGAATGTAAAAATTGCGCTCAGGTCTAGGACCTACCAATGACATATCACCTTTTAGGACATTGAAAAATTGAGGTAATTCATCGATCCTCCATTTACGCATAGTTGCACCCCAGGGTGTGATTCGTTGATCAGACTCATGTGATAGTTGTGGTCCATTCACTTCTGAATCCATGTACATGGACCGAAATTTATAAATCATAAACGGCTTTCCGTTCAATCCTATTCGCTCTTGGCTATAAAACAAGGGTCCAGGGCTTGATAATTTAGTGCGGATTAAAAAGTAAACGATGAAAGGAGATAATAATATCAATACAAAAACACTGACAAACAAATCTATACATCGTTTAACAAAAATCTGCCATTGCGGCATCATTTCTTGTTTGATTTCTATTAGAACAGCACCATAGAGGTGATTCATCTTTACAGTGCCCAAAAGGATATCATACATATCGGGAATAATCCTTACCATCATCTTATTGCCCAATTCAAACAACACATCCAAAATGGTTTTTAATTTGGTATGTTCAGTGGATTCTATAGCAATGATGACTTCCTCTATTTTATTTTGTTCAATGACTGCTGCGATATCGTTCAGTCCACCTAATTGTGGTAAATATTGAATTAAATCATTCGATCTTCCACCATTGGAATGAATAAATCCCTTGAATTTATGCCCCAAACTAAATTTCAACGAAGTAATATCATTATACAATTCTACAGCCCGTTGATCACCGCCAATGATCAATGTATTAAATCCTACCGTTCCATTTTTTATTCGATGACTGATGAAAGATAAAAACAAAATCTTGGCTGTAGTAATCAATCCAAAATGGTATCCAAAATAGGTCATTAATGCTTGAAAAAATCTATTTTCAAAATTGAGTTCCTGGTTTAATATCAAAACAAAAAAAACAACCAAACATCCAAATGCAGATAATAAAAATGTTCTCGAAAAAACTGACCATCTGGAAAGCCGATACACATCCTTATATTGTTCAGATAATAAATAAAATAAAAACCAGGCTATGGGAAGAAATAAAGCTCCTTGTACAAATAAGTTTTTACAAACCTGATCGGCATCACCTAAAAAATACTGATGGCTATGCAAATAGTTAATAAACAAATACCATGCTAATAAGGATAACATTAAATCCATAAATCGATAAATGGCATTCTCCCAGCGAATATTCATATCAACGATGAAGTACTTTAATATTATCAATCAAAATTTCTTGTTTCTTGATGGTTGTATCGTTAATGTAAAATGCTGCTAATGCAACACGATAAGCATTTCCCTTATAATTATTGACGATATCTTTAAATTCAAAATAAACTTTATTCCAACTAGATTTTGGCAACACAACACCATCGATGAATTGGGATTCAGTTTCTCCAGCTTTGAATCCAACTAGACCTATATTAAATGGAATTGTAGATTTATAATTCAATTCAATATACACAGAATTGGGACCATATGGAATGGGCCTATCATAGTCGAACCATGCTTCCAAATAATTTCTAGCTGAAGTTAATTCAATCAAGCCCGAATTCGATCCTTCAAATGCATCACTAGCACTGGACAAAATGACTTTTGTTTCTTGATTATTGTCTTTATCAAAATTAAAATAATGGAGATGATCAAAGTTTTCAATAAAAGGAAAAACTATGTCACTTGAATAATGAACCGTTGGAAATACAGTATCCGTTTTTTGTTCTTCCAATTCAACAGTTGTAATATAAGGATCAGTCATGGGATAAATAATTGGATTAGTAATACTTCCATTATTTCTAATACCAGCAAAAATTTTTACTTCTACCCTACCGTGATTTAATACTGGAATAGTAGCAGGTAATTCATAGGCACCAACGTATTGTGAATCTACAAAAACCCAGGCATCTTTAAAAGCCTGATTCGCTGTGCCTTGATGGCCCAAAACATTCATTTGAATGGGTGCTATGTATAAATAAGCTGGTATGGTTTCATCCTTGTCCCATGCTTCACAAGCATTAAAAATTAAAATGGGGATGATGAGTGTTATGAGTTTTTTAAACATTACTGCTTTCGATTTGGCTCAAAATGGCATCCACCAGACTTAATGCCCGAATACCATCTTGTAAATTGACTTCCGTTTCTGAATCTATAACGATACTTTTTGCAAAAGATTTTATCTCTTCCAAAATTGCATTAACAGGTGTGATTTCTGCTTGAAACAATTGGATGTATTTTTTGCCTTTATAGGTATCTAATTCTAAGGTATTTTCCTGATACTCATCCAATAATGAAATGACTTCAGCTTCTTTACTCAATAAATCCATACTGATATATGCATCCTCTTGAAAAATTCTAATTTTCCGCATGGCTTTCATGGAAATCCTGCTGGCCGTAACATTACAGACCAAACCACTTTCGAATTCAATTCTAGCATTGCAGATATCTGCTTTTTGACTCACTATACTTACACCGCTGGCCCTGATTTCACGAGCCGGTGACTGTGCCATAAGGCTTATGATATCCAAATCATGAATCATTAAATCGTGTACTACAGATACATCTGTACCTCTTGGATTAAAGGTGGATAACCGATGCGCTTCAATAAATTTTGGATATTTAATAAAAGGTTTTATGGCAAGAAAACTGGGATTATACCGCTCTACATGACCTATTTGAACCTTAACAGGATAAATACTTAATAAATTCTGCAAATCCAAAGCCTCTTGCAAGGTCTGAGTTACAGGTTTTTCAATAAAACAATGTTTGCCTGCCCGAATCGCCATAGAAGCAATGTCATAATGCGTTGTCGTTGGCGTCACTATATCAATAGCTTCAGCATCCTGAATAAGTTGGTCGATGGATTCATAATGAACCACTCCAAATTCCTTACAAATCGATTGGGCAGATTCCTGATTTACGTCAAAACACCCTACCAAAATAATTTCAGGAATTTGGAGGATACATTTTAAATGTATCTTTCCTAAATGCCCCAACCCAACAAGTCCTAATTTTATTTTATTCAAGTTGCTATTTTAAAAGTATAAACGATAAGGTAATGCCAACAATTAAAATGATAGAGATAAAAACGCCACCTGTAATTAAAATGTGTTTTCTAAAATGATTCAGCAATTGTTGGTCCTGAGGATATTTTCGCAGTACTTCATCTTCCCATAACTGTTTATTGAACATCTGCTTAAAATTGAATTGAAGGCGTTTTTGAACCAATGTCTTGTAATATTTTAATGTCCTGATACGAATAAACAAATTTAAAAAAACAAAGATCGCAAAAACAGAAATGAGCAAAATAATCTTCATAAAGTTGGTATTGAATATAATTTTATGCTTTCAATTCTTTTATCACAATATCTTTTACAGCTTCAATTGCAGATTGAATGCCTGCAACATTTTTTCCTCCGGCAGTTGCAAAAAAAGCTTGACCTCCGCCACCACCTTCTATGTGTTTGGATACTTGCTTCAACCAATTTGAAGCATTATACTGATTTGTTTTTACCAATTCTTCAGACACATAACACATCAGTTGAGCTTTATCATTTTCAACAAATCCAAAAAACAAAATTGCTGGACTCAATTCTTTACCCAATTGATAAATCAAACTCTTGACCAGTTTACTATCCGTTAAAACAATAGAACAAAACAAAGTTTGAATTCCACTGATTCGCTCTGCGCGCGCCAACAATTGATCTTTCAAAACCAACGATTGCTCTTCTTTAAAATCCTGAATTTGTTTATGCAATGATTTATTTTCATCTAACAGATGATGAATATGTTGAATCATATTTGGTGGATTATTGAAGACCGCTTTAATCTGATTCAATTCGTCCATTTGGTCTCTGATGTATTGCTCCGCTTTAGAAGAACTAACTGCCTCTATTCTACGAATTCCGGCTGCAACAGATGCTTCAGATACGATTTTAAACAATCCAATATTACCAGTAGATTCCACATGACATCCGCCACATAATTCTCTAGAAAACCCTGGATCGAACGTAATCATTCTAACATAATCACCATACTTTTCACCAAACAACATCATGGCACCTGATTGTTTAGCTTCTTCAATTGGTAAGTGTCGTTTTTCTTCTAATGCAATATTTTCTCTTATTTTTTCATTAACAAGTATTTCAATATTTTTTATTTCTTCAGCGCTTAATTTTTGAAAATGTGAAAAATCAAAACGCAAATAATCTTCGTTGACCAAAGATCCTTTTTGCTGTACATGTATTCCTAAAATATTTCTCAAAGCGGCATGCATTAGATGTGTAGCACTATGATTATTCTCAATCTGTGATCTTCGATATCCATTAATCACACAACGAACTGGAGCCTCAAGATGTTGAGGTAAAATTTCAACAATATGTAAAATAAGATCATTTTCTTTCACCGTATCCAATACCTCTATGGCTTGTCCATCAAAATATAATAAGCCTTTATCCCCTACCTGACCGCCACCTTCAGGATAAAATGGCGTCGTCTCTAACACTAATTGATACAAAGCATTTCCTTTAGATTCCAGTTTACGCCAGCGCAACAATTTAGTTTGTTCCACTTCATTCACATCATATCCTATAAATTTGCACTGACCATCCTGAATAAAATTCCAATCGGAATATTCTTTTTTAGCATCAGCTCTGGACCTTTGTTTTTGTTGATCAAGTGCTAATTTAAATCCCGCCTCATCTATCGTCCAATTTTTTTCAGCAGCAATCAATTTAGTTAAATCTAAAGGAAAACCGTAAGTATCATATAATTCAAAAGCCAAACTTCCAGAAATCAGACCTGAATCTAATTTTAACTGATCCAATTTTTTTAATCCGCCTTCTAAAGTTCGTAGAAATGATAATTCTTCTTCATGAACTACTTTAATAATAAATTCCTGCTGGGACTTAATTTCAGGAAATACATCTCCCATAGTGTCCACTAAAATAGGGATTAACCGAAATAAAAAAGGATCCTTAATTCCTAAAAACGAATAATAATACCTAACCGCTCTTCGAAGAATTCGACGAATGACGTAGCCGGAACCTGTATTTGAAGGAATAGATCCATCTGCTATTGTAAAGGTTATGGCTCTAATATGATCTGCAATAACCCGCATCGCAAGATCTGATTTGGCCTGTGGAGCATAGGATGCGGTATAAGGATGACCGCTAAAAGTTGCTATGTACTGAATCAATGGGGAAAAAATATCGGTATCGTATGATGATGTTTTTTGCTGGAGAACCATGGATATTCGTTCAAATCCCATACCCGTATCGATATGCTTGGCAGGCAATTCTTCCAATTGCCCATCGACTTTTCTATTGTACTGAATAAAAACCAAATTCCAAATTTCCATAACTTCAGGAGTCCCGACATTCACTAAGTCGGCTCCGGAAATTCGATTTCTGACATCATCAGGTCTAAGATCAACATGAATTTCAGAACAGGGTCCACAAGGCCCTGATTCACCCATTTCCCAGAAATTATCCTTCTTACCAAAAAAAAGTATTCGGTCTTCGGGAACCCATTTTTTCCAAAATTCTACAGCTTCGAGATCTTTGCTTAATCCTTCTTCGGCATCGCCGCCAAAAACAGAAATATACAGTCTCGAAGGGTCCAACTTGTAGGCTTCTGTTAATAACTTCCAAGCGAATGCTATGGCTTCCTCTTTAAAATAATCACCAAATGACCAGTTGCCCAGCATTTCAAACATGGTGTGATGATATCCGTCCGTACCCACTTCTTCAAGATCATTATGCTTACCACTAACACGCAAACATTTTTGGGTATCGGCGATTCTTGGAATATCAATCAACTTATTCCCCAGAAAATAGTCTTTAAATTGGTTCATACCGGCATTGGTAAACATTAAGGTAGGGTCATTTTTGACCACGATGGGTGCCGAAGGAACAATTTTGTGCCCGTTTTTTGCAAAAAAATCCAAAAATGTCTGTCTGATCAATCGAGACTCCATATGAAATATTTAAGATTATTAGTATGTATAAATTTACAATTCAAACAATTATACATTTTAAAATAATATATATAAATTTGAATTTTGATATTATTCAAATATTTGTCATTTTCTTTCTAAATTTGTTCCCATCAAACATAATGATTAAACAAGAATTGCAAAAGTAGTATTTTTAGTAGAGCTGCGTAACGTGAGATCTGAAAAATATGAATATAATCCCCAGACCCTCCAATTTGAGAAGGTCAAAATAACCAAGAAGTCTGTACTCCTTAGGGTTTTTACTTTCTTGTCATCAGTTATTGTTACCACTTTATTGTTTTACTTCATGACCTCTGAGTATTTCCCATCCCCTCGGGAAAAGGCACTTAAGAAAGAAATCACTCAAATGGATTATCAGTTTTTATTAATGAAGGACCAATTGGAACGTGCTAATAAAGTATTAACAAATCTTCAAAATAGAGATGCCAAAGTGCATAGGGTATTATTTGGCATGGACCCTATAGATCCTTCCGTTTGGAATGGTGGGGTTGGAGGACACGATCCATATGCTTGGACTAGCCAACTGAGAAATTCCAGTGGTACTGTTAAAGACGTCAAACAATATTTAGATAAGCTGGAACGACAGATATATCTTCAATCTAAATCTTTAGACACGATTGAGAAATTAACCCGTACCCGCGAAGACATGATCGCCAGTATCCCTTCTATTAAGCCCGTAAGATTGGATCATTTATCAAGAGGCGTTCAACAATTATCAGGTTTTGGAATCAGGCTCCATCCAGTGCATAAAGTTAATAAAATGCATGCTGGAATAGACTTCACTGCACCCGAAGGCACTTCTATTCAAAGTACAGGTGATGGAAAGGTTATTCGAATCGAAAATAAACCATCAGGATATGGTAAATCGGTATTGATTAGTCATGGATTTGGCTATGAAACATTATATGCCCATATGCAATCCATTAAAGTGCGGGAAGGTCAAAAGGTGAAAAAAGGTGAAATTATTGGTACGATAGGTAATACTGGAACTTCCACAGGTGCCCATTGCCATTATGAAGTCCACTTCAATAAAAAACCAGTAAATCCTATTCATTACTGTCTTGATGGCCTAACGCCTCTGGAGTATCAGGAAATGGTCGAAAAAGCAGAAATTGCAAACCAATCTTTTGATTAAGACGACTCTTTAATAAACATCTACTTTTAATTACACCACTATTTATTTTTTCAAGGATTATGGAAGATTTTAAAAATAATTCAAACCTTGTCCTTGGTAAAGGGAAAACCAGTTAGTAGATGAATCAACTGATGCTTAGATTAACGAATTTGAAACCCCTATTACCATTACTATTAAGTTTTATTGCTGCAATTTTATTGGCCCTATTAGCCTATTATGTTCCTGTTCATGAATGGGATGAATCCAGAAATGGGATCAATGCCATTGAAATGTTGGGAAATGGTGATTGGCTCAACCTCCATTATGCAGGAAAAGTCGACACCTGGAATGCGAAACCACCTTTGCTTATATGGTGCATAGCATTATCGTTTAAAATATTTGGAATCAGTGTATTTGCCTTAAGAATTCCCAGCATTATTTGCGGGGCATTATTTATTTACTTTTTCTATCTGACTTCCAGACTTTTTATTAAACCAAGCATCACTATTGCAATAACTATTGGTTTAATCTTTACTAAAATATTTTATTTAGATCATATTGGATTTACGGCAGACTTTGATGGAATGCTCAATTTGATCATCATCATGGCTACCTATTTTTATTTTAAATTTATACTAACTCAGCAATCCAAATTCTTACACTTTGCTTCCTTAATATTGGGTATAGGATTCTGGGTAAAAGGGCCTGCAATAATATTATTTTGCATACCAGTATTGATTCACTATTTAATAACTACATATAAATCATTTAATCTTAAAAGAAGTTTAATTGCTCTTGGCTGGTTTTTGATTTTACCATTATTATGGATATTCTTAATTTTATTATTTGGCAAACCACATGATGGAGGATTCTACGGACAGAGTGGAAATGCCATTCACACATTGCTTTTCAATGATTTAGTAGGACGCGCATTAGATTCGGATTTTCCAAACGCTCAACCGGTTTGGTATCAATTTTTTTCATTTGTCAATATCTATTTCCAATTGTTTGAAGCTTTCATATATATATGTTTAGGGTATTTGATTTTTCTGTATTATAAATCAGGCAAGACTATACCTACATTTTATTTATTTTCAGGAATCGTTTTTATCATTTATATGATTTGCATTTCACTTATGAAGGAAACACATAGATGGTATATTGCCCCCATTTCAGCTTCCGTTTTTTGGATACTTTCCATGGTATTCAATTGGGGTAAATCGAGATGGTTGTATGCTATTTTTTATTTGCTAATTGCAATCAATTTTGGAGATTTTCTCATGAATTCCAGAATCATGAAAGAGGTCAACGGCCCAGAACAAAAATTCTTTGATACAGTGTCAACATTGGATAGCATCACTTTCCTACCCTATTTTTCACAAAGGATATTTTTTATTGCGCGATCGAATCATACGCCAATAGATTTTTTCTATCATCCAGGAGATGAACATGTGATCTGCTCGATAAAACACTTTGAAAAATTTGTAGAACAGTTTCCTTCACTCTGCGACATGCATATAATCGCAACTGGCAAAGACTATTTACTTTTGGATCATTGACTTAGAGTGTATCCAAGTCAAATCTATATATAAATAGATGGCTTATTTAGTTCGTTTTTCCAACATTTGACCTACACCCGTAGTAAATTCTTCTACTGTAGGTACGTATCCGATTTTACCTAAAGATCCAATTTGATAGGTATTGTTTTTGGCATCTTTTTCGAGATCAAAAACCCAAACTGTAGGGAATCCGGATACATTAAATGCGCGTTGTAAGTCAGCATTTTGGTTTTTAATTTTCTCAGGTATAGCTTTACCTCTTGGAAAATCTAGCTCCAATAAAATGACATTTTTAGCAGCCCAGGTTTTGAATTCAGGTTTGGAAAAAACTGCGGCAGTAAGTCTTTTACACCATCCACACCAATCGCTACCTGTAAAGTTAGCCATAATAGGCTTGCCCGTTTTCTTAGATTGACTGTATGCTTCATTTAAATCTACCAACCAGCCTTCGTTCTCAGCTTTATAAGCTTGAGCATTCAAAGATATAGCCATAGAGAACAAACAAAAAACAACAGAAAAAAATGATTTTGAAAGAAGGATAGATTGCATAAGCCAATGGTGATTTAATGAAATAAAGATCAAATTTATTATAATTTCAAAAATAGACTGGTAATAATATTGATTTTAACTGATAATTAACCAAGGCAATACTGTATCCATAAACTAGAATCAAGCCAGATTATTAAATACAAGGAACGCCAATCTAATCCCTTATATTCATTTAAACCAACTAAAATAAACTTGAATTAAGTACTAGGATTCTGATTAAGCCTCATTATAGCTTCAGTACGATTAGAAATTTGTGGTTTATCTATTTTCAAGCATTGTGAAATTAATGGTTATGCCTCATTATTGAAATGATACTATTTGATCATCCGATTTCAAAAGATTCTCTGACATACTTTATTAAATATAAAGGAATATTTATACACATTTCTTTGATATTACAGTTTCCGCATTACCTTTAAGTTTTAGATTTTTAACCAGCGATATTCTAATTCCTATATGAAACTGATCAGCGTTCAAGCACTACGAGGGCCCAATATTCACAGCTTCAATCCATATAAACTCATTCATTTGAGATTGGATTTTTCAGAACAACTTGAAATGACTGAATATGAAGTCAAACAATTAGAACATACAATTAATGAAAACTTAATATTACCGGCTTCAGATCAAATGACCTTGATTTTCGAAGACCAAAGCCAAATTCCATCGCCCACTTTAGATCAGTTAGCTATACTTGCCGGAAGAATTGCCTTACAACTTCAGATTGAGGCTGGTTGTTCAGTTAAGTTTTTAAAAATATTAAAGACTATTTATTTTGGAATTTATGGCGTGTTGTTTGAATACGATCAAGAAGATATCGGAAAATATGCAGCCAAATCTACAGCTGAAATTCTTGATCAAATATTAAATAAGAAATCTTTCAACCCTAAAAGTGCTCTTGAAAAAATAAAGCAACTGAAAGCACTGGATGAACAAGATGAAAGCTTAAATCTTGTTCTTAAAGAAATAAAACATCGGAACATTCCAGTTATTCCATTATTTGGAAAAGAATTATTGCAATTGGGGTACGGAAAATTTCAAAAAAGATTACACGGTAGTCTTTCTGACCTTACTAATGCAATATCCTATTTGATTGCATCAAATAGAAATTGGTTGACTGATATTTTGTATGAGCATTCAATCCCATATATCAAAAATCCTGAAAATATAGACTCCTATCCATCATCTTTTGGTATACTAGTTTTAAACCATCGTGTGCAAAAATCAATTCATTATCTCCATGGAATTATTGATCAAAACTATAAAGCTGATTTGAATGAGAATACCTGTTTACGATTAGAACGATGGTGCCAATTATTAGGATTAATTCATGGAGAAATCCAAATAGTCTCAGATGACATCAATAATCCTGATGCTGAATTGCTCCAGATAAACGCCAAGCCGAAGTTTCATCTTTACCAAAACAATGTAGCGAGAGATAATTCGTTCGTTTCAACTTTTGTGGATTCATTGTTTCCTGAATCTGAAAAATCAAGAATACCCATCATTGCCGTTTCAGGAACAAATGGGAAGACTACCACAACTCGCTTGATTTCACATATCATCCAACAATCAGGAATTCTTACAGGATTTACCACCAGCGATGGAGTTTATGTAGGAGGGAGAATGGTTGAAAAAGGAGACACTACCGGTCCCGGAAGTGCACTTATTGTACTTCGCGATCCAACTGTGGATTTAGCCATATTGGAGACGGCTAGAGGTGGTATTTTAAGAGCGGGTCTTGCTTTTACGGAGTGCGATGCCGCCGTGTTAACAAATATAACAAGTGATCATCTTGGATTATCAGATGTTCACACTTTAGATGATTTATCAAAAGCAAAAGGTCTTATTGTTGATGCTGTTAAAACAAATGGCTATGCAATTTTGAATCTGGAAAATGAATATACTTATCAAATTGGCCAGAAAGCAAAATGCCATGTCGCTTATTTTAGTTTAGATCCGAATCACGAAAACTTAAAAGTACATATCCAACAGGGTGGAACATCTGCATTTGTTGAGAATGGATTTATAAAAATATTCCATCAAAACACAACTACAACGTTAATCAAAACTGAAGACATTCCACTTACTTTTGGAGGTAAGGTTCCGTTCATGATTGCCAATGCTCTTGCAGCGAGTCTAACTTGTTTTACACAAGGCTTCACAGTAGAACAAATTGCCAACGGATTAAAATCATTTTTTCCTTCAGTAGAACAAACACCCGGTAGGTTAAATATTTATGATTTTCCCAATTTTAAAGTCATGGTTGATTTCGCTCATAATCCTGAAGGATTTAGTGGCATTCGTGATTTTCTAAGTTCAATTGATAGTCCAAACAAAATTGGAATTATTACTGGAACTGGCGACCGTCCGGATGAATCAATTATCCAGTTAGGTGAATTATCAGCTGAAATGTTTGACCATATTATTATTCATCAGGCTAAATTTTTACGGGGCAGGTCTGCCAAAGATATCGTTGAATTATTAATCCAAGGTATCCAAAATTTCAATCCATCATGTAGTTATGAATATTTAGCTGACGACATTGAACCATTGCAATACTCCATAAAGCTCGCAAAAAAAGATTCCTTTATAACTGCTTTGAGTGATGTATTAAATGATCCCATCGAATTGATTAAACAATATCAGGATTCTTATACTAAATAGATTAAATCATTATATACATTGCACAATATTCAAACTTAATACTTAATAAATTTTATAGCTTCGCTAGATTGATTTGGATAAATTACTTTAAAATAATAGATGCCAGATAGAGCTTGTTGAATATTTATAGAATTACTTTTGTATTCAAATTTTCCTTGCTTGATTAATTGACCTAATTGATTTAAAATTTCAAATTTAATAGATCGAAAATCTACATTTTCATCAACCATTGTGATTTGTAACTCACTTTGATCAAAATTGACTTTAAGGAATTTACTATGCATTAAAGGTCTAAGGTCTTTACTTGAAGTAAAAATATTTTTAGTAGCTTTGTACAAACCATCAAAACCCAATGAAACATAAATTTTTTGTTCCTCATCATACAATAAACCATAATAATATCTTTGATCAAAAGTATTTGGAGCCATTCCACTTTCATCTATGGTAATATTTTTGCCTAAATCGGTACTAAAAAAAACACCATCGTTATATGATGCATTTCCAAAGATAAAATTTGGACCTATATAGTAAATATCAAAAATTTTGTTTTCAAAATAGGAATTCATTAATTCATATTCATTAGATGTACTAGAAATATAAGCTCCATATTTCTTTTTATATCTTCCACATATAATTTTACGATTATCCGGCAATTGAATAATATTTCTTGCTCTAGAAAAATTTTCAAACAATGGATCAATATTCCATGTTAAACCAAGATCATTGCTTGACACAATCGTATCTACAATATCTCCATGTCCAATCCATGTATTATTTTCCAAAACTGAAATACTAAGTCCAGAATAATTATAATAAGCAGATTTTCTAAAAGCATTAATTTTACTCCAATTCATGCCTCCATCAGATGAATGAAATAAAAAATATTTAGCATTAGGACTATCAAAGTCGCCTAATGCCCCTTCTATAAAAAGTTCTGATCCAGATTTAATAAAATACTTCAATTTAAGATTTGGAATTTTAAAGATGGTGTTATTTGCAATTTTCCACAATCCTGAAAATTTGTCCAAGATAAATATTTTTTGATTTACCGCTGCAACAGCATCCCCATTTTTATTCGTTGTTATCTGTTCGACAGGCTCCCCATTAATAGATAAAAAATTCCAATTCACACCATCATCTTCACTATATTTAAAATAACAATTATGATAAGCATATAGTATATTGTTATTATCTTTGGTTAAGCTTTCAAAAGTATTTACATCAATATTTAAATTTACTAATTTCCAATCTAAAGTTGAGGGTATAAAAAAATAAGCTTCAGTGTAATCACATTCATCTGTAACCGTTAAAATTGCATTTAATGTATCATGTATTACTATTTTATCAATTTTGGAAGGTATATTTAAACTTAGATTTATTAATTTGGTCCAATGATTTAGACCCAAATTAGAATTAATATAAATCCCTTTGTCAGTAAGCACAAATATTTGTCCATTTGCGATTCGGCCTATTTGTTCTACTTTTAAAATATTTAGAGCTGAATCCAATTTAACTTCCTCAAAAATATCAGGTGTGCGATGATCTGCAAGTAACAATTGATTATTTATTGCAAAAAGTATATCACCAGCTTCTGTAATATGAATATCTTCTTTTCGTAAATTTGTATTAATTTGCAAATGAGAATACATTTCAACTTGCCCTGAGCCTGTATTCAATTTATACACTACAATACTATCATTAATTACTTTATCATTTGATGTGATTACATAATTTTGATCTGCACTAAAATAACTTACTTTAATAATTCTATTGGGAGCTATAAATATGATATTAGCTAAATCCGGTCTCCAATTTTCTAATACAGGATAAACACCTCTTGAATTAGAATAAAAATATTCTCCTGCAAGATTAAATCCCAAGCCATCAGTGGAAATGGGAAATTGCACTAAACTCCTCTTGAAAACGCCTTGTTCATATTTAAATATAGTACACGCTGAATTACAATTGGTATAAAATAGATTTTTATTAGCGCCTATAAATAAATTTTTTTTATAAAACCAAATTCTATCATATTTGAATTCATGATCTGAAACATCAGTCCAACTAATACCATGATCCCTTGATTCAAATACGGAAGATTTATCTTTAGCGTTTACATAATAAAATCCTTCATTTGAAATCGTCACATCTGCAATATTAAATTGCAAATTCGTATGCTTACGATTCCAAGTATCTTGAGCAATGTTTGATGAAACATTGCAGATTAATATACAAAATAATATGTTACGGATTTGGCCCACAATTACAACAATAAGTTACTTTTAATACAATTTCTAAATTAGTACAATTAGGTTCCGGAATCGGACCCCCAGTTGAATTATCACAAAAAATTTGAGGTTGTACAGGAAACGCAACAAATTCTAATTTATCAATTTGAACTGCACCAGTGCAAGTTGGCATATTATTCATCGCAAGTTGATTTGCGTCTAAAATAATCCAATCTTGGTGCCACGTATACAGATCAATATGTACTTGATAATATGGATTCAAAGGCCCAGAACAATAATGGAAAGGAACCCAAAATGCATCCTTGCAATATTTGTAAGGACTTTCTCCAGAGCCCCAATAAAATGTCCAATAAAAATCTAATTCACTCAAAGTAAGGTATTTAACTATTTTACAACAATTTTCATATTCCCAAACTCTTGGTGGACAATTCGCGATATCTGTTAATTCGGCTGCTACTCTATCACAATAAAGTTCCATATTTGGAAATGCAGATGCAAATAAATGGTGTCGTGGGCATGCTAGCAAACTAGCTTCTTGAGCAATAAAACTTTTATTGGAAATTTGAAAATTCTGTTTACTATCTATCTTTTTCTTATTATCTATCCCTAATTCTGAATCACATGAAAAAAACAAAACAATTAATATGCAAATAACGCTAAATTTTAGTTGTGTTGTGTTGTGTTGTGTTGTGTTGTGTTGTGTTGTGTTGTGTTCATAATAAAAATTTTAACAAACATAAAACTAATTAACAATAATTCCAAATTAATTTTAAACATTTTAATAAAATTCAGAATAATTAACTAATAAAAAAGGCCTGCCAAATATATAGCAAGCCCTTTTTATTTAAATTCTGTTGAACGATTATTCTACTACAATCATACGCTTTGTAGAAGTATGATCCGCTGCATCTAATTGATAATACAAGACTCCTGATACATTTAATTCACTCTTTGTGATCTTATAAGTATTCAAGCCTTTCTGTCCTGACAATTCGTATACTCGAACCACTTTACCCGTAACATCGTATACTGTTAATTTAACAGCAGATGCTTCCGGTAATCGGTAGCTGATAACACTTTCTTTGTTGAATGGATTCGGTTCGTTCTGATACAATTCGAATACACCTGTCTCTACGATGCCTGTTTCTGTGCGTACGCCTAATTTAACCTCTTTCACTTGATCAAGCTTGTCATAAGCTTCTGCTCTCGTTACATCGCTGGTGATGCTGATCATTCTACTGATATTGCCACTTCTTGTTGCTTTAAACACGATGCTGTACAATACTTCGTTTGATTTATAGCTTTCTCCCACATTTGAGTTCCAGCTTGTTGTGATCACTCCACTTCTGATAGTGCCGATATTGCTCTCCGTTACATTCAAACTTCCTCTTTCTACACCTTCGTATACTAAACTTTCGTTGTCATACTTCATCGTAAATTGATATCCTGTTATTCCTGCAAAATCATTTGATCTGATATCCATTCTATAGGTCTGACCTGCTACCACATTGCCTTCTTCGATTACAAAATTCAGTGTTCCTGCTGTTCGAATTGTAGTTCCATTCAATCCAGCTTTCGCATTACCATTCACATCCCCCATCTTGATGGCCATAAAGTTCTCTTTGTACTCTATTGGTGATGTTGGTATTACAATTGATGTACGTGGTGCTGTCCATGGTTTCGTAGGATCAAAGAATGTGTAGGTACTTGGTACAAAGGTCCATGATGCCACTTTTGTAAATGTTGGTATTACACCTAAGATTAATTTTCTGATTTCAGAAATATCTGATGCTGTTATACTTCCACTTGCATTTACATCTGCTGCGATCAACTTGTATGGACTTGTTATTACTGTTTGACCCAGGATGTGTTTTTGGATCTTAACGATATCTGCAGTACTCACTCCGTTCAAGTGATCATCATTTCTCGTTGGCTTAATTGTGTATTCATCATTCACAACTAAATTACCGAATGAATAAGGACTTCCCGTCATTTCTCGCATCATCCTTGCATTGCGTTCTAACTGAACATTTACAGGTCTGGCTTCTTCATTTCCTTCGGTCATGATATTTCCTGTAATCTTAGCAAACGAGCCTACATTTAAACAGATGCTATCATTGTCTTGTACCACAATTATCGTCTTGCAATAGTCTTTGTTTCCTTCTTCATCTTCTACCCACATTTCTACATTGATTATTAACTCATCGTTTACTTTCGCATTTACAAAATCATCGCAACAGATCGTCAAACTTGGTTTGTTCGCATCACCATCAAAGTAGATCTTCAACTTATCTTTTGGTGTACAATTATCATAACTTCCGTGATCTAAATCTTTAGCCCATATATCCACACATCCTGATGATGGCATTGGAACTGTAATCACGCCTGTTAAGCAATATGGTGTCGGTGCTTTACAATCTTTGATTTCAAATAAGGTTTCGCATACACCCGTATTGCCGCAACCATCTTCTACATTCCATCTGATTTTGTGGATTCCTATTGGATACGTTCCACTCGCATTGAATGGATTGTGTCTGTCATCTGCAAATGGATTATGGCTATACTCTACGGTATCCCCTGCATTGTATTGTCGTTGAGTTAAGGTTCCTACTCGATAGTCCCAGCCTCCATGGATTCCTTTTCCATCATTGTATAAATCGATCTTATATTCATAGAACAACCAATCTATTGGTGTACAATTATCTGTCGCTGTAGCTGTTAAGCTAATATGACCTATGCATACTTTCAATGTTGGATCCAACACTGCTGGTTCGCATGGTCCCACACTACAGGTAACTACTGGTTTGTCCTGATCTCTTACTTTAATCACTTGTAATGCTTCCCATCTTCCAAAATTTGGATCAATAAATGGATCATATTGACACCAGTCTATCACTACCCATTTACGCAATACCTTGAAGCATGCATCAGGTTCTATGGTGAAGATCTCATCAAATTTTTCGATGGAGATTAACGCACAATTGTCATCTGCGTTATTCACCACTACTGGTTTACCCAATTGTGGATTCTCTGGGCTGATGTCTGCTCCACAACCATCGATTACGATAGCATTTTGGTTACATACGCCATTTGGCCATTGGATATCTGAATATCTTGGATCATTACAATTCAATGGATCTATAAAGAATGGATCACAATCTACTACCCAAATCGTTTGGATCGCATTCACTCGACTGTTGTTTGGTCCAGTGGCTGTGATAATACGTTGGATTTGTCCTTGACCGCACTCTCTTAAGTCATTAACTACAATCGTTGCTGAGGTTCCACAGGCATTGATTGCATATCCATCAAATCCCCATACTAACTCATACTTACGATCCCAATGTGCGGTATCGAACAATTGGTTGTAATAGTTGCACGCCAAATTTGGTGCAGGTATTGGCAATTGATTTGTTTGTACATAGCCTGGATATCCTGTGTATTGATTTCTTTCGCAGAACTTGTGACATACGATATCTGATGTTTTCACTTTTGCTCTATTCGATAAGCTGGTTACTACTCGACCAAAGGTTGGATCATTTGGATCTGTTGCTTTGTTGATATCAAACCAATACCAACAGCTTACAACCATATTTGGTGGTGCTACTACTGTTGGTACGCTCTTATCCTGTACTTCTACTTCTACCATACAATCACTGAACCTTCCAAACAATGCACTATTTGGATTCGTCATCGATACCGGTGTCAGTGGACCTGCTCCTGGATCTACATCAAATACACGCAATACAACCATGATTTTCTGACCTACATCTGCACAACAGAATTGAGTATAATCATCAAAGTATACCTGGTTACCTGCTAATATCACATTGTCATCGCCATTCAATCCTGCACATGCTACCGTATTATTGGAATTACTTCCACTGTTGGTTCCCAACAATTCTGCCATCCTGATAACTTTATACCATACATGTGGCTGACAGTTATCGAATGATCCCTCGTTGAGATCTTTTGCATATAATCTGGCATAGTTGGTTCCCGGATCTTGATTTCCATTGAGACTCACCACTGTTCTGGTTCTACATACCGCTTGTGGTGGTGTTCTGTCCAATACGTTTAATACAACTCGTTTCTTCGTTATATTCCCACAGCAATCCACTGCGATAATGTAACCATATTGTATGCCTTCCGGTAAATCTATCACTACAAATCCTGCTATTTCATCGCCCAATACCGTTCCATTTTCTACCTCAACGCTATAGTGTAATTCTTCTGAGCAATTATCTAATAACCATGGTTTTGGTACTTCCCATCTTCCCGTACATGTCCATGTTTCCATATTCACACGGGTGCTATCCGGATACAATACTTGTGGACCTTCTTGATCCATTACCTTGATGATTTGGTTGTGTCCGCCTACTTGTGACGTACACCAATCCAATACCGTCCATTGACGCAATACTTTATAACAACCTATTGGGCCTGCATTACAGTTTGGTGTCGCTAAATCAAATATGATATCCTGGAAGGTTATAGCTAAGTTTGCACAGTTCGATCCACTTGGGCGACCCGTTCCATGCCACATCACTCTTGTATCAGGACCCCAACACAATGGATTGGTTTGTGACCACTGTCTGTGTGCAGGATAATACACCACATCAGGACTTGGATGTCCGTAATTTGGACTATTTGGGTTATCTATACAGTTCCAGCCCAATACTCTTGGGATTCTTCTGTTTGGATAGATATTTGGTTGATTTGGATTAGCTCGCCAGTAGGCTGAGTCTAATAAATATCCGTCTACACATTCAGGGAAGTCTGCCATATGTGGACCAACATTCTTATTCGGATCGATTTTTTCGTTACAATTCAATGCCGGTTCTTCGATATTATCATAATTTCTTGGTACCGATACCGTTGCTAAGGTTCCTAGGCTTACTGTGATTTTTTGAACACAGGTCGATTTATTCCCTGATGCATCCTCTGCTGTCCAGGTTCTAACAATAATCAATTCATAACCTGCAGCACAGCCTCCTTGGGTTTCATTATCTCTATAACTTACACTAGCTCCTCCACAATTCTCGATCACTGTTGGCACTCCTGTTATTGAAGGTGTGGTTGCTGATGAACATGGCAAGCACGTATCTCTTGGACAAGTCAACAATGGGGCTAATTTATCTTCCACGGTAGCATGACCCCAACAGCTATTGCCTGTCTCAGGATCTATTATCGTTATTTTTAATTCTTTTCCAATTTCATTTCCATTGATTTGAATTCCCGGCTTTGTTAAATTGCGATCGATCAAACCACCGTTTCCAGTAGTTGTCCAATATCGAACTTGTACTATATAATCATCGTAGCAACCATAAGGACCACCTTCCAATACCATATCTGCTCCGATTGTAGCCTCACAGTTTTGATCTAATGAAATCTGTACTTCATCATTACATACTAATTCTCGAATTGGGTTGGCGTATTCTAAGACCGTGATACAATATTGACAAGTTACCGAATTTCCTCCGGCATCTGTAGCTCTAAAGGTCAGACATGATACCCCTCTTGGAAAATCACTTCCACTCACCAATCCTCCTGTTTGAACTACTGTAGGTGGAGGTGTACAATTATCTGTTGCGTCAGGTAATGCGAAGTTTATGATTCTACTACATTCTCCTGGATCCAAATGTACCGTATAATCCTTAGAACAATTGATAACTGGTAATATGTTGTCTTGAACGGTAACTTGTGAGATACAAGTTGAAAACAATCCACATGCATCTGTAGCTCTCACCGTAATATTTTTAATGCCAAGATCAGCACATGTAAATGTAGTTTGACTAGCAGTAAGTGTTACCCCGGCAGCACCCCCACAATTATCGGTTGCACTAACTATCATACCTGAAGGAAGGACAACTATAGACCCACTAAGTGGTACACTAACAGTGATATTTTTACATACAATAATAGGTACCGTTTGATCATTAACTGTGATGATTTGAGTACATGTACCTAAATTACCACATACATCTGAAGCGCTGTATATTCTAGTTAATGTGTACCGATTTGCACAGGTCTGATTGGTAATAGCATCACTAACGAAAGCCTTTGTGATGCCGATATTTCCACATAAATCTGCAGCTACTACTAAATTTGGATCAGGTGCTGGCACTAAAGATGCACACATTAATGTCGCTGGTGCTGGACATATGAGTGATGGATGGGTAATATCATTTACTGTTATCGTTTGACTGCAAGTCGTTGAATTTCCTGCTGCGTCTGTTGTTCTATAAGTTCTGGTAACCGTGTACCTATTGGCGCAAGTCTGGTTAGTTATAACATCTGTTAAAAATACAGTCGAATATGGACCAGGACAGTTATCCGTAACTATCACCAATGCGGGATTTGGCGCCGGAACGTCAGTTGCACAACCAACATTTAAGGCAACTGGACATACATTCGTTGGTCTTGTTGTATCGACTACCGTTGTTCTGGTCGTATCTTGTATACATCCGGGATGACTACCGTTTGGTACTCCATTGGCAGCATCAAAACTATATTTTACGGTGTGTACTCCTCGACCAAGAGTTGCCGGATTAAATGTAGTTGTAGTTGTACCATTAACCATAAAGGTACCAACACCTGTAGCTACACCACTATTATCTCCTAATCTGGCTGATCCTTGTAAAGTAAATGGTGGATCTGTGATACAATAAGTAGCATTCAAGTTATCAATTTGTGGATTAGGATAATAACAAGTCTCCCCTATAGAGCTTGTAAAAGTTCCATTTGATACCGTAACACTATAACCCTTAGCATCTATATGTCTACCATTAAGAATATACATACTCGTTCCATTTCCTACTGCCATCTCTGTCAATATGGTTCCTATCGGAATTAATACTGGCATGGATGGAGGAGCAGGACTTGTGGTCGTATACAATCCTGTATTTGCAGTTAAGGTCCATATTTGACCTGATGGTGCCGTAACTTTTACCTGTTCACCAAACTGTCCATTGGCAGTATTGGTCGCATTATTTAAACAAGAACACGGATCTGATATGGTCACTTCACAAAGTGTGATAATAATCGTATTATTTGCTGAAGGTCTGCATGATGTTGCAATTGGCGTTGGCGATAAAATTGCATACAAGAAATAATTTCCAGCAACAGGAATTGAGGTATTTAATACAGCAGTCGTTCCGCCTCCAGTTAATCCACCATTTGGTATGGTTCCAAGTACAGTCCCTCCTACATATGGATCAGGTAATGCTGAGAGGGAATACTTAAAGGTAATACCATATGTGGATCCCATATTCACTAAACCAGTCGCGGTTAAAGTTATGGGTGATGTTTTGCAAGTTACATTTGTACTTTTACTTAAGCCACCAATAGTTGGACATATAAAACATCCTCCTGGACCAACTAAACTTATACTCTTAGTTGAAGAACAACTGTTATTTCCTGTTACTGTAACAACATAAGTTCCCACACTTATATTTGTCTGATCCTGAATTCCATTAACTAGACCAGCACCATCAGAGGTAAACCAATTATAGGTAAATGGTCCAACACCTCCAGATACAGTTAAATCAATGGAGCCATTTAGTGAGGTACATGTAGTTGGTTCTACATGGGTTTCAGTTATTATTGGACTAGGTTTTATGTTAACCGTTGAACTTGCAGTCGCAGTACAACCATTTGACCCTGTTACGGTAACCGTATAAGTAGTCGTTATCGAAGGACTTACCGTAATTGAAGTTGTAGAAGCTCCTGTACTCCAGAAATAGCTTGACCCACCATTTCCAGTTAATGTTATAGATTGGCTTTCACAAATAGATGGATTTAATGGGGAAATAGACCCCGGAGGTGCTGGGTTAACCATCACGAATACGCTTGCAGTAGCTGTACAGCCATTTGCATTAGTAACAGTTACCACATAAGTGGTTGATGTTGAAGGACTTACTGTTATAAAAGATGTTGATTCACCAGTACTCCAAAAATAAGAAACGCCTCCTGAAGCAGTAAGGCCGACACTTTTACCTTGACAGATGGCTGGAGCTGACGGAGAAATACTAGCGGTCGGCAATCCAACAACATTTACTGTATCAACCATAACTACTTTACAGCCACCTGCTAAAGTCACAGTATCAGCATAAAAAGTGGTTATGGAAGGAGAAACGTTTATACTTGTTGTTACAGCGCCAGTACTCCACTTGTGGCTTATTCCTCCTGTAGTAGTAATCGTTGCCGATGCGCCAATACAGATAGTTTTATTGTTTGGCGTGCCTGAAGTTTCGGTTACTGCAATGGTGATGTCTGTTCCATTGAATTCATCTGCGCCTATATCTGGATTGGTGGTACTTCTAGTAGCACAATCAATATCCACAGTAAAACCAGATATAGGTGTAGCTGTTTGATTTAAACAAGCATTTGCCGGATCCATGACTAAATGCAAATTGGAACTGGAAACAAAAAGAGGAGTCACATTTATTGAATTTAAATCTCTGCCTGTTTCAGCTTGCCAATTGGCCAAGGTCAATTTTTGAGTACCCCCGGTAGCTAAAGCTCCAACAACTCCAATACCTGATAAAGAACCTCCACCTGGCGCAAAAAAGAAATTATTATAATCTGAAGTTAGGTTTGCATAGTTTCCAACTGTACTAGTATAAGCTAAACCTATAGCATAATTATTACCTGTGCCATTATTTCCGATGCTACCTAAAATATTATTTTTTATATCAACTATTGGTGTCACACCTCCGATTGCTAAAGCTACATTATTTTGAGAACCACCCGTACCTGTGCCACTTAATTGAACCGTATTATAATATACTTTAGTCGTTGAGCCTACTCCTCCACCAAGAAAAATACCTGCTGCAAAATCTCCACTTGTTCCATTTGCAAAAACTCCACTAACAATATTATTATCAATTATATTTGTTCCACTTGTTGCTGATGCTGCGGTAATCCCACAAGAAGAAAAAGTTCCAGTATTTGATATTACTCCAACCATATTTTTCGATACGGTTGTATTTGTAACCTCATTTCCAGTAAAACCTGTACCTGAAATGGTTGTCAAACCTAGTGCAATACCAAAAACATCTGGAGAACTTGTTTGAGAAATATTAGAAACGTTATTGGCCAACACCATAGCATTGTTCTCAAAACCTAATTGAATTCCACCTTTAGCCACATTGTCAGGGCTCGCAGAATTGATGAGATTTAAGTTTATAGTATTACCCTCATTTTTATTAGAAATTGAAGCACCTTGAGTGTAAATACCGAATTGGGTCTTTTTAATTGAATTGTTGATGAATGAATTAAAACTGTTTCCTGTACCTAAACTAGTTGTACTTATTGATGTAGAACCTGATCCGATACCAAACAATGTTGAAGTGTTTGATTGACCCTCAATATTGCAATTAAGTATATTGTTATTTGTAGCTCCATTACTTCCTGTTGCCGTTTGTAACCAAATAACAGCAGAAGTCGTGGAAGCATTGGTATTCATCATAGTTAAATTTCTAGAAGCCGTAACTAATGGACAAACACTATTAATTACGTTGCCGTTTGATCCATTAATTGTAACGTAGTCAGCACCATTTAACACAATAAGTCCTGTTGATGAAGATCCAGAAATAGTTGCATTAACTCCTGTATTAGGTTTAATGGTCAAAGTATTCACCGAAGATTGCCCTGAAACTTGATTAATTGTTATTGGAAAGGTCTCACTAGGATAAGTAGCGTCAATCAAACTAAAAATAACCGAACCAGTTACACAACTGGTATTATAAGCATTTACAGCAGCAGTTAACGTGTTGTAATTTCCTCCAATTCCAACCGTGTAAGTCCCATTTAATGCGGATAGCACATTCATTGTATATGGAGTTGCAGGTGGTATTGTTACATTATTAACATCGACTGCTGAAACACAGGATGGGTTTGAAGATATATTGGTCGGAGATTTAATATCTTGGGCAATAACATAATAAGATATTATATCACCTAAAATGATTCCTCCCAAATCTGCAACAACAATATTAAAATTCCAAAATCCATTCGTACTATTTCCTGATCCTAAAGTTCCTGGTCTAGAGAACCATGATCCTGCATTCTTTTTAAAATAAATTCGAGGAACTAATCCACCAGTTGTAGGTACACCAGATGCATCAATAATATTTACATTATTCAGCGCAATATCACCGGTTCCACAAGCAGCAAGTAAAGGTGTTAATATTATTCCCGGTCCAGAAATGTCATTTACAATAAAATTTCCTGCGTCAGCTCCAATATCAGTTGGAGTTAATGAAGATCTAGTTTGATTGTCATAATCTAATGTTATACTTGAGATATTGGTACCACCTGCCTCTACAACAGAACCAAATGATGCTGAGATATGAAGATCTACAGTTGAAGAAGATCCATTTTGGTTATTGTATTTTGGATCACCAGAAATACTGTTGCAGTCTTGACCAATTGCTGTTCTCCAATCTACCAATGTTAATTGATCAATAACATTATATTGACCTACGAAACCGCCCGTCCCAGTTACATAATAATCATTATAATTTAAAGTTAATCCTGTTGGGTTTGTTCCTGAACCTCCAACTTTAATTGCATAATGTTTACCAGTTGATCCACTATTTGATCGTGCATTATAAAAAATATTATTTAGGTAATTTCTAACATTCACAGTAATAGTACTATTCAAAGCAAAAGAATTAGAAGTTCCACTTGATACTGCAGATCCACCAATATAAATAGAGTTAAAATAGAAATTATTGGTTCCAACTGTTTCATTAATACCATTTATGATTCCACCAACATTAATATCTGCTCCAGATTCATCAATACCTAAACGGATCATATTATTAGCATACAATGCAGTACCACCGGTAATATTAATACCATTTATCTGAGCTGTTGTACTTGAAAATCCTAAGGAGTGAATCAAATTATTTGAATAGGTAATCGTAGTAGTTGATGTAGGCCCAGTAGCATTTATACCTGTAACCCAAACAGCTGAAGATGCATTTGTATTTTTTAAGGTATGAATAGTATTCAAGCTAATGAGATGATTCCCTGATGTCGATGTAGCACTTTGAAGTATACCAACAACCGAAGCAGATGTACCTGTACCAACGTTTGGTGCAGACATTGTGAAATTTCGAATGATATTATTAGTTATTGTGGCGAAAGGAAGATCATTTTGAATTCCGATGATCCTTGATGATGTTGCAGTAGCGGTATTGTTAATTGAATTTGTTGTTGTCCCACCAATTATATTATTACTTACTGTAGCAGCTTGGCCAGATGCCGTGTTTAATCTTATACCACAAAAAATTGATGACCCTGTAGTATTGTTAGTTACCGTAATACTTCCTATTTTATTATCAGAAATATTGGTAAAACTTGAACTGAAATTATAAATTCCATATACCTCACCGGTTGATGTAGATGTTGAACTAATTGAAATATTAGTAGAGTTATCTAAACTACCAATGGTATTATTCTTGGCATCAGATAATCCAACTAAATAAATCCCAAAAAAAGGACCTGATGTTGAAGTTCCTGAAAAAGCACCTGAAAGGGAAATAGCAGTTATAGTATTATTTTGTACTGTAGTTGTAGAAGTAGTACCCAAATTTGAAATATATATTCCATAAAACCGTGTAGAAGCCAATCCATTAAATGTATACGTGCCGGTAGCATTATTAGCTGAATATCCAATGACATTACCCGAGATCAAACAATTATTTATATTAGTACTTGCTAGCTGGATACTAGCATGCACTGTACCAGTCGTTTGAGTTCTTGCAGCCGTTTGGTAAAATTTATTATTTGAAATAATCCAATCAGCATTAGCGCCAGCAACATAGATACCATTACTCTGTGTTGTGGCATTAAAATAATCAAAAAACTCACAGTTATTAATGGTAATGTTGCTATTATAAGTGGTGGTTGAAGTAGTGGAACCATTACCATAGAACGTTTTGGTCGGAAGACCCGCCGTGGATGGCCCAAACTTACAAGATTGAAATTGATTATTATCATTTCCGGTAGTAATGGCACCTGCACCTATCCAAACATTTCCACCATTTGTGGTGCTACCCATTGTTGACGCTCCATTTATACTCACATTGGTAAATAAATTATTAGTTGCATCGCCTTGTAAACGTAGTGTACTGGTACCAGAAGTGGATGAAATGGTAGTATTATCTATTGTTAAGGAATTTCCTCCTGTATTTAATCCATCTACTGTCACATTATCTGCTCCATTTAGATCTATGAGTGGTAAGCCAGCTGTGGCGGCTCCAGAAATAATTCTTGCAGCACCTCCCGTTGGTTTTATCAATATCGATGTATAATTCGCAGACCCAGACCCGCTGGCATTTAAAATGGCACCCCCAACAGGCTCCGAAGTATTGCCTGAAATATTTAATGTGATGTTCCCAGTATGCGTTCCTGTATTGATAGCATCAAATGCAGCTTTAACTGTAGTATAAGACATCATTGTTGTCCCTCCGGAGGCAACCAAATCGACTTGTGAATAAATATTATTGGATAAAACAAATATAGCGGCAATAATAATCGAAAAACGAGTAAATCGTAATTTCATGAGCTCAGGTTTGGTTTGTTAAAAATATATTCTCATTCGCTAAAAAAACCACTATATCAATATTATATATATTATTAAATATATAAATATGTCATAAAGTAGGTTCTTAGACACGACAAATATGCGCATTAACAATTACATATCCTAATTTATTATATAAATACTATTATTATATAAATTATTGATTTTTATATATAACTGTCCGGAGTCCACTCCAATTTTGATTTCATTCAAAAAAATTGATTAAAAACTAGACCCTTCATCTAATCCTACCAATTTAATTTACTATTCAGAGTCACCAACTATGATAAAACATAGATACAAATGTGTTTTAGGTAAAAATCAGTGAAATAAAAACATATGTAGACGGGATACAGCTGGTTGTGCAATAATAAATGAATGGAAAGAATCAACCCAATCATATATGGGTTCAGAAGCTTATTATATTCTTAAAATATTTTAAGCTTTAAAGCAACAAATTGCTTACTTTTGATATCTTAAAGCTAAATAAACAGCGCTAAATGAAAAAAATCTACTATTCTCTCTTATTAATATTGGTATTTTCAGCTAACAGTTTTGCTCAAACCTGCGAACTTTCCGATCTGCAATTGACAGTTTCTAATTGCAATCAGGATAAGAAATTTTTTGTTGAAATAGATTTTAAGCATGCAAACACCAGTGAATGTTTCATAGTCAAAGGTGGAGGGCACAATTATGGCACTTTCAAATATATTGATTTGCCAATAACCATAGGGCCACTTGCCGGAGATTGTACCACTAATTATGAATTCGTTCTTTTTGATTGTAATAACGAAAGATGTAGACTCGACACCGTCCTTGGCAAAAAATGTTGCGAAACCAAAGATTGTTTAATAGACGACCTACGAATTGAAAAGGGAGAATGTAATTCCGAAGCGAACTTTTACGTTTCTTTGAATTTCAATCATCATAATACTTCTGATTGTTTTAATGTCAATGGAAATGGGGTTCATTATGGCACCTTCAATTATGCAAATCTTCCCATTAAAATTGGACCTTTAAAAGGCAATTGTGAAACTAATTATGGATTTGTGGTGCGTGATTGTGTCAAAGAACTTTGTGCAGCAGATATAGGATTGGGTGTAGTTTGTTGTGAATCAAGCGACACTTGTGAAATGTCTCATTTAGTCTTTGAGAAAACCAAATGTGATTCAAATAATCAAGTTTATATTTATTTTAAATTTAATCATTCTGGTGGCTCGGATTCATTCAATGTAAAAGGAAATGGTACATCATATGGCACTTTTGCATATTCTCAACTTCCAGTTAAAGTAGGTCCGGTAAATGCAGATTGCAGTACCCACTATGAATTTATATTTAGGGATAAGAACAATGAACATTGTGCAATTGATACTACAATTGAAAAAATCTGTTGTGAACAACAAGGTGATTGCGAATTAGGTGATATTAGATGGGAAAAATCAGAATGTAAGGAGGGCCAATTCTATATCTCTTTAAACTTTGATCATGCCAGAACTTCTGATTGTTTCAGAGTCAAAGGAAATGGACATGATTATGGTGAATTCTCTTATGCTAATCTTCCGATCAAAATAGGCCCACTTAAGGGCGATTGCACAACCGAGTATGAATTCGTGGTTGTAGATTGTAAAAATGAACACTGCTCTTCAAGTGTACAGGTTGGTAAAGTGTGCTGTGAGCAACAAGGTGATTGCGATTTAGGTGATATTAGATGGGAAAAATCAGAATGTAAGGAGGGGCAATTCTACATCTCTCTAAACTTTAATCATACCAATACTTCTGACTGTTTCAGAGTCAAAGGAAATGGACATGTTTATGGTGAATTCTCTTATGCCAATCTTCCGATCAAAATAGGACCGCTTAAAGGTGATTGCACAACTGAATATGAATTTGTTGTCGTCGATTGTAAAAATGAACATTGTTCTTCAAGTGTTCAAGTTGGAAAAGTGTGTTGTGAGCAACAAGGCGATTGTAAACTTGGTGATATCAAATGGGAGCGAACTGATTGCAAAGAAGGACAATTTTATATTTATTTAAAATTTGATCATGCCAATACTTCGGACTGTTTCAGAGTCAAAGGAAATGGACATGATTATGGTGAGTTCTCATATGCTAACCTACCAATCAAAATAGGACCACTTAAAGGTGATTGTACTACTGAATATGAATTCGTAGTAGTGGATTGCAAAAATGAACGTTGTAATTCAAGCGTTCAGGTTGGCAAAGTGTGTTGTGAACAACAAGGTGATTGTAAACTTGGCGATATTAAATGGGAGCGAACTGATTGCAAAGAAGGACAATTTTATATTTATTTAAAATTTGATCATGCCAATACTTCGGACTGTTTCAGAGTCAAAGGAAATGGACATGATTATGGTGAGTTCTCATATGCTAACCTACCAATCAAAATAGGACCACTTAAAGGTGATTGTACTACTGAATATGAATTCGTAGTAGTGGATTGCAAAAATGAACGTTGTAATTCAAGCGTTCAAGTTGGTAAAGTGTGTTGTGAACAACAAGGTGATTGTAAACTTGGCGATATTAAATGGGAAAAATCAGACTGTAAAGAAGGTCAATTTTACATAACACTGAGCTTTGATCATAGCAATACTTCTGATTGTTTCAGAGTCAAGGGGAACGGACATGATTATGGTGAATTCTCATATGCGAATCTTCCGATCAAAATAGGTCCACTGAAGGGCGATTGCACTACAGAATATGAGTTCGTTGTAGTAGACTGCAAAAATGAACATTGTAATTCAAGTGTCCAGGTTGGAAAAGTGTGCTGTGAACAACAGGGTGATTGCAAAATTGGTGAAATTCACTGGGAACGTACAGACTGCAAAGAAGGTCAGTTTTATATATATTTGAAATTTGATCACGACAATACTTCGGATTGTTTCAGAGTCAGAGGAAATGGACATGATTATGGAGAATTCTCATATGCTAATCTTCCGATCAAAATTGGACCACTTAAAGGCGACTGTACCACAGAATATGAATTCGTTGTGGTAGACTGCAAAAATGAACGTTGTAATTCAAGTGTTCAAGTTGGAAAAGTATGTTGTGAGCAACAAGGTGATTGTAAATTATATGAATTAGAAGTCAAACCTTCCGATTGTAATGACCACAAGCAATTTTATGTTACCATCAATTTCTTGTTCAAAAATACAAGTGATAGTTTTGATATAACCGGTAATGGTAAAAACTATGGTCGATTTGCATTTGCTAAATTACCTATTAAACTAGGTCCTTTTGAAGGCGACTGTACCACTAATTATGAATTTGTAATTACAGATTACAAAAACAAATTATGTAAGGTTGGAAAGTCGTTGGGAAAAATTTGTTGCAACAAAGAAGAAACTTGTGAAATTTATGAATTGTTAGCCACTCCAATAGAGTGTACTGGTCAAGGTCAATATTCATTGCGTATTGATTTTAAACATAAGGGTACAAAAGGTGTAGGATTTGATGTTTATGATCGTAATGGATCTATCGGGTTTTATCCTTATTCTTCCCTTCCATTGACAATTCCTAATTTCAAACGCAGCGGCAATACTTATGATTTTATTAAAATATGTGAAAACGATAATGAAAGATGCTGTAAGGCTATAGAATTCAAACCGCTCATTTGCTTTACAACAACACCTGGCGGATTTTCTTTGGGTGAAATTATTCCAACACAAGGCTTATCATCAGGAGAAGTTCTCATTCAGTCCAATGTAAGTTTCCCTGAAACGTTCCAATTCAAGATCTATGATGTTAAAGGAAGCCACATACCTGTAGAAGTTTTAAGCAGAGATGCACATGTAATAAGAATATCAAGTAAAGAATGGAAAGAAGGTGTTTATATTCTGCATACTAATTATGATAACAAAAATAAATATTTCAAAATATTAAAATAAAAAAATTAAAGTTTTGATTTAGTTTGTTTTTTCTAAACTAAGACCAATTGTATTTCATCATTTCAAATGAAAATGCAATTGGTCTTTTCATTTAATACTTAGCTCTTTTTAAATAAACATTTCGCTTGAATTAGAGTATTCCATACTTGGAATAAACTTCATTTTAGGTCTAAAATCATAAATCATTAAAGACATCTATTAAGCATAAATAGATAGTTCCAAACAAAAAAGCAAAGCTCTGTTACGCATCCATTTACTTACAACCATTTTATCATGACATTTTTAAAGCTATATTTATATTAATTGATAACTATATTTATAATATACATATAATAAAACGATTATATATTACTGATTTACACAATGTGTTAATTATGATAATCCAATACCATTTAGCTAATAATTGTCTAGATTTGATTTCATAAAACAAACAACATGAAAAAACTTTTACTCCTTTCTAGTCTATTATTAATACATGCATTAGTGATCGCTCAAGCACCAAAATATGTATTATTCGAACATTTTACCAATACATCATGTGGCCCTTGCGCCCAACAAAATCCTGGATTCCAAGCAGACCTGATTATTCCCAATGCCTCAGTTGTCAGACATATTTCATATCATCCTTGGTGGCCATCCAACACGGATCCGTTTTATCTCTATGATGTCCCTACTCAAACGGATCGAACTATGTTCTATGAAGTTAGTGGAGTACCTGATGTGAGGTTAAATGGCAATGTAAAAAATGGAGGACCAAGCTCTTTTTCACAAGCAGACATTGATCAAGTTCAATCGGAAACGAGTCCCATTTCTCTAGATGTTAGTTGGTCTGATTTGGGTTCAGAACGAAAAATTATTGTAAAAGTAAATACTGTGGGTGATAAACCAACTGGAGACTTTACCTTACAAACTGTGATTATAGAAAAATTAGTAACCCTTCCCGTTCCAGCAGCAAACGGTGAAAAAGAATTTCCCAACGTCATGCGTAAAATGCTTCCAGACGTTAATGGGCAAGCAATTACATTAGCTGATAAAGGAAGTACTGTGATTCAAGAATATACATACTCAGAAGATGCTTCCCTCCAACTAGACAAATTAGAAGTAATAGCTTTTGTACAAAATAATGATACCAAAGAAGTCTTAAATATCGGGTCAACTTTCGACCCTGCTATTATCACACAAAACAGACCAACTACTGTGGTAAAAAATTTAGCGGCAACTAAATCAACAACATTTGAATATGAATATTTGAATAAAAATTCACAAACAGAATCATTATCTATTAAATTAAATTCAGATCAACCTTCCAATTGGAAAAAATCAATGGCCATCGGATCTCAAACTTATATAGATGAGGCCACTGTAAGTGTAGAAGCAGGAAAAACTTTAAAGGTAATCGTGAATATTGAGCCCGGTATAACGCCTGCGGTATCAACTTATACTCTTAGTGTTTATTCCGCAACAAATCCAAATATCGCCCCTATCAATAACCGAATGTATGTCATTTCAGGAATCTCCGACTTAGTTGTACATAATAGTTCAGCTACCGGTGATGGAAAGAAACATCCAATTGATTGGAAAACACAATACGATGAAGGTTTTAACTTAGCTAATGGCACTACTTATGGTCATGGTACAGAATCCATCTTGAAAAATGCTGTAAAAGATAAGGCCATGGATGGAATAAAACACATTTATTTTAATGCCGGATGGAGTTTTCCAGCTTTAACTTCAGAACTTTCTACAACATTAAAAACTTTTGCTGAATCTGGTGGAAATATCATGATATCGGGTCAAGACGTTGCTTGGGCTACCTTTGATCAGGGAACCTCTAACACTTATGCTAATGAAGAAGCTCAAGATCTGGCCACCCAAATCATGGGTGTAGACTATGTAGATGACGGAGCAAGCACATTAACTAGATTTACACCAGTGAAAACCGATGCATTATTTGGAAATGAGCTGCAAAGTACCTTAACTGCTTATTACACTTCCACTTATTTTTTTCCGGATCGTTTAAAAGTATTTGGAACAGGTGTGGCTACGCATAATTACAATGGATTATTAAATGGCACAAACTGTGCAGCCATTCGAAATCAGGGTCCCAATTACAAAACATATTGGTTGGCTCCTGGGGTAGAACAATTATCAATAGCTACAAGAAAAGAACTTATAAAATTGATTTATAATTGGTTTCATGGAATTATCTCTTCGACGGATTTTGATTTGCAAGCAAGTCGACTCGAATTGGGTCAAAATATTCCAAATCCTGTAAGTGAAGAAACAACAATTTCTTATTCACCTATTCCAACTGACCATATGATTTTAAAAATTTACGATGTTAATGGATACAACACTGACATGCAATTATTAAAAGTTGGTCAAACAAGTTCAAAAATAAATGTATCAAACTGGAAGTCAGGAATTTACTATTACAACATAAGTGATTCAAAAACCTCAGGATTGCCTCGTAAAATGATCGTCATTAAATGATTTATCTTGGGGACATTTGTCAGGCATTATCTGATTAACTATTCCCCTTGTAGATTATCACTTAATACCCAATGCCAATTGCGAAAAATTGGTGGAATTTAATTTTTGGGCTTATTTGTTATTTAAATGTTATATTTGGCACATTATTCATCATTAAATTATTATTAAATATGAACAGAATTTTACTTTTTGTTTTTTCATTTATACTTCTGGGTGCACTCCAAGCCCAAACTTTTAAAGACGACATGGAGAAGTATAATGTGGATGATTATATTGCGGCATCCGATGCTACCTGGACAGTTTGGAGTGGTGCAAATGGCGAAGGCACTGATGAAGATGCCTTAATCACTAATGAAAATGCACACTCCGGCAAAAATTCAATTAGATTAGAAGCTGGATCAGCAGCGGGAGGTCCAACAGACTTGGTTTTACCTTTTGGAGGTGAATTAAATGTTGGTACTTTCAAATATGAAATGTGGATTTTTACAGTAGCGGATCAGGCTTCTTATTTCAATTTTCAAGCTAAGGCTAAAATTGGAACTACTTGGGCACTTGACAACTATTTTGATGGCGATGCCAAATTTAGGTGTTCGCTAGGTTCCGCATCAGCAGAAAATTTAGTTGAGGTGGATTATGCTCCTGACACTTGGGTTAAGTATACCTTAATTGCTAATCTTACAGACAATGTTTGGGAAATATTGTTAAATGATGTCAGTGTTATTAAATTCGCAAACCCAAACAATAGCATTGCATCCATTGATATTTACCCTAATTATATAACAGGCTCAAATACAAGAGGATCGGGTTCACTATTTTATGTTGATGACGTCTCTTTCGAATTGATTCCATTTGTAAAACCTAATTTAGATGCAGCCGTTCTTAACATTAATTATAAACCAAAATTTATAAGCGGTGCAAACGGTGCTGGTTCAATTAATGTTAGGAATTTAGGTATTACACCAATAACTTCTATAGAAGTAAGTACTAGAGTCAATGGAGGAACACCAACTACGACTACCATCAGCAATTTAAATATTCCATCATTGGGATTTAGTTTGGTCAAATTGCCTGCTTACCTTTATACACCAGGAAAAAGTACTATGGAAATTGAGATTTCTAAAGTAAATGGAACGGCTGATGACAATGCTGGAAATAATATTAAATCACTTGATTTATTAGGAGTAGTTCCTGCTCCAGATAAGAAAGTAGTAGTTGAAGAGGCTACCGGAACATGGTGCCAATGGTGCCCAAGAGGTGCTGTTTATTTAGATTCTATGGCCAGAACATACCCTGACTATTTTATTGGAATTGCAGTTCATGGTGGAAGTACAACAGAACCGATGATGGTTCCAACTTACGCTACTGGGATAACCACATTTCCTGGATTTTCAGGATATCCAAGCATCATCAATGACCGCAAAACATTAAGTGACCCATTAGCTGTTGAAACAGAATTTTATAATTTAATTACTGAACCTAATCCTGCTAAATTAACAAATGGTGCCAGATGGGATTCCGTTAAAAGAGAATTGGTTATATCTGTGCGAGCAGATTTTAATTCTGATCTAACAGGTGATTATAGATTTAACATGGTTATTGTTGAAAATGCAGTCAAAGGAACCGGCACACCTTATAACCAAGCTAACGCATATGCAGGAAATGCAAACGGCCCTATGGGAGGTTATGAATTGTTAACTAATCCTGTACCTGCTTCAAAAATGACATATAATCATGTTGCACGAGCAATATTGGATGGCTATGCAGGTATTCCTGGATTTTTATCCAGTACTATTAAGAAAGGTTCTAGTTATTTCATCAACTACACATATATAGTACCGGCAAACTTCAAAGTTCAGAATATTAAATTGGTAGGATTATTATATGGACCAAATGGTGAGATTATTAATGGAACGGAGACCTCTATTGCGGAAGCTGTTGCCAATGGAATTGTATTGGATGTTGACCAAACTATTGAGCCATCTACGGTAATAGAACTAAGTCCAAATCCAAGTTCAGATATCTCTTTAATTCAATTAGAATTGGCTAAACCTTCCTTTGTAACTATGGAAGTTAATGATTTAGTAGGAAAAACCATTTCCCATAAGTCATATGGTCAATTGGATGGAAACATTGAATTACCTATTCAAACCAATCTTTTACCTACTGGAACTTATCTCGTAAAATTATCTATTAACGGTGCAATACAAACCAAAAAATTGGTTGTAAGCCATTAATTAATTCATATCACATTATAAAAGGAAGTACTCATTATTTTGGGTACTTCCTTTTTTATTTAGACCTTTGCAGAATTCAAAAAAAGACCTCTGGATGAATACATTTGAAATTGCGGATCGTGTAGCAGGAATGAATGAATCGGCTACTTTAAGAATGGCTCAAAAAGCTCGTGAACTTACAGCCCAGGGTTTTGACATTATCAATCTAAGTCTTGGCGAACCGGATTTTGATACACCACAACATATCAAAGATTCTGCAATAGCTGCTATCCAGGCAGGAATTACAAAGTATACTCCGGTATCCGGCGCTTTGGATCTCAGACAAAGCATCTCAGAAAAATTTAAGAGGGATAATTCATTAAATTACTCCCCTACCGAAATCATTGTTTCTAATGGAGCAAAGCAGAGTTTTGCTAATCTGTGTTTTGCTTTACTTCAAGAAGGTGATGAAGTCGTATTACTTTCACCCTATTGGGTTTCTTATTATGAAATTATTAAATTAGCAGGTGCAAAACCCATCATCGTCCATGCCGGTGTGGATCAAAACTTTAAACCAAAAGCAGAATCAATTCTAAAAGCTATTAGTCCTAAAACCAGAATGTTGGTTTTCTCTTCGCCTTCAAACCCAACTGGTAGTGTATTTTCTAAATCTGAATTAGAATCATATTGCAATGTTTTAAGATCCTATCCTAATATCTTGGTTGTATCTGATGAAATTTATGAGTATATCATTTTCGATGAAATCCATACCAGTATTGGTTCATTAGAAGGAATGAATGAACGGACTGCAACTATTAATGGTTTTTCAAAAGGGTTCTCGATGACCGGTTGGCGATTAGGGTATATGGGAGCACCTAAAGAAGTTGTAGATGCATGTGTTAAAATTCAAGGCCAATTTACTTCAGGGGCTGCATCTTTCACCCAGAAAGCGGGATTAACGGCACTAACTACACCGTTGACACCTACCTATCAAATGCGAGATGAATTTAAAGCGAGGAGAGATCTTCTATTAACTGAAATAAAAACAATTTCAAATTGGAAGGTTAATATGCCTCATGGGGCCTTTTATATTTTGCCTGAAGTTGATTTTTATTTTGGAAAGCGGAATCAAGACCATATCATTTCCAATGCAGAAGATTTAGCTCTGTTTTTACTACATGAAGCAAAAGTAGCGGTAGTATCTGGTGATGCATTTGGAGCTCCGCAATGTTTGAGAATATCTTATTCATTATCCAAAGAGAAGATTATCGAAGCTATTCGGAGAATCAAGCAAGCCTTGGATCAATTGCATTGATGTGAATGATTTTTTACAAGAATTAATCTATAATTTTGAATTTGTTGCTCCTTAATTCAACAATTTTAATAAAAGAATTTTCAAAATAATCGGCATCCATAGGGTCTTCTGAAATTTTCTTGGATTTATATATGGGCATCAATTGATAACTCGTCTCCAAATAATTTGCAGTAGTATTCATATCTTTCCATTGAAACTCAGGTCCGTAATTTCTCAATGCACGAATTGAAAACTTTACAACATCATAACCCTCCAAGGCTTCTTCTGTAGGATATTCACGATATTTCTCAAAATATTTTTTCTTAAAATTGCGCACATCGGATTGATCATTATCTATATAATTACTAATACTCAATCTGATTTTTTGTATGTTGAGGTAATCAATAATATCACTTTTTAATTCTAACCATTTATAAGTACCATAAACTACTACATCCTTGGTCCCCTTCTCAATGGATACCCTTCTCAAAAATTGATAAATATAATTTTCATCTTTAGAACTAGTTAATGGCAGAATAAATACAGTAGAACCCTCTTCTTTTAAAAGTGGGGTTAATAATAATTCCTGGGAAGTTCCCAATTCATCTTCAAGAATAACCTTCTCTGAAATAGATTCAGAATACAATGTGCTATCATTAAAAAATCTAGACTTGGACTCTTCAGTAGATTTAGAAATCAAATAAATATTTTTAACCGGATAATTTTTTCTTGCATGCTCATTCAATAATTTGTAATGTGCTGCTAATCCTGCTTTCGCCTGTATATAATATGGGTTTCTTTCTGTTATGGTAGAACTACTTACCCAAGGACTGATTAAAGATGTCTCATGTGCTTTTGCCCATTCGGCAGTAAATTTTACAGATTCTGATTTTTGAGGTCCAATGATTAAATGAGGTGGAGTTGTTTCATACTTCGCTAAAATATTTTTAGTATCATCTCCGGATTGTGTATCATAGACATCTAAAATAATTTTTTTTCCCGGCTCATTATCTAATTCTTCCAATGCCATTTTGATTCCTGCATAAAATTGGACAAAGCGCAAACTTCCTGTATTGATTTTTGATGCAGTAGAATCATTATCTAATGTTTTAAATGGCATTAAAGCTAAGACCCGATATGCTGTATCTTCTTTTACAAATTTATTTTTTGTTTTATTTTTCTTGTTAATCACTACCTGGTCTGAAGGATTAGTGGATTGATCAGGATCGGATTTTACAATTACTTTATCTTCGGGAAAAGATTTTTTCCAAACAATAGTATCTACTTTAGCCGGCAAATGTGAATTATTTTTATTGCGATTGTTTGTTTCCGATTTATCTGTTTTAGGAATCGTGTGCATAGACGATTTCTTTACAGCGCACGCTGATAAAAACATCATGAATAGTGTAATGACTACTAATGAGCTATTCCCATTCAATAGTGGCTGGTGGTTTTGAGCTAATATCATAGACTACTCTATTTATTCCTTTTACTTTATTAATTATTTCACTAGATATTTTTGCTAAAAGGGAATGTGGTATTTCACTCCACGATGCCGTCATACCATCTAAAGAACTCACCGCCCTTAACGCCAGAACATATTCATAAGTTCTCTCATCCCCCATAACTCCTACCGTCTTAACTGGAAGTAAAATAGCTCCTGCTTGCCATATTTGATCATACCAACCAAATTCCTTTAACAGATGAATGTATATGGCATCTGCTTCTTGGAGTATTTCAATTTTTTCTTCTGTAATTTCACTTAATATTCGAATCGCTAATCCAGGACCGGGAAATGGATGTCTATTAAGGATAATACTTGGCAAACCTAAGGTACTACCGACTCTTCGGACTTCATCCTTGAATAATAACTTTAAGGGCTCTATGATCTTTAATGCCAAATTCTTGGGTAATCCGCCTACGTTATGATGCGACTTTATCGTAACTGATGGTCCAAAAACCGACACAGATTCTATTACATCCGGATAAATAGTACCTTGGCAAAGCCATTTCACATTTGGAAATTCTTTAGCAGCTTGTTCAAACACATCTATAAATGCTTTTCCAATCGCTTTGCGTTTTAATTCCGGATCAGAAATTCCTGATAAAGCATTTAAAAAATACTTTTTAGCATCAATGCCCTTTACATCTAATCCGATATGTGCATAGGCGTCAAGAACTTCTTGAAATTCATTTTTTCTTAATAATCCATTGTCAATGAAGAAACATCTTAATTTATTTCCGATTGCTTTATGCATTAACAAAGCCGCTACAGAAGAATCAACTCCTCCTGAAAGCGCTAATAAAACTTCATCATTTCCTATTTGTTTCTGAATATCTGCAACAGTATGTTCAACAAATGAAAATGGTGTCCAAGAAGCCTCTAATTGGCAAATTCCAATTAAAAAATTGCCCAGTATTTGGGTTCCATAAGGACTATGAACGACTTCAGGATGAAACTGTACAGCGTAAATGGGATGCTCAGTATGAGTGGATTTAAATGCTGCTATAGGAATATCGTCTGTTGCCCCAATACATGTATAATCCTTAGGTAATTGGGTAATGGTATCACTATGTGACATCCAGATTTGACTTTCATTAGGAATTCCCTCCCATAAGGCATCTGATCCCAATTGTTTCAAATTCGCATTACCATATTCACGATGCTTTGATGGACTAACTTCACCACCAAGCTTTGCTGCAATTAATTGAGCTCCATAACAAATACCCAAAACGGGACACTGACTTGCAATCTTATTCAAATCAACACTTGGCGCATTATCTTGTCTTACTGATGCAGGACTACCTGATAAAATAACTGCTTTGATATCTTCACTTTGCCAATCGATTGTAGCATGAAATGGCACAATCTCGCAATATATATTCAATTCTCTAACCCGTCGAGCAATGAGTTGAGTTACCTGGGAACCAAAATCTAAAATAAGTACTTTCTGGGACATATATAATTTGATCTATGAATGGATTTATGAAAAGGATAAAACAGGATAAATAAAACTATTCTTCCAGTAATCCTCTGCCTTCCTTAATGATGTGTCCTTGCTCAATCAAGTTTTTTAATAATTTATCTAAAACCCCATTGACAAATTCTTTAGACTTATCTGTACTATAATTTTTAGATAGTTCAACATATTCATCAAGAGATACTTTAGTTGGGATGGTTTTAATGTTCATCATTTCCACTATGCCCATTTTTATCAAAATCATATCAATTATCGCTACCCTTTCAGAATCCCAATTTTCCAAGACAGGATTAATCAGATTTTCTAACATTTCATTTTCGTAATACGTCTTTTCCAAAAGGAACTCACCGAAATCTTTGACGGTATCTTCATCTGGAATATGCTCTTGATAAAATGCTCCTTCTGTAGGTAATGCCTTCAAGGATTTCTTTAATGCTCCAATGACTAAAGATTTATCATCTGTCCAACTTGCAAAACGATCATCCATGATTTCGTTAAATAGTTCTGCCTTTCTACAAGCTCTGTATAGTTCTAATAGAATTTCGATATAATCATCTTTCGTGGAATCAGACAAAAGGAATTTCTGATAGGCTGCCTCTTTAGAAAAATCTTTATAAATCTTCCTAAACATATCATCATCAAGACCTTCCTGAAACTGTTCTCTTTTATACCTAGCTTGAAGTGCTTTGTTTTGCACTAAACTAGAAATGAGAGGGTTCGTATATAATTTATCAGAAAACTTAAGATCCTCTTCAGTCTTTAGGTGCTTCTTAGTTCGATTAATACCATCTTCGACAGCAAATGAACATACTTTTTCAATACAATAAAGATTCAGTAAATACAACAGAAAGGTATCGTCAACAGACTTAAAATAGGCTCTTTTTGCTTGGGCAAAAGTCAACTCTTTATCTTGCTCTAAACTATACAATTGTTGCATCACTTTGACGCGAACATTTCTCCTACTAAGCATAAACCTATTTACTGTATGATCATGCAAATAAACAGAAAATTACAGAATTACTGTAATTAAATGTAATTATTTTTTAATGTAATAGCGTTGGATTATATGGCAGAAAGTCTTTTCTTAATTCTTCCAATGAAGGAATATGCCTATAATGCCATTTATGAATCAACATTCCACTCCTCATAAGCACTAATCCAGGATTAGACCTCATGATGGTTTTAAGTAAGATATCATCCGTTGAATAGAATGGAAATGCAACGCCTAATGTTTTCTTTAAATCCATGATAGCTTCCTCTCCTGCCCCTCCAGCAACGAGGCATGCCTGCACTCCATCGGCTTTTAAGGAGTCTATTCTCGGCAAAATATCTTTGTTCAATCGATCCAAAAATCCCGCATCCCAATAATATTTGTTTTGTTTTACTTCTTTGGTTTTAATTTCTGATATTCTGCTTTGGACATTAAAGCTGTCTTTTTTAGCACCTATCCATGTGGTATCCTGAACATAAATGGTATCCTGAATCGTTACCATTTCTGATTTTGAAGTATAATATATTTTAGGACATACAATGATTAGCAAATTTCTTGTTTCATCTAAAATCATTTCTGTCATGTCAGTACCATCTAATGAAAAAATGGCAAAATCAGATATTTTGGTTTGTTTTACAGTTGGCTCACTTTTGACCTGATCCAATACCTCAAATTCTGTTTTTGGATACTTGGCTAAATTACTCATGTATTCCTTATCCGGAACATCCTCAATCTTATTGGTAGTCTTATTTCTAAGTTTCCATGCAACAATCTCCACATCTGCCATTGCTTTTTGCTCTTTTTCTTTAACTGCTTTAATATCTGTTCCATTTGAAAAAGGTCTAAAGTCAATCATCGGTTCGTCCCATTTAAAATTGCTCAACGAAAACAAGAACAAACCAACTATAGAAAACCAACTAATAGATGACCTAAGAGAAGGCGTAAAAAGTTCATGACACCTCTTCCAAAAGAATAAAAACAATATAGCCGGTATCATTAAAAAAATATCCTTAAAGAAAGAAGTTTTTGGTACTATTTGTAAAAAATCCCCAAAACAACCACAATTTGTTACCCTCATAAATGATTTGTCGAAAGTCGTCCATTTGCTAAACTCGAAAAAATTGACATCTTTCGGAACATAGCCTGTCAAATAAGTAAAACCTGTAAGCATGGTAAAAAATACCATGATTCCAAAAAATAAACCTACTGTTAATTTTCTTCTGGTTCCAAGGATTAACATAATACCAATCATGATCTCAAGTATGATCATGAATACAGAAAATCCAATGGCATACTTCAATAAGAATGGAAATAAATCAGACATAAAAGATAAAAAAGAACCTTTACATGTCAATTCAAATTCCTTAAAATAATCTTCCATTTTGTAGGCTGTACCCATCGGATCTATCGCCTTTACAAATCCTGAAAAAATGAACAATATGCCACAAAAATTCTGCAAAAAACTAACCCACCATGATTTAATGAGTCCTTGTTTCATGGACATTAAAAATGTCAGTATTAAAGCTGCAACACCAATGTAAAGATTCAATGTAACTATTGTCATATTAATTTATTTTAAAGGAACAAGGTTGAGTTTCACTCCAGTTAACTAATGCAAAGATGGCATAAATAACAATAACTAGGTTTTTAGCATTAATTCCTTCAGAAATCAAGGTTTTTAGTTTGTTGTTTTCAATTTTTCTAAGTTGAACTAAATCCATATTGGAATATTTCATTAAACCTAAATATTCAATATCTGGCTTTTCATCAACTAATGGTTGATTTTGTTCTTCAATATATTGTATTCTAGAAAGCTTAATATAAATTTGATCAATACGTGTTGAAGGGTGCAAAAATCGCCAAGAGGCCCCATAATCATTTGCTTTCTGCACAAAGATGTTTTTGCAGATATGTAAAATATGATCATTTTGGGCTAAGGTCTTGCTCAAGAATTCAATTTAAACATGAATATAGAGCTACAAAAGTGCATAAAATATTGCTTTTCAAGGGTTAAATTAAATTAAATCCTTATTCAATAAAATGTTAATACATTCGTATTGAATATGGTGTATCTACTCATTTGCATACTGTGTACCAGTTGTCTGGGATTAATGTTTAAGTATTTTGATCTAAAAGCTCATGCCTTGGACCGAATCATTTTAGTTAATTATCTTACTTGCGGGCTTATTGGTTGGTTCTACTTTCAAGATAATATTTTATTGGTGGACAAGGCATCATGGTTTAGTTATTCCATTATTTTAGGATTCCTATTTATTTTGGGATTCACATTATATGCTAAATCAGTGGTTTTATATGGCCTATCATTAGCGACCGTCGTCCAAAAATTATCAGTAGTTATCACCGTTATTATAGCCGTTTTTTTAGGAGATCGATTGACTTTATTACAATGGATTGGTGTGGGCCTGACACCGGTAGCCTTTTATTTTATTTTTTATAAACCAAAATTAAATGTGCCGCTTATTAAGAAACCGCTCCAAAGCCAACTCTATCTTTTTGGAATTATCTTGATCTCATCAGCCATTGAAATATTATTTATTATCCTGAATAAAAAAAACTTCAACATTGCATCTTTTCAATTGGTCTTAACCACTTATGTTTTCATTTTTGCATTTGGTTTTGCTTTAATATTTTCCTTCATAAAAACAAAAACAATTCGGATTTCTAAAATTGAAATGATTGCTGGTGTGTTTTTGGGTATACCCAATTTTTTTTCTATATTTTACTTAAATAAAGCCCTGAATAATGGGCTTCCAGGCAGTATATTATTTCCATTATTGAATTGTACGGTCATCATCATTTCCAGTAGTCTGGGTATCCTATTATTTAATGAACCAGCTTCAAAACATAAAAAAATAGGTTTGGCCTTTGCAATCCTTGCTATTTTTTTAGTAAGTTATTTTAAATAAATTATGGCAACAGAATCCTACCATTTTTATACAATCGAAACACCAAGTGAAGGTTTGTATGTTTCAAAAGGAAGTAAATTCATTTCTTATGCCATTCCATTAACATCATCTGATGATATAAAACAACTCTTTAATCATATAAAAACTTTACATCCTAAAGCAAGACATCATTGCTATGCCTATCGAATCGGAATTCATGGCAATAATTTTCGAGTTAATGATGATGGTGAGCCAAGTGGAACTGCAGGCAAGCCTATCTTGGGTCAAATAGATCATTTCAAATTGTGCAATGTGATCATTTTTGTCGTGCGATATTTTGGCGGCGTTCTTCTTGGAACTTCCGGATTAATCACCGCTTATAAAATGAGCGCAAAAAATGCGATTGAATTGGCAACCATAATTGAAAAACCAATTGGCTGTGTTTATCATCTTGCAAGTGATGTCGTTAGCATACAAATTATTATGGGCACTTTGAGAAAACTTCAAATATCCATTGATAAAATGGAATTAACTCATGATCCACATATTGAATTCTTTGTTCCTAATAAGGACAAAATAACTATTTTTACCAAACTGAAATCGCAGTATGAAAAGATCAGCATGTCCGATATCGGTGATCCAATGGATATTCGAAATTGTGAAATAACGATCATAAATAAATAGCATGAAACATGTCGGTTTGACGGGTCTGATAGGAAGTGGAAAATCTTTAGTTGCTCATATTTTTGAATATTTGGGAGTGCCTGTTTATTCTTCTGATCTAAGGGCAAAATACCTTATGGAACACGATCCTGGATTATCACATAAAATAAAATTGCTTTTGGGTTCAGACGCTTACGATGGTACAAATAAATTAAACCGAAAATTTATTGCATCAAAAATTTTTTCAAATACGGATTTACTGCATCAGTTAAACAGTTTGGTACATCCTATGGTTGGACTGGACTACTTAGAATGGGCTAAACAACAAAATACACCTTATGTCATTAAGGAATCTGCTTTATTGCTTGATGTCATTCACTCACAACCTGTTGATAAAATCATTGTAGTTAGCGCCTCCGAATCCATTCGAATCCAAAGAGTCATGCTGCGGGACAAGCTTTCTGAACTACAGGTAAGAAACAGAATTCAAAATCAAAGACACGAATCTGAACTTTTAGCTCAAGCAGATTATGTTATCCATAATGATGGCAATTCTTTCATTACCAAACAAGTGCTTCTGATTCATATGGAATTGCTTAAATTTGCATCTCAACAGTGATTCGAATTTATGAATAATACATCGACCATTTCACAAGCTTCCTATTTTATTGAATTGGAGGACCAATATGGAGCTCATAATTATCATCCAATTCCGGTAGTACTGGAACGAGGAGAAGGAGTATATGTTTATGATGTTGAAGGCAAACAATATTTTGATTTTCTTTCCGCATACTCGGCTGTAAATCAAGGTCACTGCCATCCAAAAATTATCTCAGCACTTATTGAGCAAGCAAGTCAGCTCACCTTGAGTTCCAGAGCTTTTTACAACAATAGATTAGGTGAATACGAAAAATACATCTGCGAGTATTTTGGATATGACAAAGTACTTCCTATGAATACTGGAGTGGAAGGCGTTGAAACCGCTCTAAAATTATGCAGAAAATGGGCTTATCAGGTAAAGGAGATTCCAGATTTAGAAGCAAAGATCATAGTGCTAGAAGGTAATTTTCATGGTCGGACTATGACGGCTGTATCAGCATCCAATGATCCTTCGAGTTATAAGGGGTTTGGACCCTTCTTGCCCGGATTAATTCGAATTCCTTACAATAACCTTGAGGCACTTAAATCCGTAATTAAAGATCCCCATGTTGCCGGATTTTTAATAGAACCCATACAAGGTGAAGCCGGGGTTGTTGTCCCTGATGATGGGTATCTTAAAGCAGCATTTGATTTATGTCAAAGCAACCGCGTATTATTTATAGCTGATGAAATTCAGACTGGCATAGCGCGAACAGGAAAATTATTAGCTTGTGATCATATAAACATTCGGCCAGATATATTAATCCTTGGCAAAGCATTGTCTGGTGGTGTTTTACCCGTTTCTGCAGTTTTAGCAGATGATGAAATTATGTTGTGCATCAAACCGGGAGAACATGGTTCCACCTTTGGTGGTAACCCATTGGCTTGTGCAGTAGGAATAGCAGCCTTAGAAGTGGTCAGGGATGAACAGTTAGAAAAAAATGCACAGATAATGGGTGATTTTTTCAGACAAGGTTTACAGCAATTAAGTATAAAACATCCCATCATTAAAATCATTCGGGGCAAGGGTTTATTAAATGCCATCGTAATAGATGATCATGAAGAAAGTTCTACCGCGTGGAATTTATGTATAGAAATGGCCCAACAAGGGCTTCTAGCTAAACCAACTCATGGAAATATCATCCGTTTAGCTCCTCCATTAACGATTACTCAAGATCAATTGGAAACTGCATTAAGTGCGATCGATCGCGCTTTTACGAATTTGGGATATTGATTAAGTAGTCGTTATTCTAATGAGGGTTATTTGGTCTGAATGGTGATCGGGTGATCGGGTTGAATGGTGATCGGGTAATCGGGTAATCGGTTTGAATGGTGATCGGGTAATTGGGTAATCGGGTAATCGGTTTGGGTGGTAATTGGGAAATCGCAGAGGAAAGTTGACAGTCAAGGGTCTCCATCATTTTCTGGGGGAGTAAAATGATTTTAATATTTTTTAATCTTGGAAGGAAACATTTAGTACCAATAAATAATTTGAAACTTAGAATACCTTGCCTAAGATTATTCGGACAGTGCTTAATTATAGAACAAGCCATTCGTTCGCATGTTCGATACAAGTAAGAGGAGCGTTTAGTATTAACAAGTATCTAAACTTCTACTTCCATAGTGCCTTAGTTGGTATCAAACCTACCCTAAAGGAGTACATGCTTGTGGTATACTTGTGGTATACTTGTGCCTAAGGTCATGGAAGTGTATGATTCGACTATTAGTTCTTACAGACTCCATCTAAATAAATAGTCAGGGGTCCCAAATGGATTATCTAACCATTTTTGCTTGGACTTCTGTAATTTTTTCATCTATTTCGGATTCAAAAACCTGATCCGGCATAATGACATAGGGATCGGCTCGATGATTTTTAGGATATAGGGATTTGGCTTTTTGTAGCATTTCTATAGCTTTTGACCATTCTTTGTTATGGTTGTACACCAAGGACAGATAATAATAAGTATCTGGAAATTGAGGATAATTATTGATTTGTAATGTAAGATCTTCTAATGCTAGATTCCATTGATTCAACTTCATATAAGTCACTGCCCGATGCAAATAATCATAGGTTCCAACGGCTCCATTTTTGAAATTTTCATCGATACTTTGAGTGATCTGTTTTAATGCTTCTGATAAATCTCCTTTATCCCGATAACAAAGCCCCATTAAGGTTCTAATTGGGTAGTCTCCATTAGCATTATAACCCAGGTGGCCTTTTTTTATGGATTCCAATTGAATAAAGTCGGTAAGTGCACCATCATAATCATGAATAAATTCATAACTGCATGCTCCCCTGTAGCCCAACCAAGATATGGGATCGTATTTCACAGCAGAGTCAATAAGTGATCTCCATTTATGATAATCCCCTCGTTTTAAATAAGCCACTGAATTCTCACTCCAAGAATATGCAAATTCAGGACAAATAGCAATGGCTTGATCCCGCAACTCAAGTGCTTGCCGTGAGCCTTGGTACAAGCGACTGGCTTGTTCACATAATTCACAGGCTTTTCTACAAGGACTGTCCTTGGGATAAAGCAAACAATTGCCCTGAGCTATTCCAAGGTATGGCAATAAAATTATGAGTAAGATATTATAATTCATACACGAGCTTCATTGTCTTATTGTACAGTAGTTTTATATTTAGATTATTGAACCACATTTCCATTAGAATTAGGGTTTAATAGATTCTATTTTACCATTGACTAATTTAATAGTGATGCGATAATAAGAATCATATGCTACTCCTTCAGCCTTGCCAGGAATCCAGTGATTTAATGATTTTGCTATGTTTAACAATTGATCCTTCAATGGAACCGGAAAATGTTTCAGCGCATAATGTTCATCGATTTCATAAACTCTAAAACGATCCGTTTCACCTTTGCAATTCACTATAAAACGAAAGGTCATATACCCACTTTCATTACTGTATTTGGGATCGAACAGATATTTGGTTTGAAATTGTTTATAAATCTCTTTGCGTTCACCAAGATAATCCGTTTTAACACTGTAGTATTGAACTATTCTTTGCTCGTTGCATAAATGAAAATCCTTCTTATCCAGCTTTGGATCAAAATCAATGTCGCCTGTATGTTCAGGATAAATGGATTGACTAACTGATTTACATGAGTGAATTCCATTTATTATAATTAAAAACATCAATGCTTTTATAATCCAATTCATATAAATAATCTAGAAGAAAAAAAATAAAACGGACAATGCATTATAATATTGTTGATTACACATAGTCTGGCTGTTCCAATAAAGAAAATAAAAGACCCAATAGTGTTTTATTGCAGCTTGGTTTTACTGTTGCATACTTAAAAAAAAAGTATACCACCTGACTGAAACCTGGATAAGAACAATGTTGCAATAAAAGCAACAAAATCTATAATTACCCATGAGCCTAGCGTTGATGCAAAATTCTTGTAATGCGTCAAACCAAAATATCCTATCCATTAATCAAAGTGTTACATGAAAAACTAATTTATTAGAATTAGTTAATGTTTGATCAAAAGATTAAATATTTGAACAATTACTAATATAAATTCCCAAACATTAATATATTTGCTATCAAAATTTAATTATATGAAAAATATCGCTACAATTATTGCCCTGATATGCCTTGTTCAGACTGGTTTTGGACAATCTATGACCATCAAATTCTGTGGAAAGACCAATGCTGTTTCTCCAACTATTGACCCAAACAATGGACAAGACCAAAGAGGAAAAGCTGCTATTCGATTGGATTACATCAAAGTTGGTATCATTGGAAATTCACTTTACAATCACTTTTATAATTTAGGTGACGATTTTGCAGGCTTTGGATTTCCAAATTCTGTTTTTGTGGACCAATGCGATAATGCAACCGGAAGTCTAACGACTTGTGCACAATGTAATGTATGTAAAAACATAACCTCTAAAACGGGTGTATTACTTGGTGTATCTGAAGGAAGAATGTTAGGTAATGTAAAAATCGAAGGAAAAAATAATGATTTATATTTGATGAGCACTGGTGACAATAATGTAGTTTGTTATGAAACGGATCGCATTTGGTTGTTTGGGCAAAAAAATAAAAAAATTGAAGTTTCAGTAAAATACGAAGGAATTGCACAAGGTGGATACACGGTTAAAAATATCAATATGAATTATCGATATGATAACAATGCCTATTTTAGTACGCCATATTTTTTTAATAAAAACAGCAATAACACTGGTGTGTTTACTGAAACATATGTCATCCAAAATGCTGTTCCAAATGCAGTTCAAGATCTATCTTCAAAACTTAGTTTTGAGATAAATCCAAACCCTATCATTGACCAATTAAAAATTGAGTACGGTGCGACAGAATCTTTTAATGGATCCGTACATATTCTCAATGATTTATCACAAGAGCTTAAATCAACACAAGCTTATTTTAATGAAGGTGAAGGCGTTCAAACTGTAGATGTAAATGAATTAAAATCTGGATTTTATTTTGTCCTTATTAGTGATTCAGAAGGAAGAACTAGTGTTAAAAAATTCATCAAATAACCAGACGAATTAATCCCAATAAAAATCAAATTACTTCCAGGAAACTTAGGACTCAATTAGACTAAAAAGTTGATTGCTGTGCTATTTAATATGGTGCCAATTATAAATTCCTAACACATTTTAATACATAATTATTTTTTCTTACCCACCATTAAATGAATCCAAACCGTTCTGGATAATTTAAAGAGATAACTAAAACTAAAAATCAATACCAGACCCAATAAGACTATAGCCCACTCCCATTCCACATGAAATCCCAGTATAGCTGTACCAACAAATATCAAGCTAAAAAGTCCTGATATAATGTAAGAAATAAACATCGCTCCATAATAGAAACCTGGCTCCCTTTCTAAATCCTCGCCACAAGATGGACACTTTTTATTCATGTCAAAATTCCACTTGACAAATTTACTTTTTGAGGCAAATAAATATCCTTCATAACAGGCAGGACATTTAAGTTTACCTATTGCTTTTAATTTGTCGAACATTAGCTATTTTTAAATTTAGGAGATACGATGACCATTTTAGGATCATCCATATATTGATAAAAGCCTTCTTTGGTTTTTACACCCAGCTTTTTAGAATTGACCATATTGATTAATAAAGGACACGGAGCATATTTGGGATTCCCAAAACCATCATGGATCACTTTTAATATGGCAAGACATACATCCAAACCTATAAAATCAGCCAACTGCAAAGGTCCCATTGGGTGCGCCATGCCAAGCTTCATGATTGTATCTATTTCTTCTACATTGGCAACACCTTCATACAATGAATAAATGGCTTCATTGATCATTGGCATCAAGATCCTATTCGCAATAAATCCCGGATAATCATTGACTTCTACAGGTACTTTATAAAGTCGTTGTGCTAAACTAAAAATTTGGTGACAAACTTGGTCTGATGTAGAATATCCCCGAATTACTTCTACCAGTTTCATTACAGGAACAGGATTCATAAAATGCATTCCAATCACTTTATCGGGCCTATTGGTTACGCCAGCAATCTTGGTTATTGATATGGATGAAGTATTCGTTGCAAGTATACATGTAGGCAAGGTCAATTGGTCCAATTCCTTAAACAGATTGAGTTTGATATCCAGATTTTCTGTTGCGGCTTCGACAACAAGATCTGCTTTCTTTACCGCTTCACTCAAGGTTGTTGAAGTGGAAAGTCTTGAAACAGCGGAGGCTTTATCTTCTGCTGTAATCTTTTCTTTTTCAATCATTCGATCGAAATTCTTATGGATCGTAACTAAAGCCTTATCTAAAGCTGGAGCAGAAATATCAAACAAAACAACATTAAAGCCATACTGAGCAAATACATGTGCTATTCCATTTCCCATTGTCCCCGCCCCTATCACAGTTATATTATTCATATTCTAAATTTCGGGCAAAAGTAATCCATCTGGAAGCTTTTAATGCTATTATACTGAAAACTCACCGAAATTTATTTTAATTTGCCCTTTAAATGAAGATAATTGTAGATTCTGGTTCAACCAAGGCTCATTGGGCGCTAATAAATGATCATGGCTTGATTTCTATATTCGAAACGATAGGAATCAACCCCATGACGACCAGCAAAAGCTCTATATTATCTTCATTAAACATTGTTTATCAACACTTTATTAAAGAAACCATTGAAACCATACATTTCTATGGCGCAGGATGTAAAGGATCGGCAAAAGAGGGCCTGCAAACCATTTTTCATGACATTTATCCAAACACAAAGGCAATACTCGAATCTGACCTCCTAGGGGCTGCCAGAAGCTCTTGCGCGGGCAAACCCGGAATAGTTGCTATACTAGGGACAGGAAGCCATTCTTGTCTAAGCGATGGGCACCAGATTATTCATGAAAGGCCAGGACTCGGATATCTTTTAGGAGATGAAGGAAGCGGGAATCATTTAGGCAAGCTTTTGTTAAAATCCTATTTTTATGATGAGCTAACTACAGAACTTAGATTAAAGCTTGAATTATCCCACCCTATTGTTAAAGATAATTACCTGGCCACACTATATTCCTCCAATAGGGTTTCCAAAGAGTTGGCTTCATTTGTACCTTTTATTATAGCCCATCTTCAATATCCAGAAATAATTGACATCGTCAGAACAGCATTCAAAGAATTCTACAGCAATCGCTTATCGTATTATTCTGATAAAAAGGAATGGCCGCTTTATTTCAATGGTTCTGTAGCTTACCTCTTGAGAGAACATCTAAAACCTTTTCTGCTTGAATATGGTTTTACGAATGTACACTTTAATCAAAACCCCATCCAATCACTTGTTCAATATCATTTGATGTATGACTGAAATAAAACGAATCGGAGTATTTACTTCTGGAGGCGATGCTCCGGGAATGAATGCCGCCATAAGAGCCGTGATACGTACTGCGAGTTTTTATGACCTTCATGTTTATGGAATCCATCGCGGATTTGAGGGTATGATTGATAATGAAATCAGCAGATTAGAAGCAGATGATGTCAGAAATATTCTCCAAAGGGGTGGAACTATACTAAAAACATCAAGAAGCCAACGATTCATGACTCCTGAAGGCAGAAAAATAGCTTTCGAAAACTTGCAGGCTAATGATATTGATGCATTGGTTGCCATCGGTGGAAATGGTACTTTTACCGGAGCTCATGTCTTTAACCAGGAATATAATATACCTACTGTAGGCTTGCCGGGAACGATTGATAACGATTTATTTGGTACCGACTTCACGATAGGATTTGATACCGCGGTGAATACAGCCATTGAAGCTGTTGACAAAATCAGAGATACTGCTGATTCTCACAATCGGCTATTTTTAGTTGAAGTCATGGGCAGACATTCAGGGTACATCGCCTTACATACAGCAATCGCCTCAGGAGCAAGTGCTTTTTTAATACCTGAACATGAAACCAACATTGATGGTTTGATTGAAAATTTAAAAAAAGCACTCCGTAGAAAAAAATTATTTGGATTAGTCATTGTTGCAGAAGGAAATCACATCGGAGATACCATGACGATCAGTAAATTACTTAAAGAACGTGTTCCTGAATATGACATTCGTGTTGCCATTATTGGTCACTTACAACGAGGAGGTTCTCCAACTGCTTCAGATCGATTACTCGCCAGTCGCTTGGGTTATGAATCGGTCATTGCATTGTTGAAAGGCAAATACAATGTCATGGCAGGACTTGTCAATGATAAGCTCATGCTAACTCCATTTAATGATGCTGTGGTCAATAAAAAAGAGCCTAGTGATTATATGATAAAGATGGCAGAAATTTTAGGGATGTAAACTGTAAATTATTAACCGCCTCTTTATGACAATTTATCAATACCCTATTAAACTTAATAAAAGGTTTTTATTCTGAAATAAAGATAATTTGATTATTATTGAAATTTCATTCCTACTTTTGCAAATATTCCCATTGCACCAACAACTTGTTTTTTGCCCTTATTTTTCAAAAATCTTTTAAATACTTGATCACACTCTCGATCCGTAAGAGTTAATAAAAATATTTTATTACTTCTTCATGTGTTATCGTTTATGAGTGGGAACAATCAGGTTGCATCAACAAGCTAATTATCTAAATATTCATATCTTAATTGCATATTAACAAATAATGAACTTTTATGGAGACTAATTCTTTCATTTAATAGTTATTATCATTAAAACATATAATTGATTTAAAATAAATGACACCATTCGCACATAAAATATATATTGCTACTTTAGTTTCTATTGTTGTCATATGTACTGGTCTACTCTTTTTTTATGGAGGTTCTTATTATGGCACCAGTCTCGAAGAACGATTTTATCATCAAGATCACAAATTATTAAAGCCGAGTGGTATTTATGGTCATGGATTAGGTATTATCGGTACATTGCTTATTATTATTGGTGTCTTTGGTTATATTATTAGAAAAAAAATGAAGCATAATTCTAAATTAGGTGCTCTTAAATACTGGTTAGAATTTCATATTTTTCTTTGCACCCTTGGGCCCATTTTTGTATTATTTCATACTGCATTTAAATTTGGAGGAATCGTTTCCATAAGTTTTTGGAGCATGGTCGCAGTAGTTGCCAGTGGTGTGATTGGAAGATTTATATATAAACAAATACCGAGAACCATCCAGGGAAGAGCGTTGGATCTAGATGAAATCATAGGAATGAAAAATCAAATCCATGAAGAATTTAAATTAATACTTAATGAACAAGTTGAATCGAATATGAATTACCGTGATTTGGAATTCGCAATGCAACCCAATCATGAAAATCTTTCCACTTCTAAAGTCTTTAGACAATATTTTATTCAAAATCAACAACTCAGTGATTTTAAAAAGAAGTTAACTGCGTTATCTATTCCATCCAACAGGAGAAAAAAAATAATAAGCTTATTGAAAAAAGAAATGGTGCTTAAATGGCGGATTGAGAACCTAAAAGTCATGCAAAAATTATTTAAATATTGGCACGTCATCCATCTACCCTTTGCTTTAATCATGCTGATCATTATGATTATCCATGTCGCTGTAACATTGGCCTTTGGGTATAAATGGATTTTTTAATTATGGAAACACTCTTAGAAGAAATTGGGATTTATGGTATTGTCCTATTATTGATAGTAGGGATCCTCTTTATTTATCTTAGAAAACTAAGGAAAGAATCTCAGGTAGTTGAAACAAAAATAAAAAAAGCCATAGTTGAGGGCATCCATGAACCTGTATCCTTATACCCACACATAGATTTAAACACTTGCATTAAAAGCGGTGCTTGCTTAAAAGCTTGCCCGGAAGAAGACATCTTAGGCATACAAAATGGTAGAGCTACTTTAATCAATGCTTCACATTGTATTGGTCATGGTGCTTGTTTCCATGCCTGCCCTGTAGAAGCCATAACCCTTAGAATAGGAACTGAAAAAAGAGGTGTTGATCTACCCCATGTAAATCAGAATTTTGAATCCAATATGCGGGGTATTTTTATCGCCGGAGAATTAGGTGGTATGGGATTAATTAAAAATAGTATTGAACAAGGAAAACAAGCCATGGATCATATATTTACTTCAAAAGATGCTGGTCATGATCAGGAGTTTGATGTTTTAATTATTGGTGCTGGTCCCGCTGGTATTTCGGCTAGTTTACAGGCTAAAAAATATGGTTTAAAACATATACTATTGGATCAAGATTCCCTTGGAGGAACTGTGTACAATTTTCCAAGAAAAAAAATCGTAATGACATCTCCGGTAGATTTACCGTTGTTTGGAAAAATAAAATTATTTCAAACAAAAAAATCTGAATTACTAGAACTCTGGCAAGATGTGATTCGAAAAAACAGTATTAATCTTCATGAAAATACCCGGGTAGAATCCATTGCAAAAAAAGGAAGTGGATTTGAAATTATTACACAAAAAGGAGTTGCTTTCACTTCAAATAAAGTACTGCTGGCGATTGGTCGTAGAGGAAGCCCAAGAAAGTTAGGTGTAGCCGGTGAAGGATTGGAAAAAGTGAGTTATAGGTTGATGGAATCAGAATTAATCCAAGGTAAAAAAATCCTAGTAGTTGGCGGAGGTGATTCTGCTATAGAAAGTGCCTTGTTATTAGCCGAACAAAATGAAGTAACCCTTTCTTATCGCGGCGATAAATTCAATCGTCTAAAACCTCTAAATGCTGAAAAAATAGATTTAGCTGCTCAACAAAAAACAATTCACTTACTTCTGAATTCTAATGTAACTGAAATTTTAAATGATGCTGTTCGAATAAAAATAAATGGAGCAGAACAACCTATTGAATTGTCAAATGACATGGTCTATATTTTAGCTGGAGGAGAACTACCGACTCAGTTTCTTCAAAAATCTGGCATTGAAATTACAAAACGATTCGGATACACTGTTAAATCTCATTCGAAGTGATAAAACTACACCACACATCACTTTTAGAATTAAAATATATCCTGTATGGTATATTAATTATTTGTTTCTTTCCCCTTAGTGCACAAATTTCACCTGGAAAATTATCCAATCCTCACAAACAACTAGAAGGTATAAGTAATTGCACCCAATGTCATGATTTGGGAGATCAAATTTCAGAAGCGAAATGCTTAAATTGTCATATAAAACTCAAAAGTAGAATATCTAGTAACAAGGGTTTTCACGCATCTCAGGAAGTAAAACAAAAAAATTGCATTTCGTGTCATAGCGAACACCATGGCCTTAAATTCGAAATGATTCGTTTTGATAAAAAACTATTCAACCATAATTCCACAGGTTATGAATTAAAAGGCAAACACAAAACCATCGATTGCAGAAATTGCCACAAACCGGATTTTATTCAGGACCCGGAAATTAAAAAAAATCAAACCACCTATTTGGGTTTGGATCCCAAATGTTTAACATGCCATGCAGATTATCATCAAAAGACCTTATCCAATGATTGTATCAAATGTCATAATTTCAACCAATTCAAACCAGCAAGTGAATTTAATCATAGCCGAACTGACTTTCCGCTGACAGGTGCTCATCTAAAAGTAACTTGTATAGAATGTCATAAAAAAGAAATTCGAAATAATGTATCGTTTCAAAAATTTGCTTCAATAGATTTTCAAACTTGCCATTCATGCCATAAAGATCCACATGATAATAAATTTGGCACCAATTGTAAGGCATGTCATACTGATGAATCTTTTCACAAAATCAAACCCACACCACAATTTAATCATAACCTTACAGGCTTTAAACTAGAAGGACGTCATAAGTCCATAGATTGTCGTAAATGTCATGATAATCGAGCTGGCACATCAGGAATGTTTAAAGAATTTGAAAAGATTAGTAAACTGGAATGTATCAGTTGTCATAAGGATATTCATGAAGGCAAATTCGAAACTGATTGTAAAAAATGTCATAATCAAGAAAGTTTTAGGGCTAATAAAAACCTGGACCAATTCAATCACAATCTAACTAATTTTCCGCTTGAAGGAAAACACCAATCTTTAGATTGTAAAAAATGCCATAAAACAAAAATGACAGATCCATTGCCACATGAATTCTGTAATCAATGCCATACGGATTATCACCATGGTGAATTTGCTCAGCATAAAATTTATAATGACTGTTCAAGTTGTCATACAGTACAAAATTTTAAAGGCACTACTTTTAGTATTGAGCAACATCAACAGTCTGCGTTTCCTTTAAATGGGGCGCATCTGGCAACTGCTTGCAATGCATGTCATCAAAAGGATGGAAAATGGAATTTCCGAAACATTGGAAAACAATGTATCGATTGTCATGAAGATTTTCATAAGGGCTACATAGATCCATCGTTTTATGTCCCAAATCAATGCCTCAACTGTCACGCAGAAGAAAGTTGGAATGAGGTCCATTTTGATCATTCCAAAACCAGCTTTCCTTTATTGGGAAAACATCTGGAAACACAATGCAATAAATGTCATTTTACTAAAGAATTAAATAAAGCTATTGTCCAAAATTTCAAAGAAAAACCAAAAGAATGCAATACATGTCATAAAAATCCACACGGTAATCAGTTCACAGAAAACAATATAACTGATTGTAATCGCTGTCATGGTTTTGATGATTGGAAAGCTTCAAAATTTAATCATAATAATTCAAGATTTCCATTGAAAGGTGAACATATTGTCGTAACTTGCGACAAATGCCATAAGGCCGAAGCATTGGATATAAAGATTATCCTTTACAAAAACGGGATGTTGGAATGCAAAGATTGTCACAAATAATATTACCCTTAATTTTAAGTGTATTCGCACTTAATGCACAGTCCCCTCATGGAGATAAGTTGGCTATAGATTGTGCTAAGTGTCACAGTCCGGAATCCTGGAGTTACAATTCAAAATTGGCCTTATTTTCTCATGATAGTACTGCGTTCGCTTTATTTGGACAACATAAAGCCTTAGATTGCAAATCGTGTCACCAAAGTCTTAAGTTTGATGAAGCGCCAACTGATTGTAACTCGTGTCATGTAGATCCTCATAATCAAACCGTTGGATTAGATTGTAAAAGATGTCACACATCTGCCTCCTGGATTGTCGATAATATTACAGAAATTCATGAACAAACCAGTTTTCCATTAACCGGTGTTCATAGAACCGTTAATTGCAACCTATGTCATATTTCTGAGACCAATATTCGATTTAATACGGCTGGTATCAATTGTATAGACTGCCATCGAAATGATTTTGAAAGAACCACATCCCCGGATCATAAGAAAAACAACTTTTCGACCAATTGTACAGATTGTCATAGCCTAACTGAAGCTGATTGGAAGACAGATAAAGTCGATCACAATTTCTTTCCTTTGGAACAAGGTCATTCCATAAAAGATTGTGCTCAATGTCATTTATCTAAGGACTACTCAAATATTTCAAAGAATTGCATTTCTTGTCACAATCAAGATTTTCAATCGACCAATAATCCAAATCACATTAGTGCGAAATTCTCAAACGATTGTGCATCATGTCATACTCTTTCTCCAGGATGGAAGCCAATTCAATTTTCTGCTCATGATGTGACTTTTCCAATTTACAGTGGGAAACATAAAGGGAAATGGACCCAGTGTATAGATTGTCATAAAAACGAAAAAGACTTCACCTCATTCACTTGTATCAGTTGCCATATAAATCCAGAAACAGATAAGGTTCATCAGAAAGTCAATGCCTACATTTATCAAGATCAGGCCTGTTTAGCTTGTCATCCCACTGGAAGCGCAGATGAAGTGTTTGACCACAATAAAACACAATTTCCACTCACGGGGATGCATACTACCATTGATTGCATTCAATGCCATAAAAATGGCTTTAAGGGCACTCCTACTGAATGTGTCAGTTGCCATCAAATGGATTTCAATAACACCTTAAATCCAAATCATAATAAACTTGGTATAGGCACTGATTGCATATCCTGTCATACTACAGAAGCTAACTGGAATCCTGCAAAATTTGACCTTCACCCGAAATTCTATCCATTAAATGGAGCACACGCTAAAATTGCCAATGATTGTATCGCATGTCATAAAGGAAATTACAATAACAATCCAAATACGTGCTTTGAATGTCACCAAATAGACTTTGATCAAACCGTCAACCCCAATCATAAAGCAGGACAATTTCCTAATGATTGTGCAAGTTGTCATTCTGAAAGTTCATGGGTTCCTTCGAAATTTGATCATGATGATTTGAATTTTCCAATATTTTCTGGAAAACATAAAGGAAAATGGACCCAATGCATTGATTGTCACAATAATCCTTCAGATTACAAACAATTTAGTTGTATTAACTGCCATATGAATCCTGAAACGGATCAAATTCATAAAGGTACCAATGGTTATACCTATAATGATCAAGCTTGTTTTGCATGTCACCCAACAGGTGATGCAGATATTAAATTTGATCATAATGCAACTGCATTTCCGCTGACTGGCGCCCATAAAACAACGGATTGTTTGATGTGTCATGCTAAAGGATTTAAAGGAACCAGTACATCGTGTGCTTCCTGCCATCAATTAGACTATGATCAATCATTAAATCCATCGCATAAAAAATTAAATCTTTCAAACGATTGTGCTTCCTGCCATACTACTGCCCCAGGGTGGGAACCTGCCCAGTTTGCTAATCATAATTCATTTTACGAATTAAAAGGTGCCCATGCCAGAATAGCATCTGATTGTATTAGCTGTCATCAGGGAAATTATAATAATACTCCCAATACTTGTAATGGATGCCATAATTCAGATTATGTAGCTGCTAAAAACCCAGATCATAAACAAACTGGATTTTCAACTGATTGTGCTACTTGTCATGGAGAAAATTCATGGAAGCCATCTACTTTCAATCACGATGGCATGCATTTTCCAATATATACCGGCAAGCATAAAGGGGTCTGGAATCAGTGCATTGAATGTCATAATAATCCATCTGACATCCACCAAGTTACTTGCATATCTTGTCATATAAATCCTGAAACAGACCAAAAACATGCAGGAGTTGGTGGCTATGTTTATCAAGACAAAGCCTGTTTCGCTTGTCATCCAACAGGAGATGCAGATGTTAAATTTGATCATAATACCACACAATTTCCTTTAACAGGAGCACACACCACAACCAATTGTTTGGAATGTCATACCAAAGGATATAAAGGAACTTCTACAGCTTGTATGGATTGTCATCAAAAAGATTTTGATCAATCGCAAAATCCTAAACATAAAGATTTAGGCTTATCGACAGATTGTATTAGTTGTCATACCACCACTCCAGGTTGGAGTCCTGCAAGATTTGATATTCACAATAATTATTATGTACTTCAAGATGCTCATGCTCAAATAGCTAATGACTGTAAAGCATGTCATAATGGGAATTATAACAATACACCAAACACCTGTGTTGGATGTCACCAAAAAGACTACAACAATACCAAAGATCCAAATCATATTACTGCTCAATTTCCTACAGATTGCGCAGCATGTCACAATCAAAAAACTTGGGATCCATCTACATTCAATCATGATGGCATACATTTTCCGGTCTACAGTGGCAAGCATAAAGGCGTTTGGAATCAGTGCATAGAATGTCATACCAATCCAGGTGATTTCAAACAAAATAGCTGTACTGTATGTCACATAAACCCTGAAACAAATGATCAGCACAAAACGGTATCAGGATATTACTACCAATCTGACGCTTGTTTTGCATGTCACCCAACTGGTGATGCTGATTTTAAATTTGATCACAATTCAACTATGTTTCCATTAACGGGGGCACACAAGACAGTTAATTGCCAGGAATGTCACAGTAAAGGATTTAAAGGAACCAGTACACTTTGCGTGGATTGTCACAAAACAAATTTTGATCAATCTCAAAATCCAAAACATGTGGATTTAAATTTTTCAACAGATTGTATCTCATGTCATACTACAGATCCAGGTTGGGCACCTGCTAAATTTGACATCCATAGTAATTATTATGTATTAGATGGCGCTCATGCAAATATTGCAAAAGATTGCAATTCTTGTCATCACGGAGATTACAATAACACACCGAATACTTGTGTAGCTTGTCACTCAAAAGATTATGATCATTCTTTAAACCCAAATCATACAAAACTTCAACTTCCGACAGACTGTGCCTCTTGTCATACCACTAAACCAGGTTGGGATCCTGCAAGTTTTGATATTCATAATACTTATTATGAATTGAAAGGAGCACATGCTAAAATTTCTAAAGATTGTGCCACTTGTCATAATGGTGACTACAACAATACACCAAATACTTGTGTAGGATGCCACAATGATGAATATAAAGGAACTACAAATCCAAATCATGAAGCTGCGCAATTCCCTACCGATTGTGCAAGTTGCCATTCTGAAAATGCGTGGGTGCCTTCTACTTTTAATCATGACGGAATGTACTTTCCTGTTTATACTGGCAAACATAAAATGGTATGGGATAAATGTACTGAATGCCATACCAACCCAACAGATTATAAACAATTTACTTGCATTACTTGTCACATGAATCCTGAAACAGATGAAAAACATATGACAGTAGGCGGTTATTTATATGCGAGCTATGCTTGTTTGGCTTGTCATCCTACAGGTGAAAAAAAGATGGCATTCGATCATAACATGAGTTCTTTTCCACTAACAGGGGCGCATAAAACTACAGATTGCAGAGAATGTCACATTAAAGAATACAAAAACACACCAACTGATTGTTTCTCATGTCACAATAAAGATTACAATCAATCTACAAATCCAAATCATGCCAATTTAAATATCACAACCGATTGTATTAGTTGCCATACCACCGCACCTGGTTGGGCTCCTGCAAAATTTGATATTCACAATCAATTTTATGTCTTGGATAATGCCCATGCTGATATAGCTAATGATTGCAAGGCATGTCATCATGGAAATTATAAAAACACACCCAACACATGTCAAGGATGTCATATTACTGATTACAATGCTTCAATAAATCCAAATCATAAGAGACTAAATATTCCAACAAATTGTGTGGATTGTCACACTACAGTAAAAGATTGGAAGCCAGCAACATTCGACATTCACAATAATTATTATGTTTTGGACGGTGCACATGCAAGCATTGCTCACGATTGCAATATTTGTCATCATGGAAATTATAATACCACACCAAAAACATGTGCGGGATGTCATATTACTGATTACAATGCTTCCACCAATCCAAATCACAAAAAATTAAACTTATCAACTGATTGCGTAAGTTGTCACACCACCGCACCAAATTGGGAACCGGCTACTTTCGATGTGCACAATAATTATTATGTCCTTCAAGGTGCACATGCCAACATAAAAAATGACTGCGCATTATGTCATAAAGGAAATTATAACACGACTCCAAATACCTGTTATGGTTGTCATAAAACCGATTACGATCAAACCACTAATCCAAATCATAAAACCGCTAAATTCCCTACTGATTGCACTGTGTGTCATTCACAAACAGCATGGACCCCTTCTACATTTAATCATGACGCCAATTATTTTCCCATATATTCCGGAAAACATAAAAACGAATGGAACTTATGTAGTGAATGTCATACCAACTCGAATGATTTTAAAATATTCAGCTGTTTAGTCTGTCACAAAAAAAATGAAACAGATAGCGATCATAATGGAGTGAGCGGATATTCGTACAATAGTAACGCTTGTTATTCATGCCATCCTGATGGAAAAAAATAATTGTATATATAAAAGAATATTATTCTTGTTGTTAGTTCTGATTTCCTTTCAAGCTAGCATCAATGCACAAACCAATATTAAAATATTAGACGGCACCGTTTCTTATGTGAATGCCAAAAGCATTTATGTAAAATTTTATTCTACAAAAGAATTGCATGTTGGTGATACTTTGTACACTTATCAAAATGAAAAACCAATACCCTCATTAGTCATCACTCGCCTTTCTTCAATTTCCAGTGTATGCGAACTCATTGGAAATGCGCAATTTAAAATTGGAGATCCTGTAAAGGGAATGATAGTGCCCTCCCCTATACCAACTATAATTAAAGATACACTTCAAAAACCAACAATTAAACAAAATATTACAGAATCAGACACCAGCATTAAGGTAACAAATACCGATAAGGTCAAAGAAATTAAAAAAAATAAGTCATTGATCAATGGAAGGCTTTCCGTTTCTATGCTTGGAGATTTTAACCAACCCTTTAATTCTAAATCCACCAGAACCAGAGTCTCCAATTCTTTAAATATCGGTAATATAAATGGATCCAAATTTTCTTTAGAAAGTTATATTAATTATACACACAACTATTCCAAAGATCAAATAGGTGTTGGATTTTTTGATGAATTCAAATTATATACTTTAGCGTTAGGATATCAATTATCTAAAAATAAACAAATATGGATTGGTCGTAGAATCAATCCCAATATTTCAAACATGGGTGCCCATGACGGGATACAATATGAACAAAAATTAGGTCTCTTTTCTTATGGCATATTAGTAGGATCCAAACCCAATCTTTATGATTATGGATATAATATAAAATTAGAACAAGCAGGTGCTTTTTTGGCACATAATGCCAATACTAAAAAAGGATATATTCAGACATCTATTGCTTTTATTGAACAAAGGTATTCCTGGAAAGTGGATCGAAGATTTACTTACTTCCAACACAGTAGTCCTATAACTAAAAACATCAACTTTTTTATTTCTGCTGAATTGGATTTATTTAAACGCATACATGAAGAAAACATAAATTCTGTCAATTTCACCAGTTTATATGCTAACGTACGTTATAGGATTTCTAAGAAAATGTCTATCCAAAGTTCATATGACAATCGCAGGAATATCATCTATTATGAAACTTACAAAACCATTATTGATAAGCTAATAGATCAAGAAACAAGACAAGGACTTAGGCTACAATACAGTTATAATGTATTTCGATATCTATCGATGAATGCCAGTGCATTCTTTAGATTTGAAGGCAAAAATGATATTCCTACTAAGAATTATTTATTCAATATCTACATGAATAATATTCCTAAATTACATGTTACACTATCTGCTTCTACCAATTATTTAAAAACAGATTACATACAAGGAATGATTTATAGTGGTCGGATTTCCAAAGATGTATTTAAGTCTAAATTAAATGTAGAATTGAACTACAGAAAAATAAACTATATGTATTTAAGTAGTGAAACTAAAACCAATGAAGATGTGATCGGAGCTAACCTCAGCTTTCAACTATCCAGATTGTCATCTGTTTTAATTGATGTCGAATCTACTTTTGCAAATCATGATGCCAATTATAGATATTATATAACAGTATTACAACGTTTTAAAAACAGCAAAAAAATCAAAAAATAATGAAACCAATTCCATTTTGTCTACTCATTTTATTAGTCATTATATCATGTGATTCCAAACCAAAAGTCATCATAGCTGATGAAAAACCGAGTACCCCTTCTGAAATGCCAAGTAACAGTCCTGGTACTATGCCGAATACCGACGTTCACCAAGTTGTTGCGGAGGAAATACTACAAGCTGAAAAATATACCTATGTCTATGTGTCTGAAAACAAAGAAAAATTCTGGATTGCCATTTCTAAACAAGATATTACCAAGGGACACACCTATTATTATCGCGGTGGGTTGAAGAAAACAAATTTTGAAAGCAAAGATTTTAACAGAACCTTTGATGTACTCTATTTAGTATCAAGTATTATTGACGCCAATGAACATCCTGGAGGACAAATAGCTGGTCAAGAGCCATCGATGTCTGAAACACCGAATGAAAAGCCTGTTACAGGTAAAAAAATAGCCGGAACGATAGCTTTATCCGATTTAATGAACAACAAAGCTAAATACAACGGAAAACAAATCTTAGTTCGTGGTCTATGCAAAAAAGCAAATTTCCAAATCATGGGTAAGAACTGGTATCATATCCAGGACGGCACCAAAACCAAAGATAAAAATGTAGATTTCACGATTACATCAACCGATGTTATTCAGATTGGCGATGAAGTCACGTTTGAAGGAACAATATTTCTAAATAAAGATTTCGGTGCCGGTTATCGATATGATATCATTATGGAAAATGCTGTTGTGAAAAGATAAGATATTGGTTGTTTGTCTCGTCTTATAATCGAGACTAGCTGCTTGAAGCAATCTTGAAGCAAACATTCAACTTCATCCTTATATCACAATCCGCTCTTTATATTTTCTTCTATAATTTATGAAAGAAAGTATACTTAATATAATCAATGCTATCAAAGTATAATACACTTCCACCGGCAATGGAACCGGATCTCCAGCTGCATAGGAATGCAAACCAGACAAATAATAATTCACCCCATAATAAGTCATGATAACAGTAGCAAAACCAAACAGCGATGCAAAATTATATGCATATACACTTTTTAGTGCAGGGATGAACCTCATGTGAAGTATGAATGCATAAACCAAAATGGACACTAATGCCCACGTTTCTTTAGCATCCCATCCCCAGTATCTACCCCATGATTCATTAGCCCAAACACCTCCTAAATAAGTTCCAATACTTAGCATTATAAGTCCACCTGTAATTGTGATTTCGCTAATTATGGTCAACTCCTCTATTGATCTTTTAATCTTAATTTTATTATTGTCGTTAGTTAAGATAAAGAGCACTAAGTTGAGCATACCAATGACAGCTCCAAGCAAGAGAAAGCCATAACTTCCAGCCTCCATAGAAACATGTATTGTCAACCAATAAGAATTTAATACAGGAACTAATGGCGTGATCTCCGGATCTAACCAACTCATTCCTGCTACCAAAAGAATTATAGTAGATAACACACATGTTGCCGCCAATCCTCCAAGTGATGTTCTTGAAAATATTAATCCCGCTAATGTTGTGGTCCAGGCTATATAAATCATGGACTCATAGCCATTGCTCCATGGTGCATGACCTGATACATACCAACGCATTAGTAATCCTAAGGTGTGCATTACAAAAAATCCTAACAAGGTGTAAAATCCAATTTTTGAAATCCTATTAATATTTACTTTATGGTTGAAAACGGAATACAAAAAAGTAAAGAGAAAACAAAGTCCAAGTAAGGCATAAATATTTCTCAGATTAGAAAAAATATTTAATCGATTCAACCATATTTCAGTAGTCACTTTTTGTTTTGCAGGAAGTATAGTTCCAGAAATGGATTCTTGGTATGTCGTTAACTTAGTTAGCATTTCATCGGGGATGGTCCAGTTTCTGGTTTCTGAGGATGATTTTAATTCAGCAAAATAAGTTGTCACGAATTCTTTGATAAAAATACTTAAAGCTTCCGGGGTTTTTGGATTTGAAATATCGGTAGGTGAAATCCAAGTATTATTTGGATCTCCCTTGATCGGAAATACTTTAAATAGTTGTGTTGAAAAAACCATATTCGCAATGTTCACCTTCTCATCCACCTTAATAATAGCCTTTTCAAATGTACCATGATCTTTAGGGTTCATGACCTGTGCAGCGCGAATGAATTCTTTAAGTTTATACTCCCCTTCGTCATTGAAAAAATTCCGATAACTTGTTAGTCCAGCATTTATTCCTAAGATCTTTAATACTTCCGGATGATTGCCGGATTGAATGATGGGTACATTTTCCCAGGTCTCCGGATCCAACATCATTGAAATGTAGATTTGATTTTCACTTAGACCATAAAGCTCACTTTTCTTTGAAAGTTTGCGAACGACTTCACTGGCTAAAGTATTTATGGGTTCAAATCGTCCCTTAAAATCCTGTACCAATAATTGACCTAACTTATTAGCGTGTTCCGGACTTACTAAAACCGCAGGTTGCGTGATTTCCGAATTGGAAAAACCCATTACAGGAACTGCAAAAAATATACTTATCCACAAGAATAACAGCATGGATGAATTCTGAATTTCCTTCAACTTCTTCGTCAAATAAGCAAATCTGGTGTTGGGTTGAAAGAAAACAAACAGCAATCCAATCGTTAATAATATATAACCAATATAGGACAACCATGTACCTAAAAAATCGTGATTCACACTCAAATAAGTTCCTAATTCATCCTGATCAAAAGACGATTGAAAAAAACGATAACCCTGATAATCCAGGATGTTATTCATAAAGATGCGTTTATCCATTTTAACATCTTTAACCGGATCTGTTAAAGTAACTTCACTAGCATAGGATGATGGATTTTCAGTACCTGGATATTTATCCATGATAAAATCCTTGAGGTACAACGAAAACGGCAATTCTATTCGTTTGGAACCATAAGCTATTCCAATGGTGCTTTCGGCAGATTCTATAGTTTTGTATTCACCTTCAGATCCTTTTCTTCCAGTAAGCATAAGTTCATGATGTTGACTGTCCATTTCAACATCCAGTCTTAATCTAACGATACTTTCACTCTTTACTTTGATGTCCTTCGATGTTGTATTCAGAACAGCAGAACGTGCAAACTCAGCAATAACAAAATTAGAATTACCCATATTGTACAAGGACCGGGTACGCAATGGTCGTAATTCACCGGGAGCAATGGTATCCAACTTCTGTGTCGCCATCACCATTTGAGTAATCGGTCTGTCCACTTTAAAATAAAGGGAATCGTTTTGCATTGAAATATTTACATAACCAGGCATTTCAGGGTTTCCAAAATTGATTTTGGTTCCGCTTAGATTGACCTGATCACCATACTTTACATGATATTCTTCCCTACCATTCATCCCCCCAATGACTACTTTGAGCATGGCAAGTCCATCGGGGCTATCGGTCATTTCTTCAACCGGGTTGGGAATAAAATCCTTGAGTTTAACCAGAATAATTTTATTTCCAATTTGGTATTGCTTATCGAATTTATTTTTTCCTAAAGAAGAAAAATACACTTTTTCAGCAAAGCTATAGGTCTTCTCATGATACAATACTTTAAAATTCAGATAGGTCTCTGCCGATAAAAAATCACTTGAAGCCGAACCTTCCCGAATATGCATGATTCCTTCATAGCCAAAGTACCTAGTCACTCCAGCTCCAAGAAGAATAATGATGATCGCTGCATGAAAAGTCAGAGCTGCCCATTTCCTTTGTTGGATCATCCTGAACCTATATATATTTACCAGAATACTTAGCCCAAATAGTACAAGCAATAATTCAAACCACCAGGTTCTAAAGATGAGGTCCTGAGCGGAGCTGGTGCCAAAATCGTTTTCAACAAATGTGGCAACTCCAATAGCAATTGCAAATAGCAACATATACAGCGATGCCGCTTTAGAAGAGCACAATTTGTCTGCCAGCCAGGTCAAATATTTCATAGTATTATAGTATTAAGCAAATGTTCGGTAAAAATGATTTTAGTAAAAGACAATACCACTTTAAAAAGGAGTTAAACACATTCAAATATCAAAGGAATATACATGGAATTGGTTCATTTTGCGATTTCTCAATCCTAAAATGTAACGCTAAATGGAGTCACAAATATACAAATAAATGAGCTAATATTGGGACCTTTAAAAGAAGTAAATCTAATAGAAGATAAACTCAGATTAGTCCTGTATCTTAGACTGGGGAGGGTATTTACTTTCCAAAAAAAACAGGTAAAAAAGAGTACTAACTAAAATTTATGCTATAAGGCAGGAAGTAACGAATTTCAATAAATTTAGGATTAAATGGCATCGAAGTAAGAAACTTCGACGATCGTGGGCTTGGTAACTTGGCTTTAGCCAACAAAACAAAGATACAAGCATAAACCTAAAGACCCAATAAACAAAATATTGTGCAGTTTATTAAATACACATGGAAATATTGTGATCAGCACTACTTAGTTTAGGTAGCATTTGAATTGCTTAAATGGCATCAATTACATTGAAAGAAATCAGAGACTTCTACATTCGTTAATTTAAGTGACTTTATCAATAAATTAAATTTTGGATCACTTATAATCATGATATATTGTATGTTTTAATATCCCAAATTATTAGTAATTTTATGCGATGAAAACAAAAGAAGCGTTCCATAAACTCATTGATAAAATTGAAGATGAGGGTCTATTAAACGATTACTATAATCTTATTTCTAAACTAAACAACAGCCAAGAAGGGGCATTGTGGAATTCCCTTACTCTCGAACAAAAGGAGGAGCTAATGCTTTCATATGAAGAAAGTAAAGATCCGATAAATTTAATTAGTCATGAAGAAGTTGTTGGCCGATTCAGCAAATGGTTAGAAAAATAATTTGGTCTAAAAGAGCTACTTCAAATTTAGCTTCATTGACTGAATATCTAAATCAGAATTGGAGTGAAAATCTCGCCAAACAATTTGTTCAAAGAACATTTGAGCTTGTAGAACTCCTAAGTAAACAACCAAATATTGGACCTTATCAAAATTCCGAAAAAAAAATCAGAGGAATACTTATATCAAAACATAATAGACTATTTTATCGAACAAGCTCAAACAAAATCATAATACTCAGTATATTCGATACGAGATCCAATCCTAAAAAACAAATTTAAAAAACACAGTATAATCTATTGGACTACTATTAAGAGGTAGAAACATCATAGCCACCAAAGATGAATTTTACAAATTATTGGTATTGGAACAGAGACTCTGAAGAAAAGGGTAATCGAGTAATCGGTAATCAGATAAGAATTAATAATTACATCGAAGTCAGAGACTTCTACGATTGTAGTAATTTTATAAAAAAGCCAGTATTACTTAACATTACTAGACTACAAAACATATCGAAGGTACATTTTACACTTATAAAGTTGGACGAAAGTAAATTTTCAGGCTTTTTGCCCTTGTTTAATAAACGTGAGTAAAACTACTGAGAAAGACTATCATGGTATATTTAATTTTAATAACTTTAAAGTTGATTTTTATCGTAAAATAATTAATTTAACAACTTTATAGTTGAGTATTACAATAATAGATGTACCTTCGTTTAGTAAAACAATGTATGAGCTTAGAAGAGCAAGTAGCATCCTTTTTAAAAGACTTCAAAGAAAAGATGAAGATTTGGGATGTGCTCTTTCGTGACGATAGCGGCAAAAATATCCAGGCTCTTGTGGACTTAGAACTTCGCCCTATAGAACGAAAAGCTGCTCTGGAAGCACTCGAAACCAAAGACTATTGCGAAGGCCCAATCGAAGAAAAACTTTACAGAGGTACTGAGATGTGGGTGTTTGGCAAAAACATAAAGAGACGGGAAGTGTATATTAAAATTACAATGGGTGCAATGGGCTGCAGTGTTATCTGCATTTCTTTTCACCTAGCACAACATAAAATGAAATATCCTTTAAAATAATAAAATATCGGTTAAAATAAATAATTATGAAAAGTCCAATCACAGATAAGGAAATGAAATTGACCAAAGAACGCAGGTCAATGGATTTCAGAAAGGAAACATTTGAAATTGTGTTTCATTTTTACAGATGCGAGGATAGCGGAGAACAATTTACCTCTACATCATTAGATGAAGTGAATATGAATCAGGTATATAATCAATATCGAGACAAATTCAACATCCCATTTCCAGATGAAATCATCAGAATTCGAGAAAAGTATGGTTTGTCCGCAGTCAAGATGTCGGAAATTTTAGGCTTTGGTGTTAATAGTTATCGCCAGTACGAAGCAGGTGAAATGCCAAGTATAGCCAATGCCAAAATGATACAGATGGTGGACGATCCTAAGTTTTTTATTGATATGGTTGAGTTATGTGCAACCCTAGATGACAAAGCAAAAACAAAGTATATTCAGAAAGCACAAATATTGTTAGAAGAGAGAAAACGAAACATGTTCAATTTGAATTTCAAGGAATATTTATTAGGCAACCGCATGGCAGATATTTATTCAGGATACAGAAATCCCAATTTTGAAAAGTTTACCGAAATGGTAGTCTATTTTTCAGAAAAAATTGCACCCTTCAAAACCAAGATGAACAAGTTATTGTTCTATACCGATTTTCTAATGTTCAAACAAAGTTGTTTTTCAATCAGCGGAGTGCGGTACAAAGCCATTGATATGGGACCTGTGCCCAACAATTTTCAAAGTATTTTTGAATATTTAGTCAATAAAGATGAAATAGAAATTCACACCACCGAATTTCAAAATGGCCATACAGGCGAACAATTCAAAGCAAGAAAGAACAGACCATTTAAAGCTGATTTGTTTTCACAAAGTGAATTGGAAGTATTAGATAAAGTAGCAACGGCATTTAAACTCACCAGTACCAATGGCATTATTGAATTAAGTCATTTAGAAGAAGCGTGGAAGAAAAACGAAAAAGACAAAAGCGTCATCAGTTATGAATATGCTTTTGAGTTAAAACAGATTTAATCAATTACGAAACAATATCGAACCTAAAGTGATAGAAAGCCGATAATTAAAAGGCATCAAAAACTTATTTGATATAATTTTCAACAATTATTGATGAAGTATTTATCTTTAGCAATTCAAATGAAAAAAATGAACTTTTGGCACAAAAAATGATCACTAAACTTACTTTAAAGCAGACTATTCTTCAAATTAGAATTCCAATTATATCCATTATACTATGTTGGCTTTTATCTTATTTGAATCAGCCAGTACAAACAATTTTTATTACATCCTAAAATTAAGAACACAAACAAATTAATTAATATAAGACTATGCCCTATCTAAATTTAAACCGTATTATGTATATTTATCATAAAAATAAGCAATCTCATTCTCATACAGCTTTTAAAACCATCAAAAATGAATATCGTTATAATATTGGGTAGCTCGAGAACCAATGGCGAAACTGGTCAAATAGTCAACCAGTTACAAAATATTACCAAATGGGATGTGATTGATTTGAATGATTATAATATAAATAACTACGATTATGAGCACAAAAATAAAAATGATGATTATTTAACACTTATGCGACGTATTATAAACAAATACGATGTGTTCATTTTTGCGACTCCAGTGTATTGGTATGCTATGAGCGGTAAAATGAAAACATTCTTTGATAGATTTACCGATTTGTTAGATGATGAAAAAGAATTAGGAAGAAAATTAAGAACGAAAAGCATGGCTGCCATTAGTTCCTCACAAGGTAGTAATCTAGGTGATGGATTCTGGCTACCATTTTCAAATTCTGCGGAATACTTAGGTATGAAATATTTAGGAAATACTCATTTTGTAACCGGTCAGAATGAAAAAGAAAATATGACATATTTCATAGATTTAATTAATAAATCTACCAAAGCAACTTAAATTAAATAATTGATATAAATAAATTGTGAAATGAATCTTCGATTTCAATATAACACCGATAATATTAATTGGGAGGAAGTATCTAAAATTCTTCAAAAAGTAGGCATGGCTTTTCATGCAGGGGAAAAACACAAACGAGCTTTTAATAATAGTCACACTGTGGTTTTTGTTTTTGAAAATGATCATCTTATTGGTTTTGGAAGAGCTATTTCAGACGGGGAGTATCAAGCAGCTATTTACGATGTAGCCATTATTCCTGAGTATCAAAGAATGGGAATTGGAAAAACGATTATCCAAAAAATGATAGATAATACACCTGGATGCAATTACATATTGTACGCTGCTCCAGGCAAGGAACGCTTTTATGAGAAAATAGATTTCAGGAAAATGAAAACAGCTATGGCGCTATTTATAAACAAAGATAGAATGCAACAAAATGGATTCACTGATTAGTAATTCAATTCATTAATTATACATACACAAATTCAATGAATACTGAACCTTTTTTTAGAAAAATCAGAAGCTATCATAATATTTCAGAACAAGCTGAAATGGAATGGACCAAATTATTGCGATTGAAAACATATAAGAGAGGAGAATATTTTGTATCTGAAGGTCAGTACCCAAAAGATGTAGGATTTGTTGTTAAAGGCTTGTTTTCGCAATCCTACACATCTAATGCTGGTGATATTGTCATTAAAGTCTTTTTCCCCGAAAATAGACTTGCTGCATCTGTAGGTGCCATGTTAAGCAATTCACAAAGTGCCTATAATATAATCGCAATTGAAAATAGCACTATTTTAACCTATAATTTTTTTGATTTTAAAAACCTGGTTTCAAGGTATAGTGATGTTGCAGCATTTTATATAAAATACATAGAACACCATTGGATTATAGAAAAAGAACCAATGGAAATTTCATTACGGCATTTTGATGCAAAAGTCCGATACGGAGAATTTCTGGAAAAGTATCCACAATTGGTAAAACGGTTAAAAAAACATCATATTGCTTCCTATTTAGGTATCACGCCTACACAATTGAGTAGAATTCTTTTTGTAAATAAATAAATTCTGAGTTTTCTCAACATATGTAAAGGGTTTAAAGAAATTCCCTTTAGAATTTTGTGCTATAATTTAAAAAATGGCAACAAAAGTATTTATAAATTTACCTGTTAAGGATGTTGAGAAATCAAAATTCTTTTTCTCACAATTGGGATACCACATAAAAGAACAAATCTCTGATAACCTTGCAGCCTGCATCATAATCAGTGAGAATATATTTGTCATGTTGCTGAAAGAGGAATACTTTAGAACGTTGATACAGCATGGCAAAAGTGAATTAAAAACATATAACGAAGTGTTGATTTCATTGGATGCTGGATCCAAGCTGGAAATCCAAAACATCATTCACAAAGCCCAACAAATGGGAGCACTGATATATGCCGAACCACAGAATCATGGGTGGATGTATCAACACTGCTTTGCTGATCTGGATGGACATCATTGGGAATTTATTTTTACTGATAAAGATCTCTTGCCAGATTATTTATAAATATTTTTCATTTTCTCAACATATGTAAAAGGAATTCATTTTAAGGCGCCTTTCCTTTGCATTACCAAATAATAAAACAATAAAAATAAAAGTCATGTTAAAGCAATTCCTAGTAATTCTAATTTTCGTATGTGCAAACCTTTTAGCTAAAGGACAATTAGCTAAAAACTCAACACTATTTCTGGAATTGAAAAAACAAGACAGTGTATTCTTTGAACGATCGTTTAACCTTTGTGATATAGAATATCTTGAGCAAACCATTCACCAAGACTTGCTTTTTTTCCATGACCAAAGTGGTATTCAAAACAAAGCAGATTTCCTTATTGCTGTAAAGCAAAATATTTGTTCAACACCTCATCAAAAACCCATTCGAAAGTTGGAAGAAAACAGCTTGGAAGTTTTTCCATTATATAATGATGGGATACTCTACGGTGCCATAGAAAGCGGAATACACCATTTCTATATAAGAGCGTTGAACAAAAAAGACACACCAACTAGCACTGCTAAATTTACGATGGTATGGCTATTAGATAAAGAAAAGTGGTTATTAAAAGAGGTATTGAGTTATGATCACCATGACCCTGATAATTCAGATTTAAAAACCAATTTTGAAAGCGAAATAAAACAATTACTGATCAATGAAAAAGTTCCCGTCTTAGGGTTAAGTATAGTTGAAAACGGACAATTGAAACATATTGATGTCTTTGGAAATATCGACAAAAACACACCTGCTGCTTACAATTCAATTTTTAAAGTAGCATCACTCACTAAACCTGTAACAGCATTGATTACTTTAAAATTAATAAATGCCGGAAAATTAGGATTAGATGAATCACTAAATAAATATTGGATAGATCCCGACCTAAAAAATGATATACGCACAAAAAAAATAACCCCAAGAATTATCCTTTCACATCAAACAGGTTTTCCGAACTGGCGATACTTAACTGAAAGTAAAAAACTAAGTTTTGAATTTGACCCTGGAACTCAATTTCAATACTCAGGTGAAGGTTTCGAATATCTGCGAAAAGCATTGGAAGCCAAATTTAACAAAACGCTGGAAGAACTTGCGACTGAATATGTATTCAAACCTGCAAAAATGAAAGACACACATTTTTGGTGGGATAAATCAATGGATGAAAAAAGATATGTCAAAAACTATGACCAAGATGGAAAACTAATTGATACATCTAAGTATTATGAAGCGAATGCTGCCGCAAATCTTTTAACAACAGTTGAAGATTATGGAAACTTTCTTGCCTATATATTAAATGGTGCTGGATTATCTTCACAGGTATTAGAAGAAATGCATAAAAATCAAGTTCAATTAAATACCAATGATTTTTTTAGTCTGGGTTGGGAAAAATTAACAAACTTCAGTAATGACGAATACGCCCTAATTCATACAGGAAAAGATCCAGGTGTAAATACAATAGCTGTTCTATTTCCAAAAAGTAAAAACGCCTGGTTGATATTCATGAATGGCGACAATGACACAAAAATAGTTGAAAAACTATTGATGGAAAAAATGTATCTCGGAAAGGAATTATGGAATAAAAGATAATATCGAATAAATCATTTATTAAAATATAAAAATATTGAAATGACAAACTACATTTTCACAACTGTATTAATTTCATTAGTACTAACCACAAATCTATTCTCACAACAGAAACAAAATTATAACGACTCAACCAGAATTAATTGGACTGATGAGTATAAACCAGAGAATAGTAAATTCTTTGTCCACAACGAGATAGAAATAAATGCTTCACCAACGATTGTTTGGGATCTAATAATAGATGCATTAAAGTGGGAAACATGGTATAGTCATGCAAAACATGTTTCTTTTATGAATACTTCTGACACAGTTTTGAAAGCCAACACAGTCTTTAAATGGAACACTATGGGCATGAACTTTCAATCTGAAATCAAGCAATATGTTCCTAATCAACTGTTGGCCTGGGAATCAAAAAAGAAAAGCGTTCAAGCTTATTCTGTTTGGCTTATTGTACCTACTGATAAAGGTTGTAAAGTAATTGTGGAAGAATCCCAAAACGGATGGATTACATTTTTGGAAAAAATATTCCAACCCAATAAATTGAGAAAACACCACGATGTTTGGCTTACAGAACTAAAAAAGAAATCAGAGGAAAAACAGAATAGAGAATAATACAAATGGTTAATGGTTAATGGTTAATGGTCAATTGTTAATGGTCAATTGTTAATGGGAAAATAGTAAAAACTATAAAAATTAAATTATAAAAATTAAAACATCTGTTATGAATAAAAGTGAATTTGAAAACAAAAGTCTTGTATTGATAATACTTATCGGGTATGGTTTAAATTTAATTTGTACTGCAATGGGCTATATATTTAGTGATAGTCTAAGGTTTGAATTGTTACACTATCAAATTGCAAATGCCTTCGCAATTTCAGCATCAGTAATGGCAGCAAGATATACTGGATTGAGAGGTCAACATGTAAGTGCATCTGCTTATATCTTACTTGGCATAGCACATGGAATTTCATTAGCTTCATTAGGTAAATCTGGAATTAATGCGGACAGAGGTATAATGATAGCTATACCTATGATTCCAGCATTTATTTTTATGTTTTGGTGTAATCTTTATCCCATTTGGCTCCGAATTGCAGGTTTAATTCCAAGTATCCTTTTCTTATTAGTTTTTATTAATGTGCAATCAGGTGAATCCTATTTTGGATTTGCATTATCATCTGGATATGCTATGCTCCAAATTGTTGAGCTTGTCTGGGGCATTTATCTCTATAATGACTGGAAACGAATAAATCAAAAAACAATACAACAATAATAAATATTCAATCACAATTTAAATCAAAAAAAATGAAAAAACAAATCTTCTTACTAATGTTATTAGTGTCAACTTCTACCTATGCGCAAAGTCGCTTTTCAAAACATGAATTAAGTATTAACGCCTTTCGGGCGCCATCTATTGGTGCTGAATTTAGGCAAAACCAGGTTTCCATTCATGCTGGATATTACCTAACTGCATTTTCGGGTGTTACCAACAATTTTGTAAAAACTGGTCTTACTTTTTGGTGCTTTCCTGTTGGCAAAAAGTATAACCCTTCATCCTTTTATGCTGGTGTTTCCTATTTGCGTGGACTGGACAGTGATTATAAAAACAAAAATGCAATTGGAACAGAAGCAGGTTTTCGTTGGATGATTTGGCAAGGACTTAACCTACGCATAGGCCTGATAACAGTTGCAGCCAAGGATAAAACCTTAAAGTTAAATCCCGCAGGTGGTATAAGTTATTCATTATTCTTTAATAAAAATAAAAAATATGCAAAGTAATAACAACAAAACAATAGCTTACTTATTGATCACTGGGGCAATCGCTTTATTTGTTCCATACACAATACTATCCATCATTTTTGAGTATCCTGTCATTTTAAGACAGGATACTGGTATCATTCTTTCCAAATTTCATCAAGGTGGTACTCAATTAATTTGGACTTGGTTTGCATTTGCGATCACTGGCATTCCATTATTGCCTGCTTATATTTTGATGGGTCAACAATTAGAAAACAAAACATCATGGATTCGTGTCGCTACTAATATTGGCGTTATTGGATTAATTGTTCAAATGATAGGTTTGCTTCGATGGACATTTGTTGTACCCATTTTAGCAAACATCTATGTTAACGCTCCTGACGAACCAACTAAAGCAGCTGTTATAGTTGCATTTAAAACAATTCACCAATATGGAGGAGTTATTTTAGGTGAGCACTTAGGACAATTATTTACTATTGCATGGACTATTATGATGACTTACTTTTTTGAGAAATTAAATATGTTTCCCAAATGGGTTAATTGGCTTGGCTATATCAGTTCGGGTATTTATTTATTAGCACAGGCTGAGCTATTTGCTATTGTAATACCTAATTTTCCAGTTTGGGATATGGCAGGATTTATCGGAAGTACGCTTTGGTTGATTTGGTTGATTGTCATTGGCGTTTTATTCATCAAGAACCAAAATAAGAGAATTGATTAGAACTATTAAAGAAAATCTAAACTTAAATAATATGCAATTTTTTATTTCAAATTTTAAATGGATCATGCTTATCTCAGGTCTTTTAACTTGTACAATGCTTATGGCATTAATCTCACCTCAGGCTTCGATTCAATCAAATTTTGGACAAACAATAGAAAGTAATTTATCCGAAATCATTGTTCGAAACTGGGGTGCATTGATTGGACTTATGGGCATTATGTTAATTTACGGAGCGTTTACGGAATCTGTTAGGCGATTCGTTCTTATCATAGCAGGTAGCAGTAAGGTTATATTTATTCTACTCATACTTTTTTCAACTGAAAATTTTATGGAATTCGGAGTAGGAAAAGCGGTAATTGCTGATTCAATCATGGTCGCTTTATACATCGCTTTTCTCCTTTTCTCTGGACAAAGAAAAATTACTTATTAAGAAACAGACACCTATTCAATTGCATTAAACGATCCAGTCTTCAATGCATACAATTGACCATTAACTTCCTGAAGAAAACTCACATTTATAACTACAAATAAAATACCTGCTCCTGTCGGTAGCATAGCTGGATTTAATACAACATCACTAGAAGTTAGATCCAACGCTAATGTTACCGCAGGACTCTTTGAAGAACTAAATGCGCCTGTCATAAAATCAATTTCGGCCCAAGCACTTTCAATACTGAATTGTGTCGCAGAGGCAGGATAAATGAAATCCCGGAATTTGCTTTTGAGTTAAAACAAATTTAATCAATTACGAATTTCGAATTAAAAATTACGATAATGAAGTCACCAATTTTAGAAATGACGCCATAGAAGAAGCTTGTATTCCATCGAAGTCAGAGACTTCGACGATTGTTGTCAGAAGCAAAAGTCAATAAACTTAAAACTTAATTCGTATATTAGCATAAATATTAACACAATGCCAACTGTTAAAGATAAGATTATCAAAGGAATACAGAATATTGACAATGAAGAACTACTTCAAGAAGTTTATACACTATTACAAGACATTCAAGAAACAAAGCAGATTATAACTTTAAATTCCGAACAAAAATTAAATATTGAGGAGGCCAGAAATGATTATAGAAATAATCGTTTTTTTACAACCGAACAAGCATTTAAAGATTTATTAACTGACTAAATTAATTGTATAGTATGAAAGATCAAAAAATGACTTAAAAAGTATTAAGAAGTTTTTTGACTTGTGAAATCAATCATCTGTTTATTTGTTAAACTTAAATTCCAAACGACCAAAAAATGTTTGGATCAATAGTTATTCTATTTATCATATTATATTAACTTACATGCTGTCTAAAGCTAACTAAAAATGAATAAACCAAATGATCTCGTCATATAGACGAGATCATATTGGTATTTATGCCTAAACAATTGACGTTGACAAAGTAGCCAATTATTGAAGCATTAAAACATATTTAATTTGATTATGGCAAGGTCACCATTCGAAAAATTTATTTAATAGCCACTATTTCCATAGCATTCTTTGCTCCATACTTCGCAGGATAAAACCGACCATTATCTTCCTTAAGAAAACTCACTTTTAATACTACTAACAAAATGCCATTACCTGTCGGTGGTTGAGCTGGTGTTAGCACTACATTATGCTTAGTCAAATCTCTAGCTAAAGAAACAGCAGGACTTATTGAAGCATTAAACTTACCACTCGCAAAATCAATTTCAGACCACGCACTTTCTAAACTGCAATGTGTCGCAGTATCAGGAAAATATAACTCCTTCTGAGGCACGAAATCTGGGATGCTCACCACCCCACTTTTAACATCCACATGATAGTCCGTTTTAAGCACTCCGTACAACATGGATTTAATGTTGAAGTTGAACTGGAGTAAATGTGCCTTGCCATCCGAAGTCAATAGACCAAACCCTACTTTTCTATCTCCACGCAGATGAGTGGTATCTGTTTTAATCACCAGAGCTAGATGTTTTACCAATCGGTTCACCATCTTATCATCTGATTCAGTGCCAGTAACAAGTTTAAAGGCATTACGAATCCATTTACCCGCTCTATTTATTTCACCAAACTCTTGCATGATTTCTCTGGTTCTGGCGAATGCTGGATCTGTTTTAATTTGGGTCCCACTTGCCCCTCCTTTTTTTCGAAAGAAGGACCCATGTTTGCTATGTAAAAAACTAAGCCCATTTAACTTGCTGATCATTTTAATTAAATTGATTTGGTGATCCATGTTTAAAAATTTAAAAAGTGTTATAATCATTGCAAAACTTTTTGCTCATTTCAAAAATATTTTGCTGTCATTATTAGAACGAAGTATGAAATCCTAATATGATAGCGCTTGTTGTTTTAGACGTTTTGATACAATCTAGACGTTTTAATACGATCTAGACGACTTTGTACGTTCTAATCCTTTTTAGAAAGATAGATTTATTTACATATTACTTATACAAACAACAAATATTATTCAAATGAATTGTTGGGCTGTTGAACACAATTAATGTCTTAACCATGATTAGAAGGATTAAAGGATTAGCATGATTTTAAAAACACTAAATAAAGCAAATTAAAAATGAAGCACAAAGAAATAACTGAGAAGATAATTGGATGTTCAATGCAGGTTCACCGAACACTTGGCAACGGCTTTCAAGAAGTGATTTATCAAAGAGCTATGGACATAGAAATGCGTTTGGGTGGGTTGTCATTTGAACGGGAAAAAGAAATGGACATCTATTACCGTGATGAAAAAATTGGAAAAAGAAGAGTTGACTTTTTTGTTGAAGGAACGATAATGGTTGAATTGAAAGCACTTATAAAATTAGAAGATGTTCACCTTGCACAAGCCATGAACTATTGTGAAGCCTACAACATGGAAATTGGTTTGCTCATCAACTTTGGTGGAAAAAGTTTAGAGTTCAAAAGAGTTCACAATAATAAATTAACCGGCGAACAATAATCAAGAAATCCTTTAATAAAATAATCGGTAAACAATAATCAAGAAATCCTTTAATCATGAAAATCAAGAAATCCTTTAATCATGAAAATCAAGGTTAAGACAATATGAGATAAAAAACCCCGAACGCCTTTCGACATTCAGGGTCGGGTGAACTCAATGAATTATATTCTTAAGTAAGAATATAAAGAGTGTTAATAAAAATCAAGAAATAGTCGTAGGAAAACACGATACAGCAATCATTGGAATCATTAGGAATTAAGCATAGAAATTATGCTATAGGATATTATTAATCCTTCTTTTTGGTCATTCGCTTAATCCAAGAGGTAGCCAGATAAGATGCTATAGCGCTTAATGTAGACATGATGATGGTCTTGAGCATATCATGTATGTCGAAACTGGTACAAATGCCTACTATCGATCCACAACTCATCGCCAGAAGACTTTGATCGAATCTCATAAACCGATCAGGCTTCAGATTCTACAGTTACCTGGCTCACGGCACTGAGGACACCAGATGCCACCATGATGTAACCTGCTGCGGTGATGACTGCTGATGGCAAGGTAATGGGTGCACTTAATATCCCTCCTGCTATGGCGGCTAATAGGAGCCCTGCATTACGAAGCGTTTTGAAGAAGCTCGGTGTTGGAGCTTGGAGTCTGTCCAATAGGGTTAGTGGACGGACTTCCTGATTCTGATTTGTTTTCATAATGATCATGTTTAGTGTTAATGAATAAAAATAATTTCCCCTGGCGTTCTAAACTCAGATTGGCAATGCGAAGCATTTGTTGTAGTGCAGTATTCGAGGAGAGTCCTCTACCCGCTCCGGTGTGAACCATTACGGGAGCAATACATCCGCGCAATTCTTTTGATGCATCATTAGCGGGATGAATCAGGATGGCTTCACGATCCTGCACATTCAATACTTGAATTACCGATCCGAATTTCATGCTGTGAAATTTAGTGAGTTTATACGTTCCTTCAGGAATGCAAGAGATATTTCTTACATTATTACACCAGGGAAGTTCAATGGTATGGCAGATCAATTGACTGCCACACCAGAGACTTCCGTTGGTGCCATTCGGAAAATAAGTACGAACCAATTGCCAGTTCATAATCCGACTCATGGCAAGTTGATTAACTTACGGAAACAATTTCAATAGCATTAAGCGAACCATTATTCAATGGATACAACTGTCCATTGATCTTCTGAAGAAAGCTCACTTTCAATGCGATAAACACGATACCGGAACCGGAAGGAGTTTGAGCCGGAGTTAACACAACATTGCTGTTCGTAAGATCAAGGATTAAAGACACAGGCGGACTAAATGATGATGTAATTTCTCCGGTAGAGAAATTAATTTCTGACCAACCACTTTCAATGCTGCAATGTGTCGCAGCTGTAGGAAATTCCAAATCCTGTTGTGGAATAAAATCAGAAATACTCACATTGCCTGTAGCAGTATCAACCTGATAGTTGGATTTAAGCACTTGACTCAAGACGGATTCATTATTAAAATTAAATCCATTCAAAATGGCCTTGCCCTCAACGGTTGATAAACCAACACCTACTTTTCTAAATCCGCGAAGATTAGTGGTATCTGTCTTCAATACTTGAGCTAGTTGCTTCACCAATCGGCTTACTGCCCTTCCATCAGAACCATTGCTTGATATACTTCTTAATGAAGTACGAATCCACTTACCCGCTTGATTCATTTCTGCAAACTCTTGCATGTTCTCTCTGGTTCTGGCGAATGCAGGATCATTTTTAATTCGAGTCCCACTGACTCCCCCTTTCATTCGGACCATATGTCCGTCTTTGGTTTTGTAAAAACTTAGATCATCTAGCGTACCAGTGATCTTAATCAGACTGCTTTGGCGTCCCATAATAAAAAATTTAAAGTGTTAAAAAAATAAAATGCGCAATCATTTTTGGCTAGCTTCAAAAACTTTGCTGTCCCTATTAAAACGAATGATGACATCAGAATATGTTAGCCCTTGTCGTTTCTGACGTTCTAAAACCCGCGTGACGTTCTAATACTATAGAGTCGTTTTTGCGCACATAGATTTATTCCAATTATACAAATACACACAAAATAAAATTTACAAATGAAATGAGTATAAATAGTGGCTTGGATCCTCGACCGTACCTCGAGGGTAGAGCGACCGTAGATACTTGCTTGTGAGTTGTACTTAATTATTTCTAAAATTTTGACTTTTTCTAAGTTGCAAAATCAATCAAAAAATGGTTAAATAATAGCTTCAAACTCAAATCAAGGAACTAAGTATATTTTTTAACCTCAATCTCAAATTAAATTCAAGTAATATTTGATAGCAATAAGTAGCCGTAGAAATTTGGAACGGCCTTAATGGATGAACGAACCAAAAGATCTCGTCATACCGACGAGATCTTTTGGTGAAGTGAACCAAAATAATTGGCGTAGTCTTCGAAGCCAATTATTTAGGCATGGAGGAAGCTGCATTGAAAACTAAATGTAAAAATTCAAAACTGTATGACTGAACGAACTTTGATTATTTATCAAAGTAATGAACGACAGTTCATTAAGTGAAGGAACGCGTTAGCGAGGAATGGTGATGAAATTTTTATTTGAAATAGAACTGTTTATGCTTAGAGTGGATTCATGGAATCATTTTAGGCTTAGACATTACAGCCCTGACTGACTGACGTCAGTCAGTCAGGCTAGAATTTTTGGTTCTTTTTTTTCATGAAAAAAGAACAAAAAGATTTTATTATAAACGCTTCTTAATCCATAATTAAAATGTCAAACAAGCTAATAAATCTTTATTCCCACTCTAACTTTGGACAAAACAAGGAGTACCAAGTAAGTTAAAATCCTATTCATTTAATTTTTTTCAATAGTTTCATTAAATAAATTTACTGTTTTTTCGTTTTATATAGATTGAGAATATTTCTTATAAAATAGATATCCTTTTAGCCATTCAAAAGACAACATTTGACACATTGATACTTTCATTTATAAAAAATGTAGATTATAACACTAAACATGAATGCCAAATATAATGAAAAAAATTTCAAGGATTGCAGTTTACCCCAAGGACCTTTCGGAACTCACCGGCAGAGGTCTGCGCTATTGCCAACGGATCATCTCCAATGCCCGCTGCCAATACAAAAAATCTAAGTACGAACCCATCACCAAAAGCGAAATCGCAGAATTTCTTAAACTACCTAAGGAGGATTTGGAGCATTGGAATTTGGATTGAATGAGTGCTTTCTGACTTGAATTCTGGGCAAATCCTTCAGAAAGACAAATCTTGTTACCCATTTGAACAATAACTTTGCGGGTAACCTCGGTTTTTTGACGAGACAAGTGGTATGTGATTTCCAATTAATCATTTCCTTAATATTTATAAGATAATTTGGTGCATTTTGAAGGACAAAAATATATATTGAAAATAATCAATTCCTTCAAATAAGAATACCTTATATTTGTTTTACAGAAGTTTGGCTTAATATTATAGGAAATATAGGAGGTTTTTGTCTTGAATTTGTATTTCTACATTTAATGGCAACCCTAAGGATTTAAAAGTAAAACCTAATCGCAAAATTATGAAATCAATACACATGGATTCTAAGATTCAGTAAACTGAATCGTTCATTTGACATGGAGGGATGTATTATCAGATTGACTTTGTTAATCAGAAATGGTATTTAAAATAACACTCAAATACTCTTCAGGATAATTTTACATTAAATTTTAATAAAGTAAATTTCATACTTTATTAATTTCAATTGTAAACAATTAGAACCCAAGGATTATTTAAATATTTGTAAATGCAACAATAATTACAAAGACATATATATTATATTAACAAAGCTCTTGATGTAAGTTTCGTTAGTACAAATTTTATTAACAATCAATAAAACCTGAAATTGAGATTATCACCCAAAATCATTTTATTAATATTTCTTCTAGGAATAAGAATCCTATGCCGTGGACAAATCCAAATCGGAAATGACATGATTGGTGAATTTGAGAATGACCAATTTGGATATTCAGTTTGTATTTCTGGAAATGGAAATTTTGTAGCAATTGGGGCTCCAGCAAATTCTGATCCTATATATCATGCAGGCCAAGTGAGCGTATACGCGTTGATAAATGAAAATTGGGTACAGATAGGGAGCGATATTAACGGGAAAGCCAAGCTTGATTGGTTTGGTTTTTCAGTGGCCTTATCAGATAATGGGTTGAAACTAGTAGCAAGTTCTCATAATTCCCAATACGTAAGAGTTTTCGAATTTAATGGGAGAAATTGGGATCAAATCGGGAAAGATATTCCAGCGGGACGCGGATCAAAAGAAACTGCAGAAGTTGCTATATCAGCTAATGGGAATATCATTGCTGTTGGAGCAGCGGCATTTCCAGACCTAGTTATTCACAGAGGTGTGGTGCGAGTATATCAGTTTAAGGATTCCGATTGGCAACAAATTGGAAGTGACATTTTAGGTAAGAACGAAAAAGACCAATGTGGGTTTAGTGTCTCCTTGTCAGCTGATGGAACAATATTGGCAACTGGTTCAATCAATAATAACAGTGGAGGCGATCAGGCAGGTCAGGCAAGAATTTATAAATTAATTGATGGAGACTGGAGCCAACAAGGTGAGGATATTAATGGAAGAGGCGAAGGGTATCTTTTCGGAGCGACGACATCACTTTCCGCTGATGGAAATAGAATTGCTATAGGTGGATTTAGAGGATTTCATCATGGTGATAATACTGGTTACGTTGGTATTTATGAGTTTATTACAGGAAATTGGAATAGAGTAGGTCAAGAGATTAACGGTTTTGAGGATGAAGAATTAGGATGGGATGTAAGTCTCTCTGGAGATGGAGAAAGAGTGGCCATTTCTTCTCCCGAGAATTCCGATTGTCCAGTTAGGATTTTTGATCTCATCAATGGTAAATGGGAGCAAGTTGGAAAATCAATTAAAACTAATCGAGAATCACCTAGCACTGGTATTTCAATTAGGCTTTCACGAGATGGAAATAGAATAGCAACTACCACGTTTCAATATGGTGGAATTGCACAAGTTTATGATATATCAAGTGTTTCAACCGGGGACACCATTGGCCAAGATTGCGGAAAGAGGTATAAAAAACCTGGAGAAATTCCAAAAGTCATGATCTCCCCAAATCCGACCTCCGGAGAACTATTTGTAACAGGAATTGATTTGATCAAAATAAATGATGAAAAAAAACTTATACTTTTTGATGCATTGGGTAGGAAGGTAGAAGGATTTGCTATTCAAGAACATTCAATTCATTTAAATTTTATTCCACCAGGACTATATTTCTTGAAGATTGAAAATAAATTAGAAAAGATCATTAAGATTAGTTTTTAAAATAGCAATATACCCCAAGGACCTAACGGAACTCACCGGCAGAGGTCTACGCTATTGCCAACGGATCATCTCCAATGCCCGCTGCGAATACAAAAAATCCAAGTACGAACCCATCACCAAACGGGAAATCGCTGAATTACTTAAACTACCGAAGGAGGATTTGGAGCATTGGAATTTGGATTGAATTGGAAATTATTGAATTAATTCAGGATAATTAATCCGAATAGATCGATTTTGTGGTAAATAGGCGAGTATATTTTTACTGTATATTTTCTATGGATGACTGATTTTCGTTCTAGACCAGAGCATAAATTGCCAAATGCACTAATATACAATAATTTATTTTGCCTTCTTTGCCTTTCAATCAGATAAGTTTTGCTATATTTGTTAAGCAAAGATATGGCTTAAGAAAACGGTATTATCCTTTTACTTTTGAAGTGATATCTATTATTATTAAACAAAAACAATTGCTCTCTATTACAATTTAAATACCTGAAAATGAAATCATTAAAGTCAATAACATCACTAATAAATAAACGCACCTTTTTATTAATAAATACATTAAGCCAAAAGTAAGCGGCAACTTTAGACCGACCACTCTGAAAACATCAAGTATGACAAAAATTACTAATAAACTTTCTGACAATTTAAAAAGTGCATTTAAGACAGCTGACGAAATATGGATAGCCGTTGCATTATTAAACCTGCATGGCTTTGACTTTATTTTCAAGACAATTAAGAAAGACTGCAAAATAAATTTTATTGGTGGAGTGGACTTACCAACAGACCCTGCAGCTTTGACAAACTTACTTTTGCTAAAAACCAAGCAAAAGCATACTGTCGGAGCTTATATTATGACTAAAGAAGTTTTTCATCCTAAGGTATACATTGTTAGCACAGACAATCATTTAAAATCTTTCATTGGTTCTGCAAACTGCACTAATGGCGGACTTGACAGCAACATAGAAATGACTGTAGAAATTGACAATCAAGAAACATCAAAACAGTTATTAGATTGGTTCTTTAAAATTCAACACAAATCTCAAATTTTGACAACCGATTTTATCGCTGATTACCTGCCTAAATACAAGAACAGACTTAAACGAAGAAAAGAAGAACAGGCAGAAATTAAAGACTTTAAAGAAACTGAACAAAAAAAGCTTGAAGCCAATTTAAAAGCAAAAGATTTGCTTATTTCAAAATTGAAAAACATTAGAAGTAGTGCAGATTATCCAAAATTCAAACAAACAAGAAATGAAAAAATTAAAGAACTGAAAAAAGCATTAGATTATCCAAATTTTGTAAAACTTGATCTTCCATCATTTTGGAAAATTAAGGAATTAGGGACAATTGTTCCTATAAAAGTGAAAGCGAAAATTGATAATGACAGACCAAAATTTACAAAGTTGATGAAATACATATGTGATGACAATATTCATTTAAACACACGTATTGATGAAGCGTTAAATGGAAAACTTTCAATAGACAATGTAAGCGAAGGCTTCATTTCTAAAGTACTTGTAATTCATAATCCAAATTTATATTTCATACACAACAAAGAGTTTACTGAAAATTTAAAACCTTTTGGACTTTCATTTCCACGTGGTTTAAGTTTTGGCGACAAGTATAGATTAACACGAGATACTTTAATAGCTATTCTCAAGGAAACTAATATTGAAGATTTTGCCGTTTTAGACCGCTGTCTAATGGAATTATAATATGAAAAACATAGAAAAAGTAGCCACTAACGAGTCCCTCCAAGAAATTGACGGATCAGGGGTTAAATTGAAGTTTTGTGCTTCGTATCAAGTTCAACGGTGGCAGACAGTTTAGTGCTTCGAAATCGCCAACTTCTTGTAGCTGAAAAACGTTGAGTTATGCACAAGATTATAAAAACAAGAAAAACGATTTAATCATAGAATAGATGGATCCAAAAGCAGAAATTATTAAAGCAAACAAAAAAACATTCGACTTACTTCTTGATGAATGGGGTTTTGTTAAAGATACTTCTTTGAGGGATAATAAAAGAGGACAAATAATACTTTGGTTGAATAATTTTGCCCCATCTGAAATTGAAGATGCAATTTTATTGTTATCAAAAATTCAATATAAGGACAATCATTTGATTCAAGATGCAATTACACATTTAGCGAAGGAAATTAAAAATATATTCCATCATAATTTGGATAAAGTGAAGTTCTTTCCACTTGGTGAATCACCTAGTTCAAGTGGTGGGATGTATTTATATGAATTCAGAAAAGAACTAGGGTTATCTGAAGACAATTTTCCTTATTCTCCATTCAATGAGAATTTGAATCATGCAGATGCAATTGTCTTCTTTGATGATATAATTGGTTCTGGAAATCAAGCTATGCTATTCGCCAAGAATAAACTACAGCATATAGAAATTGACACTTATTATTTTTCCATTTTTGCTTACAAAGATGGCTTAGATGAAGTAAGAAATTCAAAATATTTTAAGAATGTAATATGTGAGCACGTTTTTTCAGATGAAGAAAGAGCGTTCCATGATATTTCTTATGTTTTTAAAAATGATGAAATAAGAAGTAGATTAAAAGCGCTATGTGAAAAGTATGGTAAATTACTTTATCCTGAGCATTCGCTTGGATACGATAACTCACAATCACTATTAGTTTTTCCTCATAATACTCCAAATAACACATTGCCAATTTTTTGGGCAAGCGAAAACAATGAAAAAGTGACTGCAGTCCGATGGAATCCAATATGGGAACGCAAAAAGAAAATACTGGAAAAGATTAAATCATCCGTGCCTGAGAAATCACAAACAGTAAATGTTATTGTTGAAGATAATCGAAATGCAACAGATGATGATATTAAGTTTAAAAAGTATATCAAAGCGACCAAGGTTCTTGAGGTTCACCCATTAAATTCTCAAAGGGTAGAAATAGGAAGTCCGAAAGGAATCGAAAGATTTAAAGAGCTATACCAATTTGCATATGAAACCAATGGTCTAAACATGACCAGTGACAACGCAAAAGAATGGGCTCTTGCTAACCTTAATGACTTTAAGATCGAAGATATCTCAAGGTTTAAAGAGCTATCCCAATTTGCATTTGAAACCAATGGTTTAAACATGACCAGTGACAACTCAAAAGAATGGGCTCTTGCTAACCTTAATGACTTTAAGATCGAAGATATCTCAAGGTTTAAAGAGCTATCCCAATTTGCATTTGAACCATATGGTCTAAATATGACCAGCGACAACGCAAAAAAATGGGCTCTTAATCAATTAAAAAAAAACGGAATAATTGATTAAAATCCAGTGCATAAAAGCACATACAAGAAATTGGCGGTTTGTATAGTATTGAAATAGGTTAACTTCAGAAATTTGGAAAAGTCAACTTATAAAAGGACTTAAAAAGAGTAAATAACAAAGTTCAATTAGATCAGAAGCTTAAATAGTATTCTACAATGAAGAATTTAAAAGAAAAATAGTTAAAGAAATATTGTGTAAAAAACTCAATAGAAGACAAGCTTCATTAATCTATTTCATTAAAGGACATGGTACAATTCTTTACTGGATAAGATAAAGTCAGGGCTTAATCAAAGATGAACCAGTGCCAAAAACCTTTTCAAACTTTGCAGATATGAAAAGAGATGTTCATAATATGAAATCAAAAAAAGAAACTAAAGAACTCAAGGAACATGTGTGTATAGCTGTAATTTGGGCTGATTTCAGGTAAAATGACTATTCTTCAAGACTAATAGAATAAGTTGTCAAGAATCTCGCTAAAAAGGCGATAATATATCGCAGAGTTACACTATATACCACTTGACATAGTTGAGTTTATACCACATTATATGAGGGACTATCCATAATCTAGATACAGGTGTCACCTTGCCTTATATACAAAAGATGCTTGACCATAAGGATATTAAAACAACTCTTATCTATACTCATGTAACAACACTACGACTTGAATCAATTCAAAACCCCTTAGACAGACTTAAATTGAATAAAAAAGACGAATAAAGCGAAAGTTGATAGTATATTTGATTCGGAAATAACAAATTTAGCCGACACCAAACGAAATATCTCAAAAATTTGTAAAATTTGACATCTGACAAAAACATAGTAATTCATCAACCTAATTTTCTGCCTTGGTTGGGCTATTTTGCAAAATTAGTTTACGCAGACAAACTTGTTGTACTCGACAATGTTTATTTTTCTAAAAGAAAACATATAGACAGAGTTCAAATTGTTAATATGCAAGGTGAAATTATTTGGATTGGACTTCCTGTTGGCAATAAATTCAAGACACCGTGTAATAAAATTTATTTTAACGATAAAGAAACTATTGAAAAAATTATTAAAACTTTATATTCATCGTATTCCAAGGCAAGATATTTTAAAGAGAATATTTCATATATAGAAAAAATCTTGATTGAAAGTATAGATAAATCAGATATTCTGTCGGAAATTGACATTTTTATTACGACCAAATTAATAGAACTTCTCAAAATAAAGTCGCCTGAAATAAATAGAAGCAGTCAGTTTGTTGAGTCAACATTTTTAGAGCCAACTGAAAGGCTAATTTACTTATGTGAAAAATTAAAAACAAATAACATTATTGTAGGTTCTATTGAAGCAACAGAAAAACACGATGTGAAAAAATTAAATAAATTTGGAATAAATATATTACTTCAAGATTACTTAAACAATCATCCTACCTACTACCAAACTCGTAGAACACAATTAGGTTTTGCTAAAGGTTTATCAATAGTGGATTGCATTTTTAACATCGGCATTGAAGAAACAAAAATTCTTTTAAATTTAACACCATTAAAATATGGAAAAGGATAAACTATTAGAACTTTTTGATAAAATCATTCTAATTTCTGTCACAATAATTTGTGGCATTGTTATATTTTTGGGATTAATGGGTAAGGAAACAGTTTTTGGCTGGACAATTAACTATGCTTACATCTCAAGTGTATTCTTATGTGCGATTACTTCTCATTATATTTTTTCAATTTTTGGCACTTTTGGACAAAGACAAATTGAAAATAAAATTGACAAAAGTGTATCAAATATTGTGGAATCATTGAATGGCGTAGAAAAAACAACATTCAATACAATCAAAGAAGTAGATATTTACGTTGCAAGTAAAATCAGGAATGCCAAATATTCTGTTCAGGATTTAAATTGGCAAGACTTTAGAACTCCAAGCTCAAGTCATTCACAACAGCATAGATTAGAATTAGATGACGAAATCGACGAAAGCATAAATTCTTTTTGTAAAAGAAAGAGAAGTGAGCAATTAAAAAGAAAATCAATTTATGAAGAAATTTTCACCTTTCCACCATCAAACAGAAGGAATTTGCAAAAGATGAAAAGTCATATAAAGAATGGTGATGTATATAGTTGTTATTATTATGAAACTTTAGAAGAATTAAGATTTCCAAAATTACAGTTTGTAATTATTGATACCGAAGAAATCATTTTTGTTTCATCAGAATATAAAGAAAATTTTTGTGCTGTAAAAGACAGACGAATTGTAAATATATGTTCAAATTATTTTATGCAAGCACGAGAACTAAGCACTATCATAAAGCAAAAGAATCATCAGGCTGACCAAAATTTAATTAATCAAATTGAAGCAAAATATAAATTAGAATGATGGGTGGTCGGCTAACAGCAGTTTGACAACATGGCGGGTTTAGTGCTAAAATCAAGGTCAGTCTTTCAAATAAACATTGGCGCAAAATTAAAAGTAAGTACCTTATAATCCGCCACTTCGCCAAGCTGCAAAGAGTCAGGTTGTGAAAAAACTAATTCAAAAATAATTTGCAAATCTCTTTGTTACAATAATCATGATTTGTATTTTTATATATTATGAATCATGTAAAAGGCATAACAAAATTACAATTGCAAATGAGTTCATTGGAAAATTCTATTGACAAAGAGAATCCATATAAATTTATACCTGTCCGACTGCTTTTCCGATCACATGATCCAAGTGTAAAAGTGAGGATGTATTTGTTATACAATTAGATTTATCAAAGTTTGGATTTGAAGTGAAAACTTTACAGAAAGAAGGTCCTCCAAGCTTTGACTCCTCACTCTATTAAAAATTTATTTATTTGGCTATTTAAATGGATTGAGAAGTAGCTGTAGATTAGATAGCAAATGATGTCTCAACATTGAACTTCAATGTTTAACTTTATGATTGAGACCAAACTATCATACGATATCTGATTTCAGAAAAGACAATCCGAAAGCACTTAAGAGTGTATTCATATTGTTTGTTACATTTCTGAAGAATATCAATTTAATTGGTGGAAATATAATAGCAATTGATGGTACTAAGTCAAGAGCACATAATAGCATAAAGAACAATTACAACCAGAAGAAGATATATAAACACCTAGCATATATTGAAGAGAAGAGTTCAGAGTACAAGAATCTGTTAGAGCAAAACGATAAAAGTGCAAATTTAATTAAGGTTTCTGATATTCAAGAAAAGATAGATAGACTCAAGATGAATAAAATAAAGTATGAAGTACTTCAAGAACAGCATAATTCTTCTGATGAACCACAGTAAGCGCCACAGATCAAGACTCAAGGGCATTGGTGATTGTAGCTTCATGTTTTGATAAATTAGTTGAAGGCGCTTTGTTTATCCTTGGTGTGTTAAATATCCAGTATGTCTAATTTTAACAAATCGCTTAGGTAATAGATGCTATTCAATTCTTCTCAAAAATTCTTCATGGGACAGTGTCATTTTTTTTACTAGATGCGTGGCCATAAGGATATTAAGAACACTTTTATCTATACACATGTAACAACACATCGATAGGAATCAATTCAAAGCCCATTAGACAGAATTTAATTGATTTAAAAAGCTAAAAAAAACAAAAGATGATAGTATATTTGATTCGGATATAACAAAGTTGTAGGCATTTTTTTTTACGAGCCTTCAATTCATTTCAAGAAACATAAGCTATTTAATGTGAAACTGTTTGACAACAATACTTCTGAAATTAAAGTAAAAATTTGCGGAATAGCGAATCAAATTGACATTCAAGAATGTACAAAAGCAGGTGTTAGTGCACTTGGCTTTTTGTTAGGAGAAGCAAATGGGGAACAGCCGACAGATAAATTATCAATTCGTGAGGCGAAAGAACTTGTAAAAAAAGTACCAACCAGTGTTGCTTCTGTTTTGTTATTGAAAGATGACGATTTTGATGAACTCGAAGCTAAGATAAGCTATATTAACCCTACGGCCATACAATTGCAATCTCAAAGTCTTAATGAAGAAACAGTTGCGAAACTTAATATCTCATTTCCAAATCTTGAAATAATAAAAACTATAAAAATTCAAGACCATTATATTTTGCAGGATATAATTCAAATATCACAACCCTTTTTAGTTCATATAAATGCAGTGCTGTTCGACTCCCCGAAAGGTGGCTCTGGAAAAACACATAATTGGAGTTTAAGTAATAAAGCTTTCGAATATTTTAAAACTAAAAACATTGCAACAGTTCTTGCTGGAGGCTTAAACACAACAAATATTTTAAGTGCAATTCATATTGCTAAACCAAATTTAGTCGATATAATGAGTGGTGTCAGCACTACAAGAGGTGTAAAAAACATTCCTGAAGTTATTAACTTAATGAAGCTTATTAATCAACTCAATATATCATGAAGTTTAGAGATTCATACTTAACAAAAAAATTTGAAGAGAATAATGAATTTTTCCAAAAATTAAAAGCAGATTGGCAAATAGCTGAAAGTGAATTTACTAATAAGCTAGACTCTTGGTTTAATAACTTTAATATCGGAGATAAGGATTTAGCAATGAAAATCTTATCGAAAATTCGCTATTACTCTAAACCTAATTTCGAAATGCGACTCAGGGAATTATTTCAACCTATAGAAAAATATTTGACTCAGTTTAATATTGATTCATCTAATTTATTAATTATTTTGCCTGAAAACATAATAGATAGTTCTGTACATCATGCATATTCACTTTCAAAAATTTGGAAAATTCCTGAGGATAATTTTGTAAGTATAGAACACATATCTTCTAAGGCAATTACTAAAGAGACTGTTTTAATTGCATTTAATGACACTCATGGAAGCGGCAATCAGTTCATGTATGATATATGGTTAAAGTTGAAAAAGTTGAAATCGAATCTTGGTGGATTACCAAAATTGTTTATCCTTTCTATCACCATTTCAGAAAAGGCCTTACAATATTTTAAACATAGTTTTATCGGCGAAAAAATTACTATCATACCCGATTTCCCTGAACCTTCAGCATTAGAAATATTTTCAGCTAAAGATTTCAATAGAATTTCAGACCTATGTTACGACGTTTATCCTAAGCACCATATGGGATTTGGTAATACTGGCTTGTTGACCGCCTATTATTTCCAATGTCCAAATAACTCTCTACCAATTATTTGGGCTGACGGCAATAATAATAAAATAACCCTTGCCAAAGGCACTCCATGGAGTCCTTTATTCGTGTATAACCCTAAGCCTAAAGCTTTAGAAGAACACAGTAGCGATTGCAATGACAGCTTTGTGAAATTTACAGAAAAAACGAACCTTAGTTTTAACGAAACAGAAATAACTGAAATAAATAAGGTATTAAAGACCTGGAATTACGATCAAGACAATGGCGGAAAGAAAATCAATAGCCTTACTACATGGTTTAATAATTTTACATTACCTGACAAGGAAATTGCACTAAAGCTCTTTAGAAACACGAATTTTATGACTATAGAAAGAGTGCGAAGCTTGATAAGCGATTTGGGAAAAAAGGTTTTTAAAGATATTCATGATAATGGTGGTGAAAAATCAGAGATATTGCTTGTCTTAACAGGTTACGAAAAAGCTAGTGTTTACCACCATGTATATGACTTCTTGAAAATTTGGAATCTCAAAATTACTCAAGCTATCACCATTGAGGAGCTAGTCAAAAAAAAGTATGATTCGTTAAATAAAAACTTAGTTTTTTTCTATCATACTAGAGCTGGTAAAGGCAATTATTTTATTAGCGAGATTTGGAATCAAGTTAAAGATTTACCCGTAAAAAAACACTATTTACTTTCATTCGTACTTTCTGAACAGAATATGGAATATTTCAATAGTATAAAACAGAAATATCAAATTGAATTTTATTATAGCAGTGAATTATCCAAAACAATTAAACAGGTTTTTGACACCTCTGAATTAGAGAGAATTAAAGCTATATACGACCAACATAATTTTGATGTTAAATTCCAACTTGAAAATGATTTACTATTATCATACTATTTTGTAAGCCCTAAAAAAACAACTAAGTTATTGAATGGAGTTGCCGAATCTTGGCTTCCACTTTTTATCTAAATAAGAATAAACATCAGGGTTTATCTAAAATTGCCTACCACATTGGCATTGCTACAAGTGAGGCCTGACTCTGAAACTTCGGCTGGTTGCATCGCTGTACTTTTGTGCGAGCAAACGAGTTTCTATTTGGCTTTTTGTTGTTAACTTCAACTTTGTATTTTCAATTAGGCAGCAGTTCCGGGCTGGGCATTATAAATATCCCATCTGCAGCAATACTTGTCTGTTGTGTGCTACTTTATCCCCAATCAAGGAAAAAACTAAAATACAAATAAATAACTTCTGAAAATTCAATTACGAAAAAGTATTATTAAGGGAACGTTTTTTATTACAGATCTACGACCAAAAAGATCAACAACACTAATAGATATCTATCAGAAGTTAAAGTAGAAAGGCTGTTAGATAACAGATCAAATATAAAACACAAAACCATATTATCTTTAATTTATACTGCCGGATTGAGACTCAGAGAAGTCTTTAATTTGAGCTAAACAGACCTATTCATAGAAAAAAGGAGATACATGTAAAGGTGGAAAAAGTCAAAAAAGCAAGGATATCTATATTCTTTGAAAAAATTATTCTCAGATTAATGGAATATAACGATATTTACAAACCTAAGTATTGAATGTTCGAAGGTCAAGATGATGATAAACACAGTCCAAGAAGTGTACAACTCATATTTAGAATAGCATTGGATCTTTCAAAAGTGAATCCATACGCAACCGTTAATATGCTCAGTCACAGCTTTGCAACACACCTATTGGAAAGGGGAACCGATCTTAGACTCATACAGCATTTGTCAGGGCATGGATCTGTTAAAACAACAGAAATATATACACACATACCTAATGTAAGCAAATCAAAAATAATTAGCCCGTTTGACCATTTAAATATTTGAAAATGAATGATTTAAATACATATAGATGTAAGCGATATTCACGAAATTTCCGGATTGAGTTTAGGGGATGCAAATGTTACAAGCAAGCCTAACAGACGACACAACAACGACCAAACAGACGACTATAAACATAAAATGAAACGCTAATTTTGACAGGTGACCAACATACGGACCATATTTCTACTGGACAGCAACTGAGCCGACACTCATTGCAGACCATTCTGTATTTTTTATTTTCCCAACCGAACATTTTTTTTAATTCAATTTTATCCAGTTACTCATTGAAACATTTACAAACCTCACAAGCCGACACACAAACCCAAGCTTGTAAAAGAGCCAATTTTGCCAACGCACCTGTGACAATCATTGGGTTTAAAAACGTAATTTGGCCAACTAATATTTAACGAACAGACAATAGATAAATGAGTTTAAATACACAAAATCTTCAATCAATTATAAACTTCATCTGGACAGTTGCAGACGATGTATTGATCAATAAATTTCTTGAAAATCAGTACCAAGACGTAATACTTCCAATGACTGTTTTGAGGCGTTTGGACTTGGCTCTCGAACCTACCAAAGACAAGGTTTTAAAAACGCACAACGAGTTTAAAAGCAAGATCGACAATGTATCTGGACTTTTGACCAGCGAATTACATGGTAGTGGTTTAGCGTTTTACAACACTTCGCAGTTCACTATGAAAAAACTGCTTGCCGACCCAAAAAATATTGACACCAACTTTTTAGACTACCTGAATGGGTTTTCTGAAAATGTTCAAGACATTATTACAAAGTTCAAATTCCGCAATCAGTTGAAGACATTTGAGGATACAGGCATAACTTTTTCTCTCATTGAGAAATTCTGCAACCCAAGAGTTGAGTTAAGCCCCGACAAAATATCGCCAATGGCAATGGGCTATATGTTTGAGGATTTGATCCGAAGGTTTAATGAAAAAACAAATGCAGCAGCAGGGCGACACTTTACGCCAAGAGAAATTATTGAGTTAATGACGCATTTGGTTTATCTGCCAGTAAAAGACAAAATTCAAAAAGGAACTTTTTTAGTGTATGATCCTTGTGCTGGTTCAGGTGCAATGCTAACACAATCGAAACTTTTTGCAACAAATCCTGAAGGAGAAATAAAATCAAATGCAACTTTCCATTTATACGGACAAGAAAACACGGGAGAAATGTACGCCACTTGTAAATCAGATATGTTGCTGAAAGGCGAAGACCCAGACAAAATAAAGTTTGGCTCAACGCTTAGTGAATATGGTTTTGAAGCAGATTTGAAATTCAATTTCATGCTAACCAATCCGCCATACGGTACAAGTTGGAAGCAGGATATTGATAACTTGAATGTTGGTACAGAGAAGAAAATCAGCATCGTTGACAAACGCTTTAATCTTAAAATCAAAAACTTTAAAGGCGAACTAGAAGAAACTTGTTTGACTTCACGAAGCAATGACGGGCAATTGATGTTTATGCTTCATATGCTTTCAAAAATGAAAGACCCTAAAGATGGAGGAAGCCGAATTGCTTCTGTTCAAAATGGTTCTGCCCTTTTCACTGGTGATGCTGGAAGCGGTGAAAGTGGAATAAGACAATACATTTTAGAAAATGATTTATTGGAGTGCATCATTCAATTGCCAAATGATATTTTCTATAACACTGGTATTGCAACTTATGTATGGATTATCACAAACGTAAAAGATGTGAAGCGTAAAGGGAAAGTGCAGTTGATTAATGCTTCAACGGAAGAGTTTTATAAAAACATGCGAAAACCGCTTGGAGAAAAGCGTTTAGAACTTTTACCTGAACACATAATCAAAATTCAAGAGTTGTATTTCGCATTTGAAGAAAACAAATACTCCAAAATATTCGACAATACTGATTTTGGCTTTTATCAAATTACAGTTCATCAACCTGAAAGAAACGAGAAAGGAAAAATTGTGCTCGATTCAAAAGGAAATCCACAATCTGACAGCGAATTGAAGGACTTTGAGAAAGTACCAATGAAAGAAAGTATTAAGGATTATTTCAAAAGAGAAGTTTTGCCTTTTGCTCCTGATGCTTGGTATGATGACAAGAAAATGAAAGTTGGGTATGAAATTTCATTTACCAAATATTTCTACAAACACGAACCTTTGAGAGACCTTGCTGATATTGAAAAAGACATTATGCTATTGGAAAAAGAAACCGATGGTTTACTAAATGAAATTGTAGCGTAATGAGCAAGGCGAAATATCCAAAATATAAACCATCCAAAACGCTTTGGCAAGAGCAGATACCGAGCCATTGGCAGGAAACCGAATTACGTATGTTGTTTGCCGACAACAAGAACAAAAACATTGGACTTATTGAAAGGAATTTACTTTCGCTTAGTTACGGAAAACTGAAACGAAAAGACATAGACAACGCCACAGGCTTAGTACCTGCATCATTTGAAGGATATCAGATAATTGACCAAGGATACATTGTTTTACGTTTTACTGATTTGCAGAATGACAAAACTTCTTTGAGAGTTGGCTACGCCAACGAAAAAGGAATTATTACAAATGCCTATTTAGGTTTAGCACCTAAAACTGATATTCATTCCAAATACTTTTATTACCAACTGCACTTTATCGACAAGATAAAATATTTCTACAATCTCGGTGGTGGTGTTAGACAGTCCTTAGCGTTTAAAGAATTTGGACGAGAAACCATTTTAGTTCCCGAAAAAGAAGAACAAATCAAAATTGCAAATTATCTTGATTTCAAAACTTCTAAGATTGAGAAACTAATCTTTAAAAAGGAATTGCTTCTAAAGCAGTTGCTTGAAAGAATAAACACATCTATTCAAAAGTCAGAAAGTTCAAGTGATGAACCCGAAAGTATATTTTGGCCGTCTATCAATAAAACATGGAAAGTTGAAAAGGCAAAACGGATATTCAAAGAATTTAAGGAAACAAATCATCCTGACGAACCACTTCTTGCTGCAACGCAAAAAAGAGGTGTATTGCCAAAATCAATGTGTGAAGAAAATTTTGTTGCACCTACTACTGGCATTGAAGGACAAAAATTGGTTGAACCAAATGATTTTGTAATCAGTCTTAGAAGCTTTCAAGGCGGTATAGAGTTTTCAGGTTATAGAGGCATTATAAGTCCTGCTTATACCATAATAAGATTGAAAGCTGAATATTCTAAATATGAATACATACAGTTTTACCGATATTTATTCAAAACGAAGCAATTCATCAACCAGCTTAATACAGCAATTACCGGCATTCGTGATGGCAAGAATGTACGTTGGACTGACTTTTCTGAGCTTCTAATTCCTATTCCAAAGATTGAAGACCTTACTATTTGTATAAAACATATTGAGCAATATGAGAAGCAAGTTGCAATTTTTACCAAAGAAAAAAATCTAATTAACGAATACAAAGATGCTATTGTCGCTGAAGTTGTAACTGGAAAAATTGATGTGAGACAATTCAACTTGTCAACTATTGAAGAAGAAACTTTTGAAGACCTTGAAGAGGAGATGAATATTGCAGCAGAAGAGGAAGCGGAGTATAAAAAACAAGAAATGGAATAATGAGTAAACAAACAGACACAACAGAAAAAGGCTTGGAAGCTCACATCTCTCAATATCTGGTTGAGAAGAACAAGTATTTACTTCGTGAAAACAAAGTTTACGACAATGTTTCTTGTTTAGATAATGAATTGCTGTTTCGATTTTTAGAAGCCACACAACCCAAAGCAATAGCTAAACTTAAAGTCTTTCACAAAGACCTTTATGAGCAAAAAATAATAAAACGCCTAAACGACCAAATACAGGCAAAAGGTGTAATTGAAGTTTTACGCAAAGGAATTACAGATGGCTTTACCGACACCAAACTGAATTTGTTTTACGACAAACCAGTTTCCGCCTACAATGCTGATGCAAACGCATTGTATCAAGCCAATTTGTTTTCGGTAATGCGTCAGGTATATTTTTCTCCAATCGATAAAAAGTCGTTGGACATGATGATTTTCATCAATGGTATTCCTGTAATATCATTTGAGTTGAAAAATGAATTGACCAAACAGAATGTTCAACACGCTATAAAGCAATACAAATACGACCGTGATCCGAATGAAGAATTATTCCGATTGGGTAGGTTGATGGTAAATTTTGCGGTTGACACCGAAGAAATTTGGATGTGTACGCAACTCAAAAAAGAGAAATCCTATTTTTTACCATTTAACAAAGGCTGCAATAACGGTGCAGGAAATCCGCCAAAAGACGGAATAAAAACAGATTATTTGTGGAAAGAGATTTTGACTAAAAATAATCTGACTGACATTGTTCAGAACTTCTGCCAATTAATAACAGAAGAAAAGGAATATTTAGACGAGAAGGGAAAAATTAAAACAAGGAAAGAAAAGAAATTAATTTTCCCTCGTTATCATCAATTGCTTGCAGTAAGAAAACTTTTAGCAGATGCACAAGAAAAAGGTTCAGGGCAAAAATATTTAATTCAACATTCGGCAGGTTCAGGTAAATCAAATTCTATTTCTTGGTTGGCTCATCAATTGGTTGGTTTACATGACAAATCAGGCAAAGACAATATTTTTGATACGGTAATTGTAGTTACCGACCGTAGAGTTTTAGATGTTCAAATCCGAAACAATATCAAACAGTTTCAACAAGTGAACGGAGTTGTTGAAGCTATCACAGAAGGAAGCAAACAATTAAAAGAAGCATTAGAAGAAGGTAAAAAGATTATCATTACCACAATTCAAAAGTTCCCTCACATTGTTGAAGAAATTGGAGAATTGCCAGGAACAAACTTTGCCATTATCATTGATGAAGCTCACAGTAGTTTGAGTGGACAAATGGCAAGGAAACTCAATGAAACTTTATCTAAACTAAATCTTGACCAAGCCACACAATCTGAATTAGAAAAAGATTTGGAAGACATTGCAAGCATGGTTGATGTTGAAGATGCAGAGGAAACAATTACAGGCGAAGATTTAATCAGGGTTTTAGTAAAGTCAAGAAAGCTATTGCCAAACGCTAGCTACTTTGCATTTACTGCAACGCCCAAGAATAAAACATTGGAATTATTTGGTGTTCCATTTGAAGAAGGAGGAAAAACAAAGTTTCGAGCCTTTCATTTGTATTCTATGAAACAAGCCATTGAAGAAGGTTTTATCATGGACGTTTTACAGAATTACACTACCTACCAAAGCTATTACGCTTTATTAAAGAAAATTGAGGACGACCCCGAATACGACAAACTTAAAGCCCAGAAGAAACTAAAGCACTATGTAGAAAGCCATGAACACGCCATAAAAAAGAAAGCAATTTTAATTGGAGATCATTTTATGGAAAACGTTATTCGTAAAAAACGAATGGGTGGCTTTGCAAAAGCCATGTTGGTAACAAGTTCAAGAGCTAACGCAGTGAAGTACAAAAAAGCATTTGACGATTATTTGCACAAAATAAATAGTCCTTACAAGGCTATTGTGGCGTTCTCTGGAGAAATTGACGGCCAAACAGAAGCAAACCTAAACGGATTTTCGAGCAACTCAATTCCCACGGAATTTGAGAAAAACGAATATCGCTTTTTACTAGTTGCTAATAAATTTCAAACTGGATTTGACCAACCTCTTTTGCATACCATGTATGTAGATAAAAAATTGGGAGGTGTAAACGCAGTTCAAACTCTTTCAAGATTGAACAGAAGTCATCCACTAAAGAAAGACACGTTTGTTTTAGACTTTGCAAACACAGCCGAAGACATTGAAAAGGCTTTTAAACCATATTTTGAAAGCACTATTTTAGGCGAAGCAACCGACCCAAATAAATTGTTCGACTTGCAAGATGCTTTGGATAATTATCAGCTTTACACAAAAGAACAGGTTATTGAATTTTCAGAAAAGATTTTGGCAAACGTTCCCGTTGACCAACTTCATTCAATGCTTGACAGTTCATCCGCGATTTTTAGAAATGATTTAGCTGAAGAACAACAAGCAGATTTTAGAGCAAAGGTTAAAACTTATGTTCGCTTGTATATTTTCCTTTCTCAAATTGTGCCGTTTGAAAATCCGTATTTGGAAAGGCTTTATATTTTCTTAAACCACTTGCAAAACAAATTAGGTGGTGAAACTCCAATTGATTTAGCACAAGGCATTCTAGACAATATTGACATGGACAGTTACCGTTTGCAATTGGAAGCAACAACCAATATTGCAATGGAACAAGGGGAAGATTTAAAGCCAATTCCTACCGACATGAGAGGCGGAACAAATCAACCAGAGATTGACAGGCTATCAAATATTCTCCAAACTTTCAATGACCGCTACGGAACACAGTTTGAAGATGCCGACAAAGTTCGACAAATGGCTAAAAACATTGCAAATGATGTTGCGAAAAATCAAGAGCTCATTACTTCAATAAAATATTCAGACGACCAAAACGCAAGAATAACCAGCGACAAAGTTGTTGGCGAAGAATTGCTAAAACACATTACAACAAACTTTGACCTTTACAAACTATACTCTGACAACAAAGAATTTAAAGAGGATTTCTCTGCAATGATGTTTGGCGTTGTGAAAGAGTTAATTAATAGAGGTATTAATGCACAGAAATAGAAATGAAAATTAAAACCATTGAAATAACAAATGTAAAAGGCATTGGCAACAAAGCTTTCAATTTGGATTTGCTACCCAACAAGCCCAATCTTTTAGTTGCCCCTAATGGTTTTGGCAAAAGTTCATTTAGTATTGGGTTTGACTCACTTAAAAGAGCTAAAATTGAGTTAGACACAAAGCATTATTACCAAGATAATGATGCCAACAGACCTATACTCTCAATGGTTGTAGAAGATGCTGCTGGTACAAGAATACTTTTAGCTAACGATACAACTAACACTATTCCCAACGAGTTTGATGTTTTCGTTATCAATAGTCAATTGATGGCTAAGGCTACTAAAATGAATATTGGTGGAAATGTAATTGTTAAATCTTCATTAGAAATTTCACCAACTATTCTAGTGCCGACCATTCCACCAAAAGTTGCGTTCAGTTACAATTCAGGTGATGCAAAAAAAGCATTCGGTGCAAATGGAAAAATTTTACCAAATATTTCAAATGCTTATAATTGTGCTCCATTGCTATGGGACATTGCAAACGAAGTTGATTTTTCAAAGTTTGGTCAAGTGAAAAATTCAAAATCACTAAATGACCTTAAAGCCGAAATAAATGCTCAAGCAGGTACATCCGAAGTAATAAAAAATTGGATTGAAGCCAATAAAAAAGCAGAAATCCAAGCAATAGGTGAATTTTCTAAATTGGCAGATATCATAAGAAAGTTTGATGAAATAAAAACTGATGTTGATAGTTACTTGGCAGCATTTCAAATTATTGATGTTGCAAACACTATGGCAGCGAATTTTAAAAAAGCTGTCAATTACGCTTGTTATCTTGATGACAAAGCATACTACGAAAAAACAATTTCCAATTTTAATACCACTCGACATACAATCAGACCAAAGGAAGACAAAAACCACAACAGCTTAATTGTTGAGTGGCCAAAAGCACATGAAATTTCAAACGGTCAAAGAGACGTGTTATCATTCATTACAATGCTAATGAAAGCAAAAAGAAATTTCAGACAACGGAATTGTATTTTAATCATTGATGAAATATTTGACTACTTAGATGATGCAAACTTAATTTCATTTCAGTATTTCATAACGACAATGATTGAAGAAATGAAATTACAAGGGAAAAATTTCTTTCCAATTTTAATGACACATTTAGACCCACTTTTCTTTAACCATTTTTGCTTTAATCGTCACAAAATTAAAGTCGTTTACCTCAAAGATGTTCCATATCATTCAAATCCAAACTTGGTTAAACTGATAAAGAAAAGAGAGGACGCAACAATCCAACAGAATGTAGATAAACATCATTTTCATTTTGAGCCGACACCGATAAATATTTCTGCTGAATTTACTGCTTTGAGTTTACCAGCTTCGTGGGGTGACTCAATTAGATTTCATCAATTTATTATAGCCGAAGTTCAAAAATATCTCAACGACCAAACAAACTATGACCCATTGGCAATTTGCTTTGGGGTAAGAGTAAGAATAGAAAAATTAATTCATCAACAAATTGCAGACCCTGCAAAACAGTTACTATTCCTTGCAGAACATGGAACTAAAAAGAAATTAGATTACTGTGAAACAATTAGACATTCTGTGCCAGATATATATTATCTACTTGGAATTATTTACAATGATAGACTTCATTGGAGAGAGGAACTCGACAATGTTAGATCTGTTGCAATCAAATTGGAAAACCTAACAATAAAGAATATGATACGTGAGATATTCAACTAACCAAAACCATTGCACACGCGTAAGATCCTTTGCAGCCTAGTCAAAATTGAATTAAAAAAAAATCTCCTCCTCTCCGAAAAATAAAAAATACTCAACCACACAAGCAGACACGGCAAAGACAATTAAACGCATTATTTCCGATGCCTTGCTAGGTCGGTGGACAGAAAGCCACCAGATGCATAATCCGGAGCGGATTGACCCACTGCATAATCCGGAGTAAATTGACCCATCAAATCAGGCGAATGTTGACCAATTAAATCCGCATCAAAGTAACCCACCCTAAATTTGATAAAAAAGAGGAATTGAAGTAGTCAATGATGCCAAAATCTTGAGTAAAGTGACCCTCTCCTTTTAGCGACCAAGAAATTAATGCTTTGTATTTGAATCAATAAATCCAAATACTATTGGCAGCACAACGAAAATAATTGCATCAAATTAGCCTTGAACCGTTCGATATCAGTCCTAATGGGCTTTACCTTCAAGAAGGCTTTATTCAGCGCTATTTTGGGTTTTCGTTCTTTTAATTTCATGGATCATTTCAATTCCTAGGTGTGTCGAAGGTAGTGAAAATGTAAATGTGGAATAATATAATTTGTCTACATCTATGCATTGTTAATATTTGGGTAGACACCAAAGTGTTGATTTGTTAATTAAATAAGTACTGGGTAATACTTAAATAAAAAATATAAAATTTATTAAAAAATAATATACTGAAAATTAACTACGATAAAAAATATTATTATATTTGCTTAACAAAACGCGAATTCAACAGGAACTTAACATACTTCTATTGACTCCGTGACCTTTATTTTCTAAAACCAACTTAATCACGGATGATGTTTGAAATGCATCAATTCTGCAAGATAAATATTGTCATAATATTTGGCTTGGACAAAGACTCTAAAGCAAGCAATGCTTGCATACCTCGGCTTAGATTTGTCTTAAGGAAGTTTTGTATTCTTTATTTACCTTATTGGATTTTGTTTAGTTATCGGTTGTTGTCATCTAACTAGGACTGAACTGTCCTCACTAAAATAAAAGATAGTCCACCTGGAACATTGACTCTATTATGATTGGCTTATGTTAAAAGTAATAGCTTTAATTTGAATGGCATCAACGTTCCTTTAAGTTATGAACTATAATTGTAAAAAATATGAAAAAAAAATTGAGTTTTATTCTATTTGTTCTAGGAACAAACTTGTCATTTGGACAAGGATTTGAACCTGCAAGAAAACTAAATTATACTCAACCGTCTATAAACTTAATGGATTCTGATAGTTTGAATGGAACAGGATCTGAAATATTTCAGCAACTGGGAATTAATCTAACAAATACGGTGCCGAGAGTGAATATTAAAGCTATTAAGCTATATGCTAAGTTGGGTAAAAAAACTTTTTTAGATTTTTATATATTATCATCTATTCCAACACTTTCTACAAATCCAGATGACTCAATAAAAAGTCTTGGCAATGAACTTCAAAATATATATGGAGGATTACTTAATTCCTATTTTTCTAAAACTTGGTATTTTAACAAGGACAAAGATTATCAAACTAGAGGCTTACAGTTAGATATAAAAGGAGGATATAAACTTAATGAATCTACAAAGAACGGGGGCACTAAAAACATTTACCTCCATTCAGGACAGTTTTCCACTGAAATAAGATTTTTAGTCCCACTATTTGGCTCCCCTTCTGATGAAAATCTATCTGGTTTAGCACAATTCAAAATATATGGACAAGCTCTCTATAATAATAACAAAGATTACTTAAAATTCTTTGAAGATGATAATCAGGTTAAACCATCAAAAGTACTGTTTTCGTCAACAATAGAAGCAAGTATTCATATTTTTAAACAATTCTTTATTTCAGGAGGCTATTCTTTTAGTTCAATAAGTACAATTGAAAATATGGGATATTTCAAATTAACTTATAGCAAGTGATTACTGTGCATATTTTGAGATTCAATCAAGAAGAACAAATCCGGTTTTCATTTTGGGAAAGGTATTAAATATTATTTTCAAGTATTCACCTTAAACAGACAACTAAAATGCTCAGCCGCATCAATCTCAAAACCATCATGCTGTGAAAAAATCAATTTGAAAATAATAAATAAACTTCTCTTCTATATTAATATAGATTTATATTTTTATATATTATGAATCACCTAACAGATATACCTAGATTGCAATTACATATGACTTCTATAGAAGATTCAATTAGCCAAAAAATCAAGTGAAATTTGTGGATGAATTTGTTCTATGTAAAATCATGGGCATATTGAACCGCCAAATCAAGAGTAAAGCAACCCATCCTAAATTTGATAAAAAAGTGGAATTTGAGTGGTTTATGATGCCAAAATCCAGAGCAAAGTGACCTACCTCTTTTAGCGACCAAGAAATTAATAATTTGAATTTGAATCAATAAATCCACACCATTGACAGCACAACGATAATAATTTCAAAAGATTAGCATTGAACCGTTCGATATCAGTCTTAATGGGCTTTACTTTCAAGAAGGCTTTGTTAAGGGATATTTTTTGTTTTGGTTCTTCAAATTTAATGGATCATTTCAGTTCATAGTTATGTCTAAGGTAGTGAAAATGCTTAAGTAGGCGAAATTAAATTCTCGTTTATTATTGATTTGGCAATGTTATCTACTTGTAGATGAAATCATATCCGTTTTTAATTGAATAAGTTAGGGGCTTCTCGAGTGGTCATATTCAATATTTTGAATTTATAATTATTACATATATAAATGATTGGATTATTAGCATGTTTTCTTGGGTGAAAGTAATGGCATATTGAGATCGGATTATTATATGGGATGGGTGCCTTGGAGTTGATTGTAATATCTACATCCATTTAAATTCCTTTTAATATTAATATTTGGGTGGTCACTTTGGTCAAGTTTTAGAGAGTAAATATGGACTGGATTATGCAAATTTCAACAATCACTATCAAATCTCCTAGAGTGTCGGATCCATTATCACTCAATTGAAAACTACAATTTAAAAACAGCTCAATAAAATGTACATGCTGAAATATTTACTTTTTAAATCATTAAATTTTCCAAAAGCCACTTAAATATAATTTTTTTTAAAAAAAATTATAATATTTAAATTCTAACTATTATTTTTAGGCTTCGCAAAGAATAAAGCTTTAAATTAAACCGCAAATTAGGCATAAAATATGAAAGTCTTACTTTTTGACTGTCTTCCATTTAAATCATGGGTGGCGTTACAAATTGCCCTAGCTGTTCAACATAATCATGAATATTCATTAATATCTTAAAAAAAAATATCATAGAAAATTCATCACTTTAAATTTTAGTTTCAAACACACTTCATTACAAGTTTTAATATAATTCTTCTATTGTATTATTTAAAAAACATAACAAAAATAAAAAAATAAAAATTACAAATAAGTATGAATATATATGATGGAGTCATTAACAAAAAAAAAGAACTATATGAAAGGGATGGATTTGTTGTATTATCAAATTTCTTTGACGATGAATATGTTAAAACGCTAATTCTTGAAAGCAATAGACTTTTATTAATTGCTAATAATAATAAAGAGTCTAACCCAATCAAATTCAATCAAGTAAATTCGCAAATATATCGAATTGACCCAATTATAAATATTTCAAAAATATATAAAAATTTGCTTAAAAATAAGAATTTTATTAATATTTTAGAATTCTTTGAAGGTTCAGAAATTTCGCTATTAAAGGACAAATTAATTTATAAACCTGCTGGCTCAAGGGGTTATCCCATGCATCAAGATTATGCTTGGTGTCAAGGGATATTTCCAAGTTCACTATTTTCTGTTATGATATCACTATGCAAAGCAAACGAAAAAAATGGCGCTGTTAAATTTTTTAAAGGTTATCATGATAAACTACTCTCTACTGAAAATGAAATAAGGCATATGAACCAAAATGAAGTCAAGCAAGTCAATCTAGAAAAAGGAGTGATTGTAGAATTAAATATGGGGGATATAGTTATATTTAAAGGGTTAACACCGCATCAAAGTAGTGAAAATTTATCAAATGAGTCAAGACCTCTATTATACTTTAGTTTTAATCACAAAAAAGATGGTAATTTTTACAATGAGTACTGGAATCAATATGAAAAATATTCCCAATCAACATTAGATATTAACGGTAATTATATTAATCCATATGAGTCAAAATAAGATTCAAATTTCCTTTGGAATTGAAGAGGAATTTTATGTAAACTCTTCTTCTCACTTGAAATCTCAAAATTTCAATAATATTTCATTTGAATTATTTGACCACCAAATTGAATTAAAGACTGAAGTGCACACTTCATTAAATGAACTATATATTGAAGCTATAGAAAACCGGCACCTTTTATCCAATCAATTTAAAGAGACTCAAATAATTGGCAGTGGAACATATCCAGGGTTAATCTGCGAAAATCAAAAAAAACTAATTAATGACAGGTGTGACTATTTATTCAATATGTTTGGCCAAGTTTTATCAATGGTTAATACTTGTGGTTTACATGTTCATATTGGAATAACTGACCCAAATAATTCCATCTCAATAATTAATAGAGCAAGACAATATGTTCCTATGCTGATAGCGATTAGTGGCAATTCACCATTTTATGAAGGAAAAGATACTTTATATTCTTCATTTAGGAATATTCTATTATCATTACTTCCAAATACAGGTATCCCTCCATATTTCAAAAATTTCAATGATTACATAAAATTCACTACTTTATTAGATTCAAAAAATAAGGATAAAAATTATAGCAACAAATGGTGGGACATTCGTTTCAATGAAAAATATTCAACTATTGAATACAGGATGTTTGACTCCCATTCAGATTTTCACATGGTTCAATTATTTGTTTCACTTTGCTTATTAATTACTTTAAAATGTTCTGAAGATAAAGAACCAAATGATTATAATTCCCAGCTTTTAAATGAAAATAGGTGGAGAGCATGCAAATTTGGTAAATTATCAAACTTTATTGATTATCAAACGAAAAATGAGAAACCAGTAATCGAATTATGGAAGAACTTTATCATTGAAACAAAATCTTACCAAAGTTTGTTTGAAGGATTGGAAAATCAAATAAACAATTTTGAAGAACTTATTTCTAAATCAAATGGAGCAGATATACAAAGGAGAGAATTTACTTTTCAAAATAAAATTATGTCAATTTTAGATTTTCAAAACAAACAATTCATTTCATCATGTCAGAAAATATAATTTCAATTGTTTTAGATTTCTCTAAATGGGAGTATAATACTTATAGATGGACATTACCGAATACTTCCATAATAAAAGGGGTCAAAAGATTATGGATTAATAATAAAGAGTTGCTTCCTTCGGCATTCCTTGTAGAAAATGGCTTTCTTGAGTTAATCGATAAATCACATAATATCACAGCGTCAGATAGAATTACAATAGATATTATATTAACTAAAAAAGCTTCTTTAAGTTCATTTGCACAAAATGCCATTTTAGCCTTAATCGCAATTCTTCCTGCTTTACTTACTTTTTTTGCTACCACTTCTTATACTCAAATTCATAAAGAAAAAGATTATAAAAAAGATGCATTTGGGCCACCACTAGTTGCATATAATAACTATCCAATAGTTTGGAGTCCTAACGAAAAAACATTAAAACTTGACCATGAAAAATTTATGATTAATGTCGATAAATTTATTAGAGAAGATAATTATCATGCTGGGTCTGATTTAATATATCTAGGTCAATCTAATAATATTTTGCTAAATGATAATGAAAGCAAAAGTTATAAAGAACTATTGAGAAAATATCAAATAAATCAATTTGAGGATTTAGAGGAATATAAAAACGGATTGTTTAAAGTGCCAAAAACAATAATCGAAACGATTGGACAAATGTTTCCTGATGTAAAATTAGAACTTGTCCTTCACGATGCTCGTGATCCTATTCATTCTGTAAGGGCAATTGCGAACAACATGACAGATCGCAAATTAGGCTCTCCAGCGTCTCAACTTGCACCTGAACTAATAAAGCATTATTCATCAACATCATTAGATATTAAACCATTAATATCATATCAGCTTAAATTCAAGAATAGAATTTTTAAATCAACCTCCATACCTTTATTTGATAATAAATTTGGGTTATTTGGATTTATTTGTATTAATTTCGATATAACAGACATTACAATTAACCCAAATAAACAGTATATAGCACAAATAGTTAGTAAATTAGCAAGAATTGAAATGGGAGACTTAGGAGAAGAGTTAAAGCGAAATTAACTTCAATATAAAAGTTTACTTTAAAATAGATCAATATAAATCTCAGGACAAACTAAAAATAATGCTTGGCTATAATTACCAATAATGAAATTAATATTACCTCGTGCATTAAACTATAGAAATAACCAAGTATGGTTCAATGCAAATGGAGCTTATTTATACATCAGGGCAAGTAAACTTATAAATACGGGTAAGAGTGATTGTACTATTAAAATAAAAAAAAATTTACAATAATTTGGTTTGAAAATATTTTTATTTATCTTGTAATTATTTGGAATAATAATCTTTTAATATTAGTCAGAAATATAAAGTGATTAATTTCCAATTTAAGAATGAAGACTTCATATTTTGTCATATATACTTTTAAAATATATTGATAATACCTTAACTTGATAATATTTTTATACTAAGATTTTATTCACTTAGAGAAATAATTAATATTCTTGAAATTGAATTTAGTTAAAATTTAACGAGGCATTGGATGTAAATATGTTAAAATTGAGAAAGGTATTGTCAACATTGAAATTTTGTATTATCGCATATAGTTACAGTTTAGTATTTCTCATTAGATGCAACATTAATCATAAATCAATTAATTTTCATTTATTTAAAAATAATCCATTTTAAAGTAAATACAATAGGAAATATTATTATATTTGCTTTGTTACTTCTTATGTCTTAAAGAATTTTGTAAGATTTCATTGATATTGTAAGTTTTCATTAATAACCAATTTATCATGAATGATTTGTCACTTGGATCAATTCAACAACTTAGGTATTGTATTAGTTTTTAAATAAAAAAAATAATAGAGAAAATATAAATTTAAAATTTACTTTTTTTCAGGAAATTTTCTGTTCACTTTATTACTATATTTGATTTAGATTATATAAATATTTTAAATATATAACTAAATTTATGTTAATTGCAAATTATTGAAGAATAACTTTGCCCTATATTTAATAAATTCATGGATTAATTTTATGAAATATTAGAACTTTTGATTTGTCACATCAAAGAGAGACATTTTAAGCGGTTCAATATTTCAAAATAACCTATTTTAATTCTTCTTATACTTTAAAAAAAAAATTTGTATGGCAGGTAAAAATTTAAAAGTGTGTCTTTCTATGGGAGGTGGTGTTTCACTAGGTGCTTTTTCCGGTGCGGCTTTGACTGAGGCATTAAAGCTATTGGTCTTATTTGGTCAAGACAAGTATGGAAATAAATATGAAGATGTAATTCTTGATGGTATGAGTGGGGCAAGTGCAGGTTCAGTGTCATTGGCTATTATGGTACGCTGCTTGATTGATTATAAATCAATCATGTACAAAGATTTCTTTTTAAACCATATTGGTACAAGTAAGGAAAATGTTATTCTGGAGCTTGAGAAAAGACTAGAAGAAACATATTCTCAAGAAGCATTAAAAGAAGATGTTAAAAGCAAGATGTTGGCTTTGGAAGTTGCTCAATTAATGCAAGAGCTGATATGGGTAAAAGAAATAGATACAGCTAAATTATTTAAGGAAGCTGATTTTGATCCATTGAAGCCATTTGGGTTGTTGAATAGAACCGCGATAATTGATCTAGTTAGGAATTATTTTCTGGAGGGCACAGAAAAAATTGATGTAAGTAATAGACAACTTTTAGGAGATAGAACTCTTATGGCATTTTCAATGGCTAATATGTCGCCAATGGCATATGGAGAGAAGGGAACAAATTTAGATGATCCGCCAAGTTTGGTGAAAACATTTCAAACAGCCACCAATATTAATAACCATAATGAATTGAGAGTATTTAACTTTTTGTTTGAAGATATAACCGAATTAAGAACTGATAGTCGATATATTACTATTTCACCAAAAGGAACCGTCAATAGTATAAAAAATGGAAAATCATTAAATTCTACTGAAACATGGTCTATTATAACTGCTTCAGCTATTGCGAGTGGTGCATTTCCAGTTGGATTTGCACCAGTTGTCTTAGAAAGGTATAAACATGAATATTCGAAGAAAGAATGGAAACCAAAAAATGTCAATATTGATAAGATGAATTATGCCTACATAGATGGTGGTACATTCAACAATGAGCCAATCAAAGAAGCTTTTAAGATGGGATACTACAATGACTTTGAATCTGTTGAAGATGGAGATCGTCTGATTTTGTTTGTCGACCCTTCAATTCCAGATGAAGTTAAAGTACAGCAATTAAAATCTTTAGACCCATTAGGAGATCTTGAGAAAAGTAAATTATCCAGTCTAATGGAAAACAAGTTCAAAGGTGAATTTGGAAAGGCTTACGCAATCGTAACGGATTTAGTAGGAATGATCCATGGACAAAGCAAGATTAATGAAGAAGCTAAAGTAGCTAAGTTTTATACCAGTGTATTATTTAAAAATACATTAATAAATTATCTGAAAAGTATTAGAAATTTTAATCTAAATGCACTATTCAACATTGATTTGATCAAATCCACTTACAATGCATTGGAAGAGACACTTGAAGATAGGCAAATTTCAATTGGAACTAGAGATGTCTGGGAATTAATCTGGAAGAAATACAAAAAACTTTGCTTAGAATCAAATTCAGAAACTTGTTTAAGTGAGTCAAGCTTTAAGGATCTTTATAAATTAATTAATTTGGGTAACTCACAAGGAGAAATTGATAAGTTGCTTTCTGAATGTTCTAGGGAAGACAAGGATAAAATTGCCGCCAGCTTTTTGATTACAATAACTGAATCTGCCTTAAATCAATCTGGCAAAAGTGAGCTAGCCGAAAGAGCTGGTATTTTCCCGGTAATACTTAGTGATGTAGATAATCCTCGATATAGAATTGAAGATTTACCAGGATCCGAGTTTTCTGCATTTGGTGGATTCGCAAGTATATCAGCCAGAGAAGCATGTTTTATGAAAGCAAGATTAGACTCGATTATTTGTTTGTCTGAAAATGATTTTCGTGAGTACCACTATAACACCATGCTCAAGCAAAATTTACTAAATTTAAAGCCATATATTGATGGAAAAACTGTTTCCAAGTTGCTAGATAGTTTTAAAGCAAAGTATACTGAGAAAAAATCAAAGCATTTACTTGAATATGAGAAAAATATTCTTAACAATTTAAGAAAGCCATTGATAAAACGCATTTCTTCAATAGGGGATAATGTTATAAATATTTTTCTATATTTAAAAATATTCGGAAGTGGAATAGCATCTATTTTTAACAAAAATTTCGCTTATAGCTACATACTTAAAGAAAGCTTATTTAAAGACACAATTTCTAAAGCAGCAAATATTGCAATTAAATTCAGATATAGAATTACTTCTGACAACGCAAAGTTAAAGATCAATAATAAAGATATTTCTGTTGAAAAGGGTAATGGTTATTATTATTTTAAACTATTTCTAGCACAGAAAGAATATATACTAGATATAAACAAAACCAATATATTTAATAAATGTTATTTATCAACCGAGAGTCTTCGTCCATATAATTATGATGAGGCAGGCAAGGTACATAGCATTCAAATTGGTATGTCAACCGTGTTTAATATTGTTGATTTAAATTTTCTAGAAAATGATAGAGACAAATTGGTTTTCGGGATTAATCCGGTAGTTGAAATTGAAATAAATGATAATGTAATTTCTATCACTAAAATATCTGAATTATCTAAATCATTACATGAAGAAATTAATTCTTAGAAGGTAATTTAATATAGACAGAGTTGTGCTTTTAACAAACTTTAAAAAAAGAAACCATTATTATTCAATTGGCCATAAGGTCTAATATAAAAATATCACAAATGTCCTTAGTATCGCAATTTATCAAAGGAATAGCATTTACTTCTGGATCAACTTTCATTTGTGTTGGTCGCCATTCACTATTAGCTCCATTAGGAGAAGAAAAAAATCTAAAACCGACTGCTCTTTCAGTAAATTAATTAATCAAAATATGCTTAAAATGGAAAATCAAGGAAGTGCATTTTACTTTCAATTAGAAATGTTAAAAAAGGAGCTAGACCATTTGAACTCCTCCATTGATAAAATAGATACTATAACACAAAGCATTAAATATTGGACCATTGGGCTATGGGGTGGAGCAATTGTTTTGGCCTTAGGAAAAGATAATGAAACTACTCATTTTCATGGGCATTATCTTTCCACAACTGTAATTCCTTTATTATTTTGGTTTATTGATGGATGGTACAGAAGAATCCAAAGAGGGTTTATTTTTAGGGTTATTCAAATTTCCAAATTTTTAAATAGTCCAGATTTTACCACATCATTTGAAAAGCAAATTTTAGTAGGCTTCTACATTTTTGACTTAAGAAGCAGAATGAGCGGAAATCAGCAAGAGCTTCTAAAATTTACAAATATTTGGAAAATATTATTTTTCCCCTCAGTAGCAATTTTTTATATAGGACTAATTCTCTGTTCAATCATTGCAAGTTTTATAGTATAATTGACCTTGACTTTTAACAGCATCCACCATTAGCCATACATCTCAAAACCACTATAAGTAAAAAACATTGGACTAAATCTCAGATCAAGGATTTACAAAATAGGCATATTGCTATGTCAATTTATTGTCTTCTACTCTGCTATAATTTCGATCCTGGGAGATTGCTGACGAGTATTCAACTTATCTCGCTATAAGCGAGAAAGTTCCTAATGCGTCTGGTAAGCAAGTCCCTACAATAATGACAAGACTAGTTAAAGAGATCCCGTTTTGTAATGGGGCAAGCGCTAATGATTGGGTAAAGTATGATATTCGTGTAAATTCCTTAGGAAAGATATCCTCCTTAACTTTTAATAGATTATAAGAAGATAATATAATATCTCTTAATTAAATTGATAAATTAAAATTATCAAAATAAAAATTGTTTTTATTAGAAATTTACTTAAACTTGTGTAATAATTCATATTTTTTAAACTATTCTTTTATGCCTAGTGAATCAATTAAACAGAGATTTTGCATTATTAAAATTATTGAAGCATCTCCGACACAATTAGCTTTTGTCAGGGTTTGTTTGAATGAATTATTCAATATTGAAATTGACAATCTATTTGTTGTAAGCTGTTTAAAATCATTTAAAAACACTTTAGATATTAAGTTAAAAGCAGAAGGTATAAAATACATTTTGGTATATATAAATCATAAAACTGGAGCTGATGTTTTAGTAAATGGAATTAACAATCCTGATACGATAAGTCTTGAAAAAATTATTTTAGACACATGAAAAATACATTAATTGCTATAATTGTTATATACTCGACCCTTTTAAAAGGTCAATTTAATGCCGTTTATCCAATTGGTGATAAGCCTGATATTGGTTTTAAAAACAGTTTAAGAAGAGATAAAGAGAAAATTCTTTTTGAAGCCAATCCAATAATTCGGATGTCAATTTATAATAACATTGTAAGAAGACTACAGAATGCTAGAACGATAGAAGCTAAACAGCAAGCTAATGCGTGGTATATATCATTCAGACCACAGATCAGAATGTATCAAGAAAATTCATTGCCAGTAAAGACACCTTCATATAGAATTAGCATTCTTGGTTACCAACATTTATGCCGGTTTATTCATAATAACAAAATCAATCTTTTGGCCATTTCTTATGAATCTGGCCATTACTCAAATGGTCAAGCTGATTGTGCCTTTGATCAAAACTATAAGGACGGAACGCTAGAATGTAAGAGTTTATATAGTACCTTCAATGATCAAACGAATTTATCTGATAACTTAAATCGCAGAAGTGGTAATTTTTCAACTAATTATACTGAAATAATAATAAAAAATAGAACTATAATTAAATATGATAATGACAACATATTGACACAATGGTTGGGATACAAACTTGGAATTGACCTTTATCACGATAAGCTTCTTTACGCTTTTAATGCTGGAGGATATTCGGATGAGGATATTAAATTCTACGGGCGCGCAAGAATTAAGTCTGGCATTGATTTTATGACAAAGCTTAAATCTACTCATTTTGATCGTTTTTTGTTGGAATTAACATCAGAATATATTACAAACCCACATAGATCAGTACAAAGAATGAGAGTCGAACTTACCGCAAATATTTACTTAGAAAATAATCTAGGTTTCTTTATAAGTGGAGTTTATGGTCATGACAATTACAATTACAGGTTTGTTGATAGTGGTTTTCAAATGTATGGTGGGATAAATTTTGATATATTTCCACGAATTCAACTTTAACAATTCTACTGTTTATTGAATTCCAAGCTCTCCAAAAAAATTGGGTGTGTTAAAGTTTCGATAAAAACTGTAAAAACAATGAATGTTTTGCCTTTAATAATTTATTTCATGTGCATTTATAAACATATACTTTTTAAGAATTTTATTTAAATTTATTTAAATTCCTAAATTCTGGTTTAGTATTTTTCCATCCGGAATTCTCTTCAACATAAATTGATGCGTTTAAGCGTTTATTCTCAATTTGAGAAACTTTAATGAAATTTCGTTTAATTATATTCTTTCTTTTAAAAGTTCCAAAATATTTAAAATCTAGTTCAAATCCTTCCAATCTATTTTTATCTCTAGAAAGCCAACCAAAAAAAATATTTAAAAAAGATGTAATTGGTTTATTAACTATGGGTGATGAAACCAATTGAGTGGCTGTTCCAATTACAGTACCGTTATTGCGTTTAGAAATACTGGAAGCTCCGCTAGAATGGACATCTCCACTAAGTATTAATAAATATTTAGGATGTAATAAAATACCAAAATCAAAGATAAGATTAAGCATTTTCAATTGCTCCGTTCTATGATAATAATGATCCCAATGATCCCTTAAGTCATCACTATTTGAGAATTTTAAATTCTTTATAATATTGCGCTTTTTTGAATATATATTTAAACTGGATATTTGATCCATTATGGAAAAATAATTCCTATGTGCTATCGGAACTGGAAGCACAAAACAAATTGTAAAATTCGAATTTGAAGAACCTTCTGCAATATTTAAATTTTCATCATTAATAATAATTGATTTCAACAATGCCTCTAAGTTAAGATATTGACCACAGGATAAAATTCTAGTACGAGTGCGATTTGTACGGGTATCTGGACAAATTATCCAATAATTCCTTATCTTTAGTTGTGTTCCACGCACTGGCTTTTCATATAGCGTTTTATTTTCCATTGTTCGCAATTGAAATAGCTCATAATAAAACCTAGCAGATTCAAAAATGGCTATCATAATGGGACTCGATTGAAATTCATCATTATATGAACCATACCCATCAAATATATCATGATCATCCCATGTCATTATGTTAGGTATAGTAGCTAGCGCGAGTGCCATATTGCTATTTGACCAACTTTTTATATACAGATTTAAATAAAATGATTCAATTTGTCTAATAATATCTGGTGGAATCGGTATTTTTAAATCTTTAAAATATTTATCAATTCCATTAATTTTATATAGTATTGAATCTGCGTAAATTTGATCTCCACCCATGATCAGAAAATCAGGCGAAACATCAAGGAGCTTCTCCCATCCTTCATAATATTTTAACGGAACATCATTAGGATAAATGTCTGTTCCATTGCATGAAACAAAACTTATTGAAGGAACACAATTCGAAGGTGGAATCCTAAAACTAAAAATAAAATGATTATTGAAAGTTTTTAATGGTGTATCATTATAGTTTACACAATATTGAATAAATTGGTATTTATCTGCAAGTCCAGGTTTTTTAAATTCAAAACGTAAATAGAAATATTTATCAATTAATGTTAATTTTTTACTAGGCTTGATACTCAAACCATCAATATTAATTGAAAATGCATTAATATCTTCAAAATTGGAGATTTCTATTAATACACATATGGTATAATCTTCGTCTGACTCAATGCCTAAAAGTGGCCCCAAAACAATCCCATTATATACAATAAGTGTATGCAAAATATATTAATTTAAACTCATTTCTTATTTGCAAAAATCATTTTTTCAATCTGATTAACTTAACCAATTAATACTGACATAAAAAATAATATAATTATTATCAATATGCTATATGGCTATTTTCTATAACTAAAACAAATTTCAATCTTTCAAAACAATTTTACTCTTTATAATCCAGCTAACCCCAAAACCCCAAACAGCAATAGACTCCATCCAAAATGTCAAACTATACTTATTATAAATCTCCTGAGATAATATTTTGGGGCCAATATAAATAAATGCCATTGCACAAATCATAATAATTCCCATTGTAATATAAATCATATTCCTAAGTTTTTTATTAAGTTTCATGTTTCCAGATGGAGTAATTTGGTCATTTTTAACTCTTGTAAATGAAAATAATGACATAAATGTTAGACAGCCCAAAAATATACCTGCCGAAACATAATGAAATAATTCTCGATCAGGGTTACTTGAAATAAAGGTCACACAAGCATCAATTTGACTTGGGGTATTGCAACAAGATGAGACATTAGAAATATTATCTGTAGGAAACAATAATACAAATATTGAAAATAGACCTGCAATAAAGGAAATAATAAAATCAATTGGCTCTTCTCCCTTGAAGTTTAACAAAAGCAAGGCTAACATTGACATAATGACTACAAAAATTCCGCAAACTCTTGTATAGTAATAATGACTTATGGATTCTAATGGGCATATTAATTTAAGATCCCAATAGGTAAAGCCCCATAGCAAAATAGGTAAAAGCACACCTAAAATACCTACAAATAAGGTTAAGGATTCTTGTCTTGTCAGCCAAATATCCTTTTTACCAGTATAATCTAGGCTGAAAAAGTTTTCTAAAATTTTAATAAAATTTTTTATCATATTGTATATATTTAATAAAACAAATTGAATCTAGCCAATAATATATTCACCTGTAAATATGAAATACTTCGTTGAATTTTAGAATTCAACGAAAACTAATTTATACATTTAAAAGCTTATTGCTGTAAATAACTATTTATTAGTTATCACACCTCCAATTTAAGTTTAGAACTCAACTCGTAAAGTAATTACTCATACAAAATTATCATTTCACACTTACCTCCAATATATAACTTTTGTTATATATAAAATAAACCACAACATCTAAGTAAAGACCAAGATAAAAATAGACTTAAATATAATTCAGAAATTAACTTAGAATCAATAACTCTTAATGAAATGCTCTCATTAATATTTGTCGAATTATGTATAACTAAAATTAGTACAAATAATTCAAATGAAGATATAGGCAATGAAAAAGTCTAATCATTACAGCGGTTAGTTAATAAATAAATACTCTGGTATAAAAAACTGAATTAGTTAGAATAAAACTCCTCAATTAATTATATTCCGTTCAACAAATATAATAGATATTTTGAATTTCCAAATAAAATACAATATTTTTTTTGGATCTAATTAGAACAACGCAATAATTGAATTACTCGTTGGATTAAAATCAATGACATATTAACTATTATCTGGAAATTTAGGCACCAAATGCAATGCTAATATATATAAATTCATTCTCAAAGATTTAAGCCATGGAACAAAATGGTATCCGAGACTAGCCTCTATTATAATGGGTAATGTTTCATGGCATAGAAGTTTCATTCAGGCCAATTTAAAGAAATATCGATACATATTGATGAATTCTAAATAATTGCATTAGAAGTTGACATTAATTACCTGAGCGTTCCATTGACATCCATAATCCGGAGCATATTGACACACAATATGAAGAGTAATGTGATCCAACCCAAATAGTGAGCTATAAATTGGAACGAAAGGATTTGTATTGTAAGATTTAAATCCAGCTTCTCACTTCAGTCAAATAAAAGCTTATGAATCAGTTCAAGATTATTATACAAAAACATTGCAATATTCAAAAACAATGCATTATTTTTAGGCTTGATAACACCCATTACATCAAAAAATAACACTCCTAGAAATAAATATGAAACCCTCTCCCCCAATACCAGAATCAGATAACGAATGTCCCTTCAAAATCACAGTAACGTTTGATAAACAAAACCTTACTGATAAACTTATGCCAAAGTTAAAACTACTTCGGCCAAAGATTATATTTTTAAATGGATTTACACAAAGTATAGTTTCAGGAATTGACATCGTCTGCTATTTATTTCACAAGACAATTAGAAGTATTACTTATGCTATCTTAATTTTTTGCTTTATCCTTACTTCCTTAGGCGCTCAAGAAAATAATAATACTTTTGATTTGATTATACGACCTAGCATTGGCATTAATAAACTTATTGCGCATAAGGACGGACAATTTTCTTCCATTCCTACAAGTTCATGTGCAGGATTGAATGTATCTATTAGTACATTGGTTGAATATAAGGCCTCTTATAGAATTCAAATAACTACAGGGATAGGTTATAAACTTAATCAATTCCATACTGAAATAAACAATATTCTTACTAATGGAAATATAAACAATGGTTTAAATCCAACACAGATTAAAGAAACGTACACCAATAGTTATTTGACCATTCCCCTATTATTAAGTTGCAGGATTAATGATAAAATGTATGTTGGTACTGGTATATCCTATGATTATTTATTCAATTCCCACTGTAGAAAAAAGGTCATCAATAATACAGATCCAATATTTGATAAATACGGCAACATATATTATTTCGGAAAATATAGTCTAATGCTATACTATAAATACACTATCATTCGTAAACTGTCTATAGGACCAAATATATCGATAAGCCCTAACAGAACAAGATCAGAGCTCTTGAGTAATTCAACAGGGCCTTCTATAAGTGTGGATCTGCATTTTGAATTAAGAATTTGAATGGACTTTAAATTGCCATTTAAGCTATGCCCTAAAAATAAATTGCTTTCGCATAATTACAAAATAATAACTCTACGAAAGTAATATGCAGAAATTCCCTTGAAATGAGTATTTCAGTACCTTAGTTTCAAAATCTCAATTCAACGCATAATCCGAAGCATATTGACCCACCAAATCTGGAGTAAAGTGACCCAACAAATCCCGAACATGTTCACCTACCTCATCCCGAACATGTTGACCTACTAAATCCAGCGCAATGTGACCCACCCCTTGCAGTTGGTAAAAAATTGATGCAAAAGTCCTTGTATATGGATAATTAGTATAAAAGCCTTTCTCAGCTTTCCAATTTCATTTACCGGGTTTATAGCCTTGCGGACGAGACCTGACACTGAAAATTCGTCTATGCAAAAAGTAAATAAAAATGAGTAAAAGTGGATCCATCCCTTCATATTTATTAATTTTGAAGGGATCAACTTTTCTTTGAGCTAACGTCTATTATAAATAACAATCCAGAAACGATAATAACTATTCATTGCTGAACGAGAGTAATTTTTACCTTCATTATGACAACAAGAGTAATTTTTTAGTATTTTTACACCCGTATTGACAACAAGCGTAAATCAGACATTTGAACATAATGGGAACATTTGACCGAAAAATTCCATATAACCACCTGCCACTGCTGCCACCAGAGGAAGACATAGAAACTAAAAATATACTTCGAAAAACAATTTCGGTTGGACGAGCATTAGCTCAATTAAATGTGACTTTGATAAATCTCCCAAACCCAACGCTGTTTTTAGACACCATATATTTACAAGAAGCGAAAGCGAGTTCCGAAGTAGAAAATATTATCACAACAAACGATGAACTATATAAGTCTTTGGTTGCTGACCGAAAAATCGAACATTCCGCTACAAAAGAAGTTTTAAACTACAAAGAAGCACTGTGGTTAGGTTTGGAACAATTGAAAACAAAACCATTTATAACAACTAATCTTTGCATAAAAATCGTACAATGTATCAAACAAAATGATGCTTCCATTCGTGTTACACCGGGAACTACATTGAGCAACTCACTTGGCGAAATTATCTACACTCCTCCAAGTGGTGACCAGATTATCCGTGAGAAATTAGCAAACTTAGAAAAGTTCATAAACGAAAATATAACAATAGACCCATTAATAAAAATGGCAATATTGCATTATCAATTTGAAGCAATACACCCATTTTCGGATGGTAATGGAAGAACTGGAAGGATTTTATTGTTATTGTATTTAAAACTTTCAGGCTTGTTAGACACCCCAGCAATATACTTGAGTGAGTATATCATTAAAAACAAAGTCGAATATTACAGGTGTTTACGAGGTGTAACCGAAAAGAACGAATGGGAAGCTTACATTTTGTATATGTTAGATATGATTGAAGTAACTTCCAATAAAGGATTGAAAAGATTAAATAAAATCACAACCGCAATGGAGAAAACTGCCAAGGAAATCAAAAAGAAATTACCAAAAGTTTATTCTAAAGACCTGATTGAGATTTTATTTCGTCTGCCTTATACCAAACGTCAACACTTGATTGACGAAAATATTGGAAACTTAAAGACAGTTGGAAACTATTTGATAGCGTTGGAAGAAAACGGATTTTTGAAATCAGAAAAAGTAGGAAAAGAGAAATTATACTTAAACCAGAAACTATTAGAAATATTGGAGGACAAAGAATAACTGCCGAAATCTTAATTATTCGTTGGCAAATAGCCTAGCAAGCTGTTGCATTCGGAGAATAACCTGTCTCGTTATACGAAAAACAAAGAATGCATTGTTACACATCTTACCTCGCAATAAAGACGAGAACACCTCTTGGGTGCGGCTGCCTCATCCGGAGCATATTGACCCATCAAATCCGGAATAAAGTAACCCACAAAATCAGGAAGATGTTGACCCACTAATCCAGAGCAATGTGACACACCCTTTAAAGTGTACAAAAAAATGCTTTATTTCAAAAGCAAATTCTTAAAATTTAGATTTCAAATATCATAACAATATGGTATCCCAATTCAGACTATTATAAGCAGAGTCAAAGACTGTAACTTTATCAACGACATTTATTCCAAGCCATTTTTCTTCTTTACCATAAAGATGAATTGGAAAATCATTTTGCTTTGATTGGACACTAGCATAGAAATTTCATCCAAACTCATTTAAAGAAATATCATAAATATTAATGCATTCAAAATAATAGCATTAGAGGTGATATTTATTTATCTGTAATTTTCATTGACTAATCACACATTATAAAAATACCGTAAAAATCCGGTAGAAAAAGGGGTGTATTTCCTTTAGTATATAGACTTCAAAAAACTGAATTTTGCTTTAACAAATATGGAGTCATCTGAAAATCCTTAAAGAGTAAGACAGGGAAGCTGAAAACTGAACAGAGTAAGCATCGAAATTCAATTTTTTATAAAAATGGCAAAAGAGAAATTAGAACTTAGTGCAATTCAAGATGCAATTGCAAGTTCAAATGCCGGATGGGAAGCCGGCGTCACAAGCGTATCAGAATTATCTGATGCAGAGAAAAAACATCGACTTGGATATACTCCCGGACCGGACGCTCCAAGTTTAGAAGACCAGGAACAGATATGTTCTAATGCATTGACGCAATATCTGTCTGATTCTGCAATGAAGTCAGCAGATACATTTGCTGCACCTGCATCTTTAGATTGGCGAAATAATGGAGGAAATTTCGTAACTGATGTAAAAAATCAAGGAAATTGTGGTTCTTGTGTGGCATTCGGAACAATTGCTTCAATCGAAAGTCAAATCAAAATATTGCGCGGTGCGACTTATGCAATTGACCTTTCAGAAGCGCACCTTTTCTATTGTCATGCAAGGTCTGAAAGTCGCAATTGCAGAAATGGTTGGTGGCCAGATAGAGCATTAAACTTTTTTCAATCTCAAGGGGTAACGGAGGAAGCGTATTATCCATACACTGCCGGTGATCAAAATTGCTCAGGAAAACTTGCCGGTTGGGATACCCACCTAACCAAAATTACAGGCTATTCAAAAATCAACGGCATTGAAGCCATCAAAGAATTTGTCTCAACCAAAGGACCAGTAGAAGCTTGTTTTAGTGTTTATAATGATTTCTTTAGCTACAGATCAGGTATCTATAGACATACTACTGGAACGCTTGCAGGTGGTCATTGTGTATGCATCGTTGGTTATGACACCGCTGGTGGATACTGGATATGTAAAAATAGTTGGGGAACAGGTTTTGGTGAATCTGGATTTTTCAAAATCGCTTTCGGTCAATGCGGTATCGAAGGACAAGTGTATGGAGCTACCGGAATCGTAAACAACTACAACATTAATGGAGTAAAAGTTCAAGGATTATGGGCGACTAATGAAACCAGAAACGCTTGGGTTTACCTTAGTGGTGGAAACGGTTGGAAGAAAATTGGCAATTCAAACGACACTGCCTTTCTTAACATGCTTACCCAATTAGCTTCGGCAAAAACTACGAATTCAAATGTTAACGTAATAATCAAGGACAGTTTTATTCAACAAGTTTATGTGTTTTAAATCATTAATTAATTTATAAAAAAAATATCATGTCAAAATCGCCAGTAAATAATCCCCCATTAGCTCAAATTGAAGCAGGGGAAGCAAGCGTTCCATCTTTAATAGTGGAAAGTACTAACAGTTCATCAATAGTAAGCGGTAATGAAGCAGTTCCCATCTTAGATCCTCCTGCTGCAAGTGGTGCTATGGAAGACAGTTTTGGTGCAGGTGTTTGGAACAACGACAAAAGAGTTAATGCTTTGTTCTCAACAAACGATGCACGCAACTCATGGATGAACGTAGTGGGCACCGGTTGGGTAAAATTGGCCAACACCATTGACTCGGCTAATGAAGCACTAACTGTATTAGCTACAACCGCAAAAGTAAAAAATTCACCCATCAATTATCTTCTTGACGGGGGACAAGTAACTCAAATTTACGTTTGGTAAACTTGTATCATTGAAACATCTGGAAAGTTGCTTCGTTATAATATATAGCTTGGAACTTTTCAGATGTTTTCAAATTTTAATTTAAAAAAAATGATAACGATAAATAATACAGATAATGGAAAGAAAATCCTGACCAAAAAAGGCGATGTAATTAAATTGCAGCTTCCAGAAAATCCTACTACAGGATATTTTTGGAAAATAAATGCTCATGATGAAAATCACCTAAAATTAACGGAAAAAGAAAATGAAATATCGAACAAAGCTGTTGGTGCAGGCGGATTGAAAACCTTTTATTTTAAAGTTATGAACGAAGGTATAAGTGAATTGCAAATTGCACTTGGCAATCCTTGGGAAAATGATACCGTAGAAACTTTCAATGTAACGATAGAAAGTAAGAACAAAGGGTGAACTAAAAGGAAAACACAATTCACTATCTGGTCGTTAACAAAATGAGCACAAACATAAATCCCCAAACCAGCAAGCCAAGTACTACAAAAAAGGAATGTAATTAAATAGGTTTGTTTGGGATGGAAAAATTCAAAAATAAATATCGTATACCACCTTCCCGTTTACAAACCTGGGATTATGGCAGCAATGGTTCGTATTTTATTACCATCTGCACTAAAAACAGAGAACATTTTTTTGGTGAAATTGTGGATAGGGAAATGCAATTAAATGACATTGGAAAAATTGCAGAACAATATTGGTTGGAAATTTCCAATCATTTTTCGTTTATAGAATTAGGAAATTTTGTGGTAATGCCAAATCATACCCACGGAATATTGATTATTGGCAAACCGGATATGATTGATGACAACGGTAATACCGTAGAGACGTTGCAATGCAACGTCTCTAACAACGCAACCAACCCGACCAACCCCAACAAAAACCAACAAATGGCAAAAATTTCTCCAAAATCAGGGACAATTTCAACCATTGTCAGGTCATACAAATCTGTGGTATCAAAATACGCCCGACAAATCCATGCCGATTTTGCATGGCAACCCCGATTTCATGACCATATTATTCGTGATGCACGATCATTTGAAACCATTCAAAATTATATTGCCAATAACCCAAGGAATTGGCAAAAAGATAAATTTAAGGCCTAAGCAAATTGAACAAATATTAGAAAAACAAATGGTGGCCCAACTGCAAAGGTTGGGCATAGTCTGGTGCAATTAAAAGACGCAAAAGGTTTTATATTAGAATTGCAATAATGTGAATCAATTATTTTTCTAATAACTTTTATTAAATTGAAAATAAAATACAGTTTATTTGAGTAAAAGGGATTATAGACATTTGTGGCGTTAAAATATGTGAAAATGCCTGATGGCATTAGCTTTGGGTCATTTGAAAGGTACTGAATAAAAAAATGCCTCGTTCCGTATTACCAAAATCGAGGCATTCCACAATTACTTTATTTAAAACTAACTTTTCTTAACTTCTTCGAATTCTACATCAGTCACTTGGTCAGATTCTGAATTGGAATTATTTGCATTTGCATTTCCAGATGCATCAGCACCAGCACCATCGCCTTGAGTGGCATTGTACATATCTTGAGATGCTGCCATCCATGAAGTGTTTAAGGCTTCAAGGTGTTGGGTTATAGCATCTAAATCCTGTGCCTGATGTGCTGCTTTCAATGCTGTAAGCGCAGCTTCTATAGGGGCTTTCTTTTCAGCAGGGATTTTGTCACCGAATTCTTTCATTTGCTTTTCAGTTTGAAAGATCATGGCATCTGCTTCATTAAGCTTATCGACTTTTTCTCTGGCTTTTTTATCAGCATCTGCATTAGCGACTGCCTCATTTTTCATTCTTTCTATTTCTTCTTTAGAAAGTCCGGTAGAAGCTTCTATTCTGACATTCTGACGCTTTCCTGTGCCTTTATCAAGTGCTGAAACGTTCAGGATACCATTGGCATCCATATCAAAAGAAACTTCGATCTGAGGAACTCCCCTTGGCGCTGGTGGAATACCATCCAAAATAAATCTTCCTACTGTTCTATTGTCCTTGGCCATCGGTCTTTCTCCCTGAAGGATATGAATTTCTACAGATGGTTGTTGGTCTGCGGCAGTAGAATATACTTTTGACTTTTTAGTCGGGATCGTTGAATTCGCTTCTATGACAACATCATATACCCCACCCATGGTTTCGATCCCCATGGATAATGGTGTAACATCAAGTAATAGTACGTCTTTAACTTCTCCGGTTAAGACACCACCTTGAATGGCAGCACCAATGGCAACTACTTCATCAGGGTTAACACCTTTGTTTGGCTTTTTTCCAAAGAATTCTTCAACAACTTGTTGGATTTTTGGAATTCTGGTAGAACCTCCTACCATGATGATTTCATCAATATCGTTTTTAGTTAACCCAGCGTCCTTTAATGCATCTGCACAAGGCTTTAATGTGCGTTGTACTAAAGCATCTGCCAATTGTTCAAATTTAGCTCTGGTTAATTTTAATACCAAGTGTTTAGGCACACCATCTACTGAAGTTACATAAGGTAAGTTGATTTCTGTTTCCGAAGAAGAAGATAATTCAACTTTAGCTTTTTCAGCAGCTTCTTTAAGTCGTTGTAATGCCATTGGATCTTTGCGAAGATCTATATTTTCCTGAGATTTGAATTGCTCTGCCAGATGATCTATTATCACATGGTCAAAATCATCACCTCCTAAGTGGGTATCACCATTGGTCGATTTAACTTCAAATACACCTTCTCCTAATTCAAGTACCGATACGTCAAAAGTACCTCCGCCTAAATCATAGACAACGATCGTCATGTCTTGCTTCTTCTTGTCAAGGCCATACGCTAAGGCTGCAGCAGTAGGTTCGTTAATGATACGCTTTACGGTAAGACCTGCTATCTCACCGGCTTCTTTAGTAGCCTGACGTTGTGAATCATTGAAATAGGCTGGAACAGTAATAACTGCTTCAGTCACCTCATGACCCAGAAAGTCTTCAGCTGTCTTCTTCATTTTCTGAAGTATGATTGCAGAAATTTCTTGTGGAGAATACAACCGACCGTCAATGTCTACACGACAGGTATTGTTATCCCCTTTTTGAACTTTGTATGCCATTCGACTGATCTCCTTAACTGATTCATCGAATCTACCTCCCATGAAACGTTTGATCGAGGCTACCGTTTTAGTTGGATTGGTTATGGCCTGGCGTTTAGCAGGATCCCCTACTTTTCGTTCTCCGTTTTCCAGGAAAGCCACAATCGAAGGAGTCGTTCTTCTCCCTTCATCATTTGCAATTACTACCGGTTCATTACCCTCCATTACTGAAACGCAAGAATTCGTAGTTCCTAAGTCTATTCCTATTATTTTTCCCATTTCAATTAGTTTTATGCAATACTCCTATCAATGGTTGTGCCATTTGAATTTTCATGAACAAATGTCATGTATTTTGAAAAATTGCGGCGATTTTGACATATTAAAGATTATTTATATGCCAAATAGTCTAATTTACTGGAAATTTAAAGCACTGGTGGCTGGATCTGTTTTTAAATAAGATTTAGTATCACTGGAGATTCCCATCGTTCTAACTAATGTTGCAGTACTTGCAAATAACCCGAACCCTTCAGAAAGGTTAGAATATCGCGGAATTTCCTGTGAAGCAGTAATTCCGGTATTTGCATTTACAATACTATTGAATTCCAATAAATCCTGCCCCCCAGCTTTGACTTCTAAATCCACTTTCAAAATCTGTCTTTTAATATTTCCATCAACAATCAATCGATCTCGTAAAATATTATAAAATGACTGATTATTAATAAGTGCTTTTTTGGAAAAGTCACCTTTTTGTGCACTCCAGATTATCTTCTTAATTTCTGTTGCGGAAGTAACAACATTAACTTCCTGGACATAAATGTTGATTATAAAATCAAAAATTTTAGCATCATTTTTTGCGCTCCATGCAAATTGTTGTGATTCGGATGGTTTAAAAACTAGAACTTTTTGATCATCTGCCGGTGTTGAAAAACTCATATCATTTAGGACTACAATTCTTGCTGTTACTAATGGGAGTTCGGCACTTCTATTCAATTTAAATAAAATACTATCTCCACTATTTAAAACCATATCTGAAGTTCGAATTTTATAGATGTAATTAGGGCTGGTCGCGAATGGCCCATCTTCTCTCATATATCCTTCCAAATTAGCATCTACCATGGTCAGAATGTAATCTTTATTTCTGTTTTTAGTCAAATTTACTAAACTGACGACAGCATTTTTATAATAAAGTGAATCTACATTTTTTGCAATCTGACTAGCAGGAATGTTCTCATCAACGAATAGTCTTTCCACTCTAACATACTGAGCCGTATCCCGAACATTTATAAATCCATATACAACCGGAATATCCTTCCAAGGCTCTGTAAGTTGAAAATCCTCTGAGCAAGACAAACTACCCAACAAACACAGTAAAACCAAGCCTTTTATTCGTTTCATGTCGCAAAATTAATCAAATTCGGTTCAAATCAATATCTAAGACGAAAATATAAACGTTTGATTTAGTAATGTGTTTTCTCAAATCAAAGCTATTTCATACTTTTACACCCATGTCAGTACAAAAGGAAATAAAAAAAATAACCACTCGTACCCTTCAGGATATGAAGATGAATGGCGAGAAGATTGCCATGCTTACAGCCTATGACTTCACTATGGCCAAAATCCTGGATTCAGCCGGTATCGATGTATTGCTGGTAGGTGATTCAGCATCTAATGTGATGGCAGGTCATGAAACGACCCTACCCATTACTTTGGACCAAATGATCTATCATGCCCAATCTGTCGTAAGAGCGGTAGAAAAGGCATTAGTTGTCGTAGATCTGCCTTTCGGTTCGTATCAAGGCAACTCTAAGCGAGCACTGGACTCCGCCATCCGAATCATGAAGGAAAGTGGGGCTCATGCAGTCAAATTAGAAGGGGGTTCAGAAGTTAGCGATTCCATTCGTCGGATTCTGAAAGCTGGAATTCCTGTCATGGGTCATTTAGGCCTGACACCACAATCCATATACAAATTTGGGTCCTACACCGTAAGAGCCAAAGAGGAAGAAGAAGCAGAAAAACTCAAACATGATGCTCAAGTGTTGGAACAATGCGGATGTTTTAGTTTGGTATTAGAAAAAATTCCTGCTAAACTTGCTACAGAAGTCACCAAAGGCCTTAGTATCCCTACTATAGGTATCGGAGCAGGATCTGGTGTGGATGGTCAGGTACTCGTTTCACATGACATGCTTGGACTGAATAAAGAATTTCACCCACGATTCTTACGTCGCTATTTGACCCTCGCCGAAGACATAAAAAACGCTGTTATTCAATACACTGTCGATGTCAAAAAAATAGATTTCCCAAATGACAAAGAACAATATTAATGACTAAGAGGAAGTCGCGGTTCATATTTATTAGCGTATTAGTATTTACCATTATTTTATTTCTTTTTGCTTACAAAGAAGGATTTAGAAATAATGTGTCTAATAATAAACCAAACTATGATTTATACATAGAAAATGAATCCACATATCAGTCGGTTTTTGATCAATTGGTTAACCAACAAATACTCATTGATACCGTCTCCTTTAAACTTATTGCTAAACTATTAGGATATGCCGATCACAATATTAAATCCGGCCATTATCTGTTAAAACCCGGAACCAACAATTACAAACTCATTGCTAAATTGCGATCGGGAAATCAGGATCCAATCAAAGTCACCATCAATAATGTTAGAGATATCGATCGTCTATGTGGTAAATTAGACGGCTATCTGATGTTGGACTCGGTCGCTTTATTAGAACGTTTTAAAGACACTATCTTTCTTCAATCCATCGGTTATACACCAGAAAATATATTGAGCCTTTTTATTCCGAATACTTATGAAATGTATTGGAATATTTCTATCGATAAATTCATCCAAAGAATACAAACCGAACATGATAAATTCTGGACTAAGGATGACAGAAAATCTAAAGCTTTGGCTCTGGGATTAGATACTAAAGGAGTCTATAGTTTAGCTTCAATAGTAGAAAAAGAAACCATAGTAGAATCCGAACGACCGAGTATAGCCGGAGTTTATTTAAACCGTTTAAAAACCGGCATGAAACTACAAGCAGATCCTACAGTGGTTTTTGCACTAGGCTTAGCAGGCATTCAACGCGTTCTGTTAGAACATTTACAATATCCTTCGCCCTATAATACTTATCTCAATGATGGATTGCCTCCAGGCCCCATTTACATGCCATCAGTGAATAGTATTGACGCGGTATTGAATGCTGAAAAACATGACTTTATTTTCTTTTGTGCAAAACCTGGCTATCAAGGCACTCATTGTTTTGCAGCAACTTTATCTCAACACTATGAAAATGCGCGGCATTATCAAAAATGGTTGAATACTGAACGGATTAGATAATCTAAGTCAATTGACCACCTCATACAAAGCCTAATACATCAAATATAATTTTAATCTATTTTATTTCCTAACTGGAAATAATGTCCTCCTCATTAGTTTGATCTGCCATGGGTTATTATTGTATTTGGCAGTTCCAATCAACAAAAGAGCATCCGGATCAACTCTTACATCCCATTCTGAAGAAGAATCAATAACTTCAGATCTTAACTCAACAAATTTCGAATTTGAATTATAATAATACAAGCCACTATCTGTTGTTTGATCATAAAGACCTTTTTTGTAGGTTCCATTCTCCAGAAAATCTATCCATTCACCTTCATAAATATTTTTCTTTGGTGCTTGCTCTTTTAATGATAAGGCAAAATAAAAATGCCAGATACTATCTGTGAGCATCAAATAAGGTTTTTGCTTTGTTGATAAGTCCTTGAAAGGAGCATCTATCTTTGCATAAGGTTGTGATGGGGTTTTAATCTCTTGCAATTTTCGAACATCAATATTATCTTCTTGACTGGTCTGTTCAGATAGGACCTGAGGAGTCTTATTTTTATCGCTTTTGCAAGCTCCAAAACCAAGGATAAGAACAACTAAAATTCGCAATATGCCATTCATAATAATAACTTTATTTGATAGAGAATCAGCAAATATCTTATTTTTGATCCACATGAAGGTAAAGGCCTATTAAAACTTACAATTCATTAACGTTTATTGATAAATGAACCCGATCATCAGTAGTCTTATTAAAAATCAACCTTGGCTAGGTGCTCAAAAAATACTGGTAGCAGTAAGTGGAGGGATTGACTCTATGGTTCTTTGTCATGCATTGCTGAAGGTAGGATTTCAATTCGGAGTAGCACATTGCAATTATCAGTTGAGAGGTGAAGCATCAGAACTTGATGCCCTATTCGTTTATGATTGGGCCAATTCTAATCATCTTCAATGTCATACATTGGTTTGTCCGATTGATCCCAATGATGCGGGAAATATTCAAGAAAAGGCACGCCAATTAAGATATGATTTTTTTCATCGTTTAATGACTGAATATGGATATCAGATCGTCTTGACGGGGCATCACAATGGCGATCGGATAGAAACTTTTTTCATGCATTTAGGAAGAGGCGCAGGTCTCAAAGGATTGGTCAATATGTTGGATTTCACCTATCCCATATTTAGACCTTTATTACAAATGAGTCAGGAGGACATCAACGAATATGCAACCCAAAACAATATTGAATTCAGAAAAGATAGCAGCAATGAACAAGCGAAATATTTAAGAAATTTCATTAGGCTTGAATGGTTACCTAAAATCAAGGAGCGCATTCCTCATTACGAATTATCTATTCAACGAAGCATACAACATCTTGAATCTGCACAACACTTAATAGATTTCTATCAATCCAATTGGAAAAAAAACAATGTAGTAGAAATTGAAAATGGTATTCAGATTAAAATCCTAAACAGTCCTGAAGATTATTACTTATTTGAATACCTCTCCGAACTTGGATTCCACATTAATACAATTGCCGAAATAAAAAAACACCTGCATGACAGTGGGAAACAATTCACTTCGCAGCACCACAAAAAATTGATCATTGATCGACAGGTTATTTATATCTTTCATAATAAATCAGAACTTGAATCCGAATCAAGTTATGTGATTCACGAAAATGATCAAAGCATTACACATCCACTCGGTCAACTTAATATTCACAAAATAAAGCACGATGTCTTAAATCCGGTTTATATCAATGCACCTACTGACCGTATTTATGTTGATGCTGCTTCAATCCAATTTCCTATAACGCTTAGAAACTGGCAATCAGGAGATTTCATTAGACCCTTCGGCATGAAAGGCCAGTCAAAAAAACTTCAAGATGTGTTTACTAATTTAAAAATTCCGATTCATCAAAAACACCAAATACTTGTGATCGCATCAGGTCAAGAAGTTTTGTGGATTGTAAATAGGATGATGAGTCATGCACTTCAAGTTACGGATCAAACTGATGAAATACTTGTGTTTACTTGGACCAACATTTAATGTTTATTGACTTTTTGAGAAGAAAATATTCAGTTATTGTAACAATGGTAGTAAAAAAAATAAAGGTTAGTTTTTGTCATCTTTTTTACAAAAATCAGGCAAAAATGTACCGTTGCTTCGAACGAGACAAGTCGCCAAAAACAATATGAATTTATCTTATTCGACGGATTACATCCGTCGCAGCAACATTGATCGCCTCCAAAGTACTTGGTCTTAAATAATTACAACAATGTTTCATAATCATTTATTTAAAATGTAATAGATTGAAATATTTTATCCCATTTATTTCTTCACAGGTTTTCCGAAGATATTTTTACTTTTATTGTCCAAAATAGGATGCTCGCGAGGTGGCGTTTTTACTTCCGTATTTTTTAATTTTTCTACATAATTCCAGACGCCGTTTTTGTAGTCATAGGCTTCATAAGTGCCGTCCGGAATAAATCGTATTAAATTAGCCGCATTGGGATCTTCATAACTTGTAATGTGATCGTAAACGATCTGATTTTCTGCTTCATTAAAAGTTACAGAACAATTCGCTTCCTGTGAATATCTGATTACAATTCTGGATTTGGCTTCCTTTTTCTTATCTTCATCCACAGCAATAAATTCTGCTTTGCCAAAAATTGGTCTTCCGTTTACTAATGATAAAGGTTCTACTATTTTGAATTTTTCATTATTGCCATTTTGAGCAAAACCAATTAATATGTAGTGATCATCTGATCCAAATGTTTTAGGGATCAAATAAAAATAAACTGCACCATACCAAGTATCAGCATTGAATGTTTCAAATCTAATTCTTTCATAATCCCGTTCTTCTCTGGTTAATTTGACCAATGCTCCAGATTTCAACACCATGACTCCATCATAAATCCAATTACCCTCCTGACCTTCATATTGCCAGGTATAAAGCTGGAATGATTGATCAATGGGCATTAATTTTACTATATTAGGATTTAGGATAGGATTGGAATGAATAAGCTGTGACCTACATAGAAAGTCTTTAACATGCTGTGCTCCTAATTGCCGGTATTCATATTTTTTGGAATTAAACATAACATCAGACCAAAAATCTAAACTGTCTGTAGGTAACCATGATTCTGATTGACAAAACACATAGGATGGAATGAATAATCCAATAAAACTAAGGTGAAACAAAAGCCTTTTTAACATGTTTTTTAAACGAATGAGACTTGATCCTTATTGTGGTTGTTTTAAATTCATCATGCTGAGATAGTCGGGCTTATCGGATGCATACTTGTGTTTGAATTCACTCAATATTTTTCCTTTTGAAATGAAAAACACTCCGGGCATTTGGAAGCCATCTCCAAGTTGATGCCCCCATCCATGTCCCTTGATCAAACTTGCCTCAATCCCACGTACCCATGATCGAAATCCAAACAATTGATTAAAAGTTCCCTTTATCAATCCAAAATGCTTATAATAAGTACAATCAAGGTCAGAAATTCTTAGTAAATGTTCAATTTTGTAACGCCTAAAATAATTCACAGCAATTTCTTCAGAAGACATATGAACCAATATGATGGCTGTACTTTCATGATCCAAATCTTTATCCAAAATGGAAATTTCCTGCATGGCTTCTCTACAAAAAGAACAACCAAAGTGACGTAAAAAAACCAACAATACATTCTTTTGATTGGATATTTCCATTAAGGAATACCCCTCATTGGTTTTCATATCCTTTAACACCTCAAGAACTCTTAACATGCTAAATTAACAAGAATGGACTCTTATAGTTTAAAGCGAGAAATGTACATTAATACAATTAATATCTAAGAACACGAAACCATTAGGTGATTACAAGATTATGTTTTAGAAATTAAAAACCTTATAAGTTCTTAAAAGCTATATTATTGTTTTGGCAAAGCGTCGTACACATGCATGGTACTCAATACCTCATCAGCAGATTGTTTTAGCAATTGCGTCTCCTGATCATTTAATTTCAATTCGTATATATTCTCTATTCCATTGCGGCCCAACTTAACAGGAACTCCAACAAAAACATCTTTTAATCCATATTCGCCATTTAATTTAACACAACATGGAAAAATTCGTTTTTCATCCTTTAGTATGGCTTCAACCATTTGAGCTGCAGCAGCTCCCGGAGCATACCAAGCAGAAGTCCCCATAAGTTTAACCAACTCTCCCCCACCATATTTGGTTCTTTCGATAATTTGGTTCAATGTTTCGGCATCCATGAGCTCCGTAACCGGAATTCCAGACACAGTTGTGAATCTTGGCAATGGCACCATGGAATCACCATGTCCACCCATCAAAATAGCTTGAATATCTTTAGGCGAAACATCCAAAGCCTCTGCTAAAAAAGCCCGATATCGTGCAGTATCCAAGACACCAGCCATCCCGATCACACGTGAAGCATTCAATCCACTCACTTTATAAGTGGCATAAGTCATTACATCTAAAGGATTAGAAACCACAATAATGATTGGGTTTTCTGAATATTTCATAATCGAAGCGGTAACTGAATTAACAATACCTGCGTTCGTACTAATAAGATCGTCTCGAGTCATTCCGGGTTTTCTAGGGAGTCCGGCAGTAATAACTACAACATCAGAATTTGCTGTGAACTTGTAATCATCAGTACCCATTAACCGGGTGGAATAATGATCTACAGGTGCTTGTTGCCAGGTATCTAAAGCCTTTCCTTGGGACATTTCGGCTTTGATATCTACAAGAACTATTTCTTTAATAAAATCTTTATGTGCCAATACATTAGCGACAGTAGCACCCACATTTCCGGCACCTATAACAGTAACTTTATTCATTTTCAGACGTTGTATTTAGTGAGGGGATCAATTATTTCGCAAAACTAATCATTTGAAATGAAATTAATATCCTAATTTTGGACCAATTTTTAAACAAATTAAAAAAATCAATCATGAGTAAAGGTGGCTTTTCACTATTAATGTTGTTCTTTATCAGTCATTTAGCCTATTCTCAAACATTTAAAGGTTTCTGTGGCACTTCAATGGAAGATCAAGCTGAGATTAAGGCCAGAATGTTAGAAAACAGAGCAAACTTAGGGCATATCTTTGCTTCAAGATCCGGAGCCCCTACCTATGTGCCTATTACCTACCATTTAGTAGCTAAAGATGATGGAACAGGACGTCTTAAGGTTACCAAGGTATTCGAGAATTTATGCAAAATAAATGAAGTTTATAAAGATCAGAATATCATTTTCTTTCTTAAAAACATCAATTTCATAAACAATACTTTTCTATATGATGATCCTTCAAGTGCTTTTGGGGAATCATACGCGAAGCAATTCAACAGCAAAAATAGAAATGCTATAAATCTGTTTTGTGCAAAAATTGCAAATGGTGGAAATACTGATGTTTTAGCTTTTTATACACCAGGTGGCGATTATTTAGTTACTGGAATTGAACGTGGTCAATTAAATGATGGTTATGTTCTGGGTCATGAAATCGGACATTTTTTTAGTTTAAATCATACTTTTTATGGCTGGGAAGGAACCACATATAATTGTAATGTACCTACACCAAAGAGCATTTTTTACAACAATCAAAATATTCTTGTAGAATATGTAGATAGAGCTAAATTGCTTAATGGAAATCAAATATGCAAGTTGGCTGCTGATGGATTTTGTGATACTCCAGCAGATTATAATTTGGGATTCGGATTCAATGGATGCAATTATAATTTATGCGCAAAAGATCCGGATGATGTACCGCTTGATCCTGATGAGAAAAATATCATGAGTTATTTTTTAAATTGTCATCAATACTTTTCACAGGAACAAAAAAATGCTATTGCACAAGATCTTTTGTCATCTAAACGTGGTTTTCTTAGAATACCTGTGTATAATCCATTACCTGATGTAGCATCTAATCCAATTATTGTAGAACCTACGAATGGTACTTTTACGAATTATTATGATAAAGTTTTGATGAAATGGCAAGCAGTTCCTAATGCTACACATTATGTAATTGAATATGGTGAAACCGTCATTTCAGTTAATCCTAAATATTTAATTACTACTCGAACTGATACAACCCTTACATTTTCACCAAATAAAAAATATGCATGGAGGGTGTTTGCATATAATTCCAATAGTTTTTGCAATGCATTAGCTACGCCTATGACTTTTACCTCCGGGAAATTCAATGTAGCTACCAATGACTTGAATCCCGATGTTATTTCAGCACATGTTTATGCAACTGGAATAAATCAATTCAATCTATTGGTTACAGCTAATCATAATAGCGAGGGTGGATTTAAAGTTTTTAATGCAGAAGGAAAATTGATTTCAAATCAAGTACTGAACATTAATGCTGGAGAGAATAATTTAACAAATACAGTCCCTAACCAAGGGGTATATTTTTACCAACTCATACTTGGAGGATATACCAAATCGGGCAAAATCATAATAGACTAAAGCTTAAGTTAATCATCTAAATGAAATCAATAAAATTAATCTTATTAGGATTATGTCCTGTTGTATTGTCCGCTCAAAATCCTGAGTCTTTTTGTGGAACAAGTTTTGGAAGTCAATCCACATTGATTCAATCCAGAAAAATACCAGTGGATCAACATAAAGAGTTTTCTCAATTACCCACTTATGTTCCACTTCAGGTTCATATTGTTCAAGACGATAATGGATCTGCAGGATATAGTTATCTTAATCTCATGGAATCCATCTGTACGCTAAATGAAGATTTTGAACCCTCAGGATTACAATTTTATTTAGAAAATCCGGTCAATTATATCAATAAAACAGCCTGGAATACCCACCTCACCTATAACCCGGGTGAAGAAATGATGATCCAAAGCAATGTACCCAATATGGTCAATTGTTATATAGTTTCAAACCCAGCGGGAAATTGTGGTTATTTTACTTATCGTGGCGATGGAGTTGCTTTAAGCAAGGGTTGTCTAGGCAAAAAGTCTCATACATGGGCTCATGAATTAGGGCACTATTTTTCTCTTGGACATACGTTCTTTGGATGGGAAGGTATCGTATATAATAGTAGTAAACCTACTGAGGAATATCAATCCCAGGTTAGGACTGAAATTGAAAATGTTGTGCGCGATCAATGTCATAATCAAGCCGATCATTTCTGTGACACCTATCCAGATTATATCAGTAACCGATGGTCATGTGATGGTAATAAAAAAAGCACTCTGGTTCAAATTGATAAAAATGGCGTTTCTTTTACTTCTGATGGAACCTTGTTTATGTCATATGCCTCTGACGCATGCATGAATAGATTCTCAACTGAACAAATGGCAGACATGAATAATTTCTATTCATTTAATAGAAGTTATCTGAAAAGAAATCAAATAGAGTTCAAAGCCATTTCTAATATTGATTATTCCTCGTTCAAACCATTGGATTCAAGCACTATTTATTACAAAAACCCAACATTCACTTGGGATCCTGTCCCTGGAGCTGATGGATATATATTTCAATTATCCAGAAATGATATTTTCACAGCAGTATTAAAAACGGTGTATCTAAAAACGCCTTTCTATCAAACTGATTCTTTAGTGCTTGGCAAAAATCATTACTGGAGAATTAAACCTTTAAATGCCTTTAATTTCTGTACACCATTTTCGAAATACCATACTGTAGTTGGATCATTACTGAGTTCGAATCAACAAGCAGAAATTAATACCACCATTAAACTTTACCCTAGCCCGGTACAAAGTGGACAAAAACTTTATCTTGAAAACAAAAATACGGATCGTATTCTTTCAATTGCCATTCAAGATCTTACTGGAAAAACCATAATGTTGTTTAATCCTATCAATACACAAGATCACATAAGTATTGATGTTCCCCAATTAAAAGCAGGACTTTATTATTTGATTATGAAATCAAATACTGGAAATCAATCTACAAAATTTATAGTTACCAATCCATAATAATGAATCTACACGAATATCAAGGAAAAGAAGTACTTAAGCAATTTGGAATTCCTATTCAAAAAGGAATATTAGCCAACACAGTTGAAGAAGCAGTAGCTGCATTTGATGTCTTACAAAAAGAAACCAACACAGAATTTGTTGTCGTTAAAGCACAAATACATGCAGGAGGCCGTGGAAAAGGCGGTGGTGTCAAACTAGCTAAAAATAAAGAAGACGTTAGGACTTACGCATCTGCAATTCTAGGCATGATGTTGAAAACACCGCAGACTCCGGGAGGCATGAATGGAGAAGGAAAACTGGTGCGCAAGGTACTTATTGCAGAGGATTCATATGCTCCGGATTTCAATGCATGCAAAGAATATTATTTCTCCATATTAACAGATCGGGCTTCACAAAAGAATGTCATTATATATTCTACCCAAGGTGGTATGGATATTGAAAAAGTCGCAGAAGAAACACCACATCTCGTTCATAAAGAGTATGTTGATCCGGCACTTGGATTTCAAGATTTCCAGGGAAGAAAAATTGCTTTTGCTTTAAATCTTTCCGGCAAGGCATTCAAAGAAATGTGTTTGTTTATTAAAAATTTATATAAAGCATTTCAACAATCAGATGCGACCTTAATAGAAATTAATCCTTGTCTTCATACTGCCGATGATCGAATTATTGCTGTGGATTGTAAATTTGCAATAGATGAAAATGCAGCATTCAGGCATTCTGACCTTGAAGCCATGGTCGATGAGTTAGAAGAAGATCCAACGGACCTTGAAGCGAAAAAATATAATTTAAATTTTGTAAATTTAGATGGTAATGTGGGCTGCATGGTCAATGGAGCAGGTTTGGCGATGGCAACGATGGATATCATTAAATTGTCAGGTGGAAACCCTGCTAATTTCCTAGATGTAGGAGGAACAGCAGATGCCACACGTGTGGAACAAGCTTTCAGAATTATCCTTAAAGATCCAAATGTAAAAGCAATATTGGTAAATATTTTTGGAGGCATTGTACGTTGTGATCGAGTGGCGCAAGGGATTGTTGATGCTTATCATAATTTAGGTAATATTAATGTCCCTATAATTGTTCGTTTACAAGGAACAAATGCTGAATTGGCAAAAAAAATTATTGATGAATCAGGACTAAAAGTTCACTCCGCCATTTTACTTCAGGAAGCAGCTGATTTGGTTAAAGAAATTCTTAAATCATAATTGGAAACCATATCACTTAGTCGGTTAAATGAATTTGTAAGACGTGTTATTGCTTTAAACTTTGATGATCCTGTTTGGATAGTCGCAGAACTATTACAAATCAAAGAAAGCAAAGGACATTATTATATTGAACTCGCAGAAAAATCAGATCAAGGCGACATTATTGCCCAGTCTTCCGCTGTCATTTGGAAACCCAATTACGGGCTTATAAAAAAATCATTAAGTGCCGATATATTCACTATTTTAAAGGAAGGAAATCAAATCAAAGTCCAAGTTCTCGTGGATTATCACCCTCGTTTTGGATTAAAACTCAATATTCAAAAAGTAGATGAAAGTTATACCTTAGGTAAAATATTACAACAAAAAATACAAACCATAGATCGACTAAAAAAAGAAAATCTTTGGCAAATCAACAGAACATTAGAATTACCGATCATCATTCAAAATCTAGCTGTAATTACAAGTATGACTGCAGCTGGAAAAATAGATTTCGAAAATCAACTGATGTCTAATCCTTTTGGGTATCAATTTAGGTTAAGCTATTATCCGGCAGCGATGCAAGGCCTTCAAACTGAAACTGAAGTTAGTCAAGCCATCATTAACATTAATGAACAAGAAGTCACTCCATTTGATGGCATAGTCATTGTGAGAGGTGGTGGTTCCAAATTGGATCTAATGGATTTTGACACTTATCAGATATCAAAACAAATTGGACTTTCTGCATTGCCGGTTTTAATAGGTGTTGGGCACCATATTGATGAGTCTGTAGCAGATATGAATGCCTTCGCCTCATTGAAAACCCCAACCGCAGTAGCTGAATATATAATTAATCACAATCGACTCGCTGAAGAAAATGTTATTAAAACCATGGAAAGTATTCGGTTCTATGGTTCTCAAATCATTTCTACCTATGCGATCGAATTGCGCCACATCAAAGAATCGTTAAACACAAGTTTTATCAATATTAAATATACTGAACAACAAAAAATAATACGTTATAAAAATAAACTCTATAATCTAGTTCAACAATTTATTCAAAATAAATTCACCACTTTGTTGCAATTGGATCATAAAATTAAGATTAACGATCCATCTATATTTTATCAAAAGGGATATTCACTTTTATTTCAACATGAAAAACCGATTACATCTATTCATGAATTAGATTTATCTGATCCTATGATTACTAAGTTAAAAGACGGATCTGTCCTCAGTCAACCAATAAAAATATGGCAAAATCAAAAATCAAACTAAATTATCAAGAAGCCTTTGACATGTTAAATGCCATAGCGGAACGACTTGAAAAAGGTGAAATTGCTATTGAAGAAATATCATCTGAAATTATTAAAGCGAAGGAGTTAATGTTATATTGTGAAACGATACTTAGAGATATTGAAAAAGAAATATCACTGGATAATAAATAGTTATCTTCTTTAATTTCGTTTTCTTTGAAATAATTTACTCAATAACATATAAACATCGGTAAAAATATTTCGATCTCTTTGAGCAGACCAGGTCAACATTAGACAAGGTGGAATCATAACAATACAAGGTATCCAGGCAGCTATATTAGGATCTATACTTAAGCTTTCAGATAAACGTTTACAAAAAGTATTCAACAAAATATAACAGACGAATACAAATATACATAAAATGAGAGGATATCCATATCCACCCTTTCGCACTATCGCACCCAGCGGTGCACCTATGAAAATAAAAATAAAACAAATCAAACCAAAAGAATACTTAATGTATAATTCATAAGAAAATTTTGCCTTTTTCTTAAGTAATGATTTTTGATTCTCCGTGAATCCACCTTTTCGGTCGATCTGATTTTTCAATGTATTTTTAGCCTTAACCGCGATGGTGGATATTTGATTAGAATCTAGATGTTCGAAATTTTGAATCAAAGAATCCAATTGGTCTCTTTTTGTAAAACTCTCTTCCAGACTATTTCTAAATTTTTCAAAATTCAAATTTCTCTTTTGTGCACTAGTTACTGCTTTATCATCAACAGAAACCGGAGTAAGTTGTTCTACTTTTCTCCATGTACTCACATGGTCAAAAACAGGACTAACTGTTTTGGAAATTTCTCTATCAATCGTATCAATCTCAACACGCAATTGCTTGGAATTCTGCATCCGTTGATTATTCTTGAATAAATCCTCATCTGTACGTTCCAAATTAAATTCTTCAAGGCCAAAGACTTTGGTCAAATGATCGAAACGGGTCCGAATGAATGGAAAGGAAGTCCTGTTATTGGATGGTCTATCAGGTGTTTGGTAAATTTCACCATCATAAAGTTCCATGACTAAAAATTTATTTCCAGTAGTAACGTACATGATTCCTGTCTTGGCTACAATTGTCGCTTTAGAGCCATTACCAGCAGAACTATTGTGATCATCAATTAAAATATTGGTAATTGACTTACCATCACTACCCTTCTTCTCAATCCTAATGACGTATCCATAAAAATCATCGTTAAATACACCTTCCTCTAAGCTTAAAGTAGGTTTCTGTCTTTTAAGATCGTGAAGTCTACTTAAAAATTTTAGATTGGATTTAGGAATAACGAAATCAGAACAAACCCATGAACTCAAAGCAATCAACCCTGCAAAAAGCATTAATGGAATCATAATACGTATCAATGAAATTCCTGACGATTTCATACTGGATAATTCATGGCGTTCTCCCAAATTTCCAAATAAAAAAACACCGGCCAATAACACACCTATTGGAAGTGCCATTGGTATTAATGATACAGACAGATAACCCAGAAATTCAAAAATTACTAAAATACCAGCCCCCTTTCCTATGATATCGTCGATATAGAGCCATAAGGTCTGCATGACCAACACAAATAAAGCAATAAAAAAAGAAGCCAAGAAAGGTCCGACATAACCTTTAATTAACATTCTATCCAATTGCTTAATCCGAATCATAATGGTTGCAAAATTAGTTTTTTTTAAGTTAAAATAATGCTATAAATAAGTCTTTAATGACAATTGATAGATAAGAATAGATCCATAGTTGATGGATAGTAAAAAAAAATTCAAAAAAAATTGTCCAAATAAAATAAATCCCAATTCAGCTATGATTCATAAGACATATAAACTTAACAAAAAGTTTACAATATAATAATTATTAGATTTCAAAGAAATTCTTTAATATCTTTGTACGTTGAAAATATTTGAATGTTAACTATTGGAATACATCATACCTTACAGGTACTTCGAAAGACAACTGTTGGTTTATACCTTGGAAACGGAATTGACGAAGTATTATTACCCAATAAATACGTTCCCAATTCCATTGAATTAGGGGCATCAATCCGGGTATTTGTATATTTGGATTCAAGTGAACGTGTCATTGCTACTACTTTAGAACCTTTAATTAAATTAAATACGTTCGCATTGCTCAAAGTAGCACAAACCAATGATATTGGAGCCTTTTTATACTGGGGATTGGAAAAACACTTATTTGTTCCCTTTAATGAACAAGCTACTAAAATGATTGAAGGGCAAGATTATGTGGTCTATTGCTATTTAGATGAACTCACAGATCGACTAATCGCGTCAAGTAAAATTAATAAATTTACATCCAATCAGGAATTGACTGTTAAAAAGTTTGATGAAGTGGATCTTCTGGTCACTCATATTTCTGATATCGGCGTGAATGTCATTATTAATCAATGTCACAGGGGATTAATATATCATGATGAACTCTTTCAGCCCTTACACATTGGTGAACAGTTGAAAGGCACTATAAAATTAATTCGTCCGGATCATAAAATTGACGTTTCCATACAAGCAATAGGCTATAAAAATATTGAGCCAAATGCAAAATTCTTACTTGAATGTCTAAACCAACAAAATGGTTTTATCGGATTACATGACAATAGTCCTGCCGAAGAAATACATGCAGCACTTAATATGAGTAAAAAGAATTTTAAAAAAGCAGTAGGCTCATTATTCAAACAAAAAGTTATATTACTTAAAGAAAATGGAATTCAATTAATTACTAAAGAGACCAATAATTAAAGCCAAAAATAAAATTTTGTTTTAAATAATAAATTAAATAAATATCAACTTCAGTTCAAAAGAAATTATTGAATTAGCGACAAAGCCCAATCTCATATAAATCGCTTTTATTCATTATTACAATTTCAATTAAGAAAACCAACAAAATATTTTTATAACATATATGAACACGTTTGAAGAATTAAATTTAAATCAGTCTTTAAGAAAAGCTTTAAACGACTTGGGCTATACGGTTCCAACAAGCATTCAATCTAAGGCTTTTTCAGTAGTGATGTCCGGAAGTGATGTAATAGGAATCGCACAAACAGGTACCGGTAAAACCCTAGCCTATTTATTACCTTGTCTTCGACTTTGGAATTTCACAAAGGATATACATCCTCAAATACTTATTATTGTACCTACCAGAGAACTGGTCGCACAAGTAGAACAAGAAATACAAAAATTAAGTACTTATATGACCATAAGAATCTGTGGAGTCTACGGAGGTACTAATATTAAAAATCAAGCTAAAATAATTCAGGAAGGTATTGACATTATTGTTGGAACACCAGGCAGATTATTGGATTTAGTATTAAATGGCCATTTGAAATTAAAATCTATAAAAAGATTAATCATAGATGAAGTGGATGAAATGTTGGATTTAGGTTTTCGACCACAACTGATTCGGGTATTTGATTTATTACCTAATAAGCGACAAAATCTTATGTTCTCGGCTACACTAACCTATGATGTAGAACAATTAATTCTTACCTACTTTTCGAACACTATAAAAATTGAAGCAGCTCCTTCCGGTACTCCTCTAGAAAAAATCATTTTACAAGGATACAAGGTGCCTAATTTCAATACAAAAATAAATGTACTAGAGTATTTATTGAAAAAAGAAGAATTTAAGAAAACACTCATTTTCACAAGAACAAAAGCTTTGGCAGACCAGGTTTTTGAAAAATTAAATCTTTTGTTTCCTAATCAAATTGGCATTATCCATTCTAATAAAGAACAAAATTATCGTTTTAAATCAGTAGAAGATTTTAAACAAGGAATTACGACTGCATTAATTGCTACTGACATCATTGCCCGTGGTATTGATATAGAAGGGGTTTCACACGTTATCAACTTTGATATACCCGATTTGCCTGAACTCTATATCCACAGAATTGGTCGAACAGGAAGGGCCGACAAAGATGGTATTGCCATCAGTTTTATTACAGAAAAAGATGAACCATTGCACGATGAAATAGAAACATTTATTCAAAAAGCAGTAAGGATAATTCCGCTTCCTGAAGTTATCAATATTTCAGATATTCTAACAGATGATGAGCTACCAAATACCGGCACACGAGAAATACAAATTAAAAGACCCAAAATAGATTTAACTTCATCCGCATTCCATGAAAAATCTGATAAAAACAAAAAAACAAATCACAAAATCAGAAGGAACGAAAAAATGATGAAAAAATATGGTAAACCCATAACCCGAGGTCAAAAGAAAAAGAAATCCTCATGATAAATCAAGAACAAACGATCATTAATCAAACTATAAACTGGATCAAACAGGTGGTTATTGGTTGCAACTTTTGTCCCTTTGCCGCCAAGGCATTGAGTATAAAAAATAATATACGATTCAATGTAGTATTTGCGAATAATAATGTTTCAATAGATGAACTTATTTTATCTGAACTTAAATACCTCAGTGAACATGAAGATATTGAAACGAGTTTTACATTATTCCCGGATTCTTATGAATCATTTGAAGACTTTTTAGATTTCGTAGAAGAATCTGAAATCATTTTAGAAGAAGAAGGATATGAAGGCATCATACAAATAGCAAGTTTTCATCCACAATATTGCTTTGAAGGTTCTAATGACGAAGATCCTGCGAATTATACCAATAGATCAATATATCCTATGTTACATTTCTTACGTGAAGATAGTATTGAAAAAATACGACTTCATTATGATGATCTGGAATCAATACCTGAAAGAAACATCCAATATGCCCAAGAAAAAGGTTTGAATTATATGTCATTGCTTCGTGCAGCTTGTATACAACAATCATAAGTACAGGAATTGATTCATGAAAAAATCAATTGCAATTATTGGAGGAGGTGCAGCCGGATTAATGTTAGCATCATGCCTGGATGAATCTCAGTTTGATATTACAATTTATGAGCAAAATAATACATTAGGAAGAAAATTTTTAGTAGCCGGAGATGGTGGACTCAATTTGACCCATTCAGAATCGTTAGCATCCTTCCTTACAAAATATCATCCTAACGGTTTTATGGATGAATGCATCTCTGCTTTTCCAAATTCTTCATTAGTACAATGGCTCCAAGAACTTGGCATAGAAACATATATTGGAAGCAGTGCAAGGATTTTTCCTCAAAGGGGAATAAAACCTATACAGGTACTCATGACCATCATAGAGCATATCAAATCAAAAAATATATCCATACAATGTAATCACACATGGATGAGTTGGAATGAAGACATGCAATTGGTTTTTCAAACTAAAGTGCAACAGCTAGTCCTTACATTTGATATCATTATCTTTAGCTTAGGTGGTGCAAGTTGGAAGAAAACAGGCTCCAATGGGTTGTGGTCAAAACGATTTGAAGAGAAAAATATTAAAATAATTCCATTTCAAGCTTCGAATTGTGCCTTTGGAATTCACTGGCCTGCTGATTTTTTAAAAATAGCTGAAGGTCAATCACTCAAAAATATTGCAATACATTGTGAACAAAAATCCATTAAGGGGGAACTGATGATTACCAAGTTTGGATTGGAGGGCGGTGCTATTTATGCTTTAAGTCAAGAGATTCGAAATCAATTAAATACTCATGACGAAGCTAAAATATATATTGACCTGAAACCCCAATTACCTTTTGATCAGATTGAATGGTCTTTAAAACATAGGGGTAATCAATCCATCCAAAAAATATTGATCACAAAAATAAAATGTAGTTCTGAAAGCATTGCGCTATTAAAAAATACTTTATCTAAAGAAGAATTTATTAATCCAACCCTACTCGCTCATAGCATAAAACATTTACCTCTGACTATTTATGCATTAGCTCCTATAGATGAAGCCATTTCTACTGTAGGTGGTGTCGCATTGAATGAAGTCACTTCAAATTTTGAATTAAAAAAATTAAGCCATCATTATGTTATAGGAGAAATGCTGGATTGGGATGCACCAACCGGAGGATATTTATTACAGGCATCTTTGAGTATGGGATATTTCTTAGCTCAACATTTAAATGCTACAGAAAAAAAATAAATCATTCCTATTTTAAAACACAAAAACTATAGTATACTTCTCAAATCAGCAGGACTATAGGTTACAGATTTGAGCACCTTTCCGTCTTCCTTTCGGTAAACTAAAAATTGATCTTCCTTTATCCTAATTTCAGAATTCATTTGCTTTTCATCAAAATATTTTTTCTGTGTGGTTTCGGCAATCTCCATTGTTGCACATGCTTTACTCATATTTGATCGTTGTACTTCATCAAATAATTGTTTAAATTTATGCGCTAAACCAAATTCAAGAATGGCCCCGGATAATACATACTGTAAATCACAAAAAGCATCTGCTGCTTCAACAATATCATTATTCTCAATAGCTTCCTTCAATTCCTCTAATTCTTCTGAAAGTAAGGCAATTCTCAATTTACATCGCTCTATATCCGGAATACCAGGTGTATCCAAAATGGGCATATCAAATAATTGGTGAAATTGAGCCACATCACTTAATGCTTCAGGTTCTTCAAATTTAATTTTCATTGTTGTGCATTTAAAAAAAATGTTCTTGAATTTCAATATAACTAAAAATAAATATCTCGATATTGGTTATCATTTAACCGAATCATAAAATTTAATTTTGTTTCTTTTTAAAAAAAGAAAAATGAGTCTGACCGTAATTACGTACATCTAATAAGTTACCATGATTTTTAAAATCGTGACTGGGATCATGTTCTAAAACGAATAAGCCATCATCATCCAGAATATTCGATTCAAACACCACATCTGGTATCCCGTCTAACTGAACTAAACCATATGGCGGACCAGCAAAAATATAATCAAATTTCCGGTGACAAGTTTTGACGAACATCAAATAATCTGAATGAACAATTTTGAGTGAAGTTGATATTCCAAATTCAATAGCTTTTTGGTGTACAAATAATGTCGCAGGTTTAAATTTATCTACATAGGTTACATCGGTGCAACCTCTAGAAATAAATTCATAGGAATGAGCACCAGTTCCACCGAATAAGTCCAGCATTCGCACGGATTCAAAATCCAATTTATTTTGTAAAATATTGAATAAAGCGGTACGAGACATATCTGTTGTAGGCCTTGTAGGCCAATTGTTTGCAGGAGGATAAAAAGTTCTTCCTCGTAATGTTCCACCAGATATTCTCATTGAATTAGAACTTAAGACTCAATTAAGGATTTAAAAATTAGACTTTTATCCATTTCCAAATGTCTAAAGTAAACTGAAAATAAATCGTATATTTTTGATTCTGTATCAATTTCACCCATGAACACGATACGTCCCACCTCTCTATCTATATTTAAATGTAAATACAATTGAGTTATGTAATAGAGTAGTTCTTCAGCTTGATCAAATTCAAAAATATTGTAAAACAAATAATCATTCAGACGTTTTGTCATTACTATAGCATGATTGTGCAATAATAAAATAAACGTACATGTTTGATCATTACAAATGACATGTGAGGTCAATTCATTTATAAATGATGCAGCATGGTGGCCTTGTCTAAAAAAATTAATAAATGCTTTGTTTATAATATAGGAAACTTGATAGTTAGATTGATCTTTAAAATCATGAATAACCTGCTCATTGGGGTAAACCGGAAAATATTGCTCTATACGATCGTTAGTATGGTTTTTAGGAAATAAAACAAACTTCCTTGAGATGGAAAGGTACTTTGAGGACTTTATCAAATCCATATTTTGAACTGAATCTAAGGGTTCAATCTTCACATGACCATCCTGATTTAATAAATGTACTTCCCTTTGATTTATAAGTCCTAACATGAAATGATAATCAATTATATCTAATAATACTTCTAATAAAGCTATTTTTGTGCAAGTTTAAGTCTTTTTTTCAAAATCATGGCAGATATTTTACTAGGGATCGAATCTTCATGTGATGACACTTCAATGTCTGTAATCAAAGACGGAATGATCCTTTCAAATGTGACTTTTAGTCAATCCATCCATGCCAAATATGGCGGAGTGGTGCCAGAATGGGCCTCCAGAATGCATATGGAAGCTATGATCCCATTGACTAAGGAAACTTTACAAAAATCAGGATGCCAGCTCCAAGATCTCAAAGGTATTGCTGTAACAAAAGGCCCGGGTCTGATTGGTTCTCTTATTGTAGGTATTAGTTTTGCTAAAAGTTTGGCTTTAAGTTTGAATATACCGCTGATTGAAGTCAATCATCTTGAAGCACATGTGCTCTCGTTATTAATTGAAGAGCCAAAACCTACCTTTCCATTTCTTTGCCTAACCGTCTCTGGGGGCCATACCCAATTGGTTTATGTATCAGGTTATAACCAGATGGAATTAATTGGTCAATCCTTGGATGATGCAGCCGGAGAAGCTTTTGATAAAACGGGTAAATTATTGGGTTTATCCTACCCTTCAGGTCCGGTTATAGATCGTCTGGCAAAATCCGGCAATCCAGTTTTTACCTTCCCGATTTCAAAAATGAAAGATTTCAATTATAGTTTTTCAGGTTTAAAAACTTCGGTTCTTTATTTTTTACAAAAACAATTGAAAGAAGACCCATCATTTATTGAAAAAAATCTTAACGATTTATGTGCTTCCATTCAGCATACGATTATTGAAATTTTAGCCTTTAAACTGATCGCAGCTGCAAATCATTACAAGACAAAAAACATTGGTGTTGCAGGTGGTGTATCTGCTAATTCCGGCCTAAGAAATAAATTAAAAGAATTAGCATTAAAATATCATTGGAATACCTTTGTTCCATCGCTACAATATTGTACAGATAATGCAGCTATGATAGCACTTGCAGGTTACTACAAATTTTTAGATAAGAAATTCGCAGCTGATGACTTTGGACCATTAGCCCGATTTCCAATTAGCGAAGTTCCACAATCGTAATCCCATCACCACCCTGATCACTTGAAGGGTGAAATAATTTTTTCACATAATTTTGGCCGCGCAATGTCCTTGCCACTGTTTCTTTAAGTATTCCACTCCCCTTTCCATGAAGGATATTTACTGCATTTACATTAGCCAACAAGGCCTTATCAATAAAGGATTCCAATGACAATTGCGCTTCTTGAATTTTCATACCGCGCATATCCAACGTTGCATTAAAAGGCTCATTAGTACGAATTGTATTGGTTGTTATAGCCTGTGCTTTTTGAATATCAATGACTGATTTGAGTTTAATAATTTCTTTAAGTTTCAGCTTAAAAGTCATGTGTTCAGTTATTACTGTTAGTTTGTCGTTATCAATAGCAACAACTTTTCCAATCATTCCATTTAGAATTAACTTTACCGCATCACCAATTACTATAGGCGTGTCTTTTTTATTCTGTTCGTGAATTTGAATTTCTTGATTCAATTGATAAAACTCTTCAGTATTCTTTTTGTACTCCGCCTTTTCTTTCTCTACTTTATCACGCAATTTTATTTCGTCTTGTTCCTTCCTGAGTTCTTTAGAATATCGATCCAATTCCTTCAACTTCAAAGCAGCGTGCTGAATTGAAGATTGTTTTTCCTCCAGACGTAATTTAAGTTTTTTTACATCCAGTTGTCGTTGCATATCCTGATAGGATTTGATCAATTTATCAAGACCTATTTTTTTAGTATTGTATTCTGCAATTTCTTTTTGTAACACACTGGATTCCTGATCTAGTTTGGCCAACAATTGTTCGAAGCTTACGGTTTGATTTCCCACTCTTTGTTTAGCATAGGCTATAATATGAGCAGGTAAATTATTTTTTTCAGCAATTTCAAAAGCATATGAACTTCCTGGCCTACCTACTTGCAGTTGGTAGGTTGGACTTAGATTTTTTTCATCAAAAATCATGGCACCATTGACCAATCCACTATGTTTGTGTGCAAAGGTTTTTAGGTTGGTATAATGCGTATTAATAACTCCAAAAACATGTTTCTTATTGAGTGCAAATAATAAAGATTCTGCGATGGCACCGCCCATATGTGGTTCCGTTCCACTACCGAATTCATCAATTAAAACAAGTGAATCCCTTGAAGCATGCGCTTCAAAATCCCTCATATTGGCAAGCTTAGCACTATAGGTACTTAAAGCATCATCCATGGATTGATGATCGCCTATATCAGCACATATTACTTTAAATAAATTAAACACTGAACCTTTGGCGACCGGAACTAAAAATCCAGATTGAACCATTAATTGCAACAATCCAAGAGACTTCAAAATTACAGACTTTCCTCCTGCATTAGGTCCGGAAAGTATGAGTATTCTATTTTTTTCATTGAGATACAATGAAAAGGGTACTAACTTTCTATTTAATTCTTTCAATTTCAAAAACAACAATGGATGTTTTCCATCTTTTATGGACATCTGATATTCTTGTGATAATTCTGGCTTTAATCCATCAATTGACATTGAAAATTTCACCTTAGCCAACCAGCAATCCCAGTTCACTAAATTAACATAATCCATACCCAATTCTTCCGCATAGGGATGCATTAATTTACAAAGGTCGGAAAGAATTTTTTGGATTTCTTTACGTTCTTCGGACTCTAAATCAAAGATGTCATTATTTAATTCAACCAACTCCTGAGGTTCCAAAAATACTGTTTTGCCGGATTCAGATTCATCATGTATAATCCCCTTAATCTGTCTTCTATATTCTGATAACACACGCAATACAAGTCGTCCATTTCTAATACTTTCCTCTCCTTCTGCCAAATATCCAGATTGTCTGTATTGGGTTACATGTTTTTTGAAGGTTTTATAAATTTCATTTTGCTTACTTTTTAATTGCTGCCTAATAGACAACAATGCTGGGGAAGCATGATCATGAATTTTTCCTTCACGGTCAATAATTTTATACAACCTATCCAAAATAAAATTCAGATCGTGAAATTTAAGCAACTCATCTTGCAAAATATGATATCCATGTTGTAATGGAGCCTTCAATATCTCACGAATATTTCTAATATTTTGCAATAAACTTTTAATTCGCAACATAGCCTCTATGTCAAGAATATAATTCTCTATCCCAAGCAATTTAACATCAGCAATAATCGATTCAAATCCCAACAATTGTATGGTTGATTGCTTCAATAATAATCTTAACTGATCGGCACGATTCAACCAATAATTGATTTCATCATATTGGGTACTGATCTCAGTATTTAAGATCATATTTTGTCCATCAACAGAGACTGCATATTGAGCAGCTAATTGAATGACTTCTTTATAATCTAAATCATCCAAAATCGTAGCTGGCAAAAGCTTACAAAGCCCTACTTCTTGTTTATAATTTTTTATTTTTTCTGTTGTCACGTTGATTTTTAATTCCGTTTTTAAAATCACCCAAAGAATCGAACTCCTTCCTATAAGTAATACCTGAACCAACTTTGTGTTTAACTCCTTCAATGGAATCAACACCCTTATAATAAACTCTTAATTTCAAGCCCGGAATAGGAGTATTCCATTCGATTACCGTTTCCGGATTAAAATAATTTGATTTTAATGTTGTTGGCGCTGAATTATAATTACCGCCTAAGGTCACGGCTAATTTATCATCCCATAATCTACTTTGAAAATTAACCGCAACATCATTACCTGTGGATTGAGTTAAGCTTGTGGCATCAGCTTGATCATAAAGTACATTAACATCAATACCACTAATAAAATCAACACCTTCAAAAGCTTCTGACAGTAGACTCGAAACAAACACAGAAAGTTGATTGGACAAAAACTCACTCATAGTGTTTATAGTTGTTTTACCAATAGAACCAACTCCCACATCTTTAGCACCTATAAAAGTTCTTAGCGCTACGAGTGCGGCCACCTGCTGGTTAAGTTCATCAGGATTTTGCTCTAGTTCACGCACTTTATTTTCGCTTAAATTTTTTAAGGTTCCAGTTAATTCCGGAAATCCTAAACGAAAATTAATGTCAGGTTTTAACAAGGAACCTGTCAATATCATTGTTAAATCTACCTTAGTTCTTCTTCTGGCTTCTTCTCTTTGAACATCTGTAGTTAAATACTCCTGAAGCAGTATAGAGGGACTAACATTCAGACCTTCATAACTCGCTTCCAAATTAATATCAGCATCTAAAGGATCTCCTGACCAAAGAATAGTTCCCCCGCGTTTCAGTTTAAATGGTTTGTTTACAAAATTAAATAAAGTAAACAGGTATTGACCCTGGACGACTTCATAATTACCTTTTATCGTAAATGTATTGTCTCTGAGAGCAGCTATTTGTAAATTGCCACGCCCATTACTCCGCAAAATATCACCAGTCAATTCATCAAAAACTATAGAGATTTCTGCTTCTTCTGTAATCTCGATATTCATTTTCACGCTTAAGCCTTTAATGGATTGATTAACTTTAGTAGCAATGAATTCGTTTGCATTTTTGTGTTTAAATCGAACGAATTTGGTATCACCAGCATCCTGATCATAACGCATAGGGATGACCAACTTACTACCTTTCTTTGACTTGCCTATGATGTTCATATCCATACTCCATGTCGGCCCTTTGAAGGTACTTACAAAATCTAATATCCCATATCCATAAAAATAAATATTGTCCCCCTTCTTTGTATTCAATACCAATGCCTGATTAGCGGTCAATTCAACATCCATAAAAAATCGCTTAAAATTCTCATGGCGGATGGTACCATTTACAGCAATTGGATTTTTTAATTCATCATAGATTGTTGTATTTTTAAATACAAATTCGTCCTCTTTAAAAATTACTTCTTCCTTATCAAAAGTGTATTCCGTATTTAAATAATTAATTTTAGTAGATCCTCTCTGAGCCTCTAATACGCCATTACTGGTCAAGATTCTATCCTTAAAGTCAAGCGACATATTTCCTTGCAAAGTCCCTTTTGTTTTACTTATACTGGTCATGAAATTTTCTAAAAATGAAATCGGAAAACCTGAAGTTTTAAAATCAAAATGAAAGTCAAATTTAGGCAATGTGTAATTCGAAACCAAAGGTAGATTCAAAGTGCCCTGACCGGTTAAATAACACTCTTTATAATTGTTTTCAATCGTAATTTCAAGTGGCTTATAAGGATCCTTTAATTCAAATGCTAAATTAATCCTTCCATAATTATTTGCATTAATACGATAATTAGAAATTGAAATTTGCCCTGTAATATCCTTCAAGGTTTTTAAACTGGGAACAATAATTTCTGAATTAAAGAAGCCTTCCATTCGTACACTTTTATTGTATATGAACGTATTAAGAAATGAAAGATTAAAGTTTTCAGCTATCAATTTAATACCTGATTGATTGATATCTTCCACTCGAATAGATCTAATGGTATCACTTACTTCGAAATTTGTAATTTTAAAACCTTTTTCGAAAAGATCTAGTTTAGCTTCTGGATTCACAAACCATTGTAAACCCTGAATCATTAGCGCATTTCGATCCATATATACCAATTTATGGTCACTAAAAAAATCAATAATAAAACCGAGATCATAGGCAGGTTTGACACCTGTGGAGTCCATGGCAAATAATGTCGTTGATAATTTATTATTCTCAATTTTTGGTGATATGCTTATCGCAGTAAATAATTTATTTTGTTTAAAGTAAATAGATTCAAAATTAAATTGACTATTTAAAACACTATTCTTTGACACAAGATTAATGTTACCATTAACAAACTTGATATCATTTACAATTAATTCAGGTAAATCTCCTTTAATATTTTGCACATTTGCATTTCCATCATGAGTCAATTCAAGATTAACTGTATTCAATTTTATTGGAATGTCAAAAAATAGAAAAATTCTATTAATTGACTTTCCCTGAATGCTGAGATTAAAATCAGCTATAGAATGATCTTCTTCGAAAGGAATTTTAATCGTTGATAACACATCATGATAATTGTGATCAAAATGGGTCATGATTACATTGAATAAACTCTTTAATTTATAATCTCCTAATAAATCCACATGAAGAGGATCTGAATCAATTAGTAAATGAGACTTAGCATCCTTCCTGTTTTGATTTATACTAATTGACCCTAAATTCAAGATTCGATTTTTTGCATAATCATAGATCATGGCCTTTTCCAATTTGATTTCCCCTCTAACTTTATCCAACTCCAAACTCTTAAAGTCAGAAGAAATATCTGCAGAAACAATATAAGACTCTTGGGTCAAATTTAATGCCTTAAGATCCGCTTTGTTGATTTTCATATCAAAAACAAAACTTGGATTATCTTTTAAATTACTCAATTTACCATTAAACACTAAATCCAGATTGGTATCTTTTATTTTGACTTCACCATCTAATAAATTTTGATTTACCTTTCCATTAAAACTTGCGTTTCGATAAATATAATGTCTAAAACTAATGGATTGAAAATTAGCTTCCAAGTCTGCACTCAATTTATCTATAGTTAATCCTGTACCATTTCTAATTTGTGCTCTTAAACTAACTTCCTTCAAGTCCTTAATATTTAATAAAGAACCTAGAGCAAAATGTTCTAAACTTATGGATCCACTGAAAGTTGCCTTTTCTTTTCCAGGTCTTAGATTAAGTCTTAAGTCAGATCTGACATTTCCTAGTTCCGTTTCAAATAAACCATATGAAACAAAATCTTCAAAGTAACCATCAAATGCACCTACAAATTGAAACTTACCTATCTTATTATACAAATCAGGCATTTTTAATCCAGGGATAATAGTAGATATAAAGGGCAAGGAGGTTTTTAATTTATTAATTCTTATATTTAATAATTCATTTCCCTTCTTAGTTAAATTTCTGGAACTAATATCACCTGTAAATTCAAATTCTGATCCTATGTTGGCAGTAAAATCAATAAATTTTAGACCATTTATTTTACCTAACACCCTTCCCGAATAATTTAAAGATTCGTTCCTGTTGGTAATAAAAAATTTATTATTCGTCAAGGCTTTGGAAAAATACTGAATATCTAAAATAGCAATACGCGCATCATGTGCATAATGATCAATATAAATTTTATCATTGAATGATTTGAAATCTGTATATTTGGAATAGCTCAAATATAAGCTATCCCGAATCCAAGAATGATCAGTCTTTAATTCAAATTGTTCAATACTTGCTTTTTTATCATTAACATTGAATTGACCGACACTAAAGGATTGAATATTAAACTGGTTATTAATCTTAGCATTAAAGGTTTTTAATTGTCCTTCAAAATTTAGATCATTAAACAAAAAAGATTCCAATTTTGTGTTTATATGATTAACAAAAAAGTGATTAAAATCAACATAGGGCATTGAAGTATCCAAATCTTCATTGGTCAGGCTTTTATTCAGATAAAAAGCACTTTCCTCAACTTCTGCATGATGACAATATACAATAAATGGATTAGAACAATAGTAAGATGTATCTTGAACTATTGAAATAATCTTCTTTGGTGTTAATGGCTGAACTGCATAATGTTTAATTTCCACAACTGCATGGTTCGCTTTAACATTCTTCAATTCCAAATAATTCGCATTGAAATTTAATTTATTAACCTCTATTTCGCCCGTTGAAACATAATAATGTTCTTTAATTCCGGATCCTTGTCTATCCCTATAGTGGTGGAATGATTTCAACAGGACCGATTGCAAACTAAATTTAAATGGATTAGATGCACTTGATGATTTAGTTTTAGAGATGTGTTTAATAAACCAGTTCAAACTATTATATTCTTCACCTTGATAAGATATTATTTTAAATACGCCTTGATCTAAAATGACATCGCTGATAGACAATTCATTTTTAAATAATGAGCTTAGATCCTTTTTAAAATTTACATTAACCTTGGCTGCATATAATAAAGTATCATGATGATGATCATAAATGATCAAATTTGTAATAACGCCACCATGAAATAAATCAATTTCAACCTGGCCCAATTCGAATTTATTTTGAATTTTTGTACTGAGGTAGACCAATAGTTGATTTTTTGACCAATCCTGAATTCTTGAGGAGCTCAACAAAAAAAAACCAACTATAAAGATTAAGCTTAAAATGAATAATATCAAACCCATACCACGCAGTAGACCTTTGAATCTTCTGAGTATTTGTTGTTGATACTTTTTTTCTTGTTTTTCAAGCATACCTTAGATAACTAAATATTTCTTCTTTTGATTGGTTATTCAGTGGCTATTAACTTAAATTTATCACTTTATGTTTAGTATATTGATTAAAGATGGAAACCGCTTGCTTTGCCGCTTTAACATCATGTACCCTTAATATTTGTGCTCCTTCCATTAATGCCAGCATATGTGCAGCAGTAGTCCCATTTAATGCATCTTCAGGGTCATTATTTGTCTGTTTATATATCATAGATTTTCTGGATATGCCAACCAATATAGGACAGTCAAGTATGCTCAACAGATGTAGGTTTGCTAATAGTTCGAAGTTTTGTGCTAATGATTTACTAAACCCAAATCCCGGATCTACAATAATTTGATAAACACCATGATCTTTAAATTTTTTAATTTGTGCCACAAAAAAACGCATGATTTCAGAACTCAAATTGGTGTAATTTAAATGTTCTGGTTGATTCATCGTTTTTGGAATTCCCCTCATATGCATCATAATATATGGAACTTGGTATGTATTTATGATCTTTGGCATGTCAGGATCAAATTGCCCACCTGAAATATCATTTATCATATGTGCACCATTCAAAATAGCTTGTTCAGCAATTTCAGAACGCATGGTGTCAATGGATAGGATCAAGTTTGGGAATGCAGCTTTAATTTGTTTTATTGCTGGCAATAATAATGACAGTTCTGTTTGTGCATCCGGAATGTTAGAGCCTGGTTTGGATGACATGGCACCCAGATCAATTAAATCAACCCCTTCCTCAATGTAATTATTTACTCGTTCCAATAATTGGTCTAACTGGACAATGCTGGAGTTGTAAAATGAATTGAGACTAAGGTTTATAATTCCCATGACAGCCGGATAATCCAATGACCAAATGGTGGAATTAGAATTAAATAAGCTCTTATTCATGACTGATTTATGCACCTTTTATGATCATATCCAATAGCAAAGTTAGTAAAATTAAAAAACATTGGCATAGCTATTAATATTATTAAAATATTGATTATCTTAAATTTATAAATTATATAATATGTATACTTATAATATACTGTTTTACTTATATTTACAAAATTATTGGTCATAAAATTTGGTATTGCAAATATTTATTGTACCTTCGCATTCGATTTAGTTACCCATTATTATCCAGCAAGCGAGATCTACATGGCGAAAAAACAATTATTTTTCAAACTAATACAGGTTTTCGCCCTAACATGTCTTCTTGTTTTTAATGGAATGTTACTTAAATACATTCTAAATCAAGACTTTTTCACTCTAAGCAAGCATAAACAACAGGCTGAAAGCGCAGAATGCCTGACTTCAAAGGAAAATTTCATGGGTTTTGATTTAAATCATTTTGAAATCAGCAAATCAAAAATCAAAACAGGTCAGCTTTTACCCGAAATTCTATCGGATTACGGCGTTGCTTCCAGTAAAATTAACCAGATCATTGAAAATCTAAATGGGATATTAGATGTAAAATCAATTAAAGCAGGCAATTCTTATGCCATGATTCACTCTAATGTCTGTGTTAGACCAGATTATTTTGTTTATGAGATTAACCAGTATAAATCTCTGTTATGTGACTTGAGTCTGGTGAATTGTCCCATTGTAATCGAAAAAGAGCGTGAATTCAGACGTGAACTGGTCGGAGGAACCATCAAATCATCTTTGTGGAATGCTTTAGAAGAACAAGGCGTTTCACTAGGAATTATTGATCAAATGGAAGATGCACTAGCCACTTCAATGGATTTCCATCAAATTCAATTGGGGAATTCATTCAAACTTATTTTTAATAGGGTTTGGATAGAAGGAGAACCGACTAATGAAGGTGATTTAATAGCTGCTTATTTTAATACAGATAGACATGAGCATTTTGCTTTTAAATATGAAGTCAATAATAAAAAGGACTATTATGATCTAAACGGTCGTCCATTACGTCGATCTTTTCTCCAAGCACCTTTAAGATTTAGCAGAATAAGCTCACCTTTTAATACGAAAAGATTTCACCCGGTATTAAAATATTCCAGACCTCATTTTGGAACTGATTATGCAGCACCGACAGGTACTCCAATTATGTCTGTTGGTGAAGGTGTAGTGACTGCAGCCTCATATACAGGTGGTAACGGGAATTTTGTTAAAATCCGTCATGATAAAACCTATGAAACGCAATATTTACACATGTCCCGATTTGCATCCGGAATTCGACCGGGCACACACGTCAATCAAGGCCAAATCATAGGTTATGTAGGTTCAACCGGATTAGCTACCGGCCCTCATGTATGTTTCAGATTCTGGAAAAATGGTGTACAAGTGGATCACAGAAAGCTTAGTTTCCCTGCAGGATTGCCTTTGCCAGGTTCTATATTGAGTGATTATTTAGCTTTCAAGGATAAAATTATGGCTGAGTTAAATACGATTACTAATGAATCTGCATTAGTAAATTCTACAAATTCCAAGATCTAATTTACTATACCTGTTCTAAAGTAAAACCAAAGGTTGTGCCTTTATCGATGGTACTTCTGACATTTAAGGATTGTCCGTGACTTTCTATGATGTGTTTCACAATGGACAAGCCTAAACCACTTCCACCCTGGATTCTGGATCTGCTTTTATCTACTCTGTAAAAACGATCAAAGACATGTTTCATGTGGTCTTCAGAAATTCCGATACCATTATCTGATACTTCTATTAAAACATTTTTATCTAATTCATAAAAGCTGACTTTGGTGCGCCCGCCTTCAACTCCATATTTGATGGAATTTTGTATCAAATTATTCAGCACTAATCTAATTTGGCCCATATCACCTTTGACAATATGTGGTATATCTGCACCAGATTTAAATGAAAGTTTGATTTGTTTTTTTTCAGCTAATCCTTCCAAATCATCAAATACTTCCTGAACCAAATCCTTAATATTGAATTCTTGGATTTCCAGGATATTGCTTCTAGCTTCCAATCTGGAAATAGACTCAAGATCTTCAATGATGGCCTGAAGTCGATCAGCATTAGCTATTGCTTTTTCTAAAAATTTATGGTTTACTGCCGGATCTTCCAAGCCTCCATTTAATAATGATTGAAGATATCCCTGAATATTAAAAATAGGAGTCTTTAATTCATGTGATACATTCCCAATATATTCTTTGCGATATTCCTCGAGCTCTGTATTTAAAACGATCTCTTTATCTTTTTGGATTAAGTATTCGGATACGTCCTCTTCTACTTGCTGAATGATGTCTATTCCAAAACCGCGCTTTTCTTTGACAAAAGGTTCTTCAGTTTTTGTTCCACGTATCAACTTATAGATGACTTTAATCCTTGATAATAAATATTGATCCAATAAATATTTTAGAATAACCCAACATACAACAAATAAAATTACACCAAATAGATATACATAAAGTACATGACTTAAAACTACTTCTGTAAGGGATAATATGATATAGATTACAGAAAACGTCAAAACGATACATAATGCTGCAACAGATACTAAGGCATTAATATTGCCTCGTTTATATGAACTAGAATTCCAGTTTGTACCCAATACCCTTAATCGTTTTTATATTAATTCCCTTTAATTTTTCACGAATCTTTCGAATGTGAACATCAATGGTTCGTTCTCCCACTAGAATATCTTCACCCCAAACCTTATTTAATATTTCTGCCCTATTAAACACTCTTCCTGGTTTTCCAGCTAATAAATAAAGTAATTGGAATTCCTTTCTAGGCAAATCTACATCTATTTTATTAAAATTAATTGTAAAAGTGATGGGATCTATGGTTAATTGATCTAGTTGTATGATTTTTTGATCTTCAATTTCATTTTTTGCCAACTCTCTACGCAACAGCATATTTATTCTACTGATAAGTACATTAGGCTTGATGGGTTTTGTAATAAAATCATCAGCTCCAAGATCTAACAAATCAGTGTGAGTTAAATCGTCAGTCTTAGCTGTCAAGACTGCAATTTTAATTTGCTTAAACGCTTGAAAAGATTTGACCTTTTGTAAAAAAGATCTGCCATCCATTTCAGGCATCATATAATCTAAAACAATAAGGTCGGGAATAAAATGACTCAATAATTGGAAAGCATCACGACCGTTTAAGGCTGTTTTAACTTCAAATCCTTGCTTCGTTAAGTTATAAGATAAGAATTCTAATGTGTCTTCTTCATCATCGACTATTAGAATTTTATTTGCTTTTTCCATATTTCACCGCAAAGATATTCCAAAGTCAATGCTTTCGATCATTCCTGATGTTACCAAATAATTAATTCTTTTGTTTCAACGAATCAACTTTAATAAGTTTATCTACTTGTTCTACAACTTTATTTTCAATTTGCTCCATTAATTTATCATTTCTGGAATAATACTTTCCTGCTTCATTAAAAATGGAATCTGTCAATCCATATTTGGCAAGGACCTCAAGCTTTTTTACAGCAATCATGGAGTCCTTTAGGTTGCCAGACAATGATTCAAAATAAGCTTCTACAAAATACAAATCAGTCAAGACATTAACCATCATGTCCTCTTGTATTGGCACTTTTTTTTGATCCCTGTTACAAGAAATCACTATTACGAAAAATAAAAAAAATAGGTAAAAATTCTTCATTACAATTCTTTTGGAAAATAATGGTTCAAATATATCAATTTATTCCAACTCAATTCATTCCATAACAGACCTTCGTATTCAAATGCCATTATAGCGCAGGTAGGCACTTCTCCAAGATATGGGTTAGACACCCTTGCAGCAAAATGTTCAATCTTAGGATTATGTCCAAATATGGCAACAGATAGATTATTATTATCTACAGAAGTCAAACAATCCAAATAATCTGTCTCATCGCCATAATACAAAATTTCTTCTTTGCGAATATCCTCAGGTTTTTGTTGAAGAGCTGCAGCAAATACTTCGGCAGTTGTTATTGCTCGATTTGCTGGACTGCTAATCAATTTAACCTGATCTTTAATCAGACCTTTGAATACTTTAGCCATGACCGGAGCATCTTTTAATCCTCTGTCATTTAACGGGCGATCAAAGTCCTTTAATCCTACGTGATTCCAACTAGATTTTGCATGACGAATAATAAATATCTGCCGTTTCATTTTTATATCCAAATTAATGCCTAAATTTAGGGTTTTATTTATAAAAAACATAAGTCTAAGCCGAATTAATGAAAATACAACTAGATAGTATAGAATTTAGTATAACAGAGGAGCGGCTTGGTAAAATAAAGCATTGGATACAAGGAGGCCAAATCAAAAAAGCCATACAGACTTCTAAGGATACCTGGAATTATCATCTCAAAGCAGAAGATATGCTTATCGAATGCGAGATGAGTTATGGTAAAAATAATGTCAAGAAAATAAATTGTGCCTGTGGGCAAGGTAATAGAATCAATCCCTGTATTCATGCGTGGACTTTAGCTTACTGGCATTATATCAATATAGTCCAAGAAAAAAACAAAGCTTCCAATCCGGTAATAAAACTGGAGAGTCGAGCACAAATCATTCAGAAATTATCCATAGTTCCACAAGATGAATTAATCCGATTTATCAATATTAGCCTCAAAATTCATCCAAGCTTAAATGCCTGGGCAAGATTAGCCTTTCTTCATCATGAATCCGAAGAACACATTTATGATTCATACCTCGAAGCATTGGATTATTTTACCATTTCCGGAAAAGACCTCTCTGCATTTTCAAAAGTTAAACATTATAAACAACAATTAGCACTACTCGACACTTTATATGATATCGGTATACAACAATTTATCAATGGAGAAGTGTATTTACCTGTTCAATCCATGTTGGCTGCAGTGATTCAATCTTATAAATGGCTTTTACAATATCAAGATATCAATACGGATAAACTTAAACTAGTTATTCAAAAATTACACCTGGTCCTATTTCAACTCATCAAAGGTATTAAAGCTCCCGATTTGCGAGAAACCATTTACACACTCTTACATACTTCATTGAGTAAAAACAACTATTATATATTATTTGATGAAGAAAATTTATTCCAATTACTTATTTTTTGTTTTCAAGAAAAAAATTATAAAACACGGACGATCCAATTAATAGAAGATAAAATAAATACGGAACCTCATTTTTTTAGGGAAGGTATTACCCCTATTTTGTTTCTAGCTAAACTATTTCCAACGAATGCATTTATAAAAATCATAGACCAATATCAATTATTTGATCGCATTCCTTCACCACATTGGCTTAGCTTAATTCAATATATTAAAGATCGTTCTCAGGTAAAAGAATCGGCTAAATTTTTTGAGTATTTTGTAGCTAAACATCCTTCCATGGATGTTAAACTTTTTGCAGCTGATGCCTATCTCAAATTATTAATAATAGAACAAGAGACGGACAAACTGAATAAATGGTCAAGAATTTATTCATTACAATTTCAACATTTAGCTTTTGGTCAAATATGGATGACCAGTGCGAATCCTGAACCAACAGAAATTCAAAAATATATCGAAGAATGCAATCACCAAGCTACCCATGCAAAACATTATTTGTTGGATTTATTAAATAACACGAACCAAGATCATTTTCTATTTGAAGAATTATCAAAATTGGATCAAATAGAAACCATCATGAAATATGATCACCGATTATTAAATTCCGAGCCTCAAAAAATGATTCAATTGTTTGTTAAACTGACAAAAAATCATTTAAATCAATATGTTGGAGCTCCAGCTTTTCAGTTTATGGATAAAATAAAATCTCACCTTTTAACCCAGGGCTCGAAAGAACATATGAAGATATATACACAAGAAATCAACCAATTGTTTCCCGAACGACAAAGCATTTTAAATCAATAATTATATTCTGCATGCATTTGATCAATTATATTTCAGTATTACTTCTAATGGTATCATCATCATGTACCCAAACCAAATTGATTAAAACCGAACCTCCTGAGTGGACCAAGACAGCTGCCATTTATGAAATAATGCCCAAGCAATTTACGCCTCAACATAATTTAAAAGGAATTACACAAGAACTAGCTCGATTAAGAAATCAATACGTTTCAGCCATCTCCATTTTACCCATATTCACAACACTAGATATTAATAACGCCTATAATCCAGGAGATCCTTATGCCTGCTCAGAATTTCTTACCATAGATCCAGCACTTGGAACAGATCACGATTTCAAAACACTTATAGATTCAGCGCATCATTTTAACATTAAAGTACTATTAGAATTTAACCTGACCTATACCACTCCAAATCATCCATGGAGAAAAGAATATCCTGAATTTTATAAATCATCTCAAGCAAAAAATGATACTGCATTCAATCAAGATTACATTCGTTTTAATTTAGAACATAAAACTTTACAAAAAAAACTGATACATATATTAGAACATTGGATGAAGGACTTTCCATTAGATGGTTTTGTACTCATGAATGCAGATCAATTTCCTGAATCTTTTTTGAATCTGTTGGGATCAAAAATAAATTCTAAAAAATTCTATTTGGTTAGTGGTTCCAATACCCCTGAATTTGTGGAACGTGGATATTTTGATAGCTATTTCAATTATGATCTCTATCATTTATTTATTAAAATGGTAGATAACACTTGCACTTCACAAGATTTTAAATCATTGATGGAAATCAATGAAAAGGCAACATTCAAAAATGCTTCCATACTATTCAACCAAAACGCGTTGTTGAATAATAAAGATGGTACGGAAACCCAACGTTTCTATGGCTTTTATAAATTATGCAGCGTATTGAGTATATTAACAGGAGGCATTCCAATGATAATGAATGGACAGGAAGAACCGATGTTTGATAGAATTAATCCTTATTCCAATCAAGCCATTGTTTTTAATAAATTTTTTTCCAGAGATTTTTTCCGATCGCTGTTCATCCATCGTGTAGATAATCCAGCTATACAGTCTATACAAGATAACCTGCCTGTGATCATTTCTGACGCGACACATGTCCTTGCATTCGAACGAAAGCATGGGGAGGCATCCATCGTAGTCATGGCCAATCTTACCAACCAAGTTCAGTCATTCACTTTAAAAAATGACTACATACAACGTCTAGAATTTTTCACAAGAGCCTTAACTAATTTTGAGAAAAATAAATCTTATACTCTAAATCCTTATCAATATATCGTACTCACGAATATTAAGTAAATGGAATATCAACTTTGGTGGACAGGAAAAACACAATTCGGATATCTTGATGTTGGGATAGCTGATTATATTAAGCGCATTCGACATTTATGCAAATTCAATACCCTTGAATTTCCAAATGCGAAAGAAAAAAAAGATCAACTCATCATCCAACAGGAAGAAGAATCACAACTTCTTAAAAAAATAGATTTTCGAAAAGATTATATTATATTATTAGATGAACGAGGATTAAAATTTACATCCATTAAATTCGCCCAACATTTAGAACAATTGCAAAATAATAGTCTGCATCGCATTATTTTTATTATTGGTGGAGCTTATGGATTTACACCTGCTTTCCGGAACCAAGCACAAATGCTTTTATCCTTTTCAGACTTTACTTTTTCACACCAACTCATTCGACTTATATTTGTAGAACAATTGTACAGAGCTCAAAGTATTTTACACCATTTACCATATCACCATGAATGAATTATTTCCATTAGTAACGGTATCTTTACTAGCTGCCATGTTATTGATTTCCTATTCCGGATTTACAAACTATAGTGTCATTGAAGCCTGTCGACATTATCCCTATTTAGAACACAGAGATAAATCCTATTACCGATGGATAACCTGCGGATTTGTACATGGAAGTTGGATGCACTTATTACTCAATGCGTTTGTGTTATACCAATTTGGTTTTGTTGTTGAAAAAATGATGATCATGCAATTTGGTCAAATACCTGGCATGATGGTCTACCTAACGCTGTATTTAATCATACTGATTTTATCTTGTCTTCCGACATACCTCAAACAACAAAACAATGCTTCTTATGCAAGTATAGGCGCATCCGGGGCTATATCAGGAATTCTGTTTGTATACATTTACCATTTTCCCTTTTCTACCCTATCTCTTTATGGAATCCTTCCATTACCTGCGCTTTTAATGGGTGTCTTATATCTTATATATTCCTGGTGGGCGGCAAAAAATTCAAATGATGGTATAGACCATGATGCCCATTATTATGGTGCTGTCATTGGATTGGTTTGTGCATTTATTATTGACAAATTAGGATAAATTGAATTTACTGACTAAAAACAATATTGATTTTTTTCAATAACCATTTTTGCAATTTGTCTTCTTTTCTCTTTCACATTAATGGCTTCATATCTGGCGAACCGTTTAATGCCCATCATCATGATTCGCAATTCATCACCCAGGGCAAATGAGGCCAAAGCGTCTTGAGCATTTTTAACCAATCGTGATTGTGCATCCCAAATAAACACCTTCATGATGTTTTCATACAATGTCATTTCTTCTTCAGATTTGGTGTCTGCTAATTTTTGAATTCGAAGTAATACCGATTCTGAATTATATAAATCCATCAAGATATCTGCGACATTCATCAATATTTCTTGTTGATCTTTGAGATCGTGCTTACCATCAATTTGATATTTAACAGCGGCCCCGGCAACCATTAATGACAATTTCTTAAAATCATGAATTGTTCTACGTTCGAGCCCGTATTTACCTTCAGGAATTTCCATATTTGGTAATCCCGTTAATTCCTTTTGAACTTCCCAGGCTGGGCCCACCAGATCTAATTCACCTTTCATCGTGCGACGTAAGATCATATTGATGATCAACATTCGATTGATCTCATTCGTCCCCTCATAAATTCTATTGATCCGCGCATCTCTGTATGTACGCGCAGGCAAATATTCTTCGCTATATCCATATCCTCCATGTATCTGAAGCATTTCATCAACGACGTAATCCAGCACTTCTGATCCGTAGATTTTAATGATAGCGCACTCTACAGCGTATTCTTCAGCAGATTCAAGCATAGCTTGTGCAAAATTTTTACCTGCTGCCATGGAATCCAATTTCTGATCATCCATTAAATCACTAACACGATACACTGTTGATTCTAAAACAAAGGTTCTGATGACCGATTCAGCTATCTTATACTGCATGGCTCCATAAGCGGAAATTGGATGTCCGAATTGTACTCTCTCATTTGCATAACGGACGGCTATGTCAATGCATTTTTTACAACCACCCATCGCCATGGTCCCCAATTTATAACGACCTATATTAAGTACATTGAAGGCTATCAAATGACCTTTACCAATTTCACCCAATACATGTTCTTTAGGGACATGTACTTGATCTAAGAATACTTGTCGGGTTGAAGAGCCTTTGATTCCCAATTTATGTTCTTCTTCACCTAAGGTTAAGCCCGGCGAATTTTTTTCAACTAAAAATCCAGTAAATTTATCACCATCAACTTGGGCAAAAACGATAAAAACATCGGCAAATCCCGCATTGGAAATCCACATCTTTTGCCCTGTTAATATAAACTCGCTACCATCCGCCGATCTTTCAGCTTTGGTTTTGGCACTCAGTGCGTCACTACCCGAGCTCGGCTCTGTAAGGCAATAGGAGGCTTTCAACGTTCCATTACTCAATCCAGGCAAATATTTCAATTTCAATGCTTCAGAACCAAAATATAAAATGGGTAACATCCCAATTCCGGTATGAGCCGCCAGTGTGGTATTGAATGAAGCATCTCCGCGACCTAATTCTTCTGAAATCAAAGTATTGGAATGGGTATCCATAGGTGAACCGCCATACTCCTCCGGAATATGAGCACCCAACAATCCCATAGATGCTGCTTTTTCCAATAAATCAACCTGAGAAGCCAATATATGTCCCTTGACCCAAATTTCTGATTCCACAAACTCACGAACTGATTGGCGAATCATGAGTTGTTCTTCACTAAGATCTTCAGGAATAAAATTATTTTTATAGGGCGTGTCTTTGATTAGAAATTCTCCACCCTTCAATACTTTGTGTGTGCTCATAAATAAAATATTACATTAATTACCATTAATTAATAAGGGTGCATTTTTACCATTCATGACGATGACTTTAGCATTTTGTGATGTAGCTAATTCTTTGTAAGCTTTGATCATTTCGTACTCCAATTGTTTATCGGTCAAACCTGTATTGATAATTTTTTGGTAATCGGCGATACCTTGTGCTTCTACCCTTTTTCGTTCGGCTTCTTGCCGTTCTTTTTGTAATACAAATTGCATTTTTTGTGCATCTTGCTCAGCACGAATTTTATCTTCAATCGCAGTTTTAACCGGTGTTGGAAGACTAATATTTCTAACCATTAATTGTTCTAAGACTAAACCACGTGAAGCAAAATCGATTTCTATACTTTTAAAAATCTGCAATTGAAAGGCATCTCTTTTACTGGAATATAATTCTACGGCATCATAATAAACGGTATAGTCTCTAATCTTGGTTCTGGCTGTAGGTCTGATCACTTTATCCTGATAATCCACACCTGTTTCATTGATGATCTTTGGAGCTGAATTGGCAATAATTCTATAAAGAACTGTAACATCAATAACAACCTCAAGTCCATCTTTAGTCAAGGCTCTTATAGCATCATCTCCTGACTTGGTTCCTTCATCATGAACCCCGCTCATGGTATAATTTTGCGTTTTGGTATCCATTTGTGTTATGGTAAGTAGCGGGTTAATGACATGCAAGCCCGGGTAAAGCACATCTTCCTGAATCTTACCAAACAGAGACTTTACGCCGATATACCCAGCTTCAATTTGAACAAAACAAGAAGTAAAAAAACCTAAGGCAAGTAAAATAAAACTAGCAACTCTAAAATATCGACCCATTTGTTGGAGATTAGGATGCTTATCTCGTTGAGTTAATACTAAAAATGCTGCCAAGGCAATAAGAGCTAAAGCGAAAAAAATCATGTTGGAAATTTTTGTTATGCAAAGAACATAAGTTATTTCCAACAAGTTCAAGAAAGCAATAGAATTTTGAATAAGCTAATATTGGCTCGATAAAAGTTTAAGCACATCCATGCGTATTAATCGACTTCTCTCTTATTCATAAGTATCATCAAACCCAATATCAATCAGTCTAATTTGGTTCACATAATTTATTGGTAGATAATTCTCCGCTCGGAATAGGCCAAATATAATTTTTAGCCGTAACCAACACTTCAGGAGCTGTCCCGATACTTCCAGTCTTTGCCGGAAGCGTTTTGGTCAATCGTTGCAAATCCATCAACCTAAATCCTTCACCTAATAATTCTATTCGGCGTTCGGTAATTATGGTTTCAATTATTTTGTCTGGTCCTTGTAGTTCCTCAGCTGGAAAAACATAGTTTGGGTTGGAACGATTTCTAACTGCTTTTAATAATTCTACTGAATAATTGATATCATTTAATTTAGCTGCTGCTTCTGAACAATTTAATAAAACCTCAGCATATCGAATGACCGGTACATAGTCTCTAAATGGTGCTGTAGAAATAGCAAATTTCTTCAATACTTTATGTTTTGCTGCATCAAACGTAATTAATGTAGATCTGGCATCTTGATTATCTGAAAAAGCAGGATTCCCAACTATACCAAGCGTAGCTAAAAAAATGATCGGTTGGGACAAATAATTAAAAGCAAGTGAAAACTGGGATGGAGGCGTTTCAGTAGTGGAATTTGCAAAAGGAATTGAAAATATAGCTTCAGTTCCGGTATAGCTTCCTGTAAATACATTCAGAATATTAGCTTCCAAGGCATGTGTTACAGCACCGGCACTATAGCGAAAAGGAGCTACACCGGGCACTATTTTAGATCCTTCATTCAATACATTCTGATATTGAGACATATTGAGATAAACTCTGGTCTTCAATGCAATAGCAGTAGCCTTATGCGCTCTTGAAGTATTAAGATATGAAGTGCTATAGGACGTTGGCAAATCATTCTCAGCCTCATTCAAATCTTTAATGATTTGAGTATATACTTCTTCTACAGTACTTCTTTTGAGATCATTATTTCCAGCTGAAGTAATCGGTGCTAGTCTTAATGGAACTCCCAATGCATTTTTATCTAAATTAAATGGCTTTGCATAAGTTTGAACTAAACTTAAATAAGAAAGTGCTCGAACATATTTAGCTTCAGCTGTATATAATTTAGCTACACTGTCTGACACTACTTTTGTTGATGCTAATTTATTGATTAGAATATTTGATGCATTAATAGCTGTATAGGCTGCAGACCAAACATTATTTATATATTCATTGGTAGTAGCAACATTTTGATTCCACACTGCTGAACCCGTTGCAGCATTTCCATCATTTTGACCAAATTCATCACCACGTTGTTCATTAAAAACAATATATCGACCACCATAAAAATTTGGATTTTGCAATTGAGCATATAAATTATTGACTTGCCCTTGAATTTTACCAGGCGTATTAAATGCTTCTGTTTCACTTATACTTGTGGAAGGCACTGTGTCTAAAAAATCGCCCTGGCATGAGGTCAAAAAAGAAGTAAGAAAAGCAAGTATTGTTAGTTTGATATATATTGTTGTTTTCATGTTTTTCATTTTAATAATTTGTAATCTGAATCAATAATTAAAATCCGATGTTCATCCCTACTGAGAATACCTGAGCATTGGGTGGAACATTTTGATCTTTTCCAGAATGTATTGAATTTCCATTGATCGAAACTTCAGGATCAGATCCCCTATACTTGGTTAATGTATATAAATTAATGGCTTGAACATAGACTCGTGCTGATGCAAATTTATTTCTGAAATATTCTTTTTTGATCGGTACATTATATGCTAAAGTTATGTTCTTAAGTTTCAAATAATCACCTTTTTCAACTTTAGATGTTGCTGAAAATGAAAATCCGGCAGATACATTATCACCGTATTGCAACTTTTGGATCTCGGTTTTTTGTCCCGGAGTAGTCCATCTATCCTTTATAAATGTCCCATTATTAAAATATCTTTGATCTGAATTTGTAGCTCGTGTACCGTTGTAGAGTTGATTGCCACCAACAAAAGTCAGATTGATATTTAATTCAAAATTTCTATAACTCATATTACTATTAAGACCTCCAAAATATTTAGGTAAAGATGGACCTTGCATGACACCATCTTTGTAATTATCGATAGCAGGTGCAGCAGTACCGTCTAAATAAGTCCATCTTGGTGAACCTATATGATTGTATTGCACAGTTTTTCCTTCACTGTTGACAAACATCATTAATCCGTTGTCCGGATTAACACCAAGTGTTGGAACTGCAAAAATAGAACCCACAGAATAACCTACACGGGTCATATTCTGCACCCCAAAAATGCTTGGAACATATACATCACTTACTAAGGAAGTTACTTTATTTTTTAAAGTTGAAAAATTAAGATTTATATCCCATTTAAAATGGCCTTTATGAATAACATTACCATTTATTCCCAATTCAATTCCTTCATTAAACATGCTACCAACATTGGCATTGATATAATTACCTGGTATACCGGCGGAAAGAGCTTGTGGTGCTTTTAGAATTAAACCATCGATTAAATTTTTATAATAATCAAATTCAATATTTATTTTTTCTTTTAATATTGAAAAATTAATTCCCACATCCAATTTCTTACTGGTTTCCCATTTAAGATCCGGATTCGCTGCTTGTGCATATACCAATGTCGGTGCACCACCATATGTAGCCGATGTGTATGCTCCAATAGCGGGATAATCCCCTATTTCACTATTTCCAACGATACCATAACTTCCTCTTAGTTTTAAATTTCCAAAAATATTTTGGAGTGAGCTATTTTGAAAAAATGATTCATTATAAACATTCCATCCCAAAGATCCACCACCAAAATTTCCAAATTTATTTCCATCAGCCAAAGCAGATAAACCATCCCTTCTAAAATTTAAACTTACAAAATATTTTTTTGAAAAGTCATACGTTAAATTCGAAAAGTAAGAAAGTAATGCATTTTCAGAATATACATTTCCGATCGGTGAAATATTTACAAAACCTCCCTGATAATTGGTGTAATAAGGATCAGAAATATTGGATCGTTGTGCACCCCATGAATCAATGGATGTTTTAATTCGTTCATAACCTACTAGTAAACCGACATTATTTTTTGGACCAAAACTTTGGTTAAAGTTTAATGTATTGACCCAATCAAATCTATTGTATTTTGTAAAAATATTACTTGCCACGCCATTAGATGAAGCACCTCCACCATGGATAGGATTCATAAAAGATTTGTTTTCACTCAACAAATTATTGAGTGCATAACTTGTCCTGAATTTTAAGTTTTTCAAAAGGTTTATTTCTCCAAATACATTTCCAATTAGACTGTTATTTTCTGAAGAGTTTATATCATACTTCTGAACGTAAGCGAGATTGTAGGCATTGATAGTTCCGATCGTGCTGGGGTTATTCAAGCCATAACCCACGCTGTTTCCGTTTTGAATAGCATAAGAACCATCCGGATTGTAAACTGGTACATTGGACGGTAAGACATAAGTCATCCTTGCTAAGGGTTCATTTGTAATATATTGTGAATTGTATGCAGAAGATGATAAGGTGTTACTCGGAATAGCACCAGTTAATGGGCCGATATTTAAACCATTGCTATAACTGACGTTGGTTCCAATTTTTATATATTTGTTCAATTGATTATCTATATTCAATCGGGTTGAGTACCTTTCAAAACTATTGTACTTAATAAAATTATTCTGATTGTTATAACCTAGAGAAAAAAAGTAGGTCGTCGAATTATTAGCACCTGCAATACTTACATTGTGTCCGTGGGAAATCCCTGGACGATATGCCACATCATACCAGTTGGTATTTACTGTACTACCATCAGGATTCTTCATCAATACATAACCGGGCGCACGTCCTGAATTTACCATAGCTTCATTCTTGATCATCACATAGTCTTCCGCATTTAATAATTCAGGTAAATTGTAAGGTGTACTAACACTTAAGAAATTATCATAATTAACTTTTACTCTACCTCTTTTACCTCTCTTAGTGGTGATCACCATTACACCATTAGCTGCTCTGGATCCATAAATCGCAGCAGATGATGCATCTTTCAATATATCAATAGACTGAATGTCATTAGGGTTAATATCGGATAGTGGATTATTACCAATTGCACCACCTATATATCCGGTGAATAAACTGACACCATCGACTACTACCAATGGAAATAATCCCGATGTAATCGAATTGATTCCCCGGATTCTCATTACCGGTGTGTTGTTTAGAATATTAGTCGGTTGAATGATATCCACACCTGGAGCTAAACCACCTAAGAGTTGATCAAAACTAACAGCAGGTCGTGTTAACAGTTGCTTACTACCTATATTAGCCACAGCTCCTGAAAATTCACTTTTCTTCTGCACTGTATATCCACTTACGATTAATATTTCCTCTAAATCATTTCGCTTTTCTTCTAATGCTACGGTTATAAAATCACCAGAATTTACAGAGATCTCCTGAGGTGTGTAGCCGATGTAGTTGAACGATAAAATGATTGGAAATTTATCGTCTATTGAAAAAGAAAATTCTCCAAGCGTGTTGGTAGCGGTAGATAAACTACTCCCTTTAATTTGAACATAAACATCTTCTAAGCCTTGCTTATTTTTTGAATCAACAACTTTACCAATTAGGTTGATTTTTTGTCCAAAAGTTGAATTTAAAATAAATAAGAACAAGATTATAGACAATGCAACATTTTTGAAAACTGTTTTAATCATAAGTTGGGTCATACACATTCGATTTTTGATAAAATATTAGCTCCATTTTTTTATATAACACGAGAAGTCAATGTATTATAATAAGGGACAAAAGTATCCTTTTAGCTTTGAACTAATGCTTATCATATTAAAACATATAATAATATGATGACGAAATGGCCAAAAGAATACATGAAACACGTAAAATAATTGACGAACACGAATAGCATGGTTTTATTATGGCCTTTTTACACTCTTTGCATCATCCAAATCTATACTTGAAAGTACTACACCATAAGAAATGTTTTAAGATGAGTGGAATACATAACTATATATTGATTATATAAAAAAATCAAATACATTGCATCATACTTTGAATTCAAATAAAAAATTAACTTTATGCCTTATCTTCAACACTTTAAATAATAGATTTTACACTCATATGGATTAAATCATCAATAATATGGATACCTACATCATATATATCATAGGCATATTACTCAGTGTTGTCATCGTGTTATTCATCTTCTTTCTCAACAAAAGCAGTAATGACCTTCCTTTTATCAAAGCCAAAATCATCGAATTACAATCGAATTTAACAAAAATAGAAAACAACTTAAAAGAAGATTTTAGAATCAATCGTGAGGAAAATGCTACCATAGCAAAAGACAACCGAATCGAATTAAATTTTACTTTAAAAAATATTTCGGACCAAAGTCAATTTGCATTAAAAGAAATAAATAAAACGCTGGATGAAAAAGTCGGAGCGTTGATTTCAAAAATGGATGAAAACAATAAAACTAATCGGGAAGAACTTAATAAAAATATGCATCTATTATCCAATTCAAATATTGAGCAGTTGGAAAAAATAAATGTACAAGCTAAAGCAGATTACCAACTCATCAGAGAAACATTGCTTTCTGCCTTCAAAGGATTTCAGGAAACGTTCGATCAAAACATCAGGTCATTCAATGATCTCCAACGAGAAAAATTTGGTCTGATGGATGTCAAACAAAATGAATTGGTAAAAAGCACTGAAACAAAACTGGAGAGCATTCGAGTTACTGTCGAAGAGAAGTTGGAAAAAACCTTAAGTGATCGCTTGGGTCAAAGTTTCGAGACCGTCGGAAAGCAATTGATAGAAGTGCAAAAAGGCTTAGGTGAAATGCAAACGATTGCTACAGATGTTGGCGGTTTAAAAAAAGTGTTGAGCAACGTCAAGTTACGAGGTGGTGTTGGAGAAGTTCAGTTGGCTTTGTTACTAGAACAAATTCTTGCCCCGAGTCAATATGATGCTAATGTAAGAACTAAAAAAGGAAGTAACGACCCTGTTGAGTTTGCCATCAAATTACCTGGACGAAGTGAGGATGAAAGCAGTTTTGTCTATTTGCCCATTGACGCTAAATTTCCAAAAGACACTTATGAACATTTGATTGCAGCCTATGAAAACGCCATACCGGATGACATAGAAACAGCTACCAAAAATTTAGAAATGGTCATAAAAAAAATGGCCAAAGACATTAGAGATAAATATTTGGATCCACCCCATACAACAGACTTCGCCATCATGTTTCTCCCCTTTGAAAGTATTTATGCAGAAGTGATTCGAAGGAGTTCTCTGATAGATCAATTGAGAACTGAATTTAAAATAACCGTAGCAGGGCCTACAACCCTAATGGCCATACTTAATAGCCTACAAATGGGATTCCGAACACTGGCATTACAAAAAAGAAGTAGTGAAGTGTGGAAAGTATTGGGAACCGTCAAAAAAGAATTCGAAAACTTTGGAGGATTGTTAGAAAAAGCTCAAAAAAATATTCAAACCGGGTTGGGACAATTAGATGATGTAGTAGGTACCCGGACGCGAGCAATCAATCGTGAATTAAGGAATGTAGAAATGCTTCCTGCAGCAGAATCAACATTGGAAATACCTGAAATTATCATCCCCAATGATGATAACAATGAAACCTTATGAAAAACATTACATAAAAAAAGCCAAGAAATATTACTCTTGGCTTTCTAGAGCTTAATCAATATTTTTTACCACCAGCGTCTAATGCTTATTTCTCTGGTACTACCATCAGGTAAGATTAGAGTTGCGGTGTTATTACAGATTCCATCGCCATAATCTATACTCACTGTTTTCAAATCAAATGTTACAGAAATCAATCCATCTACAATATAGGCGCATGTGAATTTTGTTATTAGAGGTTCACTGGTATTCACACTAAATGGTTTTCCTTCACGATTTACACCTTCTGAAGTTCCACTTGTGGAATATACATCATCCAGTTTGATTAATGGCGTATTCAATCCTTCCAGATGGGTAATATATTGTGTTGCATTCCAACTTATACTTTTTCCTGAAGGAAAGCTTAGGACCCTATTAGATACATTCCTAAGAAATGTATTTTGACCTTTAGTATTTAATCCCTGATTGATTAGTGTTACGGTACCATCCACCTTTACATCATCAATATAAAATTGATCATGACTAACTGTTCTAACAGACCCTGGTGTATTGAGTGGGGCGGAAATCTGAATGATCAACTTACCACGACGAACTCTTCCATAAGGACCAGTCACTCCGGTAGTACCATAATCTATAGTAAGGATATTTGGGTAAGTTCCTTTTGGATTGGACCAGGTTCGGGTCGGGAAACTCCTGCTAGACACAGCTAATAAACCGTTTTCGATTTGTTCGGAGATTTCTGTTTCATTGGATTCGAGTATATCTTGCTGGGTGGTATAGTCTTCAGAAACTGTGGTAAATCCATTACTAAAAAGGTCCAAATCTTTTCGGCATGAACTTAACATTACCAAGGCCATCAGCAAGCCAATTATTCCATACATTTTCATAACTAAATTTTTAAAAAGTGAGCTAATTATTGTTGTAGATGATCTATAGACTCCTGATTAATAACTTGGTTTAAACATGGATTTCAAAAAATAAAAAATTAGGATATTCCAAAATGATTTTCATAAAGCCAACATAGGGTATATCAGCTAAATATCATCTCACTTTTGCAAATTATTCAAGCCGATTTTTTGCCATATTTTTCCGGAGAGACTTGAACAAAGTATCTCGATGTCATGGATCGTAGTGAGGATCATCTGATCTCTATTGTTATTCCCATATATAGCTGCAACTTTCGAGGTTAACGAAAGCATTTCAGAACAATAATCCAAATACCTGCTTAAATCATTCTTCGTTAGTTCTCTCGTGGGTGAATGCTCTGTTCGTTCTACAAGCATATAAGATGGATCTTTGGTCAATTGATGCATATCGATGACATGTGCTATTGTCCTCAATTCATTTAAAGCCTTTAAAATAATTTTCTGTTTTAGGATATCTTCCAATTTGTATAAGAAATAAAATGAGGCTCCAATCATGGCTATTTCATTGATCATGGCTTCGCTTACGGTTACAAAATTCTGTATAGTTGTAATGGATTCATCCACTTTTAATTGAGAAAAAGTATAAAATATGGAGGCCGCGGCAATCAAGATCAATAAATAAAATGCTAGTCTAAAATATGCATAAGGTTTATCTACGCTCTCAATATTTTGTTTGCTGATTATCGCCAAAGCTTTTAACTCGTTGCACACTTTTAGCAATCCGGATTCGGGAAATCGATCATTAATTCTTAGTGAAATTAAATGAATCGCATCAATTATTTTTTCAATATTTAATTTTCTATACATGAAAAATAAATTTCCTTTCTAAGGCTCAAATCATCATATCGGAATCCATACTTAAAATTAGAAAATACCGTTTTCTGAAACAATAATTCCACGATATAAATCTAAGCTCATGGTTTGATCCAGTTTAAAATCTTCTCACATTTTGGACTTTCTTTATATCCAACCATAGCATACCATTGTCCTTGTTCATCAATAAGGTATTTTTGAAAATTCCATTTGACTTCGGTATCCGCTACCCCATTTTCAGCTTTGGAAGTCAACCAATGATACAGCGGAACCATGTCTTCACCTTTTACTGAAATTTTAGACATCATGGGAAAAGTAACCCCAAAATTCACGGTACAAAATGTGGCTATTTCTTCATTTGTCCCAGGTTCCTGAGCGCCAAAGTCATTAGATGGGAATCCGATAATGGTAAATTGGTCACCACCGAATTCTTTATACAAGGCTTCCAATTCAGCATATTGGGGTGTATATCCACATTGTGATGCCGTATTTACGATCAATACCTTTTTGCCTTTAAGGCTACTAAAATTAAAGTCTTTGCCATCAATCGTTTTGGCCGTAAAATCATGCAGTGTTTTCATATTCGGTTTTTGAGAAAAGGAAGTTGCCCCTATCAACAAAGCAAGGAGTAAAAAGATGTATTTCATCATAGGCCAAAGATACGTAAAAAGTGAATTGTAATGTTTAAGGGTTAAGGGGTAATGGTTAATGGTTAATGGTTAATGGTTAATGGTTAATGGTTAATGGTTAATGGGGAATCGGTATTGGGGAATCGGTATTGGGGAATCGGTATTGGGGAATCGGTATTGGGGAATCAGCAAGGGTGAATATTTATTGACTATTTATTGGGTAAATGTAATAAATCTATCACAACATGGATAACGTAAATAGGATGAAAAATGAATATTGAAATTTAATAAAAAACAAAAAACCCTTGCAAATCAATGACTTACAAGGGTTTAAAGTGATCTGTTTGGGATTCACACTACAAAAAACAGTAAACACCAATAAACGCTAATAAACCATAATAAACTGACAGTTAATTAATTACACATTTACATGAACTTAATATGTTCATTAAGGATTGTAGTTAATCTCTAAGGATCACCAAAAGTGAGACCCTAATGAGACCCTTTTTTAATCATAAAATAAAATATAATGTCAGTAATTAGATTTTTATTAAGAACAAACAAAGTAAACAAAAGTGGTTTAGCGCCTTTAAGGATGATAATAGCAAGTGGTAAAGACAGAGTTGAGATAACTGTACCATCTGTAAAATTAAAACCTGACCAATGGGATGATTCCAAACAAAAAGTAAAAGGACATAGTATTATAAACAGCCAACTAGAAGGGTTAAAATTGAAGGCTGAAGGAGAAATACATAAAAGAATTGTAGAAGGTGTAAAAATAAAACCAACAGAAATAAGAGATTTCCTCTTTGGCAAAATCTCCAAAACTGCTGTAGTAACAAAACCAACAGCTATATCATACTGTGAGGCAAACTTTGTTAAAGATTTAAATTTAGCTTATGGTACAAGAAAAAATTATAAAGCCATTTCAAAATTTATAAGTGCTTTTGATAAAGATGTACTTCTAGAAGATATAGATAAGGAGTGGTTAACAAAATTCAATGCTTGGTATATCAAAAATCATACAACAGTTAAAAGTACGATACATGCTAAAATTAAGTGCCTAAAGAGAATTGTTAATCATGGTTTAGATGCTGGTATTGTTAAAACCAATAAAATAAGAGGATTTAAAGTAGTTAAAGGTAGCTCACAAAAGAAGTATCTAACAATAGAAGAAATCAAGCTATTAGAACATCATTTGTTAACAAACCCATGTGATGCCAAAATACTAAAACCATTCCTATTCTGTATATATACAGGTATGAGGTATGGAGATATGGTAAGTTTAACAATGAAATCAATCAAAAAAGAATATCATGGCCAAAACATAGTTTATAGACTATCATATCATATGGGCAAAACTGGAAATCTGGTAAACGTTGAATTAAATAAAAAGGCTCAATCATTAATAAATTTCACAGTGTCTGGCGACAATGTGCCTATTTTTGGAATAATTGAAGAAACAGATCTACAAAAAGATAAAGATCATTTATCAAAGAGAATTGAAAGTACTAATGTAATTATGAATACAAGATTGAAAGAAATATGTCTATCTGCTAGTTTAACAAGAAAATTTAGTTGGCATGAAAGCAGACATACCTTCTTCTGTTTAGGCATTCAATTAGGTATTGGGATAGAAACATTAAAAGAACTTGGTGGTCATAAATCAATTTTAATGACTAGTCAATATGTTCAAGTTGTTGATAATCAAAAAAATAAAGCTGCATTACTATATGACACAATATAAAAATAAAAAAAATTAATAAAAAAAATAAAACTAGATGAACTTTATCAATAAAAATATTGTCTTTTTGAATATAAAGCCCAAAACTGCCTAGAAAAGTCTGGCAAGCTTATTAAAAATATGAACCCACCGCCATCCAAGTCAATATTGCATTAAGGGGACTCTGGAGCCTAAGAAATATCTATCTAAATAGATCTAATTACCATTTTAATGGGTGGACTAATTATTAAAGTCCATAAAATTAAAGATGGTTTTCGAAAAGAAAACAATCTACAAACAAAATTTCTTTTTAAAACTGCTTTGAACATAAAAATTCAAGGCTAAAATCTATTTAATTATGGCAGAAAATAATCTACATAAATGGGTAACTCTTGCCCAAGCACAAGAGATATTAGGCATTAAGAGAACTAAGATGTTTCAGTTACGTAAAAATCATGAATTGAAATATGCAGTTGATGGACATAAGGTGTATGTACTCAGAATAAGCATTGATGAATACTTAGATAGACATATGGTTGTAACTGATTTTACACAATTAAAAAAAGGAGGGCAACATGAATAAAACACATATACAATGGTCTGATTACTCATGGAATCCATGGATGGGATGCAGAAGAGTATCTGCAGGATGTGACAATTGCTATATGCATAGAATATTGAATAACAATAATTCAAGTTTAGTATGTAAGTCATTCCCCTCACAATTTATGAAACCATATGGAATTGCAGGTAATCAGAAAATTTTCACTTGCAGTATGTCTGATTTTTTTATTGAAGAAGCAGATCCATGGAGAGATGAAGCATGGGATATAATTAGAAATACACCACAGCATACATATTTAATTCTTACAAAAAGGGTTGGAAGGATTAAACATTGCCTACCAGCAGATTGGGGAAATGGGTATCCAAATGTAATTCTAGGTACATCAATTGAAGAACAGAAAGTAATAAATAGAATGGTGACTTTATCTAAGCTTAAAACACCACAAAGTAAATTCAAACTGTTTATAAGTGCAGAACCATTGATAGGACAAATAGATTTCATTGCAAACCAAAAATTAATTAATGCTTTCCAGAAAATGGATTGGATTATTGCTGGTGGTGAGTCTGGTGATGCTCCAGTTGGGACTCCAGGTATAAAGTATTGTTATAGACCGTGTGATTTAAAATGGATCAAAAAAATCATTGATGATTGCAAGCAATATAATATACCATTTTTTTTGAAACAAGTAGGAAATCATCTAGCTAAATTTCATGGACTTATAGACAAAAAAGGTGGAGATATTAATGAATGGGATCCAAATTATCAAATAAGACAATGGCCATGATAGTATTATATTTAATAAAACCAAAAGGAGTAAAACCTACTCCTAAAAAGGTGGTAAGCTTAAAGGATAAAACAGCAAATGTAAATATTCCTATTAATATGGAAATAAGGGGGCTCATTAGAGAGTCCCATATTCCAGTTATAAAATGTGCTAATAATATACATCAACAATCAGATAAGGTAGCTTATATAGTCTCTCAGATAATAGATAGACAGCATTTAAAGAAGTTAACTAATTCAGAAAATGGATTTGTTAGAATGAACTCAAAAACAATGCAAAAAGCAATTAGGGATTATAAGATCTATATAGATTGGATGGAGATAAATCACATAATTAAAAGTGATAAGACTTATACAATTGGTTTAAAATCTAGAGCTTATAAAATAGGTAATAAGTATAGAGGAAAAGGCATAAAGAATTATGAAGTTACTGACAAGGTTTTAGTAAATAAAATCAAAGTTGGAAAAATAAATGCTAACACTAAGACCAAATATCTAGATCTATATAATGATCTAATAAACTTACAAATAGATAATTATAAGAATGCAATAGCAGATACTACATCTGTAGGAATGAGAAAGCTTGCTTCTGATGCAGCTAAGTTAGATATTTCAAATGAAAACAGAATACGAGGCAAGAATAGTAGATATTTTGGAATGCCTAAGAATGTCTTAAGAGTAGTAACATTTAAAATTGCAATGGATAAAATTAGCAGCTGGCAAAATGCTCTTTGTAAAATCCATGAGAAGCAGTTTTATTTCAATCAAGACAAGACTTCATTCAGACTACATACAAGTGCTGTATCTGTTAAAAAGGAGCTTAGAAAGCACCTGAGAGTAAATGGAGAGAGATTGGTAGCTTGTGACATAAAGAATTCACAACCATACTTTAGTGTTGGCTTATTCCTGAATCCAAAAAAATTTGAAAAAGTAGTTTTAGATCAGATAAGTCACTATCAGGGGACTGAGTTAGATTGGGTTTACTGTATAGTATACAATATGTTAGTAAAATTTCATAGTAGGGATTTTCTTGATTCAACAATTAGGTATATTAATCTTGTTGCGTATGGTTATTTTTATGAATTTATGGTTGATGAGCTGCAAAAGTTAACTGGTAAAACATGGAGTAGAGAAGAAGCAAAAAGGGAAGTATTTAAAGTGTTTTTCAATCCACCTAGATATAAAAATCAACTAGGAAGACAAATTATGGAACTGCACTTTCCTGAAGTAGTAAAATTCTTCTCAATGATAAACTATGGTTTTAAGAAAACTAAAGGTCAGACTAAAAACCTTAACAATTATCAAGGAAATTGTCTTGCTAGAATACTCCAAAAAATGGAGAGCCAAGCTGTTTTAGACTTGATCTGTAAGGACTTAAAGAAGAATAATCCAAACATACCATTAATAACTTTGCATGATGGAATAGCAACTACTCTAGGAAATGAAGAAACTGTTAAAGAGGCAATGGAACGTATACTTGAACAAGAAGTTGGAATCAAGGGAATAGTTGAGATTGAATATGAAAAATGGGGAATTGGAAGATAACCAAATTAGAATAAGGGGCATAAAAGCCCCTTTTCTTTTTAATCAAAAATAAATCATTTAAAACTCCACCCCACCCTTAATCAATTGCAATCTTAGTGATCCATTGAATTCAGATTCTTCATCACTAAGAATTCGTACATCATCTATATAATAAGGTAGATCATTTGGATTATCATACTCAACATAATACATATTTTTCATTTTATGTATATGTTCTTGGAAAGCAAAATGGAAATTAATACAATTTCTAAAATTTTCAACAGCAATATTGATCTCACCCTTTTTCAAGCCATCAATTTCATCATTTCCATTTTTTGAAATGTTAAAAACATCAAATTGGTGAAACTCAGCTCCCAATTTTTCATGATCAACTAACCAACGCAAAATAGATTTTTCATTATCTAGATCAAGCAATAAATATTGCTCATAAGCTAATTTAGCTTCGAGGTTTCTCTTGTAGCTATTAGCCAAAAATCTAAGTCGAATGTAAATACTTTTAAAAGAATCAAATGTATTGAGCAAGATACTGACATTTGAAAGTGAATCAAAAAATTCGCTATACCTATTAACCCAAGTCGCAAGCACATAAAAGGGCATTGCAGTATCATTATATTGATTCAATTCCTCCATAGCAACTATATAAACTTTCTTCTTCTCTTGAAAATCAGAATTCAATAAAAAATAATCTTGGTATTCAGCATCAATTCTATAAGAAATACGTTCTCCTTTTTCTACTTCAGGGTTGTCCAATTCCAGACCAAAGCATTGAAAAATGTCATCAACTTCATTTCTGCTTTCATTAAATATTAGTTCAAAATACTTATTGGAAACATTACCAACAAATCTATATCCAGAACAAAATCTATTATTACAATCATTACTTTTACAGATACCTGGATAGGAGTTTAGCATGGTATCACCACCCTCAATTAATTCATTAAAAACGTCATTAATCTTATTGACAAAAACTGATTTTCTGACATATTGATATGTCTTACCAACATTGAGCAACATTTCAAATAGCTCAGAATCCATTTGCTCTATAGATCTGACAATATTAATTTTTTCTGAATTCATAAGTTAAAAAATTACAAGATAAAATATAAATATGTTACAATAAAATAAAAATATTCAATTAAATAAAAAGAAACAAATATATTCAAATAAATCATAAATAAAATTTCTTGAAATTTTACTTAAAAGATTGAGGATCCTTGCCTTTCCAAAATATCAATGCAAAACAAAAGAATGGAATTAATATACACCAACCACTTAATCCCACATCATGACATCTTTTAGCTCCTTTTGCCAATACAATCCACAATAGTGGAAAATACAATAATATTATTACAATATCAAATAATTCGTCGCCCTGATGTTTAATTACTGCATTAAAAAGAGCAAAATAAAAACAAAACAAAATAAAAAAAAAGGCATAATCCAATCTACCAATTCTACCGTTAAAAGAAAAAAGTTGCTTGATCATAAATTAAATATTTAAAAGTTAAAAAAATTAAAATACACATTTGTAAAAAATCAATAATAAACAAAATATCAGATATAACAAAGCATTAAATGCGTGGTCTAAAAAAATAGAAGAAATAAATTTTTCAGTTAATTTTCAAAAGATTATATCACCTTTTAGGCACATAAAATTTATTTCCTTTGGAGTTTATATAGTATCGACCACCTTTAGGACCAATATAAATTGTTTGATTTTGACTAGTATTATAAGTACCAATGCTATAATCTCTTAACCCAGTTCCAGAAGCACCATTATAAGGATTAATATTGCCTTGTGTTGAATAATTATCCCAATTGGAATTATTAGGTGTAGTTCTATAATAGCCTTCAACATAAGTACCGTTAGCTTTATAATAGCCATTTACATAGGTACTGCCACTTTGACCAATGCAAAATGTAACAAAAAATGAAATTACTAATAAAAATACTAAGTTTTTCATGACTAAAATTTAAGTTTTATAAAATTAATAACACTTATAAATACTTAAATTGACAAAATGTCGCCACAAAAATTAAAAAATCACAATATATTTATTTGACTGAAGGTTCAAAGTCCTTTAAATGCTTAGAATACAAGCTCTTGCTTTTTAGATCAATTGATTTTGAAAGCTTAAGATCTTTAGAATAAGAAGTATCTTTTGCAATAATATGATTACTCCCCAAACTAAACTGTTCAAAAAAACCATATGCCCCTAATGTAAACTTTAAGAAGTCAGAATATTTAATTCTAATAAAACCATGATCCCCCCAGTTAACACCCCAGGAGTTCATTATCTCAACAGATCCTCCATAAGCATTATCATCATAACCCACAATTACCATAGAATGACCAAATGAATTTTCAAGATTATCATTAGCAGTAGGTATCCAAAGCTTACTATTGGATTTAGTAAAAGAATCTGGAATCAACATACCAACTACAATAGGCATCCCCTTGGATAATGCAAGTTTAATTCCATCTAAATCATTTATTCTGTAAACTTCATCAATTTTATACTTTAAAGCTTCATTAGTATCATTATTATAAGAATCTGGATAATAATTACATAAAACAGTTTTCGTAAAAGGATAATATTCCTTATATTCAACCGATACAAGCCTTGGTATACCATGTACAATCAGATCATTTATAGCATTTTCTAAATTTAAGCCTTTAGAACAATTATCATCACCCAATTGCTTATTTCTAAAATAAACCCAATGTGGTGAAAAAACATTAGCAGAAACCACTTTAATATCTGTAAGTTTTCTATTATAAGCAAAAGCAATAGTTCTAGCAACAGCAATAGCGTGTGCAACGCAGGTAGAATTTTGTTGTGCAAAAACATAAGGAGCATATGCCTTTAATGAAAATGATTTTGGATATTTATCAGACCTATCCCTTTTTAATAATATGCGTTTTTGATATAAATCATTATCAAAAACCAAACCTTGACTATAAATATTAGTTGTAACCAGAACAAATAAAATCAAAAATAATAATCTCATCTATTTAAAGTTTTGGATTACGATAAAAGAACCCCAATCTTTTGGAGATTTATACAAAAAACGCATTTCAACTAAAGTACTTTTCATAGCATCTGTTGGATTACTAGTAACAGAATAATAACTATAGAATTTATTCATAAAATTTGAAGTAGCAAAATCATCAACTTTAGAGGTTGAGTAAATAACATTACTAGCACCAGCCTGAATAAATGCATCACAAATGCTAGTAAAAGGTTTAATATTAATTAATCCAGCATCACACAAACTTAAAGTAACTATATTTGTATTTGCAAAATCCATATTAACAATATCACTATAATAAACATAACCATCATTATAAGAATCTTGAGATTCAAAATTAGCATTAGCTAATACCAAACCATTCTCACCGTATTTATCTTTAGAAACAAAGCCGTGTGTTGCAATATGCACAATTCTAGCACCATTAAGTTTTCTAAAATTTTGTTCTGAAGCATCTTGTTCTGAAAAAATATTTACAATTTCTTTATTAAAAATTTTCAAAATAGGCTTAGTTTCATTCATAGTAAAAGGTAGCAGAGGCCAATTATAATCAGAACCAGTCCTAGATGAAAGAAATTTACTAGCAAGAAATTCATTTGATTTAATATTTCCAAATGCAGGATTCACAAATGCAAAAACACCTTTATTGATATCCAAAATTGGATTAACAGATAAAGAGTAAATTGAATTCAAATAAGTTATATAGCCAAAATGGTCTATGACAAAATTTTTACCATCTTTAAAAGGAAGTGAATTAACATTAATTTCTCTATAAATGCCCAATGGAATTAAAAAAACTTTTTTATTAATTAGTTTATTAGCAACTTTACTTAATAAAGTATTATACAATAAATATCCAATGTCAACATTATTGCTTGATAAATAATCCAGATAATTTTTTCTAATTTCACTTTCATTTAAAATACCAATTTTAATTATATCCATCTTCTCAAGTTGGTTATTTAAAACTAATGCAAAATATTCGTTTAGAACTTTAGTGATTACCATTACAACTTCATCATCATAAAGGTTATATGAAATAAATTTGTCTAAGTCATTCCATACTACATAATTTAAATTCAAAATATCTTTATTCAAATAGGTATAATCATGTAAAGTATCTTTTCTATTGAGAAGGTTCTTTGTTAAATTTACAAACTTTTTTTCCTCTTTAGTTTTGCTATCCTTAGAAATTAAATATTCAAATATTAATTTATTATCAGAAATACCCATAGAGCTGTTATTAGTTAAATAAATATTGATAAATTTTTCTAAAGATTCACTATAAAAAGAACTTAGCATGTCTGTTTTATATAGAAGTGAAATATGATTAGTTATTGCATTAACAAACGCATCAGTAAAGATTTGTTTATTCCCCTCTAGTAAATTGTATAACCATAAAGATTCCAATGAACTTATAAGAGCAATATTATTTAAACTTGATTCAATATCTTTATAACAGTAGCTAAATCTAGCATTAGCAACATTACACCCTTTTAAGTAAAATCCCAAAATATTAATACTACCTTTGGTGCCATTATTAAAGCACTCGTCACCCAATTTAATTCTATAATTTTCTAAACTATTAAATAAGTGAAGTGCCAATGATTTTTGGCCTAACATGCAATAAGCAATAATAGCATACAATTGATTCTGCAGATCTCTTGAAAGATCTGAACAGTTCAAGATTTGAATTTCTCTACTTTTAAAAGTGCTTATTACGGAATCCAATTGATTACTATGCATGAAAAAATTTAATTTGGCAGATGCATATTGATATTTAAACTTAGAATCTCCAACATATGATCTAGATTGATTTGAAATTGTATCTAATACAATTTTTGCATTATTCAAATCTCCAGATTTCACGTAAATATTAACTAATTCTAAATAATTGTCAATACATACTAAGTTAAACATTAATTTCAATTTAATTTCCCTTAACTTAAGCTCAGCAGACCTACTGTAATTATGATTCCAATATGCAATATAAGAATCAGCAGAATAAACATCAGACAAACTGTATACACTACTTATATCATCTATTTTGAATTTCAAATTTCTACTAATTTTAATATTAAAATAATTAGCAGAATCCAATTCAATATTATCTAATTTAGTTTCTCTTTTAAGAATATCATTATTAACTCTATTTGTATTGTCACGTAAAAAATCAAGATTAGACTTATAACCAACATCAGATAATCTATTTAATATATGCCACTTCTCCATTAATTTTTCAAGAAAAACTAATTTGCTGCCATTATAAAACCTAATATAATGATACAATAACGTTTGAAGAATAATGGCGTACTTAAACTTAACACTATTGAATTCCAATTTATCAAATAGTTGAACACTATCAGAATAATTTAAAATTTGCACATCATTTAAACGTTCTATTGTGTCATTTAAAAACTTTTCCAAATAAGCAATTTCCAAATTTATAGATAAGCCTTGTAGATTATTTAACATGTATTTGTAAGCAATTAAAATATCATTTTCATTTTGATTCTTAATTGTCCATTTATCAATTTTATCACGAGCCTCAGTGAACTTACCAAGTGCAATTAACTCGTTTATAGAAATGATATCATCTTTATTTTTTAAAATTAATCTAGTACTATCAACCATGTCATATGAAATCCCTAATTTAGAATAAATTAATCTTAAGTCAAAAGTAAGATTCTCTTTCAGACCAAAAGAATCAATAGGTTCCAAATTATAACTTGTATATAAAAATATAGCACTATCCAATAATACTTTAGCTTCAATAAGTTTATTTTCATTAGATTTAAAATTAGCTAAATTTTGTAACCAAAAAACATAATCAAAATTTAATCCAAAATACTTAGACACAGACAACCCTTCATTGATTGTAAGTATCAAATTTTCAAAATTATTTAACTTATTAAACTCAACAAAGATATTTGCAAGCCCACTTGAAATATTAAGAGCATTATTCTGGTTTACGATAATATCTTTACAAGATTGATAGTTTAAATTAAATCTCAATGAATTAGAGTCTATACTAAAAATTCTGCAAAATTCTTCAGAACATTTATACTCTTGTGAATAAGAGGAAATTGAATTAAGTAAAAGAATATTAACGATAAATATGGTATATTTTTTCATTAGTGTAAATTATTAAGCTATCAGATTTTGTTTTTACTATTTTATTAACATTGTTAACATTTTTATTATTGAGGTAAATACACAAGGTATCGTCTATAACTTTATAAAAAGACTTAGCATTATAAAACACCTTTACAAATGAAGTAGAATGTGTATAATCAGATTCAAGGAATCTGTTTCCAATTGTATCAAGAGTGTTACCATTATTTTTAAATGTTTTTATTCTATTAGGCTCTGAATTAATCTTAGAACTAATTGAATCTACGTAATCTACTTGTGAATTAAGTAAAGAATCAGAATTTAGAGATTTAGAAAACAGTATTGTGTTTAACTTCCTAATGTTATAATCAATGTATACAACATTATCACTAAATAACAATTTGTTGTCTAGTTTGCTAACGTTTAGAAAATAAATAGTTATAACTATAGCAAACATTGCAGCTATAGACAATACTTTAATAAAATAAATTCTGTGTGAATTTTGTTTTTTAGCATTTTCCATTTTTAACACCAGATTCCTTCTATTAAACAGAATAACGCTGTTTTTAATAGAAACCTCCATTTCAAATTCAGCTTTATAAGTAGCATTATTATTTATAGCATTAAAAAATTCCTCCAATTCCTCATTCTGGATTGTATTGTCAAAGTACTTATTCAATAATTCATTAAATCTTAAGCTATCCATAAACCATTATTTTTTGGTTGTACAATTCCTTAAGCTTTTGAATACATTTATATTTTCTTTTGCGTAGGTTCTCTTCAGTAATAGTAGCTATTTCCAAAGCTATTTCTCTCATGGCCTTTTCTTCATAATAATACTTTGTAAGTATAGATTGGCAATCATTGTTTAATAATTCCAAACAATCAATAATAGTTGTTTCTTTAGGCCCTTCAGGAATAAAAAGATTTTCAATATCAACATCTATCTGTCCTTTATCAACAAATTTATCAAAATTTTCAGTAGGTAGTTTGCCCTTTAAATCTAACTTTTTAAGCCAAATATTTTTAGCAACAGCAAACAAATATGAACTCAATTTGACCCCTTCATTTAGCTCAAATTTGCCTTGTATGAGCTTTTCATATAAATGTATAATAACTGATTGCTCAACATCTTTAGCATCCTCAGCGTCACCTGAATTAGCTAAAACAAGCTTGTGTACAAATACAGTATGATATAGGTATAGCTGAGCAAATGCATTATTGTTTTGCTCCTTTAACAAGATTAAAAGGTCTTTATCTGATAATTTAGCCATTAATATATAATATCAACCTGAAGCTCAAAATACTCAATAAACTGAATATAAAGTAAAAATACAAAAAAAAGTCAATAGACATTATAAATTTTAAAATCAAGACAATTTAAGTATGTTAAACTACATCTATATATTAAATATGAACCTAAAGCACTCAAAATCAATTAAAAAGGAAATACGGAGTGAGAGGTCAAAGAATATAGAAATGAACTAAAAAGAGATAAAACAAAGAAAATAAGTAAAAACTAGCGACATTTTAGCATCTAAGGTATTAATTGATGTAAACAATATTCAATCACTTAAACCAAAACATATGAATTATATTTGGATATATGTATCAGACAGCTAGATAACAAACAAATAACATTGGAATAGCCCTATAATATTAATAAAAATAAAAAGAAAAAAAAATGAATTTCAGAAATTTTAAAACAATTTCCCCAATTTCAGGATCTATGAGTACTTCATTAAATAAATACATAGAAGATGTCAAAAATGGCACAAATAAAGTGCTTGTAAAATCCATAAGAAAAGCCAATAAGGCAAAAGATTTAAACCAAATGAAAATGGAAATGGATAAATTACCATTGTTTGGAAAAAATTATGATTTAATGTCTACTAGGTTTTATTTTAATTGGCGTGATGAGCATATAATTCAAATTGAAATATTAGATAGTGATTGTGGGCCAAACTCAGGCATGCAAATGGATAGACATACTATGATACAACATAGAAATGTACTTGATAATGGCTATATTTTATGGTTCTACTACACAGGTCCTAAAAATACTTATATAGCACATAATGAAGCTATAGACACATTGGTTCAATACATAGAAGATGAGACAGAGATTAAAATAGATTCAGAAAAATACAAAGATTCTGAATATCTATTTGAAATAGGTTATGATCCAAATATCTATACTAATATACATGCTGAAGCCTTCAACTTTAAATATTGGAAAAAAAAGTATGAATCCAGAAAGCAGAAAGTAGCTTAAGTCAAAGTGGCAATAATTAGAATAAAGGGGTTCTTAAAGCCCCTTTATTTTTTTAATTACTTATATAACATTGAAATTAAAACTACTGAAACCACCTAATAATCACTTGGATAAAGCACTGTAGTAATGCTTCTATCCCATTCAGTAATGATCCAGATCTTAGGTTCAGAGTCTTCATGAGCAGCTGGATTTTTATACACAGATAAGATTCTGCCTCCAGACTCAAAAGAAAGATCATTCTGATGAGAATCTTCAGGGTCACAATCTCCCCAATTACAAGTTTTATGTTTCTCAATACTTTGACATACAAAAGCAGAGAAATCTTTGGAATTACTAACAGCATCAGCTATAGCAGCAGTAAATAGAATTTTACCTAGTTCTAGGTTCATAATAATAAGGTTTAGGTTTAAAAAATAATCCTTAAGCAACAATACCATGGGAGGGGAAATCTCCAAGGTGGATCGTTATTATATTTAAGGGGTGAGCTTGCTTAGAAGCTCATAGGGTGCTTAAGGGTGGAGATAAGAGAACTGTTGACACATATATAATAATGCTTGTGAAGGTACTGGGAGGCAGACCTTGGAGATTTATGGAAGGGGTAACTTTGCTTTGGGATTATTTGGGTATCCTGGAAAGGAAAGTTAACGTAAATACTGAGAAATAATGCTAAATGTAAAATTCAAGATTAAAAAAAAGCCTTAAAATGCTTTTATAATTAGAGAATAGATTAAGGAGAACCAATTAAGTAAGAAGCTCAGTTCTGATACCAATATGTTAGTAGAATTATGAAGTAGCCCATATTTTCAATCTTGTATACCAAAAAGATCCTGCGTTTAAGGTCTTAAAAGGCATCATAGCTAGTTTTCATAAATTGAACTAATAGAACAACTTAAAGGCAAATGAAGGGTGTTTTTCACATAATATGAAGGAGTGATTTAGAGATTCTTGACTTTGATTAAGAGCCAATACTTAGCTAGCTGCATACTTAATTAATGGATTATCAAGAACCTAATCTTCAAAATTGGCATTAGAATGGAATATTTAGAGAATTCTATAAAAAAAGAACTTCATTTGGCTTAAATTAATTAAATTCGTGGATTCAAATCAAGTTTAGGTATGATCCAATTGAGAACTATAGGTATTTTATTGGTTTTATTAACCTCCTACCTTATTGTCAATGCTGATAAGCGTCAGGTTCAACAGTCAAATTTTAACTTAATCTGCAATGGAAAGTATTCAAAATCCTATCATAAGGATTATGGATCTACTAGTCAATATTGCAGCGGATTAAAAGCCTGTAAAGCAGATAAATTAAGATTGCCACATAATGAAGCATTGGCACATAGAAGTGATCCTTGTGATTTTTGTTATGGTCAATAAAGCATTAGATATTATGGATTTACGAGAATTTTTTATTAGAGTATTTCAAAGCTAGAATTATTATGAGGTATTTACCAGTCTTTGAATTTCTTTTTTTACTAGTTGTTATAACTTCATGTACAAAGGAGAAATTTCCAAGGATTTCAAAATGTAAAATAGAGATTAATGCAATAAACAATTGTAAAGTAGATTTTACAATTGTTGACTTAAGTGATAAAAATCAAACTGAATATGGAATATTATTTGATACTTTTGCGAATTCCAATTCAAGCTCTAATTCTAAGAACAAATTACTTGGTATAAAGAAAATTTCAAAAGGCAATATTGAAAGCATTAATTTGAATGCTTTAGATTGTACAAAAAAGTATTTTTTAATACCATATATTAAAGAAGAAAACATTGATATTTTTGGAGACAAAATAGAATTTCAAAAATCTAATTCGAATACAATTGCAGTTAATATAACATCTTCTGCGCAGAAAGGAGATTCAATACTAATATGTTATACTGTACCGATTCAAGATTGTATATCTTTAGACGCAATATCATTGTGTTATTTATTTAATAATAATAAAGAACCAGCAATAACCGATCATCCTATTAATTTAAAGAAGTCCTATGGCAAAAGTATGTATGCATTTCCAATCCCTAATAATGGCAATGGTACTTATAGATTTAAAATATTTACTACTTATTGCAATAAGCTATCCGGATCAAACGTATTTCCACAACCATACGTTAAAATTAATCCACCAAAAGATTGTATTGTTCAGTTTAATCCAATAATTTTTCAACAAAAAAGTAAAAATAAATTTTACATTAAGAGTAGTATTGTCACAAATGATGTTTTAGATGATTATGGGTTTATAGTTAATGGCAATCAAGTACTTCCTGCAATAGGCCAACCATTAAATGATTTAGAAATTATTTATACTGGAACAATTGGCTCCTCTTATGGCATTAAATCATATTATAAGTGTAATAATACTTTAGGCCTTGGAAATGAAATAAATTTTACGTTACCATTAAGAGAAATTTTAATATACAAGCCCACTTTTTTAAATAATTATATTCAGGCAACAGGAACATTTTCTTCATCACCTACTGAATTCAAAAGTATGGAGTATGGAATGGTCTACAGCATTTCTGAAAAGAAGCCAACAATTAATGATTCAAAAACAAATTTAAAAACCTCAGTTGTAACTAATCCATTAACTGCTACAATACTATCTCCTCTTCAAGGGAATAGATATTATATGAGGTTTTATATTACAGATTGTGATGAAACATTTTATAGTGATTCAACATCAATATATATTCCAATTGCTTCTAGCGGAACATGTAACTTTAAGAATGAGGTTTTGCCAAATAATAATATTTCTGGTTATATAAACCCTGCAACTTTTGTCTTAAACGGAACTATTTATGTAGGTGGAGGAAACACTGGTACATTGACAATTGATATATTGTCTTATTTAGATAAATCTACTAATAAATGGCAAAATACAGTAAATAGAATACCAATTAGTAGTGGCTCTTCAGGAGGTGTTGCTGCATCTTTTGCAATTGGTAATATTGGTTATATTCTTGAAAGAGGCGCTACTTATTTATATCCATACGATGCAACTAATGATCAATGGCTTACAAGGGTCAGCTATCCAGGTAGTAAAATTGAATATGCAATTGGTGAAAGTGTAAATAACAAAGGTTATATTATTGGAGGCCAGAATCATGGAGGCACAAAACCTCCAAGTCATGATGCATTTGAATTTGACCCTGCAACAAATAAATTTAAAGCAATAAACTATGATTCTCAATTAGGCGATAGAATTAGTGCTAATTCCTTTGTTATTAATGGATTAATTTATGTTTTTGGTGGAGACAAAAATGTAAATAATGATTTATGGGTTTATAATCCAATAAATAATCAGTGGTCGACAACACAAAATATTAATTTTCCAAAAGACTTAATTGGCTCTAAAAATTGCATCACATCTGTATTAAATGGAAAAGCATATGTTATTAATGTTGAGAGTAACTTTCAAATTTCTTGGGAGTATGATCCTGCAAAAAGTATTTGGACACAATGCAGTTCAGGTCTAAGTAAAAATGGGACATATGGATTTGGAGCATATTCATTGAGTAATTCATACATAGGCTATTATAATTCAAATAAAATTGAATTATATAAAATTTATTAGCAATGAAACTAGAGTTCTTATACATTTTACTAATACTATTATTTAATAGTGAAATTGGAGCTTGTCAAAAGGTAGGGTTTTCAGTGACTAAGATCAACAGTATTGGCAAAGATCGAAAAATTGAAATAAGTTATGACTTAATTCTACCTCAAAATATAAAGTTTGTTGATGTTAATGTAATTGCTGATATTTCTGGTACTCAGTATAATTTGAATGATTTATCTGGAGAAACTATTAATGGTGATATTGGCATACAGAAAGCTTCTAATGCTGTAAAGAATATTACCATTAAGACAAGTCAGTTAATTTCCGAAGACACTAGGACTTTATTGCTTAAATTGAATGCAATACCCTATGAAAGATTCTCTACTAAAAGCTATTATTTAAAATCATTCCTAGTTCCTGGTTGGGGAACTGGTGATCTAAGAAAAGGAGAAATGAATAAATTTATTGCTATAGGATCTTACCTATTACTAGGTGCAGGTTTAGGTTTTTATCTTAAAGCTAAATCAGATTACAATTCTTATTTGCCAGAAAAAAATTTACACGAAAGTGACCAAAAGTATTCAAAAGCCTTAAATGAACTAAATATTGCTAATTATTTATTTGCAGGTTTTGGCGTTGCTTGGACAGCAGATCTTATAAGATTAACAATAAATCTTAATCAAAAGAAAAAGACTTTAGAGCACATAGATAATAATTATTATTATTTGAAAGATAAAAAGGACGGAGTTACAGCAGGATGCAAAGTATGGTTAAATTAAAAAATACATGTTTTATATATTATTTTATTGAGAATCACTATATTTGACGCGAGACTAAAATCAAATTTAATATTTTCAGAATCAACTTAATCCAGCATGAATATCTATTTCAAATTTAACCATTTACACAAGGTTGTGATGGCAATTTTTAGCTTTCTACTTGTAAATATTGTAATCGCTCAATCAGGGAATTCTCTCGAATTAAGATATCTCAGAAATAGTGTATATTTCATTAGAATAACCAATGTTCAAGTATACTTTCAACAAACTCAGGAGATTATAGATATTTCTAAATATGGCATATCTTGGTCAGGAACTGGATTTTTACTTAATAATGGAGATTTTATTACTGCAAGACATGTTATACAGCCTTGGAGGTTTATAGATGAATGCAGTTCCTGGAATCTGGACAATGAAAAAGGTGAGGCAATTCTTGCATACGTAAATAATGCTGAGATTGCAGGAGGTAGTGTTGAAATTATATATGAAGCCCGTTCAGCAGATGGAGATCTATTTACATTTAGCAATAAAGACTTAGTTTTTGATCAATCCGGAGACAAACTATTTGATTGTGATAAAGAAGGATCAAACAAACAGCTTAAAATTTGTCCTATAACTAATAATGCCTCAGATTGGGCCAAACTTACTCTTAATAATAAAAAAGGTTTATTAAAATTGAACCGTGATATTTCTAGGTCCTTGAGCCAGGAGACACCTATATATGGGTATGGCTACTCTTATGGACAGTTCTTACAAGCTTTTAATCAGGATAGAATAGCTCCAATTCTTATTAAAGGAGAACTTGTACAAGACCGTACGATGAATGGTATGATAAATATCACCGCGAATGCTTTAGCACCTGGATCATCTGGTGGACCTATGATGATCAAAAATGCTAATGGAGAATATGAGGTTATTGGTATAATAAGTCGTGGATTTATCCAAGTTCAACAATTAGTTCCTGCTTACGAAATAAGGTAATAAATAAATCTATATGAAGCGATATTCCCATTTAATTCTAATACTATTATTTTATCAGATTTCTGATGCACAAGACACAATTAGAATTGAAGATATTCTCAAAAAACACACTAAAGAAAAACAATCTAATAAGCCATCTAAACAAGCTAAACAGTCTAGTGATGAAAAAGAAGTGTCGTTAAATGTCTTTAGGCAAGCAGTACAATCAAGTATTTATATGATTGAGGTGCAGTATCATCTGCTTAAAGATAAAAAGGTTTTTGGAAAAGGTGATGATGATTTCTTTGGATCTACAAAAGCTGTTGCAATTAGTAATGGGAAGCAATTACTTATTGATCCTACTTCTCTTGAACCATGGAATTTAGATCCTGATTTTAAGGACTACAAAAATGAATACACACCTGAATTGTATAAAATTAAAGTCAGTGAGTTTGAAAAAGCCACCAATGTTGAATACTCACCCAATCAATTTACCTATAAAGTCCAAAATGGAATTGGCTCATTAGATTTTAATATCAAATCTTTTAAAGGTTTAGATGCAACAACCATTGAAGATCAGCCTGGATTTGTTATTCTTTACTATGAAGCCAAGAAAGGTAATGACCCTGATGTATTAATTAATTTTCATGATGGAATCCAGAATAATAATTCATACGATCAGGAATCTTTATTAGGTGGTTTTTATATTCAAATAATACCTTCTCATGGATTAGTGGAATGTAAACTTTCTGGAATTGTTGTAAGGACCAATAAAGGAAATGCTGAACTCAAACATCTTAATACTGTTAATAAATCCTCTTCCACCAAGGAAACTAAATCATCAAAGGCAAAATCACCTTTAAAAGAGGTAAAACAAAAGAAATGAATTCTTAAACCATCCTATAATCAAAAGAATTATGATTAATAAATTAGATAATTGGATCATCATAAATCCTAAACTATATAAGATAATTGTATTGAAAACTTGCTTTTTGCTAACAACTTTTAATGGTAATACTCAAAATCTTCCTGAACTTGGTTCAAAAATATATGAAAATACTAGAATACTTGAAAATCTAATCAGAACAATTGCAGATAAAAATGTTGACAAAAAAATTCGTCAAAATGCAAAAGATCAAGTATTAGAATTATTTATTTCTGATCAATGTAAAATTCAGGTAATGTCCAAAAGAATGAAGAAACCAGAGACTTATTCAATAAGGGATTACTTAACTAGAATTTACACATATGGATATACAGATGTAAATATTGAGTGGAAATATATTAATATTATTGAGGACGTTAAGCAAAAGGATGATGGGTTTTATTATGGAAAATTAAGGATCTATCAATTGTTTGAAGGAACAGGAAGCAGGCCTTATAAAGATATTACAGAAAAAGATATTGAGATTAAATTGGAGAAAAAATATATTGAAAGTGGAAAAAAAATAAATGACAGTTATTTTGAAGTAAGGTTTGGTGATATTTCTGTTCATAGATTATTGGATGATAAAGAAATTAAAGAAATACCCAAACCCAAAAATAATGATATGAAGTTGGTTAAACCATGAAAAGGTTCAGCTTAAGTATATTATTTTTAACTCTAGCCTTTACAGCTAATACTCAAAACATCAAACAATATTTACATAAAGCAGATGAATTTATTAAAGACTTTGTTTCCCAAATAAATCTGATTTTAGATCCCAAAATAACTTATGATGAAAGAGTTCTGGCGAAGAACACAGTCTTGGATGATATGATTAATTCCAGGGAATTAACTATGCTTTATGATAATATTTCTGATAAAGAGGTTATAAGCAATAGTTTAACAGCACAGAATTATCTGGATAGACTTTTTACTCAATTTAATAATCAGATGCCTTTAAAAAATCCAAATGGAAATTATATTAAATTTCAATTTGGCAATTTTCAATCTGATACCTTTTACATTTCTGAAAATAAAGTAGATAAGATTTGTATTATTAACAGAATTATTAATCTAGACAGCATTCCCATTGGTAAGCAATACAGAAGTGATACAATTTCTTTTGTAGTTGCATTTAAAAAAGGTGATTTAGATGACAGGAGGATATTGTCATCTTTTAAGTACGTTCCTCATAACATAATTGAACCAACGCAAGGATCTGATGGCAAACTGGTAGAGACTATACTGGATACGCAACAAAATATTGGAGAGGCGTATAAAAAAAAACTTGATGAAAAACAAATTAAATTGGTTGAGAAAGTTGATGAGCCAAAATCAACTATAGAACTATCAGTAGATTTTAATTTACACGAGCTTCAAGCAATGGAAGCTAAATCATTTGAATTGAGTTATTCTAACATGAAATTTCCTTCAAATCCTGAGTTGGTTAATTTAGAAACCATTGTATTTCAAGTTAATTTTAATCCTTCTAAGGCAGCAGTCGTTACTCTTAAGAAATTTATTTTTAAGGATGAGACAAAAATTAATTTAGTAGATCTTAAAAAGGAACTTGTAATTGATGAAAGAGTAGAAATTATCACAAAATATATAATTAGGCTAAGTGAACAAAATGAATTACAATCCTATCTTCAACCTAATGGCAAATGATTATATGAAGATTGGCCAACTCAATGTATCCTTACAACCAAATTAAAAGTCATACAAAATAATGTAACTGTCAGATGAAGGAATGTATGTTTAATATAATTGAATTCAATAAAATAATAACAAAAATTAAAAAAATCTAAAACTTAATTTTTCTATAATTCAGATCATATGCTTTTTCATTACCCCAGGTTTTATCTAAATAGGCTTTATCAGCAATTATAATTGCATCAAGTTTAAGCTTACTTGAAATATTGTCTTTTGGAACATGTTCCTTTATAGGCATTTTAGTTATAGTTACAAGTACTTCATTATTATTAGAATCAAATTCAAAACAATTAAACTCAATCAAATCAGTATCTGTTGTCAAAGTTCCTTACTTCTATATGTAAAGCCATTAGTAGAAAATTTATTTCTAATATCTTTTAAAGTTGTTTGTCCAAAATAAAAGTCAGAAAACAAAGGCTTGTTACTTTTAATATCTTGCAACCAATCATTCTCCATATAAACAACTTTACCTTTATCAAAAGTAATTGAAAAATCATTTCCATTGTCTGTTTTATACATTGCCATATTATTCTCATTAGCAACAAGCTTAAGTTTCAAATTACTAAGTGAAGTTTTGGAGTCATTAATTTTGATGCCAGCCATAGAAATATCACCATTAGGAATAAAAAATATAAAAAATAAAAAGAAAGTCAATAATTTCATATGATAAATTTATGATCAAATTAAAAATGTTTCAAAGAATTTGTAACTCTAAAAATATAAGGCAAATAATTTGTTTTCAATTTTAATTCACAAGTATAGGTTAAGTTAAGATTGATGCCATTTTTCCATTGAGTAATTGAATGATGATATAATACCCCATCAGTAAAATAAATAAAATACGAATAAATATTATTGATAGTAATAAAACCTCTTTTTATGATAGAAATATTTTCCAACCCAGAAGCTGCATACTGGTCAATTAATAGTTGATCAGAAACATCACTGAAAGCATTAATAGAATTTTCTGAAAGACCATCAGGTAATTTTTTTACAACAGTAATAATTGAAGCACCTTCAGGATTAACAAATTTCAAATCAATATTAGCTCCAATACTTTCTTTTAAATAATAATTCGGAGGTATATCCAAAGTATAATTACCTTTATTTCCACTTACTGAATGAAATTTAATCTGTGCTGTCACACAATCATGCAGCAAAATAATACATGAAAAATAAAATATAAAAATCATTGACTTCATAAAAAAAATAGAATTTAGTATACTAACATACAAATAAAAGTACAAAAATAATTATTACAATATAAATAAAATTAAAAATATTATGGTCAAAACTATTTACATACTTTACTAATAATTCTTTTAGCGTAACCACTAGAATATGAATACAACCAATCATCTTGACCTGCAATACTTTTATCAGTAATAGGATCAATTATAAAGGCAATTTTAACTTTATTATTATTGCAATCACATAAAATTCCAATTTGAGAGATATCAACAGGTTCAATTTTTTCGTTGTCTTTTAGCATTCTCCAATGGTACAAATTTAATTCATACAACTTACCAATTAAAGAAATACTGGATTTATCAAAAAGCATAACAATAGTAACTCCTTTATTATCAGAAATGCCAAGATATTCAAAGTTAGCTGGATAGTCAGCCATAAGTAAATCTATAAATTCTTGATTTTGATCCCAATATTTATCCCATCCATCTTCATTATTTTGAGCAGAAATACCGAATAAAATAGTAAAGTAAAAAAAGTTAATAATCCAAATTGTAGTATATTTCATAAAAAATAAAAATTTAAAAAAAGGATTAAAAAAAACAGATTATTTACGATACTTTAATAAATAAGTTATTTTGGACAATATTTTTCAAGTGTCTTAAACTGGTCAACATAACCCAATTGTTTAGCTTTAAATAAATATTTACATCCTTCATCAATAATTCTATTATTAAGAAGTATAAAACCCTTCCAAAATAGAGCACTATTATTGCTAGAATCTAAAATTAAAATTCTATCATAGTCATTTAAGGCTAACTTATCTTCATGTAATTTTAAATAACATAACGCTCGAGAATCTAAATGATTTAAATCATTTGGGAACTCCTTTAAATAAACATTATAATCAGAAATAGCATCTTTCCATATTCCCAATTTTTCTTTTGAAAATCCTCTAATTGAAAAATATTTAGAAAAATCATTAAGCTGTATGGCCCTATTTAAATCACTTATTGCACCATAAAAATCTCCAGTATTAGCTTTACAGTAACCTCTCCAATATAAAATTTCATCATTACTAGGACTAACTAACAAAATTTTATCACATTCAAATATTGCAGCTTGGTACTTACCTTCTTGAAATAATTTAAAAGCATAATCAATATCTTGACAAAAAATTTTAGAATGTAATAATAAAAAAGTAAAATAAAAAATAAATTTCATAAATAAAATATTAAACAATAAAACTAACGACCATAGCAAAAATCACAAGGATCACTTCTCTTATCTTTAGCTTCCTCTTCAGGTAGTCTGATAACTTCATAGCCTCTCTGCATGCACCGCTTTAATCCATTACAATAACTGTCACTACTTGAATAATCCTTATGAAATGAATGTGCTATAGGATCTGTACAAATTAAAAAAAATACTTCATTGGATGATACGGTACTGGAAGCTTCACTCCTATAAGTATCAATCTTACAGCTTAAAGTAGCAACTAAAACCAAACAGATGGCAAAACACTTTAAGTGAACCATTATAATTCAATATCAGCTCCAGGTGCATTCTTCTTAACAGAAGCTATACCATTCTTTCTACTTGATTCCTCGTTATACATCTCACTTGTGCCAATTATCTGACCATTTGAAGCCTTTAGATTAAAGTAAAGCCTACCATTCTTAGCTGCTTTAAGATCAAATCTAGCCTCTAATTGAGAGTTTTTCCTTACAGATTCAATGCCATTCAAACAGCTCTTTTTAGCTTTATAGCCTTCACTGGTAAGGATTACTTCACCATTGCCAGCCTTTAAATTGAACTGATATTCACCATTTTTACGTACTGAAATAACAAATTTTCCCATGATAGATTAGTTTAGAATCCAAATATAAGTCAATCTTTAAATATTGACAAAAAAATTTAAAAATAAATAAAAGTCACTTATAAAATCAATCGGTCCATGAGAAAAAATTCATTTGCCTAGCTCTAAAATTCATAGGATTCTCACCAACTACCTTGTATACATAGATTCTTTGATTATTAGGTAATCTCTTTTGTACACGTTCAATTTCTAAAAATTCACCCAAAAGCTGGGTGGCTTTAGTTTTAGTACTAACCTTACCAATAGATTTATCAAAAGTGCCATAATTTGATTGTATGGTTTGAATTTTGTTAAAAATATCATCAGGTGTATACTCTGATCCAATAACAAAATCCTTAGTAACAGAAGATTTCCAGTCAGAAGAAACGTCAGAAACAAAATATTTGAAACTTCGAGTAACTTTTTGCAATTTCTTATTATTATTAGCGTTTAAAAAATTTTCTTCCAAATATACAGCAATATCATTAACACTAATAGTGTTTGATAAAGTTGAATAAAAAGCAAATGAATCATTTCCAGTTTTACTACTAGTATGCTTTAAAAGATCTTGATAACATTTATTAGAATATAAATCACTTATGAACTCAGACTTTAATTTTTCAATATTTTGTTTCTTTTCAAGATGATAATTATAAATAAACACCTTGTCAATGTTACTCTTATTTAAAGTATGTGATTTAATTTTAGTTATATTATAACTATTTTGAATCGCAGAAAGTGAAAAATCCTGAAGTGAACTATATGTATCATTAAATAATTTATCCTTTAATAATTCATTATCAATTGCTAAATATGAGACATCAATTGTATCAGTACTAGTTACTTTACATAAAACTTGTGGATTAAAGCAATCAATTAATGGCTCAACTTTATTCTTAAATGATACACCTGTTAAATTAACAATATTACCAGCTATCAACATATTAGAAATAGCAGAAACTTGTTTAGATGCATTCACAAGCAAAGTGGATTTAGAAGTAGGGTTACAATCTGACTTGGCTCTAGAAAATAATACGTTGACAGATTTCAAATCAAGCCTGCATCTACCTTGAATTTGTTTTATCTTTTCTAAACTTAGAAAACTATGTGGAATTTTAGAATCGTTAATTAGTAAAGGACAAAATAACTCATTAATATCTACACCAACAAAATAAGCAGAAGTTATAAAGTTAATTTGACCTGGTAACAAATTATTGGTAAGCTCACTATAATATTCACTGTTATTGAGTATTGTTTTTTCTTTACTTTTTTCAGAACATAATACCTTACATTTAATTCTCAATTCTATAGGAAGCAAAGCAATAACCTCCATTATTGACTCAACACTATTATAAGCCACAAGCAATTTAGCATTAGAATCAGTTTTACAAGCAGACCAATACTGTCTCTTAAAATAATAGTCTTTAATCAATTCAGATACAGTCTTAACTGCTTGTCTAGATCCATAAAATATATTTAATTCCTTTTTCACCTTATCCATATAGTCAATAGTTATACGAGGCAATGCATTGACTTTTGGATCTGAAAAATCAATTAAAGTAGCAGATACAAGACAACCTTCTTTAAACCTAAAAAAATATTCTATCGATAACTCCATTTTAGGTCTGTATCCAACTTCAGATTGAAAACTATCAATTTCATCAATCATAATAAAAAAATCTTTATAGACATCATCTCCTATAACCTTAATCAATCTTGGTAAACTGTCGGCAACAACAAGAAGCTTCTTAAATTCAATATCAGAACTTAAGTAATTCCTAATTTCTTCATCATTAATTTTAGATTTAATGTCCCCATATGGACTACCAAGATAAAAGCTATCTTGTTGGCTTTGAGCTTTACTATAAGCTAATGCTCTTGTAGGCACTACAATGATACTATTCCTTGGAGAGGTTAATTCACATGTTGTAGCACCAATGCCAGTAGCTCTCTTATCAATTAAACCAGAAGGTAGTCTATCAATAACTTCACCAAGTTTTTTACTATTGTCAATGATTAATTCATTACCATTGATTGTGTATAATTGTTCATCTGCGTTCACTATATTAAATGTCATCACTTTAAGATTTAAATTAGCTATAAAGATAAAATGAAAGTGATGACAAAACAAATGATTAATCATTTGTATAAAATAAATATACGCTCAAATATAAGTATATAAAAACTGAAGATCAAATTGAACGTTTCAAAAATAAATTGCTAAAAATTTTATCTACAGGGAAGGAATGCAAACTGGATTTATGACAATTACACCCAATCTTATATATGCCACAAGTTAAGATTTTTGACATGCTCAAAACAATCCCACTAGTTAAATAACCTGTAACCAATTCATAAACTCTTTGAAATCTTTAAAGACTCTCAAGAGCTTTAAAATGCTTAAATAGCTATACAAACTTATAAATTATGTAATTTTAGCTTACGCGAACACCCAAAATGGTGCATTCACTTATAGGTCTTCAATTTTAGCTTCAGAATTGAAAATTTTCACATCTAGATTGGAGTTACCCAAACAATAAAGTAAAAATGAACTTCAAAATATAACTAACATTATGTTATAATAAAGTATACTTACTTATAAAGTTGCTCTTGAAACACAAGAGTGCTTAAATCCAGATTAAATCACTTTTGAGCCTAAGTCCAATTTTATTTCAAGTTTTCATCTCAAGAAAAAACCTCAATTCAATTTGTCACCACTTTCAACTCTTAAATTCCCTATAAAGAGTGTTCCAAAGTGGTGACAAAATCAATAAATCCATTAATTCCTAGATATCAAACCAGAAAAAGTTACCGCAAACGCAATTAACCTATATATGAACTTGCGCTTGCGCTCACTGATTAAAAGAATTGTATTTGTTCTGAAGATATATTTTAAGCATAAGAAGCAATCTTTGATTAATCCATCATTATAAATTGTATCTAGAGAAGATAACATCTAAAGTTGTACTTTGATTGTATAGATGTCTTATCTAAAAATACTGCCTGAATTCTCAAATAGAAACAGATCATATCTACAGAACCAAATATGCAACAGAGCATAATAAATTGGAAGGGCCTTCTTCTTCAGAAGTAAAAGAGAACAAAACAATCAGCTTTAAATGGCGCTGAAAGGCCTATAGGAGACTTCTGGTGAGTTTAAAATCACCTTAAGAATCTGAAAGAAACATATATTAGCTCTCTAGATATGCCACTATAGTCATCTTGATATACTCATTTAAAGAAGCTAAATTGCAGCTCAAATAAAGGCTACTGCAAAATATTACTAACATTAAGTATAGTACAGTAAACCTGTACACTCCTACTCTAAACCTACCTAAATCTATATTTTGAGTCTCAATTTCAGAATATCAAAATAAGGCTTAAACCTATAAATTTTGAATTTTTTACCTCCAGATACTCCCAATCCAAAATCTGTCACCACTTTCAACTCTTAAATTCCCTATAAAGATGTTCCCAAATTGAGGACAAATTGAATTATTGCTCTAGATTATTGTAAAATGGAAAATGTCACCACTTTCAGATTTAAATTCCATAATAAAACACTCTCAAAGTGATGACAAATCCCTAAAATACTGATTTTCCAATATGTACAGTTAGTATTTATCTGCCAATACAGTTAATAGCTCATTGTCATTGAGTAGGACTATTTTCAATTATTGCCTCTCTTGACTTTATTAAAGTGACTCAGATGACTAAAATTAAATAACTTTGGGTTATAAATTAATTGCTAAATTATAGAAACATGAGAATGGTCTTTGGGTTACTATTAATACTTGGATTTCTAGGTTGCAATAAGGAAGTTGAAAATAATACCAAATTGGAATTAACTGTGTTAGACCAAAATGGGAGACCTGCTGAAGGCATTAATGTAAAATTATTTAAATATTTTGTTCAATACATTGATAATGTTTCAGAGATGAGCAAAGGGATAACAAATGAAAAAGGAATTGTGACATTTTCTAATTTAGATACTATAATGTATTATTTTAGCCCTATTAATGGATGCCTAAACAATTATTTGGAAGAAATACGGTCAATAGTTTTGAAAGAAGGAATAACAAATACAATTACAACACGTTTGCATCAAACTGCAAAGGTATCTATAATAAATAATACAACTAATACTTATATAATATCCTTTAATGGTATTTCAATATTATACATAGGAAGCAAGGAAAAATCTGTAACAAGAAATATCATGCCTACTGGCAAAGTCAATGTTCGGGTAGAACAACAGAACTTTAGCATGTTCCCTATTGACACTACCTTTATTATAGAGGCAGAATGTAATTCTAATGAAAGTATAGTGATACCATAAAATAAAAAATAAGAATTGTGAAAAAAAACATATTTATATCACATATTTCAGAAGAAGAATTTGTTGCAACCTCCATACTTGAAATATTAAAAGAAAGATTTAAAGACAGAATCAATTTTTTTTCATCAACACATAAGGAATGTATTGAACTTGGGGATAAATGGTTAGAAAATATAAAAGAATCAATGGAAACAGCAGATCTAATATTATTAATTTGCAGCCCCATTTCAATAACAAGACATTGGATTAATTTTGAAGCTGGTGCAGGATGGATTAGAGGAATTCCAGTGATTCCATTGTGCCATTCAGGGTTAAAACCAGGTCAATTGCCTTCACCAATCAGTTTTTATCAAGGAGCAGAAATAAATAGTACAGAAGGTTTTGAGAAATTATGTATGCGTATTTCAAAATTATGTGGGACGAATCTACCAAATTTGGAGGCAGAAGATTTTTTAACAAAAATAACAGAATTTGAAAAAAAAATAAAAAATGAGCTATTATATAAAGATACATTATTTATAAAAACGTTATTATTTGGCGACCTAAAATTTTTAAAATATTGTATATATGCTTCCACTATGAGTGTACCTGAGATAATTGAATTTGAAAAGGAAAAATTACGGATTAATAATTATACCATAAATTATAACAAGTTATTCAATTTATTTAATCCTTCTATACTCAATGTAATAAGTGGAGAAAAGGTTTATGTGCAATATTATAAAACTATAATTTCTTTATCAAATAATATAAAATTTATTTTGAGTCGAAATAATATGTCAATAGCTCCAGATATATTAAAAGGATTAGAAAATTTTATATTTCTGGGAAATAATATAGATTGGTATAGTTCTATAGATAATATATGTAGAAATATGAAACAATTTGATTTTGTATATAGTATGATTAAGGATGAACCAACTCCATTAAGGAAAGCTAATGGAACGAGTCTTCCTTTCTTTAAATACTATTTTAGTTTAGAAGCTTCAAAACAATTATTAAATATATTAAGTTATGAATTTGACTCCATATTAGGTAATGATGAAACAATTCTATGATTGGTATGATGTCTATCAAACATAAAAAAATTACTTCCAAGAAAAGGAATAGGAGAATAGATTGATTGCTTCATAAATAATATCATTAACAGCATCAAAACAAGAAAACATGACCGCAAGAGCAAATACCCTATATATATATGTTTGCGCTTGCGCTCACTTAAAAACTTTATATCATCAATAAATGATTATTATCCATGTCCATAATCCAATGTCTGCCTCAGCATTCAAACAATCCTTAAGTTGACTAATCTTTTATGCATCTAATATAATAACCATGGCGACGTAGGCTTTTAAGATTCCATACATTAACAAAAAAACCACTACTAAAAGAAGCTTCAAACCTAATACCTTCAATAGTAGTCCACCAATATGAAATATTACCAGAAAATTTAGATTCACCAAGCATATTGCAAAAACCACCTGGAAGAGCATTGAAACCACTTTCATTTGTCCCATTACCATACTCTTTAAAAGGACCTTCAAAATTAGGTGCCACAATTGCTTCATAGTTGATTACATCTGTCCAGCCATTTGTGCTTTTAATCTTTCTAAGTGCTATTGATTCACCTCCTAAATAATCAGTAAGTTCTTTGGTATCAGCATAACTTGGAATCTTCCAGCCTAATGGGGCTAAGCCTCTAGAATCAATAACAGCAAACCAATTATATAATTTTCCATATTTAAACTCATTAGCATTATCAAATTTATAAAAACAACAAGCAGGTTTTTTCTTTTTACCAGCTTCAATCCAATCACCATGACAACTAATTAATGGAATTGAATCACCATTTCTAAATTTACTAACATTCAAATTTTTTGATGCCCAAATTTGCTTTCCAATTTGAACCTCTTGTGCCTTTGAATTAGTACTACAGGATAAGAAAAGTACTGTAGCAAATAAAAGGATGAAGAATGATGCTGGTTGTTTCATTTAAACTAATTTAATAAATCAAATGTAATTAATATTTACTGAACTAATAAATAACTTAAAGCTCACTATTAGAATAGACAGATCAAAGCATAGAAAGTCAAATAAAGCCAACTGAGAGCCTAAAATAGATATAAGGTATATTTAGCTTGCTGTATACAGATATAATTTGAGTCCTATAGAACTGATAAAATTTAACGGAGCTTAAACAAATCCAAAATGAAAGCTACTTCAAAATATTACTAACATAATGGTATCGTACAGGATGAATTTCAATCCCAGGCTATGATAAAGTCATCGATTGGATTTTAAGTTTTCTTTCTCTAGATATTTCCTATAACAAGCTTTTGGCCAATACAATTTAAAACTCACCATAATTCCACTGAAACATCTAAATTAGTGCCTGATTACAAAAAAACAATCAAGCCTTAATATCAATAAAGATGGGATTCTTCCAAGACACCGTTGTAAATAAGTATCTAAAGACAAATGACTCCAATTTTATAAACCAAGCCTATATAAGATATAAGGAGCATTTCCACAATCTTAGAATACAGGAAAACATTAGGAATAGCAAAGAAGAACAGTATCAAGGGGAGTTTCTAATAGATCTCTTTGTAAAGGTACTGGGCTACACCAAAAACCCTACTGACAACTTTAACCTTACAACAGAATACAAGAACGTCAAAGACAGTAAAAAGGCAGATGGAGCTATTCTGATAAATGGGATTGTAAAAGCTGTTATAGAGCTAAAAGGGACCAATACAACTGACTTAGGTAAGATAGAAGAACAAGCCTTTGGTTATAAGAATAATCAACCAGAATGCATTTATGTGATAACTTCCAACTTTGAGAAGTTAAGGCTATATATAGATAATGCAATAGAGCATATAGAGTTTAATCTGTTCACACTTAACTTTAAGGATTTTGAATTGCTATATCTATGTTTAGCCTATGAGAACCTTGAGAAGAATATACCTAAGAAGATAAAGGATGAATCTCTAAGTGAAGAAGATGTCATCACCAAAAAGCTCTACAAAGACTACTCTATCTTTAAGAGTGAGTTATTCCATAATATAGTATCACTGAATCCAGATATTGATTCTATAGATCTTTTTCAAAAGAGTCAAAAACTCATTGACAGGTTTCTATTCCTGTTTTTTGCTGAAGATAGATCTTTGCTGCCACCTAATTCAGTAAGGCTTATATTAAGTGACTGGAGAGATCTACAAGATAGGGATGAAGATATAGGTCTGTATGATAGGTTTAAAAAGTACTTTGAATATCTAAACACTGGTTATAAAGGTAAAAGGTATGAGGTTTTTGCATACAACGGTGGATTGTTTAAACTTGATGATATCTTAGATGTGCTTAAAATAGATGATGAATTACTTTATAAGCACACTTTAAAACTATCTGAATATAATTTCAACAGTGAAGTTGATGTAAACATACTTGGGCATATATTTGAAAATTCATTAAACGAGCTAGATGAATTAAAAGCTCAATCTGAAGGTGAAGCTATTGATAGAAAGAAAACAAGAAGAAAAAAAGATGGAGTTTTCTATACTCCAAAGTACATAACCAAATATATTGTAGACAACACCGTAGGCAAACTGTGCATAGAAAAGAAACAAGAAATTGACATTAGAGATGAAGATTATATCTATGATAAAAAAAGACCAAAGAAGACTACTCTTTCTTCTATAGATAAATTAAATCAATATAAAGCATGGTTATTGCAGTTAACTATCTGTGACCCTGCTTGTGGTTCTGGAGCATTTCTGAATCAAGCTTTAGACTTCTTAATAAAAGAACATAAATACATTGATGAGCTGCAAGCTAAGCTATTAGGAGAAGCACTAGTCTTTAGTGATATAGAAAAAAGTATATTGGAAAACAATCTATATGGTGTAGATATAAATGAAGAAAGTGTTGAGATAGCTAAACTATCATTATGGTTAAGAACTGCTCAGCCTAATAGAAAATTAAATGATCTGAACAATAATATTAAGTGCGGTAATTCATTAATTGATGATCCAGATGTTGCTGGTGACAAAGCTTTTAATTGGCACAATGAGTTTCCAGAAATATTTTCTAAAGGTGGGTTTGATGTTGTAATTGGGAATCCACCATATGTAGATATAAAAGCATTAGACAAGAAAATTTCAAATGAACTCTTTAAAAAATATCAAACCGCTGAAAACAGAATAAATTTGTATTCAATTTTTTTAGAAAAAGGATTTCAAATACTAAAAGACTATGGAATTTTATCTTATATTAATCCAAATTCTATTCTTGTAAATTCCTCCTACACCTTAATAAGAAAATTGTTGATTGATGATATGACTAGAATAGTTAAATTGCCTGATGCAGTATTTGAAGATGCAACAGTTGAAACAATAATATTTGAATTTCGTAAAAAATCAAACCAAAATAATCTTGAAACAATAATCTATAATAAAGAAGAAAAAATAAATTCAATTGATATTCAGAGGACAAGAAATATCAATAAAGAAAAATGGAAACAAAATTCAGATTATAATTATAATATTTATTTATCAAAAGAACAATTAGATATATTAATCAAATTGCAACAGGATTCAATCAATCTTGGAGAAATATCTGACTTTACGTTAGGAATAACACCATATGATAAATACAGAGGACATAGTTCTGAAACAATAACAAACAGATCATTTCATTCAAAAACAAAAATTTCTGATAAATACAAACCGTTAATTACAGGTGAAAATATAACAAGGTATAATGTGTCAAACAAAATAAAAGAATATATACATTATGGTGATTGGTTAGGTGCTTCACGAGAAGAAAGATTTTTTACAACTGAAAGAATATTGGTAAGACAAATAGTATCTGGAAATCCACCAAGAATATATGCAGGCTTAACAAATGAATCATTATATTTTACACAAATTGGATTTGGAATAATACCAAAAACGATAAATATAAAGTATATATTGGGCTTACTAAATTCAAAGTTAATAAATTTTTATCACAAATATAGATTTTTGGATTTAGAAAAAGAACTTTTTCAGAAAATATTGATTGCAAATTGCAAATCTATTCCAATAAAAAAAAGCCCTAATAATCAAGAAAATAATATCATATCAAAGGTTACAGAAATAATAAAGTTAAATCAAGAAATTCATAAACTAATTAATAAAATAACGACAAGGATAAAAACAGATTACAATTTACAAGAATTATCAACAAAATTGGAAAATTGTTACAAATTAAGCGTTAATGAATATTTTACTGAAATAATGAAACTAAAAGTACAATTAAAACCTTTTGAAAAAGACGATATGCAAGATTATTTTGAAAACAATAAAAAAAATATTGAAGATCTGTTAAAACAAATAGAAAAGACTGATTCAGAAATTGACCAAATGGTTTATAAACTTTATGAGTTAACAGAAGAAGAAATAAGAATAGTTGAAGAAAGTTAAAATTGTAAAATAAAAATTAAATTAAAAAGAAAATGCTAAGATACAATACTAATATAAAGTCCTTTGAGCCTTTGAGCAAAGCAGAATTGAAAACAGAGAATATTCTTGAGCGGTATGATTTTCAACAAAGTATAGTTAATTCATGGGATACTGTAAAAAATGAATTAGGACTTCCATCTGCCTATCTTATTGGACAAGAAATAAAGCCTCATTCATCAGTTGGTAATTCTATAGACTTATTAGCTTTTGATTCTTCAGACAGTTCATTAATAGTCATTGAACTGAAAAGAGACAAGGACAAATTCCAATTGCTCCAATCACTATCATATGCTTCAATGGTGGCAAACTGGGATAATGAAAAATTAATATCCACAGTTCAAAGAGACATCAATCCTGAACCATCAGAATTAATTGATTTAATAAATAACAACCAATTAAATGAACATATAAAAATCATCCTAATATCAGAATTTTATGATCCTGAAGTTATTATAGCATCAGAATGGTTAATTAATAAATATGGGCTGGACATAACTTGTTTTGCAGTTCAAGTCCTAAAATTGGAAGATCAAATATTTTTTAATTTTGAACAGAGACTTCCCTTAAAAGAATTAAGTGAAGTTTATGAAGAACGTACAAGAAAGAGCAAACCAAGTAAGTTGAATCAAAATATTACGTGGGAAGAAGTACTTCCAAAGTTAAAATATTCTTTTGCAAAAAGGGCTTTGGATTTTTGTTTGAAGTATAAAGAAGGTGATCCTTCAAGAAGGAGATTTGGAGGCATAAGAAGAAATTATGATGGCTTTGAAGCTATAAGTACAATGTTTAGAGAAAAATTTATTAATGTTTATATAACTGGAAGATTTGAGGGTGCAGAAAATTTAATTCAAGAGAAAATGAAAAGGCAGCTTGAAATAGGTAATTGGCAAAATGGTTATTCATTCTATATAGATAATGAAAAAGATTTTAATAGTTTTGTAAATTGGATTGAAGCTAAATAATTCATGGGGTATTAAATTTATTAAATGAAGACCGAGGCAAATACAAATTCAATTTTAAAAGTATATGGAGTAAAAACTGTTTATTAAACAACACATGCCCACAAGATATTTCATTTTCAATTTATTTTAAAGTAAATATTTAATAATATATAAATTATGCCAATCAGTTCAAATACTTTATTTCATTTTACAAATAAAAAGGAAAATTTAATCGGGATACTTAATAACAATTTTAATATATATTATTGTATTGAATCCTTAGATCTTGGTGGAAATAGAATATTAGATTACGCAGCGCCAATGGTTTGCTTTTGCGATATTCCTTTGGGAAAAATTAAAAAACATCTAGTTGCTTATGGAAATTATGGATTAGGCTTAACCAAAGAATGGGGAATAAGAAATCAATTAAATCCGGTATTGTATTTAGAAGCTAATTCAATTTTATCAAGCAGTATAAAAGTAATTTATGATAATTTTATTTTAAAAAAGGCTGGCTTGTTTTGGGATTTTAACTCTAAAATTGATCAAGCAATCTTAAATCAACTTAGATATTGCAAAAATTATGAAAGGAAAAAAGATAATTTAATAGAGAACAGCTCAGTTTCAAAATATTACGATGAAAGGGAATGGAGATATTGTCCTTCATATTCTACTAATTATCAAACGATATTGGGTGGAGCATATTTGCCTACAAAAACTAATCTAAAATCCATTAATAGTTCAGTTAAGCATTTGAAACTTGAATTTACACCTGACGATATAAAGTATATATTTATTAATAATGATGAAGAAATATTAGAGTTTATAAACTTGCTTAAAACCACCAAAAGTAAAAAATATTCAAAACAAGAAGTAGAAAAATTGAGTACAAGAATAATAACAATTAAACAATTGAAAGAAGATTTCTAAAATGCGAATTTTATACAATTTCTTCTTAATCTGTTTGTCAACTTATTTTAGAAAAAATAATTCAATTCCTTAGATATACGAAATAAGATATAAATTCTTTTTAGTCGATGCAAGCATTGAATTTAACCTTATAAAATTTATTTAATTCAACTTAATACACCTATTAAAATAAGTTTATTAGATGAAATACTTCCTGAAATCCATGCGCTACTTTGAACATGACAATGATACCCTTGGGCTTTTGAATTTACTACAATTAATCTGTCCCAATTATTATTGAGATAATTAATTTTAGGTGTAAAGCCAATCTTATAACTAAGAACTGGATTAGGGATAATTTCATAGTAGTAATTCTGGTAAGATGTATTTACAAACATTAAAACATCATAATTTTGGGAATCTATAAAAACTGAAAGACTACTAGACATTTGAAGAGTCAATGCAGTATAGAACCCTGTGAATTCAGTATTAAAACAAAAATTTGGATCATGCTTTTTAGATAGAAATGTCCCTTGATTATTTGCATTTTTTATTTTCGAAATAAATTTCTCTTTATTCATAAATATCCTTGTTTATTATAAGTATGTTTTGTTATTTAGTAAAGCTTACTTAAATCCAACATTAACATATAATTAATAATATATATTTTGCAAACTACCTTGAGCATAATGTCCCAATAACAAATTCTTAAAAGGTATCAAACTGCAATTTAAAGAAAGTTTAAAATATCCATAAGATTTCTAAAAAAGTTACAAATTGCCTAATAATTGTACGGAGCAAAATATCAGCAATAATTATTAAAAATAAAATAAACGCTATAGTAGCAAAACTCCTTATCCTGCTGCATAGAGCTGGCTACAGAGCTGGTGGAGCCTTCTGTCAAGGCTGAGAATCCCGAAGGGATGAAAGCATTGGCCACTGTGATCAGCAAGCATACCTTTAAAAAATACCACCAGAGGTGGTTAAATAGATAAGCTTATGTGCAGCGGAAGGCTCCCAGCTGCCAGCTCAAAAACAAGTAAGCAGCGGTGGATTTATAAGTGTTTGAAATGAAAGAGAGAATGAGGCTAGATAAAATGGGTAGGCATGTGTATAGCTTATCTAGACCATGAAAGAAAGAATGAAAACTCTTATAAAGACAGGAAAGCTGTGGATGACGAAACAAGCTTACCTACAAAAATCTGTGACAAATGTTCTATAAGTGCATAGGCTTAGGTGAGGCTTATAGATCATGATAAACCCAAAGGGTTTTGGCACACGTTTTTGTGTAAGTGAAGTTGAGGAATGCCATATAACAGCTGTGCTATGAGTGGAAACAAAAGCTACCTAAAGGGAAAGAGCACACAAGAAACATGGAGATACAAAAATCCGTTCTATCAAAATAAACATATCTGTATAAATAAATTAAACATAAAAAAGGAAGGTGTACATCAACGACATACACCCTCCAAATAATGGTAACAGTTAAGCTTCTACTAAGTTACCATTTGTACTAAATAAATTGACATCTGCTCTCACAGCGTTGGAAATAACAGTGTTCTCATCTTGCCTGTTATCTGGGACATAAACCCACCTGTAATTAAGCTCTAGGATCTTACCTGTTTCTGGAACCACATAATCATAAGGTTCACATTCCTTCTTGTCTATTGACCCAGGAAGTTGCTTACCGATCATAGTTTTAGCTACATCTTCAGAAAACGTAGAAGCTATGTTAGCTTTTTTGACCGTAGCATAAAGTCTACCTTCTTGTGATTGAATAAATTCTAAATCTCCAGTAAGAACCAAAACAATAAAATCTTCTCCATCAGAATTTTTCTTGATGGAATAACTCGAAACTGTTACCATTTTAAAATAAATTAAGAAATTAAAAGATCACCTTTAGAATAAAGGGGCAGGGAAACTTTCACTGCAAGGATAACAAGGGGGTGTAGGGTTGGAGAGTAGCAAGGGGGAGGTTCTCAAAAGAAATTGAAAAGAGGGGTAAAAAAAGGTGTTGGAAAAATATAAAAAAAAATAAAAAACCAATGATTACCTTTGAAATACAGTTTATTATAGTTCATTAAAGTTCTTCAAAAGTGAGACCCTAATGAGACCCAAAAACAAAAAACCCTTGAAAATCAACGACTTACAAGGGTTTAAAGTGATCTGTTTGGGATTCGAACCCAAGGCCCACGGCTTAAAAGGCCGATGCTCTACCAGCTGAGCTAACAGATCAGAGGAATACGTTTTTTTGTAAAACGAGTGCAAAAATATATTGCTCTAAGCTCTTTTCCAAACCATTATGGTATTATTCACAAATAAATATTTTTTTTAATATAAAAATCCATCGAAAGGCCTTATTTATGGGCATTTTGTTCCAATTTATAGACTACTGTTCTAATTTCATTTTTTCCTTAGACCGATTGGAACCGTATGCTAATTGGACAAATGGCCCCTTGAGAAATTCTTCTGTATTGATTTGTGACTGTAGGATTGGACCTTTGTAATGGCCTGTAAGCAACATTCGGGCACATTCCAACATAGGTGCGGCAGTGGTCAATTGGATGGCTTTAAGCTTGTGGCTGCCGATCATCATGGGCTCTATTCGCTTACTTTTCTCTATGATTCTTAGATTACCCTGCTTGTCCTTTCCTTTGACAGACGCGTATAATATAATAAGGTCATCATCAACAAGCGGAATGTCATTCAACATACGCTTAAGCAGCACCTGATCTTTGTCCGGGACATTTCCCATTTCTTTCAGTTGCTCCCTCACCCATTGGTAATGACCTGGATATCGGATGGTTTTATAATCGAGCGACTTGACTTTATTCTTAAAAAATTCAGGCATATCGGCAGCACCTCCGGAAGTAAAATCATCCTCATAGTGAATACCATCTATAATTAGTTGGGTAGTTTCAGACAAGGCAGGCATCATTTGAGAATTTCCATTCCTGAGCACAATGGCGTCCTTTACATATTCAGTGGCAACACCAATGGGACTCCAGGTAAAGCCATAATAGTGCGGACCTGTAGTCATCCGGGTTAAAGCGCCAACTTTCATCGATACATGATCCACCTCCTGATCTCCATATTTAGAAACAAACTCCTTATATAGGTGATGCGTTAAGATGTTGATGTACCCTGGAGCTAGTCCTGCTTGCAACACAAAACCAGTCTGTGCGCCCTGACTCATCTGTAGGATTTGATCAGATTCTTTTACATATTCTGTTAGATTCACATAATGTAGTCCATACTTTAATGCTATTGCCGCCATTCTAGGAGCCTCTCCTCCAGGCAGGCAATCCAGAATAATCTCACCGGACTTGAATACATAATCCATTTGATCCGTCGTCTCGGTAGGATGCACTACAAAAGGCTCTATTTGTGCAAGAGAAGAGGATCCTTCTTTAATCCAATCCACTACATCGGAAGCAATACGATGTTCTAAGTCTCCGATGAAGATGTCTGCATCAATTTCAGGCATGTCAGCCAAAATAAGGCCAACCGCCCTACCAATTCCCCCCGCCCCGACAATAATGACCTTGTGTGGATGATACATTTTAATTTTTTTTTTGAGATGCAAAACTACGATTTAATTATTTCAAGGCTAAGTAATATCATAAAAAATGATTATATAAGATATTATTTTAATATGTTTTACACATTAATATTTTTTTATATGTAATAATAAATATACATATTAAATATTTAAATAATATGTATTTATCACATTTATAATTAAAAATAGGTTATTTATTTTTTTAATATGTTGAATTGAACATATATTTGTGCTCCTATTATATATTAATCTCTATCAATATGTCTCGGTCAAAGACTAAAAAAACAACAGCGTGGGAGCAGTGGACCCAGTGGCGGAAAGATGAACGGATCTCCAAGATTCTTGGAATGAGTTGTTTTATGTTCGCCCTTTACCTCATGATCTCCTTCCTCTCCTATCTCGTTTCCTGGAAATCAGATCAGGATAAAGTGCTCAGCTACTCCTGGCATATTCTCTTCAAATCCAATGTTGAAGTATCCAATTGGTTGGGACGCCTCGGCGCCTTTTCTTCACACGCCTTCTTCTATTATGGATTTGGAATCGCAAGCTTCCTATTCATCCCAGTATTGGTCCATTTAGGATTTAGATTTCTAAGAAAGAGTGGCTGGTTGGCTTTCCTCCGATTTTTATCCCATACTTTCATTTTTATGGCGTTGCTCGCCATGATATTTGATTTCATATTTAAAGATGCACCATTCCCTTATGGCGGTACCTTCGGTGGTCGAACCAACTTCTGGTTTAGCTCCATGGTTGGTGAAATTGGACTGGGCGTAGCCTTAATATTCGCAATGTTCGCCCTTATCATCTGGTTTTTCAATCCCAATCTCCAATCCCTTCAATTGGCTACAACAGGTGATTCTTCTATAAATAACCTTTGGAATTGGGGTTCCAAATCGTCTTCCCCAGATCAAGATGATTTTAAAGCACCCGAATCTTTTTTGAAATCATCCAAAAAATCATCCTCTAGTATAGATGTGGATTTTGGTGACTTTTCTGAACGTGATGGCCTGGCTGCCACGATTGGAATGAAAGCAACAGAACCCATTTCAACTTTTGGACCTAGTCTTGAAATAAATGTTCCGGATACTGAATCAGAGCTTCCAGCTCTTCCTTTAGATCCGGCTTACGATATAGAACTTAGCGAATCCCGTTCAAACCAGTCCGTCCTCGAAGACGAGGACGGCTGGGTCGATGGGAGTGGCGAGTTATATGATCACAAAGCTGATTTGAGTGGTTATACACCACCTTCTTTAGACATGCTGAATGATTATAATGACCAAAAATTCGAAATCGATCGCTCTGATTTAGAAGCCAATAAAAATCAAATCATCGCTACCCTACTCAATTATAAAATTGAGATCCAAAAAATTAAAGCAACCATAGGTCCAACCGTTACCCTATATGAAATCGTACCGGCACCCGGTGTTAGAATCTCTCGAATTAAAAGTTTGGAAGATGATATAGCGCTTAGTCTTTCTGCACAAGGCATTCGGATTATAGCCCCAATCCCCGGGAGAGGAACCATCGGTATTGAAGTTGCCAATAAAAACAAACAAATCGTAGCTCTTAAGGACTTATTGAAATCCGAACGATTCAATGATCCAAAAATGGAAATTCCGATCGCCCTTGGAAAAAACATTTCGAATGAAGTTGTCGTAGCTGATCTCACCAAAATGCCCCACTTACTGATTGCCGGTGCAACTGGTCAGGGTAAATCTGTCGGTATCAATACCATATTGATGTCTATACTTTATCGCAAACATCCATCTGAAGTCAAGCTGGTTTTGATCGATCCGAAGAAAGTAGAGCTTCCTATTTACTCCATGATTGAAAAACATTTTCTAGCGCAATTGCCAAATCAGGACGAAGCAATTATTACCGATACTTCAAAAGTTATTTATACCCTAAATTCATTGTGCATCGAAATGGATCAGCGATATGAGCTTCTTAAAATGGCCCGTGTTCGTAATCTTTTGGAATACAACGATAAATTCACTCGTCGCAGATTAAATCCGGAAAAAGGTCACAGATATCTTCCATACATCGTATTGATTATAGATGAGTTTGCAGATCTTATTATGACTGCCGGCAAAGAAGTTGAAATGCCTATAGGTCGATTAGCTCAATTGGCAAGGGCCGTAGGGATTCACTTGATCATTGCAACTCAAAGACCATCCGTTAAAATCATTACCGGTCTGATTAAAGCGAATTTCCCGGGTAGAATAGCCTTCAAAGTATCCTCCAACATAGATTCAAGAACCATCCTCGATTGTGGTGGTGCTGAACGACTTATCGGTAGAGGTGATATGCTCTACAGTGTAGGCAGTGATATGATTCGTCTCCAATGTGCTTTTGTCGATACGCCTGAAGTAGAGCGAATTATCAACCATATTGGCAAACAAAAAAGCTATGGTGCTCCTTATTTCTTACCAGAATACAAGGGTGATGATGCTGAAGGAGGTGGTAATTCCATCAATGCAGATGATTTGGATGAAATGTTCGATGAAGCAGCCCGTCTGGTGGTGCAAAGTCAACATGGAAGTACCAGTATGATCCAACGCCGTCTTAAGCTGGGCTACAATCGCGCCGGCAGAATCATGGACCAGATGGAAAGCCTTGGTATAGTGAGCGCTGGAGAAGGCAGCAAACCGCGTGAAGTCAATATATTCAACGAAGTAGAACTAGAAAATCTACTGGCTAAATTCAAACGTAGAACCTAACATTTTTTTTCGATAGTTGATCAATTGAGATTGATAGTAGATTTGCTCCGACTGACCATCGGGGCTTTTTTTTTTGTTTAAAATAAAATTCATTCCATCCACTAATAATTATCGAATTTTGTGACCTATGATTCCATTAGCAGAACGAATGCGCCCCAAAACTCTAGACCAATTAACCGGTCAGGAACATTTGGTCGGACCCGATAGTATACTCCGCAAAGCCTTAGAATCCGGACATCTTCCTTCTATGATTTTATGGGGTCCCCCGGGTGTTGGAAAGACTACCCTTGCAAAAATTTTAGCCACATTAAGCAATAGACCCTATTTTACCTTAAGCGCCATTTCAGCGGGCGTTAAAGATGTCAGAGAGGTTATTTCACAAGCTGCAGCCAAAAGATTTTTTAATTCGCCCTCCCCCATTTTATTTATCGATGAAATCCATCGTTTTAATAAAGGTCAGCAAGATGCACTCCTTGGAGCTATAGAAAATGGAACCATAACTTTAATCGGAGCTACCACCGAAAATCCTTCCTTTGAAATTAATTCTGCCCTTTTAAGTCGTGCCCAGGTTTATATTCTAAAATCATTGGAATCAGGTGCACTCCTTAGTTTAGCTAACAGGATCGTTGCAGAAGATGAATTATTTAAAAGTAAAAAAGTAATCTTCGAAGAAACAGAACAACTCATCAACTTATCCAATGGTGATGCCCGTAAATTGTGCAATATCATGGAAATCATCGGCAGCCAATCCATCGAACAAATCACGATCACCAATGAAATGGTTTCTGAATTGGTTCAACAACACATCACCCGATATGACAAAGCAGGTGAAATGCATTACGACATCATCTCCGCATTTATTAAATCCATTCGAGGTAGTGATCCCAATGCCGCTTTATACTGGATGGCCGTCATGATTGAAGGCGGTGAGGAAGTCCGCTTCATAGCCAGACGAATGATTATTCTTGCTGCTGAAGATATCGGCTTAGCCAATCCCACTGCACTATTAATTGCCAACGCTGCCCAACAAGCCGTAGAGTTTGTTGGATGGCCGGAATCCAGAATCATCTTATCCGAAGCCGTCATTTACTTAGCTTGTTCTCCAAAATCTAATTCTGCTTATCTCGCCATAGATGCCGCTTTGGCTATGGTCAGAAATAATCCCAATCTCAGTGTGCCCTTATCCCTAAGAAATGCACCGACTCAATTCATGAAAAATTTAGATTACGGAAAAGGATATCAATATTCACACGATTCAAAACATCATTTCATTCCACAAGAATTTTTGCCTGAAGAAATTTCCGGTACAACATTTTATCATCCTGCGCAAAATCCTAATGAAGAAAAATACCAACAGGTACTTGCGCAACTTTGGAAGGAGAAGTATGATGTGAATCGGTAAACTGTTTGAATGGTTATCTGGTTTGAATGGTGATCTGGTTTGAATGGTGAGCGGGTTGAATGGTTATCAGCTTGAATGGTTATCGGACTTAACCATTACATTTTAATATAATTTAAAAAATAATATTTTAAAAATAAGTGTAAGTATTCAGATCAAAGCCCTGTAGGGGCGATCAATTTTTTGCGACGGATAAAATCCGTCGTAAGAAATAAATACATTGCATTTTTGGCGACATTTTTGCCTGATTTTGCAACAATGATGACAAAAATATACCGTACTTATTGTGACCTGTATAGTTACTAATAAAATTCAATTATTCTACCTTTAAATATTCGTACCCGTTTGGTGCAAGCTGAATTTGTGTTTTAGCATTTTGAATTGTATATATTTTTTTTGAAATCAATCCAGTTGCGTTTTTACTATTAGCCACATCCAAATCAGTAGTAATTAGCCTATTTGATTTATTAAATAAACAATAAATAGACTCCCCAAAATAAGTCCGCTTTAGAATAATAAAATCCTTTTCAGCTTTTAGTATTTCAGTCTCCCCGTAAATGAGTGCCATACTGTTTTTGCGAAGATTTCCTAATTGTTGTGCGCGTTGTAAAGTATTCAATTCATTATAACTTAGTGAATCGAATTTCATCATTTTGCGATTGTCAGGATCACCAGCTCCGGGTAATCCTATCTCATCACCGTATAAAAAAACAGGGACTCCAGGTAATGAAAACTGTATAGCTGTTAATAAACTGAGTTTGTTATAAGCCATAGTATCGGGCATTCCAATGGTTCGATTAAATCCAGCCTCTACACCACTCTCACTGAGTGATACATCTTTATTGGCTAACGAAATGTAACGAACTTGATCGTGATTACCTGTAATATTTCCCATCGTAGAATGGTGACCAAAATAAGTTAACGATTGATTAATGATTGGAACAAATGATGCAAAAGACGATTGCTCATCAAGCAACAAAGACCTTAAATCAAAATATAAATTAAAATCAAATTGTGAATCCAACAACGAATTTCCAATGTAAGAAGCGATCAATTCATTCGATCCATAAGTTTCTCCTATTTGATAAATGGACCGGCCTTTAGATATAAATTCATTTTTTATTTTTTTTGTTAAGGCCAACCAATATTCAGTAGGTACATGTTTAGTTGCATCATGCCTAAAACCATCGAATGGAAATGTTTGTAACCAATACATGGCAGAATCGGATTGCATGGCTATCGCTTTGGGTTTTGATAAATCTATAGTAGGTAAAAAATCATCAAACCATGTCGTTAATCTTTGGTCATCCCAAATACGAATATTTTTTTGACCATTCGGCAATATAAATGGCGTAAATAAATCAGGGCGTTGCTTATACATCGGATGATCCTGATGTACATGATTGGTTACGAAATCCAACAACACATTAATTCCATTATGATGTGCTAAGGATATGAGTTCATTCAATTCCTGATCTGTCCCAAATCGCGAATCAATAACACAGGATTGAATGGGCCAATATCCATGATACCCTGAATACCATCTCCGAGGATTGACATATTCCTGAAATGCTAAATCTGGATTTTGACTAATGGGTGAAAGCCAAATGGTATTAATACCTAATCGATTAAAATAACCTGATGCAATCTTATCTCTTATCCCTTGTAAATCACCACCCTGAAAATTTGTTTTAGCGATTAAATGTGTATCTACAACAGGACGATCATTACTTGGATTACCATTACTAAATCGATCGACTAATGTAAAATACATAATCTGAGATTCCCAATCCGTTCTATTCAGACTGGCAGTATTATTAATAACTTCACCATGTTGCAAAGGAATTAAAACATCATTGCTTTGATTGAATCCTATTGACGAATAGAGTCTCACAAATGATCGGCCTAATAATTTTGCTTCATCAGGAATTCTACACATGATATGCTTTCCACTTTGCCAATAGGGTAATTTTTTGTTATTCCAAAGCACTATAGATTGACCTGCTATCTGGGAAGTATTTATATATATTTTTTGATCTGAAGTTATTGAAGGAATCAATTGAATGTTTTCTTTACTCGTTTCTACTTCAAGCAAGGAATTAACGCCACCACTTCCGTTGGGTGCTGTTTTAAGATTTAATGGATCCAACATTTCCTTACCATCAGCTACAAATAAATATTGATATCGACCCGGATTTAACATAGTATGATAACTCCATTGACCATTTTCTAAGGTCAGTTCTTGGGACTTCCAAGCATTCATTTGTCCTTTGATGACAACTGATGTATAATTATTATTATTTAATGAAAGTGTGATAGATTGTTTTATTGGATGAATAAATATCCAACATGTTGGGTCACCTTTATAATTAAATTCAATGGTTCCGTAAGGTCCGTGATGTATCTTGGATTTAATTAAAAGTTGTCCTGGATCAGCGATGAATTGGACGTCTAATGTTGAATCAGCATGCACGCCAGTTATTAGATTTACATTTTCAAAATATTGATCCAGCAAAATTTTATTCCATCCTGTGTCCAATTTAATGGGTTTTAGCAATCCCACACTATTGAGTTCTTGGGCATATATATTTTGTAAAAGTAAATTTACAATAAAGAAAAAAAACAAACTCATGTTACGCATATGGAATAGATTTTTGCTCACGTGGATGGAGCATTATTGAAGTATTTTTTATATTAATCGGGATGTCTTGACTACCTTGATTCGTAAGTGTGCATAATTCCTTTTGTATATTGATGTGAACGATGGATCCTTTAAAGCGCATGAAAAAAGTAAGATCCGTCCAATGCTTGGGTAATCTTGGATTGATCACAATTTGATGATTCACAATTCGTATTCCACCAAAACCCTTAATTACACTCATCCATGTACCTGCCATACTGGTGATGTGTAATCCATCACAAGTATCATGATTATAATCATCCAAATCCAGTCTGGAAGTTCTTAAATAAAGTTCTTCAGCTTTCTCCATATAACCTAGTTTTGTAGCCAATATGGAATGAATGCAAGGGGACAATGAAGATTCATGAACGGTCATGGGTTCATAAAAATCAAAATTGGATTTAATTTGATCCATAGTAAAGTCATCTTCAAAAAAATAAATACCCTGCAATACATCAGCTTGTTTAATATAACAAGATCTCAATATCCGATCCCAGGACCAATGTTGATGTAAGGGTATTTGACCTTCCGGAATGGACACAATCGGTTGCAAATCTTTTTCTAAATAATCTTCTTGTTGTAAAAAAATATTGAGCTCCTTGTTTTCAGGTAAATATATTTGATGAGCAACCGTTCTCCATGTATACATCTCAGTATCATCCAAATGAATTCTTCGTTTCACATGTTCAAATTGCTCGGGTTGATGGTCTGCTAATTTTTGAAGCACATCATGTCCATAATTTAAACACCATTGTGCTAAATACAATGTGTACCAATTGTTGTTGACATTATTTTCATATTCATTTGGACCTGTCACGCCATGCATTACATATTTATTTTTTGGCTTGCTGTAATGTACACGTTGAATCCAAAAGCGATTGATCGCAGTGATTACATCTATTCCATAATTCCAAAGATAATCTTCATCACCTGTGTATTTGATATAATCATAAATAGCATAAACGATGGCTCCATTCCTATGAATTTCTTCAAATGTAATTTCCCATTCATTGTGACACTCTTCGCCATTCATCGTTACCATCGGATACAATGCTGCACCATGATCGAAACCCAACATTTGTGCATTGATGATTGCTTTGTTGAGTTGATGATAACGATACATCAATAGATTACGACTCACTTCCGGTGCTGCAGTTCCCAAATAAAATGGAATACAATAAGCCTCTGTATCCCAGTACGTGCATCCACCGTATTTCTCACCTGTGAATCCTTTAGGCCCAATATTTAATCGAGGGTCCTTACCTGTATAAGTGCAAAATAATTGATAAATATTAAACCGAATGCCTTGTTGCGCACTTATATCACCACCAATTTTGATATCAGCTGTTTTCCAAATGTCATACCATGAATCTCTCTGATCAGATAATTTTTGTTCGAATGAAATGTGTTTCCATGAATTTATTTTTTCAAGACAAACGGATGCAATTTCTCCAGCAGAATAATCCAATGATGACACCTGAACCATTGATTTTTCAATCGTAATGCTATCTCCTTGCTGCAGTACGAAACTATTTTCGTGTAAGGCCTTTCGGGAAAGCCTTTCATGAATCAATCCATCATCAATGAGTTTTCCATTCAAGAAAAATTTTGTTTCGAATCCAACACAAACCTGGAAAGCTGTAATTTTAGTTTGTGAATGTATGTATAAAAGATTGGAAGCATTATAGGATTCTACGGATTCCCAAAAGTCTTCCTGATAATTCGCGTCTTCATTTCTGATGTCATAATCCAAAATACTTTGAACTCGTATTTGCGTGGCGTCCTGTAAAGCGGTTATTGTATACTGACAAGCACCACATTCATCCCAAGCCATACTTAAAAATCGGATGGCATGAATTTCTATGATGGCTCCTGATGGTAATTCACAAGTACAACTTCTCTCCAAATAACCATCATCCATATGCAGGGTCCTCTTAAAATGATGAACTTTAGATTGATTCAGATCAAATCGTTCGCCATTTACATAAATATCAATTGCGGACCAATTGGCAGCATTTAATACTTTAGCATAGTATTGAGGATAACCATTTTTCCACCACCCTACTCTGGTTTTATCCGGGTAATAAATACCACCTACATAATTCCCTATTAATGATGGACCTGAATAATATTCTTCAAAATGACCTCGGCCACCCATACGGGCATTGCCTTGACTAAAAATACTTTCAGCAATTTTTTGATATTCCGGACGATATTGATCTTCTATAATTTTCCAAGGATCTAATTGAAATATTTGTTTCATTTTTAAGATTAGAATGAAGTATTTGTAAGTTGCTTATTTAAATTAAACCATTGTACAATATCCAATGGTTTTGTGGATAAAAAATCAGGAATTACGAGATCAGCCAAACCAATATCCTTAGGACTACCTATACCAACAGTATGCATATGAGCCCTTTGAGCAGCTTGAATTCCTTTTACAGAATCTTCGAAAACGATACAATGATTAGGTTGAATGGAGATCAATTCAGAACCTAGTAAAAATACTTCAGGATCAGGTTTACTTTCTTTAACTTGATTGCCATCTACAATTGCTGTAAAATAATCTAATAACTGCAATTTTTCAAGTATATATAGTGCATTCTTACTTGCTGATCCCAAAGCTATAGGTATATTCAAGTTTTTTGTTTCTAAAATAAAATCCAATACACCGGGTAAGATATCAGTTTGATTTAAGTGTTCAATACTTTTTAAATAATAAACATTTTTTTCAGTAGCCAGATTTATTTTATCCTCTTCATTCATTTGTGCAGAAGCCGCCCTTAAAATAATTTGAAGGGAATTCATTCTGTCCACACCCTTAAGCCTTTCGTTAAATTCAGGTGTTAATTCAAATCCAAATTTAGCAGCTAAAGCTTTCCATGCTAAATAATGATGTCTAGCCGTATCAACAATTACTCCATCTAGATCAAAAATAAAACCCCACTGTTCATTATCCATCAACTCTACGCGCATTAAATAATTAATTATTCATTTATCTGTATTTTTTTACCACCTATGTAAACTTGAAGAACTTTGGTTTGTAATAATTCTTCCGGTTTGCAAGTCATAAGATCATGATCCAACACAATAAAATCGGCTAACTTATTTACTGAAATACTTCCTTTAATCTTTTCTTCTTTAGCCGCATAAGCGTTCCATATGGTGTACGATTTCAATGCTTCATCACGAGTCATTTTTTGTTCTGAATAGAATTCAAAACCAGTCGAACTATTTTTACGTGTTACTGCTGCATAAATACACTCAAAAGGATTTACTTTTTCAACAGGCGTATCTGTACCATTGGCTAAATGTGTGTTTAAATCCAGCAGCGAACGCCAGATGTAAGACGTATTTTTTGCCCTGTCATCTCCTAGTCTTTTGGCAACGAATGGCGCATCGCTGGTACAATGTACTGCTTGCATAGATGCTATAACACCTAATTCATGAAATCTTGGAGCATCGCTTGGGTCAATGTGTTGGGCATGTTCAATTCGCCACCGCCGATCCTCATTTTTTGCAGAAGTACCTAACACATTTTGAAATAAATTCAATACTTCTCTATTCCCTTTATCACCAATGGCATGGACACACATTTGAAGATTTTTTGAAGCCGCTTTTTGAGCGATTTGCGTTAATTCATCAGTACTGGTAATTTGTTGACCAAGAGCACCCGGGTTATCTGCATACTCTTTTAATAACATGGCTCCATATGATCCTAAGGCTCCATCCATATATGCTTTAACTGCTAATGTTGAAAATTTTTCTTTATCGCTATTCAATACTTGAAGTGAATCCATTTCATTCATTACCTGTTCTGTGCTGCCACCAAGCATGACATACAATCTTATTTTCAAAATATCATCAATACATAATTTTTGTAAAATTCTCATATCGGCGAGATTCGTACCAGCATCCTGAAAACTAGTAATACCGAATTTTAATGCATGATCTGAAGCCTTGATCGCTTTACTTATTATATTAGCCTGCTGCGTTGATAATGGCAATTTATTATGGTCTTCCTCTATTGCTTTAGTCAGCAAATCCATTGCATTTTCTTCAAAAACTCCTAAAATCTTATTGTTTTTATCTTTTACTATTCTTCCCCCTGCGGGTGATTGAGATTCAGTTGAAATTCCTGCAAGCTCCATGGCTTTTTTATTGGCTATCAATGCATGTCCACTTGCATGATATAGGACAACAGGATTCAATGGGCTGATTTGAGATAAGGCATCATGGTATGGATAACCATTAAAGGTCAATTCAGAATTACCCTTCCATTTATCCTGATGCCAGCCTCTGCCTTCAATCCATTGTCCTGGGCTGGCCGTTTGAACTTGTTCCTCAACCAAATGGACTATTTCATCCCAACTTTTTGTGTCCAATAGGTTAAGATTGATCAAGCTTTCTCCCAAACCTAAAAAATGTCCGTGTCCTTCAATGAGGCCGGGCATTACAAACCGACCTTCCATATCAAGCATCTGTGTAGAATCACCCTTGAGGCTTGAAATTTGGTCTAAAGTGCCTTTGGCTATAAAATATCCATTCTTTATTGCGAAGGCTTCAATCCCTTGATTTATAGTGTCTGCGGTGTAAATATTCGCATTATATACGATCAAATCTGCTTTTTCCTTTACCTTGCAGGCGGAAAAAATAAGAACCAATAAGAAATATATTTTGATTGCTCTATACATAAAACAGCTATGGTTGAGGCAAAAATAAGACCCTTTGATGATCTTATTGCAGCTTATCAGGAATATTCTGCCCGATATGACTTTATTAAGGATCCAGTGCACTTGTATGAACCTGTGGGATACATAATGAGGCAAGGTGGAAAAAAAATCAGACCTCTGGCCTTGTTGATGGTACAGAATACCTTTAATGGCAATATTGATTCTGGATTACCTGTAGCCTTAGCTTTAGAAATGTTTCATAATTTCACCTTGATGCATGATGATATTATGGATAATGCAGAAACCAGAAGAGGTCAACCCACAGTTTTTCACAAGTATGGTATTAATGCAGCGATTTTGTCCGGGGATGTAATGCTCGTCGAGGCAACACAATTAATTAATAAATGTAGTAGAGAAAATCAAACAGAACAAATTTTAGAATTATTTTTGCAAACCGCAAAAGAAGTTTGTGAGGGTCAGCGTTTTGATATGGATTTTGAACAACGAGAAACCGTTTCCCTATCAGAATATTTGGAAATGATTCGATTAAAAACTTCTGTATTACTTGCTGCATCTTTAAAAATGGGAGCTTTGTTATCTAAATGTAATGCAACATTGTGTGAAACATTATATGAATTGGGAATCAACCTTGGTCTTGGATTTCAGATTCATGATGATTGGTTGGATTTCTATGGGGATAGCGAACAAACTGGAAAAAAAATCGGTGGTGATATTCTCCAAGGAAAAAAATCCATTTTAATTTTAACAGCACTCCAGGATCTTGATTCTGTGAACCAACACAAATTATTAAATGATTATAAACTCAAACTAAATGATGAAGACAAATTGGCAAAAATCGGAAAATGGTTTGAACAATTAGACATAAAAAACAAAGTCAGCAAACGCTATTTGTCTTATCAAGAAAAATGTGAAGCCATCATTCAGCAAATGGAATGTGAATCATGGCAAAAAAATAAATTGCGGGAATTCGTAACGCTCATTTTAGATCGAAAATATTAACCTTATTTAAATTAAATTCATGTATAAAAATCTACTCCTCATTTGTTTCATCGCATTGAATTGCACCTCCAAAAACAGATATGCCCCGGAAGCTCAAACGCCCAGTGGACCAGTAAATAAACCGGACTATCCGAAAGGTAATATTACGGAAATTGAAAGCGATGCTATACCCTTTTTTGTTGGCAAGGGTGATCACCCCAATTGGAAACTCAAAGTTGGACAAATTCAAAATGCTATTTTTGAAGTTCAGTTAACCTTGGAAGATGAAAAACAAACCTGGATCGGACTTATGCAAGAAGTAGAAGCCTCCAATGAAGGACAAACAGGTCAATTCTTATTAGGACAATTGGAGTTTAATAATGAGAAAAAAGAAATTGAATTCTACCTAGACAGAAAACCTTGTGAAGACATGAATAAAAAAAGTTATAATGCCAGGGTCATCATGTTAAAAGATACTAAGGAGTTTTACGGTTGTGGTGATTTCATGAAATAAATAGAACAAGCTACTGTTATTAGAAGTGGATTAAACATAAATATTAGAAAGAAAGGAACTATTGAAAATTTTGTGTTTAAGAGAAAGAATAGGAACCATGATTTTTTAATAATTCGATTTTCACAGTAAATATACAATTGATTATAAATAATTGATCAACATAAAAATATCAGTATATTTCTCCCTTCCCTTTCTAAATGAAGGGTCGTGGATGGGTTCCCGCAAATTTAAATTTTAATTATAACTTTTCTTAATGATATATAATGTCACCATTTTAATTAAAAAATACTGACAACTATAATTCAAACGTAGGACGAAGTCCTAATGAATCATCCCGACCATAGAATTCATTAATAATTCTAACGACTTCATCCGGTTCATCTACGATGGGCATGAAATTTAAATCGGATGCTCCAATATAATGAAATTGGTCACGCATGGTATTCCCAATCCATTCACGCAAGGGTTTCCAAAAATCGGATCCTACCAATATAATAGGAACCTTATTTATTTTACCTGTTTGAGTTAAGGTCAAGACTTCAAATAATTCATCCAGTGTCCCAAATCCTCCCGGTAGCGCAATGAAGGCTTGCGAATATTTGACAAACATTACCTTTCGGATAAAAAAATATCTGTGGTGTAAATTTTTATCGGTATCGATATACGGATTTGTAAATTGCTCAAAAGGCAATTGGATATTAAGTCCTACTGAGATTCCATTATTATCATGTGCCCCTTTATTAGCGGCTTCCATAACACCAGGTCCCCCACCCGTGATAATTCCAAATCCTTCCTCTGTCAAACGAGCTGCAATCCTGAATGCTAGGTCATAATGTGGGTGTTCTGATTTAACTCTGGCTGATCCAAAAATAGAAACACAAGGACCAAATTTGTGCATGGTTTCAAAACCGTCAACAAGCTCAGCAATAACCTTGAACATAGTCCAACTATTCTCAGCTTTTAGCTCGGCCCATTGTTTTTTTGTTTTCATAATTTAAGAAAATGAACAAACGAATTCATCAATAATGAGGAAATAAATACGATGAATAACTTGTTGATTATACTGATTTATACGCGTTAAATTCCTTTTTAATAAATTCATTTAACTCTTGTACGCTGTCAAATTGCTCAAACAATTCTTTAAATTTATTATGCCTTTGACTAGCTGGTATAACATAATCTAAAACTTCTTTTCTTGAAATTTTTTGCTTCGATAATATAATCAATCGTTCAACGACATTTCTTAGTTCACGAATATTTCCAGTCCAATTGTATTTCTGTAACTCTTCAATAGCTGAATCGTCTATTCGTTTCAATGGCATTCCATATTCATGACAAATGTGTTCCATAAAATGCTCAGTTAATACCGGAATATCTTCAATTCTTTCATTGAGTGAAGGAACTTCAATAATGATAACAGCTAATCGATGATACAAGTCTTCCCTAAAATTTCCTTTACTGATCTCCTCGCGCAAATCTTTATTGGTAGCAGCAATGATCCGGACATCTACGGGTATTTCTTTATCTCCGCCTACTCTTGTTATTCTATTTTCTTGCAAGGCTCTTAATACTTTGGCTTGGGCTGATAAGCTCATATCCCCAATTTCATCAAGAAATAGTGTACCACCATTCGCCAATTCAAATTTTCCCAATCTTTGTTTTATGGCTGAGGTAAATGAACCTTTCTCATGACCAAATAATTCACTTTCGATTAATTCTGAAGGAATGGCTGCACAATTGACTTCTACAATGGCCCCATTATTTCTGAGACTCTTTTCATGGATCCACCGAGCAACTAACTCCTTTCCAGTTCCATTCTGTCCTGTAATCAAAACTCTTGCCTCTGTTGGGGCTACCAAATCTATGGTTGCTCTAACTTTTAGTATGATTTTAGATTCACCTACAATTTCCTGGGTTTTAAACTTTGATACCTTGCGCTGTAAAATTTTCTTTTCAGAAATCAAGGAAGATTTATCAATAGCATTTCTTAGGGTGATCAGCAATCGATTTAAATCCGGTGGTTTGGAAATAAAATCATAGGCACCTTTTTTGACCGCTTCGACTGCTGTATCAATGGTGGCATGACCGCTGATCATTACTATGGGTGTATCGGTGGACAATAACTGAATCTTATCCAAAGCCTCCATGCCATCCATTTTGGGCATTTTGATGTCCAAAATGATAGCATCATATTCATTTTGCTTCAGTTTCACCAAACAATCTAAACCATCAGTAGCCTCATCTACCTGATATTTTTCCAATTCCAAAATATCGCGTAGTGCCCTTCTGATGGCGGATTCATCATCTACAATTAAAATTCTTGCCATTTGCCTAAAATTGATCTTTATTAATGCAACTAATTCTGAGCTACAAAGATAATGAATTGAATTATATTTAATTACAAATAACAAAAATATTTTATGTGTTTCCTAAAAAACGCAAGGCAAGCCAGGTTAATAATCCCGCACCTTCAGCAATAGCACCCTCATCAGGGTTAAAGCTTGAGGTATGTACTTGTGTTGTTTCACCGACACCTAATCGATAAAAACAAGCTGGAATGTGCTGGCTATAATACGAAAAATCTTCAGAGGTCATACGAGGTGGAACCTTTGCAACATTTTGAATTCCAATATATTCAGACGCATATTCATTCCATTTTATACTGGCACTGGTGTCATTGATTAAGCAAGGATAACCCTTATCCAAAGTAATTTCTGCAGTACCTTTATAGGCTTCACAAATTTCGTTGACTATTGCATGGATCCTTTGATGGGCATAATTCCTAAATTCTTCATCCATAGCTCTAAAAGTTCCTTCCAATCTAACTTCATCCGGAATTATATTGGTTGCCCCTCCTGTTGTATTCATTTTACCAAAACTCAATAATGCATTGACTATAGGTGGCTTTTCTCTGGTGATTAAAGTTTGTAATCCCAGTACGACCTGGGCGGCGATTTGAATGGGATCAACCGCCAGATGTGGAAGGGCTGCATGACCTCCTTTGCCTTTGATAGTAATGTATAATTCATCGCAAGAAGCCATCGATAATCCCGAACAAATTCCGGCTGAACCAACTGGCATTTTGGGTTGGACATGTTGTCCTATAATTACACTTGGTCTTGGCTCCAGTAGCACGCCTTCTTTAATCATGATTGATGCACCACCCGGGAGTTTCTCCTCAGCCGGCTGGAAAATAAATTTTACAGTCCCTCCCCAATCAGATTGACATGTTTTCAAAACTTTTAATGCAGCCAAAAGACATGTAGTATGAATATCATGACCACAAGCATGCATTATCCCTTTGTTTTGAGAAGAAAATACTTCATTAGTCGTCTCTTGAATTGGAAGCGCATCCATATCAGCTCGCAGGGCAATAATTTCACTTGAGGTTTTTTCACCAACCAAAGTTCCTACTATTCCATATCCAGCCCAACCAGCTGTAAAATCTATATTCCATTGAGACAATAATGACTGAATTTTTAAACTTGTATTTTTTTCATCAAATGACAACTCAGGATACTGGTGCAAGTCTCGTCTAATTTGAATAAATTCTCGCTCATGAGTGGCTATTAATGATTTAATAAAAGACACATTTAATACTTTACTCATTGGTCTAATTGATTAATTGCTCTTAAACAAATATCTAAATCCATCCATACAGAATAATTCCAGGCATAATTCCTGATCATCGGTTCATTCAACTCCTCTAATTGGTGTTCCATCAAGCCGATACTTGGAATGATGACACTCGATTTAATGATTGGCAATTGATATTTTTTAGCTATCTCCTTAGAATATCCCACCCAGGTTTTTTTACCGATCATGACTTCATATAAATTCGATAAAAATTTTAATTTATTGTGTTGGATTAAAATAATAAGCCATGAAAAAACGAATACACTTATTGAAAAGAAAAGATCAAAAATTCTTTTTTGTCTCAAGTAAATTTTTTGCAATAGATTATACTGTACTTCAAATGTATATAATTCACCAGGATTATTTTTAGAAGGACTTCCGATTATACCTTGACCACTTTCTGTAATCATTTTAAATTCAACAGGAGCAGGAATGAGATTGATAAATGACAAAACCTGATTCATACTCAAACCAAATGTGTCCTGCAATTCATTGGGACTTCCAAAAATGATTTGATCAACCTGATAAACTGCTACCAATTCTTTCCAGTAATTGGGATCAGATGTAATTTGCGTTGGGGAAATGATTTTAGAAATTTGATGTTCTATTTTTGAAGCATTTAGAATCAAGCTCACTTTTTCAGCTGTTGAAGGTGAACCTATAACTACAATTTGTTTCCTTTTATCAACGCCTATCACCCATCTATTCCAAGCTATTTTATTATACACCATCCGACTCAGAATAGCATAAATTAATGTCCACAAAAAGGACAGTAATAAGATCATCCGTGATGCTCTATAATGTTCAGGTAATAATGAATAGATTACCAAATTTATAAATAAACCAAAAATGGTACTTAAAAGCAAGGAAGCCGTTTTGAATTTTGTTTCATATACACCTTGTATAAAAAAAGCAAAAATCCAAACACAGGTATATAACACAGCATTGAACCAAATGATCGGCGAAGGATAATAATATTCTGTTTGAAAATACCATATGGACCAAAATCGCTTTGCTAAATATACCCCGGTGAGTATAGCTAATGAATCAATTATGATAAAACTAAAAGCCCTAAACCATGTTTTGATTAATGCCAGTAAGCCTTTGAGCATTATAGCAAATTTTAAAAACATAATGGTTCCAGATTTTTTAGAACCACTAAAATGTTTCTTAGCAAAAATAATCATGGCATTATAAAAAGTCGATACATAATTCAAACTGACTTTTTTTGTGCTTTCTCCTTTATAATGGATTATTTGTGTGTCTGCCAGGTAATATATTTTATGACCACTTTTTTGAACCCTATAAGACAAATCAACATCTTCGCCATACATAAAAAAAGATTCATCCAACAATCCAATCTCATCCAAAATACTTCGCCTAACTAAAAAAAAAGCACCTGTAAGTATATCGATTTCCTGATTTTGGTTTGAATCGAGATGCCCTAGGTAATAGTAGTTGAATAATTTGGAATGTGGAAATACATAATGCAATCCTAACATTTTACAAAAAGAAACCCAAGGTGATGGAAATCCTCTTTTGGACTCCGGCAACATTTTTCCCGAGCCATCGAGCATTTTTACGCCCAGTGCGCCGACATCATTGTTTTTTTCGATAAAATCAATACAGGTCTTGAAGCAATTTTCCGGTACCAAAGTGTCCGGATTCAATAACAATATATACTTTCCTTTGGCTGCTTGAATTCCAATATTATTGGCTTTTGAAAACCCCAAATTCGTTTTAGATTCAATCAATTGAACTTGCGAAAATAGGTGTTGCATCATTTCAACTGAATCATCTACCGATGCATTATCTACAACAATAATTTCTCCGGACAATCCTTTGAGTGCAGAAAGGGCAGAAGAAACTGCTTGCTCCAGGAAATGTCTAACATTATAATTAACGATGATAATACTTAAGGTCACACGACGGATTTATCGTGAAGAACATATGGACTTCGTGTTGCAATAGAGCGACTAATGGTCATTTCATCGGCGAATTCCAATTCTGCACCAAACGAAACGCCCCGGGCTATTAAACTAATTTTTACATCATTCGGATCTACAAGTTTGGAGACATAATAAATGGTTGTATCGCCTTCAATGCAAGGGCGCAAAGCCATAATTAATTCTTTAATTGGATTGTTTTTAATTCTTTGTACCAGCCCTGAGATGGTTAAATGTTCAGGTCCAATACCGTCTAATGGAGATATTAATCCACCTAAAACATGATAAAGCCCTTTGAATTGCATGGTTTCTTCTATAGCCAATAAATCCCTGATGGATTCTACAACGCAGATGGTCGTCTGATCTCGGGTCGGATTCGCACAAATCTCACAAATCACATCATCAGAATAAGCAGAACATTGTTTGCATTGCTTTAAATGTTCGACCATTTGTATGAGCGATTTGCCTATTTGCTTTGCCTTTTGTGGATCTTGCTGAGCCAGGAAAAGGGCTAACCTCAATGCCGACTTTCGACCTATTCCAGGCAACAAACTCAATGATTCTACAGCTTCTTCAATCAATTTCGATGTGTATTTCATAAGCCTAAAATTAGGACTTTTTTTAATATATAAATCGAAAAAATCCCGGACCGAACCATGCCGTTAAAAAACAGCCATGATAATTTATACAAATTCCATTAGTTTTGTTCCGATTTAGCTCAATCCATGCATCACTTTCGACATGGATTAATCAACTAAATTAGATATATATGGCCGATATAATCCGAATGCCGAGACTAAGTGATACCATGCAAATTGGTGTTATTAGAAGTTGGTTAAAAAAAGTTGGTGATACCGTAAAACCAGGAGATATTCTAGCCGAAGTGGAAACGGATAAGGCAACCATGGATCTTGAAGCTTTTCAGGATGGGACTTTATTACATATTGCAGTTCCTAGTGGAAATGTAGCAGTAGATGGGATCATTGCCATCATTGGTAAAAAAGGAGAAGACATCAGTGCTTTATTAAGTAATTCAGCTGAAACGCCTAAGCCAGTAAGTCCTTCAATAACAGCAGATAAAAGCAGCTCTCCGACAACTGAACCGATACAAGCTGCGACTTCAGGACCAACTGAATCGAGAATTAAAGCCTCTCCATTGGCTAAATCTATAGCTAAAGAAGCTGGCATTGATTTAAACAAAGTTCAAGGAACAGGAGATCAAGGCCGGATCACCAAAAAAGATATAGAAAACAATTTAGCTTCATCAAAATCAGGAGCAGTTAAGGCATCCACAATAGCAGCACCAAGTCAAGGGGATACTGTCGTTGCGGTCAGTCAAATGCGAAAAATTATAGCATCCCGGCTTGCTGAAAGCAAATTTTCTGCACCACACTTCTATTTAACCACAGAAATAGATATGGATGCTTGTGTAGCAGCTCGTGCACAAATCAATGCCATTTCGAGTTCTAAAATATCATTCAACGATATCATAGTTAAAGCAAGCGCCGCTGCTATAAGACAAAATTTAGGAATGAATGTATCCTGGATGGGCGATACCATGGTCTACCATAATGATATTCATATAGGTGTTGCTGTTGCGATAGAAGATGGCTTAGTGGTCCCTGTGATTCGGAATACAGACCAAAAATCATTACAGCAAATCAATACTGAAGTTCAGGATAAAGCTACCAGAGCTAAGGACCGAAAACTAAATTTAGATGAAATGCAAGGCAATACTTTTACCATATCTAATTTAGGAATGTTTGATATTGAAGATTTTACAGCCATCATTAATCCTCCCGATGCTTGTATACTTGCAGTTGGTTCCATTTCTAAAAAGCCTGCAGTAAAAAATGATCAAATAGTTATTTCATCCCGTATGAAGGTGACTTTATCTTGTGATCATAGAGCTGTGGATGGAGCCACTGGAGCTAAGTTCCTCCAAAGCTTAAAAGGATTTTTGGAAAATCCACTGAGCATGTTGTTATAATGGACTTGAATGAGTCTACTATAACATGAGCCCTTTTAAATTTATTTTTAATGACTTGATTGTATTTCCAATATACTTTTAGGGAATTCTTTACATTTACAAAAAGTTGTATAATGCGCATTGAGAATTTACCCGTTTTATTTTGTTTGCTCATTTCAAATCTTGCCTATTCGCAAACACAAGATTCTTTAAAATTTAATAACCGAAAATATAAATGGGAAGTAGGTTTAGATGTGAAAGGTATATTGAGAGGAAGTCCCAGTAGTGGTTTGGTTTTTAAAACCAGAAAAACGATTGGAAAGTTGGTGCCCATAAGTTATAGCAATAATTTGCGGTATCTGATTTCATTGTCTGGAACACAAGCAACGCAATCTGATTTTAAATTTGACGAAAATTCACCAATTAAAGTTGCAAATACTGATCAAGGTAAAATATTCCATTTCATAGAATGTGGAATCGGCTATGAACATATCGATTTTTATGGACGATTTAATTTTTATTACGGTTTAGATTTCGGTCTTAAGTATTCGTATAATATACCTTTAACATATTATTACTATTCTTCCAATGGGGACGGTAGAATTTACCAAAAAACGAGAAATTTTGGACCTATTGCCAATCCCTTTTTTGGAATTAAATATCGAATTACAGAACGTTTCAGTGTTTCCATTGAGACCGGATTCCGCTTAGGATATTTCTTCAACAAAATAAAACATATTGATTACAATTTATCAAATGATCCACAATCAAATACTTTTGCAACTGAAAAATATCAAACCATTGAGTATAATTTTCAATACCTAAGATTTCTGACTTTTAATTATCATATCAAACAATTCTAATAAAAAAATTTACATAAGCAAGATTTGGCTTTTATCAAATTCTGCTTTTAAAAAATATGTATCTGCGTACAGAAAAGTAAATTTAAAAAAAAATCCCGATGCAAACTATTGCACCGGGACTACTCAGGTTAATATAATTTAAAATAATCCTATTTTGAAGCTAAAGGGAACTTGATCAGTTGTTGTGCAATATCAAAACCCAAATCATATCCTGCATCTATACTGGATCTAAAATGAACTCCGGCATAAATGTCAGAGTATGCAGCTTCTTTAGACATTTGTTCGAAAGACTCAAAATATCTTTGTTTAGATCTTAAGTCTTTTCTATCTTTTTGGGTGTAATCCATATAAGGAAAACGATGTCCAAATGTTGCTGCTAAAATTTCTGATGACAGGCTATAGATCACTGCAGATTCTGATACAAATTCAGGAACTGGCATGGAGGCCATTTCCGGTATATAGAATCGACTAATGTTTTGTTTAATATAAGTAGAAACTCTTAAGAGGTTCATTTTATACTTCACATTCCATGTTGCCACATAGGCGTCATGCATAGCAAATGACATTCTAACCATAAGTTCAAGGGTCTTCGGCAGATCCAATTGTTGTTCCTTTACTAATTGTATGGTCAAAAGCATATTGTGGCACAATGCAGTAGCATGTGAATCCATATAACGGTTCCAATATTCAAGGCTCTCCTTTTGGTCGTTTGTTAAATTCTGACTTAAATTATACACTTCCAAAGCTTCAGCATAAATTGTTGAATTCGGTGAAGTGGAATATTGTAAATCTTTACTTAAAGAAATTTGAATATTATCATTTATAGTAGGTCTTACATTTCCCCAATAAGGCAACATTGGTTTTGGCTCATAGTCTGGCGAAGAAGGAATCCATTGTCCGGGGCCTGAAGTTAAGACATAGTCATCTGGGTAATTATATAAGAAGGCTTCATTCTGTCCATCAGTCAGTGAATATTTATAAATAGCCCGACCTATACTTTTACCCAATTCAACAGAATTCGAAACCACTTCAGTAGTTAATCCACTAGAATATTTTAGGTTGAAATTATTTTTTAACTCATCAACTTTTAATATGTTATTTCCCGAAGGTAAATACATGTTATACACAACAAAAGCAGTTGCCTCATTTGCAACTATCGCCCAGTTATACTCCTTCTGATGATCAGGTTGGGGCAAAGTAGTTTTTAGCCCATCCGCTCTTAATTGTAGCGAATTATAAGAAGGAAGACCAAGGATCAAAGACTCATACATTGCATAAGATACATAAGTCAAGGATCTAGCGGCAATAGGTTCGGAATAACCATTGCATTTAGGTATGAGCTGAAGACTTAGGTCATACCATTCTCTTACTAGAGCATTGTCTGCAAGGTCAAGTGATGAAGAGTTTACCGTGGGCACTTCCTTTGAACAAGAGGCCATTAATAATACTCCAAATAGGACGTAAAGTCCTGAGACGTAGGTTTTAAAACATTTCATTGGTCGTATTTTAAATACTAAATAATCAAAATCAGATACAAATATATTACGTTTTTTTGTAATATGTTAGTATTTGAATAAAAATTATTTTTGTAGCCCTACTTTTCTTTGGTTTCGTTTGCTTTAATTCTAAATAACTTTTCCATGACTTCCGGCAATTGTTCAGCTCCAATCTTCTTGGTCAGGATTCTTTTGTCTTTGTCTAAAATATATACTTGTGGTGTTGTTTTTACGTCATAAATGATCCTAAATCGTGATTTATGTTCAGGATCAGTAGTGTTAATCCAATCTTTCATTCCAAGGGTTTCAACTCCATCCCAACATGCTTTAACATCCCCGGTCTTGGAGCATAATGCAAAAATTTCTACCCCTTTAGATTTATACTCACTATAAAATTTTTTAATTGCTGGCATGGATTCTTTACAATGTCCACAATCTGGAGCCCAAATGAGCAATAAGGTATATTCTGACTTGATATCATGCAAACTAATAGGCGTAGAATCCTGTTTATAAACCGTGATATTGGGAGCTATTTTGTCAATAAGTAATGGTTTTAAGGACTTGGCATCCTGTACCATTTTTGCTAAAGGCTCTTCCAGAATCCATGGCGCTTTGCCTTGAGCATAATATTGCTCCACTAAATGGACATAAACTCCATCCATTCCTACATATTTGGAATTGGCATAGGTATTCAAACTATTGGACAATACATATTTATAAATTTCAGAACCTTCTTTACACTTTGATAAAATAAAATCCAATGCAGCATTAATGGAATCAGGCACCTGAATGGTTAGTTTTTCAAGGTATCGATTCACTTTAGAAGCAAATAATGGCAATCGCAATGACCTATCATCCAAAAAATCTCCCCCGTCAAAAAAATGGGTTTTGTAAAATAAAAAGGACTTTTCATTGATTTCATCTGCTGTACCTTCATATTTAGGTATTTCAACATCTTTGCTCCAATTAATGAGCAGACCGAGGAGGCTTTTATCTTTTCTGTTAATGATGGACTCCTGTTTATCTTTTACAGCCTGATCAATTTTAGTTAATGCCTGCTCCAACTTAGCCTTTTCCTTAGGATCTTTCTCTAATTTCGACAAATCACCTAAACTGTCAGCCTTGTTCTTTTGGATACCTATGTAATTAATATAATCATAGAACTCATCATTCAGCTTTGATCCTTTAAATTTCAAGGATTCGTTAAGCGTTTTAACGTCCGATGAGATGCTGAATTTCTGTTTATCAGAATCAACTAAAATCTGGAAGTAATCATGTGTGGGTTGCAGTACAATCAAATACATGCCGGACTCTAGAGCAGTATCGCCTTGAAATACGAATTCACCTTTTTTAATGAGCGCTGTATCCTTAATATATTGTTTATCACCATATTGATACCCAAGTAACAAGGTATCATTAGTATAGCCTTCAATCTTGACATGTATCTCATATTTTTGAGCTGTCAGAAAGCTATAATAGCCAAATAGACCAATTAAGGTAATGAATAGTTTGTTCATGGACATGGTACAAATTACAACACAAATTTATACAGAAGTATCATATTAAAAACGTTGTACATCTATTATTAGTATAACCTTAACGTTTCCAAAAAAGTGCCCGGACCGAAAGTTAAGACACGTTTTTGCCTTGATTTGCCAATAAATACAATACTGCCATTCTCACTGCAACACCATTTTCAACTTGATCCAGAATAATAGATTGTTCGCTATCTGCGGCATCTGTGCTTAATTCAACACCTCTATTTATGGGCCCCGGGTGCATGAGTATTATCTTTTTATTCAACTGGTCTAATCTGGCTTTATTTATTCCAAAAAACTGAGCGTATTCATTGGCGGAGGGGAAATACTGTAAATCCATACGCTCTGTTTGGATTCTTAATACATTCGCTACATCACAATGGTTGAGAACCCGATCTAAATCATAATCCACATGTACTCCAAGGGATTGAATAAATTTAGGAATGAGTGTTGGTGGCCCGCATACGGTAACTTTAGCACCCAATTTATTTAAACAAATGATATTAGACAATGCAACTCTTGAGTGGAGTATATCTCCGATTATGGCCACGTTGGCCCCTTTAATGTATCCTAAAGCTTCTTGTATCGAGTAGGCATCTAACAGAGCTTGTGTAGGGTGTTCATGGGTTCCGTCACCAGCATTGACTACCTGAGCCTTAACCCGATCTGCTATGAATTTTGCAGCGCCTACGGATGAATGCCTGAGAACTATAATGTCCACCTTCATGGCCAAAATATTTTGCACGGTATCCAGCAGCGTTTCACCTTTACTCACTGATGATCCTGAAGAAGAAAAATTAATGATATCCGCAGAAAGTCGTTTCTCAGCAAGTTCAAAAGATAATTTGGTTCGGGTAGAATTTTCGAAAAACATATTAGCTATAGTCACATCTCGAAGTGATGGAACTTTCTTAATAGGTCTTTGGAGTACTTCTTTGAATTGAGCTGATGTTTGTAAAATCGTTTGAATATCTTCAACCGTTAAATTTTTTATACCAATTAGATGTCGTGTAGATAATTTTTGTTCTGTCATACCGCTACTTGTCCTGCATCATAAATCAATACCCTATCTTGTCCTTCTTCTTCTTCAAATTCCAATCTGACGTAAGCTTCGTCTAAAGCATCCACTCTGAGACCAACATAATCAGCCTGAATGGGCAAATGACGATTAAATCTGCGATCTACCAAAACGACCAATTCCACTGACTTTGGCCTTCCAAAATGGTTCAATGCTTGCAATGCAGCCTGTATCGTCCTACCGGTATACAATACATCATCTACTAAAATGACACGTTTATTTTCAACTAAGAAATTAATTTCTGTGCTGGAAGGATTTGGAATTTTATCAGAAGTTTTGAAGTCATCTCTAAAAAAAGTTATATCCAATTTACCATATGGAATGTTGTCGATGTTTTCAATTTCTTCTATTCTATTTTGGATTCGTTTGGCCAATAAAACCCCTTTGTTTTGAATTCCAATAATACATGAATCTGAAAAGTGGTTATGATGTTCTATTAATTGATAACATAGGCGATCAATAGTACGAGATAGTTGTTCTTTATTCAATAATATTTTAAGCTTTTTCTTCATATTTATAAGCCTGCCAGATTCATGGAACTACCTTACTTCCATGGCAAAGATAAACATTAACCAATCAATCACAAGGCATCCTTCTCAATATTCCAAAATTAGCTTTTTAAGAATAGGACAAGAATAAAAAAAATCAATCGATATATTTCTTGTGACTATTAATTCGTAAATAAATTCTTGAAAATAAAAATTTACTTTGGAATCAACCTATGATCTTATCCTTGGATTTAATGTGAATGAACTAAATTTTAATTAAACCATGGTAAATTGAATTGAAATTGAACTTTAAAAAACCAAAGCCTTAATATTGAAAAATCGGCTAATTTAAATTACCTTTGCTTCATTAAACTACTGAAAATGAGAAAATTAGTTCACATTATTTGTTTTTTTAATTTGTTCCTTTTAAATGTAAATGGTCAAATTATAATTAATGAAATCATGTACAATCCTCCAGAAGCTGGAAATGACAGACTTGAATATATTGAATTGTATAATACGTCAAACAGCGTTCTAAGTTTAAAGGATTATATTATAGATGATGCGGTCAATATCATTTTCCCAGATACCTTCATTAATCCCAAATCCTATTTTCTTATTTGTGGAAATGCAGCTGCTTTTGACTCGGTTTTTGGATTCAAGGCATTAGAATGGACTTCAGGTGCTTTGCGCAATGACAACGAAGTGATCACTCTCAAAGATCAAAATGGAATACCTATAGATAGCGTACATTATTATGATGTTAATGGCTGGCCTGCATTAGCTGACGGAAATGGCTCTTCGTTGGAATTATGCAGAACTACAGCTGATAATTCAAGATCAGAATATTGGAAAGGATCAACCACCAATACCAACAAAACCATAGATGGACTCAAAATATTTGCTACACCCGGCAAAGCAAATAATGTAGAATGTGCCAATTATACTATAGAATCATCGGATTTTGCATTTACGCCTAACAATTTAGAAATCTTTGTAGGTGAACATGTGGAATGGAAAAATGTGAGTGGAACTCATAATGTAAATGCAAGCAATGCAACTTTTCCCAATAACCCTGAAGGATTTATAAATGGCCCACCTACGATCGGTAATTGGACATTTATTAAACGATTTGACCTTCTAGGAGAATATAATTATCAATGCGATCAACATCCAAACCAAATGAAAGGTAAGATCATCGTAAAACCCAGAAATTCTCAATATCCAAGTTATCCGGTCGGTCTGATCAGTTCTGTAAACAATAACGGCGAAGTGGATTCATTAAATGTTCAATGCCAACTGGAAGGGGTTGTTCATGGTATAAACTTTAGACCAGCAGGACTGCAGTTTGTTTTAATTGACAAATTTGATGATGGTATTGTCGTATTCAATGCTAATGCCAGTTTCTCATACACTGTTAAGGAAGGTGACCGAATTGCAGTGAGAGGCACCGTCATCCAATTCAATGGACTTATTGAAATTCAGGCTGATACAATCATTAAAATCGCAACCAACAATACATTAAGTACTGCACAACCCATCCTGGCTTTAAGCGAAAACACAGAAGCACAATTGGTAAAAATTCGAAATGCACAATTGGTCAATCCGGTACAATGGACCAATAATCCGTTAGGATTTACAGTGAAAGTAACCAATGGCATTGCCAATTTTGATGTCAGAATAGACAATGATTGTGATTTATTAACAAAAGAGCCACCATCAGGAACTTTTGATATCACAGGATTGGGTTGGCAAAATGACCCCAGTTCGCCTTATAATGAAGGGTATCAATTAATGCCCCGGTATACCACTGACATCAGCCCATACATTCCTGCAAGTAAATTTTATCCTAAATATGGTATCTCTAAAGTTACAGGTATAAATCCAAGTTCAGGTGTGGCAGATTCAATTGGGACAAAGTGCGAATTAAAGGGTGTAGTCTATGGAATCGACTATTTAGGGACATCTGGTTTACAATTCACCATTATAGATCCATCTGATGGAATTGGTGTTTTTTCTACTACCAAAAACTTCGGATATACTGTTAAGGAGGGTGATGAAGTTACAGTACAAGGAAAAATAGAACAATTTAGAGGTCTAACTCAAATTAACCTGGATACCATTTGGGTAAATTCAAGTAATAATACACTCAAGACACCCACAATCACTACTGTATTGGATGAGAATACGGAATCGAATCTGGTGAAAATGAATAATATGATCATTGTAAATCCTTCAGACTGGATAGGTGGTGGCGCCGGATTTAATGTTAGAATTTCGAATGGGACTAAAGAGTTTGTTATGAGAATCGATGACAACACTGATATTGCTAATACTGCCTTGGGAGGTAATCGAGTTAATGTAACCGGTATAGGAAGTCAATTCGATGCTACAAATCCATTTACCGAAGATTATCAAATCATTCCACGATATTTGAGGGATCTTAGTTTTAGTACGTCAAATCAAGATTTAAATCCGGGTGCTGATGTCCAATTATCACCTCAACCTTGTGCAGATTACGTATACTTTATTGGTAAAATCAATGATTATTCTACTGTTCATATTTTAAGTTTAGATGGCAAACTGTTAGAAAGTAAAACTATTGATTCTAAATTGGATATTCAATTGCAATCTGGTATTTATGCACTTCAGTTAATTGGTGATCATAAACAAAAAACATTAAAATTAATGGTTAAATAAAACCATGAAAATTGGACTTGTACTTTCCGGAGGAGGCGCTCGAGGAGCATTTCACATAGGTGTATTGCAAGCCCTAGAAGAAGCTAACATTAAACCAGACATTATTTCAGGAACCAGTGTAGGTGCAATCATTGGGTGTTTGTATTCAGCAGGAGTTAGCCCCGCGACTATGTTGGATACTTTATTGAAAACGAAATGGTATGATTTTTTTTCAATTAAATATCCAAAAAATGGAATTTCAGATTTGAAATATGTTCATGAAATGTTGGAACAATTTATACCCATAAATGATTTTTCTTCATTGCACATTCCATTATATATTACTGCGACCAATTTGAATTCAGGAAAACTTGAAATCTTTTCTTCAGGTGAAATTTACAAAAGGGTTGTAGCCTCATGCGCCGTACCATTGGTTTTCAGACCTGTAGAAATGAATGAATCCTTTTATTTAGACGGGGGCATTTTGCTCAATCTTCCTGTACAGCCTATCCGCGAATTTTGTGATCAAATTATCGCGGTAAATCTTATGCCTATTGGTGTCTCTACGAATGACAAGCTTAATGGCTATTTTAATTTAATCAGCCGGGTCTTAGAATTATCAGTAGACAATCATACTACAGCACAGAAAAAATTGACGGATATACTCATCGAAACAGTAGAAATAGCTAAATACAGTCGTTTTGATCTTAAACCTACTCAGGAATTGTATGATCTGGGATACGCTACTGCAAAGCTAGCTTTAAATTAATGCTAGTTTAAGTGAGTTGCACTTCCAATGCAACAGACTGATCAAAATAAACCTCAATGTTTTGCTTAATGGTGGTGGCTAATTTCATTCCTACATAATCCGCCCGGATTGGAAATGACTTATGCATTCGTTCTATAAGAACACAGATTTCTACTTTTTTAGGAATGACATCCATAATAGGTTTAAAACCAAAAAACATAGTACGTCCTGTATTTAAAACATCATCGACTAAAATCATAACCTTGTTTTTTAACAATTTATGTTCCAGACTCAAGCTTATGGGATGTTTTAAAGGTTCTGCTGGATTGATGCTTAGATTACAAATAGTAGCTTTCAGTGAACTTAATTGTTCAATTTCTTGTGCTATCAAATGAGCCAAAACAAGGCCTTTGCTATTAATTCCGGCCAAAACAATAGTCGATTCATCAGCATGGGCCTCAAAAATTTCAATGGCCATACGCTTAATTTTTTGTTGGATTTGACGCTGATTCAGAATTATCATGTTACTTTGAGGACTAATTTATGAATAATTGGTTCAAAGTTGCAAAAATAATACCTTAACTGAAATTAATCTTTGAATATGATTCAGCAGATCTGCTTTAGCATAATTTGTATACTGGTGTTTAACAAAGCCATTCGGAAATTTTACCAAATCTATACGAATATACAATTAGGTAAGGATGAGCCATTAGAGGGCACTTCTTCCTCGCGAACTAGAAATATGATTCTGTTTGCATTAGGCCAAAAGAAAATGTTTACCAGACCCATTGCAGGAATATTCCATTTCTTTATTTATGTGGCCTTTTTGCTTACCCAGGTAGAATTGATTGAGATTTTTATCGATGGTTTTTCCGGTCATCACAGAGCCATTTCGAATCATATAGGTATCCTCTACCCTATTGCGATTAACGCCATTGAGATGCTTTCTTTTCTTGCTTTGGTGGCAACTTTCATCTTTTTGTATCGAAGAAATATTTTAAAATTAATAAGATTCCAAAAACCAGAACTTAAGGGGTGGCCTTCCCTGGATGCTAATTTGATATTAATGGGAGAAATTGTACTCGTGATTAGTATCTTTTTGATGAATGGAGCTGACCAAGTGTTACAATCATTAGGTACGGATCATTACCCGGCTACTGGAACCTTTTATTTATCCTCTTATTTTGGTCAACATATTTTAAGTCCATTATCTTCAGATTGGCTCATTATATTGGAACGTATGGGATGGTGGTTGCATATATTTATTGTATTTGGTTTTATGCTTTATTTACCTCACTCTAAACACTTACATATATTTTTAGCCTTTCCAAATAGTTATTATAGTCGGCTTAATCCCAGAGGTGTTATGTCCAATATGCCAAGCATAGAAAATGAAGTTAGAGGCATGATTGGATTGGAACAAAAAGCAGATGTTGCTGAAGAAGAAATCTTTGGGGCAAAAGACATACAACAATTGGGATGGCGAACTTTATTAGAAGCTTATACTTGTACCGAATGTGGACGATGTACAGACGTTTGTCCAGCTAATTTGACCGGCAAAAAATTAAGCCCTCGTAAAGTGATGATGGATATCAGGGATCGAACAGAAGAAGTCGGTCATTTAATACTGGCAAGACAGCATATATCAAATGGAGACCCAAAATCGTTTGATGATGGTAAATCTCTATTTGACTTAATTACCAAAGAAGAAATTTATGCATGTACTTCCTGCAATGCTTGCGTAGAAGCCTGCCCAGTGCTCATTAATCCATTGAATCCTATTCTTCAATTAAGACGTTACGATATTCTCATGAATTCGGGTGGACCTGCTGAATGGCTGCCCATGTTCAACAGCCTGGAGAATAATCAATCGGTGTGGCAAGTGCCAGAGGCCAGAGATGCATGGGCGAAATAAAAATTAGACAACTTGAGAGGCTTAAAGTCAAAATCTGAATCCAGTAACTATCTAGACATCATATTAAATAATATTTACAATTATAAATAATTAATTTATAAGAAAATATAAATATATAATATAAATATTTATTTTTATAAACTAAATTTTTAGTTCATAGATTAATTTTATAGTATATTTGAATTATGAAATCAATCAATATGCTCACGCCGGGTGAAGAAAACATTATTCAAATCATTTGGAAAATTGGTCCGTGTACTATGAGTCAGATCATGGAGTACTTTCGGAATCATCAATTAGATGATAATATGCCAGCACCAACTACTGTCTCCACGTTCTTGCGGATCCTGGTTGACAAAAAATATTTGAATTTCAAAGCTTATGGAAAAACGTATGAATACTTTGCTATAGTTTCTAAAAATCAATATGCCGCAATGAAAATCAAATCTATGATTAGACATTATTTCAGCAATAAACCTGAAGAACTCGTTTCCTTCCTGGTTACAGAAGAGAAGCTTACGGAAGTTGAAATCAATAAACTATTAAGTCAATTGAAAGACAAATCGAAAAAAAAGTAGTATGTTACATTACATCATTTGGACAGGATTGATTTGGGGAATATTGTTAATCCCCTATGTGATTTTTTATCACAATCAAAGTTATTTTGTCATCAATCGGATCTATTTATTGACTTCATTAATATTGGGATTAATCATTCCATTTATACCTCAAGGGGACCTGACAATACCAGCAATCAAAGATACACCTATACAATTCATTGCCGTTCAATTGCAAGAAATAACTATTAAATCAAACAGCGTTGGAACACATATTCATGTCCATTTATTTTATATATTGTATACCATTTACATAATTGCTGTGCTTATTTCGTTGATTCAATTAATGAAATCGTTACAACAAATTAGACAGCTTATTCCCAATCTTAATTTGTTTAAAAAAGAAGTTCAAATTCATTATTCAGATACCATAGCGATGCCCTTTTCTTTTTTAAACACTATAGTGCTTCCAGAACAATTTAAATTCAATGAACATGAACGAGCAGTTATCATAAACCATGAAAAAGCTCATATTATCAATAAGCATTATTTAGATTTATTTTTCATTCAATTGCTACTTCTTATTTTTCCATTTCATCCACTTATCTATTTGTACCGTAAGGAACTCAAACTGGTACATGAATTTCAAGCGGATCGAAAAGTATTATTACAGTATCCAGCCGATCAATATGCAAGATTATTAATTCAATTATCCAATACAACACATTTGAATCCACCCATTATTCACTCTTTTGCTTCTTCACATTTAAAAATACGAATTATGATGTTTACTAAAAGATATTCCATCCAACAAAGTATGATTTACTTTTTAATTCCATTCTTTTTTCTCTTTTGCTATTCTTGTTTTTCACAGCATGAAAAAAATAATCCAAAAGATGAAATTAAAACCATTACTTCCATTGATACAATGTCCATATTTGATCCTAAAACAAATATTGAACAATTAAAAATTGTTCAAGAAAGTATAGACTATCATACTGTTCCAGAAATCATGCCTGAATTTCCCGGTGGAACTACTGAACTTATGAAATATATAAGTTCCAAACTCGTTTATCCAGAACAGATGAAAAAAAACAATAAGGAGGGAACCACCATATTGACATTCATCATAAATGAATTTGGACAACTAAAGCATCCTACAATTATTAAATCTGTTACTCCAGAATTTGATCAGGCTGCCCGAGATTGTTTGTTTAATTTAGCCCAAGATATAACCTGGAAACCAGGAATGATCAATGGTAAACCTGTAAATGTCATTTATACATTACCCATCAAATTCAAATTAGAATAAAGCAGTTAAACCTTACTTCAAATCCTTCTAAATCAAAAAAAATTAAATTTCAATCCCTAAAACAAGGGACAATCCTGCATTTCTTCTTTTTTGCATAACTTCGCCGTATTATGATGCAGAAAAGGATAGACGAACTTAAGATCAAAATAAGTGAAGCTCAAATTGGCGGCGGCCAAAAACGGATTGATTCTCAGCATAGTAAATCAAAATTAACGGCACGCGAGCGAATCCAACTTTTACTAGATAATGGTAGTTTCGAGGAACTAGGCATGCTCGTTATTCATCGAACAACAGACTTTGGGATGGATGAACAATTATTTTATGGGGATGGTGTTGTGACTGGATATGGGGCTATACATAGCCGTTTGGTTTATGTTTATGCTCAAGATTTCACTGTTTTTGGCGGTTCCCTTTCAGAAACCCATGCCGAAAAAATCTGTAAAATCATGGACCTGGCTCTAAAAAATGGGGCTCCTATAATAGGCTTGAATGACTCCGGTGGGGCTCGGATTCAAGAAGGCGTAAGATCATTAGGTGGGTATGCTGATATATTTTATAGAAATGTAAAAGCATCAGGTGTTGTGCCACAATTGTCTGCTATTATGGGTCCTTGTGCCGGTGGTGCCGTGTATTCACCTGCCATGACTGATTTTATCTTAATGGTGGAGCATTCGTCCTACATGTTTGTAACAGGCCCGAATGTTGTTAAAACAGTAACCAACGAAGAAGTTTCTGCTGAAGACCTTGGAGGAGCTCATGCACACGCCAGTAAATCAGGTGTTACACAACTGACTGCAAAAAACGATGTGGATGCTCTCATCCAATTACGCAAATTATTAGCTTATCTTCCACAAAATTGTGAAGAAAAAGCACCCAACCTTCCATATACTTTAAAAGATGAAACCATATTAAATCTTGGTGATCATATTCCGAATAGCCCCAATCAACCTTATGAAATCAAGGATATTATTTCGAAAATATGTGACCCAGATTCCTTTTATGAAATCCATTCAGAATATGCTGAAAACATAGTAGTAGGTTTCGCAAGATTAGCCGGTAAAAGCATCGGTATCGTTGCCAATCAACCTATGGTTTTGGCAGGTTGCCTTGATGTCAATGCATCAAAAAAAGGTGCGCGTTTTGTTCGATTTTGTGATTGCTTCAATATTCCACTTTTAGTCATAGAAGATGTTCCAGGATTCTTGCCAGGCACAGATCAGGAATGGAATGCTATCATCAGCAATGGAGCCAAACTACTCTATGCATTTAGTGAAGCCACTGTTCCAAGAATTACCGTAATCACACGTAAAGCATATGGAGGCGCTTATGATGTGATGAACTCTAAACACATAGGTGCAGACTTTAATTTCGCTTGGCCAAGTGCAGAAATCGCTGTGATGGGTGCAAAAGGCGCCAGCGAAATTATCTTTAAAAAAGATATAGATCACGCTACTGACCAAGAGAAAGCATTACTCGAAAAAGAAGCTGAATATGCTGAAAAATTTGCCAATCCGTATCATGCTGCTTATCGAGGATTTATTGATGAAGTGATACTTCCAGAAATGACCCGAATCAAATTGATTAGAGCATTTGCATCTTTAGAAAATAAAGCCGAGCCTAGATCCAGAAGAAAACATGGAAATATTCCTTTGTAATGGTTTTCGTTGGGGCACAAGTTGAACTTGTTTCGAACTAAGTATTGAGAAAATTGATGCCAGCAAGGGGAAATATTTATAAACTTTCGTTGGGCACAAGTTAGAAACTTGACGCCAGCAGGGAAACTTGACGACAGCCGTGACGAGAAAATTAATGCCAGCAAGAGATTAAATGATATAACAAAATATTTATTTTCAATTGTCCCTAAAATTTGAAAGAATAGACAACGAAAAGAAAAATGAAAAGTACAGATAAAAATTTAATTGAATTATTTGATGATAAAAAAATATATTTTGACATTATTATAAGCAATATTTTTCTTGGAATATTGTTTGCAGTTATACTATGGAATAGTTTAAATTTATTAACTTCAGTATTTATTATATTTTCTATTATTGTAGTATTTAAAATCTATTCAAATTTCGCTTATAAATCGTGGGTTAAAGATGAGGAAATAGTTGAGTTTACATATATTTTTGGCAAGCAAAAGTCAATTGACTTGAATATTGTCAAATCTATAAAAATTCATTATGGTTGGGGTGGATTTAATAGGAACTGGATTAGGTTTAATCAAAATGAAAAAACAATAGATCAAATTTACTTTATAGCTACAGACAAGGAGATTGATAATATTAAAAATTATTTTATCGAAAAAGGATTTGATGTTTCTGAATCTTGAATAACTGTAAAAAAAAATGAGCGTTTCTCATTTTGAAGGTGTTTAAATGAGTGGATTAAACATATCTCACAAAAGCAGTTTACAAAGCCTTATCTCAATTGCTTAAAGGTTCTATCAAGTGCCGAGGACACTTTTTAAATTAGATTTATTTCATTAAATTATTTCGTCGGGCCCAAGTGGCAAACTTGATACCAGCAAAAGGCTAAAAATAAATAGTTAAATGTGATTTTAAAAACAAGGGAGTACCAGGTGTAAAATGAATTTCTGTAACTGATTCAGTTTCATTTTGCAATCGACTTTCTGTTTCAAATTGAGCTTCCTTCCAATCGGTATTCAATAAATTTTGAACAGAGATCCCAATCTCCCATTTATCTTTAGTATAGTTTAAAAGTGCGTCGAACACAACATATCCTTTTGCAATTATTGAATGATCTTCATTTGCTGATCGGTCACCCAAATAACGGTATCTCAAACTTCCATTAAATCCCTTTTTATTTTCAAGTGTAATCCCACCAATGCTAGACCATTTAGCCGCAAGAGGAATATAGTCTTGACCCTTTGCTTCACCGATTGCTCTAGCCTTTGTATAATTTATATCTGTATCAAAATATAATGCGCGAGCTATTTGATATCGCAATGAAACTTCAACACCGTGTCGCGTTGTTTTTCCACTAGGTTCTACAATTGCTGCATCTCCTACGTAAACAAATTCCTGATCCAAATCTAATTGCCACAATGTAGCTGTCAATAATAAATTTTTTATTGGTTTTATATTAAATCCAAAATCAAAGCCTATTGCTTTTGGAAGTATGTCTCGATTTGTTTGACTGACATTAACTCTTGTGTCATTAGAATGAAAACCATATCCTGCATGTCCATTAAAACTAATCATTGAATTTAATTTATAATTGAGATTTAATTTAGGACTTACGATATGTTTGTTGACTAATAATTTATCATATTCTGCTGTTAATTTATTTCTATATATAAAATTAAAATGATCATAACGGAGGCCAATATTACCAGACCATTGAGTTCCAAAATGAAATGATTGATCCGTATATAATCCATAATTGGATTCTTCAATATCTCCGTACGCTAATTGGTTCAAGGTTTCAATTCTATCTTTGGTGTGAGACAATTCACTATTGTTGGTTGCATCAAGTCGCCATTGTACACCGATAGTAGCATTCCAAGTTAACGAACCAAATGAATAAGTTCTTGAATATTCGGACTTGTATCCAAAAAGATCTCTGTTTTCCTTTTGTTTAATTTGATCCCCATTTAATGAATCTTCTAGGAAAAAAGCAAAATTAGAATATAGTTCAAAACGGTATTTGGAATAATAAAATTGATTTTTAAAAAAATCATTATTTGATAAATTGGAGTTTAACTGAATAGATGCATTATACCTAGATGTTAAGCCACCTTCTGTATCATCAATAGATCCAAATCGATCAATGATACCTGATTGTACAGCGCGTTCTGGAATTTGTCCTGAAGCATCCCATCTGCTTGTAAATCCCGATATTGATCCTGTTACATAATGATTCTCAGAAACCTTAGCATTATATTTTAATAATCCATTGAATCTACGATAGTCCTGAGGTGATTTAAAATATCCATCTGAGTGATTAAAATCCAAGGCAGCATAAATGTGTTGATCTTTTGAGTTTAGTAATTTAAATAATGATGTAACTCTTTGAGAATTAAATTTTCCCAGTTCTAGTGAAACTAAATTTTTATCCAATCTGGATTTTGTTTTAAATTCTACTTGTCCTGCCGTTGCAAAATTTCCAATTTTTGGATCAAAAGGTCCTTTACTAAATGATACCTTATCAATTGTTTCTGGTATTAAAAAGTGTAGATCAGCATAACCTTGCCCATGAGCATGAGAGACCATATTGACAGGAATTCCATCTACAAATAATGCAATATCTGTACCATGATCAATATCAAAACCACGCAAGAATATTTGTTCCGCCTTTCCACCGCCTGCATGTTGTGCAATAAATAATCCAGGAACCATTTTTAAAACATCCTGAGATGTATTGATAGGTCTTAATTGCAAATCAATAGCGGACAAGAGACTTTTATTTTCAAGAGCATTTGCAGAAATGGTCACTTCTGCTAAAGCTAAGTTTTTTTGTTTTAAGTCTATTCTAATTGGACTTGTTTGGTGATCAATTATAGCTACCATTGAAGTATTATTCTCATAACCTAAATATGAAACTTCAATGGTGTAATCGCCTGCTTCAATATCATCAAATTGAAAAAAACCAAGCTCATCGGTATAGGTCATTTTATTTAAAGATATAATTATTACCCTTGCATTATAAATGGGTGCATTGGATTTTTCGTCATACACTATACCTTTAACAGTACCATTGTGTAAACTATTCGATGCAAAAGAAAAAGAAACAAAATTTAATACAATAAATAGATAAACGTATTTCATAAGCAATAATTTTTTTAAAAAAGCTGCACCAATATATTTAAAAGTCAAACACATGATGCAGCTGTTATGAGATGTTCTTAAAAAGAACTTGATGAATTAAATTTTATTCAATTTAATAGTTTGCAATATTTGACCCTTGAAACGGATCGTTGCATAATAAGTTCCAGGAATTAAATCTGCGATATTAGCATTATATTCAAAATTGCCAGAGCCTTGATTTGTATTCATGAGCTGACGAACTAATGTTCCATCTTGATGATATAAATGTATACTTACATTACCAGATTCACGTACATGATATTTAAATGTTGTACTCGTTGTAAATGGATTTGGTGTATTAAACATAAATGCTTGAGGTCCATTCAAATCAGTAATACCTGTAGTCCATGATGGTTTCAGAATTTCCGGTTGGGTATAATTTCTTTCTTCACCGGAACAAATTCCTGTACCAGACCAGGGAGCTTGTACATATGGAAATGTACTTGTAAACGAAGTATCATTCTTTTCAATTCCTGTGGTATATGATAATACTTTAATTAAATTTGGTGTCACCGGACTTGCACTAGGATCCAAAGGATTATAATCATCATACCACAATCCTATTGCCGCAAGTGCAACACCTGCCACAGCTTGTAATTCGATACGCGTCACATCATCCTCTAATCTTCTACCATTTGGAAATCCATCCATATTGGGAATAAACTCAAGATTTTTATTAGCATATTTTGGATCGGTTAATCCAGCAACTGCTGCTGCAATAATTCCTAAAGAACTAAATGCAGGATCATTTCTTTGTGTTACCGGAACAGCCATGTTTAATCTTAGCATATCTCCACCATTGGGTAAGAAATTATGGATAAACGGCTTTCCTGCTGCTAATGGATTTCCACCTTTGCCAGTCGCTAAGTGATACGGAATTACATTAGGAACTCCCGTATGAAATATAGGCCACAAATCTACTGATCTTGGCGCTCCAGCTCTTGGCAGTAATAAAGTACCAAAAACAGCATCATCTAAAGCAGTACCATTAAGCGCTGGATTTCCTTTTAATCCAAACAAACCATTTTTTCCATTTCCAAAATCAAATGCACCTAAAGACTTACGTTGAATTCTTAAGCCACTCATCGCAGGAACTGCACCACCAAATAATGAATCATCCATGTATAATCCTAATTCAGGATTATAAAAGAAATTTCCAAATTTATTGATATTAGCTAAATCTTCATAAGGTGAAAGATTATTCCACAAATCTTTATAACCAATTGGAATGACCACTTCATTCGTTAAAGGCATTCCTAATCGGGATACTTGGATCCATTCACCAGTATGTGTTTCTGAAGCAGGGCCAAGTGTTCTGATTTTGGGTCTACTTGCTGAAGCCCATACTCCAATCACAAAATCAGGATCTAAAATTGAAGTAGCCTGTGTTACAGATTTTTTATCCTTTTGTAATAATGAAATCGGCACTTGTATAGCAATGGTAGAAACATTAAAACATGCAACACCATCACGTCCTTGTCCGTCCTTACGAGGCAAATCACCTAAATCAAAAACACCTCCCAGATCTACAAAAAATGGATCATCAGAAGGTCCGCAAAATACTTTTTCTCCAGCACTTGTAGTTGCAATTGAATTGGTCATTAAGACTTGATAATTGGTATTAAGTCCTACCCCCGAAGTAATAGAACGTGGGCCAATATTATTTGGAGGGACCACACCATTTGTAATAACTGATAAAAATGTTAATCCACCATCTATACTTTTTTCTAAACGGTAAGTTGTTTTTTGATTTTGTTTACCTAAACGAATATTAAAAAAAGTAGTAGGATCTTCGTTGGTAATTTTGAAAGTAAATCGATAAACAATATCATCTCCAGGGGTCATAATATTATTATCAATATGAATTTCATAACGCACATTCTCACCGAATGTAAAATAGTTAGGACCACCATGTGCCAATTGCATTGGAACGTAACTCGCGATAATGGTAATCATATTTGGATTATCTGGACTACGGAATGCATAAAGATCCGTATTGTCTGTCAAAGGATCACCAAGTAGCAGCGGTGCTTCACGATGACTTGAAGCAAGCAATACACTATGTGAAAAAATCAACATACAAATCACTCCCAGAAGATTGTTTCGAAGTAAAAAAGATATCTTCATAAATTTATTTTTTAATTATATTTTTAATTAATATTATAAAGTCCCACTCCAAGGTTCAGCCAAGTATGGAAAGCTATTTGTAAACTTAGCATCGTTACTTTCTACACCAGTCGAATATTGCAACACATTAAGTAAATAATTGGATACTGGAGATGCAGTTGCATCTTTAGCATTATAATCATCATACCACAAACCAATAGCAGCTAAAGCGATACCAGAAACTGCTTGTAATTCAATACGTGTCACATCATCTTCAAGTCGTCTTCCATTCGGAAATCCATCCATATTCGGAATAAATTCCAAATTAGTGTTGGCATATTTAGGATTGGTTAAACCAGCTACTGCTGCTGCAATAATGCCAAGTGAACTAAATGCAGGATCATTTCTAGGTGTCACAGGAACTGCCATATTCAATCGCAACATATCTCCTCCATTGGGTAAGAAATTATGGATGAAAGGTTTTCCAGCTGCAAGTGGATTTCCAGCTTTTCCAGTGGCTAATTGATAAGGTATCATATTTGGAACACCTGTATGAAATATAGGCCATAAATCAACAGAACGTGGACTTCCTGCTGCAGGTAATAATAATTTTCCAAAAATATTATCATCTAGTGCAGTACCGTTTAATGCTGGATTTCCTTTTAATACGTATAACCCATCCTTACCATTTCTAAAATCTACACCAAGTTGTAAGGTATTTGATTGGATTCTTAGTCCTCTAAATGCAGGAACAGCACCACCAAATTTGGAATCATCCATGTACAAAGCCAACTCAGGATTGTAAAAGAAATTTCCATAAGCGGCTAATTGAGTTAAATCTTCATAAGGAGTAATTGAATTCCAAAGATCTTTATATCCTATCGGAACCACAACTTCATTGGTCAAAGGCATACCCAAGCGGGATACTTGAATCCAATCTCCATTTTCAGTAGGTGATAAACCACCATTATTAATGGTGCGCAACACTTTACGACTTGCTGATGCCCATACACCAATTACGAAATCGGGATCTAAAATATTTGCTGCATCAATAATTGCTTTGTGATCTTTTTGTAATAATTCAATTGGAATTTGAATCGCGATAGCATGAGTATTATACTTAGCTAATCCATCCCGGGTTTTACTATTCTGACGTGGAAGATCACCTAAATCAAAAACACCTCCTAAGTCAACAAAAAATGGATCATCAACCGGACCACAAAAAACTGTTTCGTTCTGCGCTGTTTTCAATATCGCTTTGCCCATCAAATCCGCATAAGAAGGTGCGTTAAGACCAACCGGACTCATAATGGACCTAGGGCCTATATTAGGTGGTGGAACAACACCATTGGTAATCACAGCTATAAAAGTTTTACCGCCATCTATACTGCGTTCCATTAAATAAGTCGTTTTCAAATTTTGTGCACCTAGACGAATATTGAAAAACGTAGATGAATCTTGAATGACTTTGTGAAAAGTAAATCGATAAATAATGTCATCTCCCGGTGTTGCTGTGTTATTATCAATGTGAATTTCATACCGGATGTTCTCGCCGAATGAATGATAATTAGGTCCACCGAAAGGTAATTCTGCCGGAATATAACATGCTATTATAGTTATCATGTTAGGATTATCCGGACTTCTAAATGCATAAAGATCTGTGTTGTCGGCCAAAGGATCATTGGAGATTAATGGCGCTTCACGATGACTAGAAGCAAAAGCCTGACCGATACTTAATAAAATAAACATCGAACAGGCAAATCGCTTCAAGCCAAAAAGAATACTTTTTTGATTGGTCTTAACAATTTTCATAAATTAAATTTTAGATAATGATAAATAAGACTTAAGTGTCTGTCAAGAAGATATACGATGGAAAGAAAGGTTTGGATTTTTGATAGAACAATTCAATTTCTAACCCTTCAAATCATTATGCTAAGAAGTTAATATAAAATATGATCCATTCTCTATTAACCAAATATAATTTCGATAAATAATGTTTGCGTTCGTATTCGAAAATTCAAAACCTTTACTAATGCACTGTGGCATTATAAATCTTTGAATTTGAATGTATGAATAAATTAAAAATAGAAATTTTACAATTTGCCCAAAACTACCATACTCGTTAAAGTTGGCGTAGGACTTCCACCTCTTTTTTCGACTGTTATTGCAAAGGCTTGTGGATTCATTGCTTTAGCCATTTTAAGGAGTTTGGATTTTTGATCAAAAATTCCTGAATCGATGGGTTTCCCATCTTTAATAAACCAAAGTTGATATTGAAGATCAGCGGTCAATTCAGGAAGACTTTGGGTATTTAAATAAACATCATTTGAAGCCTGATTCCAATAAATAATGGCACTTACAGTCTTTAATGTGTCCAGACTATTCATTATTATTTTTCTAAATTCAGCTCCTGAAGCAATGGAGTAATCTTCCTTGATAGCTTCCAGTTGTGTTATGACAGATGTTAAATTTTCCTGAGAAGAATTAAGTGATTTCTGAGAATCAACCAATTTATTATGAAGTTGCGTATTGTCAATATACAAATAAGAAATGGCTACCATAGCTAACAAGAATGAAGCTGCTATGCTGTATCGAACCCATATCGAAATGGGTTTTTGATTGTGAACTGTAGTATTTAATTGATTGATTTTATTTAAAACATTCGATTTGAGTTTTTCTGATATTGGTTTTGAATGAAGGTTAGCATACTGAAATAAGGTTTCTTCAATTCGATTAATTTCCACATCAACTTCAGGATGCATCGCACGAATCCGTTCAACTTCCAACTGCTCAACAGGTGTAAGTTGTTGCAGAACATATTGTTCTAAAATACCGGATTCTATGTATTCTTGTACATTCATTACTTGTCAATAAAATATTTCCTCAATTCTATAATAGCTGTTCTAATTTTAGTTTTAACGGTTCCCAAAGGTATCTTTAATTCATCTGATAATTCTTGTTGAGTATACCCTTCAAAATAAACCTTTTGAATTAAATTCAATTGATCACCTTGTAATTTATTCATTAAATGTTGAACTCCAATATGATCTACAGACATTTGCTGTTTGTGTTCCATATCAACTTGATTTACGACATTATCAATGGAATGGATTTTAGATTGATTTTTATTGTGTTTAGATTTCAAACGATCTATTGCCTGATTCCTTGCAATATTCAACATCCAGGTAAATAATCTTCCTTTAGCTGGATCGTAAGTTAAACTATGATTCCAAATCTTCACAAAACTATCCTGCATGACTTCCTCTACTTCTTCAGGATTTGTTAAAATTCTTTGTACTACCCCATTCAGTGCTGCTCCGTATAGATCCATCAATTCAGCTAAAGCACTACTATCCTTCGCTTGAATGCGTTGGATGAGTGTTATTTCAGCTACTTGATTATTAAACATAGGATTATAAAAATCGAATAGCAAAGTTAATTCATTTTTTAACTTATTTAATACCAATAACCGATCTAAACAATACACAAGTATCACATTTATCGACAGAAGTGTTAGTAACTATACCATCAAGGGATAACCAATCTGATATGAAATCTACATAGTCTGATATTTTTATTGACAAGACAACTTGGTAGACTTTGACCTTACTTGGTATCAAACCTACCCATCCTTGTGGGATACTTGTGGGATACTTGTGGGATACTTGTGGGATACTTGTGGGATACTTGTGAGGGAGTTCATGGGAGTTCATAGGAGTTCATGGGAGTTCAAGTAGAAACAGTATTATTATTAAATATTGCACATGAAATGGAATGGTTGACACACACCTCAGAATAACAAATGACTTTAGCTTATTGTTTTTAAACTACTTTTTCTTCCAAAACTTCAAATGCTTTTTTTTCTTTTTTTCTTTAATAAAAACATATCTCAGGGTTAGTGCAGTTGATGGATTAAATGGTTCTTTACCATACCAAAAACTAAATGAAGGCAAAAAATCCCACGAGACATTGAATCGGTCAGATGTGAATTCAATCCCTCCAATTAAAGAAATTCCACTCGGATATATTCGAGCTGAATCTCCAATATAATTCCAATGAACTCCGGCTCCATAATACACATTGAATCGACGGGTGATTAAAGGATTATGTTGCTCCAACATAAGTTTAAGTCCAAGATCATCATTTCGATAGCTTGAATTCAAAACGCCTTCAATTGTTAGATGTTTTGCAATTCGTTGTTGAATACTTATACCTATGTCTTCGCAAAGTCTAGCACCCCCGGCTGTAATATATTTTTGGGCATCTAAATCAATCAATAATGCATACGAAATGAGACAAAATAATATTCTTACCATCCGTTAAAAAACGCAAACAGGGGTTTTGATATTGTTTGGACTAATTACCATTATATAGAAATAAACAGAACTTGTTTTTATACCTTTGCTCATATTTTAATTATATGCCAAAACATCTTATTGCGCCTTCTCTATTGTCCTGTGATTTTTTTAATCTTACTAAGGACATTGAACTTATCAATACCAGCGAGGCAGATTGGCTTCATATTGATATTATGGATGGCAGATTTGTGCCCAATATTTCATTTGGTTTTCCAATCATGGATGCCATAAAAGACCATTGCAATAAAGTAAAAGACGTACACCTAATGATTGTGGAACCTGAAAAATATTTAGCCAGGTTTCGTAGTTCAGGAGCTGATGTCATAACAGTTCATTACGAAGCATGCACACATCTCCATCGAACAATTCAACAAATCAAGGAACTGGGTGCTATGGCCGGGGTTGCTCTAAATCCACATACGCCGGTAAGCTTTTTATATGATGTATTAGAAGATATCGATTTGGTATTGTTGATGTCTGTGAATCCTGGTTTTGGCGGTCAAAAATTTATATATCGTACGCTTGACAAAATTGAAACATTAAAATCTGAAATCATATCTAGAAATCTGAATGTAAAAATCGAAGTGGATGGTGGTGTTGGATTACAGAATGCAGAACGCATTCTTCAAGCGGGTGCAGATGTCCTTGTGGCTGGTAACGCTGTGTTTGGAGATCCAAATCCCACGAAGGTCATTTCTCAATTAAAACAAATTGGCCTTAACATTTAATTTGCAAAATAAAGATTAGCAGACTATGAGGCGATTTATTATCCCAATATTTCTATTTCTTTTATATGATAATGCATTTACCCAACAATCGTCCAAATTCTATGGTCAGGCTACAGATGCTCAAAATGGATTGCCTTTAGAATTAGTTATAGTTTATGTACCTGAGACTAATGTATACTTTGAGACCAAAGAAAACGGACGTTTCAGTCTTGAAATCAGTGCAACAAAAAATTTAATCATAAAATGTAGTCGTTTAGGTTACCAAACTCAAACCATTACCTTGGGAAATTGGTCTGGCACGAAGGATCAAGGACTTAATATTAGTTTAATTCCCATTACCAATCAAGAAATCATCATCAAAGAAAATGTAAATACTAGCAACTCGAATATTAAAGAAAATGTAAAATCATTTGAACTGATTCCTACAACTACCGGGAATATAGAAAGTATACTTCCCAGTATAGCCTTAGGTGTTAGGAGTAGTAGCGGTGGTGAATTGTCTTCTCAATACAGCGTAAGAGGCGGCAGCTATGATGAAAATTTAGTAATTATCAATGATTTTGAAGTCTTTCGACCCCAATTAATTAGAAACGGTCAACAAGAAGGACTAACTTTTCCAAATGCTGATTTGATAAGGGAATTAAATTTTTCCTCGGGTGGATTCGAATCAAAATATGGGGACAAATCTTCTTCTGTTCTTGATATCAAATACAAGGTTCCTGATTCGTTGAGATTTAGCATAATGGGCAGTTTACTTGGAGCTAGTGGACATCTTGAAGGTTCAAAAAAGTACAGAAAAAACAGTCCTTCAAAAATCAATTATTTGCTTGGTGCACGATATAAAACAAGTAAATATTTATTGGCTTCTCAAGATTTAAAAGGTGAATATCAACCCAATTTTTTAGATCTACAATCGTTTATTACAGTTGATTTAAATGCTGCTTTCCAATTAGCTTTTATTGGAAATATAAATCGCAGTCAATTTAAATTAATACCTGAAGAAAGCACACAAGCTAAAGGCTCTATAAGCTTTGTTCTTAAATTAAACGCCTATTACGAAGGACAGGAATTGGATTATTTCAATCAATCTATGGGTGGACTAAGTCTGACCTATTTACCTAAAAATAAAAAGCACCCGCATTTTTTAAAATATATGTCAGCTGTTTATACTGGAATTGAAGCGGAGCAATTCGATATACTGGGTTATTATCGGCTTTCAGAAATTGAAACGACCAACGATGAAAATGCAGGTAAGGAAATCAAGCTATGGGGAACCGGTACTCAACATTTATACACCAGAAATTATTTAGAAAGCTTAATATTTCACAATGAAATTCGAGGAGGGCTGGAATTGAGAAACAAAGGCATGGGTGGACATTTTATACAATATGGTTTATCATTTAGACATGAAGATTTACAAGATCGCATTAATGAATGGGAACGCATAGATTCTGCAGGTTATTCGATACCTAATTCAGATACTTTAGTGCTTTTAAATTCAGTACTTAAAACAAAAAATCAATTTACGAATACCAAATCAGCTTTCTGGTTACAAGATGAAATCAGCCTATTTGAGCAGTCCAAAATAGCTTTGAAAATAACTCCTGGAGTCCGACTACAATACACGGAATTAAATCAGGAAATGATTTTCAATCCACGGTGCAAATTCGAATGGGTTCCAAAAAACAGTACTAGGAATGTCCGATATTGGTTTTCTACAGGCTTGTATCACCAACCGCCATTTTATAGAGAGTTAAGAACTCCAAATGGATCTATAAATGAAGACTTGAAGTCTCAAAAATCAGCGCATTTTGTTGCCGGTATGGTTGCTAATTTGAAATTAAAAAAAGTTGGACCAACACCTTTCAAATGGATATCTGAAATTTACTATAAGAAACTTTGGGATGTAGTCAGTTATGACTTAGATAATGTCAGAATCCTATATTCTGGTCAAAACGATGCAGAGGCCTATGCAATCGGTTGGGATAATCGGATTAATGGAGAATTTGCCCCTGGAGCTGAATCTTGGGTAAACCTTTCATTCCTGAGAACATACGAACATTTGTATGACGTACAACATAAAGTTAGGGAATCTGGAAACCCTAATGGCAAAGAGGTCAATAACGTTCCCCGACCCACAGACCAATTCTTTTCTATCAGTATGTTTTTCCAGGATTACCTTCCTAGAAATCCCAATTTCAAAGCTCATTTACAAGCTACAGTCGCAAGTGGATTGCCCTATGGATTCAAAGGAGATAATATCGTATACCGCAATGAATACAGGCATAAACCCTATCATAGGGTAGATATTGGATTCTCTACTTTGCTTTGGGATAGCCATAAAAAATCTGCAAAACCTTACAATCCACTTCGTTTTTGTAGACAGTCATGGATCAGCTTGGAAGTATTTAACTTGTTGAAAGTCAAGAATGAAGCATCGGTTAGATGGATCAAATCGGTATACAACTATCAATTTGCAATACCCAATTATTTAAGTTCCAGAAGAATAAATCTTAGATTGAGATTTGATTTTTAATGAATTAATGTTACCTTTGCGGTGTTAAAGCCCGTCATGTTGGATTTTCCAAGTAAATGGGTATTGGTCTAACTAAAAAACATAAACAAATGGCCGTTAAAATCAGATTACAGCGTAAAGGACGTAAAAAAGCACCGTTTTACCACATTGTTATAGCAGATTCAAGATCTCCAAGAGATGGTAAATTCATACAAAACATTGGGATGTATAATCCTATTTCTAAGCCAGCGATTATAGAATTGGATCGCGATGCAGCGTTCAAATGGTTGATGCAAGGAGCAGAACCTACGGATACGGTTAAAGCGATTTTAAAATACAAAGGTGTAATGTACCGCAAGCACTTATCTCGAGGTGTTGCTAAGGGTTCGTTTACTCAAGAGAAAGCAGATGAAATGTACTTAGCTTGGGTTGATCAAAAAGAAGGCAAGATCCTAGACAAAGTAAGTGCCCGTAAAGCTGAACTTGAAGCTATTAATAAAAAGTTGGTTGGAACTAAGAAAGAGAAGGCAGCACCAGTAGTAGTGGAAGAAGCAGTTTCTCCTGACGCCGAAACGGAAAACGTTGCAGAAACACCATCAGAAGATGTAAGTTCAACTGAAGAAACAAAAGCAGAAGAATAATATTTCGAAATTCTTTAAATAACCAAATAATAATTTACATATTATTGTTATTAAAAGATTTAAGAATTACTATTTGTCAAATTTAAAAATAATATTAGGCCTGATAGGAAGTGATTTCTTATCAGGTCTTGTTTTATAGACATTCAAATAAAAACATAAGCCATGCAAGAACTCGAATTAGATTACAAGGAACGACTCCAGGCAGTTGCAGAAATTATCCAAAGCTCGGACGAATTAAGTGCCTATTTGGAAGAAGAAACACCAGAACTTTATAAAGTCCTGCAAGATACCTACGAACCTTTACTTGCTGAAATCTACAATGAAGTAGCAGAATTGCACCCACTTCAATTACTTCAGGCTGAAAAAGTGATGATGAATCCATTTTTTGAAGGTCTGTTTCTTCCACGATTTTTGGGCTATAGTGTATTACGAGGTGACATTAATGAAGACATTAAATACACACGACCTCAAGAACATTTTAAAGAAGTCTTGATCGCAATTGCGAATTCTGCCAATTTCGATGCCATTAAGCAACGTATAGGTCAAACTGTTCAAGTAGGCTTTGCATTAAGTAGTGATATCTGGATTGCTAATCTTTTAGATCGAATCGAAAATAAAAAGGTAAAACTATTTTTACAATCCATGAAATTAGATCGCTTTAGAGATAAACAAGAGCGAATTAATTTACTTCAACGTTATAAAAAACAATTCACCCACTATAATTTTTTAACCGCAAAATTCCCAACCACTGTAAGTGAATTAAAGGTTGAAACAGATACACTGGTTAATTTCTTATTGAGTCGGATAGCTTTTAGATCCAAACACAATAATTACATCCAGGCCATACATGAGTTAATCTCAAGAAAAGAATTTTATAAAGAACCTGAATTTTTGGAATTACTTGCAATCATTGCGAATTTCATTACTTTAAATGAAGCTGAAGAAACTCATTTATCAAAAGCGTTTAATGATTGCAGATCTGAGAATCCTCAATTTGTAAATCAATATTTTAATTTCTTAAAAAAGAATTACAAACAAGATACCAAGTTTGGTGCAGCTGCCGATCAACGCGTCTATCAATTATTAGACAAAACAAAAACAGATGATCTGGTCAAGTATTATTTATTGATGGACACGATTCACAATAAAGGTTTTGTGCATGAGGATGCATTGGATGCTACCAATGGATTTTATTCACAATACGAGGGTATGTCCATAAATAATGAGGTATTGAGATTGGCTATCCTGCAACAATTCAAACAGGTAGTGGAGCATTTGACAGAACCGGAACATCAATCCTTTTATGAAATAACAAGGACGTTTGCTTCCTACATGAATATTTTCGATAATTCTGCATTCAATCAAGATGTTGAATCCATGTGTATGGAATATATCCAAAAATTAATGACTTTCTATCCAGATAAGCGAAGTCGGGAATACCAAGATGTGAAAAAATTTGTGAACTCATTTTTTGTGGAATGGGAATTAATGACTGAAAAGGAAGTCATGGAATTTTTTAAAATCAAGCGCAAAAAGAAAGACGAATAAAATAATTGATCTTTTTTCAATAATTATTTTTGATATTGTTATTATCTATAATATATATACGGTTATTGATAAATAACTTACAATAATATTTTGGATTAATTTTCTATTCAGGCCATGAATCCTTAATTTTGGGATCGTTATTTGCTAGTATATTCCAAAATAAGGCCTTTTGCACATAGAACCTGAGATCAATTACCTGCTACTTTGGCATTTAAACCAATACAAATGGATTGAATTGCCTGGTTTCGGTATTTGGAGAGCTCAAGAACAAAAGGCTTATATAGACCATAGAACACAACATGTTTTTCCATCTGCTTTAAGCGTTCAATTTGATCCCATACCAGCAGATCAGACCGCTAACATGATTGACCACATGGAACTGGAAACCGGATATGCTAAATCTGATTTAGAAAACAAGTTAGCCGACTTGTGTTTGTATCTGTCAGAATCCATTCGAAAAAAAGGCACTGTGTTTTTTGAACCTTATGGCAACTTGTCGAAAAAAAATGATGAGATGTACTTTGAGGCGCAGCAAATAAATCTGCACGATCGATTCTTTGGATTAAAAGAATTGGCATTACAACCACTTGTTTTAAATTACAACGCTCCAGAAACTTATAAGACACCTATCATTCCTATCACCAATAAAAAATCCAGAAGTAAAGAATTTAGATATCTCTTTATAGCATTGGGGATCTTTTGGCTCATTTTTATTTTATTGTTGATGTGTCCCTCAGGTGAAAGAAAATTCCCGGAAGTGGAACAAAATCCAATCAAACCATTAACTCAGGAAACCATAATCAAAGAACCCGTCATTCAGGGTCAGAAAACACCTTTGGCGAATCAAGATACTCAGGTAATGGCATCAAGAATTCCAGAAAACAAATTAACAAACGTTGATACTTCATTTACAAACCAAAAAGAATTTCAAAAAGAAATTTCAGTAAATGAAAAAAATATAAATGAAATCAACCAACTCATTCAAAATAAACCCTGCGTAATCATAGTTGGTTCCTTTAAAAAAATAAACAATGCAAATCGTTTAGCAAAAACATTAACCCGAAAAAAATACAAAGTCTACCGTGAACCCTATTTAGATTTTCATCGGGTGGGTGTACAATTTGATTGTCTGAAAAAAGATTTACAAACTGTCTTAAGCGAATTAAAAACAACATTTAATTCAGATTGTTGGATACTAAAATATTAACTATGGATTGGACTCGTTTTACAAAACCGGAATCAAAGCAGTTTTTTTTAATTGCTGGGCCTTGTGCTGTTGAATCTGAAGAAATCTGTATGGAAATTGCCGAACGCGTGTCAGTTATCTGTAAACGTTTAGACATACCCTATATTTTTAAAGCTTCATTCAAAAAAGCCAATCGATCGAAAATAGATTCTTTTACAGGAATAGGAGATGCAACTGGATTAGACATTATCCAAAAAGTAGGTCTTAAATTTCAAATTCCAACAACAACGGATATACATACCGATGATGATGCTCAAACTGCAGCTCAATTTGTTGACATTCTCCAAATCCCGGCTTTTCTATGCAGGCAGACATCACTATTGCTTGCTGCTGCAGAAACGATGAAAGTAGTCAATGTTAAAAAAGGGCAATTCATGAGTCCTGAAGGCATGAAACATGCAGTAGATAAAATTCATAAATCAGGAAATCCTAATGTTTGGCTTACAGAACGTGGAACAACATTTGGATATCAAGATTTAATCGTAGACTATAGAGGGATTCCCACAATGAAGTCTTTTGATGTTCCAGTCATCATGGATTGCACGCATTCATTGCAACAACCCAATCAACCTTCAGGTGTAACGGGTGGACGTCCTGATCTGATCGAAACTATAGCTAAAGCAGCGATCGCAGTCGGCACAGATGGTTTATTTATCGAAACACATCCCAATCCAAAAGAAGCTAAATCTGATGGTGCTAATATGTTACCCTTAGATCAGTTAGAATCTTTATTGGAAAAATTAATTAAAATAAGAGCTGCTATCATCTAATGTTAATTGGAACCGTTGATTTTACTTTAGATCCAAATGATCTAAATAATGAGCTCGTTATTAGAGAACGGATTCATCAAACAGCAATGTTTGATTTACCATTGCATTTCTCTTACAAAATCATTCGACGAAATATTGACGCACGGAATAAAAGTGTGTTCTATGTTATGCGTGCTGACATTTATGAGCATGAAGACCTAAGTCAATCTCTCCATGTTTCATCGACTTATAAGGAAGCAGATTCTCAAAAAAAAATTATCATTATTGGAGCAGGACCATGTGGCTATTTTGCAGCTCTACAATGTTTGCGACATGGTATGAAACCTATCGTATTAGATCGGGGTAAAGATGTTCGTTCCAGAAGAGTTGACTTAAGAGCCATACAACAACAAGGCATTGTCAATCCTAATTCAAACTACTGCTTTGGAGAAGGCGGAGCAGGAACTTATTCAGATGGCAAATTATATACAAGGGCTGATAAACGAGGAAACATTAAGTATGTTCTAAACATGCTCGTAGATCATGGTGCAAATCCGGACATACTTGTAGATGTGCATCCACATATCGGCAGTAATAAACTACCTGAAATCGTAAGTCAAATCAGAAAAACGATCACCCAACATGGTGGTGAAGTTCATTTTAATACTTGCGTGAATGACTTCGTCATAAAAAACAATAAATTAGTTGAAATCCATACCAATCAAAATTCGTTTTTGTGTGAGCATGTAATATTAGCAACTGGACATTCTGCACGAGACATATACAGCTTACTCGATAGAAAAAATATTGAAATATTTGCAAAACCATTTGCATTGGGTGTCAGAGTAGAACATCCTCAATCTATGATTGACCAAGTTCAGTATAAACAAAAAATCCGGCATCCCAATTTACCAGCTGCGAGTTATAGTCTTGCGTGTCAAATTGAAGAAAAGGGTGTATTCTCCTTCTGTATGTGTCCTGGTGGATTGATCGTTCCTGCATCGACTGCACCTGGAGAAATTGTTGTCAATGGAATGTCATTATCTCGTAGAGATTCACCCTATGCGAATAGTGGACTTGTAACTTCTGTAGATGAAATTGATTTTCAAGAATTTTCCCATTATAAGGCTTTGAGTGGCATGTATTACCAAGCTCATATTGAAAAAAATGTCTTTAGTCACAGTGATGGAACCCAACGTGTACCTGCTCAAAGATTAACAGATTTTATCCACCATAAATTAAGTGGTACTTTACCAAATTCATCCTATATACCTGGAACCATTTCTTCCAGAGTTGATCAAATTTTACCTAAACCTGTCTATGAAAGACTTCAACGTGGTTTACTTCAATTTGGCAAAAAATTTAAACACTATCTAACCCAAGAAGCGATTGTTGTTGCAACAGAATCACGTACCAGTGCTCCTGTTAAAATACCACGTGATCCGATCAGCTTGATGCATCCCCAAATTATTGGATTATATCCTGCAGGCGAAGGTGCAGGTTATGCAGGTGGAATTTTGTCTGCAGCAATGGATGGAATCAAAGTGGCCGATGCCATTTGTCAAAGGTTGACGTGAAAGATTTTACTTGGTGCAATAAATGCATTTAAATTGAAAACAAAATATCAATTTGACATTTTATCTATTGCATAGAGATCAAATATAGCTCAATATTAATTTTTGGTTAAATACGATATTAATCCTCATTTTGATACAAAAATGACCAATAAATAAAAATAATGTCTTTAAAATTAGGAATTATATGCTAAACAGCATATTTTTATTCTCAAATATTGGAAACTTAATTAATTGGGAATGAAAAAATTAATTCTTAAACTCCTATTTGCACCATGTTTCGTTTTTAGTATCCTACAAGCTCAAGTCATTGAAGAAGATGCAGCTAGATCCTACTTGCGTCATGGTAACGCTGAACCCTATTTTAGCCCGCTAGTTGATGTATTATCCTCTACTTTACACACGAGTTCATTATATTACAAACATCCGGATTCTAATCGTAGTTTCCATATTTATATCGGGGCAACTGTAGTAGGGGCATTTATTCCATCAAATATGAAAAGTTTTGATGGTCATACTGAGGCACCATATAGTCCTACGACAACCATTCATGCCCCAACAATATTTGGCGACAATAACTCCAATACCTATTACGATCAATATGGCAATGCTTATAATTTCCCAGGAGGCTTTGACATCAGACAAATAAATATGGCCGTTCCTAATATCCATGTAGGCACTCTTCTTCACACTAATTTTAGTGGTAAATTTTTTGCATTAAATGTTGGTGGGGACTTAAAAAAAATTGAAATATTTGGCTTTGGTATTAACCATTTCATTAGTGATTATTGGAATGCCAAAAACTATTTTGTGAGTGCAGGTGTTTCTTTCGATCAAATTAAATTAGGCGGATACATGAAAGGCAAGCAATTTTTAGCTCAGATTACAGGAGGTCAACAATTGGGGATATTCAATTATTGGGTTTTTACTCAATATCAAAAATCACCCTATGAATTCTATTATGAAGATGAAATAGAAGGCAATGGCACAGTTAAAATAAATGGACAATCTAATATCAGAGCAGGAGTAGGATTAGGATTACAACTTTGGAAATTTTATCTGCATGCTGAAGGTTCAGGCTTTAAACCTTTCATTGGTGCATTAGGAATTGGGTTACAATTTTAAATGATGATAAATAAAATTAATATGAAAAGGATAATTTATTTTTTTATTTTAATAATTACAATGACAAGTTGTGCCAAAGACCTTGTAAAATGGGAGTTTTCGAGAAAACCAATTATAAACGAAGCTGGTGATTTTTCAAACTCAGGTTTAATTATTCACAAGACAATATCCAAAAATGATATTATTGCTAAACTAGATTTACAAGATGCGGAATTAAAAACCTTAAAAATAACCTATGCTGATGTTATTTTAAATTTATTAGATGTTCCACAGGCTGACAGTATCAAATTTGAACTTTTTTGTGATGCGATACCTTTCAAACCTTCACATACAGGGGTAGTGGCTATTAAGCCAGGTTCTACTACAAAAATACTTAATGAAGAAAAAATTAAATTAGGATCAGTATCCCTTCAAGCCATTAATTTAGTTAATAATATTTTAGATAATGTCATCAATAACGGCCAAGTGATTAAATTTGATCTTGTTGCGAGAACTGTTCCCGGTGGTGCATTGATCGAAGGTAAGGCAGAAGTTTCAATTTATTTTGATGCCACTATTTGGAAATGTATTCAAAAACCAACGTATGCCGTTTTTGAAAAAGATAAGGGCCCCTGCAATTAGGATTAAAATCTGACACAACTTAATAAATTCTTGATATTCTCTTGCACCGTTTTGATATTTAAATACGTTCATGCTATTAATTTAATGAGCGGAGCAAATAAATTATATTCCTCCACTTTTTAATAAATTTTAAATTACGTATGACTTCTCTGATGACAAGGGTTGTTTGGTTGTATTCGTCTTTATGTATTCTTGACCAAAATATAACTCATAAAATAATAGGCCTTAGCCACATTAATAAATAAAATGTGTCCATATTTAGCTGGCCGTTTCAACCAATTGGATTAAATGGCACAAAAGATTTACGTACTTTCGTTCTTTAAAACTAATTAACCTAACATTGTGACTCCCTTTCCAAAGAAAACTTTTCTAGCTAAATCAATTTCCATAATTAAGCAATCATTAGATGGCAAAGAACAAGATTACACTTCAGGAAGTATTCGAACTGCAGTATTTCTATTAGCTATACCAATGATATTGGAATTAAGTTTAGAAAGTGTATTTGCAGTAGTAGACATTTTTTTTGTAAGTAAGTTGGGTCAAGATGCCATTGCAACTGTTGGCTTAACGGAGTCTATGATCATGATCATTTATTCTATTGCTATTGGCTTAAGTACTGGTGCAACCGCAATTGTGGCACGTCGCGTAGGCGAAAAAGATCCTTACTCCGCAGCAACTGCCGGAATCCAATCCCTTTTTATTGCATTTGGGATTACACTTGTATTAAGTATTATTGGAATAATCTATGCTGAAACATTTTTATCTTGGATGGGAGCTAGTGATTCTGTAATTAAAAACGGTAGCATTTTCACCCGTATCATGTTAGGTGGAAGTGGCGCCATTATTTTCATATTTTTAATCAATGGAATTTTTAGAGGTGCTGGAAATGCAGCTATGGCTATGAAAAGTTTATGGATAGCAAGTATCATCAATATTATTCTTTGTCCAATTTTTATTCATTATTTAGGTTTGAAGGGTGCGGCTATAGCGACCGTGATTGGAAGAAGCACAGGAGTTATTTATCAATGTTATCATTTATTTAAAGGAAGTGGCATGTTGCAATTTCATAGACATCAATTTAAACTAAATTTTAACATCATCAAATCATTGATTCATATATCATGGCCAGCTACCTTACAATTTTTAATTGCAAGTGGGAGTTGGATTGTCATTGCAAAAATAGTTGCTGAAACTGGAGGTACCACTGCATCAGCAGGATTTCAAATTGCACTTAGAAATGTAGTATTTTTTATTATGCCGGCTTGGGGATTAAGCAACGCTGCAGCAACATTGGTAGGACAAAATTTGGGAGCAAAGCAAATTCAAAGAGCAGAAAAAAGTGTGCAGATTACCTTGAAATACAATGCTATATTCATGAGTTTGGTGATGTTGCTTTTTATATTTTTTGCTGATTCAATCATCAGAATATTTACCCACGACGAACCCGTAATCGGATACGCAGTACAATCTCTACAAATTATTGGTGCCGGATATATTTTTTATGGTATTGGAATGGTTATGATCCAAGCATTAAATGGAGCAGGTGATACTCGAACGCCGACGATTATTAATTTTGTTTGTTTCTGGTTATTTCAAATTCCATTGGCCTATCTACTTGCCTATACATTCAATTTAAAAGCCTTAGGTGCATTTATTGCCATTCCTATTGCTGAGACGTTGATAGCACTTATCGCATGGTATTATTTCAATAAAGGATATTGGAAGCAAATTAAAGTATAATCAACAATTCCAATTTATGGCATTCCAAAATGGCATTCAATTCAAATCCTTAGTGGAATTTTGGGAATATCTTCCACCAGAAGAATCTTTAATTGCCGAAATATTGAGGCAAATTATAATTGAAAAATTGCCATTAACACACAAAGAAAAATTATGTTATAATGTACCCTACTTTTATCTAAAACGCCGTGTATGTTTTATATGGCCTGCATCTATTCCATGGGGAGGATTCAAACATGGTGTTATGTTGGGATTTTGTTACGGCAACCGACTTCATGATAAACATCAATATTTAACCCATGGAACGAACAAACAAGTATTTTATAAAATTTATAAATCTGCAGAAGAAATAGACGAAAGTGCAATTCAGCAATTAATCAATGAAGCCATTGCAATAGATGAAACCTGGTGAGTGATCTATAAATTTTATTTGTAATATGAATATAACATATCAAATCATTCTTTCATAAATCCAATACATTGATATTATAGCAATAATACATGATATTGGGACAATGATTCTTTGTCGATACCATGTTTTTTGATAAAACCATTTTCCAATAATCAACCAACATATTAGTATAATGGCAAGTTGACCTAATTCAACACCCAAATTGAAACTAAACAAACTCAAAAAATAGTCTTTTTGGGGCAAGCCCAAATCAACCAAAACATTAGCAAAACCCATACCATGAACCAAGCCAAATAGAAATACAATAACAATTCGACTTGGTTTAATCTCTTTAACTATAATATTTTCAATGGCAACAAAAAATATGGATAAAGCGATAATAGGTTCAATAATTTCAGGTAATGGTTTTATATAACCATACATTGCCAATCCCAATGTAATCGAATGTGCTACCGTAAATGCGGTAGCTTGCCAAATTATATTAGATAATTTATTCCCTAATAAAAACAAACTGATCACAAACAAAATATGATCTAAGCCCAAGGGAATAATATGCGTAAATCCTAAACTCAAATATTGGCCAACTATATCTTCACTTGAAAGATTGACCAATTCATAATCAATGGTGTGTGCATTAACAATTATTGGCAAACCAAAAAAAAGAATCATCAAAGACCCAATTAATTTATTCATAACATCCAAATAACAGCTTCTAATTCAGTGTCCAAGTAAGGTTTTTTGGCAAATGCTGATTTTATGAGTTCAAGTCCCAAAGACTGATTACCTATTGCTTTCTGCATAATTCCTATTCGGGCTAAAAATTCAGGGTTTTTATAATTTGTTCGCATAGCCTTTTCGATTAAAGGTTTCAATTCTGCTAGTTGACCCAAATTATAATAGGACCATGCTAATAATTCACAAGATTCAATATTCATCGGTCTACGTTCATAATCTCGTTTACTATACTCAAGAGCATTTTTAAAATCTTTAATGCTCAAATAAAGTTTCGCTAATTCACGATCAGAGAAGTGTCCCATTTTCTGATCTTTATATGCAATGTCATTATCTTTTTTTAGTGAATTTATTGTTAGTTGGGCATATTCATTCATTGTATCAAGTTGTTGATTTAGACCATACAATTCAACTAATTCCTCAAAAAATGAAGCATCTGCCATAATCTTGATGGCATCAAGTTGATATTGAATAGCTTGATTTAATATTCCATTTGCTTTAGCAATTTTACCAAGTCCTGATAATGCAAAAGGATAATTAGGACGTTCTTCCAAAGCCATTCGATACTGTTCCTCAGCACGAACTAAATCACCTGAATTTTCATACAGATGAGCCAATACCATTCTGGCCCATTCTGTTTCTTCACCCCCCGGATAACCAGCAGTAATAGCTAACTGAATAGCCTCTATTGCACCTGGCACATCGCCATGCAATTCTCTTAAATAAGAAATTCTCGAATAAGATCTAAGATCAGGTCTCAATCCAACCATTTTGTCTGCCATCAATATGGCTTCACTATAATTTCCCAATTCCAGATGAGCATCAGTTAATAATCCAAATACATAAGCATTATAACTATTTTCCAGAGCAACTCCTTCCATCAATTGTTTGCACTCTTCAAATCTATGTTGAGACATGAGAACGGTTCCTTTTAGGCATAAGGCATCTAAATTTTTTGGTTCCTTTTTAAGCACATGGTCTATGAGTTCAAGACAAGCTTCATTATAATATGAAAAATTTCCACTAACCCTACCCTCCTGCAAATATTCTTTAGCCAATGCCAGATAAAATTTATTTTGCCCTGGTTTTTTCTTTATTTCAGTCAATAGCTGAGCAGTAGTTTTTTGTACAATGGGCCAATCAGCAGCAAGTGATAATTCAGCATTACGGTCTTTCAATTGGGGTAATTGAACAGTATTTTTTCCCTTATTATAAATATAAAAAGCAAAACTGGAACAAGAGATAATCAAGACCAGATAAGTATAACGGTAAATTCCTTTTTTCATATTGTTTCGTTTAGATTACATTTAACATTATATACGAAACAAAGGCAAATTCAGATTTAATGAACTAAGAAAAAATGAAATTCATTCACTTTAGTCATAAGAAATTAAAAAATGCGCTATAACTAACCACCAGCTTAACTTATAAAACGAATCTATTTGAACTAATCTTTAACACCAAAAATTTATGGATTAATGCTATGGCTTTACTATTTTAAGATTAGTGTACGTAGCACCATTATAAGTGGCATTGAGAATATAGAATCCACCTGGTATTTGGTCTATATTTTTATAGATTCGATTCGTACCAGCTTGTAATTTTTGAACCCATGAATTCATTTTTCTTCCTGAATGATCAAGCATTGAAAAATGGATATCTGAGTTTTGATCACTAAAAATATCCAAAACCAACTGATCCTCATTTAAAAAACTAGTCATAAAAAAATCATTGATTTTGGGTGTTGATGTAGATACATTAAAATCACAGGTTAATAATTTACGCACCTGTCCTCTGATCTCACCAATAACTCTAGATTTGGTTTTGATATTTACATAAGCTAAGTCATTCAAGATATTAGCTGCTATTGGAGCGTCTATATTTACAAACTCAAATAAATATGGATCCGGAACCGGCATATCAAAAAATGCTGGACCTTGAGTTCCAACCAATCCCCGATACATCTTAACAGAAGTAACATCTGCGGCCTTCAAACTGTCCACCAACATACTATAGATCATTTCTGTTTTGGACTTATTGACTGCTAAAAATGCAGCTCCATAGGCTTTTGAAGTTGTGAACGAAACTTCTTGCTGACTACACATATCAAACGCAAAGGAATGATACAAATTATTGATTAATTGCCCTCTGATTTCACCATTTGGGTTAGTCGCAGATGTCATCTCAAAATACAATTCATCTTTTAAAAAAGCAGTTAATTGACTTTTATTTAAAGGGATTTTACCCGTATACTTGCCTGAAGAAGTTTCTTTTAATGTTGCCATTTTAATACCATTAAATCCGACTTCACCATTACTAATTCTTGCTTCAATAGGGCCAAATCCCGTGTACTGTAATTCAAAAGTCAAGGTATCTTGCCTTGGAAAATTCAAATAAGCATAGGCATAGGCTTTGCCAAAGGCATTCACAGGAGGTACAACTTGTTCTCCCTGTAACAATGCAGAGGCTTCAATAAAATCACTAAACTTCAATTTGCCTCGAATTTCACCATTTGGATTATTTGCTGTAACGATAATGATATAAGCCTGATCCAAGAAGGCAGCATCGAATATTTGCTGAACGAGTTCAATACTATCTGTTTTACCTTTCAAGATATCGTCAGCTCCTAATTCAACCAATAATGGGCCATTTTCAGTTTCTGACCCTATATGGATAGAAGCACTTTTAACCCTTCCTGATAAACTGAATGCAGAAATTTCATATTCCAAGGAACTCAGAGGTAAAGATATTCGGACAGTACCAATTCCTACACCACCAGAATTTACTTTAGGTACTACCTGATCTCCTGAGGCAACCACTGAAAACATATATTCACTAAATAAATAAAACAGCCCTCTGATTTCACCATTTGGATTCGACTTGGTATCAACTTGAATATAAATTTGAAAAAGATTCGCTAACTCATAAAAATCTTTAGGCACATCGGCATTTCCAGTTAATTTATTCCCATGTACAAAAGGTGTGAAATCTAACAGAACGGTCCCATTTTCATCAGGATTACCCACAAACAGCTTGACACTAGTTATTGAATCGGAAAGATCTTTAAATAGTCCATGAATCAACATCCGTTTTTGATCTTCAGCAAACATAATGGTAACCAGTCCCTGTGCTACACTTGAAGCGGGAGGTACAACTTCGTCAGGAGTTAATGTACACACAAACATCATTTGCCCATTGCCTGATTTAGCAATAGTAGGCACTAAGAAAACTATAAAAAGCGTATAAATAAAGCTTAGGAATAATTTTTTCATCATCATTTTTTTGGTCGCTAAATACTCATTTGTAAGGGAACAAATATAGCTATTTGTGTTGATTAATTGAAAATAATTGAAATTTTCAATGGTTCCAATGGAATCTTTAAAGTAAAGTCGGCTATTTACAATTCTTATTTTATAATTAAACTTTAGCGATTCAAGCTTATGGTCAATCCAGTTCTACCCATAATTGATAAATATCGTAAACTCAGGGGCCCTGATAAATAATTTTTTGGGAAAGACTGTATGCGAATACTTGTTGAAATCGCCATTCTTCTATTTAAACGATATCCGCAACCCATATCTCCATACCAGCCCACACCTAAATTCTTTTTGTAAGATAAATCGGTAGATTGATTCCATTTCGCAACATTCAAATGAGAATCTATAGATTTACCATATATTTCATTACTTAGTGAGATCAATCCACCAAAACCAAGATGTATATTAATTGAATTAATGGTTGTTTGATAAAATATACCCATTGGAATGTTCCATTGTCGAATCTTGTTATAGTTTATAATATTCCTAATTCCATTAGATCCATACCATCCGATTCCTGATATGGTATCAATAATTTCCAAAGTATCTTGGACAATTTCTCTACGAATACTGGTTAATCCAAATGTATTGAGGTCTTGTTGAATATGATATTCAAATTTCTCATTTCGCTCTAGGTAATTTAGGCCTGTCAATACACCAAATTTTTTATAGCTTAAATTAAGATCAAAACCAAAATTCCATTCTTCTAGGTTTGACTCAGCCTGATTTCTCACCCAAACATAATTTTGGAGGGTATCATTAGGTACAGAGTTCTTTAAATGTTTATCAAAACCACCAAAACCGATATATGGCATTAATGAAACATGAAAGTTATCCTTATGAACGCGATCTATAACTGAGCTCAATTCAGTGTTTATTATTGGTAAAACAAACAGATCCAACTTAGGGTCTTCAATTGGAAATAAATGTAAAATAATCGGTAACAATTCTAATGAAGTTGGTTTTACATTAGGATTGATTTCAGGTACATAATTTTGTTGGTTACTGTATAAAATTTGGTCCTGTAAATTGGTACTATCACTTACTGGAATTTTATTTGAATTTAAATTTACATTATTCTCCACCACATTTCTACTTTGTATTCCATGATTGACTTCCTCAAATGAAACTGCATTTTTTGTTAAATTATTTTCATCTTGAGATTCAATGACACCAACTGAATGTTGAATTTTATGAGGTACTTTTGAATGACTGTTAATAGACGGATTTTTGTTTAATGAAATGTATTTGGGACCGGCTAATGCGTTTTGAATTTTAATGCTTTTTTGTAATGGTGAATTCAATTCCGAATGTACTTTCTTTAATTGTTTAACATTGCTAATTTTATTAATATTTTCCAAAACATCCATCTTTTTTTCATCATCTCGACTTTCACCGTTATGTTGTTGAATTCCTTGGTTTATGTTGGATCTATTAACATCAGAAGTAATTAAATTAGATGACAAATCATGAGAACCTGATTGAATCTGATCCAACTTGTTTTTAGTCAAAGTAGAATTTGAATAATCTGTTTGAACTACATTATTTGCATTTAATACACCTTCAATTTGATTTAAAATATGTTGTGGTTGTTGAATTATTGTGGTTGTTTCCTTTATCTCAAGTGTTGATAAGAGGGTTTGATGAAACTTTTGGTTTAAGAATAAATGCCATGCAAATAAAGCTGCACATAGGCAACCGATAAAGAATATAAAAAAAATAATAAACTTAGGTCGTGATCTATCACGTGGTAATTTAGGTTCTAACCGATCCCAAAAAGCATCCACATCCATATTTGAAGTATGCTTTAATAATTTATGTTGGAGATTTCGATCAAATTCGCTTTCCATGTTCTAATTGTTTATTTTGTTGGATCATAGATAATAATAATTTTCTCGCACGATGTAAATAAGATCTTGAAGTTACCACTTCGATATTCAAAAGCTTAGCGATTTCTTCGTGCGAATAACCATCTATTGCAGCTAAATTAAATATTTGACGATATGGTTGAGGTAATTTATTAATCCATTCGATCCAATGTTCTGCGTCAATAGTATCAGAAAAATCAGACTCAGAACCATGTGCATTTTCGTGGAGGTCTTCAATCATTACCGTACCATTGATTTTATTTTTTTCAGACCTAAAATGTTTTAATGCGGTGTTGATTACGATCTGTCTCATCCATGTGAATATTTTACCGCGTTGCGCATCGAATTGATTTAAGTGTGTAAAAATTTGAATGAAACTATCTTGAAGAATATCTTCAGGTTCAATGGCCGAATAACTATACCTGCGGGCTACAGTAAGAAGAACTGGTGCATAGTTTTGCACCAGTTCTTTCTGCGCCTTGCGATCATTCCGCAAGCATAATTCGATCAATTGTTGTTGTTCCAAAATAACTAGTATCAGTCTTGCTAATATTCTCGTTTAACCTTAAAAGATCCATCTATATTCACGAGCTTTGAATTTTTATTATTCACAATTTGCCCTAAAAAATTACCTTTTATAGACTGGCCAATATTTCCAAATTCAGTAATTGTAGCATTGATGCTTTGACAATTTGCTTTGCAATAAAATATATTACCATTTTTCCCTCCAAAATAATGAAATATTGTCGGGCTTGCTGCACCAGTTGAAAACAAAGGAATGTCGATCAACAAAGTATCATTAAATGTTGAATCTGGACTTTCTCCTATTATTACAATTCTTTTATTAGAATCATAATTCTTTTGAATGACATAATAACGTTGATCATCCAATTTACCGTCAACATTCAAAATAAAATAGGATTCTAATTCATTACATGCTAATACATTTCCTAAATCATTCTCATTTGGACCTTGAGACAAAATAATTCCATTTGGAGATTCTTTTTGATGATCTATATCTACAACTTTATAATTAAGATCGTCTAGAGAGCAATTTGCAACATTAAAATCAAAAGTTCCCGTAGCATCAATAGGAAAAAAAAGATTGTACTTTGAATTAACAAACCAAATTTGAACATAACCATTGGCAATAAACATTTTATTACAATCTACTATTTTACCAAAGATATGCTTTGAGGTAATATTTAGGTTTATATCTCCTAGATTTATGTCTGAAGTACCTGAAGAAAACTTATATGTTAAAGGTATAAAACAATTTGGATCACTTACTGTCAAAGTAAAATTACTTGAAACTGGAATTTTTCCTTCAAAAGTTCCATCGAGATTGGTCGCTCCACTTCCGTGTTGTCCTGTGAGATCATCCACAACATTTAAATTAACTTGCCCAATAGGCTTATTCAATAAATCAACTATTCTAAATTTTAGACTGACTGAAGGAAAACTAAAATCCCAATTCCAAAATGTAAAATGGGCTACATTCGCTACATAAAACTGTCCTACTCTTGTAGAAATTCCTTCTTCGATCCATCCTCCTTTTGTGGCATCATAATACCACATCGGAATGGTAGTTTTAGCTTTTGAATCGAGGCTAGCGGGAATGGGTATTTTTAGTTCTGCAGTTTTGTCTTTAGCAATGTTTAATTGATTTCCTGCTGGATCTTCAAGTTCCACTGCCATCATGCCCAAAGTTTGCAAAATCACTTCTTTGCCTTTAAGATCTCTGCCCGTAAGATTTCCTGGCATTTCCATAAAAGTACTTTCTTTAGAAGGATCCATCCAATAAGCATATACATTAACAATACCATTGTAAATATTTCCCGCAGCATCAATAATACTACTCGGTTGAAAGCTCACTTGGGCTGTACCATTTGTAGCAACAATCCCTCCTGTATTAGAATTGATAACTTTGATTACTTTTCTAGGTACTAGCTGGACTCTTGTTGACACCAATTTATCCTTAATTGGAATAACACTTTTATTAATGATGTAATATCCTTTTTTCTCGAATTTGATTTGTGCACCAGCTTTGTTTAACAATTGGTCTTTGAGTATAAAGATCCCGTTTTTATCTGATTTTATGGTTGTTCCATTGTGACTTACAGAGACTTCCGATTCTGGAACTCCTAATTCATTGGTGACAACACCATATACACCTCCAGAAACCAATAGTGGAATAGACGTATTTTGATCAGTGGTATCAATGTCTTTGCGACATTGAATTAAGACCATAGAGGCTGATATTATGAAATATACATATATATTAATTATATTATTTGATAAGAATTTCATTTTTTTAGATTTTAATAGTTAAGTAATTAATGGAATCACGCATATCCGGATGCTCGTTGATTTAACTATTATATCCCATAAAATGACTCGGCGTTGCAAAAGTGGGGAAAAATAGTGAAGGAAAATTAAATGAAACAGAACTTGGAAGTAGATAAGGTTTAATTACTTGGAAATGACAGTAAAAATTAAATTGTCTGTTTAATTGAATACACTATTTATTTATCAAATTTTACTTCATTTAAAGTAACCTCACCTTAAAAACAATTATATACACTTTGAAAACTACTCCACATAATCGAGATCCTTACCAAATGACTCTTCAGTAAAATAAATTGCGACTAACGAAATAAATAAACAAAGAACGCCTAAAATCAATCCGGACAACCATATTCCATAAAATTGTTTTAAATACACAATTCCAAAACTAATGATAACAGTTGTCCCTCTAACAAAATTAGGTGCCGTTGTTGTCACTGTTGCTCTTAGATTGGTTCCAAATTGTTCCGATGCATTTACCATAAAGATGGCCCAAAGTCCGCCCATTGCAAGACCCAATCCACAAGTAATAGCGTAGAATAATACAGGATCTATTCCGGTTAGGAAAAAATATAAGCCAATAAATACAGCTAATGTAATAAGTGAAGAAAACAAACCGATTCTTCTCGATTTGTAACGTTCGCTAATCATTCCAAATAATATAGCACCTATAGAAGCCCCAACATAATGCCAGGTCACAGCTTTTGCATTGGATATCATTCCATCCACAATACCTTCTTTAGCATAAACACTAGCGTTAATGGCTAATTGACTAATGGAATACCAAACAGGAATTCCAATTAAAATAGCTAGCATATATTTTTTAAATTGTTTTAGATTGGTAAATAATGATAAAAAGTCTCCACGTTTGATATCATTGGATTTTGATTTTTCAAACAGTCCTGATTCATAAACGCTAATTCTTAACACAAGCAGCAATAATCCCAAACCACCTCCTACAAAATAAGCCATCCTCCAATCGAACCAATCGGCAATTAAAAAACCCAAAACAGCTCCGGCAATTCCAATACCCGATACAATACTTGTACCTACCCCTCTGGATTCTTTGGTCATAATTTCAGAAACCAGGGTAATACCAACGCCTAACTCCCCTGCTAGTCCCACTCCGGCTATAAATCGCATCCATTCATATTGAGTTACATTTTGAACAAATCCATTGGCAATATTGGCCAATGAATAAAGTAAGATGGTTAAAAATAAGGTAGACAATCTGCCTCTTTTATCTCCTAAAATACCCCAAATAATTCCGCCTGTCAACATTCCAATCATTTGCATATTCAACAAGTGAGAGCCCACAGTGAATAGTTCTGATTCCGGCACCCCAAGAGCCCTAAGACTAGGATCCTTTACTATTCCAAAGAGGATTAAATCGTATATATCAACAAAGTAGCCTAGTGCAGCTACAATGACGACCATATTCAATGGATTTGTGTTACTTGCAGATTGATGGTTCATTTGCCAAAAGTAGGAAAAAATATTAGATTTTATAAATCGAATATATTGTTATAAAAAGCAGGAAATTTTATCAACATTTTAATGCAAAGCTATTCATTTGACTTTAATTAAAAGTTTGAAGATAAGATATCTACAATTCCAATTTACGCAATGATTTAGCCTTAATACTGGTTACAATCACTACGATTAATGTCATCACTCCACCAAAAATTACTGAAGGCACTAAACCCATTAATTTTGCTGCAGCACCACTTTCTGCCATCCCGATTTCATTACTACTCCCAATAAAAATATTATTCACTGAAGCAACACGACCACGCATATGATCTGGCGTTTTTAATTGCAAGATGATAGATCTTACCATGACACTAACAGCATCTAAAGCCCCTGTCATAAACAAACAAAACATACTCCAGTAATAGTGTTTTGAAATGGCAAATAAAATAGTAAAAATGCCAAATCCGGCCACTGCCCATAATAATTTAGGCCCATGTTTAGATTGCATGGGTCGGATAGATAAAAAACTCAATGTAAGAATCGCACCTATACCTGGTGCTGCCCTCAGCCAACCTAATCCTTCAGGACCAACCATTAATATTTGATCAGCATATAAGGGCAACATGGCAACCGCCCCTCCAAATAATACAGCAAATAAATCTAAACTTAATGCACCCAAGATAATCTGATGTTTAAACACAAAATGCAAACCGTCTTTTAAACTCTGAAATATGGTCTCATCTTTAGGAACAAATGAAACGGACTTCGGTGCTATTCCGAACAATTGAATAAATCCAATAAAAATAAAAATGAAGGTAAATAAAAATGAAAAAAATGGACCTGAATATGCATAAAAAATACCAGCTAAAATAGGCCCCAAAATAGCCCCAGCTTGCCAGACACTACTAACCCATGTAGTTGCAGATTTCAACAAATGTCCAGGAACCATTTGGTGAATGATTGAAAAGGAAGTAGCACCAGAAAAACTTCGCAAGACACCACCTATTCCAACAAAAAAGTATATACTAAAAATAATAGATCCTTGAGGCATATTTTGTTCTGCCCAGGTTGAACATAAAAACATATAAGCCAAAGAACACACTAAAAAACCTATTAGACAATAAATCAGTATTTTTCTTTTATCACTTCGATCTGCATAATATCCTCCAAACAAACTAAATAAAATCATTGGAATAGCTTCACTTAATCCTAATGCACCAATAGCCCATGGATCTTTTGATAAAACATAAACATGCCAAGACAATAATACAGATTGCATCAATAGGCCTATCGTTACAAAAAAACGAAGTAAGGTATAGTGTCTGAATTCTTTAAGATGAAAAACTTCAAGTGAAGGGTGTAATCCCATAAATAAAATATTAAGTAAAATTCAAACACACGAACAAGACCATAATTCAACTATTTAGCGAAACCATAAAATTCTTAAATATCAAACATCCCTATGATATTTGAATAATTTCATAAAAGATATATCAATTTTGTAAATTATTTACAAAATGTAAATAGCTATTAAAAATTTGTGTCAATCCAAATTAGCTTACATGATCAATGAACAATATACCTATTTCCATTCCGGCCATCTTCCTTGCGTATATGGTGCTTGATTCATTTCAAGTTCTTTTTCTAAATCGTCAATGCTTTTATTTAGTTTTTTCATATCTGACAATACTGAAGAAAATTCTCTAGAAACCTGATCATAAACGCGCAAATTGGTTTTTGTAATTGGAGATGTAGTATTCCAAATGGAACCTTCAATGATACCAACTTTTCCATCAATGGAAGGTAATGATTCAAATTCTCTTTTCGCACGGGTTGCATCCCCATTTAATTTCAAACTAATAGCTTGATATTCTTTATTCAGTTTGGATATCTTGCTTATAATGGATTGTGGCGAAGCAAGCATGTCGTGTGAAGCTTTTTCAATATTCTTTAACCGACTATCCATACTACCCAATAAATCTCCAGCTGCACTTGTGGCTTTACGAAGTTTAGCAACTTTCTTACAAAAAGCAACATTGGCATTCATGTCTCTTGGAATTGAACTATTGTTCAATAATTTGCAATTAAAGGAAGTAGGCCCAACCAATTCCGTAAATGTTCCATCTTCATATTTAGATAGACTGACAGTATATGTTCCCGGCATGGCAAGATGACCTAATTCTTCTTCACCAAAAAGTTGATCTGGAGCAGGTACAGAACGCCCTTCAACAGGCGCTGGTGTAGGATATCTAAAATCCCAAACTATTTTTTGAAGTCCTTTAGATCCGGCAGTTTTAATATTTCGTACTACTTGGCCCTCTTGATCTTTGATCGTAAATAACAAATAGGGATCTTCCTGATTGTCTTCCAATCTCAAACTATCTAAACTCGGATAATAAATCGTTTCTTTTTTAGCAAGCATTTTTTCTTCCCGATCCTTTCTTATATCTTTTATTTTTTTCAAATCGTCTTTAACATAATACGTGATAACAGCTCCAACTTTTGGATTTGGAGTACTAAAATAACTACTACCCAAATGTCCTTTATCCCTCAATCCTAAAGCTAAATTTTCAATAAACATCCAACTGTCTTTGATAGGTAATATGACTGCTGCTTTTTTTAAATCATCATTCTTAAATTGACGCAACAATGAATAATCATCAAGGATATAAAATCCTCTACCAAATGTTCCAAGTACTAAGTCATTCTCTCTGCGCTGAATTTCAATATCACGAACAGCTATAGTCGGCAACCCTGATTTCAATTGTATCCAGGCTTGGCCCCCATTGTTTGAAAAAAAACATCCAAATTCAGTACCTACAAATAAAAGATTAGCATCAATGTGATCTTCAGCTATTGAATATACACTGCCTCTTTCCGGCAAATTGGATTGAATCGTTTTCCATGTTTTACCGGCATCTGTAGTTTTAACAATGTATGGTTTAAAATCTCCGTAACGATGATGATTAAAACAAGCATAAGCCGTGTTTTTATCATGTAATGAACTAATGATTTGATGCACATAGGATTGGGCAGGGATTCCAGGAATATTATCTATTCTAAGCCAATTTTTACCACCGTCTGTTGTCATTTGTATCAATCCGTCATCAGTTCCTACCCAAATTAAATTTGGATCGAATTTAGATTCTGCAATTGTAGTTAATTGTCCATAAATGTCAGTACTACCATTTTTAGCAATGGCATCTACAGACCACACCCTTCCCATGATTTCTAACTTGTTGCGATCTAATTGTCTGGTTAAATCCGGACTTATGACATTCCATGAATTACCTTGATCATCTGTCCGAAACAAACGGTTTGCTCCAAAATAAAGTTTCTTATTATCAAATTGACTGATCAATAAAGGTGCGTCCCAATTCCATCTATATGCTGCCTCACCCTCCTGTTCTACAGGTTTAATATATAAATACTCATTACATTTTCGATCGTATCGAACCAATCCTCCATATTGACTCTGAGCATAAATGATATCAGGATTGGATTGATCAACTTGCGTTTCAAAACCATCTCCAGTAGATGTTACAAACCAATCGGAATTTACAATTCCATTGGCAGAAGTTGTTCGACTTGGCCCTCCTAAACTTAAGTTATCTTGTGTACCACCATGTACATTGTAAAATGGAAATGCATTGTCTGTAGATACTTTATAAAATTGAGTTACAGGAAAATTTGATTTGAAGTCCCAAGATTTTGCATAATCATAAGTTTCATAAATGCCACCATCACACCCCACCAATAAATGATTTCCATCATTTGGATCTACCCAAATAGCATGGTTATCTATGTGTTTATTGATTTCTCCTAAATTGCCAATGGTTTTTCCACCATCATAACTTACTTTATAATATGTGTCAGTTATATATATTCTATTTACGTCTTTAGGATCACAAGCTATTTCATTATAATAATTTCCTGAAGTATAAAAACCGTTTCGTTTTTCCCAACTTGCACCTTTATCCATAGATCGATATACACCACCTTTATCATCTTTAGCCTCAATTACCGTATAAAGTACATTCGGGTTAACTGGACTAATAGCCAGACCGATTCTACCCAAATCACCGCTTGGCAACCCTCCTTCTACTTTTGACCATGTGGCTCCACCGTCGGTTGTTTTAAACAGCGCTGTTTCCGGACCACCACCAATGTAAGTAAATACTTTACGCATTCTCTGGTGAAATGCTGCATATAAAACATTAGAATTCCTTGGATCCATAACAATATCATTACAACCCGTATAAGAACTTACAGATTTTACACAGGTCCAATTGGCACCACCATCGGTAGATTTGTAAACACCGCGGTCTCCGCCTTCACTCCACACCGGGCCATATGCTGCTACATAAATAATGTTCGAATTATTCGGATCAACTATTATTTCTGCAATGTGTTCCGATTTCTTTAAGCCAATATTTTTCCAGGTCTTCCCGGCGTCCTCACTTTTATAAATACCATCGCCATAAGCCACAGATCTTTGGTTATTGTTCTCTCCGGAACCAACATAAACATTAGATGGATTGGATGGGTCCAGACTTACACAACCAATAGAATAAGAACCTTGTCCATCAAAAATGGGTTTAAAAGTTGTCCCTTTATTGGTAGTTTTCCATACACCTCCTGAAGCACTGGCTACATAATATTCGCTTGGATTATTAGGATTAACTGCAAAATCAGCTATCCGTCCAGACGTTACAGCAGGGCCTATGGATCTGAATTTTAAAGCAGAAAAGGTCTCCGTAGTCAATACCGGAACTTCTGGTGATTTTGCCTCTACTTTAGCTTTAGATTGTGCATTAGAACCCAATGTTGAACATAAACAAATTGAAGTTATAATCCCAAAATATAGATATTTCATGTTTTGTTTGTTTTTGAAATGAATAACAAAAGTAACCAATTTCTGGAAGTGGCAAAATATATTTGCCCTGAAAATTAATTCCAATTAGGTCAAATTTTCTTTATCTACATAAGGTCAAATGCAAAGTATATTAAGAATAGGAACTAAAGGATTTTATACGGCATCTAGAGCAAAAAATGTAAATAAAATTAAGATGTTAAATTTTTAAAAATGGCAATTACAAAAGCTAAAATTTGCCTCTATTATATCACCAGTATGATTCATAACTTAAAGTAGTCAATTTTTTAAAAAAAAAATTAAACATATCTTTAGGATCATTATTTACAATAAAAAAAAAGATAACAGTTCAATCAGCTAAAGACCTAAATAAATAGATTCATCAAATAAAATCAACTGTAGTATCAAAATATGTATTTAATCTAGTATAAAAACATTAAGTTTACAAGCTATTTAAAACTACTATTTAAGATCATGATACCAATATGAAAGGACTCAATATTAGTTTAATTATCCTTCTTATAATCGATCTAGTTTTTTCATTCTACCAATATTATTACATCCCATTAGACGGTGATATGGCAGCCATTATTGTACCCTCACCACAATTCCAAAAAATGATGCAAGATCCATTCGGAATGCACGCTTTAAACAATCATGAAATGTATATGGGATCCAATCGATTTTTTGCTCATTGGACTATGAAATTATACTTTGAAACAATCCCAATTCTCCTTCAACATTTTACTGATCCAATAACGAGTATCTATCTTTCATGCGCTTTTGCAAAAATAATCACTCATCTACTTCTAGTAATTCTTGTTTGGTTTTATTGCCTCGAAAAACCAATCATCAAAAGCCTCCACTTTATACTATTTACATTAATAATCAGTAGCTTTTTCCAGACTTATGGCTTCCACAATACGATGGGTATCATTGATACTTCTATTACATATCAGTTCTTTTATGCCTGGCCCATGTGTTTATTAATGGTATTCTACTTGCCATTTATTATTCGCTTTTACCATAATAAACATTTTCAATTCAGCCCTATCCAACAAATTTTCAGTTATCTTTTGGCATTGATCATGGCATTTAATGGACCACTACTCCCAGCCATAGTTACAATTATTTCATTTATAATTGCTACGTCCTTAATTTGCTCATGTCTTAAAAAACATGAAGGAATTACTTTCATAAACTACATCAAGCAACAAATAAGTTTAATTCCAAAGCCCTTTATCTTCTTATATTTCTTTACACTTATAACCAGTATTTATTCACTTTATATCGGAACTTTTAATGTTGAAAACTTAAATACCAAAGCATCTATATTGGAGCGATATCAAAAACTTCCATTTGGCCTATTTAAAATTCTAAGTGAAAATTTAGGATGGAGCCTAATCATAGTGTTTACATGTACAAATATATATTTAGCACGTAAAATAAATGCTTTATCCACCTATAAAATGAATAGAACCATTAAATACATTGGACTTTTTATTTTATTATATATTGCACTACTTCCATTAGGTGGCTTCAGAGAATATAGACCTTTTATATTAAGATATGATACTTTAATACCTGTTACTTTAATTATTCTAATGCTTAATGGCACACTCATCATAAACAATTTACACCATATCAATCAACAGTATAAAAAATACTACATAGGATTTTTAGTATTCATCGTGGCCGCGTTCAATATTAGTGATTCGAAAATACCAAAAAATAATCTATGTGAAAAAAATGCACTATTAAATATTTCCAATTCGAATAATGATACATTAAGGTTAACAAACGATTGCACCGTCATGTCGTGGAACAAAATAAAAAAATCTGAAGCACTTCATTTGAATTCTATATTCCTCAAAAATGTGAATGTCATTCAAAAGAACGTAATCTTTTATCATTATGAATAAATATATATAGCAAAATTATGATGAACTTAATTTATACTGGATCCTCCACTAAACAATATCATCTCCAATGGCTTGATTGGCTAGAATATTCATCAAGCCAGGCACTATAGTTAAGCCATACATCAATGCATTACTTAGAATAGGGTTTTCAACAAACAATAGTTTCTGTAGAAATATACCCTTTTGAATTCGGGATGAAAGATAATTAGAGATATACTTATTTTGTTTGATAATAATGGTTTCAAGATTCAAACTTCCATCAAAAAAATCTCTAATCAAGGGTTGCAATTGATGGGCTGATCTAAAAGCAAGGCTCATACCATTCCCAGTCAATGGCGGAATAAAACCAGCCGCGTCTCCAGACAATAAAACTTGATTATAAGTCAAATCCTGTATACTAAAATGAAACTGAGAAGTCACTATAGGCCCTTCTAAAATTCTATGATTAAGTCGCTTCATTAAAAATCGATTCTGCATCAATACTTGAGATTCTAACATTGAAATGTCACCTTGAAACTTCTTCAAATCTTCAGCCCTTGCTAAATAACAAATACAATATTTATGATCTTCAATTCTAGAAATACCACAATATCCATTTTTAAAACTATGAATTTCTATAGTATCAGGTTTTAAATCACTTTCGATGTGATATTTAATTCCAACAAAACTTGTCAGACTCCTAGGCTTAGGCTGAGGTAATAAAGGATTCATTCTTCCAAATGCTCCAATTACCAAAGTAGCACTGAACACCGTTTGTTTATGTGTAGTCAACTCGTATTGCTTCAAATCGGCATTATACTGTAGTTCTATTACTTTATGTTGTTGAAGGACTACAACACCATTTGCTTGAGCTATTTGCATTAATAAATGGTCCAAAAGAAATCTACTTATTCCGAAACCTCCCTTTTTCAAAGTACAACTAGCGGTAGGTCCTAAATAAGATGTCAATGTAAATTGTTTAATAATCGGAAGGTTTAAATCCGGAATGGGCAAACCTAATTTTAATAAAAAACCAAATGACTCCATACTGATGAATTCACCACAAACTTTATGTCTTGGATAGGAACCTTTTTCAATAACCAATACTTTGAGTCCTTGACGACTAGATAAAATGGCCGAGGACAAACCAGCAAGTCCTCCACCAATAATAATAAGATCCCAATGACTACTTAGATTTTCAGGCATTGAATTGATTATCTAATTTCTTTTAAAATAACTTCAAACTATTATTTTGATTAGCACTTATGAACACTTGATTATGATTAAATGTCGGAATGCCCATTTCCATTTCAATGAAAAATTCAAAATTGCATTTTTCAACATCAAGCCCTTCCATTCCAATGATGTAAAACCCCTTAATACAGATAATGGAGCATCGTTCTTGGTAAACCTTGACTTAGAAAATAAACGGGTTAATATCATGATTCCATAATATGCAATTCTGGATCGTTCAAGATCATTAATTACCGCACCTATCTTAACATGAGTTCTTATGAAGCTTAAAAAATCATCCATTTCATTCATATCCAAATGGTGACAAAATAAACCAGCAACCACGATATCTGGTCGATTGCCTTGAGCAAACCAATCTTTATAATCAGCTCGAACAAAATTTACCTTATTAATCAAATCAGGATATTGTTGCTTCACAAAATCAAATGCTTCTGGCATTATATCTATTCCTGTTAGTTTAATTCGCGCAGGAAATTTATCTATATGTTCACTTAAGTAATTCAACATATCACCGGCACCAAATCCGATATCCACAATGTGTATTTCATGATGATCAGTTCTATGATGTTTTAATAATTGTTTAATACCATAGAATCCTAAAGATGGACCCCCAGTCATTTTATTTATTTGGATTAATTCTTTCAAATTAGTAAATAACTCTTCCTTTTTGACAATAGGCAAGTCCATTAATTCCAAATCTGAAGAACGGTGTTTAAATTGATCAACCATGATTTGAATTCATATGTTTAAACAAAGCACTCTCAACGGTTATGCCAGGTCCAAAAGCTGCGGCATAAACCATTTGAGAACCAATAGACTTGATACTCCTTTCCAAAACTTGTTGTAACGCAAATAATATAGTCGCAGAAGACATATTCCCAAAATTTTTTAATATATTAAAACTAATATCTAATTCATCGTGATCCAAATGTAAAGCTTTACAAAAACTATTCAATATATTCTTACCACCCGGATGAATGGCATAGGTGTTTACTTGAGAATTCAGTAATTTATTTTTTAATAATAATTGATCAAAACAATATTTGATATTTCGCTCAATAAAATCTGGTATGGTCCTTTTTAAAATCATTTCAAACCCCTGATCTCCTATATCCCATCCCATTTCAGAAGAACTATCCGGAATCCAATCTGAATTAAAATCTACACATTCTAAATAGGGTCCGGCAATGGCTTCACCCTGCATAATGCAAGCTGATCCGCCATCAGAAAACAAAGTTAACGATAAAAGATTATCATCACTCTTGTCATTTCTCAAATGCAAGGAACACAATTCAATACATACAATTAATACCTTGCTTTCTGGATTATCTTTCACTATTAAATCTCCTAATCTTAAACCATGGAATGCAGCATAGCAACCCATAAAATTAATTGCATGTTTTTTAACTTTTGAATCCAATTGCAATTCATGAGCTAGTAATAATTCCAATCCCGGTGCACACATGCCGGTACAAGAAACTGTAATCAAATGAGATATTTCGTTGACGTTAATATTTGCTTTCTTAATACTGTCGTGGGCTACAAGAAGGCCTAGTTTAACAGCTTCCGATTTGTAAACTTGCATCCGTAAAGATGTGGTGGGTAAAACATCTGTTTTTTTGTATAATAATGGTTCATTGCAATCCAAATCAAAATCAGGTATCACTGAATATTTATTAGTAATTCCTGATTCATTCCAAATAAATTGAAATTTTCGAAATATATTTTTGTCACTAAACATTTCATTTAAAAAATGAAATATCCGATCTCGACTAAATTGAAATTGTCCAGTCCGACATGAAATAGCAGTAATGTTACTCAAATCATAATGTTAAAATATTTAAACAAAAACACGGATCCAAAAAACAAATTTGTAGACCATGCTCCCAAATGACTCATAAGCATGGTGTTTTCAAAATTCGCTTCCAAATCATCTCTCCATACTTTTCGAAACCAATTTGTAAAATAAATACTAACCGGAAAAGTACAAAATATTAATAAAGGAATCATTAACAAAGGTTCATATGAATATAAAAAAAATATCATCAGAATAACAAAAACAAGCAACATGATTCCTGAAAAAATAAAAGTCCCTCTTACACCCAGTACCATACTTAAGGTGAGAACACCATCTTCCCTATCTTGTTTGTGTTGATACACTTGAGTCAAAGGATAACTGGAGCCCATCATAAAAAAAGAAATCAGCATTCCCCAATATAACTTTAATTCAAAAATCACACTTCCTTGGAAACTCCATAAACTAATTAAATAAATAATGGAACCTTGAAATAATGCTACTATTAAAAATCCAACCCAAGGATATTTTTTTAATCGAATACCTCTATAACTATAGGTTCTTGATGCGATAATATAACTCGCAATTAAAGCAAAAACTGCAAATCCTAAAAACATATAACTGATACATAGGGCTAAAACATCAAACACTAACGACACCATATAAATAGATTGCGGTACTGCAGGTGGATTTTTGAGCCCACCTATGCTTCCTGTATCCCGATCCATAAAACTATTATAAGCATTACTGGAAGGGTAAACTAATACATGTAATACAACAAAACAAATAAACGCATGAATCCAATTAACAGAAGATGCTTGACTCATTGCAAATAAAAATACAGGTAGTAATAATATTGAAAAAGAAAACCGTAAATGTGTAACAATATTTCTAAAAAGACTAATTTCCATTTTTATTCATTAAAAACAGAACCATAAAGTACAGTCCTTAATGTAAATATAACTAAAAGAATTAAGATATTATTATTTATTTTCTTGAGTATACCTCAAATTCAAACTAACTACATCAGATAAAGTCCAACTACTCTTACCAATTCCAAAATCCAATCGATTCAATACCAATGTAGCATTCAACACATCTTTATTAATACCACTGGATACTTTAACATTAAAGTTTACCTTTTTTGAAATGCCTTTAATATTAAGAGTTCCTGATACATTCAATTCATTTGAAGAAATCACATTTATATTACTAGAAATAAAAATGATCTCAGGAAATTCTAAAACATTAAAATATTCCTTTGATCGCAAGTGATTATCACGCATGGTTACTCCAGTATTTATACTTGATGCACGCAGTGTTCCATTGAATTTACTTTGTTGCGGATTGGCCTTATTGTAATACAAATCAAAGTTATATTGGGAAAAATATCCATTGGTATATAGACCTGCATTTTTAATTTTAAACTTAATAAAAGATGACTCACTTTGTCCAAAACCGGAATAACATATAACCAAAAAAAACAATCCTATATAAGTATTTCTTAACATCATTTTCATTTAGTATTTAACGTATTAAAATATTAGATTATTCTAATAAATTACAATTTGATCAAACTGATTTACTTGGGTTATAAAACCATGATAGACAAGTCAATTACTTCAGTGAATCGTTACTAAAATAATAGAATGAATTCCTTTATATTCTATAGAATCGATCCTTTATGATCGTTCAGATACCCATTGAGCTACTTTTGGGGCCAATTCCTTCTGTGATTTAGCACCTACAAAAACACCAATATGTCCACCTGGAAATGCATATAATTGTTTATCTTTAGATCCTGTCAAATGATCCATAATAGCAATTGTAGATTTATTTGGAATGATATTGTCTTCTGTTGCATATACATTCAAATAAGGCACAGTCATATTCTTAAGATTGACAACTTTACCGTCCAATTCGAAGGTTCCTTTTATAAGTTTATTATCTCGGAAAAAATCTTTAATGTATTTTCTATACATTTCCCCGCTTAGGTCAGGGCAATCATTCTTCCATTTCTCCATTCTTAAGAAATTGATCAGTTTATCCTGATCCTCCATCATATCCATTACACCAAAATATTTGGCTATGTCCATACTTGGTTTAAGCATTCCAAAGGCACTATTCATAACATCAGCCCTAATAATACCCTGCGTATCTACCATGGTATCTACATCAATATATTTAGACCATTTATACAGCATGTTACAATTGGTATCTGTAAAATCAAATGGAGCTACATAAGTTACCAAACTTTGTAATTTCTCTGGAAATATTGATGCGTAAACCATACTAAATAAACCACTTTGACATATACCCATTTTATTAATTTTTGGGACCTTATGTTTAGCTCTAATAAAATCAACAGCATCATTCATATAACCCAAAATATAATCTTCGATCGTTAAATAACGGTCTGCTCTGGTGGGATATCCCCAATCCATGATGTAAATATCAAGACCTTCATCGAGTAATTTTTTCATCAATGAACGATCTGGTTGTAGATCTAAGACATCATGTCTATTCATTAATGCAAAAGAAACCAATACAGGAATTTTACATGTAGCTGGTGTTTCTCTAATGTAGTGAAACATTTTCACTTTATCACATTGCCACACCAATTCTTTTGGTGTTGTGGCTACTTCAACAGCATCAATGTTTTTAAGTGTCTGATATACTTTTCTGAATTTATCATTGACCGTTATCATTTCATTAAAAACGCTATTTGAATTGATCATATATTTTGAATTAAATGGTTAATTTATTGGGTTTAAGAATTAAAGTTGAGCATCACCTTTAAATCCTATTTATTTTTTCCGTTTTGAAGGAGATTTAGAATTTGATTTACTGGCTTGAGGTTTTTTAATTTCCGATGGTGTAATCGGAGACTTTACCTCAACTTGAATTTGTTTTTCTTCCTTTTTAATTTCGTTATTTGGTGGAGTATTCTTTTCGGATAGTGCGCGTTCTAAATTTCTTACTGTCTTTTTTAATTCATAAATAGTTTTGTACACCTCATCCATTTCTGTTCGGGTGGCAACTGGCATATTAACAAAAAAAGTTTTTTCCATTTCGATATCAACGGCCGCTTTGATTCTTTGTTTCAGACTGCTGACTTCTGTCATAATCTTACTGTATTCATCACTTTCAAATAATTCTGTAAACACGGTATCTCCGGACATTAAATAGTACTGATACAATCCTACCATACTTTCAACCTTCTCTCCTTTTTGAACTTTTTCTGCAACATGTTTAGCTACACGTTCCATGGCTTGTGCACTTGCTTTGTAAGTCATCATTTGCATTTGAGTGCTTTTCAAATTATGCTCCACAGACATATCAATAATATCACTCCAAATCTTAGCCTTTTCAACAGAAGCGTTGCCTTGCATAAGTTTTGTCAATGGCAATATTTGTTCATTCATTGAATTTCTCCAAGTATTATACATATCCCAGATATGCGTTGCATTTGGCATTCCTGAACCAGACATATTGGGCATTTTAAAATTTAAACCATTGGAAGGATTCAGATTCATTTCACTCATTTGCTTCATTCCTTGTAGAAATCCTTGACTCATTTGATCCATAAGTTTTTTTGCCTCGTCCGGTAAAAATTTAAAACTACTATCAATAAAACTTTTGAATTTTTCAGCATCAAACATTCTTGCAAAATGATCCATCGAAAATGTATTATTTTGAATGCTTTTTATCATTGGACTCCACAATTCAAAAAATTTACCAAAACTCTCCTTTAAACTACCCATTCCTTTAAAAGACTCGGCGGAAGTCATATTTTGGAACTGTTTATACCAATCCTGATCCTGGATATTCATAGCATCAAAATACTGTTTAGTAAATGTTCCCCACTGGTTCAAACCCTCCTTCATTTTAGATGATAAGTCTCCCATATGGGATAATGGATGTTGGTCCATCAGAGAATGGTATGGATTCCCTTTCATTAGATTAGTCCAGGAAGAAAAATCGCTGTTGGTCCAATCTTGCCATTTATTGATCCAATCATCTGTATTAGACTTAGGCTGACCTTCTTTGGTTTCATTATTGTTAAACATTTTTTTACTCCATTCCATCTGGTTATCAAACCATTGTTGAAAAAAATTTGAATTATTACTATCCATTAAAAATATTTTATTTGAAAAAATTGACATGAAATGATTGAATTCAGGCGAATTCAACAAAAATTTATATTTTGTGGCGCAAATATACGACAAAAGGAAAAAAAAGACCCATTTACTGATAAAATAAGCTTATCATGATTCAGTTAGGAGACCAATTCAAGCATCAATTCAAATTTACCCAGGAACAAGTAAATCTATTTGCCCAAGTTACCGGTGATATCAATCCATTACACATTGATCCCATAGCAGGTGCCCAGAGCCCATTTGGTCGCAATATAATTCACGGCTTTTTAGGAGGCAGTGTATTTACTAAGATATTTGGTGCCCTTTGGAAGGCAGATGGTCATATTTATATGAAACAAACCATGCAATGGCTCAAACCCATGTTTGTCGATATTGATTATGAAGCCATAATTACAGTAAAAGAAATATTTCCTGAAAAGAACCGTATTCTCTACGATTGTGCTATTTTTGACGTCCGGAACGGTGAAAAAACCTTTACCGGTGAGGCCTTACTAATGAACAAAAAAGAATACATTTGGAATCATTAACCTTATATTAAGTAACTAATTATACTACTTCTAGACAACCTACGTTCTTTTATTTATTAATTATAACAAAAAAACTTATTAGTACATATTTAATTTTGGTCTATTGTATTACTCAACACATTAAACATTAATCAAAAATCAAATAATTTGTTAATAGAAAATAGATTTTAACCTAATTTTAATGATAACCAATTTAAGTATTTTGATATATAATAGAGATCCTAGTAACTTTGCTGTATTATTGGTATTTTGGATCTTTCAACGGAAACATTTTTTTTAATCACATAAATTTAATTCAATGAAAAAGTTTTTTTTATTATTAAGCGCTTTTTGTTTTTTTGCTGCAGTTCAAGCACAAACTCCAGCAGCTACTACAGCTCCTGCGACAACTACTAAAGCGACAACTACTAAAGCGACAACTGCAACACCTGCAGATAAAGAAGTTGCTAAACCAGTTGAACACGTTTGTACTGCTGCTTGCAAAACAGGAACTCACGTATACGCTCATGGAGAAAAAGGTCATGCATGTACATCAGCATGTGCTGCTCCAAAAACAACAAAAAAAGCAGTAAAACCAACAACTAAACCTGTTGTAACTGACTCTAAAGCTGCTGCGCCTAAAGCTAAGTAATTTCAATCCAATTTTTAATCTTAATACGGTTTGTTTCAAATCGTATTAAGATTTTTTTTTGCCCTAATTTTCAAAAAAGATAAAGATTTATAGATCTTCAATTTCAATCTTATATATTTAAAATAAATTCTTTAAGATCTATTTAAATTATTTTTGCTTCCACAAAATTGAACCTTAAACACCTAAAATTAGTTTATCGTATATTCCTACACTAATACAAGGTTCATATGATTTTTTTCTTCCTACTTATTATTGTTTTAATACTTATAGATGTTTATGCCTTGCAAGGAATTAAGGTTCTTACAACCAGTTTAAATAACTCATCCTGGGCGCTATTTATCCAGTACTCATATTGGTTTATTACTTGGGGAAGTTTTATTATCTTGTTATATGGAATGTACCAATTTCGCCAAACGCATTCAATGAGTGCTATATCGAAGTGGGCATTAAACATGTTTGTCACCCTTTTTGTAACGAAAATATTTTTCATTATTATATTATTTTCTGAAGACCTCTTTAGATTAATCCAGGGCACAGTATCACAATTTTCTTCTACAAATCATTCCGATTCACCATTTTTACCATCAAGAAGATTATTCTTTAGTCAAGTTGCTTTAGGGATTGCCAGTGTGCCATTTGTAGCTTTTTTATATGGCGTCACCAAAGGTAAATACAATTATAAAGTTCACAGACAAATTTTATATTTCGACAATTTGCCGGAAACATTTGAAGGATTTACCATTACACAAATATCAGACATTCATTCGGGTAGTTTTGATGATATAGAAAGTGTAAAAAAAGGTGTTGAATTGGCAAAGGGACAACAATCTGATTTATTTGTTTTCACAGGCGATCTAGTCAACAATGTAGCAACAGAAATCGAGCCTTATCTTGATCTTTTTTCTAAAATTGAAGCACCACATGGAAAGTATTCTATCCTAGGAAATCATGATTATGGAGATTACATCTCTTGGCCCAATGATGCTGAAAAAGTAGCTAATTTGAATTTATTAAAAAAACAACATTCTAAAATGGGTTTTTCACTCTTGTTGGATGAACATATTACAATTGAAAAAAATGGTGAGAAGATCTATTTACTTGGTGTAGAAAACTGGGGAGTTGGCTTCGGCAAAAGAGGAAATTTGGAAAAATCATTAAACGGACTCAATGCTACAGATTTTAAAATTTTATTGTCACATGATCCTTCACATTGGGAGCAGGAAGTAAAGCAACATCCCAACAAAATCAATTTAACTTTATCCGGACATACTCACGGCGCCCAAATGGGAGTTGAAATTCCAGGATTCAAATGGAGTCCAGTACAATTCAGATATGCGCATTGGGCTGGTTTAAAAACAGAATTTGAACGATCTATATACATTAATCGTGGATTTGGATTTCTTGCTTTTGCAGGTCGGGTTGGAATCTGGCCAGAAATTACGGTTTTAGAATTAAAGAGAACCGCTTAAAATATTTTTTGTACTGTTTAAAATTAAAAAACCAATCTCTTTTGACTTAGTAAGTTTCCTCATGATGAATCAATTCAACAATATCTCTTCGAATTTAATTTGAATTTCTAATTACTGTATGGTAGGCATTTTTCAAGATATCTACAAATTCAGCCAAAAATGTGTTCTTACTCCGAAAGTTAAAAGGGACTCATAGTAAATACAATAGAATAAATGGGAAAGATTGAATTCAAAACAGGTATAAAACTGCACTTTTCAAGGAAAAGGCCTCAAAAGATCAGTTAACCATAAATAATTCCCCAAAAGAAATAAAAATTTTATTAAAATAACATACATATATAAAATATTTATATATATTTGTATCTTTAATATGACCTTTGCCGATGCGTCAAGATCTATTTCTTTATTTATACCCTATGCCAGATGATGTGGCTCAGTCCATGTTGATTTCAGAAACGGAGTCTCATATCCACATCAGACCACTCAATGCTAATGCAAAAAAAATATGGCTGCACAATAAACTTATCCGAAATCTTATAACCTCCAGAAAAACACTGATACTTGTAGATAGTGCAGAAGATGTAACATTAATTAAAGAACTCTTAGATCAATTCAATATTAACCATTTAAGTCTGTTTTTTAAGCATTCTCGTTCAGAAATTGAAAAACACTTAATCGAATTTTCCCCTAAAACGATTGCCGGTAAACTCGATATTGACCCTACTCATGAAATTCTTGATCAAATTGCCATTCAATATCATCACTTAGCTAAAATTTATGAAAATATCTATCATAAAACCAATCCATCTCATGAAAACTACATAGAGCAACTGTGTCGATGGATTAAACTTAATACCACCCAAATCAACTTTCGCTTATTTTCAAATGAATTGATCAGCCACCATCAATATTTGCGATTAAAAAAAGGTATCGAATCTGCAACTTCCATTCATCAAGGAAATTTACCGTTGAATCATCCTTTAAATCATCTCAATGACAAATTATTTGAACTCTTTTTACCAGAAGAAGCCTGGACTTACATTACCCATTTTATAGATTCATGGATTAAAACCGGAGAAGCCATTTTATCTCATTTAGAATTATTTTTAGATGAATGGACATTGAGTACTTTAAGTCATATTCAAGATCATTTGTTACCACTATATGATACATTGGTCCAAATTAAAATAAATCAAAAAGTTAAATATGACGCAGCTTTAAAAATAAAATATGATTATACTTTAACAAAATTTAAAAATAAAATTCTGGAATTCATCCCTCAACAACATCAACTTGCTGATTTATCATGGATGCAAACCATAGAAGAATTAAACTTATCCCAAATTCAACAAATCATTTATCAACATACGCTTTCATTACAACTAAACATTAATCCAAGTCAACTACTTTCTCAAACTCATAAGAGATCGTTTGAATTGATCTTATCCGAGGTAAATGACTGGCTGAAAGACATCAATAATATTTCGATACTTTTACAGCCTATTGCACTGAAGAGTACAACGATCCACGAGTATATAAAAGATATCAAATTTACAATTTCTAATGCAAAAGAAATATTAAATTCAAAAACTTACTTTGAAGTCTATTTTAATTGGAAGCAGCACTATCAGTCTTTTAATGAAATTGAAAAAAATATTCTAGATCAATTACGACAAACACCCTATTCTTCATGGGGACTTCAACTGGATCTTTTTTATTACAATCAAGGTATAAGTTCTAGCTTTATTCATGATTCTATATACCTCAATGATCATACAAATCGAATAAAAGAACATATCAAAAAATTTAAAAATCATTTACCAACTTATATACAATCTTTATATGAACAAAAACAATTTGAGGCTATACAAACTCTAACACAATCGAATCCAAATTTATATGAATCGGTTAAAAATAATCGAGTCAATTCAAGTTCATTACAAGAATATTATCATTCCTTACCAACGCTTGCCACACTCTTTCCAATTATTATTTTAGAACATCAACATCAGGAATATTTCCCACAACTTAATCATGTAGGTTGGGATGAAGTTTGGAACTTAAGTCATAAAGAAGACGAACTTTATGAACAAAAATTAGAAAAATCCAGCTACCATTATATTACCATAAATGAAGGATTGTCTGCTAAAGCACATTTCAATATCGCAATCAGTCAAGCACCTCCGATCAAATTAAAAAACCTATTGACAGAATTGCATCCTTCTGAAATGAATAAACACATTTTTGCACTGTCAAGTTTTATATTATCTAATGTTAATCACATCAGAATCTGGATTAATTCTAACCAACTATGTTTAAGTTTTTTGCCAAAACAAATGGAATCCATTATTCTACCTCTGACCGGTTTAGATTGGAATCTAATGCATATGGATGGCCATAACTCAATAGAGAAATTTAGTGAATTACTTATGCATAAAGGCACTCACAAATCCATTTGGATCATTGATCAATTGTTGGTTCACCATAACTTGTCTTTGCAGCAAATAGAATGGCAATGGCATCTGATTAAATGCCTCGAATATGCCGGATTTGAAATCATCCATTTTGACAGTCATCTATTTATGCAATATAAAAATTATTGGCCTCGCAACACCAACTCCTTATTCCGGTCCACTTCAAAACTATTCCATGAAATAAAAATACATGAACGGGCTTAACATTGATTTCAACAAATTTATCCCAGTATTAAAGAGAAATAGTCAACAACAAATATTTGATCCCATTCGGCGTAAATGGATACATGAAAATCCGGAAGAAATCGTCAGACAAGTTTTTATTTTATACCTCAATCAAGAGTTAAATTATAGTCTGGCCCGAATTGCAGTAGAAAAACAACTGATCTATAATCAAATGAAACGCAGATTTGATTTAGTGGTTTATAACAAATCTGCTGAACCACATATCCTTATCGAATGTAAAGCTCCTATGGTCGATTTTGGTCAATCTACCTTTGATCAGGCTGCAAGATATAACATGATTCTAAAAGCGCCCTATCTATGCATTACCAATGGGCTCTATACCTATGCAGCAGCTATTCGATTTGAAACACAAAGTTTTGACTTTATTACCGCATTACCGGAATATCCTTTCTGACTAAAAGTTAATAATATTTAAGCGAAAGTCATGCCTGAATCTCTTTTAGCAAAGTTATCACGTCAATTATGTAATTTAACTTTAAACATTAGGGAAAAAATTTCACTCACTGTTGTTTAAGATTGTGTTATAGCGTAATTTAATTAATTTTGAGATCTCCATGTCCTTTATACAAACAACTGTCATTTCGTTCAAAAAAATAATATATTCTTACTATTTTATCTGATGCCGAAACAACATCTTTTACATTTATTAAAACAGAATTATTATAGATAGAGTCTAATGATCTAATAATTTTCAAATTCTTATTAACAATCCTAAAGCTAAATCGCACATCAGATTCTTTTGAATAGTTAAATATTATTGATGAATTTGTTGGATTTGGAAATGCTGGAGAAATTTGAATATTTGAGTATTTTTCAAACCCTTTTGTCAAATTTTGAAATTGTGGAAATAAATTTTCTTCACATATTAACCAATTTGTATCATTAACCCAATCAGTTGAGTCATATAATCCAGTTTGTATTCCTAAGATGTCAGTTGATGTGTAATCAGAAAACACAGGAAAAAATGATGTGTTTCCACATATTTGATTACCTGAATCATCCACTCTACACTTAAACATGCAAATAATTAAAACAACTACTACACATATACGATTTTTTATCATTTTATAGTTTCTTGAGATATCTATAACACTTTATAGTAACCAATTAACAATTCCTATTAAATTAATCCAATAAGTATTTTGTTTTGCTTTTGATACGAATTAATTCTCCATTCCAGAAAGTACGACATCATGTTCATACTTCCTAAAATCCACAGCAGCCACATTAGAAATACCCTGCTGTTCCATGTAAACACCATACAATACATCTACTTCAGCCATGGTTAATTTATTATGAGTAATGATAATAAATTGAGAGTCAGAAGAAAATTTACGGATAATGGTGTTGAATTTTTCAATATTAATATCATCCAGCGGTGCATCTACTTCATCAAAAATACAAAATGGTGCCGGCTTTAATAAGTACAATGAAAACAATAGTGCAATCGCAGTCAAAGTCTTCTCCCCTCCAGATAATTGGTGGATGGATTTTGGTCGTTTACCCTTAGGCTTGGCCACAATATCAATATCACATTCTAAAGGATCATTCTCATCCAACAAGATTAAATCACAATCATCATCACTTGTAAATAAAGATCTGAAAACATCTTGAAAATGAACCCTGACCTGATTAAATGCCATTAAGAAATTAGCTGTCGCAGTTTCTTCAATTTCTTTAATGGTTTCTAATAAACTAACTTGAGCAGTTTGTATATCGAGACGTTGTTCTTGAATTTTATCAAACCGCGTCTTCATTTCTTCATAGGCTTCTAATGCCAATGGATTTATTTCACCATAATTGTCAAGTCGTACTTTATAATACATCGCACGATCTCTCAATTGCTCTTCCTCCATGCCTTCAGTCTCCTGATCAGGAACAAAATCATCAATATTGGTATTAAATTCAATCATGGCTTTCTCATAACTAGATTGAATTCTATAATTGAATTCTGAGCGCTGATCCTTTAGTGAATTCGTCATAGACTGAATATCACTGATGTTTCTTTGAGCTGTACGAATTTTACCTTCGTATTCAGAAATAGTATTTCGTATGGTATAATATTCTTGTTCCAAACTGGAAAGGTCTGCCTCCATATTTTTCTTGAATTCAAATCGATCTTCAAGATTTTTTTTCAACTCCATTAAATCCAAATCCAATTGTACCAATTCCGATTCCTGATTATTTAAATTTTTTAAATCATGATCCAATTGACGACTTGATTCATCAATCTGTCTGGTTTTGTATTCCAGATCTTTGGTTATATTATCCAGTGTGTTTTGCCACTTCATAACTTCCAATTTAGATTGATTAAATGCGGCTGCACTTTGGGACAATTCAAGTGATACTTTATCAAATACTTGATCAGATTGACTAATACTATTTATTAATTCTTGATAGGATGATTTCGCTTTAGACAAATCAATGGACTTTTCTTCCTGATTTTTTCTTAGTGTAATTTGCTTTTCAGTATTATCCTGAATCCTTAATTCAATTCGTTCCTTTAATTCATTAAAGTGTTGTTGTTTCGTAGAAATCTGAGCTAATCGTTGTAAATATTCTGACTCCTGCTTACGAGCAGCAACCAGTTCCTGTTGCTTATTAATGAGATCAAATTTCTTTTGTTCATTCTTTAAATAGGTCAATGCCCTATCCATATCCAACACTTCAGATTCTAAAACCTTAATATCTTGTTCTAATTTTTCAAGGTGCTTCTTACGACCCAATTTTTTGCCTTCGAACAAGCCAACCGAACCTCCTGAAATTGTGTTTTTTTGTTTAACTATGGATCCGCTTAAACTAATGACAGAAACTTCATCCGGGAATTTTATTACGTCTTCTAATTGACTATCGTGTTCCTGAATATAAACATCCTTGAGCAGGTAATTCAACAAAGGTTTATAAATCGAATCGACCTCAATTAAAGAATAAGCTGAAATACATCCGGGAATAACGACAGGTTCAGTTATTTCATTTTTAAACTTGTCGAGAATAAAGAAGTTCGCTTTTCCTTTTGCATTGCTAAACAACAGTCTGATCGCATGAACCGCTTCTGATTCAGAATGCACTACGTAATAATTGAGTGTAGATTCCAAGTACAGCTCTATCGCCGATCTATATTTCTCATCTGTATAAATCAGATCTGTTAATACAGGGACATCTTTCCGCCAATTCTGATTCAAAAAACGAATGGATTCCGGGAAACCCTCCATTTTTTCAACCATTGATTTTAATAATTCATATTCGTTTTTCTTAGCGTCTTTACGTCTGTTGATTTCACCAATTTTTTGGGTCTGCGTATCAATTTGAGAACGCAAGGTAACTAAGGTAGCTTGTCGCTCTTCCTCAGCTTTAGAAATGTCTGCTATGACAACTTGTATATCCTGAATACGTTTATTTGAATCGTCAATTTCTTGCTGTATGGATTTAAACTCATTGGTTCTTTGCTCCAATTCATCCTTATTTCTGTTGGTGTCAGCATCAAAATTTTCATATTGATTAAGTTGGATGGCGATCTCTTTTTCAAGATCGAATACTTGTTTTTCCAATTGTTGCTTTTGGGCATAATATTGGTCAACTCCAATTTTCAATCCATCATACCTCGATTGAATTTCAGTATATTCGAGTCCTAATCCGGAAGAATATGCATTTACTTTATCTACTTCAAGTGTTGTTTTTGCAATTTCTGTCTCAATCAGAAGGATATCTTGTTTTAAAACTTCAATTTTTGATTTAGCATCCATTGAAGATTTTAAAACATGTTCTTGCTGATTTTTGATGAGCAATTTTTTCTGTTCTTTGATTTGGATCTCGCTTTCTGTTAAGCGAATACTATCTAATATTTCATTAACCTTTCTTTGGAAATCTCCCAGGTTTTTTTCCTGATCGAGGTGAGATTTTTTAAACTTCTCATGATCCGCTTCAGATTGGTGTAATAATACTTCCTGATCCTGTACTTTAATTATTTCTGCTTCAATCTGGGTATTTAGACCTTGGATTTTTTCTTTTAATCGTTGTACTGAAATATGTGCTAATAACAACCCAGTAGATTTGTACTTGTCACGCATCTCGAAATACTTCTTCGTGCGCTTGGCTTGCTTCTCTAATTCGACTAAATTATTATTAATTTCAAATAATAGATCTTCAATTCTAGCTAAATCTTCATTGGTAGCCTTTAGCTTATTAATGGATTCCCGCTTTCTTGCTTTGTATTTTGATATCCCTGCTGCTTGCTCAAACATCTTCCGTCTGGCATTTTCCTTATTGGATAAAATATCCTCAACCATCCCAAGAGCGATAATGGCATACGAATCAGACCCCACACCAGTATCTAGAAATAAGGATGTGATATCTTTCAACCTGCAGGTAACATTATTTAGCCTGTATTCACTTTCTCCGCTTCTGTACAATAACCTTGAAATAGAGATATTGTGATAATCCAGAGGCAAGAGATTTTTTGTATTTTCAAAAGTCAGGGTTACCTGAGCAAGTGGAGCTTCTTTTCGTTTTTTAGTACCATTAAATATAACATCAACCATGTGCTCCAGACGCAACTCACGGCCTTTTTGTTCACCCAAAACCCAACGAATGGCATCTACTATATTGGATTTACCGGAACCATTAGGTCCAACAATACCCGTTACAGCTTCATTGAAATGAATTACTGTATCGTCAGCAAAACTTTTAAATCCTTTAATTTCGAGGTTTTTCAATCTCATAAGGGTGCAAAAATAGAGAAAAGATTTATATAAAAAATCTAAATATAAGAATATACTTCAATGGTGACTCATTGATAATCAATCATATATAAATATAATTACTATTTTAATAAGCTAATATCAGCTACTTATCCCCTATTAGAAAAAATATCAGGATCGATTAAAATTTTATAAAATACCACTTTCCTGACTTCAAAACCCACCATGAAAGGGAACATTGGATACCCCAATAGACGATTTCAGAACCCCAAGCCCAACTCAAGCCCATACTTTCAGGATATCTAATGGCTATATAAGTGATCCCTAAGTAAAAGATAGAACTGAGCACCTGAATGTTTAATCCCTTGATGGTTTCCCCGGTTCCAATTACGGCATTAAAAAAAATGGTTGAAACCGAATACATCAGCAATATGATGTAGAGTAATCTAAAATAGGGAATTGTAGCATTAAATATCATAACATCTTCACCTCCTAAAAAAGGATACAGGATGTGGTGAGAAAAAATCAAAAAAGGAAATGTCAATATAGCCGATGTTATGAATGAAATAAAAGATGAATGGTACACCTGTTTAAGAACCCGCTGTTCTTTACCCCGCCCGATTGTTTTACTTACCATAGTATTAATAGCTGCCGCAAATCCCCAACACGGTATTGAAAAAATCAAATAAACGACTCTTAGCAAATTTGAAATTGCCAATGCCCGCTCTCCAAGTTTTTCGATAAAACTAAAGAATACAAACCAACTTCCAATAGCAATAACGGATTGTATAAGAATGGGGATGCTGACACTATATATGGTTTTAATCCAAGAGAATTCGATGTGAGGAATTTTTAATAATTCGAATTGTTTTAATTCTTTGTCAAATAACATATACACTACAAAAAAAACAAACGCCGCAATTTCTGCCAATGCGCTGGCAAGACCTGCCCCAGCTATTCCCATTTCTGGTAAACCGAAATGTCCATAGACTAATGCATAACATAAGATTAAATTCATAAGTCCAAGGAAAACAGTATCCAGTAAAATAATCTTAGGCTTACTGATTCCCATGTATAATGAAACCAAGGCTAAGCCAACATACGAAAACATGATACCATAAATTCTATAATGCAGGAATGCCAAAGACTTTGCTAAAATGACTTCAGAATCTAGAAATAAACGTAAAATGGGTTCACTAAAAAATCTTAATATAAAAAACATCAGAAGACCAATCACGAATTCAAAAAATACAATTGCGTAAAAATACTTTTTGACAAAATCATTGGACCGCTCTCCATATTTTCTAGCAATTAAAATCTGACCGCCTTTCGCAAATCCATAAGAAATTGCAGCTATAACCAAATAAAAGACACTAACAAAACCAACTGCCGCAAAATCATTTTCGTCATATCGATACAAAAACAAACTGTCTGTCAATGCTATGACATTCTGTCCAGCACTACCCAACATAATGGGGACCGAAAGCAAAAGCAGGCGTTTAGCATTATGAAAAAATTCCCTCACGATTCGATAGACACTTTGTGGTATAAAGATAAACCATCATGTCCAATTGCAAAGTAATATTTTAGTCTGGATCAATTCTGATCTTTGACGATATATAATGGTCTTTTTCTAATGTTATTACCCATTCGACTGATGTATTCCCCAATGATTCCAATTGAAATTAATTGCACTCCCCCTAGGAATAAAACACAAATCATAATGGAAGCCCATCCCGGTACAAAATGCTTGGATACTAGACGAGAATACAACGCATAGAGAATTAAAAGAAAAGAAAAAAATGAAACTACAAAACCTAAATAACTGGCAACTTTCAATGGAAAATTGGAAAATGATGTAATCCCATCTAATGCAAATTTAATCATCTTAGAATAGGTGTACCCTGTAGTTCCTGAAAGTCTTTCATCCCTATCATATTCTACATACGTTTGATTAAATCCAATCCAACTAATCTGTCCTCTTAAAAATTTATCTTGTTCAGGCATGGACTTAAGCACGTCAACCACTTTTTTATGCATAATTCTAAAATCACCTGTATCCAACGGAATAGAAATATGTGTAATGCTGGTAAGTATTCGATAAAATAATTTGGCAGTTACTTTTTTTAAAAAATGTTCCCCTTTCCTGGATCTTCTTCTGGCATAGACTACCTCAAAACCTTCCTTCATCTTCTCATACATCTCTGGAATCAATTCCGGAGGATCTTGGAGATCAGCATCTATAATCACAACATACTCTGAATGTACTGCATCTATACCTGCAGTCACAGCAATTTGATGACCAAAATTTCTACTAAAATCTATATATCTTACATTTATATCATGTTCAGCCAATTGCTTGATGACTTGGATGGATTGATCTTGACTGCCGTCATTGACAAACAATAATTCATGCTCCAATTCAATACCATTCAATACTTTTTTCAATCGCTCATAAAGTACCTGAATATTGGTTTCTTCATTGTAGATGGGAATAATAACGGATATTTTACTCATAAATTATAATCATTACACAAATATAATATTAAAATGACAAACTTTAGATATGCTATTTAATGGTGCATTAAATTTAAAGAATATCCCAAATTCAAAATTATTCATTTAATTATATTCATTAAACGAAAATCCACATCTACTCCTCAATTAAGTCTACCAAAATAATTATGTCTGTGAAAAATAATTCAATTCATTCAGATAAAAATGAATAAAATATTTTAATACTCTTCAACATTTTAGATCTATTATTTTATACTTTTTTATTGTTTTATTCTCACTTATCAATTCATAAATATAATATTGTTCAATATATTGCTTTACATTGGATTGACTTGCAATAATTAAATCCCCTTTTTCTAAAAATACCCAATCCTTAAATCCTATATTTTGCCCTAAATCATTCAATTGATTTAAATAAAACAATATATGGGCATGATACCCATCATAACAAATATTATAAGCTCGGGTCTCTTCTAATTTATTAAGTGCGTGCTTTAAATAATAACTCAATTGATAGAATTCATCGTCCCAAGGATATTCTTTAGGTAAATAAACTTTGTCCACCATTTTAGTATATGGTACAAAAGACAAACTAAAAAGAAAGAGAAAACTCATCACCGGAAATAAAAAAATGGTTTTAAGTTTGGGTTCAATCAACAAATAATAAAATATTCCAAATATGCCCATAGCTATGAGCATGGCTAAAAACGGAAAAAGAGGAATTTCATACCACTCTAATTTAGTTTTAGAAATAGAAATAATTAACCAATAGGATAAACTTATAAGAGCTGAAAAATAGGTTAATTTCCTAAATAGAATATTCCTAAAGCTAATCCCAATAATAAATCCAATAGGAACTAACCAAATCCATTCTTTAAAGTGATGTTTTAATAACATATTATAATAGAAAAGAAATTCCCCTGTGTGTTCCTCCACAGTATTCATATATCTTCCACCCAATTCATTTTCCCATACTGCATTTAAATATCCAGGATTGTACATTTCTCGTAATAAATAGTATGCACCAATAGTAAACACAAAAAGAGCAATTCCCTTATATACATTTAGATCTTTGAATATAAAAAACTTTTTATCAATTAAAGTATATATGAACAAGGCTGGTAAGAATAATAATCCCTGAATACTCTTTGTCATTACGGCCAATATCAAAGCTATAAAAAAGAATATTAAATTACGTTTATTTTTTTGCTCCAGATATAAAAAATAGGACAGCGAATATACGACCAGAAACAAACACAATAATGAATCATAATCACCCGTTCTAGTACCATGAACGTTGATAAATCCATAAGATGTCACTAAGACTATACATGTAATCAATCCGAACCAAAAGTTTTTTAGATATCGTTTTGCAAAATAAGATAAGAAAAGTACGAGTAAAAACGCAGCAATAGCAGATGGCAACCTCATGGCTAACTCTGAATAACCAAATATTTTTGAACAAAGGACTTGCATCCAAATCATCAGTGGCGGTTTGGTATTCCACATATCAGGCTTACCTTCAAAATATGGAATTAACCAATTGTTGTTTTTAAGCATTTCATAGGCATTGATGCTTAATCTCGATTCATCCCAAATCCTTATGGGTAAAATATCTAAATGTATAAAGATTGGAAAAGAACAAAATAAACTTAAAATGAAAAGCTTAAAGGCAATTACAAGAATTTCACGTTTTACCTTCATTTGAAATGGTAACGCAAAATCTACAATTAAATTACAAAGAAAAATAATTTTCGAAATGGAACAGCCTAAGCCAAATTAGAAAGAAAGTTTAAACTTTAGAGGAAATTTAATAGCACTAAGTATTCAATTGGATCACTTCGTCCACTAAATCAAAATCAGCCGCATCGTTAGAAGCAATAATGATCAATCGATTCTTTCGAAATTTTAACAATAATTCCTGATACCATTGTTGGGCGAAGGTATCTAGATTAGATCTTGGTTCGTCTAGAAAAATAACCTCACTTTGTGTTAAAATAGCCAAACACAATTTAAGGCGTTGTTTCATTCCTGAAGACAAACTTTTGATGGTAGAATGTTTGTTGGGTTGCAAATAACAGAGATCTAGAAATTGCGTGGCATCCATATTATCATAGAATGATTTACACTTTAAGTGAAAGTCAAGAAGTTCAGTAATGGTTAAATATTCAAATAGGTCGGCATAGGGTGCTGCAATATTTAAATAGTGAAACCATTCTTGCTCTGATAAAACTTGTTCTTGATGAATCCATTTAATTTTACCTTGGGTAGGAACTAAAAGTCCAGACATCATTGATATCAGTGTGGTCTTCCCTGATCCGTTCTGACCACTTATTCCATATATAGTACTGGAACTACATTGTAAATTCATATTCTTAATAATCCAACGATTGGTTACAAATCGCTTGGAAAGATGTTCTATGTGGATGTTCATATCAATTATCTGCGGTGGCCCTTCATAATTCCTCGGGAAGAATTGCGGACAAACTCTAGAATTTGACGGCGTTCTTCAGAATCGGGAAGTTCGGCTTCAATCATTTTAATACCAATGCTGATATTTCTATTTTTAATAAACAGGTATCTATAGATATCGTGGATTCGATCTAATTGTTCTTTAGAAAATCCCCTACGTCGCAATCCAATGGTGTTTACGCCTTCATAAGTTAGTGGTTCTCGGGCAGCTTTGGCAAAAGGCGGTATATCTTTCATAACCAAAGATCCACCTCCAACCATGACATGAGGTCCGATTTTAACAAACTGATGTACGGCAGTCAAGCCTCCCAAAATAGCGTAATCGTGGATGTCAATGTGTCCGGCAAGTGTAACATTATTGGCCAAAATAACATGGTTTCCAACGAAACAATCATGAGCTACGTGCACATAAGCCATCAATAAGCTGTGTGAACCAACTTTTGTGGTCATTGATGCTTTGGTACCCCTATTTAAGGTACAATACTCTCTGATTATGGTGTGATCCCCTATTTCTAGCAAACTGGCCTCTCCATTAAACTTCAAATCCTGAGGCACCGCGCCTAAAACAGCACCCGGGAATATCTTACAATTATTTCCAATGCGAGTGCCATTCATTATTGAAACATAGGGTCCAATCCAACAATTTTCTCCAATAATTACATCGGATTGAATGGTGGCGAATGGTTCCACTATGGTACCATGACCTATTTTTGCTTCGGGACTAATATTTGATTGACTGAAATTCATGCATCTCTTTTGACAATTTGGGCCGTTAAATCAGCCTCACAAACCAGTTTACTTCCTACATAAGCCGTGCCAATCATTTGAACCAGTCCACGTCGGATTGGCGAAGCTAATTCCATTTTTAATATTAATGTATCTCCCGGTACAACTTTTTGTCTAAATTTCGCAATATCGACCTTAAGGAAGTATGTATCCCATAGATGTGGCTCGTCTTGCTGAGCTAAGGCAAAAACACCTCCGGTCTGAGCTAAGGCCTCTAATAGTAACATTCCGGGAAAAACAGGATTGCCAGGAAAATGTCCTTGAAATATGCTTTCATTCATGGTGACATTTTTAACACCAACGACAAATTTGTTATTGATTTCAATAATTTTATCAACCAATAAAAATGGATATCTATGAGGGAGCATTTGTTGAATCTGGGTCGAATTATAAAGCGGAGCTTTATCCGGATCATATAGTGGTATGCCCTTCAACTTGCGTTGATCCAACATCTTCTTTTTTAAAAATTTAGCGAATTCAACATTCGATTTATGACCTGACTTCTTAGTAACGATCTTACCGAGTATGGGTTTACCTAAAAGTGTTAAATCACCCAATACATCCAATAATTTATGGCGAGCCGGCTCATTCGAGAAGTGTAAAGTAAGGGTATTCAAGACACCTTCCCGTTCCACCTTGACCGAAGGTTTATTTAATTTTTTCGCCAACTGATCTAAATCATCCTGGCTCATTAATCGATCTACGATAACTATAGCATTATCCAAATTTCCCCCTTTAATGAGGTTTTGCTCCATTAATTTTTCCAATTCATGAAGAAAAACAAAGGTTCTGCATGGGGCAATTTGTTGAGCATAATCTTTTATATTGTCCAAGGATGCAAACTGCTGACCAAGATTTTTTGAATTAAAATCAATCATGGTTGTCAGTTCGAATTGGTCTGAGGGCATCGCCAAATATTCAGCTCCAGTGTCAGGATCTTGAAATGACATGGTTTCTGAAATTACAAAATAGTCCTTTTCAAAGGGTTGTTCTATGATACCACATTCCTGTAGAGCTTCAACGAACTGGATAGCACTTCCATCAAGAATTGGAATTTCTGGACCATCTAGTTCAATAAGCACATTATCTATTCCAAGCCCGGTTAAAGCGGATAACGTGTGTTCTACAGTCCATACCTGAGCCACTCCATCTTGTAATGTTGTTCCCCTGTTGGTCGCAATAACCTTGGAAACATCCGCAGGTATATAGGGCTGATCCGGCAAATCCATTCGCCTGAATTTAATCCCATGATTTTCAATTGCAGGGCGAAAAGTCATTACAACTTTAGCACCGGTATGCAAACCGACTCCTGCTATTTGGATATCTTTTTGAATGGTTTTCTGATTCATATGGTTTCATCAGGTTTTTTTGCTTGCTTCAAGTAAAGCCTCAAGTTCTTTTACTTTTAATACAAGATCGGGTAATTTCTTAAACGCTGCATAGGCTCGAAGGTACGAATAATAATCAATTGCAGGAGACCCATACCATTTGCCATTTTCTTGCTTAAGTGAACTTGCAATTCCGCTTTGGGCTTGAATCATGGTTCCATCTGCTACCTGCAAATGTCCTGCGATACCAACCTGACCACCAATCATGCATCGATTCCCGATTTTAGCACTTCCCGCTATTCCGGCTTGTGCTGCAATGACAGTATGTTCACCGATCTGAACATTATGTGCAATTTGAATTAAATTATCTAATTTGCTCCCGCGACCGATTAATGTGGAGCCCATAGTTCCTCTATCAATGGTGGTATTAGCCCCTATTTCAACATCATCTTTTAACTCAACATTACCAACCTGGGCTATCTTTTGATAATTACCATATGGATCGGGCGAAAAACCAAAACCATCACTACCTATAATTGCATTAGCATGGATGACACAACGGTCGCCAATAACGCAATCTCTATAAATTCGAACTCCAGGATAAATTACCGTGTGAGCCCCTATTTTAACATTTGGTCCAATGTACACTTGAGGATGAATAATCGTAGATTCTCCAACTAGGACATCATTTTCCAGAACGGTGAAAGCTCCAATGGATGCTTTCTGTCCCAACTGCGCTGTTGAATGAATGATTGACTGTGGATGTATACCAGAGGTAGTTTCTTTAGACTCATCGAATAAAGACAATAAATGACTTACCGTTAAATACACATTTTCAACCCTTAATAAAGCAGGAGTTATTTTAGATTTGGGAACAAAATGTTGGTCTACGATAACTACAGACGCTTTCGTTTCGTATAAAAAATGTTCATATTTAAGATTAGCTAAAAAGCAAATACTTCCCGGAACCCCTTCTTCAATTTTACTTGGTTGGGTCAATATCATAGTAGGATCCCCTTCCAATACGCCATTGACCATAATAGCCAATTCGCCAGCTGATATCTTCATGAAGCAAAAGTACAAGATTTGCTTCAAATTCCTTAACATTGCACCTACTATTCATGTGTTTTAATGCGGATTGAATTCAAAAATCAAATGCAGTAATTGATGTAAATTTGCTAAATATTCATGCTTTATGAGCAAAAAAAGACAAAACCTACCCGTTAAGCCGATAATTAGTAAACCCATCCATAAAGAAGTCCCAACTTCCTCTAAAGATAGATATTATATACTCTTCATACTTTTTATTAGTTTTTTGGTGTTGTCTCCTTCCATAAAAAATGAATTTGTGAATTGGGATGATGACCGTAATGTTTATGAGAACCCTTATGTCTCTGAATTAAACAAAAACAATGTCAAAGCCATATTTACGCATGACGTTATTGGAAATTATAACCCTTTAACCATATTGACATTCGCTATAGAAAAACACTTTACTAAAGAGTTCAAACCTCATGTTATGCATTTCAACAATCTTTTGTTGCATTTGCTTTGTGTTTTTTTGGTCTTTTATATATTTAGATCGCTAGGTCTGACCTTGCTGTTTGCATCATTAGGGGCATTACTCTTTGGAATTCATCCAATGCGGGTTGAATCTGTAGCATGGATTACGGAACGTAAAGACGTTTTGTTCGCCAGTTTTTTTCTGAGTGCCTTGTACCTGTATATCAAAAACTTAGATCAACAAAAATCTTCAAGGACGTTTTGGATTTTTATATTATTTGTTTTAGGACTTTTTGCAAAAATTCAAATGGTAGCGCTGCCTTTGTCCATGCTGGCCGTAGACTACTGGAAAAACAGACCACTAGGGTGGAATTTAATTACAGAAAAATGGTTCTATTTTATAGGTGCATTGTGTTTTGGACTTTTAGGAATATATATGTTAGACAAGCAAGGATCTCTTGAATCTGCAGCAGTCCATTCAGGAATATTGAGGCTATTTATTGGATCTTTTAGCTTCATTGTCTATCTCATAAAATGGGTTTTTCCTTACGAATTATTACCCTTATATCCTTATCCGGAGAACATAACTGTTTGGCATTATTTATCATTACCGGTAGCTTTAGCAATACTTTATATTAGTTATTGGGCCTTTAAAAAAAATTACAGGGCATTTGTTTTTGGAATGGCCTTTTTTCTGTTCAATATTGTTTTTCTGTTGCAAATTTTAGGAGCAGGACAGGGATATATAGCTGATCGGTTTACCTATATAGCCTATATTGGATTGTTTTTTATATGCTGTTACTATGTACAACAATATGTTGAAACGCATGCAACTCAAAAATCGATGGTGCTAACAGGATTTGGGTGCTATCTCGCCATTTTTGGAATCATGAGTTATAAACAATGTGGAATTTGGAAGGATAGCGGTACACTTTGGACTCGGGTTATTGAATTCTATGACAACACACCACTCCCATTTAATAATAGGGCCAATCATCTTAGAGACTTAAAACAATATGATGCTGCACTTAAAGATTATTCTAGAGCCATTGAATTAAAAGCTGGACATGCAACGTATAATAGTCGTGCCAAATTATTTTTTATTCGCAATGAAGATCAGAAAGCGATTTTGGATTACAATAAAGCCATAGAAATGAATCCTATGGCAGAATATTATGTCAACCGAGGTGCAGCAAATGCAAAATTAGGAAATTTACCCAATGCACTATCTGACTTAACGAAAGGATTAGAATTAGATCCTACTTGGAAAGTAGGATATTTAAATCGATCCATAGTTTATAACCAACAAGGTCAATACGATCTGGCACTCGGAGATTTAGATAAATATTTGAAATATGATCCTAAGAATGCAGATATCTGGTATGAAGGAGGAAGATGTCATAGAGCATTGAACAATCCAACTAAAGCCATAGAATATTATAGCCGCGCCATTCAATTCAATCCAAATTCAGGTTTGTATTATTTGGAAAGAGGAAAAACATATATAGCTCTTGGTCAACAAGCTGCTGGCAAAACGGACTTGACTAAAGCTCAACAACTTGGCGAAAAAGTTGATTTTAATTTATTACAATAATATAAAAATTATAACACCGGATCAACATTCATGTTAACACAACTCCACATAAAAAATTACGCCATTATAGATACATTGGACATCCAATGGCCACCAGATTTTATTGCTATCACCGGTGAGACCGGAGCCGGAAAATCTATAATGATTGGTGCTTTACAATTCGTATTGGGAGCGAGAACAGATGCAAAGGTGTTGCGTAATGCAGAAGAAAAATGTGTTGTAGAAGTTTGTTTTGACATTCCACTAAGCTTGCAGGAAAAAATTACTGCCAGCATTGATATCGATGATCCTAAACAAATTATCATTCGACGGGAAATTTTACCCAATGGGAAATCTAGAACTTTTATTAATGATACACCCGCATTAGTAACTGACATAAATCAAATAGCTCCCATGTTGATTTCCATTCATCAACAATTTGATCATTTAGATATTATTGATCCTATATTTCAATTAAATTCATTGGATGCATTTGCAGAATTGCAAACGGAAGTAAAAAAGTATCAAACTCAATTTAAACAATACGAACAATTAAAACGCAATAAAAAAGAACTTCAGGAACTGCATATCAAGGCACAACAAGAGCAAGATTTTTTGCAATTTCAATGGGAAGAATTACAACAAATAGATCTTAAAGAAAATGAATTCGGTACTCTTGAAGAAGAACTTAAAATAGCTTCCAAGTCCGAAGAAATTCTTAATCAAACCAACCATGCTTCGACCATCTTAAATAATGAAAAAGGCGTAATAGATTCTGTACAGGATATTTTACAATTATTAAGATCCGTTCGAATAAATCCCATTGTAAATACCTTGTACGATAGACTGGAACTGATTCAAACTGAAATAAAAGATATAGCATTAGAATTAGAATCTATATCCGAACACATTGATACCGATCCAAAGAAATTACTTGCCCTTCAACAACGATTTGATCTGATCATCCGTTTGATGAAAAAACATCGGGTTCAGTCCGATCACGAACTCATTCAATTTAAACATGAGATAGAATCCAAACTCAATTCCATTTCTCATGGTGAAGATCAAATCAATCAATTGGATGTTGAAATTAAAGCAATACACCAAGAACTAAAGTCACAAGCTTTAAATATTTCTAAGACTAGAAAACAAAAATCCTTAGAATTGGTAAAGCGAACTTCTCCATTATTAAGATTACTCGGAATGGAATTTGCCCAATTTGATATTAAATTTGAAGAGACAACGGAACTCAATCAATTAGGTATAGATGCTATCGAATTTCAATTTACATCTAATAAAGGTAGTTCACCAAAAGCTTTAAAAAATCAAGCTTCAGGAGGTGAGATCTCTAGACTTAATTTGGTCATTAAATCTTTGGTTGCCCAAAAAGCAGAATTACCTACTATGATTTTTGACGAGATAGATACCGGAGTATCTGGACAAGTTGCTTTACAAATGGGAAATATTTTAAGAGACATGTCAGTACATCATCAGGTCATAACGATTACCCATTCTCCACAAGTTGCATCCAGAGCCAAGCACCATTTCTTTGTTTACAAAGACTCCACTTCAAAACTCACAAATACCAAATTAAAAAAATTAGAAGCTGACGAACGATATGTGGAGATAGCCAAAATGCTAAGTGGTGATCCGCCGAGTTCGGCAGCATTAATCAATGCTAAAGAACTTATTCAATTATAAAAGAAATTATTTTACAACTATAAAAAAATAAAAACATGTCAAATCAATTATTAGCAGGAAAAAGAGGCATTATTTTTGGTGCATTAGATGAACAATCTATAGCATGGCACGTCGCTAAAAAGTGTGTGGAACAGGGAGCTAAAATAACATTAACCAATGCGCCTGTCGCTATGCGTTTTGGTAAAATATTTGATTTGGCTAAAGAATTAAATGTTGAAGTTATCCCAGCAGATGCGACACTGGTTGAAGATTTAGAACAACTCCTCACAAAATCTATGGAAGCCACTGGTGGTAAATTAGATTTTATACTTCACTCCATAGGGATGTCTCTTAATGTTAGAAAAGGCAGACCCTACACGGATCTTAATTATGAATTCATGCAAAAGTCATTTGACATATCTGCAATTTCATTTCATAAATTAATGCAGACGGCACTTAAATTAGATGCGATCAATGAATGGGGATCTATGTTGGCACTTACATATATTGCTTCCCAGCGTGTATTTCCAGATTATAACGAAATGGCAGAATCCAAATCATTGTTAGAATCATTTGCTAGAAGTTTTGGCTACCATTTCGGAACACTTAAACATGTACGTGTGAATACGATATCGCAATCTCCAACCATGACTACTGCCGGATCCGGAATAAAAGGATTTCAGGAATTCTTCGATTATGCGGATAAAATGAGTCCATTAGGTAATGCAAGTGCCGATGCTTGTGCGGATTATTGTGTAGTGATGTTTTCAGATCTCACCAGAATGGTGACCATGCAAAATTTATATCACGATGGTGGATTTTCATCTATGGGAATGAATCCTGCAGTTTTAAACCTTTAACATGAAATTCTTAGTCGCACTGTTTGTTATTAGTATTCATTTACCACTGTATTGCCAGCCAGTCAAAATGAAATTATTGGGTCATTGGAGAGATTCTCTGATTCCAGGATCATCGGCTCATAACAATGCTTTTAATGAAGCATGGGGCGTATGGAACAAAGGCAGAGAATATGGTATTATTGGTTCGACATTAGGCATACATTTTATTGATGTTACAGATCCTACTCATCCTAAAGAAGTGGCAAGAGTTTTAGGGGGCACGAGTAATGCAAGTGTTATTCATCGCGATTATGATGATTACCAATGTTACCTTTATGCTGTGTGTGACGAAGGTGATAAGAGCTCATTACAGATTATGGATTTTAGCCAATTGCCAGATACAGTCATTACAGTTTATGATTCTAAAAAGCTTTTGATTAGATCCCATAATATTTTTTTAGATATTCCAAAAGGAAGATTGTATTCCTGTGCAGAAAAAGCTGAGAATGGATATTATGCATTGAGTATTTATGATTTAAAGAATCCAACCAATCCTATATTATTAGGACATTTTAATCAATTTGGTGATATTAAAGCAAGCCATGTTCATGATGCGTATGTTAGAAATGACACGGCCTATTTAAATTGTGGGAATGATGGATTTGCTATTATGAATTTTAGTGATATTAATAATCCGGTTGCACTTTTTACACTCAAACCTAATGAATATAAACAATCAGGATACAATCATTCAGGATGGTTAACTCCAGATGGAAAAACTTATGTAATGGCTGATGAAAATCATGGTTCTCCTGTTAAGATTTTGGACTTAAATGATTTTTCAAATATAAAAGTAATTTCAACTTTACCCATTGAAAATGATAACATTGCCATACCGCACAATCCATTAGTTAGTTGTCAATATGCTTATGTTGCCTATTATTATGATGGTTTACAAGTTTATGATATTTCTAATCCAAAACATCCTATAAAATCATATTATTATCCGACTTCAACAGAGACTAACGATTTAAGATACAAAGGAGCGTGGGGCACTTATCCCTATTTACCTTCTGGAAATATTATCGTTGCAGATATGCAAAACGGAATGTTCGTTTTGGAAGGAATAGAAAAGCCTTGTAATGTCATCAAATCATGTGCACAAGCAGTTTCGAATCATCATATACAACACTTTGAACTTACCATAATTCCAAATCCTTCTAAAGAATATATTGAAATATCATGGGAAGCGGCATCCGAAGTCCATTCATATCAGATATTAAAAATAGATGGAACAACTGTACTTGAATCTTCAACGATTACTCAGGGAACTATAAGAAAAAAAATTGATGTATCGCATTATTTACCTGGTCTATATTTAGTTCGAGTAGTCAATAATTATGGCAGCTCAATCCACAAAATAATTATAGGAAATTAATAGAATGATCATTCGCAAAAAATCAACAATTAATTTCATAGCAATATCCATTCTGTTACTTGGCTACAGTTTCCAATTGACTGCCCAGGATCGAATTAGAGATAGTATTAAATTACGGGAAGATTCAATTGCTAAAATTCCATTAATGATGTCAGTGACCTATTCGGGTCATACTAATGATATTTCACCAATACGATCCATTGAATATTTAATTCCGCGGTATGATCCATTTGGTCAAATTACTTTAAATAATTATGGCTCACCAATCTTGTTCAATAGAGCAATATTCAAGGTAAACGAACATCTAAATCACGGTTTTGGAGGTACTTCATTTTTTCACAAGGACATTGACCATTTTCCCATTTATCATAGCAACAAATTATATTCTGAAGTAAGTGTATCAGAAGGAAAAGCTTTTGGAAAATCACAATCGGGATTGGTAAATAATCTAACAGCAGATGCATTATTTACAGGATCCTACAGGAACAATATTCATTGGACGTTAATATATAATCGAATTAACCAACTCGGCATTTATCAAAACAGTAAAAACTTGCTGAGTTCCTTTGGAACCGGTATTCAGTATTACAGCCATGACCAACGATTTGGATTCAACATTTGTTATGTCAATAATCGCGATTTGATTGGACATAATCATGGGATCATCGACAGTATCATTCCGAAACTTATTCTAGTAGATTACGGTATACGAGAATCCGTTCCAAGTTATTCCACCACTGCTTCTACAAGTATTAAGAATAGTCAATATGGTTTTCACAGTTATTATACATTTAATCACACCACTCCTTTGTTTAAACCTACGATACACTTATCTTCAGCCTATCATAGTTATGAACATCTTTTTGCGGATGGGAACATTTCCAGTTCGGGAAATTATTATCCCTACGCTTTAATTCTGGATACAGGATCTATCCATAGAATATATCATCAATATTCATGGGATTCAAAGTTAAAACTTACACTAAACAACTACTTCAGTCTATCCTATGGATATGAAACAAATCACGTTTCATTTGATTCCAGCATCACAGAAATTCCGATACATCATCTTGGGTTAGAAGGCCATTTAAAATGGTATGGCTACCACTTTAATGTTGAATATAAAAATAAAAAGCAACAGAACAAAAATGAAACGGGAATATCTTTGGAATTGGTAAAACCCTTTACATCTTTAGGTCAATTTGTAATGCGATTCAATCAATCTTCACAAATTCCTTCCTTAGTTTTTCAAAAATTTTATTTGCAGGGATTTTTGCAATGGGATAATCAGTTTAACAATGTATCGATTCAATCCTTTGACTTTAAATGGTTATCCAATATATTCTTGATTCCTAACCTTGATTTTAATATCAGTAACATAAAACATCTGATTTTTTTTAATTCACAAGCCAGACCGGTGCAATACAATGATGCACTCAGATATATTCATTTAGCAGCAAGCAAACAATTCAATGTAAAACATTTCAGCACACTACATAAAGTAGATGTTCACAGCATAACACCTAATGTTACTGGATGGTCAGCATGGCAATCCTATCATGATCTTTCCATAAATGGTTTTATCTTTAAAAAATCATTAGATGCTCGTTTTGGTGTTGCAGCTCTAATTAATGCGCCAAGCACCCAATTCAAATATCAATCCTACACAGATCAATTCTATCCTATAGGAAGCTATAACGAAACCCTAGTTCCTACAATTAATGCATTTCTGACATTACGAGTAGATGAATTTACTGCGAAAATAAATTTCGAACACATCGATTCCTTTTGGGAAAAAAATCGACCCAATTATATTTTTGGATATCCCGAATATGATTTTTTTGCAAGAATCATACTTCAATGGAAATTCATAAATTAACTATCCTATTTTTGATCTGTTGATGGGCAACTGATGTTTTTTTTGCTTGAATTCTCTTTATAATCCCAACAGATTACCATTCCAACCGATTACGCGATTACCTCTCAAACCGATCACCCGATTACCATTCAGACCGATTACCCGATTACCCCCCAAACCGATTACCATTCAAACCGATTACCTTTTCAGACTGATTACACAATTACCACTCCAACCGATCACCATTCAAACCGATTACCTCCCAACTACCCGTACAACTCCTTCAACTGCTCCTTAACCCTTGAATCTGCTAGATATTCTTCATAGCTCATATTCTTATCTAAAATACCCTTTGGTGTTAATTCAATAATGCGATTCGCAGTAGTATTATTAAATTCGTAATCGTGAGAGTAAAACATCATCATCCCTTTGAAATCAATGAGACCATTATTTAATGCAGTAATAGATTCCATATCCAGGTGATTGGTAGGATCATCTAATACTAAAAAATTTGCATTGGTCAACATCATTCTAGATAACATACAGCGAACTTTCTCGCCTCCAGAAAGTACCTTACATTTTTTAAAAACATCATCTCCAGAAAACAACATTCGTCCCAAGAATCCTCGAATATAATTTTCGTCTTTTTCTGTGGAATACTGTCTTAACCAATCTACAAGATTATCTTCATTGTCAAAAAAGGCGCTATTGTCTTTTGGAAAATAGGATGAAGTGATCGTAATTCCCCATTGAACTTCACCTGTTGATGGTGGGATATGTCCGAAGAGCATTTCAAAAAAAACAGTAATGCTCATAGGGTCTTTAGAGATCAATGCTATTTTATCACCTTTATTTACAGAGAAACTCACATCTTTAAACCAGGTGATACCCTCTTTAACATAGGACAATTGTTCTATCTTTAAAATTTGGTCTCCTGCTTCACGATCTTGTTTAAACATAATACCCGGATACCTCCTTGTAGATGGTTGGATATCATCTATGGTTAATTTTTCGAGATGTTTTTGTCTTGAAGTAGCTTGTTTGGATTTGGAAGCATTAGCACTAAATCGTGCAATAAATTCCATGAGTTCTTTACGCTTTTCTTCAATCTTTTTATTGCTATCTGATCTCTGCCTGGAAGCTAATTGACTGGTCTGATACCAGAAAGAATAGTTTCCTGCAAACAATCTTATTTTATTAAAATCAATGTCTGCAACATGAGTACACACTTGATCTAAAAAGTGCCTATCATGTGATACTACAATAACCGTATTTTTAAAATTGGCTAAAAATTGTTCAAGCCACATCACTGCATCAATACTTAAATTGTTAGTAGGCTCATCAAGGAGTAGAATATCTGGATTTCCGAATAAAGCCTGTGCTAATAATACACGAACTTTATCATTACTTTCCAAATCTTTCATATAAACATAATGTTTATCTTCTGTCACACCCATACCACTCAACAATTCAGCTGCTTCATATTCAGCATTCCAACCATTCATTTCAGCAAATTCACTTTCCAGTTCTGATGCTCGAATCCCATCAGCATCAGAAAAATTTTCTTTAGCATATATGGCGTCCTTTTCCTGAATTAATTCATATAATTTTTTATGACCCATGATGACTGTTGTCAGTGCTTGGTAATCATCAAAAGCTGATTGATTCTGATTCAAAACCGCCAAACGTTCTCCAGGACCTAAGGATACATGCCCGGTTTGTGAATCCAGTTCTCCGGATAAAATTTTAATAAAAGTCGTTTTTCCGGCTCCATTGGCACCTATAATTCCGTAACAATTCCCTGGTGTAAATTTTATATTTACATCTTCGAATAAAATTTTTTTTCCGTAACGGAGTGATACATTATCTACTGAAAGCATGAAAGGTATATTTAATGAGGGCGCAAATGTAGGACTTTTTTGGGATATGACATAAATGAATTATATCCATATTCAATCCATTAAACATTAGATGTGCGATGACTCACTAATAAATATTCAATTAAGTAAAGCTTCCTGTACTTATTGAAAAATTAAATTATAGGAAAACTGATTATATTTTGTAGTAACAGAAATTTGGAACGGCCTTAAGAGATAAGCCGTTAAAAAATGATGTAATGAAACCGTTAAAAATTCAAAACTGTATGAGCTCAACAGAATGTTAAAAAAAAAGAACAGGAAAGCGAAGTGAGCAAGTGTTGGGCCAAGCAAAAGTAACAAGGGAAATGGCGAGTTTTTTGAATTTAGGTTTCATGAAATCATTTTAGGCTTAGATCTTACAGCCTAGAATTTTTGGTTCTTTTTTTTCATGAAAAAAGAACAAAAGTTGTTAAATTAAACTTGTAATTAATCTTTTATATGAATGTCAAATAACCAAAATGATTTTTATTTCACTTATTTAATTTGCATAAGTAGTTGTGTATTAAAAAAAATTAAAATTGTAATGCTTCAATCGAGGATCTCGTTCGAAATGAGACAAATTCCATAAAGCAAACATGTCAGATATTTTGTGACTTGGACCTTTAGGCAATGGTTTGTATCTTTGTTTTGTTGGCTAAAGCCAAGTTACCAAACCACTATTTATTCAAATAATACCGAAGACCTAAATTAAGGGTATATGCTTTCGTAAAATTATCCGGATTGTCAAAAAACAATGTTGCTATGGGTTCTATTTCAAACTGTGGTAAGATAAACCACTTGTAACCGATTCCAATTTGATAATAGGCATCTGCAAAAGTGCTACGATGCACTTGATTATTATAATAATTTTTAGAAATTGACCATCTTATTATCGTTGCTTGGCTTAACAAATAGACAAAATGTTTTTCATTAATTTTTATTCCAGGTAAAAAACTTACGGGTATTCCAATGACTAAATAAGAGGATTGATTTTTGCGGAATACGCCTCGTTCAATATTTTCAAATTGAATTCCTAAACTTGAAAAAATTTGTAGTCTTTTGTAGTAGTTCGAATAATAGATTTCAGAAGTCCATCCTATTCCATTCCAATCTATATAATCTTTACCATTCTGTCCAGATAAATCCCTACCGAGTGGCAAACTTAAACTATGATTTAAACTAAAATGCTTAAATTTTGCACCTAGGGAATTCCGTAAAATGAATTCACATGCTGTAAACCTATTCCTATAGTATGTATTATTTTCAAGATCCGGAATTTGAAATTCAAAATGCTCCACAAAACGAACCTGTCTATACTTAAGCCTTAGACCAACATTAACTTGATTATTCAAGCCATATATTATGGATGGATAATAACTTAAAAATTCAGTGGAACTAGAAGCAAAAAAATCAACATTAGATCTGTAATAATTCGCAAATAGTCTAACATCACCGGATTTTTTAGGATACATTCCATAAGCAACAAATGCATCCTGGGCATTGAGTTTAATAATTAACAATAATAAAATCCCAAGATAACTACATTTCATGCTTAATGTTATATGGCCAAATTAAATGTCTGATTGCTGCTCCACTCCAGGCTCCAAGTCCTGCTGTTACACCACCTATCAAACCAGTAATATAAAATAGTGAACTCACACTCAACCCTTGAAATATTTCTCCTATCATCCCAGTCAATGGTGAAAAACTTGTCCAATGATAAAAATAGGATACTCCCAACCAAACCATATTACCTGCAATAAAACCAAAAGCAAATGCCCTAATTAAAGAAATCTTCATAAAAAATGCAGCTACTCCAGATAAGATTAACATCCAATAAAAGGGAAGATAAAATCCAGCAAGGAGCAATAGCATAACAAAAACAATTAAATTCAATGAATGCTTCATCATCTATTTTTTAAATTCATAAGTAATAAGTGGCGTGAGATCATGAATCGTGTTAGCATAATTCAACGAATTATATTTTCCCTGACTCCAATCCGACACCATGCTTCGATAATAGGGACTGCCTGGACGTCCATCCTGGCCACCTGGATAAATACCATAGGCATGAGGTCCATCTTTTGTCAACTCAACGATCATACGCCATGAAGGACCAAATGTTCTGGCATGTGCATTAATAATATCTTTGGATCCTGAAGTCGAAACAAACGGAATTCCAAATGCAGGAATTCTGGCCATATGATCTATGGACGCATGTTTGTAATCAGCCCATTTTTTAGTTAACAATAATTTATCTTGTAACTGATTTAATAAACTATCATAGGATATCCTTACTACATCTGATAAACTTTCCTTTCCGGGACTTGATAAGATATCAAAATATTTTAAATTCACTTGTTCCTTCATCAGCCTTATGGTCGTTTGATCTGAAGGCATTGCTGTGTATTTCTTTAAAGTATCCTGACTTATTTCATCCCATACCAAACGATGAAATATATCCATCCATAGATCAAAATAAACTGGAGCGACAGCGTTTGAATCATACATGTAATTCCATGATTTCAATTCATGATACACTTGTTGATTCACAATATTCATAGGGGTGGTATCCAAATATTTCAATAATGATGGCAAGGCTGTTTCCGCTCTTAAACTATATGCATTATATTGTAAAGCTTTCATATCATCCACATTCCATAATTTTTTTTCACTGAGATACCGATTGATCATGGTTCCTCTATAATCTCTAAAATCACCATCATTGTAATACACCGGAAAACCACGATCTGTTGATTTTTGATTCGCTGAAGAAACAAATCCCCGAATAGGATTTATCGTATGAGGTGTAGATGAAAGTGGAACAAAACCATGCCATGCATTTTCTTTTTTTGTGCCATCCATAACGAATCGACCCTGTTGATTTACTTTAATAGGCATCTTACCTTGAACGGTTAATGCAATATCTCCAGTCTTGCTAATAAAAGCGAAATTTTGAGCTGGATAAGGAAATTTTTGAATGGCATTTCTATAATCACCTACATTTTTTCCCTGATTCAATAAATCAAAAACATCCATTTCGCAATAGGCTGAAGGGTCCTGGATAATCCAGTGCATGGCCAAACCATATTTAGCATGCGAAATCTGATTGTAAACGACAGGACCCCAAACCGTCAAAGGCACAGTATCTAATACATCTTGTTGTCCTTTGACTTTTATTCGTTCGATGCGATATTCAGTATTCTTCCATTCATTGTTATAAAAATACGATGTCATGGATTCATCTTTCCATTTAATTTGATACCAATCCATAACATCCCAGCCACCATTGGTAATTCCCCATGCTATATCTTTATTGAATCCAATAATTACACCCGGAATACCTGGAAAAGTAACCCCATAAACATTGCGATCAGGTGTGACAATTTGTTGTTCATACCAAATACTTGGAAGACTTAAATTCAGGTGTGGATCATTACACAATATAGGATTTCCGCTAACAGATTTAGAAGGACCCACTGCCCAATTATTGGATCCAAGGCCTGGATCCTGAATGGTCCTTTGAATGGGAATAAAACCTAAGTCTTGATTCGAATTCTCTACCTGATTTATCAATGAGTCTACATTAAAATCCCATTTCGTTCCTTTGGGAATCACTGGATCAGAGAATGGATCATATTCAGGAAATAATAAATCAAAATCAGCACCAAAAAAAGTTTTTGCATTCGTCATTTCAATATCCTGATCTCGTCCACATAAAACTTCAGCCATGTTTTTATGAAACAGGGAAGATCGATATGGTGTCCATAATTCGGGTTCGAAATTCATCAATTTATATTCGATGGGCAGATCTTTGTAATCTAAATGTTGAATATAATAATTAACCCCATCGCAATAGGCTTCTACCAGTTTATACGCCTCTGGAAATTTTTTCCAAACTTCTATACTTTGTTTTGCGGATTCCGCCAAACCCTTTCTTCGTTTGTTCCTATCAAAATTCAGAGCCTTACTCCCAATGATTTCGCTGATCCTTCCCTCTGCAGCACGAGTAGAAAAGTCCATTTGCCATAAGCGATGCATGGCATGAACATACCCTTGCATAAAATAAGCATCTCCTGTGGACTGAGCAAAAATATGGGGCACCATTCGATCATCAAATAAGATACTTCCTTCTTTATGCATTTGGTTTAACACTGTATTTTGAATACTTTTAGTAGCCCTTACATTCTGCCAAAATCCTGTAAAAGGTGACATGAATTTTCCTAAAGGAGGAATGGCATTATCCCCAACAATAATTGGTTTTTGTAAAAAATAAATCCAAAGTATAGAGAGAAGAATGGGTATAAAACATTTAATGATTTTCATGAAAGGAAGTTAGCGAATAAAAAATAAATCTGTGTCTGTTGATTTGGATTCATCGTAAGAATAATGATCCAGATTGAATGATTTCACATGTTTGATGGTTGAAGCCTTCATTTGAGCCAAATGTTTGATCATTAGTCCACGGGCAACTTTAGCGGTGTATGATACAAAAATAAGCTTACCGGCTCTAAGTTCTCTAAAGTGTATATTGACTATTGGCGCGACAACATGTTTGGGTTGAATGGCATGAAAGTATTCATTGGAAGCGAGGTTGACTACAAAAGGAGCTGAATTTGCATTAATATCATCATTCAACAAATCAGTAATTTGATTGCCCCAGTATTTATATAAATTGGGTTTTCGTTTGACATTTAAAGTGGTTCCCATTTCCAATCTATAGGCTTGAATTAAATCGTTGGGTCTTAGCAGACCATATAATCCGGATAAGATGCGCACATGATCCTGACAATAATCCAATTCGTTCGATTTCATGTGATAGGCATCAATTCCGCGATATACATCACCTGAAAAAGCAAATAGAGCGGGTCTGGAATTATTAGCATCAAATGTCTGATTGAATGCCTGATTTCTAGATACATTCTCGTCCGCTAATTTAACAGAAATATCCATCAGTTTTTGAAGATCCTTGGACTTCTTTTTCTTTAACACCTCCACGATCGGCCATGACTGTTCCCACAATCTAGGAATTTCACTGGATGTAATAGGAAAAGGATCTTTGTAATTCAGATCTTTAGAGGGCGAAATCAAACAAATCATAGGCAAACTTTGTGCATAATTAAGGGATTAAAAGGAAATTTTAAAATGAAATGATAAATTAGATATATGCATAATTATTTATTGTACTAAAAAAGTCATATAATCTTAAAATTTAAACATTAAAATAATTAAAAAGTTAAACTCTTAAATTACATTCTAGATTTTTAAATATTATATTCAATTTACCAATGAAAATTGAAGATTTTATTCCATTCACTTCTAGAAAAATACAAATTATTTTACTACAATTTTAAACACAATCTCCCTGCCCTCACTAAAAGCTTTTCCAATATAAACTCCTGTTGGTAAACTGTCAAAATAAATTTCATGCTCTGATGTCTTTGGTCTTGATTCCTTACCTGAATTTACTTGCTTTCCTGTACTTGAAAAAATCTTCAATTGATTTAATCTGTTTGGACTTATAATCCGGAAAGTGCCGTTATTAGGATTGGGTAAAATTTGTATGGATGATATTATAAGATCAGAATTCAATACAGGATTACATGTTATGCTGTAGACTTTCTTGCATTGATTGGAATCAGTTATTGTAAGCATGACTATTTTCTCTGATGTTTCAAGGGTATCACTTTTGGAGCCATTGCTCCAAACATAAGTATATCTTATCGATGGATCTTCAGGAACAAAATAAAACTTACATAAGGATGCTTGAGAACCTGGCATTGATTCCAGAATTCCTTTGATTTCGGAAAACTGATTGATGTCCTTAAAGGTGCTTGATATACATCCGTTTTCATCTGTTACTTCAAGCTCATACTTTCCTGATTGTTTCACTTGTATACTTTGAGTTTGTTCGCCTGTACTCCATTTGTACCGTTTAAATGGATCAGATATCAATGCTATACTATCGTATGGGCAAAAAGCATTCGGACCTATAATTTGTGGCTTAGGATTAGACCATACAAGGACATGTATTTGATTTCGAATGATTGAGTGTTGATTACAATTCAAATACAAATCGAAGGTATAAAATCCCGCACGGTCAAAACTTACAATAATTTCATGCGCATTCAATGTATTGATGTTCGGTACGTTTGCAGAAACTTCATGTTGTTCAAAAGTATATCCTAATTTTACTAAATTAGAATCATTAAGTATCAGTTTTTGTCCTTCGCAAATAAATAAAGTATCCGTTCCTATCCAATTGGATTGGAAAATAATTGGACTATTGTTATTAACCGTAATAACATGATGTGAGCGATTCAGATTATAGTCATTGTCATTGGGTAGTTCTACTTTTTCTTTGCTCATCAAAAATCCCAAAGCATCATATCGCACTACGAGAAAATAATTTTGCTTACCAATTGCTTTTGGGAAAAAAACTCCTGCCTTAAAATTAGTATCTACCAAAACACTATCTGATCTCAACAAAGCCGCACGTCTGTCTATCATTTTTGTACTATCTAAAGGATCTCGTAATTCTACCAAAACCCATCGGATAATATCTGCCGGTATGGTACTTATTTTTTCCATTCCCTGATAGTTGAATGGGGCAGTATTGAAAGGTTGGTTTTTTTGGATCGTTGGTCTATTACCTGAAAAACACTCAGGGTCATGCGGTATTTCCATTTTCGCTACTGCAGGTGGCGGAAAACAACGACCAGGCAAATTAGCATCCATCCATGTTAGACGATTTCGAATCCAATTTTTTAATCGGTTCATTTCATCTGGATATGAACTTGCCACGTAAGCATTAAATCCTCCTGGATTGGTTCCCAATATTTTCCATTTTGTAAAATGTCTCTTTTGGGCTGCGTCTAGTGTATCAAAAGCATATTTATTTAAATATTGGAAAAGATAGCTTGTATCCCATATTGTTTTTCTTAATTCAAGATAGCGGCACTTCACCATATTGACATAATTACTATCTGCGAGTAATCTTCGCCAAATAATGGGCGTAGGTAAAGTTGCCGGGACACAACCATCATACATCCAACCATTCGTTTGTCCACCAGAACAAAAACTAGCATTTCCGAATGCAAAATTATAATCCCATACCGGGCCAGCTTTCAATTTACCTTCACTTCCATCTTCTGCTAGTTTCTCTTTATAAAAATAACTACTCGCTTTATAAGCATCTATATTTCTCGAAAATTCACTGATCAGAAAATAATCTATGAATGTATTAACTCCAAGATATTTCTTATATCCATTTACAGGATCAGCAAATTTTGAAGATGCCATCAACAATTCAACGGTATCTATAAAATTGTGTATATAATTCTGCTGGACAGGCTTAATATCCTTAGAATCCGGGTAATGATAAAGCCAGGTGATGTCTTGATTTGTAGTCGACTTTACTTTAGAAACAAAACTCAGATCTGAAGCATTATTTTTCTTATCTACCTTCATAATATATCCTCCAGTAAGGTCCAATCCTGAGGTATCTGCAGTTGTCATTTTGGAAACATCCACACGATTGGGATCCCGCTTAATCGATTCCATCATAATATAAACACCCACATACTCATTATTCAAAACCAATTCACATAATCGAGTGCGAGGGCCCCAATGTCCCATTTCATTCCAAAAATGATAGGTCATCACATTGCGCAACAAACTAATATCATTATAAGGCGCATATAATACCCAATCCTCTTCTTTGGGCATGTCCAGAATGGAGGTATCCAAATCATTACCCGTGACACTATCACGCAATTCAATACCGTACTGCTTTTGTGGATAAGATTGAGAACTATTACCTCGAATTTCTATAGCAATAAAGTTATTGTAATTATATTTTAAATCTTTAATGCTATTGGTCTTCCCGGGGCCATTGTATATAATCTTCATATGTGCCAATATTTTTGGTTCATTGGCTATGGTTTTACCTCTGGTATCTATGATACATATGGGTAAATTGGATGAGTCCAGTTTAATGGTTTGCGCCTGAATAAAAAAACAAAACAAGCTAAAAATGAAAGATAATATGGATTTCATAAGTATAAATTCAACTAAGGAATTAACAAATGTAAAGTCTTTTAGCAAAATTTTGACTTTAAATCAAAACAGATCATTGGGTTTAATAAATAATACCTATTAATCAACATTTTTGATAAAACATAGGTTAATATTCATTTCAAATTGGAATTAATTAAAAGCAAGCCATTTAAATGGAAAACATCAAAGACAAACATTAAAAAAATATGAATCTATTGTAAATTGTTAATGCAAGCTAATTGTATGCAAACTATACTTTAAATGATTGTTGAAAAATAATATTCAAAATTCGATTAATACAATTCAATACAAATAATAACCCAAAATAGTAACTTTGCCTTATGGAACCTTTACATATTAAAACACCACTTCTTACGATTCGTCACCTAAAACCATCAGATCTCGATGATTTTCATCTCTACCGTTCCAATCCTGAAGTCACAAAATATCAGGGATTTGATGTCATGACCTTAGTACAAGCAGCCGAATTTATATTGGAAAATGAATCCAAATATTTTGGTAATGCAGGTGAATGGGTACAATACGGCATTGAACATAATAACTCTGGTAAATTGGTTGGAGATTGTGCGATTAAACTCGATGTACTTGATCCAAGGATAGCAGAAATTGGTATTACCATATCTCACTTAGAACAACGAAAAGGTTATGCCAAAGAAACCTTAATAAATCTGTTGAAATTTTTATTTGATACTAAAGACATTCATCGCGTTGTTGAAATAGTAGACACTGAAAATATAGCATCCATCGAATTATTAAAAAGCATCGGTTTCAGGCAAGAAGGCCACTTTATTGAAAATATCTTCTTCAAAGGTAAATGGGGAAGTGAATACCAATATGCAATGTTAAAACGAGAATGGGATAAAAGAAATGAAGGGTAAAGTGATTAACATTATTTTGAAAAAAAAATTATACGCTGAATACTATATTACCAAACAATTTTTAATGATAGTAAATTCTAAAAATTGTCTGAACTGGGATTACTAGGATTTTGAGGATTTTTGAGATTTTTACCAAAGAACTAATTACATTAATTATAAAATATTTATTTTGCAACATGAAATTTGAAGCATTAACTGGGAGTATTATCAATTGTGCTATGGAGGTACATAATATATTAGGAAGCGGCTTTCAAGAAGTGATTTATCAAAGAGCTTTGGAAGAAGAATTTAGATTAAGAAATATTGACTTTATACGTGAATTTGAAATGGATATTAATTATAAATCTGTTTTAATAGGAACTAGAAGAGTAGATTTCTTTGTCGAAGGACAGATTAGTGTCGAATTAAAAGCAATAACGCTACTAGAAAATCTTCATCTTGCACAAGCAATGAATTATCTAGAAGCATATAATTTAGAAATAGGTCTATTAATTAATTTTGGCAACTCAAAGCTTCAATTTCATAGACTAACTAATAAAAAATATGTACCAAAATAGAGAATATATGTATTACTCTAATAAAATAATTTCTAATACATCCCATTCATCCCATAAATCCCAGTTCAGACAATTTTGTAACATGCTTTCAGATAGCTATAACAGAAATTACAATTTAGTATTTTAAAAACTTTATATGTCAATTAAACGAACGCTCCTCCGCGAATTTGAAGTCGCCTTTTCAAGAAGCGCACAACCTCTTTGGTTTAGACTTATTAAATACCTTATATTGGGAAGCCTGATTTTATGTTTTTGGAAAAGTCAATTGTTTTTAAAAATAATAGCTATAATATTTATTTTATCACTTACAGTTCATTTTTGGGTTCGTTATAAAACAAAAGCCTGGACTCAGAGTTATGGTTTATGGGATTATAAAGAAAATAAATCCAAATTAAAATAAAGTATTGAAATGAAATTGCTTTAATATCGTCCTAATGTTCAAAAATTCAAACTATACCCAACATTTAAACCTAATAATCGTAATCCATTTGTATAAAATCCATCATGAGTCAGCCTATCATTTTTTATATCATACAATTTAAATCTATCGGTCGCTTCACCACCACGTCTAAATTTATAATTCACACCTACAAATATATTTGGTGTAATATAATAACTGTAGTTTAAATTATAACACCATATGCTTCCGCCATGTTTAAAGTTTCTATCTGAATCGACAATATAGGCATAATATTCAAAATCTGTAAATATTTCACGCGTACTACTTTCTACTCTTTTTAGTGGCATACTGTTTTCAATACCAATTTCAATTCTTGATTTAATTTTAGGCATATAATATGCCAATTCCAAACCTAATGCACCATAATAAATGGTTTGATCTACTTTTAAGACTAAAACAGTAATTACCCTTGATTGCAATGGATTAAATGAATAATCATGTTTTATTTTGGTTTTCTTGATTCCAAATTTTAAGCCAATATCAAGCCTATTATTAATCAAAAACTTACGAATAATAATTTCTGGTTCATATGCTAAATAATCATGCGGATCAACAATACCAAAGATTGGTTTGTACGAAAGAGTAGTATCGGTATCGAGGCCATTAGTTTGAACTTGATAAGCATAAACAGTATTATATTCGTTTGTAGAGTATTGATAATTATGCTTTACAAATGAATAATAACCATTAAATTTTAATTCCACTTTTGAGATAACCTGACTACTAAGTAGTGTAGGTAAAAATAAATAAAATAATATTCGTACTTTCATAAATCTAAATATTCTAAAAATAATAAGTCAGTTTGTTGACTGGTCTATATTTCAAGTTAATGAATTACAAAATATAAACATTTCCTTATATTTCTACTCATTACTTTAAAAAATCAAAGGTATCATGCTTGTGCAGTTTTGTCAAGTACTTTTAAACTAACGCAGGGAACTTTTAAACGAGCGTATAAATTATGGCTCGATTTATGTCAAAATGTCATTTTATAATGGAAAAATATTTGCGAGCCGTTAATAAATACGTCTACTTTAATAAAGCCTAGTTCATCTAGCTTTATCAAACTAAACATTCTTGTATCTAACTATGAAGCTTATGAATTCACAGGCTGGCTTAAATTCTGGTATTTTTATTGTTTATAAACTAATGAAAATAAATTGATTGGTTTAGATTGATTCTTGCCTTTGATCATAACTATTTTAGATTAGAACATCTGCCAGATATTGAATTGAAGATTTTTTACCACATACTTCGATCGTTTTGCATTGGAGTCAGAGCCATCGCCGTTAGTAAATTTAAGATATTAGTTGGTATTATATGCAATCGAAGTCAGAGACTTCGACGATCGTTGTTATTAGTAAAAGTTGATCAACTTAATTTGTAAATTAGCATAAATATTAACACCTTACCAACTGTTGAAGATAATACTATCAAAGGAATAGGGAATATTGACAATGAAGAATTGCTTCAAGAAGTTTATACTCAATTAAAAGACATTCAAGAAACAAAGCAGATTATAACTTTAAATTCCGAACAAAAATTAAACATTGAGGGGGTCAGAAATGATTATAGAAATAATCTTTTTTATACAACCGACCAAGTATTTAAAGATATATTAGATGGCTAAAATAGTTGCCTGGTCTGAAAGATCAAAAAATGACTTAAAAAGGATTAAGAAGTTTTAAGACTTAAGAAACCAGTCATCTGCTTACAGCAAAAAACTATTAAAAACTTTTCGCGACGCCGCCCATTTAATTTAAAAGTCCCCTTTATTATTGATTCCCAGGATTCCGAAAATGTTAGGGGTTTTGTTATACTTGAGTATATTAAATTTTAAGAAATCATGAAAGACCAAAAACTTATAATTTTTTTTTTGGGATTGCAGACGTGATCCAAATCAACTACTAGATATATTGTCAGATAGAAAGATTTGTTCAAGGCCAGTATATTAGCTGATAGACACCAATTCAATCGCATTCATCACTCCATTCTTCAATGGATACAATTGCCCATTAACTTCTTGAAGAAAACTCACTTTCAAAACTACAAACAAAATACCTGCTCCTGTCGGCAGCTGAGTTGGATTTAGCACAACCTCACTAGGAGTTAGATCTAAAGCTAAAGTTACCACAAGACTCTTTGAAGAATTAAAAGCACCTGTCATAAAATCAATTTTGGACCAAGCAGCTTCAATGCTACAATGTGTTGCACCAGAAGGACAAACCAAATCCTGTTGAGGTAGAAAATCAGGAATGCGCACAACCCCACGTGCTATATCCACATGATAATTAGATTTGAGTACTTGACTCAATACAGATTCAATGTTAAAGTTAAATCCCTTTAAATGTGCTTTGCCTTCCACAGTAGATAACCCAACCCCTACTTTTCTACTTCCTCGCAGATTAGAGTTATCCAATTTTATTACCTGAGCTAGTTGCTTCACCATTCTGCTTACCACCAAAGCATCAGATTCTTTGGCAGTAATGTTTCGCAATGAAGTACGAATCCATTTACCCGCATGATTCAGTTCAGCGAACTCTTGATTATTTTCTCGAGTTCTAGCGAAGGCTGGATCCGTTTTTATCCGGGTCCCACTAGCTCCACCTTTTGTTCGAACGATATACCCGTATTTGCTTTTGAAAAAACTTAAATCATTGAGTTTACCTGAAATTTTAATCAGGCCGATTTGGTGTGCCATGTCTAATAATTATAATGTTAAAATATTTACAATGCTATTTGACTAAGGTCAAAAACATTTTGCTCTCATTGCTTAAACGAATTTGAATATGGAAATATTATTTTCATGGAGAGATCCCAGTTCTATAAAATATGAGAATGAGACGAGGATAATTCGTGGAAAACCCGTGAACAATTCGTGATGAAATATTCTTTAAAAGTTCGAAAAAAATTAGTTTCCTTAGTAAAATAGAATAATAGAACTATACTAAACCCTAGATTCAGAAATACGTAAATTGCCAAAAGAAGAATTAAAACATTTAGACAAAAGTTGGTTAAGAATTACTGGCCCTTATTTCGAATAAATTCTTCTAATAGACAGATAATCTAACTTTTAGAAGTATATCAATTCCTATGAATAGATTCATTGTTGAACCTACAGTAGAATTTAACAAAATAAAAATTGACATTTTATCCAATGCCATGAAATTTATTTAGAGACAAATTACCAACTTCAAATAAATATGCATTATATCTGTTTTAGAGAGGCTTGGCTTAATATTTTAGAAAAAATAGGAGGTTCTTGTCTTGAATTTGTGTTAGATTGGTATTCTGCAAATATGGACAAAATTGACGAGGCTTCAGTTGAAGGTTGTTTATTGACACAAGGCAGTGTTGAAAGACCTTGGATTCTTTAAGAAGCAGGTGTTGCTAAAGGAAAACGTGGGTAAAAAGTTATGGATTATGGAATTTTGAAGAAAATAAAGTAATGAAATGAAATTGCTTTAAAATCGTACTAATGATCAAAAATTCAAACTATACCCAATATTTAAACCTAATAATCGCAATCCATTTGTATAATATCCTTCGTGTGTAAGTTTAGTCTCTTGATTTATAAATTCTTGTAAATTAAATTTGTCTGTAGCATCACCACCACGACTAATTTTATAATTAAAACCAATAAATAAGTGAGGCGTAATAAAATAATTATAATTAATAAAGTAACAGAAAATACCCCCTCCATGCTTAAAATTTCGTGTTGGCTCCACAGTAAAAGCATAAAACCGAAAATCTGTAGTGATTGATCGAGTACTGCTTTCAATTCTTTTATGGGGCATACTATTCTCAATACCAATTTCTATTCTTGATTTAATTTTTGGTAAATAATAAGCTATTTGAAGACCTAATGAACTATAATAAATAGTTTGATCTACTTTCATAGGTACAATAGCCGTAATTCTGGCTCGTAAAGGATTAATGGCAAAATCATGCTTTATTTTAGTCCTCTTAATTCCATATTTAAAGCCGATGTCTAGTCTTTCATTAAATAGGAATTTGCGTAAAATAATTTCAGGCTCATAGGTTAAATAATTGTGTGGATCGACAATCCCATAAATCGGCTTGTAACTAAAACCTGTATCTGTTAAATTTCCATTGGTTTGAAGTTGATAGGCATATACTGTATTATATTCATTGACAGTGTATTTATAATTATGCTTTACAAATGAATAATAACCATTAAATTTTAATTCTACCTTTGAAATAATTTGACAATTGAGTACAAAGGGTAAAAATAAATAAACAAATAATGTTTTAGTTTTCATGTATTTAGATTTTTTAAAAAACACCAAGCCAGTTTGTTTGCTAGCATATTATTCAAGTTAATTAATTACAAAATATAACTGTATCCTTATATTGAATCTCTTAATCTACAAGATCAAAGATATCAGGTCTATGCGTTTTTGTCATGTACTTTTAAACTAACGCAGGGAACTTTTAAACGAACGTATAAAATATGGCTTGATTTAACGCAAATTGTTAGTTATAAAATGAACTAAAACCAAAATTCTGGCGATTGCTAACAAGTGTAATATAAAATTTTTGTATATAGTTAATTTATATTTGAGCACAACACACTCATTGGATTTATGTTATAGATTATAAACTTTACTTAAAACAGGTAAAACTTAAATTAGCTTGAAAATAAATGCAAATCAAAGATTCGTTGAAATTATATTTAAAAGGTCCCAGTTTAATAATTACTTTTACATCATGGATCCTAATGAATCAAAACCACCCAGACGTATTAGATACAAAGGCACCCACCCAAAATCATTTAAAGAAAAATATAAAGAACTTCAACCGGATCGCTACAAAGAAGATATTGACAAGGTTTTGGAAAAAGGTCGAACGCCTGCAGGAATGCATCGCTCTATATGTGTAAACGAAATTCTAAACTTTCTAAACATTACACCAGGTCAGATAGGATTAGATGCCACCTTAGGGTATGGCGGTCATAGTCTCGAAATACTCAAATGTTTGTCACCTGGAGGCCGTCTTTATGCCATTGATGTAGACCCCATTGAATTGCCCCGCACCAAAGAACGTTTAGCTTCATTAGGTTTTGGTGATGAGGTGCTCGTTATTAAGAAAATGAATTTTTCAGAGATAGAACAAATTGCTGCAGAAGCCGGACCGCTGAATTTTGTATTAGCCGATTTAGGTGTTTCTTCCATGCAAATAGATAATCCCGAAAGAGGATTCTCCTTAAAAATGGATGGACCTATGGATCTTAGATTGAATCCAAAAAGTGGACGACCTGCATCAGCATTATTAAAAAATATTTCACAACAGCAATTGGAAGACATTCTTATCCAAAATGCAGATGAACCTCATGCTGCCATCATTGCGAAAAGTATAATTGCTAAAATGGCGAAAACTAAAGGGATTGAAACTACGAATCAACTAAAAGAAGTTATTGCAGAAACACTTGGATTCCTTCCAAACAATAACAAAATAGACCAGATTAAAAAATCTTGTCAACGGTGCTTCCAAGCATTACGTATTGAAGTCAATAATGAATTTGGTGTACTAGAAAAATTTCTTGAGAAACTTCCTGCAGTGCTTGATACTGGCGGGCGTGTCGCAATTCTCACTTTTCATTCCGGTGAAGATCGTCGTGTTAAAAAATCATTCCAAAGTTTATTTCGCTTGGGAATTTATTCTGAAATTGCAGCTGATCCGATACTTCCATCCTCTCAGGAAATATACAATAATCCGCGCTCGAGATCTGCAAAATTGCGCTGGGCCATTAAAGCATAAATAAGTATTCAGTAAGTTTGGTATAGAATAAATGAGATTCAAATAGGTTATTATTTACCTGTAAATACTTTATGGTTGATATAAATTGATGCATTGCTATGCTTGATTACCTATTGAACAATACCAAGAATAATATGTTGAAATATCAAAAATATCAAACATGAAAAAGATTGGAATTGTTGGATCAGGAATTGTTGCTAAAACATTGGGTAAAGGATTTATAAAATATGGTTATGAAGTTATGCTAGGGACTAGCGATCCATCAAAACTCCAAGACTGGAAAAACATTACAGGACCAAATGCACAAATTGGTTCATTTTCAGAAACAGCTCAATTCGGCGACATCATAGTCCTTGCCGTAAAAGGAAGTAAATCTAAAAATGCATTGGAACTTATGGGTCACGACCATCTAAAAGGTAAAACTATCATAGACGCAACTAATCCAATTGCAGATGCTCCACCGACTAATGGTGTGTTGAAATTTTATACCAATCTGGATCAATCCCTAATGGAAGAATTACAACTTGAAGTGCCAGCAGCTAACTTTGTAAAAGCGTTTAATAGTGTAGGAAGTGCATTTATGGTAGATCCACATTTTGAGAGTAAACCAACTATGTTTATTTGTGGTAATAATGAAGATGCCAAAAAAGAAGTTTCATATATTCTGGATCAATTCGGTTGGGAAGCAGCAGATTTTGGAAAAGTAGAATCCGCAAGAGCTATTGAACCATTGTGTATCTTATGGTGCATACCTGGAATGTTGCAAAATCAATGGTCTCATGCTTTTAAATTACTTAAGTAATCGACAGTATACAGGACTATATGTTGAATGGACAACTTAAATATGAATGCCAATTTAATTTATTGTAATAAAAGGTAATTTTCATTACAAATTGATCATAAACATAAGTAGAATTGCGCATACTCTTTTAGAAATATATTTGTCTTTAATATGTGGTAAATGAATATCTTTAACTTAGAAATTTAATTTATGAAAAGCAATATCAACAGAAGACATTTTTTTAGCAAATGGGCAATCGGTTTAACCAGTTTAATAACATTACCTGCAATTGGAATCATAAAAGCAATGAAAGATATGAATGAACCCAATCCAAACGAAAACAAAAAAAATCCCATCAAAAACATCAAACCATTAGGATTTCAATGGGACACACAAGATCCATTTTTATTTTGCGTTCATCATGAAGACAAATTTCCAAAAGGCAATGATGTTATGGGCCCAGCCACTCCTATCGATGACAGACCATTGGGCGATGATTTTATCATTAAGGATGGTTGGAGAATGTACCATGGCAGAACAGTTCCGGGATTTCCTGAACATCCTCATCGAGGTTTTGAGACCATCACTGTAGTTCGAGAAGGTATTGTCGATCATGCCGATTCATTAGGTGCTGCAGGAAGATATGGTCATGGGGATGTTCAATGGATGACTGCAGGTAAAGGGGTCCAACATTCTGAAATGTTTCCATTGATCCATAAAGACAAAGAAAACCACATGGAATTATTCCAAATATGGTTGAACCTTCCGAAAAAAAATAAAATGGTGGATGCCCATTTCAAAATGTTATGGAGCGACACCATTCCAAAGTATATGATTACAGACCAAAATGGCAAACAAATAAAAGTTGAAGTCATGGCTGGGCATCTGGATCAATATAAAGCACCTACCCCACCACCCAATTCATGGGCTGCTGACCCAAATAATGAAGTTGCTATTTGGAATATTAAACTCGAACCCGGCGCTCAATGGACCATCCCCAAAGCATCCGCCGGAATAAACAGAACACTATACTATTACGAAGGCCAGGAAATAAATATCTCCGGCACACCAATTTCAAAATATCAAGCAGTTGAAGTCCATTCAGATTTTGATATTATAATCCACAATGGAAATACACAAGGCCGATTGTTAATTTTACAAGGTAGACCCATTAATGAACCCGTCATTCAATACGGTCCATTTGTTATGAATACCAAAGAAGAAATCAATCAAGCTTTCGAAGATTATCATAAGACCCAATTCGGCGGTTGGCCCTGGAAAAAAGGAGATCAGGTTCACGATAGAAATGCAGGTAGATTCGCATTACACGCAGACGGCACGAAAGAAGTTAAATCATAACATTTAATAGTTCTTATAAAAATGAAACACATTTTTTATTAAAATAAGGAAAAGACTTTAACAAAAAAATCTCAGGGTTTACACTGATTTAAATTCACCCCTACTTTGTCAGGGTCTTCCCTGATTTTTTATTAATTGTAATAATTAATATCCCACTTGTTAAAAGTATTCCTATTTTTGAGCATCGTACCTTTTAAAATTGAAATCATATGGTTAAATATCTATTTGGGATTTCATTTCTCCTGATATTATTTGGCAATCCATCTTATAGCCAGAAAGTAATCCTTGGCGGAAATAATGCAGCAAATGTTAAAGTTTCTTCCAGCGATCATTGGCACCCATTATTTTGGAAAGATAGTGCCAGTTCACGAAATACATTGAATGGATCTGGTCTTAATTATGAACTTTTTGACGCCAGTCGATTCTTGTGTCAGGCAACTTTGGGTGCTAACCTTCAAGAAATTCAGCGAACTTCTTTAATGAGTAAGGATGCATGGATTGAAGAACAGTTTAAAGTAAATCCAAGGTACATGTCCGTTGAACTTGATAAGGTATATAAGGAAGTTCTGGATTGGTATTATTTAAATGGAGGGGATTCAACCAACCAACCTGGCCTGTATTGGAATCAATTCCAATATGCCTGGTGGAATCTCAATATGACCAATCAGGATAAACTTAGACAGCGTGTGGCTTTTGCTTTGAGCGAGTTATTCGTTATATCTATTAATGCAGACATTGGTAGTTATGCTGTAGGATTGGCTAATTATTATGATGTATTAACCCGGAATTCTTTTGGAAATTTTAGAAATTTACTTAGAGAAGTTACCCTTCATCCTGCCATGGGTTCTTATCTCAGTCATTTGAACAATCCAAAATCCAATGAAGAAGAAAATATTCATCCCGATGAAAATTATGCACGTGAAATCATGCAGTTGTTTTCAATTGGGCTGTATGAATTAAATATTGATGGTACTTACAAATTAGATTCGCTTGGAAATCAAATTCCGACCTACGACCAAAATGATATCAAAGAATTTGCAAAAATATTTACCGGTCTTTCCTTCTCGGCTATAATGACCAACAGATGGATAGACACAGCACAATTCGGTGTTGATATTTATTTAGGGGATCTTACAAAACCTATGAGAATGTTCGATGAATATCATGAGCCGGGATCAAAATATTTGTTAAATGGTTTAGTAACTCCTGCACGTCAATCCGGAATGGCCGATATTGAAATGGCAATTGATAATTTATTCAATCATCCAAACGTAGGTCCTTTTATTTGCAAACAATTGATTCAACGTTTAATCAAATCAAATCCTACTCCTGCTTATGTGGCACGAGTAAGTCGCATTTTTAATAATGATGGAAAAAATGTACGAGGAAATATGGCAGCTGTAATCAAAGCCATATTATTAGATCCAGAAGCTCGGGATTGCGACTGGTTAAGTGACCCAAAAAATGGTCAGTTAAGAGAGCCTATATTGCGATACAGTCAGTTTGCCTCAGCGAATGAACTTGAGCAATACTATGGTAGGTTTTGGAATACAGGTTATGAATTTTTAGATAATGCAGGTCAACTTCCATTTGCGTCTCCAACAGTCTTTAATTTCTTTTCTCCTTTTTATAAACCCAACGGCCCGATCGGAGATCAAAATTTAGTTGGACCTGAATTTCAAATACACAATTCAAGAACCAGTATTGGATTTATTAATCAAGTCAATAACTGGGCTTTGTATAGTTACGTGTTTTATTCCTGGGAAAGAGATGATCCTTACACGACTTTAGTTACTACTGAATTAGAAGCATTGGCCAGAGATCCTGAAGCTTTGGTTAATCGCCTGGACGTTCTATTTACTCATGGTAATTTAAGCGATCGCACCCGATCTATTATTAAAAATTCAATGACTACTTTAACCGGAGGAGATTATCGTGAAGATCGAGTTAGACTTGCATTATATCTCATTATGATTTCACCTGATTATGCCATATTTAAATAAAATGAACATGAATCCAAAATCAAATTCGCGTAGAAAATTTATAGGGCAGATGAGTTGCGCTGCCTTAGGATATACCACATTCTATAATTCCTTTATCAACTTACAAGCGATCAATGCTTTGTGTGCATCTAATAGTGCCTTGGATCCTGGTTATAAAGCCCTTGTGTGCATTAATCTATCAGGGGGAAATGATTCCTTCAATATGTTGGTACCTACCAGCACAGAAGAATACAAAACCTATAGTAAAACAAGAGCCAATCTGGCTATTCCTAAAAATGAATTACTAAAGTTAAACACATTAAATACACCTGGCCGTGAATTTGGATTACATCCATCATTAAGTGGTTTGCAAAGTATGTTCAATAAAGGTAATGCAGCATTTATTTCCAATGTTGGTACGCTATTGGAACATACCAATAAAACCGCCATATATGATAATAAAGCGAAATTACCATTAGGACTATTATCCCATTCAGATCAGGGGATGAGTTGGCAAACAGGTATCCCACAATCCAGAGGTAATGTGGGTTGGGTTGGACGTATGGGAGATTTAATTCAGGATATGAATAAGTCTAAAGATATTTCTATGAATATTTCCTTATCAGGTAGCAATTTACTGGAAACAGGTAAAGAAATCGTAGAATATGTTTTGGATCCAACTCAGGGAAGTATCGGCATCAATGGTTACCGTCCAGATAATATGTATGATATCGTAAATATTGCGAAAACAAAAGCAATAGATAGTCTTTTGGATCATCAATATTTGGATGTCTTTCAAAAAACCTATGTAGATGTAGTTCGTAACGCTCGGGATGGAAATCTACTGTTTCAGGGCGCATTAGAAAATGGTCCTGAAATCAAAACAACATTTAGCGATAATGACTTTTCTAAGTCTTTAAATATGATCGCGCGTACGATTTCTGTTCATGAACAATTGGGATTCAAACGACAAGTATTTTATGTCAATTTTTATGGTTGGGATCATCACGATGAAGTTCTCCAAAACCAAGTGGACATGTTTAATATTGTTAATGATGGTTTGGTTGAATTTTATGCAGCTATGGAAGAACTCAATTTAACCAAACAAGTTGCGACATTTAGTATTTCAGAATTTGGTAGATCGCTTACATCCAATGGTAATGGAACTGATCATGCATGGGGCGGAAATTCATTCATCATTGGTGGTGATTTAAATGGTTCCAGAATTTTTGGTGACTACCCGGCCTTGGATTTGGAAAGTGATTTAAATATTTACGATGGTGTAGTCATTCCTACAACTTCTGTGGATCAATATTTTGGTGAACTCGCCTTGTGGATGGGCGTCATGCCTTCTGATATTTCCTATGTACTTCCTAATCTAAGTAATTTTTACAACATTAATTCAGGTAAAGCCCCTTTGGGTTTTCTTAAAATATAAAAATCGATAACCATGAAATTAATTTATATTTCTATCTTAATGATGAGCTCATACTTACTTTCTGCTCAATGTTATCCTGACCGACATTCTACCAATTGGTTTGATGGATGGGTGTCTTGTCATTCAAAAACATCACCCAATCCAAGTAATACTGCAGGTCATTGGTTGCTGTATGACCTAGGCAATCGCTACAAAATTGATAAACTTAAAATATGGAATTCAAATGATCCATCTCATTTGGATTGGGGCATGAAAGAAGTTAAAGTGGACTATTCCAAAGACAGTATTGTTTGGAAAACCATAGGTATACTGGATATAGAAAAAGCCACCGGAACCAATCGTTATGAAGGTATGGACTGGTTGAATGTAACCATTCCGGATGCTAAATTTATTTTGCTAACTGCTGTTTCTAATTTTGGAAGAGATTCATGTTATGGTCTTGCTGAAATTCGCTTCTCGGCAGAGAAATTGAACCTTACTCAAGTTAATGAAATTGCAGATCATGAAAACATTCAAACGTCAATTTCTCCGAATCCATTTACAGAACTTTTCTATGCCAATATTGCCACAACTAATCCTGAAATGCTTACCTACCAATGCACTGATATTACTGGAAAAATATATACATCTGGTTCTATTCAAATGGAAAAGTCTAATTATATTTTAAAAATAGAAACGAAAAATTGGCCTCCAGGAAGTTATGTATTATCTGTTAGAAATGGACGTGATTTAACTAAAAATTCAATCATTAAGTTATAAAATCTAGGTTGATTTATTTTATTGATTGTTTCAAAATTTTTTTTTAAAAAAAGAACCTTTGTAAGATTTACTTTGCTTTATTATTCCTTTGTGAAATGGCATAATATGAAAGTGCTTTATTCATATTCCCCATACTCACATAAGTCAAACTTAAGAATTTTAAATTTTCTTCATTTGTAGAATCTAATTCAAATGCTTTGTTTAAATACAATAACGCATTCGAGTAATCCTTAGAATTAGAATAAGCCCCTCCAATATTGATATAAGCCTTAATGAATTTTGGATCTTTTTGAATGGCTTTTTTACACATATCCACTGAAGAATTAATGTCACCTTTATTTAAATATACAGCGCCCATATTCACCATGGCTTCAATATCCTCAGGATTCATTTCAAGAAATTTTTTGTAGTCATTAATCGCATCATCATATCGCTTTATTAAAACGTATGCAGCTGCCCTATTTTTATAGCTCAATTGATAGGTAGGATCTTTAGTAATAGCAAGACTAAAATCCGCAATGGCTAAATCTGATTTATTGAATTTTCCGTATACAGATCCTCGTCCATTTAAGGATTCTAAATGATTGGGATTGATGGCTAGAGCCCGATTGTATTCATACAATGCCAGACTGTCTTTATCCTGTGCATAATAAATAGAACCTTTATTGGCGTAGACTTCCGGATCTGTTACATTATACTTAATGGACTTGTCATAATACAATAAAGCTTTATCATATTCACCTTTCAACTGATGAATATAGGCTCTATTGGTATAGGCTTTTGCACTGGGATAATTTTTTATTGCTCCGTCCCATAGAGCTGCTGTATTATTCCATGTTCTTACTTGTTGATTACTTAGATATGTAAAGAAAATGGCAATGAGCATTATACCTATAAGCAGAAACTTTTGATTTTGAACCCATCTGGAATCCAACCACCACCCTATACTAAAAAATAATCCGATGTATGGTATATAGGTATATCGATCGGCAATGATAGCACTACCAACAATAAAAAATTGCAACACTAACAATAGATTAACTGTAAAAAATAAAATTCCAAAACTAAAAGATCTATTCTCTTTCCATCCCTTCCAACACAAATAAGCTATACCTAATGTAAAAAATGGTGCAAAAAAATAAATTTTCGATAAGTTCTCATTGATTGGTGGAAAGGGGTAAAATGTAGCTAAATTAAAAGGCCAAATCATTTTAACTATATACATCATATGTCCGTACGATGCAAATAATATTCGTTTACTAATATTAAAGTAATTCGAAGTGTCCGTAGCTCCTGCAGTTTTTTGAGCATGCAAAGTCAAATAAACCATGAAGGCAGCACATAGGAAAAATGGAATTTTTTCATAAATCCATTTCATAGACCATGTTCTGCTTCTTACATAATCTAAAGTAAATAAAGCAACTGGAAAAATAATAGCAGCAGGTTTTGAAGCCAATGAAAGAATAAACCAAAGAAAGGTAATCCAATAATATTTTTTATTCCCTGTATCCAATAATTTAATATAACTCATCAAACCCATTAAGAAAAAGAGTGTATACAATACATCTTTGCGCTCGGATACCCAGGCCACAGACTCAACATGCAAAGGGTGAATCCCAAAAAACAAAGCGGTAAAAAAAGCGATGAAATAATTATCCTTAGTGAGTATACAAATGAATTTAAATACTAAAACTACATTGATCAAATGAAAGATGATATTGAATAAGTGATATGAGGAAGCATCATCTCCTGAAATAGCATAATTAATGGCTAAACTGATCATGGTGATCGGATGATAATTTCCTTGAATGGAAGTTGTAAAAAATTTACTAAAGTGATCAAAATTTCGAATGATCTCATTGTCCATGACATAATCACCATCGTCCCAGGTTACAAAATCAGCAAATAGATTTGGAAAATAAGCAACAGAAGTTAATAATAATGCAATTCCAACAAACCACCAATAGTTTTTTGAATCAATGAATGAGGATTGAACACTTGTATGGGTTTGCGGAATGAATTCACTTTTTACTTGCTTCTTTGGTTTCATATATAACAAAAAATTATGAATTATCTGATTGACCAGAACTTATTTCAAGTTTTTAATTTGGATGTTTTTTTTTAATTCAGCAATATCAATTTTTAATCCTTCTTTTCCTAGTATCGTGTTCTCAAAAATGGTTTTGCATTCTTCCAATAATGGATACAATGATTTATATCTTGATGAATAATGACCCGTCACCAAGGCTCCAACACGAGCTTTCAACGCTAAAGTTGCAGCTTGATAAGCTGTAGCATGTCCGGTAGCTTCAGCTTTATCAGCCAATTCATTTAAGTAGGTTGTTTCATGATACAGTACATCAACTTGATCAATCAAGGGTATTATTGCTTCATTGTATTTTGTATCACTACAATAGGCATAGGAACAATGCCAGGATTCAACAGATGATAAATCTTCTGCATGGTATACGGTACCTTCTTTATCTGAAATATCTTCACCTTGAGTAATTTTTTTGAATTCATGAACAGGGATAGATAACGATTCCATTTTATCCAAATTAAGTTTCCGGGTTATCATATTTAATTTGAAGAGATAACCCACAGTTGGCACGCGATGGTTTAATGGGATGGTTTGTATGACCAATTCTCCATCATCAAAAATACACTCGGTATTCAAATGATTGACTTTAATATACTTAATTTCAAAAGTCAAATGTGAATGACTATATTGTATGGAGGCATTCAGAAATTCTTCCAATCCCTCAGGTCCGACCAAAATTAAAGGTTCTTGCCTTCCTAAATGGCAGAAGGTTGTTATTAAGCCCGGCAATCCAAAAACATGGTCGCCATGCATGTGAGAAATTAAAATATACGTTATTCTGTTCCAGTGGGTTCTATGCTCGAACAATCTGTTTTGTGTAGCCTCACCACAATCGATAAGGAATAACTCTTCTTGAATATTAAGGACTTGAGCACTTGGAAATCTGTCTGCTGAGGGCATTGCAGAACTACTCCCCAAAATTAACAATTCAAAAGTTCTACTATTCTTCTTCCTCATTTAATTCCCGTTCTAGATCTTCCATGTGAACGTATTCTACGGCTTCTTCAATGGTGGGAATTATAGTAAGTATACTGTCTAACTTCGAAATTTCTATTAGTTTTTTTACACTTTCACTATTCATATTAACCAGTACAAACGCACCATAATCTTTCCAAATACGATTGGCTGTTAATATTGAACTCAATCCGCTTGAATCAATATAATCGACATCCTTTAAATCGAAAATAAGATTTCTTACACCCTCATTTCTAAAGAAAACAAACTCAGATTTCAATTGTGGGGCAATAATCGAGTTTAAATTGGCCTCTTCCAAGCTAAAAATGGAGTAGCGTTCTTGTTTGTCTATCTGATATTTCATGAAATATATTTCTAAATCAAATATTTAAAATATTACTAATTAGTTATTTATTTATTAATTTACTAACTATTTTGTTTCCAAAAACCAAAAAAGTATTAATTTTGGGAAAGCAAAAGTAATAAACTTTAAAGCGATTCTTTGAACTAATAGTATCAAAATGTACTTTATTGTTAAACTTTGCCATTAAAGACTTTGAGTTTGATTAAGTTTTTTGAACTTTATTGGATAAAAAAAATTATTATTACGAACCCTTCTAAATTTTAAAATGAATAAAAGGTTTTCTCAAAAAGTCAAAAAAGTGTTGTCCAATAGCCGCGAAGAAGCATTGCGCTTGGGCCACGATTATATCGGTACTGAACATATACTTTTAGGCATGATTGCTGAAAAGGATACCGTAGCCATTTCAGTATTAAAATCACTTAAGATTGACTTAAATCTATTAAAAGAACGCATCGAAGAGGCTATTCCGGTTAAAAAAGGTGAAGAAGCCGCTTTTCAGGTTGGGAATCTTCCCTTGAATAAACAGGCAGAAAAGGTACTAAAATTCACTTATCTTGAAGCTAAAATAAGTAAGGAGGATGAAATTTATCCTGAGCATCTACTATTGTCCATATTAAAACATCATGATAATCTAGCTTGTGTGATATTGGATCAATTTCATGTTGATTATGAAGCCTATAGATCTGAGTTAGATTATATCTCACAACACTCCAATATTGAAGACATCCCTGAAATTACATCATCGTCCAGTGATTCTGAATCTTTTGATGAAGAACAAAGCTCAAGTTCAACCTATTCTAAAAAGCCAAATACCAAGTCTACCACGCCTGTTTTGGATAATTATGGTCGTGATGTAACCCGCCTTGCAGAAGAGGGAAAATTAGACCCAATTATCGGGCGAGAAGAAGAAATTGAGCGGGTTTCTCAGATATTGAGTAGGAGAAAGAAAAATAATCCCATTTTAATTGGTGAACCGGGAGTAGGTAAAACAGCCATTGTTGAGGGATTAGCCTTAAGAATCATGCTAAAAAAAGTCTCAAGGACCCTATTCAATAAACGAATTGTTATGTTGGATTTGGCTGCACTTGTAGCGGGAACCAAGTATAGAGGACAATTCGAAGAACGAATTAAAGCCATCATGAATGAATTGGAAAAATCAAGAGACGTGATCTTGTTTATTGATGAAATTCATACCATCATTGGTGCTGGTGGCGCAACAGGTTCCTTGGATGCCTCAAATATTTTCAAACCTGCATTAGCCAGGGGTGAATTGCAGTGTATTGGCGCATCTACATTAGATGAATACAGACAACATATTGAGAAAGATGGTGCTTTAGATCGAAGATTTCAAAAAGTCATGATCAACCCACCAAGTGTGGAGGAAGCGTATCAGATTCTACACAATATCAAGTCAAAATACGAGGAATTTCATTCCGTTACCTACTCTGATGAGGCCATTAAAGCTTGTGTAAAATTGAGTGACCGATATATTTCTGATCGATTTTTACCGGATAAAGCTATAGATGTTTTGGATGAAGTTGGAGCAAGAGTCCATTTAAAAAACATCCATGTTCCCAAACATATTGAGGAAATTGAAGCACAGATAGATAGTATCAAAGAGCAAAAAAATATCGCGGTAAAAAGCCAGCAATATGAAAAAGCAGCCGATCTACGGGATATTGAATCTAAACTTCAAAAGAAACTGGAACAGGCTAAGCAAGAGTGGGATGATGAAGCTAAGTCTACCCGATTCCCGGTTAATGAAGAAGATATAGCAGAAGTAGTGGCCATGATGACGGGCATTCCTGTTAAAAAAGTAGCCCAAAGTGAAAGTATAAAATTGGTCAATATGGGTGACCAACTCAAGAAATCTATCATTGGTCAGGATGAAATCATATCTAAAATTACCAAGGCTATTCAACGGAATCGGGTTGGTTTAAAAGACCCTAAAAAGCCCATAGGTTCATTTATATTCCTGGGGCCTACGGGTGTAGGAAAAACGGAAATGGCTAAAGCTTTGTCAAGATTCTTGTTTGACTCTGAAGATGCATTGGTCCGATTAGATATGAGTGAATATATGGAAAAATTCACAGTATCACGTTTAATAGGAGCTCCTCCGGGATATGTTGGCTACGAAGAAGGTGGACAATTGACTGAGAAAGTAAGACGTAAGCCATATGCTGTAATTCTATTGGATGAAATTGAGAAAGCACATCCGGATGTATATAATATCCTTTTACAGGTTTTAGATGAAGGATTATTAACGGATGGTTTAGGACGAAAAGTAGATTTTAAAAATACGATCATAATTATGACCTCCAATATCGGAGCTCGTCAGCTTAAGGATTTTGGTCAGGGAGTAGGTTTTGCTACCCAAACGAGAATGGAACATGCCGATGATCATGCTAAAGGTGTTATCCAAAATGCACTCAAGAAAACGTTTTCACCGGAATTTCTAAATCGAATAGATGACGTCCTGGTGTTTAATAATCTTGAGAAAAAAGATATGCTACAAATTATCCAAATTGTAGTAGCCTCCCTTTTGAAAAGAATCGATCAAATGGGGTTTGAGTTAATCCTCAATGATGACGCTGTTGATTTCTTAGCTGATAAAGGTTTTGACCCACAATTTGGAGCTCGCCCTTTGCACCGTGCGGTTCAAAAATACTTAGAAGATCCACTAGCTGAATTTATCTTACAGGAAAATCCACCTGCAGGTAGTAAACTGAAAGCTGTAATGAACGAATCAAAAGACGGAATCAACATCATTCTAGCAACTAAAGTAGGTACTGCGAAAAAATCTTAGAAATCTTTTTTAGATTTATGCGACATAGCGATTAAATTTGCAGGCGTTAATAATAAAAACCATAATTTGAATATTAGAAAAAAACCATCCTACCTGGACGAATTAAGAAGCCAGTTTCGAATTAATGATCAAATCCGTAACCACTCCATAAGACTCGTTGGTGATAATTTTGATGAAATTAGTACTTTAGTTGGAAAACCCGTTGAAGCAGGTATTGTTGATACCCAGACCGCTATAAAGTGGGCTTTCGATTTGGGTATGGACTTAGTAGAAATTACAGCTAAATCCGATCCTCCGGTCTGCAAAATAACAGATTTTAACAAATTTCTTTACTTAAAACGTAAGAAAGAGAAAGAAATTAAAGCGAAAACGGCTAAAGTCGTTATTAAAGAAATACGTTTTGGCCCAAATACAGATGACCATGATTTTGAATTCAAAGTAAAACATGGAATCAAATTCCTTGAAGAAGGGGCTAAAATTAAAGCTTATGTTCAGTTTAAAGGTCGTGCTATAGTCTTCAAAGACCGTGGCGAGTTGATTTTACTGCGATTTATGAAAGAATTAGAACCCTATGGTTCCGCCGAAGAACTTCCTAGATTAGAAGGAAAAAGGATGTATGTAATCCTTACTGCAAAAAAAGGTACTGCAAAAACATAAATGAATATGCAAAAGTGTGTAAAAGATTAATTATCTTTGCGCCCTTATAAAAATAAAGCCATGCCAAAGGTAAAAACCCATTCAGGGGCAAAAAAGAGAATGAAGTTGACAGGAACTGGAAAAGTCAAGACTTTTCAAGCTAATACCTCTCACTTAATGCGTAATAAAAGCAAAAAAGCTAAGCGCCGTAATCGAACTAGCACCGTGGCACATCCATCAGAGCAAGCTCGGTTGAAAGCCTTATTAGGAATATTTTAATCATTGTTTCATCCGTTCTAGAGGTTAAGCGCTCCTTTTTATTGGAGACCCTTTAGTTCATAAACAAATCACAATATGCCTCGTTCAGTAAATGCAGTAGCATCCAGACAAAGAAGAAAAAAAATCCTCAAAGCCGCAAGAGGTTATTTTAGCGGTCGTTCTAAAGTTTATACTGTAGCTAAAAACGCCCTTGAGCGTGCTATGAAGTATGCATTTGTTCATAGACGTCAGAAAAAACGTGCCTTCAGACGCTTGTGGATTGCAAGAATAAATGCAGCAGTAAGAACTCATGATTTAAGTTATTCAAGATTCATTGATATGTTACACAAAAACAATATCAACTTAAATCGTAAAGTGTTAGCTGATCTAGCTTTACACCATCCAACGGTGTTCGCTGCAATAGTAGCTAAGGTCAAAAAATAAGACTTCTATTTATTTACGCATTGCTTCTACTGGATCCATGTTTGATGCATGATATGCCGGTACTATTCCTGCTATTATTCCAATAATAACTGAAAGTAATAGTCCGAGCATCACATTTCCAATAGACATAAACATTTCGAAATCCATGAGTTGGGTCACTAATGTGAGTATGAGCCATACCAACAGTAGTCCTGCTATCCCACCTATTATACATAGAATAATGGCTTCCAATAAATATTCTAATAAAATATAATAGCGTTTGGCGCCTATCGCCATTTTAATGCCTATTAATGGCGTTCGCTCTTTTACCGAGACAAACATAATATTGGCTACCCCGAAAGCACCAACCAACATTGCAAATAAGCCTATGATAAAACCAGCTACATTGACCACCCCAAAAACACTGGATACGATATTGGTTAACATGGTCAATTGGTTAATAGCAAAATTATCATTATCCTTTGGCTTTAAACCTCTTGAAGGCCGAAGTATACTGGCCAATTCATAACGCATTTCTTCAAGATCCGCACCGCGTTTTGCTTTGACATTCAGCATAGTCCCCCAAGTCGAATTTTGATTAATGCTGATGAGTTTACGCATAGTATTCCATGGGAAGAAGACCGCTTCATCCATTGGCATAATATTGATTAATGACTTACCCTCTTCCTTTAATATGCCCGCAATAGAGAAGTATTGTCCGAATATCTTTACCTCCTTTCCTACCCCATCATGATTGGGAAATAGAGAAGTTGCTAATTTATTTCCCAAAATAACTTGATTGCCCCCTATAAAAAATTCATGATTTGAAAAATATCGACCATCCTCAAAATCTAACTTAATGACTTGGTTATAATCCTCAGTAATTCCTGAAACGTATGCTCCTTCTACATAATTATTCCCCGCTTTTATAATTCTTCCGGGTGCAAAGACCGATAACGAGGCATATGCCGCTAATTTGGATTTTTTCTGGATAGTCGTTAAATCCTGAATACTAGGATTTGGTCGCGATAAGTATTTCCAATAATTTTTACCGGGATCTTCCTGCCAGGACATTTTATCTATATATAATACGTCATTGCCCAATTTTTCAAAACTCTCAAGAATGTTGTTTTCTAAAGAATCAACGGCTGATAAGACAGCAATGACACAAAATATTCCAATAGTAATACCCAATAAAGTTAAAAAACTCCTTAGTTTATTACCTACAAGCTGTTGTTTGGCTTGATGTAAGCTTTCTGATAAAATTCTAAAAAATACCACAATCCTTTATTAATTCACCTCAATATATGCCTGATTATTGACATGCCTTGAGATTTTACATTGATTTACAAATTTAAATGCTATTACACACAACAAAATTAGATAAATAACATTTCCATAATATTAACTGAAATAGCTTCAAAAGTACTTGCATTTGGGGTGTTCAATTGATTACTTTTGCAAAAATCTTAAGAAGAACTAATACATGCGCACAAAATTATCACAATTCGTTTATAACTTACCAAAAAACCTAATCGCACAATATCCAGCACCAGAGCGTTCTGAATCCAGGTTGATGGTTGTTAATCGCCAAACCGGAAAAATAGAACACCGAATATTTAAAGATATTATTGATTATGTTAATGATGGTGACGCCATGATTATTAACAATACTAAGGTTTTTCCAGCCCGGATGTACGGTCGAAAGGAAAAAACAGGTGCCAAAATAGAAGTTTTTTTACTCCGTGAATTGAATAAAGCTGTTGGATTATGGGATGTTTTAGTAGATCCAGCTCGTAAAATCAGAGTAGGTAATAAACTTTATTTCTTTGATAAAAACAATAAAGAAGTATTGGTAGCTGAGGTAGTTGATAATACAACCTCCAGAGGTCGAACCATTAGATTCTTACATGATGGCGACGAAGCATCATTCCAAAGCATTATCCGCAGTTTGGGCCAGACCCCACTACCTAAATATATAACACGTCCTACTGAAGCCAGTGATACGGAACGATACCAAACGGTATTCGCCAAAGAAGTTGGCGCTGTTGCTGCTCCTACAGCAGGTCTTCACTTTAGCCGTGAGCTTTACAAGATGCTTGAAATCAAAGGCGTTAATTTTGCAGAAGTGACCATGCACGTTGGTATGGGTACCTTCAGATCCATTGATGTAGAAGACCTCTCCAAACATAAAATGGAAGCTGAATATTTTAGAATAGATGAGAAAACGGCCGATTTGGTTAATAAAACCAAAGATGCTGGTAAAAATGTTATAGCCATAGGTACGACCACTATGCGTACCATTGAATCATCTGTTACTGCCTCTAAATATTTAAAACCAACTGAAGGATGGACTAATTTATTTATTTATCCACCCTATGATTTTTCAATCGCAAATATGATGGTAACTAATTTTCATTTACCTAAATCAAGTTTATTGATTATGGCGTCAGCTTATGCCGGGTATGAATTACTCATGGATGCTTATGAAATGGCCATTAAAGAGAAATACCGTTTCTATAGTTATGGAGACGCCATGTTAATTATTTAATTTAATTATTGGAACTTTTTTGTATTATTTGTATTTAGTGTTAGTATTATTAATCAAAATAAATTTTAGGAGCATATGTATTGGACGTTAGAATTAGCACATCATTTGGAGGAAGCACCATGGCCGGCAACTCGCGATGAGTTAATCGATTATGCGATTCGGAGTGGATCACCCATTGAAGTTATTGAAAATCTTCAAGAGATGGAAGATGAAGAAGAAATATATGAATCTATGGAAGATATTTGGCCGGATTTTCCTAGAAAAGATGATTTCTTATTTAATGAAGACGAATATTAAAAAATTCATCCAATTAAAAATATGACAAAATCCCATTGGTATGATTCCATTGGGATTTTTTTTTAACAAAAAAACAATTCATCAGCTTTGGATTCTAAGAAACATGTTGTTATTGCTATAGATGGTTATTCATCTTGTGGTAAAAGCACCTTGGCCAAAGATATTTCAAAAGCCTTACATATACTCTATGTAGATAGCGGTGCTATGTATAGAGCCATTACATTGCATTGCCTACAACATCATATTAATCCCGAGGATAAAGATCAAGTTATCCAACAATTAGAACTTATCAATATCCGATTGTCATCAACCTTACCTATTCAGGTTTATTTAAATAATATAGATGTAAGCGATGACATTCGAAGCTTGCATGTAGCCAGATGGGTAAGTGAAATTTCTGCGATTTCTGAAGTTAGATCTAAAATGGTTGACTTACAGCGGCAAATGGCTAATCACCAATCACTGGTCATGGATGGCCGGGATATAGGTACTGTAGTATTCCCCAATGCAGATGTTAAATTATTTATTACCGCTGATCCATATATTCGTGCTAAACGACGACAAGAAGAATTGATCCAGAAAGGAAACATAGTAAATCTTGAAGAAATCATGGATAACTTAATTCATAGGGATCATATCGATTCGACCAGAGCAGATAGTCCTTTGAAACAAGCCTCTGATGCTATTCTTATCGATAATTCGAATCTGACTATGAGTTCACAACTCGAACTTGCACTTCGTATCATTAAAGAAAAATTATCTTAGGATAAAAACAAAAAGTCATCGTCGCTAGAAATTGAATTTAATTTTATAGCGGAACTCACTTTAGAAAAATATTTATTACTAGCATTCATTACTTAGTCAACATACCTGATTTCGCACTTTAACCTCTTCTCATAAGTTGACTCAACCCATATTCCCAATTCATGATACATACACGTTTTTAATTGTTTAAAATCACCGACAATACCAAGGGGAATTCCTGTACAGTAAAGTGTATTTCTAGATGCAAAAAGGGAGTCATAAGTTATACTTGTTTCATATTTCAATACTTCATTGTTATGAGACTTGTATTGAATTATTTTTTCATATCGATTTTGTTTGATACGATGTCCGTTAATAATTGTTGTATCGAAATAGAAAGATTCCCAAGGATCGTATTGATATTTCGCAGATATAAACACATATAAAATATCAGAATTCCAAATTGGTTCTCTTCCCTCGCATAATTGATTCATCCATTCAGCGCTCCGTCGAAATTCAGGTTTAAATTCATTAGGATTATTTAAGTTTACTAAAGCGTTTTTATAAAGTTTATTGGTGTCTTGAATTATGAAATTCAGATTTTCGACCCAATACCATTCCTTTAATATTTTTATATGGTAAGTCTCAAATAATGCTTGTTCTAATTTAGAAATCAATTCAGATCTTGAATTGCAATGATTCGCAGTAAATGATAATGAAATAGGCCCTTTATCTAAATTTTCATCCATACACTTAATTTGAATTCCATACAAGGTATGTATTAAATAATACAAATATCCGGAGAACTGATAATGATTACCTGTTTGTTCAAAAAAATTATCCTTTGGGTTAGGTATATCTTGAATTTTTATATCACATAAGTTTATCGATTCAGTTTTATAAGCGACCTTTTTTAAACTACAAAATGATAAACAAAATAAAATACACGTTAAAAATATAAAAAAAATAAATTTAAAATTTAAGCCCATAAGATAATAATTGAATGATCAATATTTGTAATAAGTTCTTTACCACGAAAAATGGTTTTAAATATTGCAGGATTTTCATTTATGATATATCTATGTGCACGACCAACTAGATTTATGTAAACAACATGCCCAAAGCAAATCTAAATTCTTTAATGATTAGATATGAAAAAAATTTCAACATCTAGTCCATTTGTATCATAGAAATAAATTGTGCTTAACATCCAAGCTGTGCTCAAATTCTTCACAGAAGCTAATCTTCCACAAAATAAATTGGATTACATATTTAAATAAATCGCTATTTTTTGACATATATAATCCGTTATTCAACAAAAATTCTGCACGAACTAAATTTTAATAATATTTACCAATGTCTATTTGATTCAAATCACAAAACAACTATCTTACAACATGAATTTAAATGAACACTTTTTAAATTAATCTAATAATTACCTAAAAAATGCCTTCAATTATATGCTGATTTGAAAATCTTTGTACCTTCGGCAATTGTCGTATCCAATAATTATTAATGATCAAATATAATAAAAGATTAATATAATGTCCAATTCCTATTCAAAAAAATTAATATATGCTGTCTTGTTTTCGTTATTCTGCATTCAAGGAATAATGGCCCAGCATTCCGTCGCAAGAATGTGGAATGAAGCACAATTAGCAGCAATAAGAAAAGATTTTGGAAGACCTACTGTACAAGCTCGCAATTTGTGGCATGTTTCTCTAGCTATGTATGATGCATGGGCTGTGTTTAACCCTGATGCAGAAACATATCTTCTGGGTAAAACACTAAACGATTTTAAATGCCCTTTTAAAGGATTTCCAAAGCCCTCTAATATTAATAAAGCAACTAATGAAGCAATAAGTTACGCAGCTTATAGAGTATTACACCATAGATATAAAGGTTCACCCAATTATAATAATATTACAAAAATTCAATTTAATAAACTGTTTAACCAATTAGGTTATGATACCACGTTTACATCAACCGATTATTCCACAGGATCAGCTGCTGCCCTGGGTAATTATATTGGACAATGTGTAATAGACTATGGCCTTCAAGATGGATCAAATGAATCAGCTAAACACGCAAATCCATTGTATCAACCCATTAATCCCCCAATGGTGGTTGCCCATTCCGGTAATCCAACCATAATAGACCCTAATCGCTGGCAACCTTTGACATTAGATCTCTTTATTGACCAGAATGGAAATGTAATGACTGGAACTACACCACCTTTTTTAAGTGCTGAATGGGGGCGAGTATTACCATTTGCATTAAAATCAAGCGACAGAAAAACTTTATCTCGTGATGGTTTTGTATATTTTATTTATGATAATCCAGGTCCCCCGCCCTATTTAGATACCAACAAGATGGCGCCATCTTCAGAAGCTTTTATATGGAATTTTGAATTAGTGGCATCATGGTCCGGTCACCTGGATCCAAAAGATAGCGTAAAATGGGATATTTCACCTGCCAGCAGGGGTAATATTAAATCTTACCCACTCAAACAAGAAGATTATCCTGATTTTTATAATTTTAAAGAAGGTGGCGATCCGGGAAAAGGATATTCAAAAAATCCAAAAACTAAACGTCCTTATGTTCCCCAAATTGTTCCAAGAGGAGATTATACCAGAGCATTGGCAGAGTTTTGGGCAGATGGTCCAGATTCCGAAACGCCTCCCGGTCATTGGTATACTGTGTTCAATTATGTGTCAGATCACCCTAAGACCAAAAAGAAATTTGGTGGTAAAGGGCCCACTCTTAATGATTTGGAATGGGATATCAAAGGTTATTTTACACTAGGTGGCAGTATGCATGATGCTGCCATTACTGCGTGGAGTATAAAGGGTTATTACGATTATGTTAGACCCATTTCTGCGATTCGTAAACTAGGTACTCTGGGACAATCCTCAGATCCAAAATTGCCAAATTATCATGTCGGTGGATTAAAACTCATTCCAGGAATTGCAGAACTTGTTCTAATTGGAGATTCTCTGGCAGGAAAAAATAATGAACATGTAGGAAAAGTCAAATTATATTCCTGGAAAGGTGGCAAATTCATTACCAATCCTAAAACCCAACAAGCTGGAACAGATTGGGTATTGGCAGAAAACTGGGTACCATACCAACGGCCTACATTTGTAACACCACCTTTTGCTGCTTATATCTCAGGGCATTCTATATTCTCAAGAACTGCTGCGGAGGTTCTAACGTACTTGACCGGAGATCCATTTTTCCCCGGAGGAATGTCTGAATTTGTTATAAAGAAAAATGAATTTTTAGTATTTGAGGATGGCCCTAGTGTTAATTTAACTTTACAATGGGCCACTTATAGAGATGCATCAGATCAATGCAGTTTATCAAGAATTTGGGGTGGAATCCATCCACCTGCCGATGATATCCCAGGTCGGTTACTTGGCATAAAATTAGGAGAGGCCGGATTTAATAAAGCAAAAGAACTATTTTACAATAAAAAAGAATAGCTTATCCATTGACGCTTTTTCACAAAAAACTTTCTTTGTTAATTCTAAAAGTGTTCATGATTTACAAAGCTGCAGGATTGCAAACTAATCCCTTAGCGTAAGGTATATAAAGCTTAAATTAAAACACATTCAGTATTTCTGATTAAATACGAAAATTATGTAAAAAGGTATCGGATAAAAAAGTTCTTTCGCTAATTGTAATTCATCAATATCCCTAAATATTCTGCTTGAAAGTTTTAGTTTCCAATAAATATTTTTCCTTGATGTACAAATTCATCTCCTGATATTCTGTAAATGTAAATTCCACTAGTAGAGGCTTGAACAGTTTTATAGTATGCACCTGAATTTAACGCACCTTCATCAACTGCCCAATGATAAATTTGCTGACCATTTAAATTATAAATTTCAATGTTTTGGATATTTACTTGGTAAGGAATTTCAAGTTTTATCATTTGGCTTTCAGGAAGATATTGTAAGTTCATTTCTAATTGATTCGCTGTCGCTTCGGAATTAAAAATCGAATTCAAAAGATTGGATGATATTCCTTCTGTTTTAGTTTTTTTCTTAATTACTGAAAATTGATCTACATCCCCAGTTTTAACCAATAGGTAATTTTTTTGCATAAAGTGATCCAGATGAGGTTCAATCGTCATATTCAATTGACTTACCTCGTCCCAAGGTTGTAATGGATTTTTAAAGATATAATCCAATGGCAAAGTATAATAATGATGATAAGTTTCTCCAAGTGCTAATTGACCAGCCACAATTTTTTTGAGTAAAAGGACATCTTCAACATTAACAACTCGATCGTGATTTACATCTGCAGCCAATAACCTATATGGGTTTGTGATAGTCAAAGTTCCTGCAATTAATTTTTCAAGTGTATTGATATCTTTTGCATCTAATCCATTGATATTTGAATTTAAAGTCTCAATATGAAGGCTATATTGATGATCATTTCTTAAGTCGATAAATGCAAATTCATCTTGAGCTGATCTAATAGATTCACTGGTCCATTGATTGACCATGTCTGTAGCGCCAATTTTTATTTGCGTAACTCTTTTTTTATCCCATTCTCCCGTTAAAATACAGGACAATTGATACCTTTTAGTGATGAGACTATCTTTCCTTTTACAATCTGGAATCTGTGCACCATTATTTTGTATGGTAATCGTAGTTTTACAAAAATCCTGATTTCCTAAAGAATCCGTAACCCACATTTCTATGTCATTTAATCCTAAATCATCACAAGTGAAGGTTCTAAATCGATCATTAGGATCTGAAGAGAAGGAAAAGCGCAATTTTTGTTTTGGACATTTATGAAAACTACCTTTATTCAAGTCAGAAGCCCAAACATCCACCATTCCGGCATCTACAGTGCCGTTGTTATCTGAATCTATGGGCATTAGTTCCACAATTACACCTGTAAGACAATATGGAGTTGGTTGTAATTTATTATTGACCTGAATGGTGACCTCACATTTTATTTCTGTTCCACAACCATACTCTGCAATATAATAAAATGTTGTTTTACCATTAGGATAGAACCCACTGGCATCATTCCCTTTTTGATCAGAATATAAAGAGGTGTTATAAATACGATATGGTATATTACAAGCAGAAATAAAAGCAGCCGTGTCTATCTGTACATAGGCCCCACCGCATTCTTTAGTAGCATTTACTGTTAAATTATTTTTACAAATAATTTTAGCAGATGTATCTATAGTTATCAATTTGATGACCTGCACTGCTGAAAATATTCCGCGGGTAGGATATTTATATGGATCGTAGACGCACCAATCCAGAATTTTCCAAGTGCGAATAATTTTCATACATCCTTCATTAACAGTAAATTTTACATCTGTATAGCCAGCTATAGGTTTACTGCACTTATTCGTCTTCCAGGTAGGTTTATCGTAAGGTCTTGCTAATTTTTTGAGGTCTTCAGCAGGATTACAACTTTCTATATTGATATCCAAAGGCCATGTTATATCTGCATAACCAAATGCATTGGCATTTGATAATGTGATAACCTGGGAGCAGGTAAGCCAATGCCATTCCGGGTCCTCTACTCCCCAAGTTCGGGTAATTGTTCCAACACCGCAATCATTTATATTGTAAACTATTTTACAATCGTGAACCCATTTTTTTTCACCATTTAATATGGTGTATGCCTTCCCGTATTGTGTCAAATCAGAATAATTGTCTGTACAACTAATAGTTATATCTCCGGGACAGGTAAATGTAAAATCGTTAGGGGCTCCAAGAATTCCACTAATATTAATAAAATAGATTAGAAATAGCAAATACTTCATTATTAAGGCTTTAGAAAAGTTATAGTGGTGAATCCAATGCAAATATATGTGAAAAATATATAAATACTAATTTTATATGTAACTTTTTATACTACTTCAATAAATGATAAAAAGCTGCATGACTCAACAAGAAAATGTAAAAAATTAAGACTTGGAACTTATAATCTTATTGAACGACCCATTTACGAGTCATCTGATAGCCTCCACTTTGAATAACTACAAAATAAATTCCGGGTTCATAGTTGTCAAAAGACATAGAATAATGAATGAAATCCCCGTATTTATGATCAGAATGAATCAATCTGCCATTTGCATTATACAATTTAATCTTAAGATCCTGTTTTGAATTCAAATGCACCGAAATGATTCCGTTTTGATTGACCGGATTGGGTTTGATTTCAAATTGTGAAAATAGTTCGGCTGACTTTGTACTGGTCAATTCATTCACTTCGAATGGGCCAAAATTCTTTTCACATGAATTCGCATCAAGTACTTTAACATGATATGTTCCAGCAGCCAAATCCTGAATCGTTGATGTTGTTGCACCCGTATTCCATTCATACCGATATGGTGCATATCCTCCTGCAATATTAATTTCTATACTTCCGGTAGCACTACCTGATATGGTGTGATTGATCTTTTGATTGGCTAATAGGATGGCACTCGGTTCATCTATAGAAAATCCTTTATTGATTTGACTTCCAAGTGCATCTTGAATAGTTACAGAATAATTTCCTTTTTTCAAATTACTAATCAATGCTGTGTTAGCTCCGGTGCTCCATAAATAACTATACGGTTTTGTGCCACCCTCTAAATTCAATTTAATTTGTCCATCTTGATATCCATTACAACTTACTTGTCTGACTTCCCAGGATGATAATGAAAGCACAGCAGAATTAGTTAACACTACATTTTGACAACTTTTGTTGATTCCACATTCATTCGTTATTTCTAAACATACTTCATATTCTCCTTCCTTCGAATATAAATATATCGGATGCTGTTCTACACTAGTCGTTCCATCTCCAAAACTCCAATTCCAGGATGTTGCAATACCTTGAGATGCATCCGTAAAATTCAGTTCAAAATTATTTTTAACAAAAGTAAATTGTGCCCTGGGTTGTGTTTGCTCTTGTACTTTAATACTGTCCTCTGATTCACAATCATTCTCCGTATTTTTTACGTTCAAAATGTAATTTCCTGCTTGATTAATTAATGGTTTGAGTGTGTTGGAACCATTCAAAATATTACCGTTGATGGTTTTCCAAAAGTAATTATATTGAGACCCTTGTGATGAAATGGTACCATCCAAATTTAAGGTCATGGTAATACAACCTAGATCATTAGAACTTCCAGCTTCTGCTATCGGGTGTATTCGATCTTCAATTATCTCTACTTCTTTGGACGTGGTACAACCATTGATTTTATTTTGAATATTCAAAGTTCTAAATGCTGCTTCCTTAAGCTTTAAGGTCAAATCTTTAAGACCAGCTATTATGGATCCATCTTCACGGGTCCATTCCACATTGAAATCAGGACCTTGATCTGATTGACTTGCATCGATAGTCACTTCATCATATTTACAATTAATGTCATTGCTCTTATTTAATATAACTGTGGGGTATACCTTGTTTTCGGTAACAACTACCGTATCCTTAGAGACACATTGATTAATCGTATCTTTAACATTAAACACATAACTTCCCTTGTGAATAACTTTAATGAATTTCGAAGTATCATTCAAGGTATCATTAAGTTTTGTCCAATAATATTTAATCGCTAGGGCATTCGTTTTACCTTCCAAAATTCTATCTGGTTCATAACAATTTACATGGCCATCTCCTGTAGCTAAAACATCAGGATATTTGCGAAGATCTTTGACGATTACTGAATCTGAGTTTTCACAATGATCCACTGTATTTTCTATTTTTAAATTATAAGTCCCTGGTTTTGCAACTTTAATTGCCGTAGAATTGAAATCTCCTATAATCGCACCATTTCGGGTAGTCCAGGTATAAATGAATTCATTTCCTGAGGAGGAACCAATCGATGCATCAAAAAAGATCGTGTCTCTACCACAAATTAATGGAGTCGAAACTCCTGGTTTAACCACTGGTTTATGTGTACCATTAATGTATAAAGTCTGACTTAGTGAACAATTATTTTTATCTGTAACGGTTACCGTATACGTGCCTTGTTTTAATTTAGAAAAAACAGCATTGGATTGTTTGCCATTGCCTCGATCATAACTGTATGGAGGGACTCCTCCTGTGGCAGATGTTGCGATATAGCCATTTTGTCCATCACAAGTTTCATTAAAAGTTGAAAATTTGGCGGTTAATAAACTTGGCTCAGTGATAATATATGTTTTAACCACTGTACAAGAACTTGCATCGGTTACGGTCACTGAATAATTACCTGCAAATACATTGGAAATAATATTCGTATTATTTCCATTACTCCAATTGTAGGTATATCCCGGAGTTCCATAATTCACCCCTATTACTATTTTACCTGTACTTTCTCCAAAACATTTGACGTGGGTGATACTTTGGCTAACGATATCAACCCTTTTATTAGGGCCATTAACCGTCCAAGGTCCATAAGATTCAAAATACCCATTAAGATCAGTTACAGTTACTGAATAAGTACCTCCGGGAATATTTATAAGATCTTTTGTAACAGCACCATTGCTCCATTTATATTTTAATGATCCAAATCCACCAGTTACGTTTAAAACTACTTTTCCATCATCACCACAAGGGGAATGGGTTACCGAACCTGTGGCATTTAATGTAAAACTGTTTATTATCCAGTTGTAATAATTTTGATAGGACCGATCCCCTATTTCCCAAGTCCTGAAATCGGGCGAAATAACGTATAAAGTAGGGTAATAAGTAACATTATACTCATAAGCAACAGTCTCACCATTTCCTGGACCAAGATCGGCTTGTGGATAATTAACTCCAGAGACCCAATTTCCTTGAGTTCCCCTACCTGTACATCCACTTGGACCATAGAAACAAGGTGTATTTGTAGCAAAATCAGCTTCCATCATAACGACTGATGTCGTATAACCTAAGTTAGTTTGGACATCTCTGAGTACATGACTGCTATGGAATGACCAGCAAGGTCCACACCAAGTTGCAAAAAAATCAATACAAGCTGATTTTCCACCTGACATGGCTGCATAGAGGCTATAACCATTCCCATTAATATCCGTAATAGCAAAATCAGGAGCAGGACTACCATCCGGTAGTTGAGCCGCTAAATGATTAGAGACAAAAATCAACAATATTAAATTAAAAATGATTTTTTTCATTCTAGTGAATTTGCTATAAAGATAATAGAAAAAAAAGATATGATTAAAGATCTTTTTTTGAATTTCATATGGAAATTCATTTGAATGTATATCAATGGATGTAATGAATGTTTAAAACCAATCCACAGCATTAAACCCATTTTCTAAAATAAGTCATCACTCCATTACTTTCAAAATGGAAACCGAAGCGATACTTTTCAAAACTTAGCTTGATTGTGAGTACTCAATTTGTTCGTGCTTCATTCTAAAGCATAAATTAACTACTAATATATTGTATTACAACACAATACAAAATATTTAATAAAAATATACGACATTAGTCTAATCCTCCAAAACTACTACTTCCGCATATTCTGCATCTGCTTCATCATATTTCCCATATTTTGCCCTTTACTCATCATGAGCATCATTTTTCGCATTTCGTCAAACTGTTTGATAAATGCATTGACCTCATGAATGGTACGACCACAACCATTAGCGATTCGCGTTTTTCGCGCCATATTGAGGAGTTCTGGATTTCCACGTTCTTTGGGTGTCATGGATTGTATAATAGCTTCGACTTTCTTGAAGGCTTTATCATCAATATCTATGTCTTTTACCATTTTACCCACTCCAGGCATCATACCAAGGATACTCTTGATATCTCCCATTTTTTTTATTTGATTCAACTGTACTAAAAAGTCATTAAAATCAAATTTATTCTGGCGGATCTTGCTTTCAATTTTTTTAGCCTCCTTCTCGTCAAATTGTTCCTGAGCTTTTTCAACCAAGGAAACAATATCACCCATTCCAAGAATTCGTTGAGCCATACGATCCGGATAGAATATGTCGAGGGTTTCCATTTTCTCACCTTCTGACACAAATTTGATGGGTTTTCCAATGGTATATTTTATTGAAAGCGCGGCTCCACCTCTTGAATCTCCATCCATTTTAGTCAAAACGACCCCATCATAATTGATTCTTTCATTAAATGCAAGCGCCGTATTTACAGCATCCTGTCCAGTCATTGAGTCCACTACGAAAAGGGTTTCAGTAGGTTTTATGGTGTTTTTAATGCGTTCGATTTCAGACATCATTTCTTCATCCACAGCTGTTCTACCTGCGGTATCAATGATTACTAAATCAAGTTTATGCTCTTTGGCATAGGCAATTGCCCGAAGCGAAATATCGACCGGATCTTTACTTTCTATGTCTTTAAATATCTCTACTCCGACCTGTTCCGCAATTACCGTTAATTGATCAATAGCTGCAGGACGATATACGTCACATGCTGTTAATAGAACTTTTTTATTTTTTTTAGTTTTTAAAAACAAAGCAAGTTTACCTGAAAAAGTAGTCTTACCTGAGCCTTGAAGGCCTGATACTAAAATGACTGCCGGATTTGCATTAAGATTAAGTCCTTCAGCCTGTCCACCCATTAAATCGACCAACTCATCAAGGACAATCTTAACCATGAGTTCCCCTGGTTTGACTGACTTCAAGACATTTTTTGAACCAAGTGCCTTTTCCTTTATTTTATCTGTAAATTCCTTAGCTATTTTGTAATTTACGTCCGCACCTACAAGCGCTCTTCTGATTTCCTTAATTGATTCCGCTACATTGAGTTCAGTCAAAGTGCCCTCACCTTTGAGCCCTTTGAAGGCTAATTCTAACTTTTCACTTAAATTTTCAAACATCCTGACTTATTTTTTGTGCAAATATATTCAATTTTGAAATGGTCTAGACCAAGGATTAAACGGTTAGTTCCCTAACTTGTTGATGTTCTATTAAAAAAACTCTTTTTTGATCTACATGAAAGGAATGGGCATCAACATTTGCCATAATTACTGTAAGATTTTCCCTGATATAATAATCATGAATCAAATTCATAGCCATTAAATAATGCTCTGTATCAAATCCTAGAAAGGACTCATCCACAATCAGCAATCTTGGTTTATTGATTAAAGCACGGCAGATCTTTACCATTAGTTTCTGGCTCAAAGATAATTGGGCGACCTCTTCCTTAATGAGTGCCTTCAATCCAAGTTTTTCTAACATTTGTTCTATGAGTGCATCACTATTTAGATCTCTTATTTTATCTGCTGCCGATAAAGCAAGAGCTAAATTAGCTCTAACCGTTTTATGTTCCATTAAAGGAATGTGAGTACTAATAAAACTGCTCTTTCTTCTTAATTCAGATAAATTACTAACACTTATGGGATTAAGACTATAATCCAGCACATGAAGCAAACCTTGAATATCATTGTGAAGACCATAAAATGTATTCATTAATGTACTTTTTCCTGAATTGTTCGCTCCTACAAGGTCAACCCAATCATTCATTTGGATATCAAAATGAATATCTTTCAATATGATCGTTTCGGAATACTTTACATTTAATTTCTGTGCTGCGATTGCGCTATTAGACATATTCAATGATTAATTCACAAAGGTATTCAGATTCATAAATTAATTGAATTAAAATACAGTTTACTTAAGAATAACCAACATTGAATTTTAATATTATGTTAATTATAAATGATTTATAAATCAATTGAAATAATTACTTGCTTCCAAAAAAATAAATCAAAATTCTATAAATTCAATCTTGAATTAATTACTGATATCATCAATCCAAAAAAAAAATCAAAAAATTGGATTGCCATTTCCTTAAAGCAAATGCTTAATTGAAAATTCAAGGTTTAATCAGATAATGCTCTTTCAATGTTCTTATCTGGTATCAACCAAATTACAGATTGAGCTAATACCAGAAACAATGAAACAAAAGGATTGAGATAAGCTACAATAACTGCTGAAAAAGAACAAATCGTAGAAAAAAGTACTTTCCCTTTTTGCTTTTCCAGCGCTTGCTTCAATTCAGATTCGTCATTTACAGTATTAAATATAATTTTTTGCAAAATGGCATAAGCTATTCCACACATACAAAATACAATCGCGTAAAGCGCAACCGGATTAGGAGCAAAGTGATTCTCACCCATCCATCCCGAAGCAAATGGAATTAAAGACAACCAAAATAATAAATGAAGATTGGCCAATATAATTTTTGAATTAACCTTCCGGATTGTATGTAATAAATGGTGGTGATTTCCCCAATAGATACCGACACAGGTAAAACTGATCAAGTAACTTATACCCACAGGAATCAATTCTTTTAATTGATCCCAATCACTGCCGTGGGGCACTTTCATCTCCAGAACCATAATGGTTATGATAATGGCTAATACCCCATCGCTAAAGGCTTCCAATCTTGATTTATTCATAAATTATGATTTAACTTTATTGGCAAAGGTACATATCAATATTTACTTTAAGATATTCAAGTGAATCATGAAATCGATGCTTTCAAAACTATTTAAGGATAAAAGTCAATTTTATGTATTTTTGTAAAAATTAAGCATAAATGCAAGGTATTAAAAACCATACAATACTTATAACAATAGGTTTAGTATGCTGCTTCTTAATTTTAAATACGAATTTTATTGGGTTGAATTTACTTCACGTCAGGAAAATATATCATCAAAACTCCCAATTCAAATCCTTGCATTCGTTTACAGCACAAAAAAACATACAGGTACTCAAATTTACGATCTCTGAAATCCACAAAACCATACAATGGAAAAAACAAACAGAATTCAGGTTTAAAAATAAAATGTATGATGTCATTTATTCTGAATCAACATGTGATCTATTTATTGTATGGTGTGTTCAGGATGAAAAAGAAGATCATATCAATCATTCTATAGAAAATTGGGTCAGTACCTGCTGGAAACCCAATGAAACATTACCCATTTCAAATATTTATAGTTTTTTCAAGTTTACATTTGATGGAATTTTGTTCTCAATAAAAACCGAGCTGGAAATATCCTTTATTAATTCTAAAAATTTTCATTTTCTATATCCCCGCTACCAAATAATTAAAAACACCAGTATCCCACCACCAAAATTTTCATGTTAAATTTTATTATTAAAAACTGAATACCGATCCCGAATGGGATGGGCTATTATTACTATCATTTAAAATAAATTAAACATGAAATATAAACATATAAATAAAATCTTATTGGTTTTATTATTCTTTATTAACATTTCCATAATTTTTGCGCAATCTGAATTGGATTCATTAAATCTGGAAGAAGTTATCATTTCTGCAAACAAAGAAGCACAAAACAAAAGTCAGGTTGCACAACAATTTACCATTTTAACCAAAAAAAATATTGAAAAAATAAATGCAGCCTCAAGTGCTGATCTTATTTCATCTCAAGGCATCCATGTTCAAAAAAGCCAGCAAGGCGGAGGAAGTCCGGTTCTAAGAGGATTTGAAGCCAGTCGCGTATTACTTGTAGTAGATGGGGTTAGACTCAACAATATCATTTACAGAGCTGGTCATTTACAAAATATTATCACGCTTGATCCAAATATGTTGGAACGAGTTGAAGTTGCATACGGTCCGGCATCCACAATTTATGGAAGTGATGCACTGGGAGGTGCAATACATTTTTTTACTAAAACGCCTCAACTTTCAGACGGTGAAAAAAAATCATTACTTGGGAATGCTTATTTTAGATATGGATCAGTAAACAATGAAAGAACAACACATCTTGATGCACAAATTGGTTTTAAAAAATTAGGAATTTTATTATCCGGAACGTTTAGTCAATTTGATGATTTGAAAAGTGGTAAAAATGCGAATCCATTTTATAAAAATCCAATCGGTTTAAGACCCTACTATGCTGCAAGAATAAGTAATAGAGATACATTACTTGTAAACGATGATAAATATCTTCAAAAATTTAGTGGTTACGAACAATTGGATTTGTTAGCTAAGGTTAAATTTCAACAAAATAATAATAACATCCATTTGCTCAATGTTCAATATTCTAACAGTGGAGATGTTCCCAGGTATGATCGATTAACTGATCCAAAAGGTACTGGCCTAAATAGTTCAGAATGGTATTATGGTCCTCAATTAAGAATGTTAGGGGTTTATACTTACAAATATCTTAATCATAATAGAAAATGGCTTCAACAAGTCACTTCTAATTTGAGTGCACAAAACATCGAAGAAAGTCGACACAATCGAAATTTTGGGAATGACAAACTCAATCATAGAATTGAAAAGGTCAATGTTTTTGGCTGGAATTTAGATTTTGATAATAAATTTAATAAACATGACTTTCGTTTTGGGGTAGATATTCAATACAATACATTAAAATCTACTGCTCATCAAGAAAATATAAAGACGCAGATAACTGTTCCTCTGGATACCAGATATCCGGACGGAATCAACAATCTTTTTAATGGAGCTATTTATGTTAGTCACACTGCCAAAATTTCAGAACGTTTAAGTATAAATGATGGGATAAGGCTTGGGTACAATAAATTATCTTCCAGCTTAAATGATACTACATTTTTTAAATTTCCATTTAAAGAAATCAATCAAAGTACACCGGTTTATTCAGGAAATATTGGCCTCATTCATCAAGTGAATCAAAATTGGAGATTGAGTTTATTTGTGAATACAGGATTCAGAGTACCAAATATTGATGATTTAAGTAAGATTTTTGAATCAACCCCTGGACGGATCATTGTGCCGAATGAAAACTTAAAACCAGAAAAAACGATAACTACCGATTTCAGTATCACAAAAACAACTCCAATTGGTTTGAATTGGGAAACAGTACTTTATCATACTATGATTTATGATGCTATTATTGTTGACCAATTTAAATACAATGGTCAAGATTCCATAATTTATAATAATACGCTATCTCAAGTTGTATCTCCACAAAATAAATCAGAAGCCTATATTTACGGAATTAATACTCATTTGAAATATCCCCTTTCCGAAAATATGACATTTAACTTTGGCATGGATTATACTTTTGGACGAATAAAAACGGACAGTACTGATTATCCATTAGATCACGTTGCCCCATTTATTGGTACTTTGGGCTTAGACTATACGATTAACAAATTCAATGCAAATTTTACAACGCTCTACAATGGTTGGAAAAAATTAACGAATTACAATTTGTTAGGCGAAGATAATCTGCAGTATGCTACCAAAGATGGGACCCCTGCTTTTATAGTATTTAATATTGGAACTCAATATACTGTGAATCGATATTTAAAAATTCAGTTAGGTGTGAATAATATCCTGGATACCCAATATCGCACATTTGCGTCTGGTATCAATGGAGCTGGACGAAATGTTTATGCAACGTTGAGAATTTCATATTGATGTTAAAATAATTTTAATTTAATAAAAAAAAACTGCATCATGAATTCATGATGCAGTTTTTTTTTGATAAGAAATAATCCCTTTATCTTCTTTTTGTGGTTCTAGTTTTCTTAGTTGTTGTTACTGTAGTTTTACCATGACCTCTTTCTACTTTAGTTGTTTTTTTAGTCGTTTTAACGGTGGTATGCGTTCTTCTATGCTCAACATTTGTTCTGTACTTGGTATGCACAACAACTGAATGTCTTCTGGCAGGAACATATACCCGATGTGCCCTAACAACTCGGTGAACCGGAGCTATTCTAAAACCAACATGAACAGGTCTATGCGTGCGGAAAAATAAAATTGGGTGAGGTCTCCATGGTCTCCAATATGATGGATAAACTCGCCATCTGAAAGGTGAAATCCATGGTCTGTAGCTTGGTGCATAAATATATCTGACTGATGGCCATAACCAAACATTGACAACAGCTGGTTCTGAAGCTGATTGTTTTGTTTCATACTGTTTTGTATCAGGATTATAAAACGCATCATCATAGGGTTCGACTATTGATTGAGAACCATAAATATCTTCGTCACCCACTATTTGAACGGTTGCTGATTCCTTTCCATCTTTTTCAATTTCAATAACTGCAATGTCCTGAGATTCTGATTCACTAACAGCTACTTGCAAAACTAAAACATGAATATCTCCATCCATTTTCTCAACGACCTGGATGTAATCAATGTCCCCATCTCCATTCAAGTCCAGGTTATTCACAAAATTTCCCTCTGTATTTAATGCTTTCTCGAAGCTTTCAGGAGATTCGGATTTTTTGAATAGGTCAAGTGCGCCATTAAGATCAAAATGATCACCTGGAACTTCCATTTCAGATTCTTGAGCAGAAATCTGGAAATTGATTCCGGAGATTAATAGAAAACATAAAACAAAGAAATTTTTCATACTATAAAATTTTAATTGGTACAAGCAATAGACTTATTTGAAATTCGAAAGTTTAAAACGATTGAAATAAAAAATCTCAAAAAAAATTGAACAGATTTCATTATTTCTTAAGTTTTCCTTTAAATTTTTTCTTAAATTGTTCAAATCTTGGTATAGAAACACTCGATACATAAGGATTTTCAGGATTATGTTCGATGTAATCCTGATGGTAATCTTCAGCTTGATAAAAGACCTTTATGGGCAAAACTTCAGTTACAATTTTCTTCTTAAAGGCTTTCGAAAGTTCTAAATTTCGAATGGTTTTCTCTATAGTCAATTTTTCATCTGTATTAAAATAAAAAGCTATGGACCGATATGAAGACCCATGATCAGGCCCTTGTTGGTCTTTTGTTGTTGGATCATGGGAAGCAAAAAACACATTAACTAATGATTCAAAACTTACCTTTGATGGGTCATAATAAACCAAGACTGATTCTGCATGACCAGTATTTTCAGCAGAAACTTGTTCATAAGTTGGATTCTTTGTCGTACCTCCAGCATAACCCGAAATTACTTTTTCAACACCCACAACTGATTCAAAGATATGCTCGCTGCACCAAAAACACCCTTCAGCAAAAGCAGCAATCGCCTTCCCTTTAGGAGGTATTAATGATATAGGTTTGGTTTGGGCATCCACCGCGACATAACCAAAAAGAAATAGGCAAAAAATATATAATTTGTACATAATAAAGATAAGCAAAATTATTTAAAAAAGTTCATCCAATTAATTCACAATAAACTCCTCCCAAATGCCTCACAAATATTCCAAATAGAATTGAGTCTATGAGATTTCATTATCTGTAAAAATAATAAACAGGGACTTTAAGGTAAATCCCTGTTTAAATAATTTTTATAATGTCTATTATTTCTTTTGCCAAGCTCCTAATATGGCGCCCATCATAGTAAATAATAAAAAAGCATAAGATCCATCAATCATGGACAAATTCATCGGTGCTTGTGAAAACATATGCCCTACAAAAATTCCAATTAAACTTATCAATCCTATTGAAGCTCCAACCTGAGCGCCAGAAGATAATGTGTGTGATCCAGTCCTGTTCAATAACCAATTGATTATTAAAGCATACACTATCATAGCTATTGTATTGACAACCATTGGTGTAGGCGATTCTGACATTTCTGCTCCGTTTTTCATCATTTTCATAGTCGTCAAATCCTGTGTTATGCCATTTCCAGCCATCCATTGGGATTGAAATAACATTCCATAAAATAAAAATCCGAGTAACATACCTCCTATAGCACATGCTATAATAGCGAGCCAATTTGTTTTAGTTTCCATAAATAAATATTTTGTTGGTTAAAAAAATCGTTGACATGGAATATTCAATTAATGGTGATCTTGTGGCAAAGTATTGGATGCTGTCAAGAAATAATATAAAATCTTTTCTTGTATTTCTATAGGTTCTAAATAAACGCGCTTTTTAAATGCCTTGTAATCTATTGATGCTCCTGATTGATTTAAGACATAGGTAGACCAATCAAATAAACACCACCCAAGTCCATGTTGGATGGTTTTTTTATCAATGCTTTTCTCAAATAGGGTCTTTGTTCTAATATTTAAATAGGAAAGTGCTCTTAACACAATTTCGATATCAGCCTTTGATTCGTAATCCACTATATGACTTAATTCATGTCCTATCAATCCTACAAGAGCATTAAAAGGAACTTTTTGCAAATTAATGAATCCGTTTTGGTGCAATTTATTGATCCGAACTACATATTTTCGTTTTTGGGGATCTAAACTCATCATCGATAAAAGTTGCGGTCTAGAGTTCATTGAAGTGGAAATATTTCTATATTTAAAAGTTATAGGTGTTTGTATCAGTTCAGGATAAAATGACAAACTTACAAGAACTGCTAGCCTATACTCATGCGGAATTTCTTTATTAGTGCCATATAATCTTTCTAGGCTATCTAGTTTTGAACTGTAGTATAAACTATCCAATTGCCGCAACATGGACATTTCTTGCCCATAACTTAGTGCACCGTTTAAAAATAAAATGATTCCAATATAACAACGCATAGCTTACAGTCAAACATTAAAAACTGAGTTCAAAACTAAGAATTTATATAATTTATTTTCAACTAAATTATTATAAGGACTCCATTTGAAACAAATGAGCCCTCATTGTCGAATTATACTGCAAAATTTTTCCATATTATACTTAGCCCTAATTAAGTTTTTCCATTCCAAAATAGCCTAAATCATTGTGTTTTGTAAAAAAATAACCCATGCTACGAAAAAAATCGTAGTAAAATTTGGAATTTTGAATATCCCAACATTATCTTTGCTACGAAAATAATCGTAGTCTTATAAAAATATATGGATCAAACAAATAAAAGCCTTATCACTCCTACTGCTTCTGAACTTGAAATACTCCAAGTGTTATGGCAACATGGATCACAGACCGTACGCTTCGTTAATGATGAACTTAATAAAATCAGAAATGATGTCGGATATACCACCACCTTAAAAATAATGCAAAATATGCTCGATAAAGGGATATTAAGACGTGAGATCATTGACAGAAGTCATATTTATTCTCCCGTTATGCCAGAGAGTATGACCCAAAAACAACTACTTGAAGAATTTTTAGATTCAACATACCGCGGATCAGCTGCTTCATTAGTTATCCAGGCTTTGGGACACGGAAAGACAACACGGGAAGAATTAGAAAAAATAAAAGCCCTGATTCAAAATATTGAAAACAATAAATGATAACCAACAAGCTTCATCATCATAAAATCAAATCTTATGGAAAATTATTTGGAATTTCTTTCCCCCAATTTGAATCATGCACTAGCATGGATGGTTATCCATTCTTTATGGCAAGCTACAATCATAGCACTTATTGTTGGTATTTTTATGATTATAAATAATAAAAAATCACCACAGTTTCGATATGCCTTAGGAAATGTTGGTCTCCTACTGATAATAATAAGTTCAATAACTACCTTTCTATATTATTATTATCAATCAGTTGGAAATCCTAATGTTTCCTATATTCCCAATACATTTGATGTACAAACCAAAGCGCAATTAACCATTACCCCTGAACAAGCATCATTGTCCATTTCAAATGTTGATGAAAGTAATCTCTTCAATAAAACGGCACTAATCAATTATTTCAATCAGAATATTTATACCATAGTTCTGATATGGCTTTTTGGGATGGTGCTATTTTTGATGCGACTACTTGGTGGTATTTCCTATGTTTATTATTTAAAACACAGGTTGAATTTTCCGGTTGATGAATACTGGTCACAATTACTGAATAACATTAAGACAAAACTTAATTTTTCAAAGACTATAGAATTTGTAGAATCTGCATTAGTCAGATCCCCCATGGTCATTGGACATTTAAAACCTATTATACTATTTCCGATTGGCTCCATTAACAAATTAGAAGTGAATGAAGTCGAAGCAATCCTTGCACATGAAATTGCTCACATACTTAGGAATGACTATTTAATCAATATATTACAAACGATCCTTGAAGCTATTTTTTATTTTCACCCGGCTGTTTGGTGGTTATCATCTCAAGTTAGAATAGAAAGAGAAAATTGTTGCGATGATGTTGCCGTAAAAATTTGTGGAAACTCTTTAACCTATGCAAAATCTTTGGTACGTGTTCAGGAAATGACCTATATACAAAATCCGCAAATCGCTATGTCAGCCGGAGGTCAAAAAAGAAGTCTACTCTTTCAAAGAGTTCAAAGAATATTAAATCATAAGCAACACAAAACAACCATTTTTGATAAACTTATTTCATTTGGCGTCATACTGTCCATTATTTTATGTGTTTCATTTGTCGATAGTAAACTTAATAATAATAAAACGTATGGAGCAATTAAAAAACTTGAATCAACCATTGCACTGGATTCCACTTCAACTTATATCAAATACTATAATAATGCTGGGGAATTAGATTCATTTATCATAACCGGTAAAATCAAAGATGGCATCTATGATTTTACTGATCGTCTATATACTGCTATTCTGGAAGTTAAAAATAATTTCGTAATCTCCTTCAATATCAATGGTCTCCAGGTTGACAAAAAAGATTTTCAAAAATTTTCAGGTATCATCAATCAAATCATTTTAACAAACAATGAACAAAACAATAGTGAAGTTAATGCCACATCATCTGAACATTCAAAAACTTTGTCTTATTCATACAACCCCTATTCCAATGAAATTCAATCCTCAATTGAACATAATAGTCAAAAACGCTCAGAAAAAAATGCAAGCTGGTTTTTAGAACATGCCAAGGAATATCCAGGAAATTATATAAAAAGAAATAACGGTTCACTATTTCAATTACTTACCAATGACGGTTCATTTTATGAATTTGATGAACAAGGAACTATTGTACAAGAAATTCATCCCAATAAAAAAATAAATACACCCCAAATTGCCGATGCTTATATACCAAATATTAACTCAATTCAAATAACCTCAGATCAAATCATTGAAATGATTGATGAGCAAAAAAGTCATATTGAAGAATTGAGTGACATTGCAGCAGAACTATCACGAACACGAAATAATAATCATGAAATAAAACGAACAGAAAATGAATTGAATAGTCTGGAAAATGAATTGGAAGGGATAGAAAATGAACTAAATCAATATACAAATCAATTTTCAAATTTTAAAGACCTCGAACAATCTAAGAAATTAAATAATGAACTAAAAAAACTTGAAAAAGAATTAGATAAATCTAAAATAAAAATTAAACATAACCATAATAAATTATTACAATTAAACGCTGATAAAGAACGAGGTACCGTTTGTGGGCAAACCAATTCCTATATGTCTCCTGAATGGGTAGAATCAATTGGAAAAGAATTAAAAAAAGATAAATTGTTGCATTCAGAGTATAATTCGATTTCCATTCAACATAATTATATGCTAGTCAATAATCAAAGATTAAAAGATAAAGATTTTAAGAAATATAAAAAACTATACGAAGACATTACTGGAAACCAAATAACTTCAGGTACTAATATTACGATGTGCTTCAATGGACCGAAACTCTTAACTGAAAATATTTATCAAAATACGAATGATGTCACATATTCAAATAATGACATAGAATATAATTATCCATCTTTTATGAATGCCCTAATAATAGGTTTGAATCAAGGTGGATATATTGATTTTGGCAAACCCATACAATTTGAGCTATCGAATAAAATATTTAAGATTAATGGAAATAAATTAAATACTTCGGAATTAAATGTATACTTGAAACAAGCCACTGAAGATTCCAATAATGACGTAGCTCCTAATTTCAAATATACTTTTAACGGAATTATAAATGGCATAGATGGTTTCAATGTCAGATTGTCGGGGAAATTAAATACGGACACTAGCAAATAAAATGCGATCATAATATATAGATTATATTTACCGATATGTATTAAGGACTCAAATCTCCATTTGATTCTTTAGGTTTCAAAAAACACTTTTTAAAAAAGCTTTTTAATTAGATCATAAAAGATATCTACATGTATTTAATCAAAGGTATTATTGTATTTATAACCGTTTTATTTATAACTAAAGGCATTGGTCAATCTTATAATTCATTCGTCAAAACACCAAAAGAATATGCTATATTACGTACTAACATAGCCCCTCATATTGATGGTTTGCAAAACGATGTAATTTGGAAAACAGCCTTTGCAACGGATAGTTTCATACAATATGAACCAAAACCATTTCAATGTGCTTCATTAGATTCCAAAGTAAAACTTTGCTATGATGACAATGCCATTTATGTTTACGCTCATTTATATGATACTCCATCTAAAATTAGAAAAGAATTGAGTTCGAGAGATGCTGTTCAGTACTCAAATTCCGATTACTTCACTATAAGTTTTGACACTTACAACGATGATCAAAACGGAACAAGATTCATAATTGGAGCGAATGGGGTACAATCTGATTCAAAAATTTTTAATAATTATAGCGATTTTAATTGGAATGGAGTGTGGGAAAGCAAAGTAAAAATTGTTGAGGATGGATGGATAGCTGAATTAAAAATACCTTATTACAATCTTAGATTTCCAAAAAAAGAAAAACAAATTTGGGGCCTTCAATGTGCACGATATATCAATAGATTGGGGGAAACAGATACCTGGACACCCTTAGATCCAAAAATAAATGGCCATGTAAACCAATGGGGGAACTTGACCGGACTAGAAAAAATAAATCCGCCTATTAGAATCCACCTATCGCCTTATTTTGCAGCTAACTATCAACAAAACGAAACTGAAACCAATCAAGGAATAAAAACCAATGAACATTCTAAATCAATATCAGGTGGTCTGGACATGAAAGTTGGACTCAATGAATCATTTACTATAGATGCAACACTCATACCTAACTTTGGTCAGGTAAAATCAGATAACAAAAGATTAAATACTACGCCCTTTGAAATATATTATGAAGAAAACAGACCTTTTTTTACTGAAGGTACCGATTTATTTAATAAAGGAGATATATTCTACAGCAGAAGAATAGGAAGTGAGCCTAATAAAAAAAATAATGTTTATGAAACCTTGTCCTCTTCAGAAGTATTAGAGGCTAATCCAAATGAAACACAACTGTATAATGCAACAAAATTTTCAGGAAGAACTAATCACAAACTGGGAATCGGAATACTTAATGCTATAGTAGCACCAACCAATGCACGTATTCGAGATACACTTTCGAATCATAACAGGACATTTCAAACCTCTGCTTTAACGAACTATAATGTAGCTGTAATTGATCAAATACTAAAAAATAATTCGTCCGTAAGTTGCATTAACACCTCTACTTGGCGTAATCAAAATGAAAGGAATGCAAATGTAACAGCACTATTATTAAATATAAAAGATAAAAAAAACAAATATGAATGGTCAACTATGGGCCGAATGAGTCATGTGTTTACACCCGATCAAAAAAAATATTCTGGGTACACAGCCGATTGGTCATTAAATAAAATTAGCGGTAATTGGGTTTGGTCTATAAGTCAAGCCCTCAAAGATAAACGATGGGATCCTTCTGATCTTGGCTTCAGTCAACAAAATAATTATCTACAGGAAAATGCAAATATCTACTATAATCAATATGAACCTAAAAAAATATTTCAACAAACTAATTATTGGTTAGGCGTAAATTACATCAGCAGATTAGAACCATTTTCGTATCAAAATGTAAATTTCAATGCTGGCTTTTGGGGCAAGCTAAAAAACCAAATGACGCTTAATTATTGGTTCAATATTTCACCTAAGTCTATAGATTACTTTGAAGCTCGCCAAGAGGATAGACAATTCAAATATCCTATAAATTATAATGCTGGCATCAACTTTCAATTAGATCCAAGAAAAAAATTGTCAAGTGCTTTCTTTATTTACCTACTTCAAATTCCAAAATGGAAAAATTCCTATTACGAATTTAGTATAAGTCCAATTTATAAAATAAACAGCCACCTAAATCTCAGCCTGAATACAAGTTTTGGCTACGGAAACAATGAGTATGGGTACAATTTCACTATAAGTGATGGAAGTTTTGGCAAAAGAAACACACAAACACTAAACAATAGTATTTATATTGCCATCAATTTTACACCGAAAAGTAATCTTACCTTTGGAACTAGACATTACTGGTCTAAAATTTGGTACTACTCCTTTTATAAACTAAATGATGATGGAAGCCTGAATATTGATCCTGAATACAAGCATAATGCAGATCTTAGCCAAAATTATTTCAATCTGGATTGTATATATACTTGGGAATTTGCACCTGGAAGTTTTCTTAATCTTATATGGAAAAACAGTTTAAACCGATATCAGGAATCAAATGATATAATCAAATCTGAAAATTATATCGATAATGTTAAAGGCACATTTAGCAGCCCTCAACATAATGCAATTACCCTAAAACTAATTTACTTTATAGATTATAATCAAGCAAGAAAAGCACTTAATAAAAAACACTAGAAATAAAATTTATGTAAATCATCTCAAGACAATTTATAAGAATTAATAAACTAATGTATTTGTTACAAATCTCTTAGCTCACTAAATCAAAATAATTTTATAGAAATATTGATATAGACAACACCTAGACCGAATGAGCATTTAGCATATAATGCATAATTATAAGAAATCAATCTAATTGGAATTAAATTAAACCCAGAATTGTCAATAGGATTAATTTCTAATGACGGCCATTAGGAATATTGATAAATATATGATTGAATATCAATAACATATATAATAATTTGATTAATAAAAAAGTGTTAATTTGCGGTAAGAAAAAGTTACATTAAAACATGGATTTAAAAATTGATTTTACAGATAAAGAAATCAGCCCATGGTCTGGAGTATATCTACTAAAAAAGATGCTAGATAGAATGGAATTTGATGAGATCTTAAGTGCATTGAATTTACCAGAAACTGGATCAAATAGAGGGTATCACCCCCATCAATTAATCAAGCAATTTATTACAAGTGTTTGGTGTGGTGCAAATAAATTTGAGCATACAGAAGTCACACGTCAGGATGAAGTAATAAGGCAATTTTGGGGTTTTGATAAAATGGCTGGCCATAAATCATTTCAGCGATTTTTTCAAAATTCGATCTGAGTAAAAATCAACAAGTATTTACACCACTTTATCAATGGTTTTTTAATAAATTACAATTTGACAATTTCACACTAGATGTAGACAGTACAATACACACAAGATATGGATCTCAAGAAGGGGCCAAAAAAGGATACAATCCAAAAAAACCAGGCCGTTTGTCCCACCATCCATTAATGGCTTTTATAGCGGATTGCAAAATGGTAGCCAATTATTGGCAACGCAGCGGAGATGCCTATACTTCAAATAATATAGAATCTTTTTTAGATGATACGTTCGAAAAATTAGGAAAGAAGAAGATCGGATTATTTAGAGCTGACAGCGGCTTTTATGATAAAAAAGTATTTAACTATTTGGAGAAGAAGTCCATCAACTACATTATCGCAGCAAGAATGTATGCTCCTATCCAACATAACATTGCATCACATCATAATTGGTTAAAAATGGCCGATGGATTAGAAATAGCAGATACAAACTACAAGAGTCCAAATTGGCAAGATTCAAAAAGAATGATAATTATTCGACAGTATGTACCCACCAGGCCTAAAGCTACAGGAAGAACCCTAAGTCTATTTAAGGATGAAGGAATTTACAGGAAATATCGATACAGTTGTTTCATTACAAATTTGAATTTACCTGCTGAACAAATTTGGACACTGTATAGACAAAGAGCTGATGCAGAAAATAGAATAAAGGAATTAAAGTATGATTTTGGATCATCAAGTTTTAATGTAAATGGGTTTTACGCAACAGAAGCAGCTTTAAACTTTGTTATGATAGCTTACAATTTTATAAGTTTATTCAGGCAAGTTGTTCTTAATACAAAGGTGCACGAACAGATGAAAACCTTGCGATATAAAATATTTGCAATAGGAGGTTACATAATTCAAAAAGGAAATCAAAGAATTCTTAAACTTTCTTTAGCTATGAAAAGAAGAGAATGGTTTACAGGCCTTTGGATGAATACTAACAACTTAAAAGCTCCTTTCATTTTTGATTCCTAATGACAATTCTGGGTTAAATTAAAAAAAATAGGCCCGGAAATCACCCCGGGCCTGATAAACCAATCTCATGAAAAGATATGAAAAGACGAAGCTTCTTTAATCAACGTTATCGTGGAGAAATGAATTCTCAGCGCGGATTTCCAATTTGTTCTCTTCATCCATAAAAATACGAGTACGTGAAATATTAGTTTCTGCTGATCCATTGATACGATCTAAACGAATATTTTTTCGTTCATAGGCAGGTGTATTTTCTGCATCAGCTAAATTTTTTCCTTCTGTAAGTGGTTTACTTACGACTGCGGGTTTGGCAATACTCAATGAACCCAAATCTGAATTTCGACGCTCTTCTTTCTTTTGAGTAAAGTCCGTATCATAAAAACTCAATGTATTCTGCATAACCGGCGCAGATGATTTGGGTGAGCTTGAAAAATCATTTTCAAATTCAATAGTTGTAGCATTAGATACTACTTCAGCAACAGAAGTTGTGACTTGAGGTTGATCATCATCATTCAAATTCAAAACAATCTTGTTTGATGTAACATCATCCGCTACACGTTTTTTATAACCCTGTCCAAATCCTGTTGCAATAAGTGTAACACTAATATTATCCATTAATGATTCATCGACACATGAACCCCATATGAGGTCAGTATCGAATCCTGCTTCTTGCTGAATGTACTCCGTAATTTCACCAACTTCATCCATGGTAATTTCCGGTTCTCTTCCAGTAGTTATATTTAATAAAATATGTTTTGCACCACGAATATCATTATCTTCTAACAAAGGAGAATTTAAAGCACTTTCAATGACTTTGCGAGCTCTGTCTTCTCCGGAAGCTATTGCACTCCCCATAATAGCTACACCGCTATCCTTCATAACAAAATTCACATCTTCAAAATCCACGTTGATATAACCCGGAACTGTAATAATTTCAGCTATTCCTTTAGCTGCAGTGGCTAAAATATTATCAGCGTTAGAAAATGCTGTGGACATTGAAAGATTGCCATACATCTCACGTAACTTATTATTAGAAACAACAATTAATGAGTCTACATTTTGTTTCAATTGTTCCAATCCTTCAAAAGCTAATCGACCTCTTCTTGGACCTTCAAATTGAAATGGCAAAGTCACAATTCCAACAGTTAATATTTCTAATTCTCGAGCTACTTTTGCTATGATTGGGGCAGCACCTGTTCCGGTTCCACCACCCATTCCTGCAGTAATAAACAACATTTTAGTGTCCGGCTCAAGAAATCTCCTCAATTCTTCGATGGACTCAATGCAAGCCTGTCGACCAACTTCAGGATTATTTCCAGCTCCTCTTCCAACAGTTAATAATGGACCTAGTTGAATTTTATTTGGCACTGAACTAATATCAAGACTTTGTTGATCTGTATTACAAACGGCAAAATCAACGCCTCTTATCCCAAGATTAAACATCTGGGTTACAGCGTTAGTACCCCCGCCGCCTACTCCGATGACTTTTATTATGGACGGTTGACTCATATAATTATTATTTATATTTGTTTGTGACGTAAAGATATGCATTTATATATTATAAATAAAAATAAATTATGAAATATTTTTATATATAACTAAATTTTTTTTAAAATTCTGAATCTGGACTTGCTTCAAAAAATTCTCTTACAGAGGTATATCCTTTATTGATCGTTCTGCCAAACCAATTTTCCTTTTTTGCATATACTTTTTCATCTTCCACTACAGGTTCTTCCATGGATTCATCAAGATTGAACACATCAAGTTTGTTAAATTTTGGAGCTGCAATCTTAGGCTTAATATTTCTTAAACCTTCATATAATAATCCAATACTCGTTGCGAACATTGGATTCGAAACTTCATCCATATAATGTGAAGACAAATGTTCTGTAGGATATCCAATTCTAGCGGCTAAACCTGTTTGATACTCTGTTAATAGATCAATATTTTTTAATAATGATCCACCACCAGTCAAAACAATCCCAGCTACTAATTTTTTTTCAAATCCACTTCGGTGAATATCCCACATCACGTAATCAAATATTTCTTCCACTCGGGCTTGAATGATTCTTGCAAGATTCTTTTCAGAAATTTCTTTAGGCTCTCGTCCCATTAGTCCAGGAATGGTTATGATTCGATTATCAACAATTTCTTCAGATAACGCGGATCCAAATCTCACTTTTAATTTCTCTGCTTGCTCTAAAGTTACCGAACATCCCGCCTTGATATCTTTTGTTATCATGTTACTGCCTATAGGAATTACAGAAGTGTACCGAATGATTCCTTCATTATAAATAGTAACATCCGTAGTACCACCACCAATATCAACCATAACAACACCAGCTTCTTTTTCTTCTTTAGACAATACAGATTCCGCAGAAGCCAAGGGTTCTAATGTCATTTTTTCACTTGTCAATCCCGCCTTTTCAATACATCTCAATATATTATTCGCAGCTGAAGTATTTCCGGTAATGATGTGAAAATTTGATTGTAATCTTGACCCAGACATACCAATTGGATCAATAATTCCTTCTTCATCATCTACAGTGAATTCTTGTGGTATTACATGTAGAATTTGGTCACCGGGTGGTAATGCAATTTTATACATATCTTGAATCAGTTTATCCACATCTTCTTGGTTGATCTCTTCCTGTGGATTATTGCGATATAAAACACCCTGATGTTGGATACTTTTAATATGTTGACCCGCGATACCAACATAAACTTTTTGAATTTCTTGCTTACTCATTTTTTCTGCAAGATCAATAGCATCACTAATTGCTTTAACTGTTTTATCAATATTGGATACCACACCACGAATGACACCTTCAGAATTGACTTTACCAAATCCAAGAATTTCAATCTTATTGAGAATGTTCTTTCTTCCGACAACAACACTCACTTTGGTGGTTCCAATATCCAATGAAACTACGATGTCTGAATTTTGATGAATTTGATTTTCCATAAGAACGAATTTTAGCTATTTTAACAATTATGATTCAGTTTGGTTTTTGCGACAGACGACTTGATCTTTATTTTTTAAGTCTATAGTTTGATAAACATTCCATCCTTCGTATCGCAATCCTTCCTGATAAAAAAACTTTAGTTTATTTAATTTTTCAGAAATATTTTCATTTCCTCCAACCAATATCTTTTCATTACCAATTTTTGGGACCAAAACAAATTCTGCATTTGGCAACACATCAATTTGTTCAATCAAAGATTTTATAAATGGATCTGCATTTATTTCAGTACCAATATTAAAAACAGCACGATATGCAAAATTGGCTTTCTCTGCAATGTCTATTCCCTGCATTGGATTTTGAATTCCGGTTACAACAGGAACTCTTGCAGAATATCTATTTGAATTGGGAATTTTTCGACCTTCCACATCAATATAATATTGAGCTCCCTGGGCCTCAACGATCCTCAACAATGGATCCCGTTGATACATATCTACATGAAGATTTTCCATTGCATCGATATATACTTCAGCATGATGTACCGTTGGTTGCATTTCAAGAAAATGTTCCAACTCTGTGGCGCGTAATGCAAACACCGGCATTTTTCGCCAATCTTTTTTATAAAAAACAGAAATTAATTCCTTAATATCTTGTTCGGAAATCAATTGATTTTCTACCGACGGTTTAATGATTTGAATTTTTAAAACTTTCGATTTCAAAACCCTTTGTTCCCGAATACCATTCATCCATATTAACCCAATAATCAATAATGACATGATATGAAGTCCTATAACCAATCCTATTTTAACTCGTGCATTCATCTTACTTTAGGATTTTGATTAGGTCTGGAATCAATGTATCTAAATCACCTGCCCCTAAGGTTATTAATACATCCAATTCCATTTTTTTTAATTCATCTACCAAATTTATTTTTTGGATCATGAATTTATTTGGATTGATACATTTATCAAAGATAGTAGCGGAACTTATATCTTCAATCGGTTCTTCTCTTGCGGGATATAATTCAACTAAAATAATGCGATCCAATTGATCCAAAACATGAGCAAATTCTTGAGCAAAATCTTTGGTTCGCGAATATAAATGGGGTTGGAAAATTCCGGTAATATGACGAGATGGATAACAAGATCGTACTCCCTCAATGGCTGCTTTTAATTCTTCCGGATGATGTGCATAATCATCGATCAACACCTGATGTTGCCCTTCAAATTTCCATTCAAATCTTCTTTGAATTCCCAGAAAAGAATTTAAAGCGGTTCTGATTTGCTGTTCTTTTAAACCTAATGCTACTGCTACACGAATTGCTGCTGTTGCATTTTGAATATTGTGATTGCCGGGCATTCTTAATTTCAATTGTTTAAAATGATTTCCCAAATCATCTTGGTAATCAAAATTTATCCAACCGTTATCATTATTTGAAATGACACAAGAAACCGAGCCCAATTTAAATCCATACGTAAGTAATTGAACAGATGGATTAAGTTTGGATTTAAATAATTCTAGATCGGAAACTTGAATATGATCACTCATTAACAGCAAACCCCCTTCCTGTATCTGACTTGCAAATTCGACATAGCTTTCTACCATGTTTTCCCGACTTCCATATATATCTAAATGATCTGCATCTAAAGATCCAATGATGGCAATGTTCGGATATAATTGTAAAAAAGATCGATCATACTCATCAGCTTCTTCAATCATCCAATCGTTACCGACATCAATGTAATTACTATTATAATTTTTTGTAATTCCTCCAAGGAATGCCGTAACTGGCATTTTGGAGTCAATTAATACATGTGCTAATATAGAACTTGTCGTTGTTTTACCATGGGTTCCTGCAACTGCAATATTTTTTACGACCGATGTTATTTCTCCTAATACTTGAGAACGCTTTTTGACAGGTGTACCCAACTTAATAAAATGTTTATATATGTTCATTGATTTTGGAATAGCAGGAGTCATGACCACCAGATCTATATCTGTTGGAATCAATGTCATGTCATCTGTATAATGTATCTGCATTCCTTCTAAAATCAATTGTTTAGTTAGTATTGTTTCTGTCTTATCATATCCATAAATAAAAATACCTCGTTTATTAAAAAAACGTGCTAATGCACTCATTCCAATTCCACCTATACCCAAAAAATATATTTTCTTCAATTGATCCAACATCACTTAATTTTTCTCCACCAATTGATCAATACACTTAGCAATTTCTTTAGCCGCTTCTGGTTTTGCCAAATGCTTTAAAGCACTTTTTATTTTCTCTTGTGAAAGTTGATCATCCAATAGTGACATCACTTCTTTCCACAAACCCTGTTTTGCATCCTTATCCAAAACCATTCTTGCAGCACCCTGACTAATCATGGACTCAGCATTCTTCCGCTGATGGTCTTCTGCAACATTTGGCGAAGGCACCAGTACAGCAACGGTATGAGTCGCTGCCAATTCAGAAATGGTTAATGCACCTGCTCTAGCTATTGCAACATCAGCTATTGCATAAGCTAAATTCATACGATCAATGAATGCAAGCATTTTAACATTCTTTAGTTGCGCTATTGGAGTTAATGCAAACTCATCAATAAATTGTCGACCTACCTGCCACAAAATTTGAAGATCATCACGATGCTTTAACATTTCATATTGCTCCGCAATAACTTCATTTAAAGTTCGTGCTCCAAGACTTCCTCCAAATACACAAATCGTTTTTTTGTTTGGATCTAATCCATAATATTGAAATGCATCTAGCCGATTTACAGGAACAATAAATTCTCGTCTAACCGGATTTCCAGTGTTTACCAATTTACTCTTTTCAAAAAAGCGATCCATTTGTTCAAAAGCCACACATATGCGACTAGCCTTTGATGCCATAATTTTATTGGTAACTCCGGCATAAGAATTTTGTTCTTGAATCACAAAAGGTATATCATTCCAAGCTGACATTCTCAATATCGGACCACTTGCATACCCTCCTACTCCAACTACCACATCTGGTTTAAATGATTTCAATATTCGATTTGCTTGTAACAAAGATTTTATCAATCTATAAACTAGTGTTACATTATGCATGGTAAATTTCCTTTGAAATCCACCTATATCTAATCCAATAATTTTGTACCCGGCTTTCGGTACTTCCTTCATTTCCATCTTACCCTGTGCTCCTACAAATAATATATCTGCATCAGGATGCAATTCTTTAAAAGCATCCGCAATGGCTATGGCAGGAAAAACATGCCCACCTGTTCCGCCGCCACTAATCAATACCTTCATTAGATGAAACATTTTGATCCAAATCCACATGAGTATCTGGTTCCAACTTCAAGGCATTTATATTTTTACTTACACTGATAATCATTCCAAATGCAATGCTTGTGAATAATAATGAAGTCCCTCCCATACTGACAAATGGAAGTGTTAATCCAGTTACTGGAACAACACCTAATGATACTCCCATATTAGCAAAAGCTTGCATTACAATATTAAATCCAATACCAATGGTTAACATAGCACCAAATGCTTTTGGTGTTTTTGTAACCACACTTACACAATGACCTAATAACATTAAATAAATAACGATCAATCCAATGCCTCCCAATAAGATTCCCCATTCTTCACAAATGATGGCATAAATAAAATCTGCATAAGAATATGGAATAAAATTTCTTAACATACTATTTCCTGGTCCCTGTCCAAATAATCCACCTCTAGCAATTGCAATCTTAGCTTGTTGAACTTGATACCCTCCTTCTTCAACATAAATAAATTCATTTATCCTGGATATCCAAGTACTAACTCTTATCGAGTCGGGTAAAAATTGTCCAATAAAAATTAAAAAAGCAAACATCAGAATTCCAAATAAACCCAATATTAAAATATACTTTATGGAAACACGGCCCACAAATAACATCATAATACAACATACAAAAAGTAATGCTGAAGTCGAAAAATTAGATGGTGCTATCAAGCCACAAACAACTAACACAGGTAACATAATCGGAACAAAAGCAGTTTTAAAACTTTTGATATAATCCTGTTTTGCTGAAATAGACCTTGCAACATAACATATCAATGCAATTTTGGCAAAATCAGAAACCTGAAACGTTATATCCAAAAATGGAACTTGAATCCAGCGTTTTGCCTGATTCACATTAACACCAAAAAACATTGCCCACACCAATAGTATAACTGCAATGATCAATAAAACAGGTGCCAAACGGCTAAATTCTGAATATTGAACTTGACTTACTATCCAAGCTAATACCAAACCACCTAAAATAAATGGAACATGCTTAAATAAAAAAAACAAAGTATTATCAGAATTGTATTTTGTCAATGAAATAGAAGCACTATACACAGCCAATAAGGAACATAAAGACAATAAGATGATGATGGTCCATAAGAACCTATCACCTTTTATTCCTTCTTTTATATGTGCAAAATCAGTTATCATTAGTTTATACTTAATTTTAATTGCGCTACTTCACTTTTAAATAAATCACCCCTATGCATATAATTTGTAAACAAATCAAAACTTGCACATGCCGGAGATAGTAATACAATATCTCCTGGTTGTGCATGATGAAATGCTTCCTTAACAGCATGTTTCATATCATGTGTATCAACACTTGTGACTTCTTGTCCAAATGTATCTATTAATTTCTTGTTATCTTTTCCTAAACAAATAAGTGCTTTCACTTTTGTTTTTACTAAAGGCTGCAAAACCTCATAATCATTTCCCTTATCTTGTCCACCAGCGATCCAAACTACATTAGATTTCATTGCATCCAATGCATAATATACAGCATCTACATTAGTTGCTTTACTGTCATTTATAAAATGTACCTCATTAATTTTATCAACCCATTCCAAACGATGTGGATCGTTTTTAAAACTATTAACAGCTTCTTGAATCTGATCAATGGTTAAACCCAATTCTAACATGGCGTGACCTGAGCAACCTACATTTAATGCATTATGCTTGCCTTTTAAATTAGAATGCTCCAGCGTTAAAAAAACCTGATCCTGTTCAATAATCTGATCGCTTTCATTTAATAAAACGTCAACTGCTATTTTTTCACTTTCAATCGGATGGTCTACTAAATAATTTAATACAACAGGATCTTGACTATTATAAATAAAAACATCATCCTTACTTTGATTCATAGCAATACGAAACTTAGATTTAATATAAGGTTCGAATTGATATCCGTACCGATCTAAATGATCAGGAGTAATATTCAAAAGAATCGCAATATCTGGTTTAAATAATTCAATACCATCTAATTGAAAACTACTCAATTCAATGACATAATATGCAGCATCTCTTTCTGAAAGACTTCTTGCAAATGAATAACCTACATTTCCAACTTTTTGGACATCATATCCATTGGCATTTAAAATATGGTAACACAAATTAGTTGTAGTGGTCTTACCATTGCTACCTGTAATTCCTATAATTTTACCATTACAATATCTAAAAGCAAATTCAATTTCGGAAACGATTTTAACTCCAATTTGATTAAAATGTTTCACAGGCGCCGCATGATCCGGAATTCCGGGACTCTTAATAATTAGCGTTGGAATAATATCATAAATAATCTGATGCCCATTTTCTTCAAAGTCTATTTCTAATTCTATTAATTCATGTTTAGCAGCAGCTGATATTGGTCCCATATCACTTACAAAAACAGGCAAGCCATGTTTCCTGGCCAGCTTTGCTGCACCCATTCCACTTTCACCGCTTCCTAGTATTATGATCAATTTATCTAACTTTTAAAGTAATGATAGTAATAACCGCTAAAATCAATGACACTATCCAAAAACGCATAGCAATGGTTGATTCATGCATTCCCTTTTTCTGAAAATGGTGATGTAAAGGTGACATCAGAAAAATTCTTTTGCCCTCACCAAATTTTCCCTTGGTATACTTAAAATAGCTTACCTGAATAACTACTGATAAGGTTTCAATAATAAATACACCACACAATACGGGAATTAATAATTCCTTTCTCAATAGTATTGCTAAAACAGCAATAATTCCTCCTAATGTCAGGCTTCCCGTATCACCCATAAATACTTTCGCAGGATAAGCGTTGTACCAAAGAAAACCAACACATGATCCTAAAAATGCAGCTGCAAAAATGACCAGCTCTCCCGTGTATGGCAGATAAAAAATATTTAAATAATTTGCTATAATTGAATTACCAGATACGTATGCCAATATCGCCAATGTTGCTGCAATAATTGCAGAGACACCTGTGGCTAATCCATCAAGTCCATCTGTCAAATTTGCAGCATTCGAAACAGCGGTTACAATAAAAATTACAAATGGAATAAATAATATCCACAAAAATGAACCTGTATTATCTCCAAAAAAAGCAGTCAACCATGCATAATCAAAACTATTACCTTTAAGAAAAGGCACATTGGTCAATGACGACTTAACATAGACATATTCTATAGATTTATTTTTTACATTGTCAAAAGAAATAATTTCTTGCTCAATAGTATAATGGTATTTCAATGCTTCTGCTTTAGGCATTCGAACAACAACTTTCTCATGAAACAACATCACTACAGCAACTACAATACCTAAAACTACTTGACCTAATATCTTAAAGATAGCCTTTAGGCCTTGTTTGTTTTTTAAAAATACCTTGATGTAATCATCTGTGAAACCAATTATTCCTAACCATAATGTTGTGAATAACATGACTTGAATGTATACATTATCCAACTTAGTTAATAATAAACTTGGCACCATGATCCCAAGAATAATAATCAATCCACCCATAGTTGGTGTCCCCTCTTTTTCTTTTTGACCAGACAATCCTAAATCACGAACCGTCTCGCCAATTTGCAGCCTTTTCAAAGAACGTATGATGCGATTTCCAAACCACATCGTTATAATTAATGAAATAATTACAGCAAGTCCAGCTCGGAACGATATGTATTGAAACAATCGTCCGCCTGGAAGATGAAATAATTTTTCAGTAAATTGAAATAAATAATATAACATGCCTTTTTTGTTAAACGAAAACATTTAACAGTACAGCAGGGATTCAAGCCCGTTGGTTGAATGGGTCCTGCTGTATCTGTTAAAACCAACCTGAGAATGATAATAGAACCTACTCTATTTTCTTTTATATCTTAAACAAATATGTTTTTAACTTTTCTTTGTCATCAAATGGATACTTTTTTCCTTTGATTTCTTGATAAGATTCATGGCCTTTTCCAGCCAATAAAATAATATCATTTTGTTTACTTATCATGCAAGCTGTTTTAATAGCTTGTTCCCGATCTTCGATAATTAGATATTTTGATTTCATTGATTCATCAATTCCAGCTTCCATATCTGCAATGATTAACAATGGATCTTCATCTCTTGGATTATCAGAAGTCAATATCACCTTGTCACTTTTCTTTACTGCAATTCTTGCCATTTCTGGTCTTTTTGTTATATCGCGATTTCCGCCGCATCCTATAACTGTTATGATTTGTTGTTCGCTTTTGCGCAACACTAATATATTATCTAATACTTTTTCTACAGCATCCGGCGTATGGGCATAATCGACGATACCCACCTTACCATTTTGCTCATTTCTAATCCATTCAAATCTACCTGCGACTGATTTTTGCATAGATAATTTTTCTAAAATATCCGATTCATCTTCGCCCAGAAGTAATGCAATACTCAATACAGCTAATAAATTATATGCATTAAATTCTCCAATAAGTCTCGAATACCATTCATGAGTATTGTATTTTAAATGCAAGCCTATAAAGCTGTTTTCAATAATTTTAAATTTATAATCTGCCAGAGTACGTATGGCATAAGTATATTTAATTGCTTTTGTATTTTGTAACATGACTTCACCATGTATATCATCAATGTTAGTTAAAGCAAAAGCTGTTTTATCAAGTTTATCAAAAAATAATTTTTTAGTATTAATATAATTTGAAAATGTTTTATGATAATCTAAATGATCATGAGTAATATTTGTAAAAACGCCACCCGTAAAATACAAACCACCAATACGCCCCTGATCAATGGCGTGTGAACTTACTTCCATAAACACATGACTGCATTGTTCTTCAATCATGGCATTTAACAATTTGTATAATGAAATGATATCAGGTGTGGTGTGTGTAGAAGGTATTTCTTTATCGTGAATTCTATTAGTAACCGTTGATATTAAACCAGATTTGTATCCCAATGATTCAAATAAATGGTAGCACAATGTCGCTGTTGTTGTTTTACCATTGGTTCCTGTAATTCCGACCAATTTACATTTCTGTGAAGGATAATCAAAATAATGATTGAGTATGTCGGGTAAAATACCTTTAATACTTGTAGTCATTACATAACAAATTCCATCTATCTTCTTTGACGGTTCTGATTCACATAAAATGCAGACTGCTCCATTCTCAATGGCTTGCTCTATAAACAAATGACCATCAGAAAGCAATCCTTTTTGGGCAACAAACAATGATCCTGATTTTACAAGACGTGAATCCTGCTGAATATCAAGAATTAATATTTCCTGATTTCCATAAACAGTGATATCTGTTTGCCCCGTTAATAATTCTATTAAGCTTTTCAAAGAACGATTTTATTCTAATAATAAATCAATACTTTTTGTAATTCTTGGATCGTAGGTTCCAGTCTGTACACTTTGCCAAACTACTTTACCCACACCTTTTATTCTTGTCTCAATACCGAATTCATCCATAATAAATAAAGCATCTCTCAAACCCATACCGGTTAAATCCGGCATTTGGCCTTTCACTTTTTGTTGTGGCAAAGTGTAGACGCCATCATGATCTGAAATGGTACGGACCCAAGAACTTGTTTGTTGATTATGATACGGTAATCCAATAAATGAAAACAGTTTTTCAAAATCCTTTGCAAAGCCATGATTACCTATAGGCAAAACATTCACTGCCAATACCGGATTAGGTTGTTCATTCACCTGATAAGCTACCCGATTGATATCACGCATACAACGATCTGCAATTTTTCTAAAAACCGGAGCTGCTGCTTCACCACCATAAAAACCACCTTGAGTTGGATTGTACACTACCACAATGCAACTATAAATAGGATTTTCACTTGGAAAAAAACCACAAAAAGAAGCTTGGTAATCCTTTTTCTCAAATCCAGTTACGAAATAATTCGTTACTGCTGTTCCGGTTTTTCCGGAAATCGAATACTGCTCAGACTTTATGGCCTTTGCAGTACCAGATTCCAAAACACCTTTTAATAAAGCATTAATTTGCAACAAAGCAGATTCTGATGCTATTGAATCTACTAACACTTTGGGTCTGTAAGTAGATATTTCATTATCATCATCAACTACACTAGAAACAATTAATGGCTTCATCATTTTTCCACCGTTTGCAATTGCATTATAAAAATTAAGAATTTGCAATGGTGTCAATAACATTTCATAGCCCACGCTCATCCATGGCAGAGTAGTACCATACCATTTATCTTTAAAAGCTACAGGATTTTTAATTAATGGTTTAGGTTCACCTTCCAATGCGATTCCAGTTTTCTTAAGTAATCCAAACTTTTCATAATACTGGGCAAACTTTTTTTGTCCTTCAGTAGAACTAAACACACTCCATGCTAATTTTGATATACCAACATTTGATGACTGTTCGAACGCAAATTGAAGATCTACATTCGTGTAGCCGTGCATTTTGGAATCGTTCATCTTTTTATTGTAGAAGTAACATGAACCACCGTTAATATCTACTGGTGTTTTTAAATCGACATGACCATCATCTAATAATGCAAGCGTTGATGCTAATTTCATGGTAGAGCCTGGTTCTGTGGAAAGCCCTACGGCATAATTAAAATCTTCCACATACTCACCAGCCGGGTTTTTACCCAAATTCGCTATTGCCTTTATAGCGCCTGTTTTTACTTCCATGACAACTGCACAACCCTTATCTGCATTATGTTTCGTTAAGGCTTCTGCCAATGCTTCTTCAGCTACTTCTTGTATACCTACATTAATGGTTGTTACTATATCACTTCCTTTTTTTGCCTCAATTTGATTCACATCATCTACTGGTAAATAAATTTTATCACCAACCTTTTTCATGAGACATTGACCTTCCACACCTTTAAGAAAGGAATCAAATGAACTTTCCAAACCGATCGATTGAGCGTTCTCTCTGTTCAATCCTATGGTTCGACTGGCTAAAAATTTAAATGGTTTTTCACGTCGATCTTTTCTAATAACGATCAGTCCACCTTTATTTTGACCACCTCTAAAAATAGGAAATGATTTGAGTAATTCATACTGTTGGAAATCCAATGATCTAGCAATCAATAAGTATCGATTTTCTCGTTGTCTTTCTTTGATTAACCAATTCTTAATTTCTGCAGGAGTTTGGTCCAACATAATGTCGTTAGCTAAACAGATTGCTAAAGAGTCCACATTTTTTTTGAAGACTTCTTTAGTTAGTCCTTTCGCTTTTGTATCCATCCGTATTTCAAAGAACGGTAGGGAAATCGCCAATGGACTCCCATCATCTGCCAGAATTTTGCCTCGCTCGGCCTCAATGGAGATTAATTTAAAATACAATTCATCTGCCATTTTACGCCACTTATCCCCTTCTATATTAGAGATGATAAATGCCTTGCTTGCTAGTATTATTCCGACAAGAATAAACCCAGCCATAACGACATACACCCTAATTAAGAATTCCTTCTTCCGGTCCATAATTTTAATTCTCCACGCGCACTATTTTTTTAGGTGCTTGTTCGCGGATATATATTTCTTTTTCGGATACCTTTTTTGAAATTTGTCCTTCTGTACTATTAAACATAATTCCAGATTTCAATGTCCAGTAATCCCATTTCAATTCTTTTATTTCTTCGCTTAAAACTTGATTTATGCGAATATTTTTTTCTGCATAATGACTATTAGCAATGTATAGTAAACCGAGAATAAAAATCAAAAAGATGTACGGTAGATTTTTGTAAATCATCATCGTACCTACATTGCTGTATTTCTTTCGATCTATTTTAGGCGGTTTATTATAATCCATATTTATATTCGTTCACCAATACGCATTTTACCAGAACGCGACCTTGGGTTTATTTTTATTTCTTGTTCATCAGGCACAATTGCATCTTTTACGATTAGTTTGAATTGTTTTGTTTGCTTCCCAAACATATCGTGCGGATCTTCTTCAAGTTTTCCTTGCTTTAAGAATTGCTTCACCATTCGATCTTCCAAAGAATGATAACTGATCACTACCAATCGGCCACCCGGCTTCAAAATATCTAAAGATTGTTCTAACAATTCCTGAAGACTTTGCAATTCTTCATTTACAGCAATCCTTAATGCTTGAAATAATTGTGCTAAATATTTATTTCGTTTACCATAAATAAATGGAGCTGCCCAATCTGCAAAAAATTGACATCTGGTGAATCGAATTTGCTTGCGGTCTTTAACCAGTTGTGCTGCGATTTTTTTAGCATTGGTTACTTCACCATAATTGCCAAAAATGTTCGCTAACTCAGCTTCACTCGAATTCATAATGATGTCTTCAGCAGTGATTTCCTGGTCTTGATTCATGCGCATATCAAGTGGTGCATCCGAATGAAATGAAAAGCCTCTTTCGTAAGCATCAAAATGATAAGATGAAACACCAAGATCTGCCAAGATGCCATCGATTTTCGTTTCTCCATAATACCTTAGGTACTTCTTTAAATACCTAAAATTTGATTTTATTAAAATGAGTCTTGAATCTGGGTTTGCATTTTTCAATGCTGCTTCATCCTGATCCAAAGCATACAATTTACCATTTGAAGTCAATGATTCAAGAATGCATCGACTATGTCCTCCACCACCAAAGGTTACATCAGCATAAACACCATCCTTGTTGGTTATTAAATGGTTTACTGACTGATGCAGTAAGACAGGTTCGTGACTATATTCTGTTTCAGACATCTTTATGTCTAAACACTTCTTCAGCGAGCTTTGCAAAATCAGCTGGCTCTTCCTGAATCATTTTGAGATAAGCATCTTTAGACCAGATTTCTACCTGATTATGGTATGCCAATAAAATGATGTCTTGCGTTATTCCAGCATGTTCTAATAATGATTTAGGAATAACAATACGAGATGATGAATCAGGATCAACCTGAGTAGCACCGCGGAAGAAAAAGCGAGCGAACTCTCTGTTCTTAATATTATAAGGATTCAGCTGATTGACCTCTTTAGATTTTTCTTCCCATACACTTTGGGGATAGAGGATTAAGCATTTTTCAAAACCACGATTTAACATGAAGCTTTTGTCCAAACCACTTTCGAGTTGTTTTACGAGTGATGAAGGCAGTCTCAATCTGCTCTTTTCATCTAATTTGATCTCGTATTCTCCACTCAGTTTGTACATTCTGTGCGCTTCTTGTTGGTTTGTGGCTCAAAAATACGATAACTTTCCACTTTGCTCCACTTTTTCCCACAAATATGTAAAAAATTTACATATTATTTCCCTTGATTACTAGCGCATAAGCAAAAAAGTGATGCAGTATTCGCAAAATAGTTACAAAAAGAAGTAAAATTGTCCAAAATCATAGAATAAAGTATATATAAATAATACTCAAATATATAACATATATAAATACCACCACTTAAAGATTATAATTATATTATATATGAACAATCGTTTCAAGCTATTCGCTTGAAAACGAGTGACCAATGTGACTCGTTAGATTGTGAACTGTCTCGTCCATGACGAGACGAACAGCAGGTTTGCCCTATTTCTCAATAATGTAATTCTAAATGTCACTCGTTAGATTGTGAACTTTAGTCTCGTCCATGACGAGACGAACAGCAGGTTCAGACTACGTCTCAATAATGAAAATGTAAATCGTTAGATAGGTTGTGGTCATAGATGAAATTTTATAACCCACCTAAATCCTCCCTTGGAAAGGGAGGACTTGTTCACGTTAAATTATAATAGTTCTCATCTCTATTCTAAATGTACTTCCAGTGATTCTGAATTGTATCATCAGTTATGGGCCGAAGTGAGGTCAGACTTAACTATAAATAATGGAAATACTAAATGTCACTCGTTAGATTGTGAACTGTCTCGTACATGGATGACAGCCTAGAACCCACCTAAATCCTCCTCCACCTTTTTGAGTTGGACAAGCTTTGAAAGGGAGGACCTGTTCACGTTAATTTGAATTTGTTTACATCCATTAAATTAAGGTAAAATAGAGGCATACTTTTATAACTAATTTTAGTTCTAAATATGAAATGAAGTACTGATACACTCCCTTCCCTTTCCAGCGGAAAGGTTGGGGATGGGTTCATAATCTTGCCCTAAAATAGTTATTCAGGTTAATAATTAAAGCCTATTTCCCTGCATCGGCAGGATCATTTGTAATCTTCTCATACTTCTCCCCTTTACCGCCAAATACCGATACATGAATGTATCGCTTTGGATTTAAGCGGAGGTCTTGCAATAATAGGTCAAGGTTTTTAGAAGTGCGATCCAGATTATTATAAAGAGATGGATCTTTGATGAGTTTGGTTAGACTACCATTGCCATTTTGAACCTGATTGAGGACATTATTAAGTTCTCCTAAGGTTTTCTTTCCTTCAGCGATGGTTGTGTTTAACGTTCCAACAGCCTGATTAGCATTTCCAACCAATTTACCAGCGTCAGCATCTTTAAGTTGCTTAGTAATACCTTCGATATTGTTTAAACTAGCTCCAATTGAATTCGAATTTTTGGCTAAAGCTGTCGTCAGTTGATCAATATTCTGTAATGATTGGTTGATGTTTTTTGATGACAAACTAATCAAGGTATTCAATTGATTAGAGAGTTGTTCAAGGTGTCGCATTGTTGCATCCAAATTATTTACAATGTGCGCTACCTGTGAGTGAGAATAAGGACCTGATAATGTATCAAAGACATTTCCCAGGCTTTTCCCTAATAATTGAACATAATCTTCAAGTTCGTCTTTAGGAAGCATATTGCTAAGCATACTCTTAACTTCACTTGGGATAGTACCTCTATTCGGAATACAATCTTCTGTACAGTGATGATCAAACCACAAGTCAATAGCCTTTCCACCTAATAATCCTGTTGACACTAAAACAGCTCGAGCAGATTGAGGTAATTTGATATCGCTCTTTACATCCATAGTTACGATAACCTGGTCCGGATTCTTAGGATCCAGGGCCACTTTTATTACACTACCTACCTTAATCCCCCGGGTTAATACTGGTGCAGAGGCATCCAACATTTGGACGTTACTAAATGTAGTATAGTATATTTTAGATTTATCGAACACATTGCTACCCTTAAGATATTTATATCCTATGATTAGTACGGCCAGCGTGACAGCTGCTAGAATACCGATTTTTACTTCACTTGCGATTTTCAAAGATTTCTCAATTTGGAGTGCAAAATTACTTTAATTTTTTAAGTCAAGCCGGAATATTCCAAGATAACTCATACTAATGAGCCGATTTAATAATAAAAGCATCACTAAACCCTATTTGTTTCAATCGTTCACATTCCATGGCCGCATCGGCTTTATCATCAAAATGACCAGTAACATATTGATATAATTCACCCTTTTGTATGATATCATATTGAGGAACGAATTGCCATGCCGGATGATCTTGCACCATGGCACAGGATTTAGAGGCCGCTATTTGGATTTGATAAGTAGATTTATTGATCAATTCCTGATTTAGTGAATTGATACTATAGCCTGATGCAATTCTGTTTATTTTATTGACACCTTTGATATTTAATGCTAATGGTTTTTCTTCAAAATACCTAACTATAGCCTGGCTGATTTCCATAGCTATCTCAATTTGGCCGGCTTCTGAGGCCAAATAAATTTCCTCAGTGGGATTACTCAAATACCCTACTTCAACTAAAATACTAGGCATATTAGCTTGGTGTAAAACTAAAAAACCTGCCTGTTTAACACCACGACTGCCTCCGGGATGATTCAGCCGAAATTGTTCTTCACAATATGAAGCTAGACTAAGACTTTGGCTCAAATATTGATTCTGAAATTGACTCAATAATATATGAGCTTCAGGTGTTTCTGTATCCAACATGGGTTCATATCTGGTTGCATCCTCTTCAAAATGTATAGACTGATTTTCACGTTTGGCTACCAATAAATTCTCCTTTAATTTGTGAATACCCATAACGTAGGTTTCAGTTCCACGCGCTTTAATATTAGTAGAAGCATTACAATGAACGGAAATAAAAAGATCCGCCAGATTCTCATTGGCTATTTCAGAACGACGATGTAATGGAATAAATTCATCCTTGGTTCGGGTTTGAATAATTTCCGTTGATGGCATGGATTCCAATAATATTTGAGCTATTTTAGTACATATAGACACCGTGATATCCTTTTCAGTAGCTATTCTCCCCTTGGCCCCTGAATCATGTCCTCCATGTCCAGCATCCAAAACTATCTTTGGACCACCAATAAATTGTACTTTTGAGTCGTTATTAGCCGATCTAAGGCTGTATGGTAGTAGCAAAAAGACATAGCAATAGCATACAACTTTGGCTTGAAATTCGTAGTTTTTCATGTTTTAGCCTTATTCTGTAAACAAAGATAAACATATTAAACTAATTTATATATATATTTATAAGTATTTTTTGACATTGAGAGTATTTTTTAACATTTTTTGGATCATCTGCTTGTTAATGAGCCTTAATTTAGTGGCTCAGGATACCACTAAATCAGTTAGTCTTTTGGATTCCACTATTCTAGATTCATTACACCAGGATTCATTGCACCAGGATTCATTGGTCCTACGAGGTTTTTCGCTTTATGTTTTGTCCGCCGATTCCATTGAGATTCCCGTAGATTATGGGGCACAGGACAGTATTGTGTTTGATTATGATAAAAAACTTATTTATTTGTATGGTACAGCGTTTATTAATTACACAACAATCCAATTAAAGGCTGACTACATAGTTATTGATATGAATTCCAGCATAGCTACTGCTGAACCCAGAATAGATACATTTGGTCATAAAATTGGCGTCCCGAAATTCAAAGATGGTGATCAAACCTTTGATGCCCAAAAACTTCGCTATAATTTCAAAACCAAGAAAGGCATCATTACTGAAATCGTTACTAAGGAAAATGATATATTCATTTTAGGAAATACCACAAAATTCATTTCAAAACAAGCAGAACATTCTGAAGGGGATGATATCATTTATAACAAAAATGGCATTTTTACAACTTGCGATCAACCGATACCTCATTTTGGTATTTATAGTAATAAGCAAAAAATCATTCCAAATAAATTAATCATTATTGGACCATCAATCGTAAAAATTAAAGGTGTTCCACTTCCACCCCTGATGTTACCTTTTGGTTTTTTTCCAATCTCCAAAAATAAATCGGCTGGTCTTATCATCCCAAAAGATTATGACTATGATGATAAAAAAGGTTTTGGAATCAGAAACATAGGTTACTATTTACCCATCAATGATCATCTGGATGCGACAATTCTATCTGACATCTACTTCAAAGGTTCTTTTGGAATAAAAGTCAATTCGAATTACAAAAAAAAGTATAAATACGACGGAAATTTCGAAATCGGATACAGTCGATTCAAGGAAGAATTAAATGATTCGTATAAAACCAATATTATAAGTCCCATAAGCATAACATGGTATCATAGGCAAGCTCAAAATGCACATCCCTATCAAAACCTTGGCGGAAATATTCATATAACAACGAGCGGTTATGATCGTGCCAATACTCGGGATGCTTATAATCAGCAAAATAATATTCTCACTTCGAATTTAAATTATACCAGAACATTTCCAAATTCTCCATGGTCACTTACAGCTTCGATGAATCATTCCCAAAATCTACAAACCAAAATCATCAATATCACACTTCCCCAATTGGATATCCGAATGAGACAAATCAATCCACTAAAAAACAAAAGAAAGGTCGGTGGGTCAGATAAATGGTATGAACAAATTACATTGAATTATAACACTTCATTTAAAAACAGTGTCACAACTTTTGACTCCATATTATTTGAAAAAGAAATTTTAGACAAACTTCAATATGGTGTTAAGCATAGTCTCAGTTCCGATGTATCTTTTAAATTATTAAAATATTTCAACTTAAGTCCAAGTGTTCGGTATGATGAGGAATGGTTTTTTCGGGCACAGGAGTTGAGTTTTAATCCAGATTCCATATTCAATCCTATTCTGGATGATTCCATGAAATTAATCCGAATAGATACAATCTATGGAAAAATTGACACCCAAATTACCAAAGGATTTTATCCATTGCGAACCTTTTCTGCTAATGCAAACTTGAGTACACAATTGTTTGGTCAGATACTATCTAAGAAAGGATGGTTTAGAGGAATCAGACATCAAGTTATGCCTGCAATTAATTTTAATTTTGCGCCAAATTATCACAAAAGTCCCTATAATTATTTCAAACAAGTAGATACAGATTCCAGAGATAGTTTCAATAAATCATTGGATTACTTAATTTATACACATAGTCCTTTTGGTAGTGCCGGAGTCCCGGGTGAAAATTTTAATATCAATTTTAGTTTAAATAATAGAGTCGAATTAAAATACTATTCTAAAAAAGATTCCACTGCAAAAAAAATAGCCATCATAGAAGGCCTTGGGTTTAATGGTTCGTATAATGTATTTGCTGATTCATTCAAACTCTCTTTGATTTCAGGATCAGGTAGAAATACCTTCTTTAAAGGTCATACCAATATAACATATGGAATCAGTTTAGATCCGTATGAACATCAGATCATCAATGGAAAGGATGTTCGAAAAGACAAATATGCGATTAAAACTCAGGGCAAATTAGCCTATATTTCATTTGCAAATCTTGGCATATACAATAACATTACGATTCAACAATTAATGGCATTTTTTAAAAAGGGAAAACCCAAGGATGAGAATTTGCCTTCATTGGGTGATGTATTTAGTAATTTTTCAATACAACATAATTTACAATACTTATACACAAGGCTAAACTCCGGAAAAGATACCTTATATCAAAGTGTACATTCCATAAATCTCAATGGTTCAATCCCTTTAACTAAAAACTGGAAAGTTAATGTAGGGCAGATTGGATATGATATCTTGCGTAAAGGATTCAGCTATCCGGATTTTGGTTTAGAACGCGACTTACATTGCTGGACTATGAAGTTTCAATACTATCCTTCTGCTAAAGCTTTTTCATTCTTTATTGGAGTTAAACCGGGATCACTAGAATTTATCAAAATACCAAATAATCAGAATCTTACCGGAGGGGGTCGATAGTTCCAATGAATTATTTTTCTTTAGTAGAATATTTACAACTTAAAAACACCCCAAATAATAATAATGCGGGATCTATTTTTTGGGCATCATATTCTACGATCCAATCTCTTAAATCACGACTGTACTCATTGTACATAAATGCAATAACTTCTTCTTTGGAATTGTACAATGACCAATTGATACCTTCATTATCCACTGTATAGCTCAAAGAATAATTGGCACTGTTATTTGTTATCCGCCATTTATCAAATTGCTTAGGCCACACAGGTGCCGCATAATAGCTGATCTGATTGAATAAGTAGTCCCATTCATTAGGATTCTCCTTCCAATGCAATTTCACTGAACCTGATGATTCTCCAAAGCGAATATTCCAATGATCCCGCACTGTCTTAAAAGATTGAAAAGACTGAATGGATCCCAACTCGACATGATTGGAATCCTGTAAAACCCAATGACTAAAATCATCTGAATAAAAAGATCTTACAAATAATAGGTCTTGACTAAAACATGGTTTCAGAAAACATAAGAAAACAAAAAGGTGGATACCTTTCACATTTTAAAATGGTAAATCATCAAAGGATTCTCCACTTGTAGCAAAAGGATCTGGCGTATTACCTTCAGATACCACAGATTCTCCAGCTGTAGCTGTAGGAGCAGCCGAACCAGCTTCCACCTTCCAAGCTTGCAGATTGGTAAAATATTTTTCTTGCCATTCGCGACCTCTTAGATCAAAATGAACGGTAATTTGTTGGCCTTCCTGAAATTGATCAATGACCCCAGTACGGTCCTGAACCAATTGAAACTTAATGTATTGTGGATATTGTTCTTCCGTCATAATGACGAATTCACGGGTTGAAAAGGTCGCTGTTTTGCTTTCTACTGCGAATTTCTTGTGTAATTTTCCATTAATGCTAAAACTCATGAGTTTGGTATTTATCTGCAAAAGTAATAAAATTCCAGGGCTGAACATCCTAGTTCGTAAAAAATCGTCCTAAATTCCTTGAACTGCATATCCTTAAACTTTTTGTCAATTTGGCAAACTGAAAGATAATCAAAATACATAAATCACGTTGATGAAGTAAAGTATTACCTAAAATCATCACAATGGATATTTTTTTCAAACAAAATAAAATTTTACCCCACATTACCATCACAGACATGGTAAATAAAAATACTACCAAATCCATGATATTAATAGAAAAAAAAATTAACCAACCCATTTTTAATACAAAATGATAAAAAATCAAAATTCAACTCAATACTAATTATGAAACCTTCGAAAAATAAACCGATAGCCGTTTAATTTCAACTTTAAACAAAATTTAATTACTTAGTGAAATTCCACCTTATCATTTTTTTTTGGTTGCTTACATATTTAAGTTTTGGCCAACAAAATTTAGTTCAATATACGGACTCCATTCTGAAACTTGTTTATCATGATAGTATAATTTCAGGTGATCAAGAAGATGCACAATTAGGAAAATTAGATTCAATTATATCATTAAATTGCTTTATCAAAGACTCAAATTTGGAGGAAAGACTAAATAAATATATAGAATTTATAAATTCTATTGGTGAATTAAGTCTTTATGATTATAGGTTTTTTCCATTCGAGAGCCGTTTTGACTATACAGCACAAAACTACCATAAACTACAGTTATTATCAAATATTCCATATAATCAAATTCCTGACACGCTATCCCAAAATGGGAATTTGGAATTATTATATTACCATGAAGCAATAAGAGATACCCATTTTTTAATGAATTTATTTAGAGTAACCCAATCATATGATAATAAAATTTTTGCATATGGTAGTCTTTTGACACTGGATTCAATTCAATTTCAAGAATTTTATAATAACCATTTTTCATATATTAAAAATGATACCAATTTATTTTTACAAACAGTAGTTTATAGCAAAAAATATGGTAAGCCTTTTCCATTTCCTGATTTAGCAAAAGATATATTTGTACTATATATTGATACAACAAATAGAGTAAATAAACTTAATTATGAATATTATTTTGGTATTGGTCTAAATCCAAACATCATTCTGATGGATGAAGAGTATGAAGCCAATAGACCTCAAAGAGAGCAATTTGAAAGAGAAAAGGAGGAAGCAAATCGCATATTAGAAGAAGAGTATATGAATGTTAGAGATTCATTAAACTGGATATCATTAAAAACGAAAGTCCCACAATATTTTAATGCAATTGGTGATACTACATTATGGGATGATAATGGGGATTATCCTATGTGGACAGGAGATGATGGAATGAGATTTGATACTTTTAGTACTGAAGAAATATTTAATCGACTTGCTCAAATTAATTTTGTAGCATTGTATGATACGATTAAAAATGAAGGTGATTTGAATGCTAGTGCAACAGCTATACATATGAGAAAAATGTTGCAAATAATTGGAGACCGAAATATTTATAGAGGATATATTCCTAGTTCTTCTCAAATGTTACTATTAAATCAACTGATTGATTTATATACAGAATATTTAATGCAAGACACACTAGAATGTATGTCTAGGGAATCTATTTTGCAAATGCAACGACTTTGGAATCTTGCAGAATATAAATACATAGATTGGCCAATTCTTAATAATGAATTTTTAAACTTTCAATTTGTTAATGCTGTTCGCATTCATGCTACAGAAAGTTTAATACTAGCTATGATAGGTAGAGCGGATGCATATGAACTTGCAGGTAATCATGATTTAGCATACAGATACATAAAGCCTTTAATGTCGATATATGAAGCTAAATTTATTGAAAATATTGGTTATGCAATACCTGCAAGAAGACCTTTCAGAACATTAGAGGATTCCAATCGATGGTGCTTTGACTACATTATTCCAGCTCTACAACGATATAAATTCATAGACTAATAATATAATTAAACAACACTTAAATTCTTAGTTAAAAAATTCAATTTTCCTCCTCTCATCAATACAAAAAACCCTCCCTGCAGAGCAGAGAGGGTCACTGTAAATATAATATTAACCTTGAAGCCTAATTTATTGATTCATCATTACAAGTTTATAACTCTTGTTGAATCCTGAGGCTTCTACCCGCAGTGTGTAGACACCAGCTTGATTTAAATACTGGCGTTTAATTTTGATATATTGTTTGCCTGGATTAGCCAGTTCTGTATTCGTATAAATTAATGATCCATTGAGATCAAATATTCGATACGTATAAGTCATCGCTTTTTTAACTTCTATAGGAATCATCGTCATGTCAAAGAACGGATTTGGTATAGGTGTACCGATCACAACATCTTCTTTTTGTAATGGATTGCTATGTTCTGACCATCGAACGTTGACTTCTTCTTGTTCTGCATTATACATTTCTGCATTCAACACTTCTGAACTAATATAAATGGATTCCAACGCCTTTTGAGCAGTAGGTTGTTGCAATTCTATGTAAAACAATACTTGATCTTTATTAACATGAATTGGTTGATCTGCTGTCCATGATACCAATATGATCCCATCATTGAGATAAGTATATCCTAAATTACTCGGACGAATGGATAAAATACCTGGCTTGATATCAGCCAATTCATGAATCTTGGTATCCAAATGCAAAGTAAATTGCATCCCTTGAATGTCTAAATCATTCATAGACTTAATGGCAACCATGTGGTCATCCTGAGTTGTCGAACTATAGAATTCAACGGTCTCTTTAGTTCTTACTACTGCAGTTTTCGCACTATCCCACACTGTCTGACTAACATCACCTACTTTGATTCCAACGAAGTCCAAATACATCATATTTCCTGGTAATTGTTGGATCGAATAAACATCAGGAATGGGTTGCGACCATGGATTGTATGGATCAGGAAATTGATATGTTGCAGATACAAAACGCCATGATAAAGAATTCTTGAATTTATAATCCACTCCTAATATTAATTTCCTCAAAGTAGAAATGTCTGAAGCTGTAATGTTGTGATCATTGTTAACATCAGCAGCTAATTTTCTCCAAGGTGATTGTAAATCCTTCCTGCCTAAAATATGATTCTGTATTTGTAAAATATCATAAGTGGATACACCCTGGAGGTATTGTTTATCTTTTTTAATTTTAACTAAATAATTAGATCCGATGTATAAATCAAGAAATGTATAATTTCCATTGAATTCTGCATCAATCACTGTGCTTACTCCTTCTACAGTAAGCGATACCTCTTGTATTGGATCATTGAATGGTGTCATAATAGTTCCAGCAATATTTCCTCTTGTCAAAGTCTGCGGACATATTTTATTATTGTCTTGAACTATGATCGAAGTTCTACAATAATCTTGTAGTCCTGTAACACGATCTGTCACCCAAATTTCAACATTCCGCTGTCCTAAACTATCACAATTGTAAACTCTGTATTTATCTGATGAATCTCTTGAGAATGATAAAGTAATTGGGTTACCACAGAATTGGTAACTACCACGATCCAAATCTGAAGCCCATACTTGTATGACACCTTCTAATTTACCATCACCATTGAGATCAACACCATTTAAATTAATAGCTATACCTGTTAAACAATACGCTGTTGGAACTTTACAATTGACTATGCGAACGATTTGATAACACACTTCCCGGTTGCCACATTGATCTTCAAATACCCAAATAAATCGATGTTCTCCTAATGGTAGTTCTCCATCAAAAGTCACAGAATTACCCAATACCGTATAGGTGCTATCGATAAGACTATTATTGAATAAATCCAGTTTAAATGATGATCTCAATAATGCATCCGGTGTGCAATCATCCGATGCTTCATGAGTTAATCGCACACGTTCTCTGATACAATTATTATTAGAAATGCAAACATTCACGGTATCACAATCATCTTTAATTTTTGGTGGATTCTTATTAGATACTTTGATGATTTGTTCATGATGCCATGAATTAAATACCAGGTCTCCATTCTCATTATAATGTTGTTGGCACCAATCAATGACTTTCCATTTTCTTAATAGCTTAAAACAAAGTGATGAATCTTGTATATAATTAAATACATGATCTTCAAAACTAGAACCTGGCAATGAACAATCAACCGATAAAAAATCAGGATAATTATAACCTTTAGGAAGATTTTTTGGTTCTAAATTAGCTCCACAACTGTAGATTACGGTGTCTCTAGGCCAAATGATATCGTATTCATCTAAGGAATCTATCGGATAAACAAATATTCTCTGGCGGCAAGTATCTCTGCGGCCCATATTATCTTCGATGACAAAATTTCTTCCCAAATGTCCAATACCACATTGATTCAAATTTGTGTCAACATATTCGTGCATATGAACAATACAATTGTCATAATAGTCAGGCTTGCCGAATCGCTGTAAATCTACAGTATCAATGTGTTTACTACAAGGAATACTGTAATCGTGTGGACAGTGAATAATTGGTGGCGTTTTATCTTGAATTTCAACTTCGACCATGCATTCATTATAATTCCCTGCCTTATCCTTTACTCTGAGTTGAACCATAACTTTCTTGCCTGCATCTTCGCAACAAAATCTTACGAACGGTTGAAAGAAATTATCCTTAAATCCACAAGGTGCACCACCATCCATTCTCCTAACCAGAAAACTATCTATGTGACATTCATCATAACTGCTTTCATTAAATACTTCTGCATATACATGTACCTCATCATCACGAGTTAATGTAACAATAATACCTTGGTCACATACTACAATAGGTGCTGTTTTATCTTCAACAGTCACTGTCATTGTGCATGTATCAAAATTATCACAATAGTCATAAGCATAATACGTCAATTCATGCACTCCTTCGGGTAGTTTAGCATATCCTCCATTTGTTGTCAACAAAGTATTTCCATCATAGCGAACGACAACTCTTATGCTATCTTGACAATCATCTGATACTATTGCAGGTGGTAATAAAAATCGAGCTGAACAATCATTATAACCACTCGACGTACTTACCGTAATATTATAGGGACAGTGAAGATGCGGTGGACGACTATCAATGATTTCAATAATTTGAGGATGGGAACGTACCACAGCAGACCCGCACCACCATTCTACAACACGCCACATGCGGATAATTTTTTTCTTGCACGGATTATCGATGACAACAACATCTTCATAAGTTGTTCCTAAGTTGCAATACTGATTATTTGTTGGCCATAAGGGGAGTCCATCAATGGTTGGAACATGAGTTGTATCAGGATGTGGATGTCCATTGGCATCTAGTGGCCAAACACCATTACATTCCAAATGACAATTTGTAAAATGAACAAAATCTTTTGGATACTTTACAGAATCTATTGGAATTCTCTTAACCCAAATCGTATCTCTACAAACCGGTGATCGGTTACCATAATTATCTGTGGCAACCCATGATCGTAGGACCAATTTTAAGAAATTAGGATCACACGGGTAAGGTATAATGCCCTCATCTACCAACTGAATGGTTGGATAAGGATCACAGTAATCTATAAAATATGGTGGTGTATGTATTAATGTATCATTACAATACAAGGTATCATTTTTACATCGAATTACAGGAGCGAATTTATCTTCGACATATAATTTTCCCCAACACGAATTTCTACTTGTAGAGTCATAGATCATAACGGTAACCGTCATCCGGACATAATCTTCTGTTATGATTGGACTGGTAGGAATTAATTTCATATTATAGTCCATAACATCAACCCGATAACGTGCATCTGGACAATCCAAACCGTCTGTAAGTAACACACTGGGTTCGACTTTAGCTTCACAATTGTAACCAAGAGAAATGTTTCCCTTACCCCTACATGCTAGAGCACATTGTGCATTTAAAACATTAATGATATTACTGCCTATAAGGAAGAAGGCCAGTATAAATGGTGTCAAAAAGGACCCCGTAGGGCATAGTTTTCTTATTCCAGAACAATACGTAGTTGCCGGTTTCATAAGCATCAAGGTTAAAAGGTTAGATCAGTAAATGCATTAAAAGAATGCACTAGACAGACCAATAAAATATTACAGTACAGTTGTTTTCAGTCCGCAGAAAGAGCTTCAAATCCTCCAACGAATTGTTTTTTTGGCAAGTCTATTATCTTATGAAATATGGCTCAGGAATATGAGCGATCAGGTGGTGGGTGATCTACCAGAATAAGTATATCACGGCACAAATATATAATGAGGGTATTAATATTTCCTAATTATATATAATAAAAATTTTAATATTTTTTAATTATATATATAATATATACATTATCAATATTTTATATACATTAAATAATTAACTATAAAATTATTATAAAGAGTAAAATATCATAGGATCCAACATTATTCAAGAGCTTAACCCAACAATTCTGAAACCTTGTCGTTTATTTGAAAGTAAAAATCATTTTGGGTGAGATACAAAATGGAGCGTTAATTTTGGCCACTTTTTAAATATTAAAAACATCAAACATGCAATTAAAAATAAGTTTACTTCATACTATCTATATAATGACCTTAGGATTGATGATAACTAATAATACGCACGGTCAACAACAAAGATTCTTTGGTGGAATAAAGGCAGGAATGAATTTTGCACAAATAGATGGCGATGGGGTATTTGGGTTTAATAAATTCGCCTATAATGCAGGATTTATGGGAGGATTCAAATTAAAAAAAATAACAGAATTGCAAATAGAAATGCTTTATAGTCTAAGAGGATCACGATATGGTAGACACGATCCACCATTTACCCAATTTTCACTACACTATCTAGAAATTCCTGTTATTTTTTGTGTAAAAGATTGGTTAAATGACGAAGGAGAAACACCTTATTATAGAATGCAATTTCAGGGGGGATTTTCATTTGGAAGATTAATTAATAGTTCCAGTTATTCCGGCGATGATCAATATTTCAAAAAAAATGATTTGAGTTGGATCGGTGGAATAAACTACTATTATACCCGTAATTGGGCAGTTTCAGCACGATATACCAGTTCATTAACTCCATTATATCGATATATTAAAAATGGTCAATCGATTAAAATGATCAGTTATTTTATATCTTTGGGCCTTAATTATCGTTTTAATTAATACCAACATGTCCAGATATTTCACCTTATTATTAGTACTAAGTGCTTTAGTACTTTGTTGCAAACCTAATTCAAAAAGTGACGGTTCCAATTCATCAACAGCAACCAACAGAGCTCTGGAATTCGAGCCATTAAGTGCAGCTATTCTTAGTGATATGAATAAATCGATCACATCAATAGATATTATCTCTCTTAAAAAAGAAGTAAATGCCAGTATGAGTTTTAGTGATGCACAGGCCATACAATATGTGATCTCCTTTATTTCAGAAGAAAAGGGAATTCTAACGGCATGCAAGCCAGAAGGTCATTTGGTATTCCAAATCAACGGTGAGATTACACAAGAAGCTGATATCTATTACAATGATGGCTGTAATGCAATAGTCTGGAATAAAGGAAATAAAATTTCGAATATTAATAAGATTTCCAATGAAGGTGTGGACTTCTTTAAAAATTTCTTAAAACCTCATCCCAACGGCATCAATGATAGCACCATAAAAGCTAACACGGTGTCTCCTCAAAAATAAAAAAGACTTCATTTTTTGTGTATTGAAGGCTTTGGAACAAATTCCAAAATAGTTTCGCCTGCTTATTCATTTATGAAATAAGTCTTAATGGAATCGGTTATAATTCTCAAGTCTGATTCATTCAAATCAGGATATAAGGGCAATCTCAATATGTGTTCCTGCCAATACATCGCGTTTGGCAAATCGATAAATTCTATTCTTCGATAAAAAGGACTGTTGTGCAGGCACAAATAATGAAACCCGGCTTGAATTCCCAGCTGATTCAAATATTGCATCAATAAATTTCTATGCTCACGTTCCGGAAGTTCAATAAAAAAGGATGCCGACTTAAATGAACAAAAATCAAAAATTTTAGGTATTCGTATGTAGCCTTTTAGTTGTAATTCTGCAAGTTGATTTTCATATAATTCATAGATGCTTTTCCTTCTTTCTAAAATAATATCCATTTCTTGTAATTGGGAATATAAAACAGCTGCTTGCAATTGTGATGCACCAAAGGATGATCCCACATCTTGCCAATCATAAGAAATCGCCATACCTTTTTTAAACGCCAGACGATTCGTCCCTTTCTCTAATAATAGTTCTGCCCGTTTCCTAAAGATCGGATTATTAATGACCAATAATCCGCCTTCCCCGCAACTGATCTGCTTGGTATCGTGAAATGAAAAACAGGCCAAATCCCCTATACTACCTAATTTTTGACCAATGTATGATGATCCAAATGCTTGAGCTGCATCTTCTATTAATATTATCTCTTTGGCCTTACATATTGCAATTAATTCCTCCATATCTACTGCCATCCCAGCATAGTGCACCACAACAATAGCTTTCGTCTTTTCATTCACTAAACTAATGATAGATGCTACATCGACATTCGGATGGTCAGCTCTTGAATCTGCAAAACGCAAGGTAGCACCTTGCATGACGAATGGGTTTGCAGTGGATACAAAAGTATAGGAAGGCAATATGATCTCATCCCCATTCTGAATATCTAATAATAATGCAACCATTTCCAATGCATCCGTACAGGTATGCGTCATCAGACACCTAGATCCAAAAAAATAATTTTCAAAAAAGGACTCACACAACTGACTAAATTTTCCGCTCGATGATAGCTTTCCTGAATCTAAAACTTCCTTAAGAAACTTGATTTCATGAGTGGTTTGATAAGGCTTGCAAAGTGGTATATCGTATAACGACATGAATCATTTATTGGATACACAAAGAACGGTGATTTATAGTATAAGCTTTGAATCTTTTGCTTTAATTTTTTTAGAATTACAACAAACCAAAATAATTTTTAATAAGATCATGATAATAGTCCTACTCCATAATTATGAAGTAGGACTATTTGTCGAATGTAATTTATTTATAAAATATCACCCTTCCTCCTGCTTTATGCCAAGGGAACTAAGTTATATATAAACTATCATTAAAATAACATTTAAAATTCTTGTAATCCATGACTCTACAATCTTCCTTAACCAATTGGAATTCGAATCGTATTGTATCCACATCTCTTTCGACACCTTGATTATTTACTAAATGAAGATAATAAGCCTTCTTTATATCATATCCTATGCTATCTCTGTCCTTCACAACTAATGGGAAAAACATCTCACCACCAGTACCAATTGTATTTTCAGTTCTTATGGTATCTCCCCTTTCGTTGACCAATACAAAAGCATTATTACTATATTGACAATTTACACAAAGACCAACTACGGTTTCTTTTGTTTTCAAATCATACACATAACAGAAGAAATTTCTTTTAAATATGATAGTTTCTCCACCGCAAATTTCCCCACATTCAAAGCAGCAACTATGAAGGATGAGTACTATACCCAACAATAGAAAATATCTTATAAATATCATGGTAAATAAATCAATTTTAAATAATGCCAGACCCAGGGACAAAATACAAAAAAAGATATCTTATTCCCAACAATAAAATCTAAGGCAAGCAATCCTATCTAAAAATAGAAAGAATCCTACTCCATAAATATGAAGTAGGACTCTTTGTCATACGCAAATTATTTATAAAAAATTACCCTTCCTCCTGCTTTATGCCAAGGGAACTCAGCAATATATAAGCTATCATTAAAATAACATCTAAAATCCTTGAAATCCATTACTCTACAATCATCTTTAACCAATTGAAATGTAAATCGTATCGTATCAACATCTCTTTCAATTCCTTGATAATCTACTAAATGCAGATAGTAGGACTGTTCGATATCATATCCTATACTATCCCTGTCCTTTACAACTAATGGAATCCACATAGAGCCATCTTTTTTGATTGTATTTTCAGTTCTTATAGTATCACCTTTTTCATTACTTAATACTGAAGCTTCATTACTGTAGGGACAGTTGACGCAAAAACCAACTACAGTTTCTTTCGTTTTTGCATCGTACACGTAACAAAAGAAATTTTTTTCATATATTCTAGAATCTCCACCACAGAGTAATACACAATCCACACAACAACTATGAAGCATAATTGTAATTCCAGTTAATATTATAATTTTAATATATTTCATGATAAAATAGATTAATGGTTAATAACAATTAATCTGGAATAATTGAATTCGCTACTATTCCAATTTACATAATAAACACCGTCCTGCAGCAATGAAGCATCAACTTGAGATACAATTGTGGTTGGATTAATTTGCAATTTAATATTTCCATATTGATCTAAGATGGTAATAATATGACCTGAAAGATTAGTAATTTCTTCTGATAATGAAATGTAGAAAAAACCATTATTTGGATTTGGACTCACTATAATTTCGGGACCCAGCTTATCACAGTTTTTTACTTCGATGGACAAGGTTACACTACGAGATTGGTAACATGGGTCAGTATATATAGCAGTCAGGTTTATTGGCCCTGTCCGATCAGGTTTTACTGAAGTAAAAAATCCATAATCTGGGATTGCAGTACCATGATCGATCGACCAATCTACTTCCAATTTAGGATTTGTCTCATAATAGCCTGAAGTGTAAATAATACCATGAACTTTACAAGGAGCTTGCTTTTCTACTATAGTAAAATAAGGTGCAGGATCCCCGGAAGTTCCATGAAATATTTTCTCTATCGTTTCTGTACATCCACCATAACTAATAATTGCTTTAACTGTCAATGGTGGTTGACCAAAAATATTGGTAACTGTTGGTGTAAGCAAAGTAGGATCATTGAATATTATACCACCAAATAATCCAGACCAATAGACAGTTGCACCTGAAGGAAGGTTATCAATGGATAATACATCTCCAACGCTTAAACAATCTTTACCCGCATTACTAATGCTAAAATCAAGGCTTTTTCTTAAGCTGGCTATATATTTACCTTCATCTAAATTATTTCGAATCACTTGGATTAATATTCCATCAAATTGAGAAGTAATTTCGTCGCATTGAATTTCAAATCTTCTGATCCCATTATTTGAAGTCCGTGTAGTTTGGATTTCAGATCCAGCGCTACCATCAATATTTCTATTAAAAACCTTAACAGCATCAACAGGGTTATTACTATTTAATGCATCTTCTATCTCGAAATAATAGGAACCAATAAATTGCCGAGGAGTTACAAATAACCAATCAAAACCATCCCTGCAATAATCTTGCATAGAATGACATTGAGATTCGTTTAATCTAATTTCATGAGCTGTCAAGGCTAAATTATCAGGTTCATACCTGTCAGGATTCAGATTTTCTGCATCTAAATCCAACAATTCACTATGTTTATTTATTAAATTATACCATATAATACCTTTTTGACCAGGACTCAAGGTTGTCCTGTGGCAACCTGCTGTAATAAAATAAGACATAATATTAGTTTCATCTGGATGAAAGTTTGCACCATCTACATCTGTTTCAGTTCCATTATATGGACAATTATATTGCAGAATGTCATTTGGATCAGCAGGGGTGTCAAATAAAGCATCACCAACAGTAGCACACATCTTTCCAAATAACAAATGATTAAAATTACAATTTAATGAAAATCTTTTACTCCTACTAACAGGCTCTCTATAACATCCAAGTCCATGGTGAATATTTCTATTCGTATGTTCTAATCCAAAAAAATGACCTAATTCATGAAAGAGTGTACTCGCTCTATCTTGTGATTCGAAAATGCTCTTTTCAACAATAATAAAATCTCCAACATCATTTCCTAAATGGTCAGGGTAATAAGTACCAGCAGCGTCTCCAGTTATATCATCAACTACATAAACATTGATGGCCTCAGTGTGATGATTAGCTAAATACATAACATAGGCTTCAGTGTTATTATTAATAATTAAATTATCAGGTGATTCATACTCAATGGAACACCCACTAAAAAATTGAAAAGGCATTCCGTTTTGTTGGTAAAAATCATTTATTCTATCAATTAATTCTCGAATTAAAATTGCCGAAGGGCCTAATTCACCATGATCTACAACCCAATAAAACTGAATTGGAAGGAATAGAGGGCCATCAATTTCAGAACAGGTGTTTCCAGTTCTGGAGTTAAGAGGTATGTTTAGTTTTAAACGTTTTTGTCCTTCCACTATGAAGGAATCTAAGATCTCATTATGATCATACCACGGCAGAGTAGCCATCATAGAATCTGATGCTTGAACAGTACCACATGGTTCAAAATTCTGACTGAACAATTGAAGATTTAAAAAAATTGGACTAAGAAATACTAGAGAGAGAGAGAGAGAGAGAGAACATACGAATGTCTCTAATTGTTTTAGTAAATAAATTTACTTTACCGGGGTTTAAATAGATGCTCATATTAAATATATTTAGTTATGAATAAAATAGTTACATAATAGATAAATTTATAATGTGTTATTGAAATAAGGTAAAATGGTTACTCATTAAATGTCACCTTGTTTGTTCAAACAAGATCATAAAGCAAGATATAAATATAATTTATAAATTTCATAATTTTTTTATTTTATTTTTATAGTTTCATGATTTTTTTCTTCTGACTATTATTTTAATGATGAAATTTTTTAGACATACATGAATCTAAAAAATCACAACGCCCATTCCCACATATTTTGCATTTCTTTGTAACTCCAATGAAACAAGTTATCCAAAATCAAAGTATAGTTTATAGCATCATTAATTATTTTGGTGCCTTCATTGGTGTTTTTAGTACTTTGTATATTTATCCATCGGACCTGAATCTATATGGTCTGTATGGCTTTCTGACGAATACTGCATCATTGTTGACACCCTTTATTACATTAGGATTCGGATCAGTACTCTTGCGATATTTTCCTTATTTTGAAAATCGATCCAATGGGCATGGCGGATTCTTTTTTTTTATTTTGAGTGGATATGGTATAGGCATTTTATGTTTTAGTATTATTTTTATTGGAACGCTAACTTGGTTGAAATCCTTTTTTCCGGAGGACACTTCGGACATTTCAGAATATTTTATCTATTTGTTACCACTAACTATCCTGTATGTGATTTTTGAATTGTTTAGTACCTATTGTACAAATTATAAAAGAATCGTAATCCCGACGCTACTTTCTAATAGTATGAAGATTCTACTTCCTGTTCTATTTGTACTTGCGTTAAGACATTATATCAACACATCACAATTTATTTATGCCATTTTGGGATACTACGGCTGCATTATTGGTGTCGTGATCATGTATTTATATCATGAACGTCTATTATTCATGCGTCCTAATATTAAGATCTTTACACATCCTATGCGACATCAAATGGTTGTGTTTGCTTTGTATTCTATTCTGGGTGGTGCAAGTGCAATTATCGCTTTAAGAATAGATACTTTAATGATCAGTTCAATTTTGGGAACCGCAGCAAATGGAAGTTTTATATTAGCTGTTTTCATGTCTAATGTTTGTTACATACCAGCACTTGCTATTACTGAAATTTTGAATGCTCCGGTTGCCACCGTTTCCAAAGAAAAAGATCAAGCAGGTTTGCTATCTTATTATAAAAAATCTACAGTCAATATGTTAATTCCAACTTTGTGGCTGGCTTTGATACTTTACATAAGTTTTGATTCCTTGGCTATGATTATGCCCAACACTACAACAATAGATACCATTAAAGTGAGTCTAGGTTTATTACTCATCGCCCGAATTGTAGATGCCGGAACCGGTATAAATAGCCATATTCTCTCCTTTTCTAAATACTACAAGGTGGAATTATATTTACTGATATGTTTAGCAATATTAAATGTAATGTTCAATTGGTTTTTAATTCCCATCTATGGAATCACTGGTGCAGCACTAGGAACATGTATTTCAGTCATAGTATATAATATTGCAAAAACCTTTCTGATCTACATTACTATGAATATCCACCCTTTTGATTTCAAAATTGTACGACTTTTATTTATTGGATTGGTGTTGCTGATATTTAACTATTGTCTACCAAATCTCGAATATCCATATTTCAATATTGCATTTAAAAGCATATTGGGAAGTATCTTATTTTTTAGTGCCGTTTTTTATTATAGGATTTCTGCAGAATTAGAGCAACTGCTTTTGTCAAAATGGAAACAATGGAGTAATCGGGTTTGAATGGTAATCGGGTTTGGATGGTAATCGGGGTAATCGGTTTGAATGGTAATCGGTTTGAATGGTGATCAAGTAATCGGTTTGAATGGTGATTGGGTTGGATGGTGAAAGAAAAGTAAGAAATATTATTCAATATTAAATAGAGGTAAGGGTGATTACAAAAAAAATCTGCCCGATTTTACAACCGGACAGACCCCAATTTTATTACAATTTTATTATGAATAACCTGTTTAATTAATTTTTACGAGTTTCTTTATAATCACTTGATCACCAGATTCAATTCTAACAAAATAGCTTCCTGAATTGATGTGTTGTGTTTCAATAACATAAGCATTTATTCCTGCTAAAGCATTATAATTGGAATGGCCTACTTTTTTACCGAATACATCAATGATTGAAACATCTACTTGTTGATCTTGTTTTGAAGATAAACTGATCAATAAATTCTGGTCAAAAGGATTTGGAGAAACAACCACTTGCTCCATATTTAGAATTTGATTTCTTGGACCTTCAAGTGTTCCAGCAGCTACGATATTTACAGAATAATCTTCTACTTCTCCGTATGCGAATGTTTCACATGGTGAAGAATAACCACTATACTTTAACGAAACTCGCATTCTTGTTGATCCTGTTGAAGCACCTGCAGGTACAACAAATGTTGAAGTTAACAATCCAGTACTGGCAGAAGATCTGGATATCACTTGCTCACCTGCATCTGTAAATACATTGTTTCTATTATAATCGATCCACACTCTCCAATACAAGGTTCCTGAAGCACCCGTTGTTCCAGCTTGATAATTCATAGTTTGTGTACTACTCTTTGCAATGTTTGTGCTTAATGCAGTTCCATTATAATAACCACCATCACTTCCTGAAGTACGATCTATAGTCCCTAATTTTACTCTCTTAATCCATTCATAAGTTGAATTATTCCCTTTAGAAACACAGTATGAAGTATTCAAAGTTGTAAATGTTATAATACTAGTAAAAGCACTTGTTCCACTTGGACAAACTGCCTGAACTCTTATTGTATAACTCGTATTAGGTGATAAGCCTGTTAAATTAACAGTTGTAACTGTTACATTAGCTTGGCTCCATGTAGAAGAACTCGCCAATTTATATTGAAAATTATAAGAAGTTGCTCCACTTACTGCAGACCATGAACTTGTTGCAGAATTACTTGTGATATTAGACACAGCAAAATTCGTAGGAACACCACATGTTCCGCCAGAAGACGTTGTAAAATTTACGGTAGCAGAATTAGCACTTGAGTCTGCACCACATATCGTTTTTACACGTGTATTATATAATGTGCCAGCAGACAATCCTGTTAAATTGTATGTTGGATTAGTAGTTGTCACCGTTGTCCATGTAGTACCTGCATTTGTTTTGTATGAAAACTTATAAGAAGTGGCACCAGAAACTGAATTCCAATTTGCAGTAGCTGTAGTTTGTGTAATTCCACTAATAGCTAATCCTGTTGGAACACCACAACCTCCACCTCCACCACATGAAGTACCTAAACATGTTGCTGCAATAACTTCAGCTCTAATTTTATCTCCAGGTTGTGTTCCAAAACCATTGTTAAAATTAATACCATAACTGGTAAGATGGCAATAACTCATAATTGTTCCGCCACCTGTCGGTGGTGGGCCAGGCGCACATCCACCTTCTGTAGTATAACAATTATCTAACGCACCACCAGTCCAACCACACCATTGAGTATGATTAGATCCAATATTATGTCCCATCTCATGTGTCATCACTTCAATAGTCCATGAATAAGTTGGAACAGTACTATAAGAAGCACTAATGTTACTGTATGCATATTTGTAAGATGAACATAATGCATCAACCCACGCTACACCACCAATATTTTGTCCACCCAGAGCTGCTAGATGAGCCAAATCACCATTAAATGTACCACGATCTGTTCTAAATTTATTCAAAGCATCTATGGAACTGGTTTTGCTATATGCATCAGGTGTGGTCCAAACATAAACTTCAGAAACGGTAGTATTAATACTTTCAGCTGTATATAAAGTAGCGACGTTATTGTAAACCGATGTAATCCAGTTTGTAGTAGCAGTTACATTTCCTTTGTTTTGAAATAATGCATAGTCACATTCTATGTAAACCCGAATACAATCACCAGCAGCCATTTCAGATTTAGGTGCTGGGTCTATCAAAACATTAGATAATTCATCAGTAGAACAATTAAATGGCATGTTAACTGTAATATCTTTATCGTTGTAAATCAAGATCTCTTCTTTTGTATCTTTCATTGGATACAATACGGTGTTGCCTTCATCAGTCGAAAACATACCTATGATCTGATCATTAAACACACTTATAGCAGCTGTTGAAGAACCTTCTTTTCCTCGAACAACACCTCTATAAAACACGCCAGGATCATATTCAAAAGCTTCATTTGGAAATTCAGAAATAAATACATGGAAACCTTCTGCATAAAGATCTACACGGATTAAATCCAAAACAACTTTTTCACGATCGTTTATTGGTAATAGAAGAGACAGATATTCAGATTTGTCAGCAACCATTTGTGGCAATTGCTTAAGATCTAATTTTAAATAATTAGCCTTTGACAGATTTTTAAATGTATTTGAAGAATATACTTTATTACTTAGGCTTAATGGAGCAACCTCCTTAAATTGGGCAGCATCCATTCGTGCATCGACTACTTGCTGACCTAGCTTGTTCAGTGGTTGGGTTAGGTAGGTAAAGTAATCAATTTGCGCAACACCTTGGGCAAATAAACCTGAGGTCATCAGCAGGCAAATCCATGCCATCATATGTTTTTTAACTTGATACATAATCTAATAATTTAATATACGTGAATGAAATAGTAAGTACTTGAATGTACCGAAAAGAATATGTCTAGGGGTAAATGCTATGCAAAGATAATACAGAATAAGTAACTTACAATAGGTGAAAACCCCGAATTTTTTAAAATAAGGGTAAACATGGATGGTTTTAACTTGCATTAACATGGCACCAAAATTAAATCTTTAATAGCTTAAATTGTAATTTCATTTCACATATTGATTTAACTTATATTGTATTATCTTAATAAGATATGAATCAATAAACATAAAACACTTAACATGAGAGCTATTTATATTTAAAAAAAAGTAAATTATTTTCTAAGATCATGAATTAGGTTTCGTTATGAAAACAAATTCATCAACCTGCCCGCATACTCAGCAGGTTGGAAAAAACCGGTGATCAAGGAATATTCTTCCCACAATAATAGTCACTACTTTGATGCTGAATAAAATAGGATCTCGTATCGTATTGTACGACACCAGACGAATTTGAAGATGTATTAATTCGTAATAGAAAATCTAATGCATGATCTGGGATTATAATATTAATCCTCTTTTAATCCTCAAGTTTCTTGTAAAATGGTTTGAAAACTCAATTTGTTATACATTGAAAAATTATTTTTCTTAACCATAATGGTCAATTAATTTAAAGTTGAATTCCTCATAATCAAATTTATGATTTGGGAGGTATGAATGATAACGACAACAGAGCAAGCCTCAGGTTTGAGTTAATTGATATTGTATAGCTATTTTAGGACTAGACAACATTTTAACTTCAGTCGAGGAATAGTCGTGGATAAGCCGTGGAATAGTCGTGGATGCTTGCTGGTGAATGGTAGTTAATTTATTGGCATACAAATATTGCATAAATCGCCTAATAGACTATTAAATAAACTTCAAATTTATCCAAGTGAACCAAAATGGAATAATTACCAATAGAACTGATTCTCTTAACTTACTACATTCATTCATTTTAATTGAATACCTTTCTGACTTTGAAAAATTCAGGCTTGATACTCTTAGCTTTTAGTAAATATCCAGTAATTACATACTGAATCTACGATTAGTCCATAATGAATAAAATAAACATTAGGTAATTTGGAAAAAAATGCAAGTCATTTAGAAAAAAAAAGCGCCCTTGATAAATCAAGAAGCGCTTTTCCAAATTTTTTTATAATGATTTACTTTATTTTACTTTATTCAAAGTATTGATGATTTTCGCACCAATTAAATAAGGATCTGCATTAGATGCTGGTCGGCGATCTTCAAGATAACCTTTCCATGTTTTTGATGTATTCAAAGGAATACGAATAGATGCTCCTCTATCCATTACACCCCAACTAAATTTATCCATACTCTGAGTCTCATGCTTACCTGTTAATCTCAAATGATTATCGGAACCATATACCGCTATATGCTCTTTGTGTGATTTTTCAAAGGCTTTGAAAATTCCATCAAAGTATGCTTTACCACCTTTTTTACGCATGCGCTCATTTGAAAAATTAACATGCATTCCGGATCCATTCCAATCACCACGAACCGGCTTAGGATGTAAATCAACCGTTACTTCATATTCTTCAGTGATGCGGAATAAAAGGTATCTTGCTGCAATTAAATCATCAGCAGCCCGTTTCGCGCTTTTTCCAAAAATTTGGAATTCCCATTGACCCAATAATACTTCAGCATTTATACCTTCGATATCAATACCCGCATCGATACATGCATCTAAATGATCTTCTATGATTTGTCTGCCATCCACATTTCCATGACCTACTGCACAATAATACGGACCTTGTGGACCAGGATAACCTTCTTTTGGAAAACCCAATGGCTTGCCATCTTTCATCAATACATATTCTTGTTCGTATCCAAACCAAATTTCATCAGAATCCGATTTAATTTTTGCTCTTGAATTTGTTGAATGAGGTGTTCCATCAGGATTGTTTACTTCGCATATCACGAGATAAGCATCTTCACGATGTGGATCCACATAAATTCTTACTGGTTTTAAAATACAATCTGAAGCCCATCCTTCAGCTTGGCGCGTTGAACTTCCATCAAAAGACCAATTCGGCAGACATTCAACTGTTCCGTCAAAATCTTCTACTTTAATTAATTTAGTCTTGCTTCTTAGATTTGCTTCCGGCTTATATCCATCGAGCCAGATGTACTCCATTTTTAATTTATTTCTCATTACAATTTGGTTTTATAAAAAATGATTTGATGATTTATTGCCCTTTAAAATTCAATTTCGAAATTTGAAATCCATTTTATTTTAATTGATGGGTCAAAAGTAAGTGCAATTCAGCGCCTAAATAAATTAAAAAAATGGTTACCTTGTGGTGGTCACAATATTATTTAATTATATAAAATACTGACAACCAATAATTTATATTCAATATTTGTGTTATGCCCATTACTCAAACGGACGCACTTTTTGGTTTGATTAAAAGTCTGAATAAATCTGAAAAAAGAAATTTTAAACTTTTTGCCAACCGATTATCCAGTCATGAAGAACTAAAATTCATTCAGCTATTTGTCATTCTTGATAAGATGAAAGTCTATGATGAGACCCTCATTTTTAATAAAATCAAAAGACTAAATAAGTTACAATTAACCAATCTCAAAAGACACTTATATAGTCAAATATTAAAAAGTCTTCGGATGATTCATTCTCAAAAACACCCTGAGATAGAAATTCGAGAACAACTGGATTACGCACAGATTTTATATGACCGTGGTTTATTTATACAATCATTAAGATTGCTTGAACGAATAAAGCCACTAACGACGGTTACCAATCAGCACATATTATACCTTGAAATTCTGGAATTCGAAAAACTGATAGAGGCCCGACATATTACCCGAAGCCGCAAGGTTAAAAACAAAATGGAAAATTTGATTCAGGAATCCACAAAGGTTAATCAGACGGCATCACAAATGTCCTTGTTGTCTAACTTAATGTTAAAAATTCAGGGATTCTACATCAATTTCGGATTTGTAAAAAATGATAAAGATGTCATCCTCATAAAAGATTATTTTCAATCCAACTTACCTAATTACTCCATTTCAGAACTCAATTTTTCCAGTCAAATTAATCTAAATCTTAGTTATTTATGGTATCATTATATACTTTTGGAATTTGATCTCTGTGCAGATTATGGAATTCGATGCATTCGGTTATTTGATTCTGAACCGGTAATGATTGAAAAAGATCCTGACTTGTACATGCGTATGCTTCATTATACTTTAACTTCCTTATACTATAAGGAGGATAAAATCCAATTTAATGAATTCTATAAAAAATTAGATGCTTTTTACAAGCGGAAACATAATGGTTTTAATACAACGAGTAAACTACTTTACTATTCCTATGGCTTGAATGCCAAGATGAACTATAGTTTACTTCATCATGACTTTCAAAAATGTCTGCTTTTAATTCCGGAAATCAAAAAGGAGATTGAAAAATTCGATGATTATGTAGATCCACACAGACACATTATCTATTATTATAAAATTGCGTGGATCTACTTTATCCAAGATAAGTTATCCTTGGCATTGGATTATATAACAAAAATTGTGCGTGACAAAAACAATTACCTCAGAGACGACCTATACCTTTATGCCAGACTTATGCAATTGCTCATACACTTCGAATTAGGGCATGATGCTTTAGTAGGATCCTTGATGTTATCCATCCAACGACAGGCCCAATTATTGAATGACAATAATCAAATCATCAACCTAATTTTGAATTATATACGGCTGACAATTAAAGATCCTTCAAAGGACAATTTAGAAAATGCTTCAATTATGCATAATAAGCTAACCAAACTTAGAGTGGATCGATTTGAGAAAAGAGTCTTTATTTATTTTGATTTCGTATTTTGGGCTCAGAAAAAAGTCAACAAATTAAATGTATGATCTTATTGAGGTATTTGTTCCTAATCCAGCTTCTTTTTCTATTTAACATTGCAGTAGCTCAAATTGATCCGAATCTCCCAATTGATGAAACGGATATTATTGATGAATCTAATGCTTTAAGGATTTCTGAAGAACTTCCGATTGAAGATCATTCTGTATACCTCACCAAACATCCCATATCTATAAATCAATGTACATTGGACGAGCTTAGTCTATTACCCAATTTAAGCTCCATAGAAATTCAATTGATCTGGAATTATGTTTTGACACACAGACCACTCATTTCAATTTTGGAATTACAAAGCATTCCGAATTTTGATTTGGATAAACTTCGTAAGGTTCTACCCTACCTTCAAATACGTGACACAGAGTTTTCATTGAGACGTATCGGAGATCGTCTATTGAGTGATGGGCGAAAGCAAATCATTATAAGATGGAGTCGGGTTTTACAAAAACAACGTGGTTATTTATTATCGGATTCTTTGAACAATGCCTATTTAGGTTCACCTGATAAATTATTTCTTAGGTTTCAAAATTATAAACCCGGTTCCTTTTCTTATGGGCTGGTCGCAGAAAAAGATGCTGGAGAAAAATTATGGGATAACGCTTCTAAGACCAAAATAGATTATTTAACAGCTCATTTGTTTATTGAGAGATTATCTCCTCAACTTACTGCTTTGGCAATTGGCGATTATAAATTACGTATTGGACAAGGCTTAATACTTGACAATGTTTTTCAAAGTGCCGGAAATCAAGAATTGGGTCTTTATGTTAAATCACCTGATATACTCAAACCCTATAATTCAGTACAAGAGAATAATATGTTTCGTGGCATTGCTTCAAAGATTAAAATCAATGGTCAACTCAAAGCTTTGTTGTTTTTTTCAAAAACCAAGGTTGATGCAAATCTTGTCTTGAGTGATAATGGTAATAATGAAAATACTCCAAGCTCATTCACAAGCATTCAATATGCTGGATTGCATCGGACAAAATCGGAACTTCAAGATCGAAATGCCTTGGGATTAATGCACTCAGGTGGTTCACTTATCAAAAACTTTAACAAGGGATATGTTGGCCTAGGTGTGGTATATTCACATGTAGATTTGCAAGAAGCTAAAAATAGTGCACCATATCAGGTGTATGAACCAAGTAAGAAAAATCAATTTCATAGTTCAGTTTTTCATCAATTTCAAGTGAATAAATTGCTTTTATTCGGAGAGTTAGCCTCAGATGAAAAAGGCCATCTAGCACTACTCCAAGGCATTTTGAAAGGTCTTGGTAAATATGCTGAGTCTATTATAATTTATAGAAATTATAGTTCACAATTTTATACTAAGAACAGTCAGACGATTTCTTCCACAGGAAAAAGTCAAAACGAGCAAGGCATACTCTTTGGATTTAATTTTTTGCCAAATAAAGCCTGGAAGTATAATTTATATTACGATTCCTGGACCCACCCATGGTTGAGATATTCAAGCGATCTTCCTTCTAAGGGCAATGAATGGTCCGTCAAAATGACCTATACCAAGAGAAAGAAATGGTCTATCTATTTACAATATAAAAATAATATACACGAAGAAAATCAAAACGATTTGAATGAGAGCAGGCTCCATCAATTGACAAACCATTCAGCTAAAATTCACTGGGAACAAAAACTAAATTCCAATTGGACATGGAGATCAAGAATAGAATGGCATGGATATGGAACGAATGAACACATTGAAATGGGATATTTGATTTATCAAGATCTCATTTATAAATCATTGTCCTATCCGATTTCATCCACTTTGAGATTTTCTATTTTCGATACGGATAGCTATAATAGTAGAATATATGCTTACGAAAATGATTTGCTCTATCAGTATTATATACCTGCTTATTTTGGTCGTGGCACAAGATCATACATCAATTTGAGATATAAAACAAGATCAGATTGGTCATTTGAATTGAGATATGCTATAAGTTATTTTCCAGATCAATCATCAAATGGTTCATCAGGTGATATGATTGAAGGATCATATCGCACAGAAATTAAACTTCAATTGAGCAAATACTTCTAATTTACTTTCATATTCTTATATAATTTTTTTAAAAATGATTCTCTAAAAAAGTCTAATTCATTTTATTTTTTCAAAAATAAAAAGTCAAATCAGAGATTTATTTCAAAAAAAAATGACTTTTAACAATTATTTTGAAAAAAAATAGCTTTTTTTAGAAAAAAATATTAAAATTTATTTGCATATGTAAAAAATGTCATACCTTTGGAATGGTTATTGATATCATACTAATTTGATATTTATAATTAAAAAGTAAATATTGATTTTGTTAACTAAAAAAACTAAACATGGCAACTACAAGTAGTGCAAAAAAAACTACCGGTAAAAAAGCAACAGCTAAAAAAGCAGCTCCTAAAAAAGCAGCAACAAAAAAAGCAGCTCCTAAAAAAGCGGCAACAAAAAAAGCAGCTCCTAAAAAAGCAGCAGCTAAAAAAGCAGCTCCTAAAAAAGCAGTAGCTAAAAAAGCAGCTCCTAAAAAAGCAGCAGCTAAAAAAGCAGCTCCTAAAAAAGCAGCAGCTAAAAAAGCAGCTCCTAAAAAAGCAGCAGCTAAAAAAGCAGCTCCTAAAAAAGCAGCAGCTAAAAAAGCAGCTCCTAAAAAAGCAGCAGCTAAAAAAGCAGCTCCTAAAAAGGCAGCAGCTAAAAAAGCAGCTCCTAAAAAAGCAGCAGCTAAAAAAGCAGCTCCTAAAAAAGCAGCAGCTAAAAAAGCAGCTCCTAAAAAAGCAGCAACTAAAAAAGCAGCTCCTAAGAAAGCAGCAGCTAAAAAAGCAGCTCCTAAGAAAGCAGCAGCTAAAAAAGCAGCTCCTAGAAAAGCAGCAGCAACTAAAGCAGCAGCACCTAAAAAGGCAGCTCCTAGAAAAAAAAGTGGTTCTAGAAAAGGTAGATCTAAGGTTACAGCTCCAGAAGTAACTCCAATGGCACCAATGGGTGGTGAGACTTCAATGGAATCATAAGAAATTAAGTTTTCAATTTAAAGAACTCCGTTAGATGATATCAGCGGAGTTTTTTTTTGCCCTAAATATTACAAATTAATTCCGTGCCGTGTGTTCGAAAACTAAACCCAACATTAGATTTCATGCACCAATTTCAAATCGGCTAGTGCGATGGCGGTCATCGCTTCAATGACTACCGGAGCTCTCAAGGCAATACATACATCATGACGACCTTTAATTTCTAATGAGTTTATATTACCCGTATTCAAATCAATCGTTGATTGAGGCTTGGAAATACTACTCGTTGGTTTTATGGACACATTAAAGCTTATAGGATTTCCATTACTTATACCACCATTAATTCCACCACTGTAATTTGTCCTTGTTGTTCCATCCATTGAAATGATTTCATCATTATGCTCCGAACCAAACATTTTTGCGGCACCAAATCCAGATCCAAATTCTATACCTTTTACAGCTGGAATAGAAAAAACTAAATGGCTGATCATAGATTCAATACTGTTAAAAAAAGGTTCGCCCCAACCAATTGGAATTCCAAGCACTTGACAATTAACTAATCCTCCTACAGAATCATTTTTTTGAATTGTTGCTGCGAGTATAGCTTCAAAATCTATATGCCCACCAATTTCAATCAATTTAGCTTCAATCTTTATGGGTTGCAACAATTTCTTTGCAATAATCCCAGCACCAACTATTGCTGTAGTAAGTCTCCCGCTAAAATGTCCCCCACCCCTATAATCATTGTATCCCAAAAATTTTCTATGGGCAACAAAATCAGCGTGACCTGGTCTTGGTAAAAGTTTAGTGTCTTCATAATCTTGAGATCTCACATCTGAATTTCTAAAAAAAATATTCATGGGAGCGCCAGTGGAAAAATGCTTAAACACACCTGACAAAAATTCCGGAACATCAGATTCTACACGTTTAGTGGTCCCCAAATGACCTGCTCGCCGTCTGGATAGATCATGTTCAAATTCTTCTAAATGAATTGGTATTCCCGGAGGTAAACCATCAATGATTATTCCTACTCCAAGGCCATGTGACTCACCATAAATCTGCACTCTGAATTTTTCACCAAATGAATTCATCTTTTAACTTTTCTTAGAATTAACAACCATCTCCACATCGAATATGTTTGAATGATCTGAATTAACTTAATCATCGAAATGAAAGCTATCCTTTCAATGGTAATATTGAAGCGTAAAATATATCCTTTACAAAGAATACAAACTTTGCTTTTATAAAAAAAAATGAATCCTATATTTCATTTGATTTACAATACATTAAATAATATAATAATATATAAATAAATACAATGTAATTCATTAAGTCTATTTTAGGAATTTTGAAAAACGAGTTGGAATACATCCAGAAAAAAAATAATAGCTTATTTCTAAATACTTATCTTTACGAATTAATAGAATTATAAATATACCTTGAATTTGACAAAAGTTTAAGCAATTTTATTCAACGATTAAATAATCAATCTTATGGCAGTACTTACTGAATCTCAAAAAAACATTACCGCAACTGATGCTTTTCCTATTCTAGGAACGGACCACATTGAATTCTATGTAGGAAATGCCAAACAAGCCGCCCATTTTTATCAGACCGCTTTTGGATTTGAATTGGTAGCTTATAAAGGACCTGAAACCGGAAACCGCTCTTATTGTTCTTATGTGCTTCAACAAGATAAAATTAGATTTGTCCTTACTTCATCTCTAGAATTAGATCATGAAATTACGAAACATGTTGCATTACATGGAGACGGAGTAAAAGTTCTGGCTTTATGGGTGGATGATGCTAAAGCTTGTTTTGATACAGCGATAAGTCGAGGTGCCCAAATAGCTTTTGAGCCGATCACATTGCGCGATGAACAAGGTGAAGTAGTCATGGCATCTATCAAGACCTATGGCGATACCATTCATACTTTGGTAGAACGCAAAAATTATTCAGGACCATTTTTACCAGGTTATGTTACTAAAAAGAGTTTGTTAAAGACGAAATCTGTGGGATTAAAATATGTGGACCATTGTGTTGGAAATGTGGAGTTGGGCGCAATGAATCAATGGGTCCAGTTTTACCAAGATGTCTTAGGTTTTAAATTACTGATAACATTTGATGATAAAGATATTTCTACTAAATATACGGCATTGATGAGTAAGGTAGTTTCCAATGGCACCGGATATGTGAAATTTCCAATCAATGAACCAGCTAAAGGATTAAAAAAATCGCAAATAGATGAATATCTTGAATTCTATAAAGGAGCAGGAGTACAACATATTGCCATTGCCTGTGATAACATCATTCAAACCATCAGTGATTTGAGAGAGAATGGAGTTGAGTTTCTGTATGTTCCGGATAATTATTATGAGACTGTAATGGATCGGGTGGGACATATTAATGAAAATCTTGAAGAATTAAAGCGCCTGAACATTTTGATTGATCGGGATGAGGATGGTTACTTGCTGCAAATATTTACTAAACCACTACAAGATAGACCAACTGTTTTCTTTGAAATCATAGAACGCAAAGGTGCCAAATCATTCGGCAAAGGTAACTTCCAAGCATTATTTGAAGCCATCGAACGAGAACAGGAATTGAGGGGGAATTTATAGATTTATCCTTTTTTACTTTGGAGGATTAAGATCGTTTCTTAATTCGAAAGGCGTAGCTATCATCCAGTTTTTTTATTTCAATAATTACTAGATTGTTTTTACTAAGGTATTTTAAAAAACTTTTTGCGGATATTCTCTTTTTGCATTGATCATAATCTATATATTCTTCTTCTTTTTCATTAGAAATATCCTTGTCTTTACAAATTAAAGCGGTATCAGTTTGAATACTGTCCTTCTTCAAATCTATATGGTTGTCCTTAACCATTTTATTAAAGTCATCTTCTTTAATGAACTTAGGTTTATTTAAATGTTCAATGATTATTAACTCTGTTCTATCATCCATCGATTTTATAATAGAATTAAGCATATCATTTTTTTTTCGAAAATGATGAAATGATTGTCGAATAAGTATTTTATCAAAAATCAAATGTTCTACTCCAGTATTTGTATCATAACCATCGACCAATGACCACATGAAAGGCAGATTATACTTTTTCAAAAATTCCAGATCATTTCTCATGAAGCGCACCAAATTTGGATTTAATTCAGTTAAAACTATGGATTGATTTTGGTAAATCAATCCTAAGAGTATAGAAAAAAAACCATCACCAGCTCCGATATCTACCATTTTATCATTTGGATTCAAATGGCAGAATTTCAATTCCTCGTAAAGTGTGGTATCATATATTAGTTTGTAAGGAGCTTCATCATCAATAAATCCATTTGACATCATATTAAGAAAATGTCCATGACGATTAACAACCTCCAAATCAGTAGGAAGAAAATTAATTCCTTTTAAGTCGACACCATATTTCCTTTTAAGATTTTTGGACATTTCTAAATAATTTCCATCAACCATTTTACAATATGCATAAATTAATTCCATAAGCAATCCCGGACTCATGGCTGTGTTTATGTCATCAAGTTTAGTTGCCAATTGAAAAAATGAAGTGTCAAATAAACCTCTATTAAATAAATAAAGCTCTCTATACGTATTTAAACCTCTAATAATCTTAATGGTATTCGAATCTTGTCCATTTGAATGGGTCGTTGCTATTATAAATACTATCAGAAAATATAAATTCTGCAATTTAAATTTTAATTTTCTCATATTTAAACAAGAATTGACATCAACGAATTAATGTAACATCACCCGATTTGCTTAGCGGTTTTCCATTCTTACACACGCCTTTGAAGATATAATAGAAAACTCCCGGATTTACATCTTTACCATGTGAAGTCCCATCCCAGCTGGGATCTAGCCTATGATCAGAATAAATAAGATTACCCCATCGGCTGTAAATAAATAAATCCGTAATCTGTGCAACATCGGTATAGGATTTAAATAGATCATTGATTTGATCTCTATTTGGTGAGAATACATTGGGAATATAAGTACCACAATTGAGACTATCACAATAAGCATCAGATTCTACCAAAACATGAGTGACCAAAATACTATCGCAACCCCAAATGCTTGAAAATTTTTGTTGAAAAACTCCAGTGCTTGAATAATTAGCAAGTCCTACTTGTATCGATTCACCAGGACATATCGTGAAATCATAACTAATTAATGCAGAATCATGGACCCCTATCCTGGTCATTACAATACTGTCACATTGATTTACATTCGTAAGTGTATCCATATAAGTTCCTTCATCAATATAAGAATGTCCATTGATTTCGAACGATTCACCATAGCATAGATCAATATCCAAATCAACATGAGATCTAGGAAGTATAGCAATACTATTAGCTATTATACTGTCACAATTGGATATACTTTTCAGGGTATCTTTAAAAATACCCGCTTTGTCAAAAATATGATTTCCTACTTGAATAAAACTACCCTCGCATATGGAATAAGAATATCGCTTTTCATAAATAGGATAAACTTCCAATTGAGTTATAATTAGGCTGTCACATAAATATCGATTGGATATAAGGTCAAAATAACGTCCAGATTTGGTGTAACGGCTACTTCCAACTTCAATGAAGTTTCCATCACAAATCTTCTGATCATTTAATAGGGTATCCTTCTTATATACATTTACCTTAAGGTTTATAATACTATCACATCCATATTTAGTTTGTAAAGTGTCTTCATATATTATGGATTGATTGATGTTTTGACCATTAAAAACCAATGGATCACCTTCACAAATACTCGTATCAATAGCGAAATAATAGGAATCAGACTGTTGGATATCTGATATAATAATACTATCACATTGCGTGTGCGATTGTAATGTATCAACATAGATACCTGATTTATTATATACATTAATGCCAACTATTATGGAATCATGGGGACATAGAATTACAGGATTAGCAATGGTATATCGTGGATTGACTTTTAATTGGGTAAAATGGATACTGTCACAACAATATAAATTAGAAAATACATCCTTATAAATTCCAGTATTCGTATATCTATTTGTACCCACATCAATAAAATCACCTTCACAAATTTCAATAAATGCTGTATCTGATTTTATTTCAGTCCTATCAAAAACTTCAATACTTAGTTCAGCTGAAACACACCCAAATTCATCTTGACTTGTTAACTTATGTATACCTGGTGTTAAATTACTAAACTCACCAGAAGCTTGTAAAGAACCCTGATCCATTTTATAATAATAAAAAGGTATAGACCCAGATGCGGTTACAGTTACAAAGGTGTTCGGACTACAACAGGTAATTTCCAAGTCGGCAGAATCTTGAACCAAAGTTATGGTATTAATAAAATCAAATATTTCAACATTTCTTACGGACTCACAACCTGTGACGTCTCGAGTTGTGATGGTATAATTACCTGGTAATAAACCATCGAAGATACCTGATGACTGAAATAAACCGTTGTCCAATTTGTATTCATAAGGCGGAATTCCTTTTATGCCCGTAATCACAACTCGACCTGAATCTTTACAATTCAATGAAGACAACCATAACAGACTGTCAGATAAAATATGTTGATTAGGTTCCAAAACCAATTCAGTGGGTAGAATACAATTCCCATATTTGGTATACAAAGTAATACTACTGCCCGCTTCAAATTCGTAGAATGTGTTGGTCGAATATTGTCTTCCATCAATAGAATATTCATTCCCAATAGTGGTGCTATCTGACTTAATGTGTAAAATAATAATACTAGAACTGGAACAACTATCTACATAGGATAATGAATAATCAAGTTCTATTTCTTTTACAAAAACAGTCATGGTGTCTAAGTACTTAAAACCACAATTATCAATCAATTCAACAAAATAAGTAGTTGTAGTATCAGGACTGAATATAGGATTAAATACATCCGTATGATTTATTCCATAATTTGGACTCCAATTATATTTTGAAAATTCGGAAGGAACAGCTATCTGGATAGCTTCACCTTTACAGATTGCCTGATCTTTTAATTGATTTACGGAGGTGACATAGTTAAAACAAACTTGATGCACATTCACAGAACCTCCAGTGGCAGAAGTAAAACCAAAATATACATTTGGATCATTGTTAAAAATATTTTTTACGATATCTCCAGTATAGCTTAATCTCAAATTACAATCGACATAAACATTTAAAGTCCTGGATGGTGCATTCCATCGAATGAGGACATTATGAAATTTACAATCTTCTGCATTTCCAAAATTTGGAAAAATACCTAATGGGCCTGCTAAATTATCTGCAGATAAATGATTTACGTTACCGTTTTTAATGATTGCAATATGATCGAATCCCGGATCATTATAATTAGGATTTTGCCAGGTATCAAATTCAACTGCTAAACTAGGAGTTACTCCTTGATATCCAAGACCTCCACCTCTGACACCAATACTAGTAGATATAGGTTGAAACAAAAACGCGATACCATCTGCTCCTCCCTTATCGATACAACCTAGATTAATATCAAAATAGATGTCAAAACTCTGATTCAAATTCGTTTTATCTTCATACCAAACAGAGCCAACCTGATCAGTTTTGGCTTCGGTCAATCGGTAACACCCATTCCCCTGGTAAAGGGCATCGCCATTTGAAATAAATTTTTTCGGTGCTGTAGAAAAACAACTGTCCTCGACGATAACTGAAACGGTATCTTGACATCCATTAGCATCTGTAACCGTAATACTATATTGACCATAAACCAATAATTGAAAAAAAGGATCTGTTTGAGAAAATGCGTGATTGCTAATGTTATATGAATAAGGAAGAGTACCACCTTTTGTATTTACTAATATAGTACCATCGCTGATACAATGTGATCCTGTACTGCTTACTTTTTCTAATTCCAATTTAGTAAAGGTTTGAAATGTAGCAGTTAGCATGTTGTTTGACAAATAAAAGTCCTGATTACCATTTGGATTACCAATACTAATCTGAACGTTGTGATTACCATTTTGTACCGGAATGCATGGAATTATGACATCAAATGTTTTGTTCGGTCCTAAATTTCCAACCCAATTTAATGACTGAATAGAACCACCATCTATTTGATAATTTATAACTGCTGAGTTAATGGTATTTAATCCTTCATTTTTAATTTTTAATGTCAGGCATAATGAATCTCCACATAAGTATCCTGTTGAACTAATTTGTAGAGCTGCTATATCCCAATTCCCTAAAGGAATACATCCTTTTGAAGAAATTAGAGATTTTCTGGAAGTTTCTAAAGCAGCCACCATTCTTACTTGTTGCCCTGCCGTAAAATGAACTGGACTACACGATGAGTAATCCATATAATTTGTGTTATCATCTTGCAAATCAGGAATATCTGTAGAACAGGAATTGGTATTACATGGAGCAAAGGATGCTGAATTATCTGGTGGCGTATCACAAACCTGGTCACCATCTAATAAACAATTTGCATTTGAACAACCCCCGTTAAAAGTATGGTTGAGTGAAAAAAAATGGCCCATTTCGTGTGAGGTCACAGTTGTACCACCAACTGAAGTCCAAAAAGCAGCTTCTTGCATAATCCCATCTACACTACATGGAGCGCCAGGGAAATATGCAAATCCTGCCAGACTGCAACCAAAATTTCCATTAAATAAATTAGTAACCAACCAGATATTAATATATTGCTTACAATCCCAATTCACTAATTGCTTGATAGCAGCATCACTGTTTTGATTGGTTCCAGGAAAACAAGTTGGATCTGCAACCAAGATACTCTCTGTCCGTGTTATACCGTTTGTGGGTTTTCCGTTTGGATCTCTTTTTGCTAAGCAAAATTGTATCCCAACATCAACTCCTGTAGCACTCCTGAATGGTCCTTGATTGGCAAAAGATTGATTTAATAAATCCAAACCAGCTTCTACTTGCACATCCGTTAAATTATTCAATTGTCCAATAGCAGTACCTGGTGGTACGATCAAATGCACTACAACTGGTAAGGTGTAATTGGCTTTAGCTCTTTTCAGATTATTTGGAGTAGAATAATATGCAGTAGAGTAGTTGTAGATGTTTTGTTGATTTTGAATAAAATGAGCTTTATACTCAGGATCAGTCAACATTAGAGCAGCGTGTTTAAGATCTGTCGCGCAGTAATTAGATTGACTGTAGCTTGGAATATAATATCCAACAAAAAAGAAAAAGCAACACAAGACTTGTTTCATCTTAGTACAAATATAAAACTAATTATTATATAGCTAAGAACGCAGATAATAGATATAAGTTCCGCAACGATAATTGAGGAGAATAAAAGGCTGACTTATCCAAAATGGAAACCAGTGCTAATCTGTTTCAAAGAGGTATAGAAATTTCTTTCCAATTGGTTTGCAATAGCTCAACACAAAATACAATATTTGATTTGATTTGATTTACTATAGTCAACTTGTTACAATAATCAAGTAAAAATTCTATATGAAATAGATTGAAGCAAGCCACAATAAACTAATTATCTCTATAAAACCATATGACGTAAAAACACTCTTTTTGAGTTCGTAATAACTATAAAATACAATATTAAGTAAGATGCAAAACAAATACTATTCTAGAATTAACTAATAAAATTTAGAAACGAATCATCATTTAAAATTTTACAAATCCAACTGTATCCTTCTACCTAGCGAATGCTGTGGCTCTCTTTTCACGAATTACTGTGACCTTAACCTGACCTGGATATTGCATTTCATCTTGTATTTTTTGGGAAATCATGAATGCTAAATCATCAGCATATTGATCGGTTACTTTTTCACTTTCAACGATAACACGTAATTCACGACCAGCCTGCAGCGCATAAGCTTTCTGAACGCCTTCATAGGCCATAGCCAATTCTTCTAATTCAGTGATACGTTTTAAATAAGATTCCAAAATCTCACGACGAGCTCCTGGTCGAGCTCCTGATATTGCATCACAAGCTTGCACGATTGGAGAAATAATATTATTCATTTCTACTTCATCGTGATGTGCTCCCACTGCATTTATAATGACCTCGTGTTCATTGTATTTTTCACAAAGTTTCATACCAAACAATGCGTGAGATAATTCTGATTCTTCTTCAGCAACCTTTCCAATATCATGCAGAAGTCCGGCTCGTTTGGCCATTTTTATTTGCTTAGGATTCAAGCCTAACTCTGCAGCCATTACAGCACAAAGATTAGCCGTCTCCATAGAATGTTCTAATAAATTCTGACCATAAGAAGATCTGAAACGCATTCTACCAATCATTCTCACCAAGTATGGATCAAGTCCATGTACATCTAAATCAATGATAACTCGTTCTCCGATTTCTACTATTTGTTCATCGAGTTGTTTTTTAACTTTCGCAACAACTTCTTCAATACGAGCTGGGTGTATACGTCCATCAGCAACTAAACGTTTTAATGATAATCGGGCAATCTCTCTGCGAATAGGGTCGAAACTTGAAATTACGATTGCTTCAGGGGTATCATCTACCACGATTTCAGCACCTGTTGCTGCTTCCAGAGCACGAATATTTCTTCCTTCCCGTCCGATAATTTGACCCTTGATATCATCACTATCCAAATTGAATACAGAAACAGAATTTTCGATGGTATATTCAGCACACATTCTCTGAATGGTTTGAATCACTATTTTTTTGGCTTCTTTGTTGGCATTAACTTTAGCATTTTCCAAAACTTCTCTTTCAATGGCCATCGCTTCATTAGCAGCTTTAGCACGAACTGCTTGGAGTAATAATTCTTTAGCCTCTGACTCAGTTAATTTAGCTATTTGTTGAAGTTCTTTAATTCGCTTCTCATTAGCGCCATCAAGCTCTTCTTTTTTCTTTGCAATAATTTTAAGCTGCAATTCTAAATTTTCACGGACAGTCTTTATATCCGCTTCTCTGTTTTCAACTTCTTGCTTTAGTTGTTTAATATCTTTTTCAATGGCCTGAAGTTTCATTTCCTTTTCCTTCAGGTCGACCATCTGAGTTGATTTTTGAGTTTCAAACTCAGATTTCAAACGATTAAAATTATCCTTAGTTTCTTGAATTTTTTGCTGCTTGATGCTTTCATTTTTTGCTTCAGCGCGAGATACTATTTTTTCAGCTTTGTTTTCAGCTTCAGACATAATCCGATCTGCTGAAAGTCTGGCTTTTTCAAGTTCAAGATCAGATATCTTGTTGATTTCGTCAACTTTATGCTGATTAGATTTCTTGATTAATGTCCGGACAATAAAATAACCTACACCCGAACCACCTAATAATCCTACAATTGCTCCTATAATAGATTCCATAAAAAAGATTTATTTGGCTTGATTTCTATGGAACAATATGGGTAGAGACGTATAAACCAATGATTTGGTTAATAAAACAACATAAACTTCAGATCTTACTTATTAAATCTTTGATATGCGTATGCCATTAAAAAACACTATATTATACGATATGAATAAAACTTGCTAAACTCACTCCTCTATCCTTTTGCCCCAAGACAAAACTATAATAATTTATAGTTCAAGCCTTTATATATTAAAAAATAAAATTATATAAAACACGAACTAAGCCACTTTTAGCATTATTAAGTGTTTGGTGCAAATATAAATAAAAATTATGTAACATTTTATTCTTTAACGTCGAATAATTGCCCCTACTTTAGATTCAAATGCTTTAATTAAACGTTCCATAACCTTCTCAATTTCCTCACTCGTCATCAAATGATCCAAAGATTCAAATATAAAGCTTAAGGCATAGGATTTTTTATCTGCTCCGAGTTGATTTTCATTCTCATAAATATCAAATAAATCAATATGTTTTAAGAGATTGATATTTAGACTAAAAGCCTCCTTCTTTAATTGATCAAACGAAATGTTTTTGTCAAGTATTAATGCCAAATCCCTTGATACAGAAGGATATTTACTCACATCCTTATACGTTACTTTTTGTTGACTCTGAGTTATTTGTAACACATCGATAGAAAATTCCGCATAGAATACTGGTTTCTTGATTTGAAATGTTTGAAGTAAGTTTTGATTCAATAATCCCGCCTTGACTAGATTCTTTTGATTTTTGGACCAAACAAGATGATATGCCCAAACCTCTTCAGCCCCACCGGTATTTAATTCTACATTATGAATACCTATTGAACTCAACAATCCTTCAACCAATGACTTGATATTAAAAATGGAATTGCTTAATGGTTTCGGATTACTCCAATGGATTGCAGTTTCAAAGCCAGTCAACCAAATACCCATTTTTTGAAGTTCAATGATTTCGCTTTCTTCTCTTAAATAGGATTTACCAAACTCGAAAAATGCAAGGTCGTTTTGTTGACGATTTTGATTTAGAAGTATAGTCGATAGTCCCCCTAACGCCAGTGAAGGAGACATTACATCTAAAGATACATTAGAAGTATTATTAATATATATGAGTTGATTTTTATCCCAGATAGATGATTTTATACACATTTCTGATGACGTTAATGAGATGTTCATAATCTCATTTAAACCTCGGGCAACCAACCAATCTGAACAATATTTTCTTAAGGGATGTCCAGATAATAGTGGTATTGGAAATGACATCTTAATTTGATCTGGGACAGGAATCTGATCATAACCATAAACTCTGGCAATTTCCTCTATTAGATCAGCCGATCTGCGAACATCGGGTTTATTTGTTGGAACCTCAACAACATACTGCCCATTTCTATGATCTGTAACGGACATATCCATAGCAAATAAAATTTGTTTTAATTGCTCTCCATCAAGATTAATTCCTGTTAATGTTCTTACTTCTTCTAGACTAACTTGAATTTCTGGATTGACCATTTTTTGAGGATAGACATCTATCCAATCAGAAGCAATCTCTGCATTACAAACAGATTGAAGTAAATAAACAGCTCTTTCTAAGGCTGTCAGGGTAATATTTGGATCTGTACCTTTTTCAAAACATTTTGCTGCCTGGGTACGGATCAAGTGAAACATACTCGATGTTCTAACTTTTGAAGCGTTAAAATGAGCTGATTCTATAAAAATCGTTGAAGTTTGTTCACTTATACCGCTTCCTAAACCTCCTAAAACACCGGCAATACACATAGGTATTTTGTTTCCATCACAAATCATTAGATCAGTAGAACGCAACTTCCTTGAAATGCCATCCAATGTAATAAATTCTGTAGATTCATCTTGAGTCATTACATGGATGGTGTGTCCGGGTATTTTATCATAATCAAAAGCATGTAGTGGTTGTCCCATCTCATACATGACATAATTGGTTATGTCCACTACATTATTAACGGGTTTTTGATCCATAGCCAACAACCTTTTCTGTAGCCAATCCGGAGAAGGTCCAACTTGAATATTGGTTAGACAAACACCACTATATCTGGGACAATGGTCAGAATTAGAAACCACAACATTCATTTCTTTTAAATGATTAACTAAAGAATGTTCAGCTATTTTAGGAACTTTTAAAACCCACTGACCTTCACGATGGATTCGGTACCAGGCAAGAATATCTTTTGCTACACCAAGATGGTTGGTTGCATCTGCTCTATTTGGCGTAAGTCCTATTTCAAGAATGGTGTCAGAATTTAAACCTAGATATTCGGAAGCTTTTTGGCCTATCCTTGCATTTTTATCTAAAACTTTAACCCCATCATGGCTTTCGCCAATTCCTAATTCATCTTCAGCACAAATCATACCTTGAGACTCCTCACCTCTGATTTTTCCAAGTTTAATGGTTAAAGGATCTTTCCCAAGAGGATGTAGAGTAGTACCTACAAGAGCAACCAAAACTTTCTGCCCTTGAGCAATATTTGGAGCACCGCAGACTATCTGTAAAAGGTCTTCATTACCAACATTTACTTTAGTTAATTTTAATCGATCAGCATTAGGATGGGGCCAACACTCTAAAACTTCACCCACAAGAACTCCAGACAAACCACCCGGAATATCTTCGATAATCTCCAAACCTTCCACTTCAAGTCCGAGTGAAGTTAAAATATCTGCCACTTGTTCAGGCGTATCTTTTAAATCAATAAAATCTTTCAACCAATCGAACGATATCCGCATAATTTATAAATATAATGCAAAGACACGGAATTTTTAGTGAACTGCCAAATGGATGTCTGTTTAAGCAACAATTTCAAGCGACTACTTTAAACAATGCATCTTTCAATATTTGAAGATACATATCAATTTCACGAAGGTGTGTTCTAAAACTTAGAATTGCAATTCGGATCCAAAACACACCATCAATGGTAGTCGATGAAACAAACAATCTTCCATCTTTTAAGACATATTCAACGATCTTTTGATTTGTTTTACTTGGATCTTCATTGGGCTGAATGTATCTGTAAATACAAACCGATAAATCCGGATAAGGGCCAACCAAAAATCCCAATTCCTGGACTTTCTGATAAAAATATCTACATAATAATAGCTTCTCATCCAAACACGCTTTAAAAGGTTCAATTCCGTGTAATTTCAGCGGAACCCAAAGACGCAAACCTCTAAAATGCTTTGTCAATTCCGGAGATAAATCGGCCGGACTCAATTCCTCCTGAGAAGTTAAAGTGTCCTGCATATAAGCAGCTTTATAATAATGCGCTTTATATTGCGAAGCTACATCCTTAATCAGAACAGCACCCAAACCATAGGATAAAAATAAGCCTTTATGTGGATCGATCGCGATGGAATCAGATCGCTCGATGCCTTTAAATAGATCCTTCATTGACTTATTATCATGTGCTTTTAATTCTGACATAATAAAAAATCCACCGTATGCAGCATCCACATGATACCAAATATTATATTGCTCTGCCAGGACCGCAATTTCATTTAAAGGATCTACAGCCCCTGTATCTGTTGTACCGGCGCTTGCAACTACCAAAAAAGGAGTGAATCCAGCGTTCATATCCAATTTTATTTGTTCTTCCAATGCTTGACAGGACATTTTATAAGACTCATCCATTGGAATTAACCGAATTAAGACCTCAGACATGCCTGATATGCGGATCGCTTTATGGACACAATGGTGGACCTGTGAAGTCAGGTAGATACATTGTTTAGGAATCTGAATACAAGTAATTTGCCTTGCTTCTCTTGCAGTAACTATGGCTATTAAATTAGCAATAGAACCTCCACTTGTTAAATTTCCTAAACTGCCTGCAGGATAACCCATGAGATGGCACATCCAGCGTATCAATTCATTCTCCATTTTAACTGCCCCCGGACCACCATAAAATATTCCAGCATATTGATTGGTAACAGCAGCCAGATAATCGCCCAAAGCACCTCCATAAATTCCACCTCCTGGAATATAACCCAAATGACCTCCTGATGCTGGATTCAATCCTAGTGATAATACATCTGAGGAAAGATGATCTAATATTTCTGTAATGCTCTCTGTAGATTGGATTGGATTATTTAATTTATCTCCTACATTGATATCAACATGAAAAGCTTTTGATTCAGGTAATTGATCTATAAATTCAAAGGCAAATTGGGTAACTTTTCCAGTCCATTCAGCTCTTTGATTTGGATTGGGAGCTAATTGAATTGCAATTTTTTCTAAATCTAAAATTTGTTGTTTCATCTATCTTTCATTGAGGGTGCAAATTAATTCCTTGTGATAAAGTTATTTTGATTTTTTTTATACAATAATTTGCTAATTTTTTAAAATGACTAAACTATTTCAATAATTCAATGTATATTTAAACCTTAAGCAGTTGTTCTAATCTAGATCATTGCTCAAACAACAAATTAATACATGTTTACTAAAGAAAATATTAACGAGGCTCTTAAATATTATTTTGGATTTGAGTCCTTTAAAGGAAATCAAGAAGATATTATTTTATCATTATTGAATGGGAAAGATACATTTGTAATAATGCCAACTGGCGGAGGTAAATCAATGTGTTATCAATTACCTGCCTTAATGCTTCCCGGAACTGCGATTATTATTTCGCCACTCATTGCTTTAATGAAAAATCAGGTGGACGCGATTCGTGGGTATGGCCAAAATGATGAGATTGCACATTTCATGAATTCATCATTGAATCGATCCGAAATAAAACAAGTAAAAGAGGATATCGTAAGGTCAAAGACCAAATTATTATATGTTGCACCTGAGACCTTGCAAAAAGACGAAACTATTGAATTTTTGAATTCCGTAGATTTATCCTTTGTAGCTGTTGATGAGGCACATTGTATTTCTGAATGGGGTCATGACTTCAGACCTGATTATCGTCGTATTAGGGACATGATCAATTCAATAGATAAAAAGATACCTATAATAGCTTTAACTGCAACGGCAACACCAAAAGTCCAAATAGATATTGTTAAGAGTTTGGAAATGGTGGATCCAGATATTTATATGGAATCTTTTAATAGACCCAATTTATATTATGAGATTCGTCCTAAAATAAATAAAGAACAAACATTTAAACAAATCATACAAATTTTAAAAGCGCATCCCAAGCAATCCGGAATTATCTATGTACAAGCCAGAAAAACAACAGAAGAACTGGCACAAATTTTAACTGTTAATGGTATCAGTGCTGCCCCTTATCACGCTGGGATGGACCCTAAGTCAAGAACTCAGGTTCAGGATGACTTTCTGATGGAACAAATCGATGTTATCTGCGCAACCATAGCTTTTGGAATGGGAATTGACAAGCCAGATGTTCGAACTGTTATCCATTATGATATACCAAAATCACTTGAAAACTATTATCAGGAAACCGGAAGATCTGGTCGGGATGGTTTGATCGGTGATTGTTATGCTTTTTTTGCAAATGCAGATTTACTCAAATTAGAAAAATTCTTACGAGACAAACCAGCATCAGAAAGAGATATGGGAGCCCAATTATTAGAAGAAGTGGAAGCTTACGTCGATAGTTCTGTGTGTCGTAGAAAATTTGTACTTCACTATTTTGGAGAAGAATATGACCCTGGTATGTGTCGGGGTATGTGTGATAATTGCCGTAACCCTAAACCTAAAATTGAGGTTAAAGATGAAATGGTTTTAGGATTAAAAGCAATCGTTGCTTTAAATCAAAACTTTACTATCAAACCGATCGTGGAATTCCTGTGTGGAGTAAAAACTAAGGATGTTTTAGATTATGAACTTGATCAACATGAATTATTTGGTCAAGGCGAAGAAAAAGGAAATTTATTTTGGTATTCACTACTACGTCAAGCCATATTACTAGGTTTTGTAACAAAAGATATAGAGACTTATGGTATCCTAAAAATGAATGCCAAAGGTTTAGATTTTATTAAAAAACCTGTACCAGTAGAAATTACCATTAATCACGATTATAGTAATACAAGCTCTACAGATGATGATGCGGCTCCAACACAAGGAGTAGCTCTTGATCCACAACTCTTTAATACCCTTAAAGAAATTCGCCTGGATGTAGCCAGAAAAAACAAGGTTAAACCTTGGGTCGTATTCTTTGATCCTTCACTTGAAGAAATGGCTACCCAATATCCTATCTGCATTGACGATTTATGTAAAATATCCGGAGTCAGCCGAGGCAAAGCTGAGCGTTATGGTCAACCCTTTGTAGAATACATTAAAAAATATGTAGAAGAAAACGAAATTGATCGACCCGATGATTTTCAAATTAAACAGGTTGCTGACAAATCTAAGTACAAGGTGGAAATCATTAAATGCATAGACAAAAAAATGCCGCTTGAAGATATCGCACGAAATGTTCAAATGAACATGGAAGATTTAATGGAAGAGCTTAACATTATTGTTAGTTCAGGTACTCGGATTAATATTAATTATTACATCAAAGATTCTATTGATGAATCCATACAAGAGGAAATTTTTGATTTCTTCAATTCGGCAGATAGCGATTCTTGTGAAGATGCCTATCAAAATTTAAAAGAAGAGGACATAACCTTTGAAGAAATTCGGTTGGTGCGTTTGAAATATTTATCAGAAATGGTCAATTAAGGGTAAGTGGATCAAAAGCCAAAGCTTAAAGTATTGATTATTAATGGTCCCAATCTCAATTTATTAGGGACCCGTCTGCCTGAATTATATGGGACTTTAAGTTTTGAAGATTATTTAGAGGATCTTCGTACAGAATTTGAAGGTTGTATCCTTGATTATTTTCAATCCAATCAAGAAGGTGATCTCATTGATGCTATACAAAAATGCAAAATCAATCATGATGGCCTAATCATTAATCCAGGCGCATTTACTCATACTTCTATTGGAATTCGTGATGCTATTGAGGCCATTAATATGCCTACTGTTGAAGTTCATATTAGCAATATACTTGAACGTGAAGCTTTTAGACAAAATTCGCTCATAAGTGATGTCTGTTATTTCTCAATTATTGGCATGGGAATGAAAGGTTATCAACTGGCAGTTTTGCGTCTTAGAGAAATATTAAGTTAATTTATATATAATAAAATTTGGAAGTTTAAAAGATAGCTTTTACATTTACAAAATTATTAAATCAATTTATTCAACCAAAACGTATTTATTATGAAAAAGCAGTGTTTATTTTTAAGTCTTTTTGTGTTAAGTTTATTATCTACTTCAACTTTTGCTCAAGACCACAAAATGTGGATTGGTGTTGATTTAGGCTTTAATTCCCACAAAGTTGGTGATGCAGATAATACATCCCAATTTTCAATTGCTCCAACTTTTGGATACCACCTTAGCGAAGCTATGGCAATAGGAATAAGAGTTGGTTATGCAAGTCCTGGAAAAGATATTTCAGCTTTCGGTGTTAACCCATTTTTCAGATATGGTAAGAGCATAGGTGATAAAGCTACATTATTTGGTGAATTAGGAGTAGACTATGTTTCAGGTTCTGATAAAACAAATGCTTCAACTGAAATCAAAACAAGTGCCTTTGGAGTTGGAATTAGCCCAGGAGTAACTTATATGTTTGCTGACAATTGGGGACTAGAAGCTCATTTTGGACATTTGGGATTTGATTCTGAAAGCGAAGAAATTGGATCAGCTGATGCTGTAAAGACAACTAATTTTGGATTGGATTTAACCATGAGCTCATTATCATTTGGTTTAACTTACCACTTCTAAACATAAAATTTAAGAATATTATAAAAAACCTGTCAATTCATTTTGGCAGGTTTTTTTTTTGAATTCAAATGAAATTATTGGTCTTTCTCGTATAGGATGCCAAGGAGGAATACAACGGGCGCTAAAAGTGGGACGCAAAGAGCGCGAAGAGGGATAACGCAAAGTACGCAAAGAAGGAACGCAAAGGGGGCGCCAAGGAATATTTATATTCGGTTCAGACTAAATTCCTTTGAGTACTTTGCAAATATTCCATTGTCTAATTTCCATTTAATTCTTTGGGAACTTTGCGTCTCTTCTTTGCGTACTTAGCGTCTCTTCCTTTGCGTACTTTGCGTCTCTTCCTTTGCGTACTTTGCGTCTCTTCCTTTGCGTACTTTGCGATAATTCCTATGTGTACTTTGCGATAATTCCTTTGAGTAAATTCCTTCTAAAATTTGTAAATTAGAAAAATAATACTTGAAAGAAAAACAGAAAATATTTACAAAAGCTGAATAAAATCAGAGACCATTAACCATTCTATGGATCCCTTCCTTTAATTTAACGGTGTTAAAATTCATAAGGAGTCCTAATTTACAATTGCATAATTTTAAATAAGTGAGCACTTGGGCATAATGCACACCTGGCATATAATCTACCGCTTTAATTTCAATGATTACTTTCCTTTCAACGCGCAAGTCAAGTCTATAGCCACAATCTAATCTTACATCTTCATAAATTAATGGTATGGGTACTTGTTGCTCTACAAAAAATCCGAATTTTCTCAATTCATAAGCTAGTGTATGCTCATAAACGGATTCAAGTAATCCAGGTCCAAGTTTTGAATGCAATTCAATGGCTATGCCAATAATCGCATAAGAAATTTCATTCTCTGTCATAATGTTTGTGGGGTTAGTGTTATTTTAAAAACTATTTAGTTAGGGTAAAGAAAATAGCTTTAGGTATTATATTTTTTTTAAATCATATTTATTTTTTAGGTTTTATTCCCAGACTGCATTTTTCTGAAGTTCATTCAAATAATCATACAATAATTCCAGGCCTAGCGTACCGCCTTGTTGATAATCCATTATTTTATAAGTGATACTATTTTGTCTGGCTATTTGTAGTGCATTAGCTTTATCAGCACTGCTATCTCCAAACTTCATTTCTAATTTATCTAATTTCAAATATTGCAATAACTGTTGCAATTTTAGAAAAACACTTAATTCGCAAGTTGATTTTTGAATCCCTGGTTCCGAATTCGTATTCTTAATATTATTGATAATTATTCTTCCAGAACTGTCTATTTTTATAATATAATCCGGACAACCACCAAACTGACAGTATGAATGCAATTGAAGATATCGAAGTGGAATTTTGCTTGGCATGGAGTTATATTCTATAATTCCATTAAATTTATAAACCAGGGTATCTTTTCTAATAAAACCCATTTTATAATAATCACTAAAGATTTTAGGATATTTTACTTCGCGACCTTTTACGGTAGTTAATTTTTGTTCTGTTGCGAATTGTTTATAAATGATCAGTGGTCCATTTTTTGTTTCTTCTATGATTGGAATGTTTAAATCCCCTTCAACGATCATGGGTTGAACATGAACTAATTCAAACACATCGGCGTCTTCTTTTGCAATAATGAGATAGGTAACATTCTCCTTCTTTTGATTTCCGGTAACAAATAAATCATTGAGACCATCGTCATTAAAATCACCAACAAACCAAGAGGAATATTCTATAGAATCAAGATATAATTGATTATCATCATTTTTAACTTTGATTCCCAATTGGAAATCCTTCAAATCCTTAAATTGCTTTTTAAGAAAAATGATGACCTCTTTATCGATGGTAAAATCTTCAAAGTCCTGACTGTAAATCGGAGAAAGCAAAGCATTTAACAAAACCAGAACAATTACAAAAACTGACTTCATAATAGACTTAACGAATGAGTGTAAACGTTCCTTTGTATTTGCGGACTTCGCCGTTAAGATAAATCGCCACCATTCTATAGATATAAGTATCTGAAGGAGCAGGATTACCATCTACCATCCCATCCCATTTAGCATTTTTATCAGTAGCAGCAAAAACTTTATGACCCCAACGATTAAAAATTTCAAATTCAATATTATTAATGTTCGCTGAATTCATCATGCTGTAAACAGGATTGTAATCCTTATTGATAACATCATCGCTTGATGGAACGAATATGTTTGGAAATTGGATACAATCTAATTCAGCTAAATTATAAGTAAGTGTACTTATTTCATCACAATATTTAGTGGTTACTGTCAATGCATCACTTGGAATTGTTACATTAACAAAGGCGCCATCTCTTGGACTATTGGTTTTTCCACCAGTCCAGTTAAACATCACATATGGATTACTCAAATCTTGACTACTGTATAAAATAGGCTGGACTCTAAGTACTTTTATATCACCAACACAACCCATCTCCATTGCTGCACCTTGTTTAAAATCAAAGTATGTGCATTCACGCCTTAAACTTATTGAATCTGATTTAAGAAAAATAGAAGAATTATTTCCTTGAACTGAAACGATAGATAATTTTGCATTGATAAAAGTATCTTGTTTTAAATCGGGAACCAAGTAGGTAAAGTTAAACGGAGCAGAAATGCACTTCATATCATTTATGCGCAAATCATTAGCTAATTTGCTGTTAAAATATAATATAGAATCAGCAAGAATAACTCCAGCAAATACAATATTTTCTTCAAGAACAGAATAATCACTTGAAATACTTTTTATATAATCTAAATGATGAGATCTGGAAAAGAATGCTGTATTTCTAATTGTTAGATCGCTATTGAAACGAATAATAGCTATATCGGAAGTATCTTTTCTTAGACTATTTGCTTTTTTAGAAAAACTCATTAAATAACCATAAGAACCTTGACCTTGTTCAATAAAAGATGTAATCCTAGGTTCAAGTTTTGCATCATAAGTATAGGCTTCAGGAGAATGATTTATAGTTTTTCCCTCTTTATCAATTCTTACTATAATTATTCCATCTCCTTTAGCATCGACAAAATGGCCACTGCAAATTACTTCATTATTAGTAGCATAATCCAAACCTCTGTTAAAATGTATAAACTGAGAATCTAACTTAGCTGCGTATTGTATATCTAATTGATCATTCAATCCATAGATTAAATTAGAATCTACGGATATAACTATTTCTCCATTCCTTTTAATAATAATATCTTTTACCAACTTATTTGAATCTAATAATACTGATTTTGTTTGTTGAAAATTTCCATCTAGCAGTATTACATGTCCAGATAACTTGTTTGAGTCTGTTCCAGAATTAAACGAAATTAATCTTTGATTACCACTAACACTTATGCAAGGATTCATAAAAATAGTATCATTAGGTATTGTTGTTATTTTAGGTAATCTAACATCTCCTTTGTACGGATGAAGTTCCAGACAAAAAATGCCTGAACCTAAACTATCTTTTGTTATTGCAGTAATTAATATGGTGTCACTCAAGGAAGGATTTGTTTTATCCATTGTGGTCCTCATATTGGATAAAACATAATTCTGAACTTTAAATTTTTTGGTATATAATTGGCGGCCGCAGTGATCGTATTTAATTACAATAATTGCTGAGTCCGCGGTAGTTCCAACATTCACCCAACCAGCATCGGAAGTATAATGCACATTAATTTCTCTTAGATTAACACTATCTTTTGCATCAAAATATTGCAATGGCTGAGCTTCCAACATAGTAGAAAGACAAACCAAGAAAAAACAACTAAGTAAAAAATTAAACTTATTTAACATATTCATAATTAAGAATTATAGTAAAATCAGGCAAAGTTAAGAAGATCCACTTAAAAGAAACGTTAAAATTAGAATATTAACACCTTCTATGTGAAGTTCATATTATATTTGTTGTCCATATATAAAATTGATATAAAATGAAATATACATATGCATATATATTAATATGTATTTTTGTATTGATTCAGTTTTCAATGACTGCTCAAATCAAAAATCATGTAGAACTCCTATCTGTAGTCAAACCTCCTGAAAATTCCAGTAGCATTTGGGGTTACACATCTCCTGCAGGTGAGGAATATGGCATCCTTGGAACCAGCCAGGGTGTGAGAATCTATGCTTTATCAGATCCGACACAACCCAAAGAACTGCTCTTTATAAAAAGCAACGAATGTCTTTGGCGAGAACTCAAATCCTATGAACATTATATTTATGTGGTATCTGAATGTAACGATTCCTTACTCATCATAGATATGTCACAAGTTGATAGTATTCGCTATAAATATGTTGGAACTCTTTATAATAAGAATAATGAACCTACCCTCATGCTAACCTCACATACGATCTATATTGATGACAAGGGATACATTTATTTATGTGGCGCAAGAGATATTGGCAATGGATTCGCAATCTTAGATCCACATCAGGATCCATGGCAACCTACCATACTTTTTGATTATAAGGACGCTTACATGCATGAGGTACATGCTTATAAAGATGTTTTTTATGGTGCAGAACTTTTTAATGGCGTTTTCAGTATTTGGGATATCAAAGATCCCACTTCACCTCTTCGTTTATCAGATCAACAAACCTATAAGCATTTTACACATTCTGTTTGGGTTGAAAAAGACAGACCAATACTCTATACTGCAGATGAAACCAACAAAGCCATCGTTGAAGCTTGGGATGTTTCTGATCCAAACGACATTAAACGTACTGACTATTTCCAAGTTGAAAATGATACAGATCCATTGACGATTCCACATAATGTATTTCACCTACAGGATCACCTTTATATTTCCTGGTACACAGAAGGGGTACGAATACTTGATACCAGATTTCCGGATAATTTAGTTGAGGTGGGTTATTACGATACCTATCCAGATAAGGAAAAAGGATTTCATGGATGTTGGAGTGTATATCCTTATTTTAAATCCGGACTTATCATTGCTTCTGATATCGAATTTGGGATGTATGTAATGCGTTTTGATGGAAATCGAGCTGGATATATTCAAGGCAAAATTCGTGATCAACAGACCGGATTACCGATTTATAATGCATCCATTAAACTGAGCAATGGAACCATAAAACATCAACGTTTTAGTCAACTCAGCGGAATTTACAAAACAGGTTTAAGTGAATCCGGATTAACCCAAATTCATATTGAAAAACCAGGATATCATTCCATTGATACGGTAGTTGATTTAAAATCATCTGAAGTACTGAATTTAGATTTTTACATGCGAGAATTAAATCGGCATACTGTTCAAGTTGTCCTTCAAAATCAAATCACTAATGATCCTATTCCGAATGCTAAAATTCGTTTATGGAATGACTACTTCAGCTTTGATGCAACGACAGATCTTAATGGAGTATGCACCATTAGTAATGTCTATGAAGGCCTTTGGAATGTATTGGGAGGAACATGGGGAATGTTACATACCGGAGATAGTACCATAAATATTGAAAATGACAAAACCATAAATTTAAAAACTGAAGCAGGATATGAGGACCAATTTGTTATTGATTTTGGCTGGTCTGTAAAATCGGAAGATTCATTGGTCACATGGAAAATTGGAGATTTCAAAGAATTAGATCCTCCACCTTCAAATTATCCTACAAAAGACATTGCTGAAGATTTTGGAAATAGTTGTTACTATACAGATAATTTTAATGATGGTAGTACACTAAATCGGATCAAGAAAAATATTTATTTAAATTCTCCTGTTATGAATTTACAACCCTACGATGAAATTCAATTGAGTTATCATGCCTGGGCTTATGGAGGGTGGAATGATGCCATCAAAGAAATTTATTTACAATTAAATCAAGAGCTCATACCCCTGGAACAAATTTCTGAAAGACTAGATGGAAAATTTAATACAAAAAGCATATTCAAATTAAATCTAAAAGGCAAAAGCAGAGATAGTGTCCAATTTGTATTCCATCTATATAATAATCCGGATTCAACAGATATGGCCATTGGCTTGAAAGGTGCTCTTGATGGATTTAAATTGGTGGGTACTATATTAAATGAAACGGAAAATACAACTAGTCATCCTTTAACATTCTATCCCAATCCTATAAACAATGAATTATCAATAGTCAATACTCATGATACGAATGAGACCATTTACCTTTATAATTCAATGGGAAAATTAATTAAAAAAATAAATGTTGGACCTCACCAAAACAAAATGTTATCAATGTCCAATATGAATTCCGGGTTCATTTACGCTAATTATTATTCTAAAGAACAAAAGCAAAATGTCACCGTTAAATTATTAAAAAAATAACTTATTCATTTTAATTGGAAACTATAGTACAAAATGATCCATTTATTAATGAAATAGAACTAATTACAGATAATAATTATTTAACAGCTTGTATGTTGTTTAAAAAATAGTTGTTCTTATAATTGATATCCTACTCATTCAATAAATTATTCAAAATTACCTTTGATTTATACTTGAATCAATCTGTGATTTAATATATATTTGCAAAAAATTAAAGCATGGAATTTAGAATTGAAAAAGATACTATGGGTCAAGTCAAAGTACCGGCTCATGTATATTGGGGAGCACAAACACAACGATCAGTAGAAAATTTTAAAATTGCTGAAGATATCAATAAAATGCCACGTGAGATCATTATTGCATTCGCGTATTTAAAAAAAGCAGCTGCACTTACCAATAAAGATGCTGGGGTATTATCGCATAAAACTTGCCAACTGATTTCTGATGTATGTGATGAAATTATTGCCGGTCAATGGATGGATCAATTTCCATTAGTGGTTTGGCAAACAGGTTCAGGAACTCAATCGAATATGAATGTCAATGAAGTTATAGCTTATCGAGCACATGTAAAAGAAGGCGGTTCATTAATGGATGAGAAAAAAATCATTCATCCAAACGATGATGTTAACAAATCACAATCATCCAATGATACATTTCCGACGGCAATGCATATAGCAGCCTACAAAATATTAATAGAAACAACAATACCTGGCATTAAAAAACTAAGAGATACCCTACTCCAAAAATCAATTGAATTTAACAAAATCGTTAAAATAGGTCGTACACATTTAATGGATGCGACACCACTAACATTGGGTCAAGAAATTTCAGGCTACGTATCACAATTAAATCATGGAATCAAAGCTATAGAACATACCCTAGCCCATTTATCTGAACTTGCTTTAGGTGGAACAGCAGTTGGAACTGGGATCAACACGCCTCCGGGTTATTCCGAAAACGTTGCTCAATATATAGCATCTCTTACAGGCTTACCTTTTATAACGGCTGAAAATAAATTTGAATCACTAGCAGCACATGATGCAATAGTTGAGGCACACGGCGCATTAAAAACGGTAGCTTGCAGCCTCATGAAGATCGCCAATGATGTGCGTTTATTAGCATCAGGTCCAAGGTGTGGTATTGGCGAAATCTCTATACCGGATAATGAACCCGGATCTTCTATTATGCCGGGAAAAGTTAATCCTACACAATGCGAAGCCCTAACTATGGTTGCAGCTCAGGTACTTGGAAATGATGTAGCCATAAATGTCGGAGGATGCATGGGGCATTTTGAATTAAATGTATTCAAACCTGTGATGATATATAATTTTTTACATAGTGCAAGATTGATAGGTGATGCATGTATTTCATTCAATGATCGTTGTGCAGAAGGTATTGCACCCATCGCAGAAAACATTAAAAACAATCTGGACCACTCACTCATGCTGGTAACTTCTTTGAATACAAAGATCGGATATTACAAAGCCGCTGAAATAGCTCAGACCGCCCACAAGCAAGGAAAGACCTTAAAACAAACAGCCGTAGAATTAGGATATGTTACGGCAGAAGAATTTGATCTTTGGGTTAGACCTGAAGATATGGTTGGAAAGATCTAATTACTAGTGACATTTAAAATAATCAAAGGGCTCCAAACAATCTTCACACTTATATAATGCTTTACAAGCTGTAGAGCCAAATTGCGAAATCAACTTAGTGTGTGTTGAATTGCATAATGGGCAATGAACATTTTCCTGACTTGATTTTAACCAACTGGAACAAGAAGAATGCAAAGGTGCAGCTATTCCAAATTTTCGCAATTTTTCTTTAGTAGTATCAGACATCCAATCCGTAGTCCACGCCGGTGAATAGATTGTCGTTACTTTGATATTTGGAATGCCGTTCTTTTTGAGTAAGGCAATAATATCTTGTTCAATAATGTCCATAGCTGGACAACCAGAATAAGTTGGAGTGATGATCACTTCACAAGTATCTTCATAAAGTTTAACATCCCTGAGGATGCCCATTTCATGAATGGACACCACGGGAATTTCAGGATCACAAATGTCATCCAATAATTTAAAAATTTCGTCCTTCGTATGTATTAATTGCTTTACCATTTTGCTCCTGGATGTGCTCTTTGTAAAAATTGCATCTCACATAATATATGCCCAAGATGTTCTGTATGAATGCCATGAATACCACCTTTTACTATATTGTCAACATCAGGTATTTCTATTTTGCATGCATTAAATATTTGGTCCATATCAGATTTCCATGCAGCATAACAAGTATTTAAATCCACACTGATTCCAGATGATATTAATGCCCTATCTATCTCATTCATTTCAAACATATCGTCAACAAAACGCCATAATTCAATCATTGCATTTATTATCCTTTGCTTACTTTCTTCAGTTCCAAGACTGAGTCGAACAACCCAATCGCAACTGTGTCTATAATGATATCGCACCTCTTTAATACCTTTTGCAGCTAAGTCTGCGATTCTGTGATCTGTACTATTTAGCAAAGATGTATAAAGATGTTTTTCAAAACAACTAAAAAGCAACAGCTTTACCATGGTATTTGCATAATCACCATTGGGTTGTTCAACTAACAAGCAATTTAAATAAGCTCTTTCGCTTCTTAAAAATGCTAGATCATCTGCACATTGATTTACACCTGATAGTTCAACAGCATAATCATAAAACAGTTCTGCTTGTCCAAGTAAATCCAATGAAATATTGGTTAAGGCTAAATCTTCTTCTAGAATAGGACCTCTACTACACCATTCAGCCATTCGTTGGGCCATTATCATATTATGATCTGCCAATCTCAAAACGAATTGATACAATACTTTATTTGGTTCCATATTTAAATATTTTTGGCGCCTTCCGGAACTGTGTAAAATGTTGGGTGTCTATAAATTTTATTATCTGCCGGATCAAAGAATTCACCCTCATCATTGACTGTAGTTGAAGCAATACTATTGGCGGGAACTACCCAAATGGTTCGACCTTCACCTCTGCGGGTATATACATCACGTGCATTTTGAAGGGCCATTTTAGCATCAGAAGCATGTACACTTCCTTCGTGTTTAAAAGGACCTCCGGATTTTTGTATAAAAACTTCCCATAATGGGAGTTGATCACTATTATTTTCCATATTAATTCATTTTAATTTGTTCATTTAATTTAGCTCCATATTGAATAACAGCATCTCGAACCCATTTTCCTTCATTGTGAAATTGAATATGATGTGCCATTCTTTTGTGATTACATAAACCATTTCCTTTGACTACATTCCAAAATTCATCCCAATTGATAGGTCCTATATCCCAATGTTTAGTTTCTTCATTGAATTTTAAATCTTTATCCGGAACGGTTAATTCAATGACATGTGCTTGGTCAACCGTCTTATCAATAAATCGTTGACGCAAATCATCATTACTTGCGCGCTTTATCTTCCATCGCATAGACTCCTGTGTATGCCATGAATCTTTATCATGTGGACCAAACATCATTAATGATGGCCACCACCAACGATTCATCGCATCCTGGGCCATTTCGCGCTGTGCATCGGTTCCATTCATCATTTTAGCCATAATTTCATAACCTTGACGCTGATGAAAACTTTCCTCCTTACAAATTCTGACCATGGCTCTTGCATAAGGACCATATGAAGTTCTTTGTAAAGAAACTTGATTTACAATGGCTGCACCATCAACAAGCCATCCAATAGCTCCTATATCTGCCCAATTTAAAGTAGGATAATTAAAAATATGAGAATACTTAGCTTTACCATCATGCAATTGCTGAATCATTTCTGATCGGTCCTCACCTAAAGTTTCCGCAGCTGAATATAGATATAAGCCATGTCCACCTTCATCTTGAATTTTTGCAAGCAAAATCTTCTTTGCTCTAAGAGTTGGAGCTCTCAACACCCAATTACCTTCTGGTTGCATGCCAATGACTTCTGAATGGGCATGTTGGGTCATTTGTCTTAGAACCGTTTTTCGATATTGATCAGGCATCCAATCATTAGGTTCAATTTTTCCATCTTTCTCGATGGTTGCATTGAATTGTTCTAGTTTTTCTTCCTCTGTCATAATATACATGTTATATTCTAATAAATAAATCTAAATATTTTTTTGTTGATTGTAAATGAGCAATGCTCCAAAAATAAAAACCAAATTTTTTATAATATACTGACCAACCAAGGTTAATCCATATGGAGGATTTGTGAAAAATAATTCAGGTAAGACAAATGCAGGTGTAAGGGTACACAACATGTGAAATAACATAATGCTAATAGCTATTTTCAATTGCCAATTCACCAATAGAAGAATACCAATTGCAACTTCTAGTGCAGCTAATAATTTAACAGCTAGAACGCCTGTAAACAATTGAAATGTAATAATGGAAATGGTCTTTTCAGATAGTTCTTCAGCAGGACTGAGATGCGGAAAAAATTTCAACATTCCAAACCATACATATATAACTCCAATACTGATTCGTAAACCGTTTAAATAAAAATTAGAAAGATTCATGCATTGTAGTTTTAAAAATTAAACGATTCATTTATTTACTATTCCTATTGAAGGTTCTTTACCTAATTCAATCAATTTACTAATATGTGACCATAGTGCACTTCCAAAAGTAGATTTCAAATTATAAGGTATTCCGTATTCCTCAGCAGTTCGTTGAACGATTGGAGCTAATTTTGGGTAATGAACATGACAAATCGTAGTAAACAAATGGTGTTCAATTTGAAAATTAAGTCCTCCAACAAACCATCCAATAAACTTATTATTTCTAGCAAAATCAGAGGTAGTTCTAAGCTGATGAACGGACCATTCTTCGTTCATATTATCGGCTGGTAAAGGCTGTTCCGCACCTTCCACTACATGAGCCATTTGAAAAACAAAACTTAGAATAATACTTGCCACCCAATGCATAATGAAAAAACCAACTAATATTTGCAAAAAACTAAAGTTAGTAAAATATAGAGGTAGTCCTAAAATCAAACTTAAATAAACCACCTTTCTTAATAACATTTTAATAAACTCATTTCTTAAAGCATTACCCTTACCGACCAATCCCAATTTGTTATAATTAAACAAACGAAAAAAATCATTCAGTAACATGTTTATAGTCATAAGACCATAAAAGAAAAAAGCATATATAAATTGAAATCTGTGATATTTTTTTAATGGTTTATTTTCAGATAGACGAATAGGCCCTTTATCATCAATGTCTTCATCAAAACCAGAAATATTAGTATAGGTATGATGTAATACATTATGTTGAATTTTCCAATTAAGCACATTGCTACCTAATAAATATAAACTTCCGGACACTAAATTATTCACCCAAGGTTTATCAGAATACGCACCATGACATGCATCATGCATTACACCCATACCAACACCAGAAATACCTATACCCATAATCACAACCAACAAAAAAAGCAAACCCAAGAGACATCGGAATGCTTAACAGAATAATAAATGGAACCAGGTACAAGGCTAACATAATAATGGTCTTAATGACCATGGTAGAATTTGCTTTAGTTGAAATATTATTATTAACAAAATAATCATTTACATTTTTTTTAAGTGCAGCGGTAAAAAGTTTTTCTTGTTCGTCCTTACTTGTAAATCTAATCGTTTTCATTTAAACATTTTATATCTTAAAAATTGTATTTATTATAAAAAAAATATTAAGGTGAAAGTCTGTTTAATATCCACTTTCCATCTTCTGAAGTAAACAGTAACCGATCATTCAAACGATTCTCACGTCCCTGCCAAAATTCAATAGATGATGGTACTAATATATATCCACCCCAATGATCTGGCATTGGGATATGCGCAACTGTTTCGAATTTTTTTTGATAATAAAAAAAAGATGCATCTAATTGATCGCGGTCAGCTATTACCTCACTTTGATTCGAAGCCCATGATGCTAATTGAGAATCTCTTGGTCTGGTATCAAAATAGGCTGCAGATTCTTCTTTTGAAAGTTTGTTTACCTTACCAACAACCATTACTTGTCTTTCGAGATCTTTCCAAAAAAACAATAATGAAGCGTACTTATTTTGGTTCAAAGATTTAGCCTTATTACTATTGTAATTTGTGAAAAAAGTAAATCCATTTTGATGTGCGTCTTTTAGCAACACGATTCTACTAGATGGAATATTTTCAGCATCTACAGTGGATAATACCATAGTATTTGCCATCTTATCTCCCGCATCGTAAGCTTCCTGCAACCACAATCCAAATTGGTTAATGGGATCAGCAAGAACGGTACTTTCTAACAAAAAGTTCATTTGATATTCCTGCCGATCTGACTTTAATCTATAATTTAACTCGGGATTCACGGGATGGCCATTTAATCATTGAATAGTTTATAAAGATCATCAAAGTTAATCATTTAGCAAATTAGTTTATCAAATAATATTATAAAGTTCCTCTACGGGCTTGTTCTGCTTCAATAGATTCAAACAAAGCCTGAAAGTTGCCTTTACCAAAAGATTTTGCACCTTTTCTTTGGATGATTTCAAAAAATAAGGTTGGGCGATCTTCTACAGGTTTTGTAAATATTTGGAGCAAATAACCATCTTCATCACGATCCACCATAATACCCCATTTTTTCAATTCATTTAAATCTTCTTCAATAATACCTACACGATTTTGGACCGTATCATAATAAGTACCTGGTACATATAAAAATTCAACACCACGTTTGCGCATTTCTGAAATGGTAAAAATAATATTATCTGTTGCTACAGCAATGTGTTGACAACCAGGACCACGATAGAAATCCAAATATTCTTCGATTTGGGATTTCTTTTTACCATGTGCAGGTTCATTGATTGGAAATTTGATTCTTCCATTACCATTAGACATCACTTTACTCATGAGTGCTGTATATTCTGTTGAAATATCTTTGTCATCGAAAGTAATTAAATTAGCAAATCCCATGATGTCACCATAAAATTTAGCCCATATATTCATGCCCCCTAATTCAACATTTCCAACCATATGATCAATATATTTCAATCCGGTTGGTGTAGGTTTATATTCCGTTTCCCATTTTTCATAACCAGGCATGAATATCCCTTTATAATTTTTTCTTTCTATAAAAAGATGCACTGTTTCACCGTAGGTATGAATACCTGATTTTACCAATTCACCAAAATCATCACGCATGACGACAGGATCCATATATGGTTTTGCACCTCGTGAAGTTGTTTCTTCGAATGCTTTACGAGCATCGTCAACCCACAGGGCTATAACTTTCACTCCATCACCGTGCTTGCGAATGTGATGTGAAATGTCACTTTCAGGATCAAAAGGTGTAGTTAAAACCAATCGAATTTTATCTTGAACCAATACATAAGATACACGATCTCTTAAGCCTGTTTCTAATCCGGCATAAGCTAATTCCTGAAAACCAAAAGCAGTCTTATAAAAATGTGCCGCTTGTTTAGCATTGCCAACATAAAGTTCTACGTAATCGGTACCATTAATGGGTAAAAAATCCTGTGCTTTATCAAAAACTTTTTCACCACTATAATCATAATTTTTTACTGCAGTTAAATCTGTTGTATTCATTTTAAATCAATTTATTATTGAGAAAAACATTTATTTTTTATTTTATTTTTAAATTTATTTTTATCAGGTTTGTTTTTGTCATCATTTTTGCAAAATCAGGCAAAAATGTCGCCAAAAACCAATTCCATTTAATTTATGCGACGGATTTCATCCGTCTACAAATAGGTTACCCTTACAGGGTAATTTCCTCTTTTGCAAGATTTTTTTATAAATCATAATGCCATGATTTGTAATAATCTTTTATTTCAATGTTTAATGCTTCTTTAGTGATTTGAACTGGTTTAAACGGATCTATCATTACAGCAAGTTCGTTGGTTTCTTTTTTACCAATACTTCTTTCAATAGCTCCCGGATGTGGACCGTGTGTCAAACCAGCAGGATGAAGTGTTATTTGTCCTTTTTGAATATTATTTCGACTCATAAAATCTCCATCTACATAATACAATAATTCATCACTGTCTATATTACTATGATGATAAGGTGCCGGAATAGCATGTGGATGATAATCATACAGGCGAGGCACAAATGAACATATTACAAAATTTGTTCCTTGAAATTGTTGATGGATAGGAGGCGGCATGTGGATCCTGCCTGTAATCGGTTCAAAATTAAATATGGATATCGCATAAGGATAAGAACATCCATCATATCCGACAACATCAAAAGGATGTGTTTCATAAATATATGGATAAATCAATCCGCGTTTCTTGATATTAATTAAAAACTCACCTTTTTCATCATGGGTTTCTAAATTTGTTGGAAGTTTTAAGTCTCGCTCACAAAAAGGTGAATGTTCAAGAAATTGACCATATTGGTTTCTATATTTGGCAGGTGTTTCTATTGGACTAAACGACTCAACAAATAACAATTTATTATCTTCTGATGTAAATTCCAATTGATAGACTGTACCTCTTGGAATGATAACATAATCACCATATTCAAAATTAATCTGACCATACATGGTTTTTAGTACACCTGAACCACGATGAACAAAAATCATTTCATCTGCATCTACATTTTTAAAAAAATAATTATCAAAACTCTTTTTTGGTGAAGCAACGCCAATGTGCATGTCATCATTTACAAACAGCACTTTTCGACTTTTAATGTAATCATTTTCCGGCGTTGCGTCAAACCCCAAATAACTCCTATTCTGCAAATTATCTTCAATAGCTACCTCAGGACGTATACTGTATGGCTTTCCTTTTTCTTTAACCATAGTGGGTGGATACAAATGATAGACCAAAGATGAAATACCACCAAAACCTTCAGTTCCAAATAATTCTTCATGATATAAAGAACCATTGTCTTGTCTAAAAACGATGTGACGCTTATGAGGAATCTTTCCTACTTGTCTATATACGGGCATAAGATTATTTTAAAAATTATAGTAATGTGGTTGGACATACATATTTTGTTTTAGGGACCTGCGTTTTTGAAATTTCCGCAAATCCGCCGATCACGTCAGTAAATTGATGCCATCCTTTTTGTTTGAGAATTGAAGCGGCTATCATACTGCGGTAACCACCGGCACAATATAAAATGAATGGTTTGTCTTTAGGAAATGAGGCTAAATGGGCAGTTAATTCATTAAGAGGAATATTGAGCGCATCTACCACATGTTCAGCGTTAAATTCACTTTTCCTTCTAACATCTATGATTAATGGATTGGTGGCATATTGATCTATAAAAGTTGCAGCACTCATTCGTTGTATTTTTTCTACAGGTTTAGCTGCATTTTTCCATAGATCAAATCCGCCTTGTAAATATCCAATAGTCCCATCATATCCCACTCTTGCTAATCGGGTAATGGCTTCTTCCTCCTTCCCCGGATAGCATATTAAAACTATTTTTTGTTGAATGTCGCTGATTAATTCCCCTACCCACATGGCAAAACTCCCGTCCAGGGCTATATTTAGGCTATTGGGAATAAAACCAAGGGCAAAATCGCTTGCTGTTCGAGTATCCAAGATAAGTATAGTCGGATCATTTATTAGAGATTCAAATTCACTTAAATTAATACCCTTTAGACCTTTGTTCATGACCTGATCAAAACTTTCATATCCCTTAATATTCATTAAAACATTTTTTGGGAAATAGGCCGGTGGCGGTGCCAAACCATCTAAAACCACCTTAATAAATGCTTCTTTAGTGAGTTTTGGATCCAAGGCATAATTGACTAATTTCTGGTGGCCGAGGGTATCCGTAGTTTCTTTGCTCATATTTTTACCACAAGCGCTACCAGCTCCGTGATTTGGGTAAACGATGAGATCATCTGCCAGTGGCATAATTTTGTTGCGTAATGAATCATATAATTTACCTGCAAGAATTTCTTCTGTTAATTCTGCAATGACGTGTTGCGCCAAATCCGGACGTCCTACATCACCAATAAACAAGGTATCTCCGGAAATAATACCATGATCTTTTCCGTGTTCATCAGTAATCAGGTAAGTTGTACTTTCCAAAGTATGACCAGGGGTATGTATGGCTTTTACGGTACAAGCTCCAACACGGAATACTTGACCATCAGATGCTATGATAGCAGAAAAATTTGGTTTTGCCGTTGGCCCATAAACGATTTGAGCACCTGTTTTTGCGGCTAAGTCAATGTGTCCACTAACAAAATCTGCATGAAAATGCGTTTCAAAAACATATTTGATATGTGAATGATCTTTGGCTGCCCGGTCTATATAGGGTTGGACCTCTCTTAGTGGATCAAATAAGGCTGCCTCTCCATTGCTTTCAAGGTAGTATGCTGCGTGGGACAGACATCCTGTATAGATTTGTTCGATTTTCATATCATCTCAATGAGATCACAAAGATAATAAATAAATTATATTAAAAGACCTTTATATCTTTATATAATTTTTATACTTAGCTGTTTTTTATATAACACGCTTAATTTCAACAATTTAATAATAATATGAAAAAATAAAAAAAATAGCAGACTATCCCATTCCCCAACAAGCTATCTAAAAACAAGTCAATCGATTAAAAAAAGACGGACTATAATGGGTGCTTAATCGAAAACCAATAATATGGACTCCCTTCATCAACAAAACTTTCAATAAAATTTAGCCCTGCTTTTTTCAAAACATTTGCAGAGGCAATGTTCAGGGCATCAGTGGTCGCAAAAATTTCTTCTACTCTCAAAGTATCAAACCCATGATGTATTGAGGCTATGGCCCCTTCAGTAGCGTATCCCCTGCCCCAAAATTTACGGACCAATCGATAACCTAAATCATAATAATTAATGTGGTGATTGAATTCTTCTTTTACCAATTTTAAGCCAGTCCAACCTATAAATTGGTTCGTCTGCTTTTCAACCATTGCCCAACGCCCTATTCCGTTATCTACATACTGTTGGCGAACGAATGCTATGACCTCTCTAATGCGTTCCATATCCTTAACTGGTTGATTCCCTAGAAAACGATGCACTTCAGGATCTGAATCTAACTCAAACATTCCGAGTTCGTCTTGAGGCAACAATTCTCTTAAAATCAATCGATCTGTTTCTACAAATATTCTCATTTTGAGGGCGTTTTGAAATCAAATATATGCAAAATAAATTAATTGTAAAGCTACAGAGCTATTGAGGATTTACACATTTAAAACGATTCTTGAATGTCAATTAATTCTTAAAACAAAGCAATGCACTTTTGGACCAATAAATCGTCTTATATAAAACAATTCACTCACAGCAAAAATACAAATTAAAATCTATGGCTAATATTTTCCTTCACAGTAGTCCATTTGAATAAATAGCCTCATTTATTATATAAAACGCTACTCAAAAATAAAATAAAATCCTATAAATGCTAGAAGTATTGCAATTGAAGTTCCACCATAAAGAAAACATGAATTAATAAAATGATCATCAATTAGCATCGAAAAAACACAGCTAACAAAACCTAATACCCCACCAATACCTAGATAAATAAAACCAACTCTGGTCCTTAACATTTTAATATTTTGTTGATATTTACTAAATGCATTAGCTTTTTGAATTTCTGACAATTGAAAATCGTTCAGTAAATTCAATACCTGATCATTTGAATATCCAGATCGAATCCATAATGATATTTTATGATTAATTTCTTTCTCGAGATCCATTTGCAAATTATATTGTGTAATGAAGTAATCTGTCAAAAATAATGAAATTAAATATAAAAACAATACTAATAAAAAATTTATTTTTAAATGCTAATAAAAGATTTTTATTAGGGTAATTAATTAATCTGAATCATTGGAAAAATAAGTATCTAAAGGTACCGTGATTGCTCATTGCAATTAACTTATTCAACCTATAAAATGTGAAACATTATGGCAATGTAAACTGTTTAAACCATTCCCAATTATGCAAAGCGCCATTTAAAGGATGATTAATTCCATTGGGATATTCGTGATGTAGATTTTTTATTTCTACGATTCTAAAAGTATTAGCTGCCATACCACTGACACCATAATAATTAGCATAAACCACAGAATTGGTATCACCTAAAACCTGATAACTTTTATCATTCAACTCAAAACACCGAACATAAGGATCGATCTGAACTTTATATAAAAAGGGATATTTAGAATACACGGAATCAAATCCCATAGGTATAGAAGCATTTGAAGGAAGACCTAAATGACTCAATATTTTTCCATCCTGATTGCCAAATATTAACATTACAGGTAGCTTTCTACTTGGGATGATTGTAGTGTCTCTGGGCATAGCACCCCATCCTCCAGTAGAGGTAGAAGCGGCAAGTTCGTTGGATATTTCGAGTGCCGTTCTGGCAGCAAATTCACCTCCATTTGAAAATCCCACGGTGTAAATTCTATGTGCATCAACATTATAATTGTTTTTAAGTTGCTTGATGATTTCGCGCACAAAATGAATATCATCTGATGGTATTACGCCATTACAATAAGTGTATCCGGCCCCGATAACATTCCATTTGGTAGACGGTTTGGTTATGCCATCCTCTGTTACACAATTTGAAAGCGCAGAAGGAAAAACGGTCAGAATATTATGAGCGTCGCCTACTTCCTTCCATCCAGAAATATAATAAAATTGTTCACCCGTTTGATCAGTTCCATGAAACATAAATACGACGGGAGTTTCACGATCATGGGAATAACCAGCAGGCACATGGACAAAATAAATTCTCTCCTTTCCATCTACTTGGATTTTAAATTGATTTTTTCCAATTGAATAAGATGGTTTATCAGATTTATCTTTCGAGCAAGACCATAATAAAGATATTAAAAGCAGATTAAATAAATAAGATAGTTTCATAATTCTAACGCTTGTTAAAAATTCAAGAAAAAAATAACCCTGCAAAGTTGAGCTGACATTTTCATGAATGGATCACCCATATGGGTGATTTTTCAAGGACTAGAAATTTACTTCTTTAATATAATGGCTAATATCAAGATATCGATCGTCTGTTAATCTAAATTAAAACTAGATTTATAAAAATATAGATAAGAAATCGTTAAAAAGATTTAAACATATTTTAATTGTTGAAAATTGATCCATATCAAACAAGCAAAGAGCATTAGAGGCAACCAAAACAATTTTAATAGAAAAAAAGAACTTTGTGTTTGTTCTTGAAGTAGATTATTTCGATTTACTTTTTCAATTGAAATGTAAGATCCACCAATAATACAATTACCAAAAAAATCAGAGACCTCAGTACTCAATGGCTCCTTATAATAAATCCAAAAGTTATTCTTCTCCCATATGTAGTATTCCACTTTTTCATCTTTTATAATGTCTAAGATTCTGATGAATGCCCAAAATCTAACATGTTCAATCAAAGTAATATGAATTCCATTAATTGTATCCTTGGACATCCACAAATTTTTAATTAATGAGCGAGCAATTTCTAAGCTATTGAAATCTTCTTTGTCATTTCCATTCAAAATTACTTTCTTATAGTTTCTAAATTTATTTATATCATATGGAAAAATCTATCCAACTCATCGGCAGAAATTTTACCCATATCTATTCCCTTAATGGATTCAAAAACATTACTCGAAAATAAATAAATAAATAATACAAAATAATGGCAATAAAGTCAAACTAATTATCCCAAATGAAAATTTCAAATACCTTCTTTTTTTCATTACATATAGATCATAAACCTATTTTGAAATTATATAACTTCTGACTTATAAAAACTTTCAAATAAACTAGCTTACAATGCCTTTCCTCCTTCCAAAGTTTTAATCAAGCCTTCCATATTCTTCTTATCTTCTGGTGTAGGCGCTTGGGTGAGTGCTACTTTACCATGCTCCAAGGCTTTTTTCAAATTACCAAGAGCAGAATAGCCGCGCATCATGCCTACATTGGTTGGCCAAGCCCCGGCATGTTTTTTGAAATTCTTTTCGAATACGATCATGGCTTCCTGATATTTTTTTTGATTCAACAAACTTCTTCCGTACTGATGTAAATCAATAGCACCGCCTAACTCAATAGCTTCCGCCATCATTTTATCAGCTTCTGCTTGCTTCCCCGTTTTACCTAATAAACCAGCATGTGTAGAAAGTGCCTTGAATGTTCTAACACCACCCAAATTTGGATTGGTTGCAGAGTTAATCCAATTCAATGCTTCATCGAAATTGATATTATGATTTAAACACCAATTAGCACCCGCTTCAAGACTTGGAGGATCAAAACCCATTCCGCTGCTGAGTTGGGTTCTAATGGAAGCCAGAGTAGTTTTTGTCAATTCAACTTCTACCTTCATGGGAATGCGCCAATGTTCCCATAACAAAGCGATTTCAACTGAGTTTTCTGTTTGATTTTCAAAGACATATTCCAGTCGCTCTTTACTGTCTTTTACATCTTTATTTTGTCGAGTGGATACTCTTAGAACATCCAAATCTTTATTATAAAAATAACTTCCCCATGCTTGGGAATTTCTATTGAAAATCAAAACACAAGAATCTGGATAAACGGCAATAAAAAATCCATATTTGCCGGCAGCTAAGTTCTTGCCATTTATACTTACATCAGTGGTAAATGAAATGGTTGTGTTCTCATCTGCACCTGCACGCCATGGAGACTCCACATTCGAACCGTAGCCAAGTACTGAAAAACCATAATATACCAGATCACCCCAGACTTTGCCTTCACGGCCTTTGACACCCGGGGAATTCCAGGTCATGTCAATCTGAGTTAAACCAATGGTTCTGCCGATACTGCATTTGTAATTTGTGCCTCCATCTGGCAGTTTTAACATTTGGGCATTCACAATGAAAAAACTAAGAATACTTAGTATTAGAGTTAAAAATGAAATCAGAAGTTGTCTACTTTGGTACATTTGCAAACATTTAAATGAACGATAAATTGATCCGAGAATTAAAATTACATACATTATTACTATCAACATAAAATTAATGCAACTTTAACTAAAAATGATTAATCATAAGAGTCCGCAATCATCAAGTAATCCTCACTATGCAACAATCAAATTTTTTTAAAAAAACATTTCAAATTTTACAAAAAGACATTATTACTTTATATAAAATAAATCGTAAATTAATTCACCACTGACTATTTAATCATTTCAATTTTCTTTATCAGGTAATCTTTATTTTTCTTTAGGCGAACAAAATATATACCAGAATACAATGTTCTAGTGTCAAAATATGCAATGGTACTTCCTTGATAAATCATTTCAGATTTTAAAATTTTTCCATACCTATCCATTAATTCAATTCTTAAATTATCAGTTGAAATTCCATTTAGTTGGACCGCTAAAAACTCATTGGACGGATTAGGAAAAACCTGTAAATCAATTTCCTCTTTGCTTTGATTGGAAAAGCCTGTAGGTGAAGGAATATAAGTTGTAACCGCCTCTGTTATTGAAGTAACTTTCGCAGGAGTGCGCACACCATAGAAAGTAGGTCCAATCAAATAAGGATAAGCTGAATTCCAACCTTCATCAACGGTCGCAAAATAACAATATATCCCTTTTGGATATTCAGGTGTTACACATACTCTCCCATTATGTTCATCCAGAAAATCAGGGGTAGTAGCTGAAGTTGGAATGTATTCATAATCTTCTCTAAAATACCCCAGTGGATAGGTGGCACTTACATCAGGACCCGGTGTAACCGAGCCGCCAGTTGAAGAGGTATTTCTTTGACTTATTTTCCGGAGTTTAAAACTTGATTTCATCCGTACAACACCACCAGTTCCATCCAGATTCTTATAAGCATAGGCTCCATACACAGGGAACCCATCATACGCAAATCCAATCAACGGCGAATGCTTAGTACTATCGATGACATACAATCCATCTGAATCATATAAATTACAAACTGTACTAATCACATTTAAATCTAATTTAAAAGCACTGGGATTCTGATGGTGATGATAATTTCCCATAGCAGGATGAGCTTTCGAACAATCGAAACCCAGTCTTTCTCCCACTACAGCATCTCTATTCCACATACCATCTCCCATTCCTCCGAGGGGACCACCTTTAAGTGATTTGGTTGAGTTTTGCCAAGAAACACCATCTCTATAATCAAACATGGCTACACCATTTATAAAGATTCCAATGTTTCCTCCTGTTGTATTGATTGGTGTACCAGCATTTTTAATTGGGCTTAAGGTAAACTTAAATATTGCATTTTGCGCTGTTGCAATAGATGGATTGCCATCTAAAAATGGGCCTGTAATATAAGCCGGAATTCCATTTGTGGCGATGTAAACCGAGGTTGCTGAATATTTAACAGACTGTACATTGGCTAACACATTATCATTAATCGGTGTCGAATTACCTTTGACATAATGACGCCCCATAATGTTAGTGGAATTCTGGATCCATGCAGTTATTGCAGGATTAGTTTGTCCCATAGTATTAAAATAATGAAGAAGTACAAAACTTAATATAAAAATATGTCTCATTTCAATCCAATTAAATTATGATTTAAAAAATTATTTTAAGAACAAAGATATTATTCCTTAAGGAGTTTTATAGTTTGATTTCTAATATTTACATTCTTCAAGACGTACAATCCTTTTGGGAGATTTGAAAAATCTTGATGTATAATATCATTTCCAATAAAAACACTCTGACCCATTCCATTGATCAAATGAAATAAATCCCTTTCATATTCTGGAAATACATGTATTTGCGAAATAAAAGGATTTGGATAAGCAAACTTATTTAATGTATGAATAACTTGTATTCCTACTACTTGTTTACATAGATTACCTGTTCCTAATAAATTGGTCATTTCATTACACAAATAATAATAGTTCGCTACATCTTCATTATTCCATGATCCTTTAAGTAAATCTACATGTTCTTCTGGATCATTCTTCAAATGATAAAATTCTTGTCTTCCATCATCAAAGCGAAATAATTTGTAGTCAAAATTTCGTATGGCTTTTCCATCTCGGGAATCCGGCATAAGTCTAAATATTTCACAGAAAGACCATGGACGAATTTCAGTATTTGTATTTTTTAAAATTGGTAAGATACTTTTACTATCCACCGGCTTGTTTGGTTGAATTAGTAATGACCAATTACTCATGCCAAATAATTCAAGAACTGTAGCAAAAATATCAACTGTATTAACTAATGCATTACTTGTCCTGTTTGGATCTACAACGGATGGCCCAGCAATTATAAATGGCACATGAACTCCATATTGATAGATTGTTCCCTTGGCTCTGTCGCTATCGACAATCTGAACCGTTCTGATTTCATTCCCATTATCACCAATAAAAATAAAGTCAGTACTATCTAATCTATTCATTACTCTAAGTGAATCAATCAACCTTCCCAGTTCAGTATCCATAGCTTGCATTGCCGCTTTGAAATACGATTTTGGATTCTGCATGATATCCTGATTGGTTCCACTTAAATTAGAATATTTATGCAAATTCGCTGGTGGCAAATGATATGGTGCATGGGGTGCATTAAAAGCCAACCAAAGAAAAAAAGGATTGGCTTTTTGTAGTTTGATCCAACTGACTGCATTGTCAACATTCTCAGAAGTCGCATAATTAGTAATTGTACTTGCGATACCATTTGTATGTTTAGTCCAATTGGTATAACTCGTCAACTGGCCGATAAATCCACCTTCGTAATGGTTATAACCAAGAACATTGGGAAATTTTAGATTAGCGATAGGCATGGCTTGATGTAAGTGCCACTTTCCTATATTGGCCTTCGCAATATTTGGATTAAATATGTCCAATAACCTTGCAATTGTTATCTCTGAAGTATCCAAGGGGTTCGATCCACCTTCACCGCCGACTATTCCACCAACTTTTGTTCGAAAACTATAACGACCCGTGAGTATTCCTGCACGTGTTGATGAACAGACAGGATTTGACATAGCATTTGAAAAACGAATCCCTTTTTTTAATAAGCCACGAATATTTGGGACATCAACAGTATCTTTACCATCTTCATAAAATCCAAAATAATCTGTACCAATATCGTCAGCGATAATAAGGATTACATTGCGTTGAGATTGGACATTAAAACTAAAAACATAAATAATAAAAAAGTAAAATATTCTAGTCATAAAATATAATTTAACCATAATTAACATAAGAAGAATTAATAATTATCCCATTTATTCTGTTTGTTAATATTTAAAAAATGATATCTGGTTCTGATCATAAGATTATACTTTATTTCCAATTCTATAATAGTAAAGTCCTCTAAAAATTTGACCTTTCCCTATTTTAATCTTACCTAATTGGAAACATACTAAATTTTATTACAATCTGAAACTGATGATTACAGAATTCGAACATTTATATTTTGTAAAGATATGTAAAATTGAATCCATTTGAAGTTGAAAATTACAAATACCAGTTGCGTCTACTAATAAAACAATCAACCATTCCATTTATTGAATTTGCAATTGTATCTAGAATAATACACAAAATCTGAAAAACAACAAAAACTTCTTAATTTTCTAAAGAAGCCTACCTTTGTTATTCATAATCTTAAGAACTAAAACAAGAACTAAGCAAAATATATTATCTTTGCTCCTATGAATAATGACAAATTAAAAGAACGTTGCGGGGATCTATGTGAATTGTGCAGTCTGACAGCACCGAATCATGAATATATAGTTAATGCAGAGAAAGGATATGATATGAACAATATCGTTGCCCTTTGTGATTATTGTTATAATAGCATTGAAAATAATGATAAAAATGATACATCCCATTGGCAATGTCTGGCAGCAAGTATTTGGAGCGAGCAAACACCTGTACAAGTACTTACTTATAGATTGTTACATCTTTATAAGGACCAGGAATGGGCTAATGATATTATTAATTCTGTCGAATTAAGTGATTCTGTGATTGATGACGCGATACGCATGTATGAAATCAAAGAAGTGCATAAGGATTGTAATGGCATAGTTTTGGAAAATGGAGATAATGTCGTACTAACTCAGGTACTCAATGTAAAAGGGGCTAACTTCATGGCACCTAAAGGAACCATAGTCAAGAAAATTAAACTGGTTCCAGATAATACAAACCAAATAGAAGGAAAGGTTAATGACCAGACTATTATTATACTTACTCAGTTCGTGAAGAAAGGGTAAACTTTGTATTTATTCTAAATTAATATTTCAAACTAATAAAAAAAAGCGCAGTCCTACAAATTGCAAAACTGCGCCTTTAATACAAGACAAGTTATCCGTTAAACTTGTTGATTAAACGGATAAAATGCCTAATACTATTTCCTCATATTGGCTTTTGCATAATCATACATTCCATGAAAATCAATAACCACAACAGGTTCCTTTCCTACAACCCATGCATCATGACCCATCGGTAAATAGGATACGTCACCAGGCTTACAGTCTAAAACAGTTCCGTCATCCATCTTTATTCTGAGAATTCCGGAAACATGGTATTGAAAATGGGGCGCCTCGCAACTTTCTGTCTTTGCAATAGGTTTCACAGATTCAGACCATTTCCAACCCGGTTGAAACACGGCACGCCCTATCATGGCACCGCCAATTTTTGCTAGATCCACTTTTCCAAGTGGAAAGGTTCGCACGTCATCCGGTTTAGAAAAATCAACCTTTGCTGCTTTTTCATCGTGCATATGATTTTGAGCTTGAGCAAACTCAAATGAAAGTAAACTTCCAATATAAAACAAAGAAATAAATAATAACTTGACTTGCATAACATTAAAATAAATTGGTGATAAAATAAATAACGATGCAAATCTATTGGCGAATTAAGGTACAGGCTATGTACTTATTACGTTAAGATATGTATAAATCAGAGTACTTGCCTTAAGGCAACAGGGCTCATCCCCGATTTTTGCTTAATGAAGTGACTAAAGTGTGCTTGATCATCAAATTGCAGATCAAAAGCAATTTCTGAAATGGTTTTATCAGTGGAACCCAACTGCACCTTGGCTTCTAATAATAACATATCGTTAATGAAATCGCGAGGTGTTTTTCCGAATGTTGCCTTAACCACATCATATAAGTATTTTGAGCTTATATTTAATTCACTGGCATATTTTTGAACGGATCTGTTTTTAATAAAATCTCGCTCCAACATGTGCTTGAATGTATTTGCCAAACGTGTGGCTCTGCTACTGCTCATCATGAATTGCTTTACATAGGGTCTGTAAATTTCTCTGATTCTCAATAATAATATATGTATTAGATTGCGAAGTATGGAATCCTTTTCATTTGATGTGGACTGGTACTCAGATATGATATTCTTAAATGCTTGTTGAATCAGTAGACTGTCCTTATCATTGAGATTTATGATATGCTCGGCTTCAAAATGAAAAAATGGAAAATCTTCAGTTAAAGGTCCGTTGATTAAATTTTGAACAAATTCTGTCTTAAAGTGAATACAAAATCCCTTGCAATTTCTAATGTGCTGAGATGCATATACCATGTTCTCAGGCACGATGACTAAATCATTGGGTTTTAACCATCTATAGTCAGCTCCCAACATGACATCATGCTCCCCTTCAGTCAATAAGTAAATCAAATTAAACTGCCGTCGCAGTGCCCTTATACCTTTCACAGGATCGATGTCTTTATGCTTATCCTCCAAAGTGCCAGGCATGACCATCAAATTCAAATCAAAAAACTGTTTGTTTTGATTGACCAGATTCTCAAAGGAAGCAAGATCTTTGATCAGTAAAACATCTTCTTTATTCATAGTTTAGAGTATGAATTTTTTATGAATGAGTATTCAAATATACAAAAAAATAATTACTTTATTAAATTAGACTTAATCAAATACTCTTGAATTGGGATAATTAGTAAGACGAAATGCCTATATGTATTTAAACCTCGACTAAGGAATTCAAAAATCAATTACGTACTTTTTTCAGAATAACATTTAATAATTTACTCTTAATAACACTCATTGAAATTATTGCGGATTTTGTTATCACATAACATAAATATTCGGATTGTAAATTCATTCATGGTTTGGCAGGAATGCTTTAGAAACAAAAAGATAAAAATTGTTATTTGTAATGACCAAATGGATACCCATGCCTTGGATCAAACAAAAACGTCTTATCTGTCAAGGTCAGTAAAAAAGCCATCAAGTCCACTTTATCATTAGAACTTAAAAGCATGAGTTTTTGAAGTTGCATTGCAAGCGTTGGTTGTCGTTGGATCTCTGAAGCATAATGTTGGATCACTTCACCAAGTCGCTTGAATCGTCCATCGTGCATATAAGGATAGGTAAACTCAATATTGCGCAGTGTAGGTACTTTGAATTTCAAAGAATCAGTTGATTGATGTGTAATACTTATTCTACCAAAATCATTTAATGAAGTATCAACTGGTAATCCATTATTTTCAAACTTTAAATTTGTAAACAAAGGTTCCGTGTGACAACTGTTGCAATGCTTTTTAAATAATTTATATCCTTTAGTTTCTTGTTTAGTAAATAAGGCTTGTTTGAGAATCATGCTATCATATTTAGAATGTGAACTGACCAGTGAAACCATGAATGCAGAAATGGCTTTTAAAGTGTGCTCACCTGTAATTAAGGAATCACTGTAGACTTTAAAAAATAATTTAGGATAAATGTTCGTTTGCTGTAATTTAGACATTACATGTTCCAGGTTCTCATCCATCTCTTTAGGATGTGTGATTGGAAATAATGATTGCATGTCCAAATGATTGATAGCCCCGTCCCACATAAATGATTTTTGCCAAGCAAGATTCAACAAGGCAGGAGCATTACGCGTTCCAATCTGATCTTTAATCCCATGACTTAAGGCATGATCCACATGCGCAAAAGCATTATACTGTGAATGACAACTTGCACATGATATCGTAGAATCCCTTGAAAGAATGGGATCATAAAACAATGCTCTCCCTAATTCTATTTTTTCAACAGTTATCGGATTAGTTGAAAATGAATAAATTGGTTTTGGAAAATGTTTCGGAATTTCAATTGGATCATTGAAAGGAATACCTGAAAATGCTATACAAGCAAAAAACAACATCCATAAAATTAATCCTTGTTTCATACCTACTCAATACTAAAAGCAGTCACTATTTTTTTTGAAATTTCTACCGCATCCAATTGTGGTGACATCACATGATTGAGAATAGATAAGTCAATCTTATCCATCAATTGCTCCAAATCAAATACAATGGTACATGAACCGACTTTATTAATAGGTAATTCAATTTTTTGAAGAGTAGTAAATGGATTCATATATCCACCTATGTGAAATTGAAATTCATTGTTTCTGGTTTTGCATAATGTGCTTTTTCCTTCTAACTTAAAATTGATATAGCCGTTTTGCCAAGTCCAATACATACCTTTTGTAGGATCTAAATCTCCACCCATCGCTCCTGAAACATTCGTTGTGCTATCTATACCTAAATTAAAACTTAAATTACGGATATCACCATTTAAACTATCAGAAACAGAAACATGTAAGGAATTCCGATCTTCCATATCTATTAAATGAAAGCTGTTTTTTTCGATGAATGTATTCTCATTATTAAGATTAAATCTCAAGTTCGAAATATAGAATTTAAGAGTCTCGAATTGTATGGATTCTTGATTATTCCTAACGTACAAACTGTCCATTATCAAGTCCCGTTGATGATAAATAAATTTAAAATCTACGTTTATCGTTCTTTGAGCTGTAATTACAACTTGATTCTGAATGAATAAAAACAAAATGAATAAAAATTTAGTATAAGGCATCATGCAAATTGTAAGATATTTTCCATTCATCTAGGTTAAAACCAATATGAAATTCTATATTTTATTCAACTTAAATATATGATGAATTGATCCATTTATGTTAAGATAATAGATCCCTGAAGGAAGAGTTGATAAATTCTTTTCTTCAATACTTTGTCCAGAAAAATGAATCCTACCATAGACATCATACAATCGAAAATAATGATTTTCATTTTGTGGGTAAACAAAAATATGGTCTGTAATAGGATTTGGATAGACCTTAAAATCAATATCATCACTTAAGTCATTTACTTGTGTTGTATTCTTTATGAATCTAAAAACATCCGAAATTTCAGATTCGCAACCACCAGTATTGGTAATGATGACTTGAAATTTTCCACTTTGTGTTGGTGTATATTCCCGCTCAGTCGCTCCATTTATTTTTAAACCATTGAGATACCATTGATAAGTTGAAGCATCAGAGGACATTAACAAATCTCCAACTTTAGAAATAACAGGTTTATCGGCTAAGGTCCCTTCAATATAACATTTACTATACCGAAACGCCTGAGAAAGACCACCGTTTACATTAGTAGACCATAATACTTTTTCATTGGCATCCACTTCATAAACATATCCTGCCTTTGCCACACAAACAATCATATTCCCATTAGGTAATTGTTGAGATCCGCCCTCATTACTTGTAAAACCATTTGCAGCATGGCGATAAGTATAAGTAGTTGGTTCGAATGCTGCACCAGGAGTTTTACTGTAATTGCTATCCTCTGTGTAAGGTGGTGCAATGATATCTACTGATGATTTAGTATTTGAAACCCCTTGATTATTAAATCCAACCAATGAACCGGCACGAGGACAACCTGCAGGAACCCAATGCGCATCATGAACTACTTTAAAATTAGCGGCTCCGGATGCACCATAAGCTTGTGGATTTCCCCAACGATATAGTATGTCACCTCCTTTACCATATTTTCCACCACTATGAGATGAAGCCTCTGCCATAGTTGTGCTGTGATCTATAATATAAATTTCATTTAAATTATGCGAACTAAAGGCGATCTGATCTAACTCCGCATTATAATCCACACCATTCATGTGCAACCAATCTTTAGTAGTTTTATAATTGATATCCAAGAGTTCGGGATGATCGGAAATGGAAGGATAATAATTTTTTTTACTTGGGTCGACATTTTGAACTAAGTGATCAAAAGATTTCCATTCCCACACTACTTCCCCCGTAGTGGCTCCTGTTGGTTTGACTTCCACAATTTTGTCAGGCCACATGATAAGATTTGATTTACTACCTGCAGCTACAACCTCCGCAGCTGTTCTTAATTCATATGCAATCAATAGAACATTTCCATTAGGCATTGGGCAAATATCATGGTGCGAACAATAATTTACAGTGGAGTAAACATAATCCCAGATGACCTTTCCATTATAATCTGTTTTCTGAACCTGGCCACATTGAGGTCCTGCATTAAAATAATTACCGGCATGTTGTACCGCTCTGACAATCGTTCCACCTGGTATCAAATGAGCAGAATATCCAGTGTTACCATTCAGTTTCCAAGTATGGTAGGTATTCCCCAAGGTGTCTAATAAATAAGCATTAGTGGAATTGGTAGCCGCAATAAGCGTATATCCAGGCCACTTTTGAGCGTTTGAGGTTTGAATATAGGAAAATAAATAAAATACCAATAATAGGTCATTCCTAAAAATTGAAAATCGTTTCATATCATTTATAAATTTAATAATCTTTCCGTTAAAGCGTCAAATATAAGCCAAAGTTAAACATTACTCATTTTACATTTGATCCAATTAAATTGATCTATATCGAGATTTTATAAAGCATTTAAAGGGACATTTAAATACATACATATTTATTTAAACATGATTTTTTTACTTTAAAATCTCAATTTTCAAATCATTATTAACAACTGGTTCATGACTCCTTCCAGAGCGATACTAATTGTAAAAGCACAAAAGTTTTCAATTGTACTCATTTTATCACCAGAAATATTCTAAAAAGCAAGAATAAATTAACCAATGAAAAAAAATTACAAAAGTAATGCAACGCCATGCCATCAAAATGTATATACTTAACATACATCAATACTTAATTAAAATAATTTATTCATGAGATCTAAAAAAATAAACTTAATAAATATTTAAAAACTTACTTTAATTAATATGATCCATAAAAATGAGCATACGTAAATCTTCACTTTAAGATTAAAATATCTACACTTTAAATTTCTAGACGTTACTATAAAAGAAGAAATCAAATACAAAATTTTATTCAATATAATAAATTCAATATCATGAAAAAAATAGTACTCATCCTAATCACCAAAATCCTTTGCTGTATTGATCTCACAGGTCAATGCACACCACCCGCTGCTGATAATTGTCAAGACGCAAATGTGATTTGTAATCTTTTTGATCTAGATGGATATACATGTTCCAATGCAAATTATTCCAACCCAACAGGATGTACCCCGCTATGTCCCTCCGGAGGTGAATCACATAATACTTCATGGTGGGCATTTAATGCAGCAGCTGGACCGTTAAGTATTACTGTGACCTATAGTAATTGTACTGTAAATGGGACGGGCGTTCAGATGGGTATTTGGGGAGATTGCAGTTGTGTTGAATCATTAGCCTGCAATCCAAATTGTATTGGTCCCGGATCTTATACAATTGACATGATGTTACCCGAATCGAAAACCTATTATTTGTTTGTTGATGGGTGTTCTGGTGATGTATGCGATTTTACCATAAATATCAATGGCAATAATAATCTGCCACCGCTTGAAGATGTATCATTAATCAACAATGATCCTGATTCAACTATTTATATCTGTCAAGGTGAATACAATTATTCTTTTTTTGTAGACACTGTTGAAACGGCAAATTATATTTGGACCCTTGATCAAATAAAATTAAATAAATATCGCTCTTCAATTAAATTAGACTTCCCCAATTTAGGTGAATTTGAACTCTGTGTGAAAGCCATACGTGGCAATCCAGTTAATAATCAAATTTGTCAACAAACGGCATACCGTTGTGCAAAAATTATAGTCAATCAAGATGCTAATCAATGCCTATTGAGTTCTACTGCTTCAGGCAAAGTTTACATTGATGAAAATAATAATGGAATATACGATGCATTGGATACACCTATACTTAATAGAACTATTCATTCATTACCTAGAGACGTGTATATTTCTTCAAAATCATTTGGGTACTTTATTAAATTAGATACTCAAACAACAAATACCTTATCCATAGATGCTTTCGATCAAAATTTATGGAATATTGATCCAATCATTCATACGATTGCAACAACATCACCATCCTATTTATCCAATAGTTATGATTTTAGATTTAGCAGTAAGAACATTACAGATTTGGAATTGGCAGGAACAATAAAAGGACGACTTAGACCAGGAAATATTTTAAAAATTAAAATGCAAATCAATAATTTAGGTTCTACTAAGCCTTCCCCTTATACGGTCAAATTAGTTGCACCACAGAACTGGACCTATGAATCAGGCACACCTGTTAAGGATACTATTATTCAGGATACCATAATTTGGTTTTTCAATCAAGAAATTCCTTATTTTGGAATAAGGTCCATTGAAGCTGAATTCAAAATACCACAAAATACGCCCTTAGGTGATTCATTCAATATTTTTGGAATTGTAGAAACTTTAAATGATATCAATACCATAAACAATTCCATAAACCTTCAAGGAGTTATTGTAAACTCCCATGATCCAAATTACAAAACAGTGAATGCAAATACCCTCCCGCTTAATTATCCAAACAATCAAGAATTAATCTATACCATACATTTTCAAAACACAGGAAATGACAGTGCGTATCATGTAATGTTAGTGGATACTTTATCTCCGTTTTTAAATCCAGGCACCATTAGAATAATTAATTCAAGCCATACTAATGAATTCACCTTGTTGGGCAATAACATATTATCTATTTCATTTCCTGATATTGCCCTGGTGGATAGCTTACACAATTTTGATGCATCTTCCGGATTTATACAATTCGCTATAAAGCCACTTCCAGGTTTACCGGTTGGAACCTTTATCCAAAATACTGCATCTATTTATTTTGATCAAAATAGTCCTATTTTAACCAATTTAGTTCAGACTGAGATCTTAGGGCCTTCTGGCACTTCAATCCTTAATTCATCAACAGATATTGTTTTATTTCCAAATCCAACACAACAATATTGTACCGTTATTTCGAAGAAACTTTCAGAACAAAGTCATCTCGAATTATTTGATATCTATGGTAAAAAAATAAGTCGGATTGACATACATGAATCAGGATATACAACTATAGATCTAACGAGCTATATTCCTGGAACCTATTTAGTTTGTCTGGTATCCCTAAATAAGACTATAACCCGAAAAAAATTAATTCGATATTAGGAATATATATTTATTGCATTTTAGAGTGAGCATTTCAATAATTTATTGAAATGCTCTTTTTTATTTAATTGTCGCAAGAAATATTACTTTTGTTCCATCAAAAATACTTCTACACTGAATCCGTACACAAGAATTACCTTAGACAATGGACTTACTGTGTTGTTATTACCTGATAACAGCACCAAAATGGCATGCGTCAGTATTTTATATAAAGTGGGCTCCAGAGATGAGCAATCCCACAAAACAGGAATAGCACATTTGTTTGAACATTTGATGTTTTCCAATTGTGGCATTGATGTCAATTTTGACGAAATTATGCAAAATGCCGGCGGTGAAAGTAATGCCTTTACAACACCTGACACGACTCAATATTATAATATAGCACCTGTCCAACAATTGGAACTTATGCTTCAACTTGAAGCTTTACGTATGCAAGGTTTCAATATTGGTAAAAAGGAATTTAAAATCCAGCAAAAAGTTGTTATCGAAGAATTTAGTGAACACTATTTAAATAATCCTTATGGCATGTTTTCACATTGGATCTTTGATTTGTCTTACCAAAAACACCCCTACAAATGGCCGGTTATAGGACAAAACCAAGAAGATATTGCCAACTTAGTATATGATGATGCAGTAGCCTTTTATGATCATTATTATCATCCATCAAATGCTATCCTGGTTATAAGTGGAAATATTAATGTCGACCAAACCATTAAGTTGGTGAACTTGCATTTTGGAACAATTGGATCCAAATCCGTTATTCAAAAAAAATATCCTTCAGAAGATCTTCAAACAGAAAAACGTGAACGTACTATATTGGGAACTTATCCTGAAGAAGCACTCTACATTTCATTTCATTGTAGTAATAGAAAAAATCCAGACTTTTATGCATTAGACTTTTTAACGGATATACTTTCAGAAGGCAAATCTTCTATATTATATAGTTCTTTGAAAAAAGAAAAAATGCTATTCTCATCTATTGATTGCTATCTAACGGCAACTACAGATCCCGGACTCATTATCATGGAAGGTAAATTGAATACCGGAATCAATATTCAACAAGGCCAAGATGCTTTTTGGGAAGTGATTAATAAGCTAAAAAATCAAGAAATTTCGGATCATGATTGGCAAAAATATATGAACAAAAATGAATCCGCATATTTGTTTTCTCAGCTAGGAACCGTCAATCAAGCTTTAAATCTGTCTTATGCAGAATGGCTTGAAGATCCTGATCTCATTTATACTGAACTCGATCACTATACTCAACTCACACGTGAAGACATCCACCGGGTTCTAAATCAATACATAAATCCTCAACAAGGTAATTATTTGTATTTAAGCAATCATTGATTACTTACGGAGGTATAAATAAATGAGATTATTCTACGATCAATTTTCCGGTTGAAATCGTTTGGTTTTTTGGCCCTACTAATATATAAACATACATACCCTTTGAAACATGGGACATATTGACTTGGATCACATTCGAAAATTCAAAGATTCGTTGTTTGTAAACCTCTATTCCTGATTCGTTAATCATTTTTAATAACACAGGTTTAGTTGTTAATGATTCCATCTTAAGTATGAATTTTCCGGAATTAGGATTTGGAATAATTTGAACTGTTTCATTCAACACATCGACAGTTGACAAAGGTATTAAATAAATGGAATCCGATTTCTCACTTTCACATAGATTGGAATCTATTACACTGACCTGATACCATCCTTTTTCCTGAATAACATATTGTGGTATTAATGTTCCAGCCTTTAGTGTTCCATTCAAAAACCAACGGTAAGAAGAATATCCGGGAGATGCATTTAATGTATCTCTTTGACCGCTAATTGTTGGTTTTGGAGGTAATGGAAAAACAGTAATCTGTATTCCTAAGGATAAAGAAGATTTACATCCTGATGAATTAATGGTTTGAGTTTGATAATATCCTGATTGATTGACAAAGACTCTTTTATTTGTGAGGGACGGCACGACAACAGAGTCCTTATACCATTGATAATTAGCACCTGGAGCAGCATCACATGCTATTAAAATAGCAGAATCCGATGCACAAATTTCAGCTCTAAAAATAGGTGTAATACAAATGGAATCTTGTTTTGGTGCCTGAATAATAAATTCTTTCTGTGTCGTACAGGCTCCTACAGTAAGGGTAACTTTGTAATTTCCAGCGCCCAGATTTAATAAATTAGAAGTTGTGTCTCCGGTACTCCATAAATACCTGATATTAGGTTGACCAGAAACAATGGAGATCATTCCATCTTGTGAATTAGAACAAGTAGGCTGAACAAGAGTATCTTTATATACTATATTGCATGCTTCACAAATTTGGTATAAACTACCCTCTGCAATAGCTATCATATACAATTCTCCATTAACATCTTCACCAAATGAAGAAATCTCACTGCGTTTAAAAAAATAAGCTTGTTTATTAGAAAACATCGTATCGCCTTTGTTTTCAATTTCCCAAATTAAACCACTGCAATAATCGCCAAAAAAATATTTACCAAACAATGATGGACAATTCTTCCCTCGATAGACGTACCCACCTGTTATTGAGCAACCTTGATTGTTTTCATCCGACAAATAAACATGTGCCGGAAAAGTAAATGTACTTTTTGGTTTACAACCTGTAGTATTAAAGTTTGCATTTCCTTCATAACACCTCCAACCATAATTTTCACCACCTTTACTCGTTGCACTTTGGAAGTCAACTTCTTCCCATGTGCCCTGTCCAACATCTCCAATCCACATATCACCAGTTAAACGATCGAAACTAAATCTCCATGGATTGCGCAATCCAATGGCCCATACTTCATCTTTAACCGTGCTATCTTTTACAAATGGATTATTGGCAGGCACACTATAGTTAGCTGCAGTATCTATATCTATACGCAACATTTTCCCTAAAAGGGAATTCCCGTTCTGTGCATTATTATTTGGGTCATTAGCACTTCCACCATCTCCCATTCCAATATATAAGTATCCATCTTTACCAAACTGCAAACATCCACCATTGTGATTATTAAAGGGTTGATCAATAGTTAGAATTACTTTTTCAGATGTACTGTCTGCTTTATTCGGACTAAATGAACTTAATTTGTATCGTGCAATAACCGTTTGATTTGGTGAATTGTTATTAATATAATTTACAAAAAAATATCCATTATTTTTAAAATCTGGATGAAATGCCAATCCTAATAATCCTTGTTCATTTCCCCTGGAATTAACTTTCGAAGCAATATTCAAAAACACAGTATCTTGAATTTTTCCATTATTGAAAATTTTTATTCGGCCTGCTTTTTCAACAATAAAAATGCGTTCATCTCCAGCATGAGTCATATAAATTGGAATAGAAAGTCCTCCAACTATTTTCTTTAATGCAATGGTATTTTGAGATAACAATATCCCTTGTGTTATCAAACACATGGTAACAAATAGTATAAATTTCTTTTGTCGCATTACGGTTTTTTAGGATTTAATACAAATTAATTTTTTAACATAACGTCTACCAGAAGAATGGATTGCATTTAAAAGCAAAACACCTTCAAAGTCTGGCAGGGTAATATTGACTTCATCATATAATTTTATATCATTCAAATGAAGGGATTGCAAAGATCTTCCATCTGATGCATACAGTGTAATGGCCCAATCTCCAGTTCCATTTCGAAATCTTATGGTAATATCTCGTTGAGCCGATACTGGATTAGGAAAGACATCAAACCCTACATCTTGATCAACATCTTTTGTCAGTGTATTTAGCTTAACGAAAAATGTAAATATTTGAACACAATTATTGGCATCTGTAACCGTGACTGAATAATTTCCAGATTTCAAATTCAATATGATAGGGTCCTTTGAATTATTATTCCACAAATATTTGTAGGGTAATTTTCCACCCTTAATAAAAATACTAATAGAACCTGACCCAGATCCCTTATCGGCGACAATAATAGAATCAGAAACGAACATTCTACTATAGGACAATAGGTTTAAATTAATAATGCTATCGCATTTATTTGCACTACCATCTTCAATAGTAATTTGATAGGTACCCGGAACTGCATAATTTTTTCCAAGAAATAAATAATTAGTACCAAAACATGCTGAATCAATTTTACTCTGGTATGATCTCGGCTTAGCTTCAACTGCGATACAATCTCTTGCAGTACACCCATTAGATCCTGTTACAGTAACACAATATATTCCTCCGGTATCTATACTTAGTGTTGAATCAGCAGAACCATTGCTCCATAAATAGTGTAAAAAAGATTGATTTAAAGTAATCAGGTTATTTTCTCCGGTACAAATATTATCTGGGCCTTTTGTTACTACTAAAGGGGCTTCAGAACTATCTATATGAACACAATTTGTTCCAACACAATTGGCATCATTAGTCACAGTAACACAGACATCGCCAGTTTGCTTAATCTGTGCAATTCTTGTAGTATCTCCATTTGACCATTTATATTGTAAATGGTTCTCACCCGCGTCAAGTAAGGTATTTTGACCTGCGCAGTGATAATAATATCCTGTAATTTGAGGAACAAATTTATTGGTAAACGTCATTTTTACCTGATCCGTACCTGTACAATATTTATTGGATCCTTCAAATGCAAATACAAAAATGCCTAGAGAATCTACATTTACAGTAGTTTTAAAACTATCGATATTAATAATATTCACTTTTGAGGGTCCGGATATTAATTTCCATTTTCCGGATATAAAACTTCCACTACTCATTAATTCACCATTTAATTCACAAAATGATCTGTCAGTACCTGCAAACACAATGGGCTTCGCCCTAAAATAGACAACTTGTGGAGATGAAATGCTTAAACATGGGTGACCCAAATTAATTTTCCCTGAATTATTAGGCCGACTGATCGCGTATGAAATGTAAAACGGTATATTAAATTTAAAATTACTTGGATCATAAGGGAATAAACCTGAAGTACTGGTTTTTACAATACTGCCTATTGGATTATTGATATTTGAATAAATAATAAATACAGAAACATCTCCTGAATCCTTTATTTCATTTCCAGAATTCTTTACTGTAAAATTTTGACCTTCACATACCATCAAAGTATCATTAGGCATTGTGCCGGCACTGGAATGACAATTACAATTCTCGAACCCAGACACTTTTATAACACATTCACGTTTATCCCTAATTTCAAAATTATATGCCGTATTACATAATTGGTACTCTGATACAAATACATCATTTAATGAATCCAGAATTCCAAATCCTTTATCAATTGTATATGGTTTTGTTCCACCTGTAACATTAAATTTTACTTGATATATAGAATCTCTGCCAGATTTTTGGATATCAAAATTTGTAGTATTTAATGTTGGAAAAACTTGAAACGTTGTAAAAGATTCTGTGGTCGTATCACAATAATTAAATCCTCGAACTGAAATTTTGTAAATGCCTGATTTAATATTTTTAAGTACAATAAATGTATCTGCACTTATTTTATTCAAAGTATCATTAATACTCCACAAGTACTGTTCTGCACCTATGACTTTTGAAACACTAAATGTGTGTTCCAAAGTATCTGGACAAAAAGCACGATCACCATTTATAGTCCCTGGGGTTTTAAAATTAAACGTAGACTTTCCTGCTATAACTTTAATTTGATATTCGCAAAAGCTACCTTCACATCCATCTATAACTAATAAATATCTTTCACCCTCCTTAAATCCCTTACCACCTATAAAAAAAGGTTGATCCTGACAAATGGATTGGCAATACAACTTCTCATTTTGAGATTCCTTGCAAGTACTCCAAATACCAGCTTGCAGTCCTGAATAACTTTTGCCATCTATTATACTTTCCTGACAATTAATGGGAAATATTTCAAATATAATACTATCAACCGAGGCAACAAATGCAATCCAATTTGGATTTTCCAATCTTCCCGTTGTATCACAAATAAAATCTTTATTGTTGATGGTATCATTTTGACCAAGACTACCACAATAGTTATGCAAATCTTCAGTATTACAAAACGCAGCAGGTTCGTCACAATATTTTCCTGCAGCCGGCTTATTACATTTTTCTAATTGATTTACTACGACTCGTGTTCTTGCAATTTGCAATTCAAATCCGGGTATCAAAGGATTACCGACATTACCAGAATAATATCCTTCATCACTTTCCGAAACCTGAACCAATTGGTATGAATTCTCATTGGTAATATAAATTACTGCAGAATCTTTAAACCACTTATAATTACTATCAGTAATGGATGGATCTACATAAAGTCTAATTAAATAATTCGAACCTTTTTGAATATAAAGTATAGGGTCTATATAAATGGGTTTCTGTGGAGTAAAATCAAAATAATAATTAGGGGGTAATTTTTGCAAAGGAATTAAATCTTCGAAAGTAAATAAATTATTTTCAATCACTAAACCAAATGGAGCACTATTACCCCAAGTTCTCAAAACACTATAATCAGGAATATCTGTAAATAAATTATTTTCAATTCTTAAACTACTCAATTGAGCAGAAGTCATATCAGGTACTAATCCTGTAAACTGATTATTAAACAGCCAAACATGTTTTAATTGAATTAAATTTGACATGTTTTGAGGTAAGCCGCCACTAAAATAATTATTTTGTAAGTAAATTTCACGCAAATTAGTCATCGTTCCAATAGAACTCGGAATACTTCCTTCAAAAAAATTATTACTCAAATTCAAATATCTTAATGAAGACATTCGTGACAATTCTACCGGTATTGTACCTTTTAGATTATTATTACTGAGATTGATTTCAAATAAATTGGTATTATTGGTAAGTGACAATGGAAAGTTGCCATTCAGTAAATTATTGGTGATAGAAATTAATTTGATTGAGCTTGAATTTCCAAAACTAGCTGAAAGATTTCCAGTCAATAGGTTTTCATCCAAGTTTATTTCTTCAAGGGCTGGAATATTTCCAATGGAACTCGGAATTACACCATGCAACTTATTTTGATACAAACTTAAATATCTTAAATTCATGAGTTGGCCTAATTCCACCGGTATTTCACCATCAAGGTTATTATCACCCAATAATAAAGAACGCACACACCCAGAGGCAGGATCAAGGCTGACACCAAACCAAGTGGTCATGGGTTGATTTAGCTTCCATGTTATCGACCAAGAAGCACCGTTAGTAGCATTGTATAGTTTGACCAGGGTCAAGGAATCAGCTGATCTTGAACACATACATAAAGGGGCATTGACCTTAGCCTCTACCGGATATGAATAAACTAAAAATAAAAAAATAGCAATGACAAACTGCATTTTTATGATTTATGTTATACAATGGAATTCCTATTCGAATTGAATTCGAAATAAACATGGGATTACACTCAATATTGAAATTAAGTTTGAGTTTGCGTTTAAAGTTATGAATTTTTAAAATAAAAGAAAAAAAAATTTAAAATTAAATAATAAAATAATATATAAATTACTCTATTTTAATATTATATAAATATTTTATTGAAAAAATGAAATCTTAAAAATCCTCGAAATTCACACCATTAAGCCATTTAAGAAAGTTGGTGAATGAATTAATACCCTCAAAAAGTCTTGAAGATTTCAAAAAGAATGATCCTAAGAAATATCCTTAAAAATTAAAAAAAATTCAATTCCACAAATTCACTTCCATAGTCAAGCGAACACCAAATTTCTGTTCTACACTTGCTATAATTTGCAAGGCAAGGTCGTAAATGTTCTTTCCTGAAGCATTCCCATAATTTACTAAAACCAATGCCTGTTTTTCATGACATCCGGCATCTCCATACCTATAACCCTTCCATCCCGCTTGTTCAATGAGCCATGCGGAAGGTATTTTGACCGTATCATCATCTACCGGATACATAGGGATAGTTGGGTAATTCTTTAAAAGCAAATCGTACTTATTTTTGCTGATGGTCGTGTTTTTAAAAAAACTTCCTGCATTACCTATTATAGCAGGATCGGGTAATTTTTGTTTGCGAATTTTTGTTACAACTTCACTGATATCCTTTGCAGTCGGAGTAAATATATTTAATTGATCAAGTTCTTGCTTTAGTGCAGCATAATCAATATTTAATTTAGGAATCTTAGATAACTTTAAATGTATATGGGTAATAAAAAAAACATCTTTCAATTCATGTTTAAAAATACTATCCCTGTAACCAAATTGACATCCGACATTATTAATGGTCATTATTTTGCCTTCCGTAATGTTTACACCTTCAACACGGACCAAAACATCTTTTAATTCTACTCCATAAGCCCCTATGTTTTGTACCGGTGCAGCTCCCACTGTCCCGGGAATCAAACTTAGATTTTCAATTCCAGAATAATGATGTTCTACACTCCATTGAACCATATCATTCCAGATTTCTCCTCCACCAACTCGCAGTACAACTTCGTGATCGAGATCATGAATAAGCTCAATCCCTTTAATCTCATTTTTCAAAATGATTTTATGAATGTTATCAAGTAACAATACATTACTTCCACCTCCAAGTATGTAATATTGATCGGGCGACATTCCAAAAAACAATTCCAAATCATTCACTTGTTTAATAAAGTGAATTTCTTGACACGTAGCGTCTATATTGAAGGTGTTATATTTTTTTAATGAAATCTCTGACATGTATAATGATTTAACATTAAGTCATACTACTTAATTTTGGTTTCTTCGGCACTTTTGTTTTGGTTTTATAAAGATCAACATTAAAAATCAATCCACTATTAAATGAAAATGCATCTTGGGCAGCAGCACCGACTCTAAAATAAAGTATTACATTCAATCCACTAACACCTCCACCGACCCCTAATTCACCAACATATGTTGGAAAAAAATTTCGTTCTAAAACGTTATATTTTTTTGTCAATCCGAATAATTCAGTTCTATTGAATTGAATTCCACCACCAATAGAATATCCTAACAATTTGTTTTTGCTAAATCCACTTAATGCACCGAAATTTAATTTGGCTAACAATGGAAATGATAAAGCACCCAGCCCTTTGTATTGACCAGCATCAAATGCCAAGGGCGCTATATTGGCACTGGCTTCAGCAGAAAATGAAACATTATTCTTTCCAATGGCTAAACTATAACCAATAGGTATTGCTAAAATGACATTGCCTGAAGATCTTGAATCATCATTAATCTTAGATTCCTGAGGGTTTCTATATTTTTGATAAAAATCAAATCCAATAATCATTTTATGGCTGAATTGACCATACGTAGACACGCAGCATAAAAAAGAAATCATGATAAACAATTGCTTTCGCATAATCGTCATTTTTTTTGGAAAGATAATTGGATTCTCTATATTAAACAAAAAAAACTAAGACTCAGATTGACTTAATTGTAAGTTAACCAAATTCTTGTATATTCCATTAGGCTTATCTAATAAGAGTTCGTGAGTTCCGGATTCTGCGATGGTTCCATCTCTAAGAACATAAATGCAATCAGCTTCTCTAATGGTGGACAATCGATGTGCAATAATAATTGATGTTCTGTTTTTCATTAATTTATCCAAAGCATCCTGGACTAACTTTTCAGATTCTGCATCCAATGAGGAAGTAGCTTCATCCAAAATAAGAATAGCGGGATTACGCAAAATAGCTCGTGCTATCGCAATTCGTTGCTTTTGTCCACCACTTAATTTTATGCCTCGTTCACCAACTATCGTTTGAAAGCCATCAGGAAATGATTCAATAAAATCTAATGAATTAGATTGGTCCGCTGCTTGGAGGATTTCCGCTTCGCTTGCATCAGGCTTACCGTATAAAATATTTTCACGTATGGTCCCACCAAATAAAAGTATTTCTTGAGGAACTATAGCAATGTTTTTTCGGTAAGCAGTAATATTATAATCATTGCAGTTTTTTCCATCAATATATATAGCTCCGCCGTTACAATCATAGAACCTCATGAGCAATTGTATAATGGTTGATTTTCCAGCTCCACTGGATCCGACCAAGGCAATTCGTTGACCCTTGGTAACCGTAAAACTTATGTTATGCAATACTTCAACATCCATTCGTGAAGGATAAGAAAAACGAACTTCCCTATATTCAATACTACCTTCAATATCTATTCTAGGAATCTCAGCTATTTGTTGATCCGAATAAGGATCCATATCAATCTCCTGGCCTCTATCCAAAATATCCTGAATACGCTCCGTCGCACCTATTGATCCTGCTAAAGTCGAATATAAATTACCAATTCCTGCTATTGCGCCACCAATAATTCCGGTATAAATAATGAACGAAAATAAATCTCCGGCTTGCATTTCTCCGGCTTGAACTAAAAGGGCACCACGCCAAAGAATAAAAAACAGTCCACCGAATAATACTGTAATTATGAAAATAAAAAACAGACCACGCATCTTTGCATAATTCATGGAAATAACAACCATTTCATCAATCGCTTTAGAAAATCGATGGAGTTCAAATCGCTCATTAGTAAAGGCTTTCACGGTATGAAAAGATTGAAAACTTTCCTCCACAATGATATTGGTTTCTGCCAATCGATCCTGACGAGCTTTTGATAAAGTTCGAATATACCTTCCGAAATACATGGAACAAATAACGATCACCGGAAATGTAAGCACCATAATCAGTGATAATTTAGGAGCCATCCATGCAATAATAATAATGCCTATGACTAGCACAACAATTTGCCTGATAAACTCTGCCAGAGTTATCGAAAATGCGGATTGCAATTGTTCTACATCCGCTGTCAATCGACTGGTCAATTCCCCTACCCTGTGTTGTTCAAAATAACTTATATCCTGTGTTATTAATTTCTGGTATAAAGCTGTTCTGACATCCGCAACGCCTTTTTCACTTACTCTTGCAAAAAATATGGTTCTAAAAAAAGATAGAACTCCTTGAATAATAAGAATCACTAAAAAAATCAGACCAAATTTTTCAACTGAAATATTCCAGGTACCCTTACCAATAGCTGCATTAGCCATTTCTCCAGCTGCTCCGGGAAAAATCATAAACATAGAACTGGAAACAACCAAACACAACATCCCCAACAAAAAAGACCATTTATAGGGTTTTATAAATCTAAGTATACGGTATGCCTTTAATAAGCCCTCTTTACTGATTTTCGGTTTTTCTGCCATAAGTTAAGAGAACAGCGAATTTTGAAAAGAGTTGAAAATCTTATACAATTACGCATGATCCATTTCGATTTACAGAATTAATTACGAATTACGAAATCAATTACCAAATACGAGAATAAATTCATCAAATCACAGATCACAATTTTTAATTCATAATCGTAATTGACTTTTTTTCAAAAAAAAAAGAGCCGCTTGATGTCTCAAACAGCTCTTATATATTAAAGTAGTAGATAGTTTATAATCGTTGAAACTTTTCTTTGGCTATAATTGCACCATTATAATATAGATAAACTAAATAAGTACCTGGTCTGAGGTCTTTAGTTATTACCTGTACTTTATTTAATCCGGCTTCTAAGTCAACGAGTTGTTTTTTCATACTCACTCCATTGACATCAGCTACTACAAGTGTTACTTGAACTTTTTGATCACTTTTAATAACTACTATGGCATCATCTATTACTGGATTTGGCTCTACTTCTACTATTTCGATACTTACGGGATTAGGATTGATGCCATTGGAGATTTTAATGATTTTCTCAATTCTACATTCTTTTCCATTAAATACAGCAACTAAAACGACACGGTATTCTCCTGCTTTAGGATATTGATGTCCCGGATTTGCGTCTGATGATGAACCCCCATCTCCAAAATACCAAATAAATTTTTCAGGTTTCTCTTTAAACGTAGATTGGAACTGTGCTTCTAAACCAGAGGATTTAAATTGAAAATCAAAAGGACAAACTGAAGGATTCACACCTGTGGTAACCTTAATAATTTTTTCAATACTACATTCCACACCATTAAATACTGCCCTTAAGATAACTTTATACTCACCTTCTTTGGCATATTTGTGACTAGGATTTAAATCTGATGATGTCGTTCCATCTCCAAATGACCATTCAAATTTGTCTGGTTTGGCTGTAAAGTTGGAAGCAAAAAAGGCTTCTAATCCAGAAAATTTAAAATTAAAATCTATAGGACATGGGTTCGGTGTTACGACATCAGACACATGCAACCAATTTTTAATTTCCACTTTACAGAATTCACCTGCTATTGTTGCAGTCACTAAATATTTTCCTGGTTTAGCATAGGTGTGAACCACCTCTATTCCGCTGCCTTTTTCTCCATCGCCAAAATCCCAAGTTACTTCACCTATTTTGTAGTCACCACGAGCTGTAAACTTGAATGTATTGGATGATGTATTTGTAGTACTAGGTGCAGATTGAATCTGTATTGTTCCACAACAGTGAGCTTCTACATTTACTTTAGGTGGTTTAGGTGGATTGGTCACTACAGTCTCTACTTTAACTTCTGCTTTATAATCACCAACGCATGTTGGAGATTCTACATGAAGCACAACAACATAATTTCCTTCTTTTGCATATTTATGAGTTGTTTGAAAACCTTCCCCTACTTCGCCATCACCGAAATCCCATTTGTAGGTCGCGCCTTTAATTTCCGGTTGTGCGAAAAATTCTACAGCTTGGGATCCTTTTATTTGACTAAATTTAAAATAAACTCGACAAGGATTTCCGGAGTTAATTGCACAGATAATAAAATCCCTAAAGTCTGAACCAGCTTTAGATTCCATTTTTTGAACGATAGGTGCTCTTGAACAAGGATCAATCACAGTTATTTCAAATACAGTAGATGGTTTTTCAGGTACAGACACTAATTGTTTGTAGAATCCGTTTTTATCTGTTTTTAAAGTCCAAATTGCTTTATTATCGCCTTGGATTGTTACTGGCCATTCAGCAACAGGTTCTTTATTGGTATTGTATACCGTACCATACATTTTAAAGTCAACCAAATTGGGTTGGCTAAAAGCCATTAAAGGCAGAAGTGCAGTAAGGATAAAATGAATAAACTTTTGTTTCATAATTAACTTTTTAAAATTTAGATGAAGGTTATTATACATACATAATCCAAGATACTGGTCTTTTGTTGCTTCGCAATGTCAAAAAATCCTAGTTTTTCCAAATGTTTTTTGAAAAAAATTAAAAAAAACATATTAATGGGCAATTTCAAGAAACGTTGAGCCCTGTTTTTGACCTTTCTGATCGTATACCACAAGTTCATAAAATCCCTGACGGAGATCACATACTTCAATGGACTCTTCGCTGCATCCTGCAGAAATCCTGTGATCCTGAACACATTTTCCATTGATATCGTATAATACAATTTCATTGATTTCGCTTTCCTGAAGACCGCTGACGGTCACTGAATGAACAGCAGGATTAGGATAAACATTGATTTTTACTTGTAGGTCATCATGAACTGCATTTGGAACGTGATAGCCATTGGCGATAGCATATTCACCAGGTAATAATTGATCTATTCTTAAAAATCCCTTTCGATCGGTTTTACCCAATACTATTTTGGTATAGAATGGGTATTCATGCCACGTCTCGGTCCAATCTTTTCTATACACCAGCAAAACACTATCTTCAGAAACAAAGACTACATCGTTATCCAGACTATTCTTGTCAGCACCATTATACTCTACCCTGCCTGTCATTTTATAAGAACCTTGCGAAATAGCACTTACTTGCCAAAAATGATTCGTTGATAATTTAGTGATATTGTTTGCTAGTATACCCTCCGAAGGTCCGACCAAATGATGAACCATATTCACCCAAAGGGTATCTGAAATTTCAGAAACAGCAGGAGTCATGCTTGCATATGAAAAGTCAATACTACCTGTTTTAGTAACAAAGGAATTGCTTTGTAAACTTGCCAAATTCAAACGTTGATCTTCGTTCAATAAAATGACTTCTGGTTTGTATTGGTCCGGAATTAATAGTGTTACATTTGTTGTTGATCCACTTAATTTTTGCTTATATAATATACGATTAAAATCCTTGTCATACATACTGATTTCTACAGGTACCTCAGTATATAAATGATTGGCATGATGTTTTTTTTGTTTTATGTTTAAACTTACAAAATGCTGGCCATTACTTGTTGCTATTTCGAAAGTATCAATATAAAAAGTACAATACCCCGGATTAAATATGTAATCTTCAAAATAGTTCGTCATATCAATGCCACTTCTTCTGGTTAAGAAATCTCTGAATTCATAAGCATTCATAGACTTCCCAGTCAAACTGTCAAATACCATATGACATGTCTTGCGATATAATGAATCTCCAAGATAGCCTCTTATATTATGTATCATGGCTGCACCTTTTCTATACGTATGCGTACCATAAGTTTTCGAATAGGGCATTGGAGAAAGTGCTAAATAGGAACTATCACTAATGTGGGCTTTAGCTAAAATATCACTTAAATTAGATTTGACTACTTGAAGGAATTTATCTCGCCCATATACATATTCATGAAATAAATGCATGCTATACTCAGCAGTTCCTTCTTTGATCCACATATCTCTGGCATCATCTAAAGTGGTAAGATCACCCCACCAGTGATGTCCAAATTCATGCGCATATAGATTTTCATTCTGACCTAGATCACCTTGCAAAACAGTAGATATGGGATAGGCAACATTAGTCGGATGTTCCATGGCGCCTACCGTTGTGGCTGCAAATCCTACCCGCTCAAATCGGTAAGGGCCAAACCAGAATTCAAAGGCATCAATAGCTTTTGGTAATTTATCAAATTGAGTTACCATCTTGGCTTGATCTCCCGATTTAGATATAAGTTCTATAGGAATATTTTTAGTCAATCCTTGATGATTTGTTTTAGTAACACTATAATCTGCTACTGCAATATTGGAAAGATAGGTCGGTATTTGATCCAACATATTATAATGTCGTTCCACTTTAAAAGAATCGATTTGTGTTTCTTTAATAAAGGTTCCAACACAATAGGCTCTGGCAGGTAATTTCGAAGTAATGTAATAGTCATACATGGTTCGTTCTACGAAATTATCAAAACAAGGAAACCACACTTTACCAAAATTAGGAGGTGTAGAAGACAGACCAATACCCAAATTATAAGTGTAGTTGTCTGCAAAATAAAAACCTCCCCATACCGGATCTCTTGTAGGATTTCCATGATAATAAACATCAATAGATGCTACGATATTTTGATCTAGTGATACGCCGAAATAGGCAACAATGATATTATCTGAATATGAATAATTTATTTTAGAACCTCGAAAATATATGGAATCCACGGTCAACTCTTTTAAATCCAAAACGATCCATTTTAACTGATCTAATTTGGTTTTAAACTCAACATTAGTAAATCCTTTAATTGATTTTCCACTGTAATCACTAACATCAAGATGAATGGCATAATTTAAAATATCAAAACTGTCACTTCGACGATTTGAATTTTCCATTAACACTAATTCAGCTTCTGTTGGCTCAGACACTCCCAATGCTGCAACTGTATAATTATGGCATCCGATAGGATATAATTCCAGATTGGGTTGACTAAAAACCAAGATAGAAAATCCTGAAAAAACAAAACACAGTAAACTAGATTTCAATTTCATAATTGCTTATTAAAAAATGTAAGTTTAAAAAATAAATATCATTTTTACTCTATAGGTTTTGATAACAATCTAACAGTTAAAAAAAGCGCGATTCCAGTAAGTAAGAACGCCATAAAAAATGGTGCACCTGGAAAAAATACAAATGCGTTTACTTCAGTACAGGAATTGAATAGTTTAGTCATAATTAACGGACCAATGATAGAAGTTAAACACATTAAGGCAGTCATGCCACCCTGTAATTCACCCTGACCATTAGCAGGTACTTGATTAGCAATTAAACCTTGTATAGATGGACCACTGATTCCACTTATTGAAAAGGGAATCATAATCACGTACATAGACCACCCATTGGGCGCAAAGGCATATGCCAAATAACCTGTTGAAGCTAAGATTAGACCCAAATAAATAGATTTATTTTGTCCCAATCTTGGGATAATAATTCGGGTCAACCCACCTTGTACGATGGCCATCATTAATCCCACAAAAGCCAATGAATAGCCCACCATTTTATGATCCCATTTAAATTTATACATGGTATAAAAGGACCACGTACTTTGTAAAGAATAATGTGCAATATAGACCAATACCAATATTAACAGAAAACTTTTAAGAACTGAGTATTTGGTCAATACCCGTAAGGTTCCAATAGGATTAGCTCTACGCCAATCGAATACCCTTCTGTTTTCTTTTTTTAAGGATTCGGGCAAGATAAAGTATCCAAAAATCAAATTAACTCCTGCAAGTATGGCTGATCCGAAAAACGGAACGCGCAGCCCATAATTACCTAATATACCTCCTAACATAGGACCTATGATAAATCCTAAACCAAAAGCAGCACCTATTATCCCAAAATTCTGAGCTTTCTTGTCCGGTGTACTTAGGTCTGAAATGAATGCACTGGCAGTAGAAAAGGAAGCGCCGGTTATCCCTGCTATAATTCTACCCACAAACAGCCAGGACAAAGAAGGTGCAAAACCTTGTAAGACATAATCAAGACCAAAGAAGAAAAGTGAAATCAACAATATAGGTCTTCGTCCATATTGGTCACTCAAAGCACCCATTATTGGCGCACAAACGAACAGCATAACGGCATAACAAGCTGCCATCCAGCCTGAATACTTTGAAGCAGTGGCTAAATCAGTATTCGTCAAATTCATGATTAAATCAGGAAGAATGGGTATAATAATACCCAATCCTATGACGTCAATTAATACCGTAATAAAAATAAAAACAAATGATTTTTGCACCTTAAGAGCTAGCTAATAGGGTGCAAAATACGAAAATTTAAGGAAAACAGACTGAATGAAACCCATACATTCAATCATGGTTTAAACCCTAAACCGACCCTATCTTTACTTAGGTGCAACTTCGATATCACCTGATTTTACAGGCCCGGTTCCATATGCGATACGTGAACCATTGCGGTCGTGAATAGCAAAACCCACAATATCCGGAGTACCACTTTGTTGTGCTGATTTGTTATTAGCAATCATGACCCAATACCTACAACCAAGTGCATCAGGTTGCGTATCATCTGCACATTGACCTGTTAAATATACTGTTGGATTATGCTTTCCATAAGAATTGATCAACTCAATGCTGGTTGCTTTAAATGAACCTTTAGTTCCATCACTTAGATCAACTTTAATAAATAATGAACCCACTGGATAAAGATCAACTGATGGATCAAATTGTGCAGAAATTTTGATTGAAAACACTCCTGAACTCAATGCATCTTGTCGACTTGCAATAAAAATATCTGCGCCTCCTTTAACTTTACTTTTATCAGAAATGTGAAATGCCGGAATACTTAGACTACTCATAATTTTAATTTTTAAAAGTGAAATAATTTCACAAAACTAATTGTCATGGACGTCCGTTTCCAGAGGAAATATCCCCTTTCAATAGGGTTTAAACCCTTGAAATTAAAAATAAATTTTAAATAAAAAAAATGAAAGTATATTAATTTACATTTTAATTTTTATGATTATTTTTTAATCATTTTAATAACTTGAATTTGATTCAAATGATTTATTGTTTTAATAAAATAAATTCCATCCTGCAAGCCATCCAACACAATTTTTACCTCATTGGAATGACCTATTGCACTTTTCATTTCTTGCCCTTGGCCATTATACAAAATATAAGATTTGATTAGTTGATCACACTTTAAATAAATGAAATCATGACAGGGATTGGGATAAGATTCGATATTAATTTCATTAGCAACCGATTGAATGCCAACATGCAAAAAATAGGTTTGTCTTCTTTTTTCAATAAATGGTTTAATACCATAAGGTGTATGACCGTCTATGGCAATGTTCAATGCATCATGAAAATTTTTAATCGTGTATTGATAATCATAGGTCCTATACAAATCCAACTCAGCAGCCGGAGTAATGAAAAGGTGTAAGGAATCAATATAAGGAAAGATTCGACTCGGCAATAATATTTGATTGGCTAATGTATCCAAATACTTTACATATAGTTGATTAAACTCTGCAACTGCTAATAATTTAGAAATAAGTGGTCGTTTCTCATTAGACTTCGTATTATACCATTTCCGATGATCTCTTACCGCCCAATCCACACCGACCCAATCAATTCCAAATGTATTATCTGCATCATAACTTACAAAATTAAATTTCAAGGTAGTACTATCATGATAAAGAAAATAATTATTCTTATTGTATCCATAATCATCCCAATGACCACACATGACTTCTAATGCATAGGCTTTTAAAAAATGCTTTACATTCAATGCAGCATTTATTTCTTTGACAAATAGGTTGTCTGAACTTTTATTAATTAATGCTATCAATTGAGCCAAATCCGAGTAATTATCAGCCGTCTTATTCGTTTGTAATTCATAAGCTCTGCCTCCTGTTGTTGCCGAACTCATGATGGTTTTATAAATATTCGGATCTGTACCTTTACTTACTAAATCTGCCGGATAGGTACATTTATACAAATTGCCATTATTATCATTAAAGTTTTTCTGTAACCAATTCTTATCAATTTCTTCAAGGCAAGTATATAAACCATAATATTCATTATTGACAAACAATTTAACGAATGAAGTTCTTCGCTCCGGCAATCCAAATTGTTTCCAACAATCATAAAATAATTTTTCACGAATCAAACTGGGATCATTGACCTGTGCGTTAAAATTCAATTTTTTAACACCCTGGTATTCTGCTCCCTTGATAAATTCATTGAATGAAATTTTGAATGATTTCTTCGCAGATTTTCGGGAAGAATTTCCCCTCAACCGAAGTCCCACCGATTCCATTCTATCCCCGCCATTGGGATAATTAAAGTTCACTGCGGCCTTAAAATAATAATCTGAATAAAGTTCACTTAATAAAACATCAAAAGAGTCTTTAGGAATAGTGATCCTCACTTCAGGAATGTAGGTATTTGAAAAAATAGATAAAGATTGGGCGTCTGCTGTGTTAATACTATACAATAATGCAAAACATATTTGGAGGAATGAATTTACTTTTTTCATTTTAAAGAGCGTTAGTATTAATTACTTAATAATTATCAAATATAGATAAATTAATTCTTTTGTAAGTTTAAATCTAAACCAGTATTTTTTTTGATCCATACAATACTGTATCTATAAAATATACTACAAAAAACAAAGTCTATACATATCAAACTTACAGTTAACATAATTCCATTTCAATACTATTATCACAAATTTAAATGAGTCAGTTTTACTTTGAAATTCCTTTGGAAATTTAATTTCCAATGATTTTTAAGTAAACGCAATTGCAAATTTACCAAGAATATAATCTGTTGACAGTGATTTTAACTGAACCCTTTGTAGTGTTCATTATCTGTAGGCATTCTCTAATATGTTGCCTAAATATCCCATAAACAAAAAAGTCTCCCTTGTTTCCAAGGAAGGCTTCTGCGGATCTCGTCTCATTCTTCGACGAGAGACTCGAACCCAAATATCATCTTGCCGAGTTTTTATATAAAATTTGCCCAAAATGATTAATGGCTGAAATTATTATTATGACTTTTATTCTTTTTGTAATGAATTTTCAGAAGATTCAATGAGTTTATATAAACTCCTACGATTCCATTTCTTTATTCTTCTCTCAAATTTTAATGCTTCTGATTTATTTGGAAATTCCTTTAGAAATATAAATTCCCATGACTTTTTAGAGGAGGTAAATGTTGATTTTCCCAGGTTATGATAAATTAATCGTTCATAGGGATTCTCACTGAACCCTTTGTAAAGCTCAGCATCAGTAGCATTCTTCAAAATGTATACAAAATATCCCATAAACAAAAAAGGCCTTCTTGTTAACACAAGAAGACCATTTATGCGGATCTCGTCTCATTCTTCGACGAGAGACTCGAACCCATATCATTTTGCATAAATTATATTAAACATAAACTTTGGCCTAAATAATTAAAGGCTGAAATTATTATTATGACTTTTATTCTTTTTGTAATGAATTTTCAGAAGATTCAATGAGTTTATATAAACTCCTACGATTCCATTTCTTTATTCTTCTCTCAAATTTTAATGCCTCTGATTTATTTGGAAATTCCTTTAGAAATATAAATTCCCATGACTTTTTAGAGGAGGTAAATGTTGATTTTCCCAGGTTATGATAAATTAATCGTTCATAGGGATTCTCACTGAACCCTTTGTAAAGCTCAGCATCAGTAGCATTCTTCAAAATGTATACAAAATATCCCATAAACAAAAAAGGCCTTCTTGTTAACACAAGAAGACCATTTATGCGGACCGGACGGGACTCGAACCCGCGACCTCCGCCGTGACAGGGCGGCATTCTAACCAACTGAACTACCGATCCAAAATTCTTATATTTCATTTATCTATATAAATGAAATTTTCTGTTTACTTCCTTAATCCCGTCTCTTCGAAGCTACTGCAGAGACTAGAAACTACCGATTCAAAATTCTTATATAACATTCACCATATGGTGAATTTGTAAAATTTTGTTGTTGGTCCACCTATTTTAAAACCTTTAAATACTATTATTTAATAAGCTTTTAAATAATTCGGAGCGCAAAAGTAAGCATCTTATTTATAAAATCTAGATATTTTATAAAAAAAATTAATTCCTGGTTTTGAATACACCAAGTATCACAAAGTACTAATTTAGCTTCGTTTTAGAAAATCCCTTTTTATTACAAGCTTATAGCTTTAAACTGCTGATATTATGATATTTATGGAATTTGAAAAACCACTGGAAGTGTTGTTTGACCAGCTGGAACAAGTCAAAAAGATAGCTTTGGAAGGAAATATCGATATGTCAGATCAAATATCCGAACTCGAATTGCGAATAAAAACAAAGCGAAAGGAAATATATTCCAATCTTACAGGCTGGCAACGGGTACAATTATCCAGACATCCGGAGCGTCCTTATACCCTAAACTACACCAGCCTCATTTGTAAAAAATTTATAGAGCTCCATGGTGATCGGAACTTCAAGGATGATAAAGCTATTGTTGGCGGCCTGGCACAAATCGACAATCTTTCATGCGTAATCATTGGCCACCAAAAAGGTAATTCAACCAAACAACGGCAATTTAGAAATTTCGGAATGCCCAACCCTGAGGGATATCGCAAGGCGTTGCGACTTATGAAGCTGGCTGAACGCTTTGGATTGCCCGTCATTACTTTTATTGATACTCCAGGGGCGTTTCCAGGGATAGAAGCTGAAGAACGTGGACAGGCAGAAGCTATCGCTCGAAATCTTTTTGAAATGGCGCAGTTGAAAGTACCTATTATCTGTTATATCATTGGAGAAGGTGCTTCCGGTGGAGCATTGGGAATTGGTGTCGGAGATCGGGTTTTTATGCTCGAAAATACCTGGTATTCAGTCATTTCCCCTGAATCTTGTTCCTCGATTTTATGGAGAAGTTGGGAATTTAAAGAAACCGCAGCAGAAGCCCTTAAATTAACAGCAGATCATATGGAATCCTTTGGACTTATTGATGGGATTCTCAAAGAACCAGTCGGCGGAGCACACGCAGATCACGAGGCAATGGCCAAAACACTCAAAAAACACATCAAAGCTACCTTAGAGGAATTAATACCAATGGATCCAGATGCCAGAGTCACACTAAGGATCGAAAAATATTCTAAAATGGGTAAATTCCATGAAACAGCTCAATAAAACCATTCAGTATGCTTGATTATACTCATTTAAGTGGAACGGGTGTAGCACTTATTACACCCTTCAATAAAGATAAATCGGTCGATTATGATTCTTTGGAAAAGATAATCGAACATTGTATTCAAGGTGGCGTGGAGAGTCTCATCTCTATGGGAACTACAGGAGAAGCAGTTACTTTAAGTGCTCAAGAACAAAAAAAAATAATACATTTTACAGTAGAGAAAACAAAAGGTCGAACTCAAGTAATAGCTGGCATTGGAGGTAATAATACAGCTGAAGTCATCCGCGAAATAACAGAATTAGACACCAGCGGGATTACAGCCATTCTGTCCAGTAGCCCCTCCTACAACAAACCCTCCCAAGAAGGCATTTATCAACATTATATGGCTTTAGCCGAACATGCTCCATTACCAATAATTATTTATAATGTTCCTGGTAGAACGGCATCCAATATTTTGGCAGAAACTACATTAAGATTGGCAACTCAATCTACAATATTCGCAGGCGTTAAAGAAGCATCAGGAGACCTTGTTCAAGCTACTAAGATTATTAAAGATAAGCCCAAACATTTTCAAGTTCTATCCGGGGATGATCCTCTAGCATTACCATTAATTGGAATAGGCGGTGATGGTGTCATAAGTGTTATTGCTAATGTATTTCCCAAAGCTTTTTCAACAATGATTCGCGAAGCCAGAAAGGGTAATTACGCTATCGCCCAAAAAATAAATCTGATCTTATCCGATTTACATAAATGGTTGTACATAGATGGCAATCCTGCCGGAATCAAAGCTGCAGCTTCCATAATTGGATTGTGTGATAATGAACTCCGCTTGCCATTAGTTCCAATGGCTCATCCCAATTTTATAAAATTGGAAATGGAGTTGAAACAAATCCTGCAAGAATTAAACTAGCTCGAAATTATTCTTCATTTAAATCACCTACCAGTTTTTTTGAAGGGAAACTGGCTTCAATATTTTTCATTTTTACACTGGTGAAATTTTGATCTGATTCGAATCCATAACCTTGCACCGTTTCATCTAATCGCGTTAATCTGAAAAATTTATCAGTAATTACTTTACCATTGCGTTCATCCCATATCAATTCTGCTGTTTCTAATTTTTCTCCCCTATCATTGAACAAAACAACTTGATCTGATAGATAAGTTTTACCCTCCTGAACTACACGTATGGCATAATTTGCCTTCAATGTATTGTTTAATATATTATTGGTGTAAAAGAAAGCAGTTAGTCCTTTTGTAAATTCATCCTTAGAGTCACCCCCTGAAATATAGCGCAACATTTCTGGAGCTGTGATGCGCATTACTGTTTTTCCGGAATCACTATACGATAATGATATATTGTTGAGTAATTCCTTATTCACCAATTGTACTGCTTCCTGATCCGTTAATTCAATTCGTTTATCAGAACAACAAATAAAAAAACAAAATATGGATAGAACGAAAAGTATCCTCATCATAATAATAAAGTCACATCACCACTAACGGTCTTAATGGTGCCATCTATAAATCTAGCCTGAATTAAATAAACATATACCCCGGGATTAACTGGTTTGTTTTTTGATTTTCCGTCCCAACCAGATTTAGTGTCATTCACATTGATATTCTTAGAACTAAAAATAAGACCACCCCATCTATCATAAATTTGTAATAAATCAACTCCAGCTAATCCTTTGGAATCTATTACATTAAAAAAATCATTGATGACATCCCTGTTTGGGGAAAAAACATTGGGCACATGCACGGTATAATTCTTAATAACTTCTACAGAAATAGAATCAATACCTATACACCCATTTTGATCGGTAGCAGTCACTACATAATAACCACTATTATAGGGTCTGTCCTTAAAAAAAGAACAATCCTGACAAATGATGGAATCACGATTTCTCCATTGATAAGTATAAGTATTATTAGGTTGGGCATTAGCAGAAAATACGACCTCATCCCCCAATTCGATTTTTGAAAAATCAACACTTGGCGTTACTACTACAGGCGGCGGCTCATTGATCGTGATTTCTATAGAATTCGTACATCCATGTGCATCTTGAATATAAAGTCTATATGTTCCGGCTGCTAAATTGCTTAGATTTTTTAATGGTGCAAAATTGATCCCATCAAGGCTAAATTGATAAAACTTTTCTTTAGAATCAGCATCAATATACGGTGTTCCATCCATCCCACTGAATACGATTCGCCCATCATTGGATTGAAAACAAGTCAAATCGACAATACTGTCGATCAATAATTTCAAAGTAGGTAAATCTTCACAACATGGCTCAACATCAATTCTAAGTACCTGTGTTACTTTACATCCCAACTCAGTCTCTATGGTTAATGTTATATACTTTTCACCAAAGGAATAATAATTCACTGCATGAGGCCCGATCGACGTTGATGTAGCAGGAATGGCATCTTTTCCAAAATTCCATACCCGACTTTTTATATTTCCACTTGGAAAAAAAGAGGAATCCGTAACTGTAAATGTGGTTTCACACTTGAGACCAAACCGGGGATTAACATCAAAAGCCGCAGTTGGCCCAATAAAATCACATCCACCCCAATCCATAGAAAATCCTATACCCGAATTTGTAAAATTATTGATACAAATAGTATAAGCCCTTCCTGCAACCATATCTATATATTTCGAAAAACCATCTTCTCCAGGATTACAATTAAAATTTTCAACGGTATCATTTGCCGTCAAACTTAATCCCGTGGGGCCAGCACAAGGAGGTGCCGTAGCATTACACCGCAATAATTTTTTATCGGAACAATTGTGTATTCCACTGGGCAGTTCATAGACTGCAAAATCAATATCATCAGCCGGATTCAATGGTGTTAAAACAAAGGTCAATTTACAATCCACACTTGCTATCCATGAATACCAGGTAGACTGAGTCTCGGAAGTACTGCTACTATTTCCTTCACCTAAACAAGAGCCAGCAGCTTCATTGCAATTAACTCCACATCCACGTACACTTTGCGTAACAAAAGGCTCGTTGTTACAAATTACAGTTGCATTATTACAATCCTGTTCCACCTGCGCTGGTGGGAAATAATTATTCAGACACAATTGAAAAGTTCCTGTCGCTCCATTCACTCCATCAACTCTCAATAAATAGTCCTGCCCAACTACCAATCCTCCTTCATACAAAGCTAAAATTCCCTCTGCTTTTGAATCAATAGAACAGTTTAATTCTGCAATCGTTCCACCACAAATTCCTGAATACAATGCTGCCTGAATAGATCTCAACGTTCCACCGGGCGATGCTGGACTTGCCAGCCTGTTTGTTCCAATGATCGTTACACTTATATCCGAAGCAAATGCCTTAAAAGAAAACCAAACATCATTTGAAGTTCCTACCCAACATGTCGCTTGGGAATAACCTGAAGGGGTAGCATTGATATTATTAAATTCACCAACTTTACTACAATATTTTTGAATTTTATCGATTTTTTGAGGGGTGTTGCAATTATCGTATGATGGTTGGGTATAAGCTAAAACGGTGATTAGACAAAATAGAAGGCTTAAAAGGAACCGAAAGTTCATGCTGGATTATTTAATTCAAAAATACAATACCTTTAGAGTGATCCATTATAACTGATAAATGTGGTATGAAAGTCTCTAATCTAGCATAAATTTACGTTAATTTTATAAAAACTGACTTATTTAGCTTGAATTCTTCTGTTTCAAGCCAAAATTAGGCTTAGTTTTGCCCAAAATCCAGGCTAAGTGTTTACTATAGCAAATCTAATTACCGCATGCAATTTGTTTTTTGGCTGTGTCGCCTCTTTAATGCTCATACAAGAACATTATTGGACTGCATTTTTATGCATTTTAGGTGCGATGATTGCTGATTTCCTAGATGGATTTATTGCAAGAGCATTACATCAGGAATCTCCTCTCGGTGTGCAACTTGATTCATTAGCGGACATTGTCTCATTTGGCCTTGTTCCAGGCCTTATTTGTTATCAATTATTGATGACTCATCAGGCACAGTTTCCATGGATTCAAGGTTTTGCATGGATTAGTTTTTTGTTGCCCATTATGGCAGCATTCAGATTGGCGCGATTCAATATTGAGACCCAAGGTGCTTCCAGTACTTTTTCCGGCTTGCCTGTACCTGCTATGGCCTTGTTTTTTTGTGGCTTATTAACTGATTTCATAGCATCTACATATTGGTCCAATCTCTTAGTTCAACCTTGGTTCATTGTGTTCTACATCCTTGTATTTTCATGGTTGATGATTAGCAGACTACCCATCATCAAGTTTTACATTTCGAAACATTGGATCCAGGAACATATTATTTTAGTGATCAGTGGTTTACTATGTTTCGGTGCTGCAGTATTGATTAATCTCATGTTTATTAGTTTCATCATTGTGATACATATCATTTACAGTTTGATATATTCAAGTCGACAAAAAAAAATCATTTAAAATAAATCTTATGAAAAAATATCTTGCTAAAATTATCATCATGCCTCATAAAGAACTTCTGGATCCACAAGGCAAAACGGTAGCAAAAAATATCGGTCACATGGACATCCAGGGCATTCAAGACGTTCGCATTGGCAAACATATTGAAATGAGTCTATTAGCAGAAAACGAAGAATTAGCACAACAAACCGTAGACCTTTCCTGCAGAAAATTATTGACCAATCTGATTACAGAAACCTATAGTTTTCAAATCCAGGAATTAGCTCATTAATGCTGTATCTTGTTCCAACTCCCATTGGAAATCGCGGTGATATGACACCACGAGGGATCGAAGTGCTTTCTAAGTGCGATCTCATTCTGGCAGAAGACACCAGGGTCAGCAGACCTTTTTTAAAGTTTTTAGGAATTGACAAGCCCGTTCAAAGCTTTCATTCCAATAATGAACATAAAGTCACGGACCAAATTATTGAAAAATTGAAGTCGGGTCAAACCATCGGCATGGTGACCGATGCGGGAACTCCAGGCATTTCAGATCCTGCCTTTTTGCTGGTTCGAGCCTGCAGAAAAGAATACATTGAAGTCATAGCATTACCCGGTGCCACAGCATTTGTTCCTGCATTAGTAGCTTCGGGACTGCCCTGTGAGAAATTTTTCTTCCAAGGATTTCTGCCTCCCAAAAAAGGACGTCATACCCAATTGCTATGGTTAACTGAACTTCCGTGCACCCTAATTTTATATGAATCTCCTCATCGATTAATTAAAGGGGTGGAGGAACTCAATACTTATTTTGGTTCGGAACGATTGTGTTGTACTTCCAAAGAAATCAGCAAACTATTTGAAGCCCATTATTACGGCACGCTTGGTGAGGTATTAACAACACTCAAAGCACTACCTAAAATTCTAGGTGAATGGGTCATTTGTATTGAAGGAAAGCCGCATTAATGTATCACTTGTCAGGGTTTAGCTACATCAGGACATTTATTCAATAAAACAAACATTTGAATGATCAACCCTATAATTAAAATGATCTTATTTTATTCAATATCCAAATTCATAAGCAATCCCTTTAACTCAGCCAAATCATGATGCGCTTGTTCTTGAGTACAAATTTCTATCCCCTGATTCAAAACAAGTCTTGCCTCGTCTATATTTTCTTGCCTCATATGCAGACTGGCCAGATGGTAATAGACTCCCGTATAGTTTGGATTAAGCTGAATTAATTTTTCAAACCATATCAAAGCTTCAGGATCATCCCCTTCCCTTTCGAACTCCTTTCCTAGTGCGTACATCAAAAACGAATCTTTGGGGTCCTCATCCAACATTTTAATGAGGGTTTCTTTTCGGGTCATATGTCGTGTTTTTAAACCATATATAAAAAATAAAAAATATATCTTTGCAGCGTAAAATTACATGGAAATCTATGAATATTCTTGTTTGTATTAGCAAAACTCCGGATACTACTTCGAAAGTTTCTTTTGATGGATCGGGTCAGCATTATATAGAAGATGGGGTACAATTTATCATGAATCCCTATGATGAATGGTATGCATTGGTGCGTGCCTTGGAACTTAAAGAACAATTTGGTGGACAAGTTGATGTGATCCATGTAGGTCCGGCTACTTCTGAAATGATCATTCGCAAAGCTTTGGCAATTGGTGCAGATGCTGCATATCGTGTTGATGCCGTTGCTAAAGATGCCTATTTTACCGCGTGTCAGATTAGTGATTTTGCACAGAAAAAAAATTACGATATTCTTTTCGTTGGAAAAGAAACCATAGATCATAATGGATCAGAGGTTGGATCGTTTATTGCTGCGATGCTGGATTTACCATTAGTGTCTTATACTACCAAACTGAGCATTAATGATCGACTGGTACAGGCAACCAATGAAATAGAAGGCGGTATTGAAGTAGTTGAAGTTTCTCTCCCTATAGTCGTATCAGCAGCCAAAGGCCTTGCAGAACAAAGAATCCCTAATATGAAGGGCATTATGGATGCTAAGAAAAAGCCTTTGGAAATTATACCTGCAATAGAAGTAAACACAAACATTGAATTGGTGCGTTTCGAATTACCACCTAATAAATCTTCAGTCAGAATGATTGACCCCAACAATATTAATGAATTGCTGTCCGTTTTCAGCGATGATCTTAAAATAATCTAATCTTCGATTTATGATATTAGTCTATATAGAGCATTCAGAAGGACAGATCAAAAAGTCCAGCTTAGAAGCTTTAACTTTTGCTTATAAAATGGCCAAATCGAAATCCATGTCGGTTCATGGATTTTATATTGGAGATACAGTTCTATCTGATGAACCCGGACATTATGGCGCTACATCGGTTTTTCAATATAAGTCCAATTCCTATTTTGATTCAAACCAAATCGTTCATTTAATCCAAAACGCTCTTCTTAAAACTGGGGCAAATTATTTAGTGCTAGGTAATACCAGCCTAGGAAAAACGATTTCTGGTCAGATTGCGTATCGATTAAATTATGGACTCATATCCGGTGTAACAGATTTAGCAGGTGATCATCAGAATCGTTTTCTCTTTAAAAAGAATGTGTTCTCCGGTAAGGCATCAGCTTTCTATTCCTTTAATGAAAACAAGGGTGTCATTGCTATTATGCCAAAAAGCATTAACGCTGAAAAATCCGGCTCCGATGCTGCTCCCATTCATGTTCTTGAATTAGAAGTACCGTCATCAAAAATAAAATTAATAGAACGGAATTTGATCAAAGGAAAAACACCATTAACAGAAGCAGAAATTGTAGTGTCTGCAGGTAGAGGGATGAAAGATCCTGCCAACTGGGGAATGATCGAAGAATTAGCAGATTTACTTCATGCGGCAACTGCATGTTCAAGACCTGTTGCTGATATTGGTTGGAGGCCGCACCACGAACACGTAGGTCAAACCGGTATTGCCATTCGTCCGAATGTATATATTGCTATCGGAATTTCCGGAGCAATACAACATTTAGCAGGAGTGAACAATTCAAGAAAAATTATTGTCATCAATAAAGATCCGGAATCACCGTTTTTTAAAGCTGCAGATTATGGCGTCTGTGGTGATCTTTTTGAAGTGGTGCCTAAACTCAATGAAGCCATCAAACAATACAAAGCTGCAAAATAATTCGTTAACTATTAAAAACAATTCATCATGGCAGCAAACGATATGAAAAAGGTAGAATTAGAAATTATAGCCTTGTCACACAGTGTTACCCAAACACAGAATTATGCTGTCGTATTAGGTGAATTAAATGGCAATAGAAGGCTGCCCATAGTCATTGGTGGATTCGAAGCACAAGCCATTGCTGTGGTATTGGAACGCATGAATCCCAACAGACCATTGACTCATGATTTATTCAAGAATGCCATGTCCGCTTTCGGTGTAGACATCAAAGAAGTTGTGATCAATGATTTAGTTGATGGCATCTTTTTTTCAAAATTAATCTGTGAAAAAGATGGTGAAATCATCGAAATTGATTCACGGACTTCTGACGCACTAGCTATGGCCGTACGATTCAATTGTACTGTTTCTACTTTCGAATTTGTAATGGAACAAGCAGGCGTCATCCTTGAAGAATCCGAAGAGAGTTTAAAAAAATCCACCACCAAAAAAATAAAATCTTCCCAATCCTACGACCGCCTTTCTTCTGAAGAATTACAAACCATGTTGACCCAGGTATTAACGGATGAGGACTACGAGAAAGCTGCTAAAATTCGCGATGAATTGAATCGTAGGAAGTAGGATTTAATTCACATTATGTTCCATTTAAGATTCATTTATTAGCAGGTAGAATAAGCCCACTAGCATTCATTAATAAATTTAATTTTAATTAAATTGTATTGATTTTGTAAACATTAAGGTTTAATATTGAATCAGTGAATGAATACGGTCAGCACTGGGATTTTTGAGATGAATAGGATTTTTGGGATATTGCATTTTGGCTTGATGAATAATTCTGCAACCGCTTATCCATCTCTCTGGATGGAGGGTATCAAACCTACCCCACAGCCGTGGATACGTGTGGTATAGGTGCTTCTAACTGCCAATTTGATGCTATGCTTAGTTGTGGATGAACTATTGCAAAAACTGTACTCCAAAACAATGGTTGTTATTTTATTCAATGAGGTGCTTTTCAATATCCATTTTTTGATGTAAAATTCGGTCAATATAAATTTTTTCATTTACTATTTTGTAAACAATCATATGTGACTTTACATTTATTCTTCGATGTCCTTTTTTTACCTCATCTATTGACTTTCCAAGTTCTGAATTATTGCAAATTTCATTTATCAATTGAAAAATCTCCTTGTAATATTTGTTTGCTTGCTGTTTTGACCATTGTTGAGCCGTGTACTTCCAAATTTCATCTAAATCATTTAATGCTAGTTTACTTATTTCGAAAGTAAATCTCATTGCTTGAAATTTTTATTTAGTTTTTCAAGATGTTTGACCGGGTCAAAGTCTTTCACATAGCCACTTTTTTCACCTGCTTCAATAGCGCCCCTTAAAATATTTATTTTCTGTTCTCTTTCATCTACTAATCTAAGACCTTCTCTAATTACTTCGCTAGCAGAAGCATATCTTCCAGATTCAATACTTTTCTCTATTATTTGTTCGAAATGTTCGCCTAATGTTACCGATGTATTCTTTGCCATTTCACTGTTTTATTACAAAGATACCAATATTTGGTATTTATGCCAAGTTTTTTTAATCCTTTGTGACTTTATAATTAGGTAAAATATGATAAATAATCATTCGAAACTGTTTAAATTCGGTTTATGTATTTAGTTAAGGATTACCTTGGATTTAATTTCTTCTTTTTTAGGTTTTATACTGAACCAATGTGTGAATATTGACTGAACCCAGTCCCTAAACTGATGGATGGGATTTTTGGGATGATAAGGATTTATAGGATTCAAAATATAGACATCCATTTTGTTACTTGCTTCCTTAAATGTATCTTAACTTGTGTCATAAATGTATAACTAGGTAATCCAACTCCCTAGTTAAATACCTGATATGAAGAAGACATTACTGCTATTTATTGCGAGCATACTACTTATTGATTTCATCCATGCACAATATTTTAGCAAAATCATTGATCATGATACCTTTGGACAAAGTCAGCATTATTCAGTATTCCCCAGACAAGACTATATTTATGTAATTGGTGATTATCAAGATTCTTCTAGATCTAACCTTATTCCATTTTGGACAAAATTTGATTATAATGGAAATCGAATTGGTTTTGACACGTTATGGGATCCATTGTATGATTATAGGTTTATTGCTAATAATTTCTTTCAATTTCTCAATGAATCGGACAGTATCTGTTATTTTTCACAACATAGATTTGTTAATGATACTGGTGCTTACCTAAGTTACATATTAAAATTGAACATTCAAACTGGTAAAATTCTAAAAACTAATTCTTTTATAGATGATACCTTTGGAATAGTGATAAGTTTAAACTATGATTCGACAAAAAATACACTTATCATTGGAACATTTTCATATAATGAACAGAATAAGATTGAGATTCTTGAGCTGAATAATGAATTGAACTTAATAAATAGAATTATAATTAAAGAAATAGATAGTAAAAGAATTGCTCCATATTGGATTAAAAGATTATCAGATAGTTTGTACCAAATAGTTGGAATTAGTCATGATCTGCAAAACATTTATTCGTCTAGAATGACTCAATGGATCGTTGATAGAGATGGAAAAATTTTATCATCAAAACTTTTAAATTCAAGTGTGCCATTAAGTCGTTATATTCTGCCAGATCGGATTATTCATCAGAGGAAAGATGGAGATTTTGTAATGGCACCAGATTTTTATGTTGGCTATAAGAATAATGTAAAAATTGACAAATTATTCTCTCACCCCGTACGAGTAAGTTCAAATTTTGATACCATACGTTGGGAAGTCATGATGTATAATAAAGCAGAAACAGAAATTCCATCTCCATTACAATTTTATTGGGAATTAATTAGTACTAAGCATGATTCAGAATATATAGTGCTTGGTCAAGGTAGTTCAACATATGGAACCATGATTCTTTATAAATTTTCATATATTGGAGATAGTCTATGGTATAAACGGTATATTCCTGGTGATGCTGTTAAGGATAGCCTTGGGTGGGTGTCTGGTTCGCAAATAGCAATTAGTCCAAGAGGTGGCTTAGTTGTAGTTGGTGCATTATATGATGATAGATATAAACGAATAAGATCTTACATCATGCACTTAGATGATGATGGATGTCTAATCCCTGGATGTAATGAAGTTGTAAGTACACAAGATTTAAAGCTTGGTAAGGCAAAGCCATTTAAAATATTTCCGAATCCATTTACAGACCAATTACAGATATTATGTAGATGGCATGAAGCAGGTCCTTTGCATTTTCAGCTCATTGATCTCAATGGAAAAACAGTCTGGTCCAGCACACATTATTGTCAAAGTGAGGATCAGATATTTTGGTCTTTAGAACGTGTTCCAGCTGGTAATTATATTTTACAAATTACAGATAGAAATAATAAAATATTACAGAGTGAAAAGTTAATTAGGATTTAATTAATTTACAAGGATGCACCAATATAAATTATTTTGATCGCATTTTAGATTATTACATACTGTTGAATTCTGGTTCATCCCTAAAAATATATTTCTAATCCTTTCTATCATTTTTTTACTTCGAAATAATCAAGCTAATATTTTATCTTTTTCTCCAACACTTCACAAACTTCCTCAATCATTGCATCATCAATATCCAGATGCGTCACAAATCGCACCGATTGTTTGCCAAATGCTGATGCATTGATGCCATGTGATCTTAATTGATCAATAAAAGATAGAGGACTTAAGTCAGGTATTAAATTAAAAATGATAATGTTCGTGCTCACAGGAATAACCAAACTGACATAGTTGGTGCACTGTAATGCAGCTTCAATGACTTTAGCTCGGCGATGATCTTCCTTTAATCTTAGAATGTGATGATCTAATGCATAGGATCCTGCTGCTGCGAGTAACCCTACCTGACGCATGCCACCGCCCATCACTTTACGTATCCTACGACAATATTGAATCCATGGTTTATTTCCTATAAGTACTGAGCCAATTGGTGCCCCTAAGCCCTTAGACAAACAAATGGATATAGAATCAAATATGGGGCCTATATCCATCGCTGATTGTCCTGAAGCAACTATTGCATTAAATATTCGTGCACCATCCAAATGCAAGGTCAATTGATGTTGCTTACAAAATTCAGCTATGGATTGCATCTCAGACAATGCGTAATAATTGCCACCGGCTCGATTACATGTATTTTCTAACACCACAAGTTTGGTCCTGGGCAACCAATCGAATGGTGCTTTGACCTGATCTTGTAGCAGCTTTACAGATAATTTTCCTTGGTCACCATGTATTGGATTAACTGCTATCTGACTGTGGAAGGCATAGCCTCCGACTTCGTACTGATAGACATGAGACTGGACATCACAGATCATTTCGTCCAGCGGTTGGGTATGTGCTTTAATCGCGATCTGATTGGTCATCGTACCGGAAGGGCAAAACAGTCCTGCTTCATGTCCAAACATCTGCGCCAATCGATCTTCCAATTGTTGGACTGTGGGATCTTCATTAAATACATCATCGCCGACTTCTGCATGCATCATCGCCTCAAGCATTCCTTGGGTAGGCTTCGTCACTGTATCGCTGATTAGATTGATATTCCAACTCATTCATCCAATTTTTTATGTTTAATTTCAACAAATGTCCCCAAGATTATAGCATCTTTGTCACATCTAATTCTAAACGCAAGATATGAATAAAATCGTAAGCAGTGCAGATGAGGCCATCAGGGACATCCAGAGTAATATGACGATCATGTTAGGAGGTTTTGGCTTGTGTGGGATTCCTGAGAATTGTATAGCAGCACTCGTTCGCAAAGGTATAAGTGGTCTAACTTGTATATCGAATAATGCTGGGGTGGATCATTTTGGACTGGGCCTTTTACTCCAAAGTCGTCAGATCAAAAAAATGGTATCATCTTATGTAGGAGAAAACGATGAGTTCGAACGACAAATGTTGAGTGGAGAATTGGAAGTGGATTTAATTCCTCAGGGATCCTTAGCTGAACGCTGTCGTGCTGGAGGAGCTGGTATACCTGCATTCTTTACACCAGCTGGATATGGAACTGAGATTGCTCATGGCAAAGAAGTTCGGATCTTCAATGGCAAACCACACATACTCGAAATGGCGCTGACAGCTGACTTCGCTATAGTCAAAGCCTGGAAGGGTGATACAGAAGGCAATTTAATTTATAAAGGAACAGCCCGGAATTTCAATCCACTAATGGCTATGGCCGGTAAAATAACCATAGCTGAAGTCGAAGAACTCGTAGAACCGGGAATGCTAGATCCCAATCAAATACATACTCCGGGAATCTTCGTCCAACGCATCTTCCAGGGAGCGCATTATGAAAAAAGAATTGAACAACGAACCGTCAGACCAAGACCTTAAATTAGAAATATATGCTAGATAAAATAGGAATCGCTAAACGTATAGCACAGGAATTACATGATGGCATGTATGTGAATCTCGGTATCGGAATTCCTACCTTAGTGGCTAATTATGTTCCTCAGGGAATGAGTGTAGAATTCCAATCTGAAAATGGAATATTAGGCATGGGCCCCTTCCCTTTTGAAGGTGAAGAAGATGCCGATATGATCAATGCCGGAAAGCAAACGGTTACATTGAAACCCGGCGCATCCTTGTTTGATTCTGCCACCAGTTTTGCCATGATCCGAGGCCAACACGTTCACCTTACTGTCCTTGGAGCGATGGAAGTATCAGAACGCGGTGATATCGCCAATTGGAAAATTCCTGGCAAGATGGTCAAAGGTATGGGCGGTGCTATGGATCTTGTAGCGTCAGCAGATAATATTATAGTGGCCATGATGCATGTCAATAAAGCCGGCGAATCGAAACTTCTCAAAGAATGCTCCCTTCCTCTTACCGGAGTAGCCTGTGTCAAAAAAATAGTTACAGAATTAGCCGTATTGGAAGTAACTGAAGATGGTTTTAAATTATTGGAACGCGCACCTGGCGTTTCAGTGGAACATATTATCCAATCCACGGAAGGTAAATTAATCGTAGAGGGCGATATTCCGGAAATGAAGATAGATTAATCTGTTTATCATAATTACTCCATTGCAGTTTTAAACAAAAATCAAAGCATTTTGTTAAAAAAGACAAATTAGTCCTAATATAAAATTTTTGGGAGTAAATCAAACAACATAGATTTGAAATATCTTTATCAGGATTTATTCATTAATTGATTATCTTTGTAAAACGTCATACTTATTTTTTTATGAAATTAATAATGTCCATATTTCTAGCCATCTTGATCCTCATGCAGGGCTTTGGCAAGACGTGGATCATTCTTTCATTCAAATTAAATCAACAAACTATTTCTAAAAATATTTGTGTTCAAAGAAATATTCCTAACAACAAGTGCAAAGGTAAATGTCATCTAAAAAAGCAATTCAAAAATTCTGAAAATAAAGATCAAAATCAACTTCCGAATTTGTCTAACCAATCCCTTGCGTCAGATTATATTGTTCAACCCTTAGATTTTCATCTTAAGCTAATAAATATTCAACATCATTCGGCTAATCCAATAGTTCAAGATGAGCATTTTATCCCTAAAGCCTGTATTCTTGGCATCTTCAGACCACCCAGACCCACATTGGTATAATAAATTTATGCCGGAATGGATGCACAGTATTTTATTCTAATTTTTGTATTATAGGCTTTATAAAAGGTTTATTCCTTATACCAAGTTAATACTGAAAGCTTGTAATCTGAATTAAATTTCATGGGTGCACATTCTATAGATGATTTATTATTGAGTTTTACCCGTTTTCAGATATTTCAATTTTTTGAGATTTTTTACCAGTGTGATTATTACTTAGTTCAATATGTATTAGCTTAATGTAGACGCCCCATGGGAGTTCAGCATTCAGATTAAAGCATTCGAATGATAAACAAATTTATCTTTTAACATTAGACCCAATTGTTTTTCGCAGCAGTATTAATCCACATTTTATTTAAAATTTTATTTACTAATATACTTAAATTCATTAAAAAAAAATTAATTTATGAAAATCAAATTCCTTTTAACATTAGCATTGTGTCTCACACTGACTTCAATTATTGTATCCTGCCATCACCATGATGAAGATGATTCCAATCCACCAGTCTTATTGATCACATCCCCCTCTGATAATGCTTCACTTCCGGCAAGTTCTCACGTTCATATAACTGGAACAGTGACAGACGAAAGTCTTCATGAGATGAATATCAAAATCACAAATGACAGCAATGGCTCTGTATTATTCAATAAAGATCTTGAAGTTCATGATGCCACAAACTACACCATTAATGAATCCTATACGCCTACAAACATTACAAGCGTTACCCATGTAACTATGTTCGTCGTTGTTAGCGATCACAGTGAGCATGAAGTTAGAGATACCGTGCATTTCGTATTAAATCCTTAATCGTTTAAAAATTCAAAGCTTGCCGAAACAATGCTATACAACATTGTTTTGGCAAGTTTTAAAAGTATACTTATGAAAAAAAATTACCTTATTGCCTTCCTCTTTCTTATTGGTTTCCATATACAGCTTTCTGCCTGTGATATTTGTGGATGTGGAATTGGGGGAACTTATTTTGGAATTCTTCCACAATATCACAAACATTTTTTCGGATTGAATTATACTTACCAATCCTTTAAATCTGAACACCCAGTATATGATATTGAAGATAATAAGTATTCTTCTGAACGCTTCCAAACCTTAGAGATTAGAGGAAGATATCACATAACTAAGAAAGTTCAATTATTTGTATTTGTACCCCTTGGATTTCATGAACAAATTGACCATGGATTGAAATCTTTTGTAAGTGGCATAGGAGACGTATCAACTATTGCGAATGTAACGCTGTATAATTCTGGTGATTCTTTAAATAAAACTTGGAAAAATAATTTACAAGTGGGTGGTGGGATTAAATGGCCTACCGGAACATATAATGAATTAAATTCAGAGCAACAATTAAACCCTAACCTCCAATTAGGAACCGGATCTACTGATATTATTTTGGATTTTATCCACACCATTCGACATCGTAAAGTAGGACTGAACACAAACATCCTTTATCAATTCAACAACGTCAATTCCAATCACTTTAAATTTGGAAATAAATGTTCAGTGAATACAAATTTTTTTTATTGGAAAACGATACAATCCTATTCCCTTTTGCCAAGCATAGGTATTCACTATGAAAACAATCAATACAATAAGCACTACAAAACGGTGCTCAATACAAGTGGCGGTCAATCACTACAGACAAGTCTGGGAATAGACTTATATTTACGAAGAGTATCCATTGGAGTGAATACTCAGGTTCCCATTTACCAATCGAATCATTTAATAGATAATAACTTCAAACATAACATACATTTACTTTATAATTTTTAGATCATGAAAATATATTGGATTATCATTTTTACTTTTATTTGTAGTATTGGCGTTCAAAGTCAAAGTTTGATTTGGTCAAAAAAATCAAACCCATATTTTAATTCCATAAACAGCATAGCCTTCAATGGTGATGGCACAAAAGTAATTAGTGGCACGGATTGTCACCCCGCCGCAATAAGAATGTTTGATGTAAACACAGGCACATTATTATGGGATTATGAAGTCGGATCAAATTTTATGTGCATTATGGGGATTGGCTTTAGTTCAAATAATCATTACATTGCCTCAATTGAAGAGCTTGGAAATATACTAATTTTTGATAATACTAAGGCGATTCCCACACTCATTAATACGATCAAAACTGGCGCTAGTTATGGTTTTTCAATTGCATTTTCACCTAATGGAAAAGAATTAGCAGTAGGGTGTTCTAATGGAAAATTAAAAACCTATGATATCTCTTCGGGTCAACCTATTTCAGATATAAATGCTCATTTAAATTTTGTCAATTCAGTGGCTTATTCTTTAGATGGAACCAAAATTGTTTCTGGTGGTGCAGATGATAAAATTAAAACCTGGGATCTAACTGGTAAACTTTTAAATACCTATACGGGACATGTATCTGATGTGAATTTCGTAAAATTTACTCCTGATTCCAAATCCATCATCTCAGCCTCTAGTGATAAAAAAATAAAAATATGGGATGCCAATTCAAGTACTCTAATTCAAACCATCTCAGGACATAGAAATGCGGTTAATCAGATTGACATTTCTCCCGATGGAACAAAAATTGTTTCAGCCTCATCAGATTCAACTTGTAAAATTTGGGAATTTGCAACTGGAAAAATGATTTCAAGTTTTGGAATATCTGATAGTGGTAAAATTAATGCAGTCAGCTGGTCGCCAATTGGTGACAAAATTTGTACCGGAAATGCTATAAGTGATATGAGTCTTTGGAATGTTTCAGGTTTGCTTAAAACAGCTGAAACTCATGCTGAATTTACATTCGAAATATCTCCAAATCCCTTGAGTCGTTTGAGTCATATAGATCTTCCAAATGGCCTGATCCCTAAATATTACCGCATTATTGATGTTGTTGGTAATGAACAACAATTTACAACTGATTTAGCTTTAAAGTCAGCCATATGCGCTCTAAAACCTGGAAATTATATACTGCAAATTACTTGTCAAGATCAAAAGTCAGCTTTAAAAAGATTCACAAAAATCTAATGTTTTAAAAAATAAATATATGGAATGCCTTTTCATTTTGTGACTTATAGTTTCCAAATTAAGCATATAAAATTGTTTTTGTTGTTATGCTTCTACAACAATTGCATATTGCTTGGTCAATTTAATTCTGCCACTATACATATAAACGGGCTTACGTGCTCAGCTTGTTCCTTCGCTGTCCAAAGGTCGATTTCAAAGATAGATTTTGTGGAACGGATTGACATGGATTTGAATGAAAATATTGCAATGATTGTTTTTAAAAAAAATAAAGCAATTGACCCATCAAAATTAATACAGGGAGTAAAAAATGCAGGTTTTTCGGTTGGTAAATTAGAATTAAACTATTCAACTCAAAACACCTCACAAAGCACTAGAGATTGTTTTACAGAAGGCGGAACACGATATTTGATCGTTGATGACTCAGACACTACCTTTCAGGGCAATGTAACGTTTAAACTCATTCATAAATACATCGTACCAAAAAAAGAATATAAAAAATACAATAAACAGGCACATCAATTGAGTTATGAAACATGCAAACCCAACTTTTTGTTAAGTTTGAGATGAAGCTAATCAACACCATATCACTTGTTATATTGAGTTACATAACTGGTATGGCGCAGGAATTATTTATCCATACAGAACCTGCTAGTAATATTCCCAAAGGAGTTCTTAATGTAAGTTTACTCAATGAATCTTATAAAGAAGTGTCCATACCCAGAAACATGACAGTCATTGGACTCAACTATGGAATACATCCCAATGTATCATTTAAACTCCAGTTTTCAGCATCTAACCATCATGATAAATCTTTATCGAATAGTATTCTGAACCATTATCACAATGGGAACAAAACCATTTTTTACACCAGAAATAGAATTTATGGTACCAAATACAAGTATCAATTCAATGGACTTCATGGAACCATTAAATGGAGACTTTTTAACTCAGATCATTTACATGAACATTTCAGAATAGCAGCATTTCTTGAAGGATCATATGTACGTTCGGCTCATGATGAGACCGAACCAAGATTATTGGATGATTGCAGTGGCGTAGGTGGCGGTTTGGTTTTCACAAAACTGTATCATAAAATGGCCGCATCTTTGACTCTGCATTACATCAAACCTAGCCCATTTACAGAATTAGCAGACCAACAGACCCATACTCTTTATTATGGGGATGCTATTGGTGCCGATGTATCCTTAGGCTATCTTATCTATCCAAAAAAATATTCAAATTATGAAGAGGATAATTATAATTTGTATGTTGAATTCATCAGTAGAATGTATCAAAAGGGAAAATATCAAATCAATCATGAAGACATTTTGATACAGAGCTCATCGCTTTTTGCTGGCCATTACGTAGAAACATACTTTGGAATTCAGCGCATCATCCGATCCAACTCCCGATTAGATGTATCTATCGGAATTCCGCTTTACAATCAATCTTTCATACATTTCTACCCTATTTTTACTATTGGGTGGCGACACCAATTCTTTTTAATGAAACGTATGTAGCTTATATTCTATGATTCGATTTAACTAGTGACCATTCATATAATCGAATACACTTTTTAGAATCTATTTAGCTTTTTATTGACTGTTGCTTCGTTGAATTTGAATAGATTATAATTAATAATTTTTTGAATCCTAGATCAATTTCCATTGATTATTTTGAAATTTAATATTTATAAGACCATTATCAGAATTTAATTTGGCAATTTTATTTTATTGTAATTTTATTGCGCTTTTAAATAAAGAATGTCTTAACTTTCGAAATCTTTCCAAAGTTAAAAAACCAACCAATTATGCCAAATAATACATGTCTAAAAGGAGGATTACAACCTTACGTTCCAAGTCCGGAAAAGCCTTGGGATGAAAGAAGAATTCATCATTTGTACAATAAACTAAGTAATGGCGCACCGCTCAACTTGATTAACGCTGCTAAAGCAAACACACCTTCTAAAATAATAGACTATCTTTTTACCACAGCATTATCTCATCCTTTACCCGGTGAAATCAGATCCGGTGTAAAAACCATAGATTATAGCTATCCCTGGAAGGAACAAGACATAGCCGAAGATCCGGATGCCTATTACAAATATCTGGAATTAGTTCATATGTGGTTTAATGGCATGGTAACCGAAGGCTTACGCCATAAATTGGTTTTATTTTGGTCCAATCATTTCGTGACTACTTCTGATGCCACAGGAAATAGACCAACATGGGTATTCCAATATTATTGGATCCTTCATAATTATGCTTTAGGTAATTTTAAAGAATTTGTAAAAGCAATAGGTCTTACCCCAGCTATGCTGATCTACCTGGATGGCAGATACAACTATGCAGGTAATCCAAATGAAAATTATGCCCGCGAACTCATGGAACTATTTACAATGGGTGTGGGAAATTATACTGAAAAAGATATTGCTGAAGTAGCGAGATCTCTTACCGGATGGAATATTCTGTATTATGAAAAAGTTGCTGGCAGTGGAAATTATTTTGTTGGCCCACTTAAAGTTGGTGAATATAAAATATATCGCTACAATCATGACTGGAAGAATAAAAACATTTTCGGCAAATCGGTTGGAAATTTTGGAGGTGTAGTTCCTGCTGATGATGTTATTGCAGCGACAAAAGCAAAAACAGAATACGACTCCTTACACGATGTTATATTTGATGTTAAAAAAAGAGAAATAGCAACATTCATATGTAAAAAATTATACAAATTTTATTTGTACAATGATCCGCCAACCGACATCATTAATGGTTTGGCAGATGTATTTATTGCTTCTTCATTTGATATTACTACTGTATTAAAAACATTATTCAAGAGTGAACATTTCTTTGATGATGCAAGTATTGGTATATCCATTAAAAGTCATATTGATAATCAAATTCATTTCTTCCGTAGTTTAGACTTAGAACCCGGAAAAGATTATTATAAATATAAATGGATCAATGGCGCATTCAAAAACGAAGTTCCTGATCCAGTCAATTATCCAAATGCAGGAAATAGAGATGCCCTATCAGGTCTCTATTATCAAACAGCCAATCTTGGACAAACTTTGTTCAATCCGATCAACGTTGCCGGCTGGCCTGGACACAGAGCCTGGCTCAATGAATTTACTTTAGTCAACCGATGGCGATATAATCGGGATCAATTCGATTACTACTTGTATTATGATTGGACCAAAGAGAAATATCGTTCTTTCTTAAAGTCATTGACCAACAATTCCACAGATCCGGATTTTATTGTTAGAAAAGTGTTAGCCTATTTCATAACGATAGATATGCCAATAGAAATAGTAGAAACTGCAGTTGGTGTATTCAAAGCAACGGTTCCGGCTAACTATTTCTTAAATGGTACCTGGAATCTTGATTACAATATGGTGCCAAGACAATTTATGGATTTGATGAAATATATCATCACCTTACCTGAATACCAATTATTATAATTATTAAAGCAATTGAAATGAGCCAAGATAAAATAAAAAATAAAGAAGGTCAATATCAATCATCATTGGGTGATCGTCATAATGAAGAACATATACAATGGAATAGGCGTCAATTTTTAATGACCGGAGGGCTAGCAGGATTAGGTACTGTACTTTTAGGTGGTCTACCCATTAGTGCATCGATGGCAGCCAGCGGATTATCAGCTGCAATGAATCCGGGTGACGAAAATATCCTGGTGCTGGTCAAAATGTTTGGAGGTAATGATGGGCTAAACATGATAGTTCCACATTCAACCGCTGCAGGAAAAGACGAATATTTACAACTTCGTAAAACGATAGGATTACAATACGGCACAGATTATAACGATAAAATGTTATTATCTGGTTTTGGTCAGACCGATTTTGCAATGCCTCAAACCATGGAACCATTGATGCCACTATGGAATGAAGGCAAGATGGCTGTGCTTCAAAACGTGGGTTATGCTGATCAAAACTATTCACATTTCTCATCTATCGAACTTTGGTCTAGTGCTGCCGATAATACTTTTGATCCCAGAGTAAATTCAGGTGTCATGGGTCGATATTTGGATCAGGATTTTCCATCATTTAGAGAAACACCGCCTATTGTTCCACCAGCTTTGCGTATTGGTTATAGTTCTGATAAAATTTTTACAGGACCAGGAAACCAACAATTGGAATTGGTATTCAATGACCCAAATGAATTCTATAGATTAGCTCAGTATGGAAAATTGTATAATACCGATGGTTACGGAGATTGTCCTCAAGGTGAAGAACGAGCTTTCTTACGCCAATTAACCAATAATTCATTGCGTTATTCTCAATCCGTTACCACTGCATACAATAAGGCAAGTAACAAAATTGCATTTCCTACCAATACAACCAGCAGAATAGCAGAACAACTGGCTATTGTTTCCAGATTAATTAAAGGTCGATTAGGCACGCGAATTTACTTAGTGAATGTTGATGGATTTGACACACATTCTAATCAAAAAGATTACCATAAAAATTTATTGGGCCATGTCGCCAGCTCCATCAAAGCCTTTTATGATGACTTGAAAAAAGATAATGCACAGTCCAATGTATGTCTCATGACCTACTCAGAATTCGGCAGAACGATCAAAGAAAATGGATCTCAAGGTACAGATCACGGTAATATTTCTCCAATGATGATGTTTGGCGATGGCGTACAAGGAGGATTTAAAGGAAATCCAATTAACTTATTCGATCCTATTCTTAAAAACGATACGGTAGTTTATTTTGAAACACAAAAATGCATTGACTATAGAAGCATGTATGCTACCATTCTAAAAGATTGGATGTGTCTAGACAATGAATTGGTGGATTATTCCATGGGAAGTACATATCCCGGATTACCACTGTTTAATTCACCTTGTGGCTCAAACAAAGGCTCTAATTTGAATTCCATTTTGATAGGACATAATCCTAATCCACTTCAAAGTCGAATCATTGATATCAAATTTACTGCTTTAATCAGCAGCGAAATGATCCTTAGTATCAAATCCATTAATGGAAAAACGATTGCTACATTATTGGATAAATTTATACCAAAAGGATCCTATACGATACCATTCGATCCAGTAACATGGAATGTTCCTCCAGGGGAATACATCTATCAATTGAATGCTGCTGGAAAAACATTTATGAGACGTTTTAATATTATCTAATTTAAAAACATTCCGACATGAAATATTTCTATTCCATAATCTTCTCCATGATATCTTGTTGGTTGATTGGCCAAAATAAAATCCAATTCGAAGGATTTACAAATTGTCAACTTCCAAGCGGATGGAATGTAAAACCCTTGAATGGTAGTTATGTTTTTAACATTGTTAAAAATAATGAAACGATTCAACCCGATGGTTCATGTATGGCACAATACAAACAAACCGATCGCTTGAATACCGCCAGAAGAAAATTTCAACTTATTACTAACCCAATCCCAGTATCAGGTTCTGATCGGTATGTTTTATTATTTAGACTGAAATTCATCCGTCCAAATACTGGGTCAATACTAACCATTTCCACAAACAACGGATCAGCAACTGTGATTAATCAAACCATCTTCACAGAATATAAGGATCTAACACCTATAACCATTAAATTAACCAATGCTTCTAAAGTAACAGCATATACCGTAACCTTTGATTACGATTGTGCCACAAATGATTTTGGAACAGAAATAGCTATAGATGATGTCTTTCTGAGTATTGATAACGATGCATGCGCAAATCCAATTCGCTTAAATTTAGATCAGGATTGTACCAAAGGTCATATTTCTACTACCAATGCCCAACAAGCCAATTTAATCAACTGTACTAATGATTTTCAAGGCGCCATTTGGTATCAATATGATGCAGATTTCAGTGGCATTCTACAAGTGAATGTGAATTCACAATACAATGATGGATTATTCATTTATACTGGCCCTTGCAATGCTTTAACCAATGTCACTTGTTCAGATAAAGATGAATATGGATTCCAAGGAGAACATGAAGAACTCAATGTAGAAGCTGGCAAAACCTATTATTTTAGATTTGCTAAGAAAATCAATCATTATGGATTCGAAAATGGATTTCATTGCATTTCACTGAAAAAAATCAACCAATACACTGCTAAACCAGTACATGATTTATGCGATAATAGAACTGTACTTACTGTAAATGGAACTTGTGCAAGTACTTCAAATAAAAATGCATTGATGGAAAATAATCTTCCATCACTTAATTTGAAATCAAAAGCAGATGTATGGTACAGTTTCACAGCTGTTTCCACAAAGCCTCATGAAATCACTACGAATACAGATTTTGCTGAAGTAATTTCTGTTTATAAAGGTACTTGTGGATCTCTACAGGAAATTCAAAGTGAAGACCTGGGCAATAAAACAATAATCAAAGATCCAATTCCTGGTAAAGAATATTTTGTACAGGTATCAGGTTATTTTGCTACCATTGAAGGAAATATTTGTTTAACGGTTAAAGAACAAGTCAACACTGTTCCTGCCAACGATGAATGTCCACTTTCATCTGCAATAAACCTGAATACAACTTGTCAGGAAATTGATTTTTTCAATAATAATACTTCTTCAAAAAAACCTTCTTGTGTTGTTTATAACGCCCCGGACGTGTGGTATAAAGTTGTAGCACCAACAGAAAAAACAATAGCTCTAAAAATTCAGGCTGGATTTATTTATAATTATGGATTGTATAGTGGATCATGCAATAGTCTTGAAGAAGTAACTTGCGGTAAATCTCCAGATCCATGCGAGGGATTTATCAAAATAGAAAACCTGGTTCCCGGTAAAACTTATTATTTACAGATCCTTTCTGCTGTCAACCCTTTAAAATCTGGTGAAGGAAAACTTTGTGTCCGAATCGATGAGTTTAGTAAAACAGCTCCATTCCAAAAATTGAATCTTGATTTACATACAGATTGTCTTCATGGTGTGCTTGGACAAGTGAGTTATTCTACTTCAGGAGGTCAGGGAAATATAAAATATACCGGACCTAAAAACACTGAATTATTTTATCCAGGTACACAAGTCGATGCTTTTGTAGAAGACGAAAATGGATGTAGAGATTTTGCGTCATTAGTCGTGGGTTGTATGTCACCATCAAATTGTAAAAATTCGACTCTTGATATAGAATTTACAACAGAATGTTTGAAAGATACTATTGGACGTCAAACCGGCGAAGTTGTCGTTTCTATTAAAGGCAAAGGAGGATCAGGAGCCTATTATCTCTATGGAACTCCAGACGGGTCTAAATTAAAAGACAAAGATTCATATAAAATCATTTTGATAGATTCAGACTCTTGCTATGTTATCGAAGAAGGCCAGATCAATTGTCCTGCATTTAATTGCAGTCAATCCACTTTAAAATTGGATGTTAGTTATGACTGTATTGATACCTTGCTGAAGGCAGCACTAAAATTAGATGTATCCGGAAATTTAGGAACCTATAATTTCAGTGGAAATAATGCTGGTGATTTACTAGATCAGGGTCAAGCCTATTCTGTAAAAGTTACAGATGAAGCCGGTTGCGAACAACTTAAAACCGGAACCATTACATGTCACTTTGATTCCTGTGCTTATTCAAGACCTGAAATGGACATCAGCATTAAGTGTATCAAAGATGCAAACGGAAATGATGCAGGAAAAGGAATTTTGATCGTCAATGGCTCCAGTAAAGCCGGAGGTGTACATTATCTTGGCAATCAACCAGGTGATACTTTGGATCATTTGCAATCATATAATATAGAGCTACAGGATGCCTTTGGATGCGGAGTCCAAAAGAATGGTGTTGTCTTATGCGTTCCACTTTCCAATCAAGATGAAAAGTCTTTTGAGAGTATAACCATAAATCCGAACCCAACTTCAAGTAAATTCTATATCAATTTAAATATGAATGTTGCTGAAAACATTACCACAACTATTTATAGTATGGAAGGAAAATATATTTTATCCAAAAAACATAAATTAAATGTTGGACAAAACACGCTATCTTATGATTTAAATAAAAATTTGTCAGGTGTATATTTAATTAAATTGGAAGGAAAATCGATAAACAAATTAATTAAAATAATAAAAATCTAATTTCAAAAAATAATAGCTTAAGCCCTATTGAAATATATATTTCAATAGGGCTTTTTTATTATTCGTTAAGTGCTTTTTTAAATACCTCCAGACATCTTGCTCTCGCCATTTTATGATCTACAATAGGCAATGGATATTCGGGAGTCCCAAATTCCGGGATCCATTTTTTAATGTACTTGAATTGCGGATCAAATTTCTTTTGTTGAGCATCCGGACTAAATATTCTGAAATACGGTGCAGCATCCGTCCCGCATCCTGCAGCCCACTGCCATCCGCCATTATTACTCGCTAAATCATAATCCAATAATTTAGATTCAAAATAAGCTTCACCCCAACGCCAATCAATCAATAAATGTTTTACTAAAAAACTCGCTACCACCATCCTAACTCTATTATGCATAAAACCTGTAGCATTCAATTCCCGCATACCAGCATCGACCATTGGAAACCCGGTCCTTCCTTGACACCAGGCAGTAAATTCAGATGTATCATTTCTCCATTGAATTCGATCATAAGCCGGTTTAAATGATTCATGAACTACTCTTGGAAAAGATTGAAGTATCATCGAATAAAAATCCCGCCAAATCAATTCACTTAGAAAAGTTGCATTTAAAACTGATGCTAATCGGGCTTTTTCACGAATGCTAATTGTGCCAAAACGAAAATGAATTCCCAGACGTGATGTTCCCAATAAAAATGGAAAATCACGATTTTGTGTATAATCTCGAATTCGTTGTCGAATTATTTTTTTTGAGGGTATTGGTATTGATGAAGGAACAAACCCAAGGTCACTTAATTCAAAATATTCAATTGGACCTGTTTTCCACAAAGAGTCTAATTTTTTTTCAACAGGATATGATTTAAAATAAAATGAAGTATCTATTGTATAATCATGTTCCATTAATTTATGTAACCATTTCTTTTTGTATGGCGTAAAAACAGTGTACGAAGTTTGATCATCTTTACAAACTTCATGTTGTTCAAAAATGACCTGATCTTTGTATTGAAAAAAATCAATTTGTTTTGAAGATGCTAACTGTTTAATTTCTGAATCACGCTGAATGGCATAAGGTTCATAATCACGATTTGAAAAAATACTGCGAACTCTATAATCTGTAAGTAATTTTTCCCACGCATGTTTAGGAGTATCACAATATACCAATAAATCACTTCCAAATGTTCTTAATTGCAGTTTTAATTCAAGTATCGTTTCATAGATAAAACTAACTCTAGGATCATCCTTTGACTCCAGGGAATTCAAAATATTAGAATCAAAAATAAAAATTGGAATAACTGGAAAACCTGATTGAAGTGCATGATAAAGTCCTGCATTATCTTCTAATCTAAGGTCCCTCCGAAACCAAAACACTACATACTCCATCGCGAATTAACAATATTTTTATATTCAATGTTTAAACAGTATGTTAATTTAATTATTTATTGAGGAGCTTGAATGAAATAGTTTAATTTTGTGAAAAATAAAATATATGACTCGTATATTCATCGCTTGCATTTGTATTTTTTGTCTATTCCAATGGTCGTGTAAAAATAAAATAGGCGGGAACGATCCTATTTTAAATGAATTAGAGACCAGCTTTAATACCAGTCCAAATGAAGATAATTTTAATAAACTAATTAACAAATATTTAGAAATGATTCAGAGCGCTCCCAAGGGTTCTGATCTAAGTGAACTTTTTATTAAGGCTTCCAATATTTGTTCAAAAATGGATAAGCCGGATCAGGAGATCGTATTTATCAATAATTTAGTAAAAAACAATCCAAATCATCCTAATATAAAAGAATATATATTTAAGATGATCCAATTATTATTTAAAACAGAACGACAAACAACAGCAGAAATCATGGCACTTTGTTATGTTAAAGCATATCCCAATGATCCAAAAATTGCTGAACTAAGTTCTAAACTTCCAAAAATTAATAACCCCGAAGAATATATTTTTGAAATTGGAAAGTCCATTTTTGCGGATACAACTACGGGTTTTAATGAAAAAAACGCAATGGTCTATGTTGATGCGTGTGAAGCGTATGCCATGGTTTTACCTAAAGATGCTCAAACCCCTGAATATATTTTTAAAGCTGCAGAAACTTCAAACACCTTAAAAACTTATGAGAAATCTTTCTCACTTTACGATTGGATTATCGATAAATATCCGACTCACGAAAGAGCACCAATCAGTTTATTCATGAAGGGATTTTTATTTGATGGAACATTGAAAGATTCAGCAAATGCCAGTAAGTATTATACTGAATTTTTAACTAAATATCCTAATAACAGTTTTGCTAAGGATGCTGAATTATTAAAAAGTAATTTAGGCAAATCCGATGAACAAGTTTTGGACGAATTGATGAAAAAGAAAGCTCAATAAATTCATTTTATTTATTTTGTTCTCCGGGTTTTAATTCCTCTTTTTTTCCTGATTGATCCACTTTATCCATGGCCTCTTGGGTCTTTTGCCAGAACTCACTAAAGAAGGGTTTTATTTTATCTAAGGCAACTTTAGAGCGATAAGGAACCGACTCTAGAAAAGGATAAGTAATGGATGCAGATTTAGCTTCAGAACTTATAACTCTAACCTGATTAAGAAACCATATGAGTGAGCTATACACAATAATGGTTATGCATGCAGAAGCAAGACCACCGGCGATTTTATTGAAAATATTTAAATGTACCGTATCCAATATATTCTCTAAGCCTTTACCAATCATTCTAATGCCAATCAGAATCATTAGAAACGTTATAACAAATCCAAAAATAATAATGATTCTGGGATCTAATGTTAGAAATAATTCCAGAAAATCAATCGTCAGATATGAAAATTTTAATGTTACAAGGAGCGCTATAATTATAGATAAAATACCAAAAACACTTTTAATGATTCCCTTAACATAACCCAAATAGAAACTCGTTCCAACTAATAAACCACAGACAATATCAATTACCATTTTATAAAATTTTATTCATCTTGATTTGCAAAATTAGCTTAAAAAACATTCAGAAACATAAAAAAAGACCAAGGCCTTACCCTCTCATGATTTTCTAAAGCACTATCTTTTTAGAAAACCAAATTACCTGAACGTTCACTTATTGATATTAAATTTAGCAAAGACTCAATTTATCCTTTATAATTTGTTGCACTTTAACTAACATTTTCGAAATAAATATTAAAATTCAATAATATTTAACTTATAAAACGTCCTATTATTTTGGATTCTCCCGTTAAAGCTATAGTTTTGTTACCGTTATGGCCAACTTGAAAAAATTATTATTTATTGTGTTCTTATGGAGCCATATAAGCCATATTATAATTGGACAATCAAACATTACTTCAAATAAAAATCAGGATTTACCAAAATTACCGAAATCTTTTTTAATTGGTGAGTACGAACAGCCTTATGAATCATTGCTCAATATCTATGACAAGATGTTGGTTAGTATGTTCAATGATGATAATGAAAAAGCTTTTGCACTTTGGACTTCCATACTGATAGCAATGGAAGATTATTCCAAAGAAATGAATATAGATTTAAATGGCCTTAAATTATGGATGAACGTTTTCTTTAATACAGATGGAAGTATTCAACATATTGTATATTTTCCTAAGCCCAATTCCAAAAACATGGAATACAATACACTAACTGCTTTCTTCATAAGTTTTTGTAAAACATACCGGATGAAAGAAAATCTGAATTCCAAGTGCTTGTTAAATGCAACGGCAACCTTCCCAATTCACAAATAAGCCAAAAATGACTTATTTGCTTAAAATCAATTACTTTCTAATCAGTATTTTATTATTTATTTTTTCTTGCTCCAAAGAGGAAAACGCTTCATTTACAACTTTCCAAACTCCGACACAGGATGAACTATGTGGAATTTATTTTTGGAGTCAAATGGACGGCATTGCGGTTGGAGGGAATACATGGACACGAGCTATCAGATTGTCAACAAATGATGGCGGATTAAGCTGGAAAAAAGATTCTTTATTTGATAAACAAATTTTTTGTTTGGGATCAAACCAACTAGGACTCTTAATTGGACTCGGCATTGAATTCAATTGCTATCAATTTACCACACAACAAACCACCATTTCTAAATTAGGAAACTTTAGATTTTTTAGAGCTTTGGATGTTTATAATCCAGAGCTCATAATCGCAGCTGGTGGTGAATCATTCGGAACCGGCTATCTTGAAAAAATAAATACTAAATCTCTAACTTCTCGACAAATATTAACGATCAATAAAGAATTGGATGCAATACAATGCATTGATAGTTTAAATTGGGTTGCGGCAGGTTATGGCATTATTTTAAGATCAAGAGATGCAGGTGAACACTGGGATACTTTGGATTATTCAGGTGATCATTTTCGTGATTTGTCTTTTGTTGATTCCATCGGCTACATTATCGGAATAACCGGTACCATTTTAAAATCTGACGATGCGGGTTATACGTGGAATAAAATAAGAAAGTCACAAAGCATTTTTGTAAAAAATTTTCCTTTGCGTACTGTTTGTTTCAAAAACAAATGGGAAGGCATCATTGGAGGTGAAGATGGACTCGTATGGCGAACAAACAATGGCGGAACTTCATGGATAACATTAAATGGTCTGCCTGATTGTAATTATTTAGATAGCTTTTGGGATGGTTCTCATTTTTGGCTATGCGGATCTAATGGTGTCGTTATCAGATTAGACTAAGCCCAGATTATGCATTAAAATTTCTATTCCAAGTCAAAATACCTTCAAATACAATCACTTCCTCGATTTTTCTCCGTCACCATAGGGATGACTATGTAATTCCAACAATTCATCTTTCGATGTTCTTTCACTTAATGAACTGTCGTTCATTACTTTGATAGTAATCAAAGTTCGTTCATTCATCTTTCATCACGAAATCCTAATGCATAATCTGGGCTAATTATTTTTAGGTTTAAACTTGGAATCTTCCAATATCTTTTGTGAATCAGACATCTGAATTAATTCTTCCAAACTCAATTGGGGATGACGTTTCATGAATTCTTTAATAATATAATATCCAATATAAGCTCCTGTTTGTCCCGGAGCTTCCGATGGCATTCCTGGTGAATTAGGACTTGGATTGATATATTTATTAAACTTCAAACTTTCAGTAGAATACAACAATCGTTCTGATAAAAAATAAGTCCATATCCCAACTTTATTTTCATTGCACCAATTTAATCTTTGCTGCGGATATTCGAATAATACAGAGTCTTGAATTTGAGGTATAAGTTTTGACAGTATGAAAAGTTTTTTTCCATTATAAATGATATAATCTAAAAATTGATTTCCTGTCTCCGGTCCCAACATATCTTCAACATACACTTGCCAGGTTTTTTTTAACAAATGTTCCTTATTAAATGTCCGATTCAAATAATCTGAAAATGCTGGATTTTTTGGATCTACTAATTTATAATTGACTTCATTACCTAGAAAAAAGTCAAGTCCAATTCCTAAAACATCTTTTTTATTTTTCTCCTGATATATAAAATTTCCTACCGCATAACCACTAATTAAGGTAACGAAATCTGGTTGCTCTCTTTTAGGAAAGTAATATTTTAAATTCTTACATGTTTGGATGAGATCTTCTTCTAAAATCTTATAATCGGGAAATACTGTTTTGGATTTCTGATATACATCTCTCAGAAATGTATCCTGTAGCATTTGTTTCACCGTTTCTATATATACCGAATTCAGAGAGTCCACATCCATTTCAATGCCCATGATTCGATTAAAATAAAGAGAAGCCCATTCTGGGTATTGTTTATTGATTTGATCCAATCCAGTTTCTAAATGCAAAGTATCAAGCTGAAATAATTCATCTGCAAAATGATGAAGATTAAGTTGAACTGAAATATTACTCACATCCGGAGCTTTTTCTCGGTCATTGGAACAATTGAACCCCAGGAATATAAAAAAAAGTAAATAGAAGTACCTCATGGTGTATTTTTACAACTGCAAAGTTGGATTATTTTTTTGAAATTCTAAATACTATTAATCATGAGAAACACATTAATCCTTGGACTAATTCTCATACCATTATTGGCATACAGCCAGTTTGACAACTTAAAAGTGAGTATTTTGACAGGCCCTTCATTTGGCCGAATTGGCACAGATAATAATAAAATTAGCTCGAAAGGAATAAACTTAGGATACAAGTTACATATTCAGGGAGAATACCTATTGAATGACCGTTTCAGTATTACCATAGGCTTAGGCTTGTCTTTAAGTCAGGGAGGCAGTTTGGTATTTGACCAGGGAGGCCATTTGTGGTCTGAATCAAAACTAAGTATTTCAAAACCGGATTCACTGCCTAATGGTGTTAAATTAGGTTATAATATCAACTATTTAGAATTTCCGATAGGTTTTAAAATGAGAACCAATTCATTTGGTAAATTTAGATTTTATGCCCAAATGCCTGAGTTCTCAACAGGTATCAGAACTAAAGCAAAAGGGTCTATAGCTGGCATTGATGTTAAGAGTAGTAAAGAACAAATAAAAAAAGAAATCCAATTTTTGAATTTATCCTGGGCTCTTGGTTTAGGTACAGAATACAGTGTTTCCGAAAAACTTGATCTGATCTTTGGAGTGAGATTTTTTCAGAGTATAACAGATATTACCGATGATTCAGGACGCTACTTCGATAACTCCAAAGAAAATTCAAAAGGTATTTTGAACAGTTTGGATTTACGATTTGGTGTTTTATTTTAAATTTATCTTATGAATAACTGGAATTTACAAAAATATATACAAGATAGCCTTGAAGAGGATATAGCTCAAGGAGATATTACATCCGAGGCATGCATAAGTGATACCAGCCGTAGCCGTGCTAAATTATTAATTAAGGATGACGGAGTCCTTTCAGGTGTAGCATTCGCAAAAAGTGTATTTCATCAAGTTGATCCATCGATGGTATTTACACCCTATTTAAAAGATGGTGATTTAATAAAATACGGCCAAATCGCATTTGAAATCGAAGGTAAAACACGGGATCTTTTAAAAACAGAAAGATTAGTTCTCAATGTCATGCAGAGAATGAGTGGTATATCAACTTTAAGCTATAGATATGCTTCTGAACTCCAGGGACTATCAACCAAAATACTTGATACCAGAAAAACAACACCTTTAAACAGATATATTGAAAAATGGGCAGTTCGAATTGGCGGATGTTATAATTATAGAAACGGATTATATGATCGATATATGATTAAAGACAATCATATTGAAGCTTGTGGAAGTATTTCTAAATCAATAAAAGCGGTCTTGAAACATCAGGAAGAAACCAATCGCAAAGCCTATGAAATCACCATAGAAGTGAAAAATCTTGTTGAACTTGAAGAGGTATTGAATATTGGTAAAATCAATCGTATCATGTTTGATAATTTTGAAATACCATTGCTAAAAGAAGCCATTTTAATGACTAAAAAACGCTTTGAAACCGAAGCTTCCGGTGGAGTCAACCTAGAAACTTTAAGACAAATTGCACTCACTGGAGTAGACTTTATCTCTGTTGGTGCACTCACACATAGTGCCGGAAGCCTCGATTTAAGCTTGAAGATACATCGATAATAGATTTAAGCCGGGTAGGTAGCGATCAGGAAAACAATCAAAACCATGGTAAAAACCATTACTAGCCAAAATCGTGAATCTTTGTAAAAAACCGCTGGGGTTTGGTCTGTCTTCATACTTTCTCAGAATTTGATTTATAAAAAAATAAAATAGCCTAATTTTATTCATTTTAATGGAATAATCTTTTTACTCCATAAAATGAATCATGTTCATCATTGTTATTAAGCGATTCAGACAGACTAATAATTACGGTCTTTGTTTTTCTTGTTTCGGTATACTATTACTTATTCAAAAACGATGCCATAGCAAAAAGCTTTAATATGACTTTGTTTACAGGCTTCTTGAACGATGATGCTCAAAAAATCATAATATGATCGTTCATAAAATGTCTAAAAAAATAAATACCAAGGTGAAATTGTATCCTTGCGCACTTAGGGCCTTTCGTGAAACATGGGTTATTTTGATAGGCTTAACACGGATATTGTTTACGATTTGCATTAGATGCTGGTGTGAGGAGCGAGTATGGCAAAGCATACCCAAAGTGTGCTAATAAGTTCATTTATCCTATTGCAGACTCAATTCAGTCTCAATGTTGTCTCAATTCAAGATAAGATAACATTAGAAATAATAAATAACCTTATCAATAAATTCCTGCCCTCTTATTGCTGGACATATCACAAGAATTGGCAAGCAGTGATAATTACAAATATCGATAAAATAATTCTTATTTCCTAGTAAATTTTAAATAATACTCTGATTAACGAATTAATGTCACATCTCCTCCTTTTACTTTACTATCAGTATTGTGCAGTTCGTATTCCATTACATACACATTAACTCCTGTAATCATTTGGACCCAATTACCTAAGCCAGTAGTTGAATATATTGCAATGCAAAATATGTCTTCCTAAACCGAACTGGGTGAAGTATATAAGGTTCAGTTAGTGTTGTGGTAAGTCATGGTAAATATCTTACCTTAACAAAGTAACATCCCCATTAATTAGGAATCTTTGCCCTGCTGCATTCTCCCAATTAATTAAATAAATATATACGTTAGGCAGACATAGTCGGTTATTGACCATCCCATCCCAGCCATTACAATTCGATCCCATTCCATTCGGATAGGAGTCACAAGAGTAGACTTGCTGACCCCATCTTTCGAACACTTGTAAAGAAATTATTTTACTTTTGGAATCTGAGAATGTTATATTCCAAGTGTCATTTTTGGAATCTGCATTCGGTGAGAATATATTTGGAATAAATATTTCAGATCTTTGATTCTTAACATGAATAAATATAGAATCTATTGCTGTACATCCATTAGCATCACTTACTTCAAGATAATAAGTTCCATCTTGAATAGCCTTTATTTTTGGATTCGGACAATCAGTGCAAGATAAATATTCTGTCGGGAACCATCTGAATCTAGTCACATTCATGGCATGTAAACCGCTTAATGTATGTGTGCCTCCCCGAATTAATTCTAAGGTATCATCAAGATCTACATATAAATCTTCGTATGGAATAACTCTATATTGGATTACTGAATCACAGGATTGTATACTCGATTTATGGACAGTGAATTCGCTTGCTGTAGTATACCATAATTGCTCAATCTGGACTGAGTCTCCTATACAGAAATAGAATGTAATAACTGTGGGTTCAGGAATAGGATAGAGTTGTACTTCTGTCATATGGAATGAATCACATCCATATTGATTATTGAATTGAGTTATTAAGGTACTCGAGTCATGATACCAGATATTATCTATTTGTATAGAATCCCCATTACAGATTTTATGTATAGTGTGGGTAGCTGGTGAGACAGGATAATTAATGATGTTAATACTTACAATAGAATCACATCCATTTGAGTTTATATAAGTTCTATTTAATTGAATGGTATCTTTATACCAATGTCCGTCAATATTGATTGAATCTCCAAGGCAAATTTTATAATTTAAAATTCTTGGTTTTATTTCACTTACAAAATGAATATTTACCGTGTGAGCGGAATCGCAACCATTTTGATTATTCTGTAATGATAAAATAACGGTATCTGATTTAAACCACTTTCCTTTAAATTGAATTGAATCATTAAAGCAACTGGACAAGAATTCTTCGGTTGGATTTGATTCTGGATAATTTAGTATTTCAACTCTATGAAATGAATCACACAATGTATTAGATTGATATTTTTTACTAATTATAATTGGGCTTGAATAAAAATTACCACTATAGAATATTGAATCATCTTTACATTTAAATATTTTTTCTATGGTTTCATATTTTGGCAACTTTGAAATATGATAAAATATGATTGAGTCACATCCATTAATAGATTGCCAGTTATCTTTTATATCTGAATTATCTTTGATGTTGATTATTTCACTTGGCCTTACTATCTCAATTGAATCACCATCACATAATGTATAAAAAATATCTTGAGTTGGCAATTTCGGTTTTACATTAATTGATACTTCTATCAATGAATCACAAATTCGATTCGTTCTAATTGTATCTATAAAAATAGAATCTTCTTTGTACAACTTATTATTATATAATACAGAATCTCCATGGCATAATTGTATTATATGCTTAGTTAATAAGGCTCTATTTTCGAATACAATATTGTATTCTATTATTGAATCAATGCAATTTGAAGAAGACTTATATGATTCTATTAGCTTTTGTGCATCACTAATTTTTTTTCCTCCAATAATCGTGGTGTCTCCTTTGCAAAAATGAAGTTCAATTCTAGTCGTATCAATCACTTTGAAATTAATTTTAGTTTTAATTATTGAATCGCATTGATTGATATTTTTATAATAAGTATCATATGTAGTATCATTTCTAATCCAAAATCCATTTAGCAATATAGAATCTCCCATACATAATTGATAATTGTGAACTGGGTTGTTTTTATTTTGAACTTTAATGCATATATCTATTATTGTATCACAATAACTCGGATACTTAAAATTAATTTGAAAACATGTGTCTTTCACAAGAGAATCTAATTCGATAAGATTACTAAAAACTTCAATATTATTAATCAATACATTTGAAGAATTTGTATTAAATATAAATTTGGCGTTTCCTCCTTCACAAACTAAACTATCATATTCTAACCATTGAATAAAAGAATTACATTCGCATTTCTTGACATCAATTGTAAAAGTATCTGTTTTAAGAGCGCAATCTGTCTCATAAGCTGCCCTAATTCTGTATTTTCCAGGTTTGTAGAATTGTACATTTATGCTATCATTTCGTATACTAGTGATAACAGGCCCATTATCGAGGATACTCCATTGTGTCGGGTTATGATCACAAGGGTCACTAATTGTAAATTCCACCGTAGAATCTGGGCAAATCTTTTTGGGACCTCTTATGAATAATTTATTCGGCCACATTGATCTTCCTGGAATATAAGGTGTTCCAAATCCCCCAATACACTCACGACTAATTCCTTTAATCTGAAAGTTGCAATTTATACCTAGTTCATTGGGATTATGAATTATACTTAGACTCGTATCACCACCCCATCGTCCAAGATAAATTTTTCCATCTGGACCTAAAGCTGCTGATCCAAAAGCGTCAGTAATCCCTTGAGGTCTTATCCATTGATCAAGTAGGATAGTAGTTTTGTCACATAAATTGTTGGCATTTAATCCATTTAGGTCTAATTGCTTAACATAAATGGAACCATAGTATAATTTAGAAGCATCAGGGCTGAATTCTGAATATAAAACATCATCTTGAGTAATTTGATTACAGTATAAATTTGGCCTAAAAGCATTAATTATTACCAAGCCATTTGTAATTTCACCTGTTGAGGAATTAAAATGATATAGTTCTAGGCTTTCCAATCCTGTTGAAGGAACATATGTGGGTTCACAAAGAAACCTTCCATCTGGAGATATTTTCAATTGCCCTTGCTTTGAATTCAAGGTTACTTTAAGATTTGGTGGGAAACTATAAATAGTCTTACTAATAACAGGATTTGATAAATCAATACCCTTATCAGTTAACAACCATGCATAAAAATCTTCTCCAAATTCTTCTACTTCTTGGCCAATTATCCACCAATCTTTGCCATTACAATGCCTTGTGGCACATACACTTGAAGAAGAACCGTTTAGAAGTTTTATTGCATTTTGAATAATCTTCCCTTTGCCAGAATTAGCGTTTAGATCAACAACACTCATCCATAAACTCCGAATATCATCTCTTGAATTCTGTGAACCTTCTGGACTGATTACATATATTATACTATCATTTCCAGGAGAAGGTACCATTACAATATTGTGGACAGCACCCCATATTCCAAATGCTGGTCCCGGATTAATTATTTTCTGGTGAAATTTATTATATAAATTAATATGATCACAGTATAAAAGTAGCTCTCCATTTCTATCGCAAATAGATGCATATGCTTGATCTGATACCTTGCTATTAATTCCAAATCCTTTAATTACTTCAGGTTTTCCATTATTAAAGTCAAATCCATTTGAACCTAAGAACCAGATATTGTGCTCCTTACCTGTAGGACATGAATCTTTAACAAAATTAGGTGAATTCAATACCTGTGCAAAGCAGTTTTCAACTTGAATTTGTAGAACACAAATCAATGATACATATATTACAAATATAACTTTAAGTCTAAAATTAATTTTCAATTTAAAGTATTTTAAACAAAGATAAGACTACAAGCTTTAATTAAAAATATTCCTTTTATAACTATGCTTAAATTTAGAAATGAAAAAATCTCAGAAATAAGTGGATTTCATTAATCTTCCTTATTACAAAATTTATTTAGAACCTATGAATGCCGGGAAACCAATTAGACTTTTTAGTACAATGACATTATACATAATCAATATTTTAATTACCTAATCAAAGTCATATCCCCCCTCTCAATTTCCTATCCATAATGTGCAGTTCATATTCCAAAACATACACATAAACTCCTGAATTCATTTACACTCCATCTTATTTACCATTCCAGCCTAAATTTTTGTTCCTTGATTCAAACATGAGATTTTCCCAACGATTATAAAATTGGTTAATGTAAAACACGATCAATTTCTATTCCTTATTAATTTGGCAAAACGATACCCGATTCCTAGATTACAAAATAATCCTGTCCCTCTAGATTCAAATACAGCTGTCTTTTGTGTAACGCCTTTAAATGCATATTTAAAATATAGATTTTGATAGGATTTAAACCCATAAGCTCCTTGGATGTATAAAAACAAATCGATTCTGTGAAATAATAAAATTCCTGTCCTAAATCCTAATGATGGAACCAGATGTGTTTTGTTATAGGATATTGATGTAACTGGTTCTAGTTCAAAATATTCTGGACCATTTATTTGAAAAATTTCACTATAAATTTCAACTCCTGTTTTTTTGGAAGTTTGTATACCAACAATTACAAATGGTTTAAAATAGTACATAAATCTTTTTGGCATTACGTTGTAATTAAATCCAATGTCAAATCGAGATACATTTACTCCCGAAAACCCAACTCCTATGAGAGAATTGTCGCCATGAAGAACACTACCCTCCCTAAATTTTATATTAGTCTCTCCTTTAAACTTAATAAATGTTCCTGACAAACTAAATTTACTATTTTTCAGATAATGTTCATATGTATAATAATAAATGGCATCAGAATTCATAAAATCAGATTTACTTTCAACCATTCTTACAGACTGATATGTTGCTGTATATATAAGTCCATAGCCAACTGATAATTCTTGACATTCAGAGAAACTAATATTCAAAAAACTTATAACTATTAATCCAATAAATTTAATTATTAATTTAATCATAATAAAGACTCACTTTAATCTAACTTAGACTTACGGACACCGTTTACACCATAATTAAAAATATTATTATCAATCGTTAACATTTTTATTTTCAATAGTATTTGTGGTTTTTAAATAAGAAATATTTAATTTATTATATTAATGTACTTTAATTATTTTTTTTGAGAAGTATTTATTTCCATTATTGATTAAACTAATAAAATAAATGCCATCAGGATAATCATTAATATTAATAATATCTTGTGGCCAATTTAGTTTTTTAGTGATAAGTCTTTTTCCAAATAAATTATAAATTTCGATGACAATATTTTGCATTTCATTTTTCATTTCAAATACTATATTTTCAGAAGTTGGATTGGGGGAAATAATCATTTCATCTGTCTTATCTAAATTAGATATGGAATTAATTAATGTATCGCATAATGTGGTATCAACTCCTAAATTATAATTTGGATAGCTTGGTAAATACCAAAAATTGTAGGTTGGTAGAAGTATAACTCGTTGATGAAAATTACATAATGTCCCTTTTAAATTAGGTGATTCAATAACATGGTAATAGGTTGATGTTCCTGGAGAAGACACATAAATTTTCCCATCTGGTCCAATTTGACCACCATGGAATCTTGTATTTTTAATTGCTCCATCCCATTCTGCAACTAGTTCAATTGAGTCTTCTAATTTTGGAGTTGTAATATCTAACTGCCAACATTTACTCTGATTAAACAAATATAAGTATTTAGAGTTAGGGGAAAACTCACATTCGGATGAAGTCAAACTTTCACTGTGTAATTTAATATGATCTTTGAAAGTCAATTTACCAGTGCATCTTTGAAAATCAAAAAGGGTTAAACCAGAAATAACATTACTAATAGCAAATTTATTTCCATTTTGACTAAACTTAGTAGCACCAAGCCCTGCACTCAATGAATATGGCAAATCAAAACAATGCTTTCCATAATTTGTAAATGTATTCTCAGAAAAGAGAACAATATTTATACAATTTGAATCAATACATGGAAATAAGAGCCACCAATCCTTTCCATTTGCATGTTTTACCATTGCATTACCTAGCGCTGTGAATCTGCCTTCAATTACGATATTTGTTTTAGAAGTAATTTTACCATTACTATTTATAGAATCAAATTCAACTGAATGATAAAATATGGTTGAAGCTCCAATTGCAGTATCTTCTGGCGAAATTAAAATCTTAAAATCAGGATTAATTAGGTAATATTTTGTGTCTGTAATAGGAATAATTAATGAGCTCTGTGCTATGTTAAAACTGGACTCGTTCTCACAAAGCCTGGAATTTGGTACTAAATCCCTACCATTAATAAGTAGTTTATTATTATTGTCATAAATTTTACAACCATTTGAATAAAATATTAATTTTCCTGATTCTGTACTAATTGCAATATTTTGATCCATGTCCATATCAGAAATAATTGTTGATATAGACAAGCTATCGTTATTAAAATTAAATAAAGTATGAACATCATTAGCCCCATATCCTATTATCCAATTATTATCATATTTGTTTTGTGAAGATATTGGACTATTAGTAAGTATAAGACTCAATATACAAAGCCCTAAATAAAATTTACTGAGTTTTAAAAATACCATATTTTGTCCATTTTTCCAAATTCTTGAATTGTCTAAATTATTAGTATGAAGTATTGAGTAAACTCCATAATGAAGGTGTAAGTCACGAAATAAATTTCTTTCAACAATTATTGAATAAAAGTTACCACTTTTCAATAACCTAAACAAATAAAATATTACTAGTCAATAGCCAATTCTTTTATAATTTATATTAAAATAATATGATAAAAATACTAAAATCCAATTTTTTAAACCATTCCGACACAAGTACTTTATGTAATGACCTTGCTTGTCATCAAAATGCTGCTTTAAGAATTCAATCATTTTTATTTATTTCGAAAAAATTGATTTGATTTCTGAAATAAGTATTTCCAAATGAACAAGAGTAAAAAATAAAGTACAACTCGTAAGCAAGTATCTACGGTCGATCCACCCTCGAGGTACCACCGAGGTATCAAGCCCGGTTGCTCGACTTATAGATGTGATGGCTTAACTTGTCAATTTCATGCATCACCAAGCATTAATATACAAAAAAAAAGCTACACCATTACAGTGTAGCTTTTTTTTCTAACTTAATTCTTATCAATAAATAAGAAGCAATGTATGTATCTTTTTAGCTTCTTTTGTCATAAACACAACTCTGTAGATTCCTGCAGCAGAAAACTTAAACTCGCTCTTGTTTATTTTAACATTCGAAGTGACAGAAGTAATCTCATGACTCCACACTTCTTGTTCCAATAAATTATAAACTTTTAGATATCCTTCTTCTACTGGATTTTCAAAATAGACTTCAAACTCTCCACTATTTGGATTTGGATAAATCGTAAAATCCCAATCTGATTCAGGAATAAATTGATCAGGATCTGTAGCATCAATCTCATTCAGAAGTCTATCTTCAGAATATGATAATTTTATCTCACCTTGATTAGACCCATCAACCAAATTATGACCACAAGCAATACAAGGTCCTAAAGATTTTTTAGCAGGCATAGGATTTGTTAAAGTAGTATACAAGACACAAGTCTTCGTACAAACATTATTCGCATCAACTGTCGCGATATAAACTTTTTGTGGTTTAGTTCCGCATTTCCAACTTGCTAAAATGGAAGCAAATGGTGGTGGATATTTACAATCCGGAAGTCCATCATTGTTGTTATCCACAGAATCGTCACCCTTAGGACAAACATCGCACGCATTCCCTACTCCATCACAATCTTCATCTTCTTGATTTGGATTACTCACATTTTTACAATTATCGCAAGGATCATATATACCATCACCATCCGCATCATTTGTGATGGTAACTTTTGCTGTACAAGTTGAGCTATTACCGTTAACATCAGTAATTGTAACCGTCACATTTGTATTTTTTGTACTCGCACAATTGAATGTATTTGGAGTTACCGTTTTAATTAATATTCCACAATTGTCCTTGATTTTTGAAAGTACACTATCAGCTGTAATTGTTTTTACTTTACTTGATGGCAATATGATATTAATGTTTTTACATACAATATCCGGTGGTGTAACATCCTTAACAAATAAAGTATCTGAACACATACTCATTAAACCCGATGAATCTGTCACTGTAAGCTTAACAATTCGCCAAGGAATATCATCACAAGTATAAGTGTAGCGATTCAAAGTTTTTGTTTTTATTGCACAATTATCTGTCGAACCGTTATCTATGTCATTCGCTGTTATAGTTTTTAATCCTAAAGTATCCAGATTTATAGTTATCTTTTTGCATCTTGCAACTGGCGGTTCTCTCTCAAAAACATTAACTACTACAGTACATCTCGATACATTACCACACACATCGGTAGCCGTCCAAACTATATTATGAAGGCCTACTCGTAATTGTTCAGAATTTAATGAACTTGTGAAATTGACATTATTACTCAAAGTAACAGAATCAGAACAAGCATCTTTCGCAAATGGGTCAAATTCATTTCCAATAACAGTATAATAGCAAAGCATTGTATCTGCCTTTCTTTGGAATGTTGAACCATTTCCAGGGCAAGTAATTACAGGACCAGTAGTGTCCTTAACCGTGATAATTTGTTTACCCGTTCCTGATGATGAATTTCCGCAAAAATCTGTTACATACCATGTTCTGGTAACTTTTGTGTCATTGATACATGTACCTCCAGAAATAGAATCTGTATATTCTACTATTGGATTAGCATCACAAGGATGATTAACGTTTGTTGGATATCCTGTCAATGAAGGCAAATCTTCATATGCACAAGAATCAGCTAATCTCGTACCCTTGATTTGGAAATTATCAATATACAATTCCTTGGTTTGAGGATTAGTCCCTCCTGTGTATCGTACTCTGATAAATAACTGAGAAGGGAATGCCAATCCGTTAATTGGAGAAGTACATTGAATCCATGTTCCGGTAGTTAAAGCTGTTGAACTAAAATTAGTCCAATTAGAACCATCCGTACTGTAATCCATCAATAGCGTATTTGCACTACCCACCCCATTCTTTCTAGCTTGGACGTAAACTGAAAAATTATTAAAGAGTGGCAGATTATTTCCACCCACATTAAATCTCCAAATTCCCGGAAGCTGAGAATCATTAACCTTTAAGGCTTTTCCAGCTAAAGTATTAGGTGTGAAAGCTAAATTACCACTTATTACTCCAGTGGTAGTCATATACATGTTTGAACTGGTATCCACTTTTGAAGTAATACCTGTATACAATTTAGGCCTTAGGTTATTATATGATGTACCCGTATTGAAGTCATAATTAACTATAGTCTTCACACCAGATGGAATCACACCTGTATACAGTGTAATATTTGGAGGTAGCGTAAAGTTCGGCTTAGTTGTATCTATAACCGTAATCAACTGATTACAAACGTCAAAATTATTACACTTATCAGTTGCTGTCCATGTTCTGGTTATTGAATAATTTCCAGGACAATCACCCAGGTTCACCTGATCACTATATGTGATTACTGCTATTCCACCGCAAGCATCAGATGCTGTTGCCGTACCTGTAACAGGAGGCAAGGTTGAAACATTACAGTTTACAGTAATCGGATTCGGACATGTAATCACAGGAGGTGGGAAATTCGAAACTGTGAACATAGCTGTACAGTTCTTATTCGTCTCACACTTACTTGTTACTGTAAATGTAACCACTCTACTACCACCACATTCCGGAGGTGCTCCTGAATTATTATTGCTTAGACTAGCATTGCATCCACCTGTTGCTGATGCTGTTGCCAACCATACCGCAAATAATGAGTCAATAGAAGCCTGGCTTTGACAAGATGTAACCGTAGTATTAACCGGACATGTTAATACAACTGCCGGTGGTGCTGTCACTGAAAAAGTTGCACTACATGTAACATTTGGTTCACAAGAACTGGTTACTGTAAATACAACCGTTTTGGTTCCACCACATGAATTCGGTGCTCCGGTACTATTATTTGTCAACAATGGATTACAACCACCAGTTGTTGTAGCAGTTAATAACCAAGCATTATAAGAAGAATCAATTGAAGCCTGACTCAAACAAGATCCTTCTGTTTTATTACTTGGACAGGTTAAAGCAACTGCAGTAGTATTACTTACAGTAAAGGTAGCACTGCAAGTTATATTAGGTTCACAACTACTTGTTACCGTGAATATAACTGTTTTCGTACCACCACAAAAACTTGGAGCACCATTATTATTATTTAAGATGGTTGCGTTACAACCTCCTGATAATGATCCTGAAGCCAACCAGATGTTAAATTTATTGTCAATCTGGGCTTGAGTTTGACACGCTGATTCAGTTACGTTATTAGCGCATGTAAATACGACAGCAGGCGCGGCAGTAACCGTAAAGCTGGCCGAACAAGTTACAGAGGCTTGACAAGAACTAGAGACCGTAAATGTTACGGTTTTAGTTCCTCCAGTACAAGCATCCGGAGCACCAGTATTATCGTTACTAATCGATGCATTACAACCTCCTATAATTGTTGCTGATGCAAGCCAAGTGTTGAATTTTGCATTGATCGAAGCTTGAGTTTGACACGCAGCTTCTGTTGTATTATTAGGACAATTGATAATCAATGGTGGGTTGGAAGAAACTGTGAATGAAGCAGTACATGTTTTGTTTGGTTCGCAGCTACTTGTTACTGTAAATGTAACGGTTGTCGATCCTCCGGTACATGAATTTGGTGCACCGGTATTATTATTGGATAAACTTGGGTTACAACCACCGCTGGTAGTAACAGTTGCTAACCAAATAGAGAATTTGTTATCAATAACTGCTTGTGTTTGACATGCAGCTTCTGTTGTGTTGACAGGACATGTCAGTACAACAGGTGAACTATTTACTGTGAATGTCGCTGTACATGTTTTATTTGGTTCGCAGGAACTTGTTACAGTGAAAGTAACCGTTACTACCCCACCACACGCACTTGGAGCCCCAGTATTATTATTACTCAAAGAAGCATTACAGCCTCCACTCGTTGTTACTGTTGTCAACCATGTATTAAACTTGGTATCAATTGCAGATTGGGATTGACATGCATTTTCTGTAACATTTGCTGGGCAATTCAAAACAACAGGAGATGAATTCACTGTAAATACAGCACTACAAGTCTTATCAGGTTCACAAGAACTGGTTACTGTGAAAATAACCGTCTTCGATCCACCGCAGGCACTTGGTGCACCACTATTATTATTTGATAATAGTGGATTACATCCGCCACTCGTTGTTGTTGTTAATAGCCAAGCAGCAAATGAAGCATCTATAACCGATTGCGATTGACAAGCCACTTCCGTTTTATTGGAAGCACAATTTAACACTACAGCCGATGAAGCTGTAACTGTAAATGTTGCTGAACATGTGGTAGTTGTTGGAGCACAAGAACTTGTGTAAGTCCAGGTAACTGTAGTACTTCCACCACATCTGCTAGGCGCCATTGGTGTCGCCGGAGATGTTGTCAATAATCCATTACAGCCACCATTTGCAGTAGTTGTTAACAACCAAGCAGCGAAAGAAGCATCGATAACTGCTTGAGTCTGACATGCAGCCTCTGTTTTATTCACAGCACATGTAAAATTCACCGGAGGTGAAGGACTGACTGTGAATGTAGCTGAACAAGTGGTTGAAGTAGGTGCACATGAACTGGTGTAATTCCAGGTCACAGTAATACTTCCACCGCATTTATCAGGTGCAGTAGGATTTGCAGGGATGGTCGTAAGTAGACCATTGCAACCTCCATTCGCAGTCGTTGTGGCTAACCAAGCGGTGAATGATGCATTAATTGCCGCTTGAGTCTGGCAAGCAACTTCTGTTTTATTAACAGCACATGTAAAATTCACCGGAGGTGAAGCAGTCACTGTAAATGTAGCTGAACATGTGGTTGTTGTTGGTGCACATGAACTGGTATAAGTCCAGGTCACTGTTGTACTTCCACCACATTTATCTGGTGCTACAGGTGTAGTTGGAGATTTAGTTAACAAACCATTACAACCGCCAGTTGCTGTTGTTGTTGCCAACCATGCTGCAAAAGAAGCGTCTATTGCCGCTTGAGTTTGACATGCAGCTTCCGTTTTATTCGTAGCGCATGTTAATACAACAGCTGGTGAAGCTGTAACAGTAAAGGTAGCTGAACATGTGGTTGTTGTTGGTGCACATGAACTGGTATACGTCCACGTAACAGTAGTACTTCCCCCACATTTATCTGGAGCCACGGGTGTAGTTGGAGATTTAGTCAATAGCCCATTACAGCCGCCTGTTGCAGTAGTGGTTAACAACCATGCTGCAAACGATGCATCTATTGCTGCTTGTGTTTGACAGGCTGCCTCCGTTTTATTAGTAGCACATGTTAATACAACTGCTGGTGCTGCGGTTACAGTAAATGTAGCTGAACATGTTGTAGTTGTCGGTGCACATGAACTTGTGTAAGTCCATGTCACTGTGGTACTACCTCCGCATTTATCAGGTGCAACAGGTGTCGCAGGAGATTTAGTTAATAACCCATTACAGCCCCCACTTGCAGTAGTTGTTAACAACCAAGCTGCAAATGAAGCATCGATAGCTGCTTGTGTTTGACATGCAGCTTCCGTTTTATTCGTAGCGCAAGTGAAAACAACAGCTGGAGACGCTGTGACTGTAAATGTTGCTGAACAGGTCGTTGTTGTTGGTGCACATGAACTGGTATAGGTCCATGTCACAGTAGTACTTCCACCACAGGCATTAGGAGCAGTTGGTGTGGTAGGTGAAGTAGTCAATAAACCATTACAACCCCCGCTTGCTGTGGTGGTCAACAACCATGCAGCAAAGGATGCATCTATTGCTGCTTGAGTCTGACAAGCAGCTTCCGTTTTATTTACTGCACAATTAAAGACCACTGGTGGCGATGCAGTCACTGTGAATGTTGCGGAGCACGAAGTGGTAAATGGAGCACAAGAACTTGTATAAGTCCATGTAACTGTGGTACTACCTCCACACGCATTAGGTGCAACAGGAGTAGCTGGTGAAGTAGTTAAAGATCCATTACAGCCTCCACTTGCAGTTGTGGTTAACAACCATGCTGCAAATGATGAATTTATTGCCGCCTGAGTCTGGCACGCTGCTTCGGTTTTACTGGTAGCGCAAGTAAATACAACAGGTGGTGATGGGTTAACTGTAAAAGTAGCAGAACAGGTAGTAGTTGTTGGCGCACAAGAACTCGTATAAGTCCAAGTAACTGTAGTACTTCCACCACATTTATCTGGTGCTATCGGGGTAGCTGGTGAAGTGGTCAATAAACCATTACACCCACCGGTTGCTGTGGTTGTAGTCAACCAAGTAGCAAATGAAGCATTAATTGCTGCCTGTGTTTGGCATGCTGCTTCTGTTTTATTGGTAGCGCAAGTCAAAACAACTGGAGGTGAAGCAGTTACTGTAAAAGTCGCAGAACAAGTGGTTGTGGTTGGGGCACATGAACTGGTATAGGTCCAGGTTACCGTTGTACTTCCTCCGCATTTATCTGGTGCAATTGGATTTGTTGGTGATTTAGTTAATAGTCCATTACAACCTCCTGTTGCGGTAGTTGTGAGTAACCAAGCTGCAAAAGACGCATCAATGGCTGCTTGAGTTTGACAGGCTGCTTCAGTTTTGTTTACGGCACATGTCAATACAACTGTTGGCGCTGCGGTTACTGTGAAAGTAGCTGAACAAGTGGTACTTGTAGGTGTACATGAACTGGTGTAAGTCCATGTCACTGTAGTACTTCCACCACATTTATCTGGGGCAACAGGAGTTACTGGCGATTTAGTCAATAAGCCATTACAGCCTCCTGTCGCGGTGGTTGTTAATAACCAAGCTGCAAACGAAGCATCGATAGCCGCTTGTGTTTGGCAGGCTGCCTCTGTTTTATTTGGCGCACAAGTTAAAACTACCGGTGGTGCAGGGTCAACAGTAAACGTCGCTGTACATGTGGTCGTTGTTGGGGCACATGAACTGGTATACGTCCAAGTTACCGTCGTACTTCCACCACATTTATCTGGAGCAACCGGGTTTGTTGGAGATTTGGTTAATAAACCATTACATCCACCACTTGCAGTAGTCGTTAATAGCCATGCTGCAAAAGAAGCATCGATAGCAGCTTGCGTTTGACAGGCTGCTTCTGTCTTATTTGAAGCACATGTAAATACTACTGGTGGCGAAGGATCAACCGTGAATGTTGCTGTACAAGAAGTTGTTGTTGGAGCACACGAACTGGTATACGTCCAGGTTACCGTGGTAACTCCGCCGCATTTATCTGGTGGTGTTGGTGTTGTTGGTGAGGTTGTCAACAATCCATTACAGCCACCGCTTGCTGTCGTGGTCAACAACCATGCTGCAAAGGACGCATCGATAGCTGCTTGTGTTTGACATGCAGCTTCTGTTTTACTGGTTGCACAATTAAACACGACAGGCGGTGAAGGATTCACTGTAAATGTTGCAGTACATGATGTTGTAGTTGGTGCACATGAACTGGTATACGTCCAGGTTACCGTTGTACTTCCTCCGCAGGCGTCTGGTGCCATAGGGTTACTTGGCGATGTAGTCATCATTCCATTACAACCTCCAGTAGCAGTGGTGGTTAATAACCATGCAGCAAAGGAGGCATCGATGGCAGCTTGTGTTTGACAAGCCGCTTCTGTCTTACTTGTAGCACAGGTAAATACTACCGGTGGTGATGGGTCAACTGTGAATGTGGCTGTACACGTGGTCGTTGTTGGTGCACATGAACTTGTGTAAGTCCATGTTACGGTGGTGCTTCCACCGCATTTGTCAGGGGCAACAGGGTTACTTGGTGATGTCGTCAACATTCCATTACAGCCTCCTGTAGCCGTAGTCGTTAATAACCATGATGCAAAGGAAGCATCGATGGCTGCTTGTGTTTGACAAGCAGCTTCTGTTTTACTCGTTGCACAAGTTAAAACTACAGGTGGTGATGGGTCAACTGTAAATGTTGCTGTACATGTAGTTGAAGTAGGTGCACATGAACTGGTATACGTCCAGGTTACCGTGGTACTTCCTCCGCATTTATCCGGTGCAACCGGGTTATTTGGTGATTTAGTTAATAAGCCATTACAGCCTCCAGTAGCCGTTGTTGTTAGTAACCATGCCGCAAAAGAAGCATCGATAGCCGCTTGTGTTTGGCATGCTGCCTCCGTTTTACTGGTAGCACAGGTCAATACTACAGGTGGTGCAGGGTCAACAGTAAAGGTTGCTGTACATGTAGTTGAAGTTGGTGCACATGAACTGGTATATGTCCATGTTACGGTCGTACTTCCACCACATTTATCCGGTGCGACCGGGTTCGTTGGTGATTTTGTTAATAAACCATTACAGCCTCCTGTCGCAGTGGTTGTTAATAACCATGCAGCAAAGGATGCATCGATAGCTGCTTGTGTTTGACATGCAGCCTCCGTTTTATTTGTTGCACAGGTTAATACTACCGGTGGTGATGGATCTACGGTAAACGTTGCTGTACATGTGGTCGTTGTTGGCGCACATGAACTGGTATACGTCCAGGTTACCGTGGTAACTCCGCCACATTTATCTGGTGGTGTTGGTGTTGTCGGTGAGGTTGTCAACATTCCATTACAGCCTCCACTTGCAGTTGTAGTCAATAACCATGCTGCAAAGGAAGCATCGATTGCTCCCTGTGTTTGACATGCAGCTTCCGTCTTACTAGTTGCACAATTAAACACTACTGGTGGTGATGGATCTACGGTAAATGTCGCTGTACATGATGTTGTAGTTGGAGCACATGAACTGGTATACGTCCAGGTTACCGTTGTACTTCCTCCGCAGGCGTCTGGTGCCATAGGGTTACTTGGCGATGTAGTCATCATTCCATTACAACCTCCAGTAGCAGTGGTGGTTAATAACCATGCTGCAAATGAGGCATCGATAGCCGCTTGGGTTTGACATGCAGCTTCTGTTTTATTTGTAGCACAGGTAAATACTACCGGTGGAGATGGATCTACGGTGAATGTTGCCGTACAAGTGGTCGTTGTTGGCGCACATGAACTGGTATACGTCCAAGTTACAGTAGTACTTCCTCCACAGGCATCTGGTGCCATTGGGTTACTAGGAGATGTGGTCAACATTCCATTACAGCCTCCTGTAGCCGTGGTCGTTAACAACCATGCTGCAAAGGATGCGTCAATAGCCGCTTGTGTTTGACAAGCTGCTTCTGTTTTACTGGTCGCGCATGTGAACACTACCGGTGGTGATGGATCTACAGTGAATGTGGCTGTACATGTTGTTGTCATCGGTGTACATGAACTGGTATACGTCCAGGTTACCGTGGTACTTCCTCCGCATTTATCCGGTGCCATTGGCGTTGTTGGTGATGTTGTCAACATTCCATTACAGCCTCCAGTTGCCGTGGTGGTTAATAACCATGCCGCAAAAGAAGCATCGATAGCTACTTGTGTTTGGCATGCTGCCTCCGTTTTACTGGTAGCACAGGTCAATACTACTGGTGGTGCAGGGTCAACAGTAAAGGTTGCTGTACATGTAGTAGAAGTAGGTGCACATGAACTGGTATACGTCCAGGTTACTGTTGTACTTCCACCACATTTATCTGGAGCAACCGGGTTCGTTGGTGATTTAGTTAATAAACCATTACAGCCTCCTGTCGCAGTTGTTGTTAATAACCATGCTGCAAAAGAAGCATCGATAGCTGCTTGTGTTTGACATGCAGCCTCCGTTTTATTTGTTGCACAGGTTAATACTACCGGTGGTGATGGATCTACGGTAAACGTTGCTGTACATGTGGTCGTTGTTGGCGCACATGAACTGGTATACGTCCAGGTTACCGTGGTAACTCCTCCGCATTTATCTGGTGGTGTTGGTGTTGTTGGTGAGGTTGTCAACATTCCATTACAGCCTCCACTTGCAGTTGTGGTCAATAACCATGCAGCAAATGAGGCATCGATTGCTGCTTGTGTTTGACATGCAGCTTCTGTTTTACTTGTAGCACAATTAAACACTACTGGTGGTGATGGATCTACGGTAAATGTCGCTGTACATGATGTTGTAGTTGGAGCACATGAACTGGTGTATGTCCAGGTTACTGTGGTAACCCCTCCGCATTTATCTGGCGCCATTGGGGTCGTTGGTGATGTAGTCAACATTCCATTACATCCTCCGCTTGCAGTTGTGGTTAGCAACCATGCTGCAAACGAGGCATCGATAGCCGCTTGTGTTTGACATGCAGCTTCTGTTTTATTTGTAGCACATGTAAATACTACCGGTGGCGATGGATCTACGGTGAATGTTGCCGTACAAGTGGTCGTTGTTGGCGCACATGAACTTGTATACGTCCATGTTACAGTAGTATTTCCTCCACAGGCATTTGGTGCCATTGGGTTACTTGGTGATGTCGTCAACATACCATTACAGCCTCCTGTAGCCGTGGTAGTTAACAACCATGCTGCAAATGATGCGTCAATAGCCGCTTGTGTTTGACAAGCTGCTTCTGTTTTACTGGTCGCGCATGTGAACACTACCGGTGGTGATGGATCTACGGTGAATGTGGCTGTACATGTTGTTGTCATCGGTGTACATGAACTGGTATACGTCCAGGTTACCGTTGTACTTCCACCGCATTTATCCGGTGCCATTGGTGTCGTTGGTGATGTAGTCAACATTCCATTACAGCCTCCAGTTGCAGTGGTGGTTAATAACCATGCTGCAAAAGAAGCATCGATAGCTGCTTGTGTTTGACAGGCTGCCTCTGTTTTACTGGTAGCACAGGTCAATACTACTGGTGGTGCAGGGTCAACAGTAAAGGTTGCTGTACATGTAGTAGAAGTAGGTGCACATGAACTGGTATACGTCCAGGTTACTGTTGTACTTCCACCACATTTATCTGGTGCTACCGGGTTCGTTGGTGATTTGGTTAATAAACCATTACAGCCTCCCGTAGCTGTGGTTGTTAATAACCATGCTGCAAATGAGGCATCGATAGCTGCTTGTGTTTGACATGCAGCCTCCGTTTTATTTGTTGCACAGGTTAATACTACCGGTGGTGATGGATCTACGGTAAACGTTGCTGTACATGTGGTCGTTGTTGGCGCACATGAACTGGTATACGTCCAGGTTACCGTGGTAACTCCGCCACATTTATCTGGTGGTGTTGGTGTTGTCGGTGAGGTTGTCAACATTCCATTACAGCCTCCACTTGCAGTTGTGGTCAATAACCATGCTGCAAAGGAAGCATCGATTGCTGCCTGTGTTTGACATGCAGCTTCCGTCTTACTAGTAGCACAATTAAACACTACTGGTGGTGATGGATCTACGGTAAATGTCGCTGTACATGATGTTGTAGTTGGAGCACATGAACTGGTGTACGTCCAGGTTACTGTGGTAACCCCTCCGCATTTATCTGGTGCCATTGGGGTCGTCGGTGATGTCGTCAACATTCCATTACAGCCTCCACTTGCTGTCGTCGTCAACAACCATGCTGCAAACGAAGCATCGATAGCTGCCTGAGTTTGACATGCGGCTTCTGTTTTATTTGTAGCACAGGTAAATACTACCGGTGGCGATGGATCTACGGTGAATGTTGCCGTACAAGTGGTTGTTGTAGGCGCACATGAACTTGTATATGTCCATGTTACAGTAGTACTTCCTCCACAGGCATCTGGTGCCATTGGATTACTCGGTGATGTGGTCAACATTCCATTACAGCCTCCTGTAGCCGTAGTCGTTAATAACCATGCTGCGAAAGATGCATCGATGGCTGCTTGTGTTTGACATGCCGCTTCAGTTTTACTGGTCGCACATGTGAACACTACCGGTGGTGATGGGTCTACAGTAAATGTGGCTGTACATGTTGTTGTCATCGGTGTACATGAACTGGTATACGTCCAGGTTACCGTTGTACTTCCACCGCATTTATCCGGTGCCATTGGTGTCGTTGGTGATGTAGTCAACATTCCATTACAGCCTCCAGTTGCAGTGGTGGTTAATAACCATGCCGCAAAAGAAGCATCGATAGCTGCTTGTGTTTGGCATGCTGCCTCCGTTTTACTGGTAGCACAGGTCAATACTACAGGTGGTGCAGGGTCAACGGTAAAGGTTGCTGTACATGTAGTTGAAGTTGGTGCACATGAGCTGGTATACGTCCATGTTACCGTCGTACTTCCACCACATTTATCTGGAGCAACCGGGTTCGTTGGTGATTTAGTTAATAAACCATTACAGCCTCCTGTCGCAGTTGTTGTTAATAACCATGCTGCAAAAGAAGCATCGATAGCTGCTTGTGTTTGACATGCAGCCTCCGTTTTATTTGTTGCACAAGTTAAAACTACCGGTGGTGCAGGGTCAACAGTAAACGTCGCTGTACATGTGGTCGTTGTTGGCGCACATGAACTGGTATACGTCCAGGTTACCGTGGTAACTCCTCCGCATTTATCTGGTGGTGTTGGTGTTGTTGGTGAGGTTGTCAACATTCCATTACAGCCTCCACTTGCAGTTGTGGTCAATAACCATGCAGCAAATGAGGCATCGATTGCTGCTTGTGTTTGACATGCAGCTTCTGTTTTACTTGTAGCACAATTAAACACTACCGGTGGTGATGGATCTACGGTAAATGTCGCTGTACATGATGTTGTAGTTGGGGCACATGAACTGGTGTACGTCCAGGTTACTGTGGTAACCCCTCCGCATTTATCTGGTGCCATTGGGGTCGTCGGTGATGTCGTCAACATTCCATTACAGCCTCCACTTGCAGTGGTGGTTAACAACCATGCTGCAAACGAAGCATCGATAGCTGCCTGAGTTTGGCATGCAGCTTCTGTTTTATTTGTAGCACATGTAAATACTACCGGTGGCGATGGATCTACGGTGAATGTTGCCGTACAAGTGGTCGTTGTAGGCGCACAAGAACTAGTATATGTCCATGTTACAGTAGTACTTCCTCCACAGGCATTTGGTGCCATTGGGTTACTTGGTGATGTCGTCAACATTCCATTGCAACCGCCTGTTGCAGTGGTAGTTAATAACCATGCTGCGAAAGATGCGTCAATAGCCGCTTGAGTTTGGCATGCAGCTTCCGTTTTACTGGTAGCACATGTAAAAACAACAGCTGGAGATGCTGTAACTGTAAATGTTGCTGAACATGTAGTTGTTGTAGGGGCACATGAACTGGTATAAGTCCAGGTTACTGTGGTGCTACCGCCGCATTTATCTGGTGCTACCGGAGTAGTTGGTGATTTAGTTAATAATCCATTACAACCTCCACTAGCTGTAGTTGTAGTCAACCAAGTCGCAAATGATGCATCTATGGCAGCTTGAGTTTGGCAAGCCGCTTCTGTTTTATCTGTAGCGCAGGTAAATACTACTGCTGGAGATGCTGTAACTGTAAATGTTGCTGAACAAGTTGTAGTTGTTGGAGCACATGAGCTGGTATAGGTCCACGTTACGGTGGTGCTTCCACCACATTTATCCGGAGCCATTGGCGTTGTTGGTGATGTGGTCAAAGAACCATTACAACCTCCAGTTGCTGTGGTTGTAGTCAACCAAGTAGCAAACGAGGCGTCAATTGCTGCCTGTGTTTGGCATGCAGCTTCGGTTTTATTTGTGGCACAAGTAAATACAACAGCTGGTGATGCTGTTACTGTAAATGTAGCTGAACAGGTTGTAGTTGTTGGAGCACATGAACTGGTATAAGTCCAGGTTACTGTAGTACTTCCTCCACATTTATCTGGCGCCATAGGGGTTGTTGGCGAGGTGGTTAGAGCACCATTACAACCTCCTGAAGCAGTGGTCGTTAATAGCCATGCTGCAAAAGAGGCATCTATAGCAGCTTGTGTTTGACATGCAGCCTCTGTTTTATTAGTTGCACATGTAAATACGACTGCAGGGGATGCAGTTACTGTAAATGTCGCTGAACATGTTGTGGTTAAAGGTGCACATGAGCTAGTATAAGTCCAAGTTACTGTTGTACTTCCTCCACAAGCATTTGGTGCCATTGGTGTCGTAGGAGATGTAGTCAATGATCCATTACAACCTCCAGTAGCAGTAGTCGTTAATAACCAAGCTGCAAACGAAGCATCAATAGCTGCTTGTGTCTGACATGCAGCTTCAGTTTTATTAGTAGCGCAGGTAAATACCACTGCAGGTGAAGCAGTAACCGTAAATGTAGCAGAACAAGTCTGAACCGGTGAACAAGAGCTTGTAACTGTAAACGTTACCGTTTTAGTGCCTCCACAAATAGGTGGAGGTCCTGAATTATTATTGGTCAGTGTGGCACTACAGCCTCCTGTAAAACTGGTCCTAGCCAACCAATCATTGAATGCGGCATCAACTGCAGATTGTGTTAAGCAAGCTGCTACTGTAGTATCATTGGCACAAGTAAGAATTACAGGTGAATCGGTAACTGTAAAGCTTGCACTGCAGGTCACAGGATCTCCGCAATCACTATCTACAGTAAATGTAACCGTGACGGATCCACCACATTCTGAAGGAGCGCCCATACTATTATTGGACATAGATGCATTACAACCACCGCTGAAACTGGCGGTCATTAACCACGCATCAAAGGCGGCATCAACTTCTGCCTGACATGCAGATAAGGTCGTATCGTTAGGACAAATTAAAAATGGACCTGGTATAGGTTCAACTGAAATAAGTTGTATACAACTGCTTTCATTTCCACATGAATCTGTAGCTGTCCATTTTCTATAAATTAATTGATCTACAGGACAAGTTCTTATTACTACAGAATCTGAAAAAACAATCATTGCAATGGTATCTGAACAATTATCATAGGCTGTAGCATATCCTAAACTATCAGCACTTGTTGATTCTTCACAAGTTACGGTAACATCATCAGGACAAGTAATGATAGGTCCCGTAGTATCAATTGCCATTATTATTTGAACACCTGAATTGGAATTATCACAGTCGTCTGTAACGGTCCAGGTTCTGTGGATTATCATTTCATCTGGACAAGACCCTACAGTTATACTATCTGTGTATCTTAAAGTTGGCAAAGAATCACAATTGTCCATAACATTGGTTGGCCATCCAGTAATATCAGGGGAAGCATCATATCCGCATGAATCATAATTGACAAATGCTCTCAATTGGAAATTATCAATTCTTAATTGTTTAGGACCAGCACCCATGGCTCCTTTATAAGTGATCCGCAGGTAAAGCGAATCTGTAAGTACATTTATAGGAACTGTGGCTGTATCTTGAATCCAGGTACGATGAGCTAACATTGTGGAATCAAACCTTGTCCAGGTAATATTATCCAATGAGTATTCATACCTCATAGTATCCGCGCTTGCGCTATCTTTCATAAAGGCCTGACAATAAACCATAAAATTGGTACATAAAGGCATTGTTGGACCTCCAATGTTAAATTGCCAATGGCCAGTTAAGTGAGATGAATCGGTACAAAGTGATCTTCCGGCAATTGGATTATTGGTGAAAGCTAGATTTCCGGTAACAGTTCCAGTATCTATTTTAAACATATTAGAACTGGTATCTATTTTAGATCCAATTCCAAAATATAATCTAGGCGCTAATGCCAAATATGATCTTCCTCGGTTGAAATCATAATTGACTAAAGTATTCGTATCTGAAATAGCAGATCCTTTATATATGGTGGTATCGTTTGGAATTGTAAAGGTTGGTCTTGTGGTATCACTAATGGTTATAATTTGAACTTGATCCTCAGCTGCATTACCACAACTATCTACTAATGACCAAGTACGTGTGATTACATTTGATCCATCGCAAGGTTCTACTGAAATAGAATCACAAAATGTTGCTAACAGTCCTGTAGAACAATTATCCATTTCATCGGTAACATCTCCTGTTACAAAAGGCGATGCTTCAAAAGTGCAGCAAACAATGGATCTTACTTGAAAATTATCAATGTATAAATCACTTGTTCCTACCCCACTTCCCCCTGAGTAAGCTACTCTAACAAATAATGAATCTGGATTAGAAACATTTGGAATGGTAGCCGTATCCTGAACCCAAGTTCCCAATGTTAATGCTTTAGATCTAAAATTGGTCCAACTCGTTCCGTTGGTACTGTATTCTAACTCTAAAGTTGTAGCACTACCTGTACCATTTCTATAGGCTTGAATATAGACACCAAATTGTTTTCCTTTCGGAATACTATTGCCTTTTAAATCAAATCTCCAAAAACCTGGTGAACTAGAATTGGTGACCTTAAGTGCCCTTCCTGCATTTGCATTGACACTGTAAGCAAGGGAACCAGATGGGGTACCAATTGTCGTTAAAAATGGATTTGAACTGTTATCAACCTCTGATTCAATGTCTGTAAATAATATGGGACATAGGGTGGCATAAGAACTGCCTTTGTTAAAGTCGTAATTAGCTATGGTAGCTGTATCCGGGATATCCGGACTCTTATATATAGTAATATCCGGAGGTGCAGTGAATGTTGGAATCAGGGTATCAAGGACTGTTATTAATTGAGTTTGATCAGGTGCTTTATTCAAACAACTATCGATCAGGGACCATTTTCTATAAATTAATTTAGATCCTTCACAAGCCCCGTTTACCAGTGAATCTGCAAAGGTGGCTTCTAACTCTGAAGAACAATTATCATCTTCATTAGTGACATCACCAGTAATTGAAGTGTCAGCATTATACGTACATTCTGAATCCGTATATATGGTAATATCCATCGGAGCAGTAAACGTAGGTCTTGTGGTATCATCAATTTGAATAATCTGAGGAATGTTTACACTCGTATTATTACAAACATCAGTAACATTATAAATTCTTGAAATCACAATTGGGCAAGTTCCAGAATTGGTTTCTGTACTGGACACAATTAAATTAGCATCAGGCGTACAATCTGTAATTGTAACTCCCATATCTTCTAATTCCATTACTGTTGTAACTGGAGGAGGAAGATCTGAAATATTACATCCATTAACAAAAAGTGTATCTAACATACCAGTTACCACAGGGGCTGTATCTGTTGTAACTGTAAAAACAGCACTGCATGTTTTATTGGCTTCACAACTACTAGTTACTGTAAATGTAACCGTTTTAGAACCTCCACATCGATTTGGAGCACCGTTATTATTATTAGTTGTTGCCACATTACATCCACCTGTAGTGCTGACTGTAGCTAGCCATCTTGTAAATCTGGCATTAATAGAATCCTGTGTTTGACATGGTACTTCAGTTTGATTTATTGGACATGTCAAAACTATTGGTAAAGCAGGTGTTACTGTAAAAGTAGCACTGCAGGTTTTATTAGCTTCACATGAGCTGGTTACTGTAAAAGTAACCGTTTTGGTACCTCCAGTGCAAGCATTAGGCGCACCAGTATTGTTATTCGTTAAGACAGCATCACAACCACCGGTTTTAGTTGCTGTTGCCAACCATCGATTAAAACGAGCATCAATGGAATCCTGCCGCTGACATACAGGTTCAGTTTGATTGGTTGGGCAGGTAAGTACCACGGCTGGCGCTGCAGTAACTGTAAATGTTGCACTACACGTTAAATCTGCACCACAGGTTACATCTACTGTAAAAATTACAGTTTTAGTTCCTCCACATTTATCAGGAGCACCGGTATTATTATTCGATAATCCATTATTACATCCGCCGGTAACCGTAGCTGTAGCCAGCCATCTAGTAAATCTGGCATTAATCGAATCTTGGGTTTGGCATGAAACTTCAGTTTTATTCGTTGGACAAGTTAGCATGACAGGAGCAGCTCCTTCTACAGCAAAAGTAGCACTACAGGTTTTATTGGCTTCACAGGTGCTGGTTACTGTAAAAGTTACCGTAGCCGTTCCGCCTGTACAAGCGTCTGGGGCACCTGTATTATTATTAGTTAAGACAGCATTACAACCTCCAGATTTTGTTGCTGTTAGCAGCCATCTATTAAATCTTGCATTTATGGTATCTTGAAGTTGGCAGACCGGTTCACTAACATTTGCAGGACAAGTTAATACAACCGCCGGAGCAGTTGTAACAGTGAATGTTGCAGAACACGTTTTATTTCCTTCACAAGAGCTGGTAGCCGTAAAAGTTACTGTTTTAGTGCCTCCACATTTATCTGGGGCTCCATTATTATTGTTTGTTATGGCTACATTACATCCCCCTGAGGATGTTACTGTGGCTAACCAAGTTGTAAATTTTCCATCAATGGCTGCCTGGGTTTGACAAGAAGCCTCAGTGGTATTTGTTGGACAGGTTAGAACAACTGAAGTGGCGGCTGGAACCGTAAAAGTAGCCGAACATGTTTTATTAGCTTCACATGAACTGGTCACAGTAAAGGTTACCGTTTTAGTGCCACCGACACAAGCCAAAGGAGCTCCATTATTATTATTAGTTATTAAGGTGTTACATCCTCCTGTTACTGAAACTGTTGCAAGCCAGTTGGTAAATGCCGTATCTATTTGAGCTTGGGTATAACAAGCGGGTTTAGTAACATTGGCTGGACAAGTCAGAACTACCGTTGTACTACTAACGGTAAAAGTAGCAGAACAGGTTTGAGTTGTACCACATGTAGCAGTGGCTGTAAATGTAACTGTTTTTGTTCCCCCGCATTTATCCGGAGCTCCGGTATTATCGTTGGAGATCATTCTCGGGGAACAGCCTTGCACTATAATACCCGTAGCCAGCCAAGCATTAAATGCAGCATCAATGGCAGCCTGTGTCTGGCAAGCAGCTTCTGTTTTGTTGACTGGACACTGGATAACTAAATTTGAATCTGCTACAGTCAATGTAGAAGAACAAGTAGAAACTAGTGGTTCACATGTACTCGTATAAGTATAAGTTACGGTAACTGTGCCACCACATTTATTGGGTGGACCTGGATTAGTATGACTTAAATTACCGATACAACCACCTCCTCCGGAACCACGTGTTACCCAGTTATTATATATAGCATCAACTTGAGCTTGGGTTAGGCATCCGGGTTGTACTGAAGGTTGAGGGCAATTTAATTCCACACATCGATAATCTTCTACTTCACCATCTGTAGCAGAAAGAAAAGATCGTTCATCAACATTAATGGTTAACCCATTATCTGAAAGGTTATTGGTAGTTAACCTGATTCTCATATAATGTTCGCTCACATTACTTACGATACTTATATTACTCCAAGTTAAGGTCTTTGTACCCATAAAACCATTGGCAACAGTAACACTGGTAAATTCGGTAGCTTGAAACATACCATCTCCACTTAAATCAATCCAGGCATAAAGTGTGGCTACTTTGCCTGTGGTATTCGTAATATTAATTACGTCAACAGAAATCGTCTGGGGCCCACCAAATGCGAAAGATGGTGGAACAACTATACCATCCTCATCGTCTACACCTGTCGTATCATCTGTTCTTGCGAAAGTACTAGGAACTGCTCCAACCTCACTATCTACAAGCAAACCTATTCTTAATCGATCACAATCAATCAAGTGTTTAGGGGCTCCATAGGTAGCTGGTGCATCAGAAAAATCCTCTATAAAGATATTACTCACACCAATTGAAAAAAGGACGTGTGAATCGTTTGTTGTGTTCGTTTTGGTACTATCAAATCCATGGCCTTGTCCGGAAACAGGTACGATGACAGGTTGTACAAGACCTCCACCAGTATTTGGACTATGGGATGTTGTTCCAACGAATATATCACTACCAATAACCGATAGATGATTAGCTCCTCTGGGGTTTCCGGTATCTCCAAGATAATCTGCTTGGTTTCCTCCAACATAAGTACCATAAGTTAATGTGTTTAAATTACTTGTGAATCCAGCAAAAAACATATCCTGACCACCACCATTAAATGTGGCATCGTAAAATGGTTCAGATCCAATATTAAGCGTCGGTAATCCAGTACCTCCAACTGTACCCCAAAGTAATAAAAAGGATTCACCTGATCCATCGCAGGCATTCGAGGTAACTAGTTTGAGCCCATTACCAATATCTGCAAATCCAGATCCATAAAATGTAGCTCGATATCCAGTTGTACCACCAGAAAACACCTTGCCAAGTACTGCATCTGTATTTCCGTTTTGAGATGCATCATAAGTACCTGTTGTAACAGGAAAACCGGAACTAACATCTCCAGTAAAGTATAAGGTATCTTGAATAATCTCTACATCATTAATACGATCAGCATTATTTCCGCCTATTTGATCTAAATAGTTAAACCCTGTTCCATCTGCTTTGAGTACACCTATTACACCATCTAGGGAAGTATTTCCTCCTGCACGTTTGGCTGCAGCTGAATTGGTTTCTGTAATATCTCCAGTACCAATTGTCCCACAAAATGCAACTCTTTCATTCGAGAACAATTCCAAATCATTGATAAAATCTGTACCACCTGCACCAACAAAATTTCCCCAATACAATTGATTTATATTGTTGAACCTGGCAATATACAAATCACTCCCCCCCCCAAAAGTAGTATCAACAAAGTTTGTTCCTGAAAAATAACGTGGAGCAGTGTGGGGCAAATCTGATGTAGCAGTAAACCCAATTGTGTAGGTGGTATCCGTAGTCGCCTTTATGGTTGTAACTCCTCGTCCATCTGCACCTGTACCTCCGATGTAAGAAGCATAAATCAAAGTATCTAGGGCACGATTAAATACAGCAACAAATCCATCCGTCGAACTTCTCGTATTATCAAAAGGGGTTCCTGCCATGGGTACATCCACCTCGGTAAATCCACCAATGAATACCCTGTTTGGAGAAAGGGCCAAACAGTGTGCATTGACATCCTGTTCATTGGTTATGGTACTTGGACCATACAAAGTAAGATCCATAAGTAAGGTACCTGAACTATTCACCCTATAAACTATGGCTACGGATTCCCCCGTGTTTTGACCACCTCCATTTCCTCCACCTGTTGGCCAAGTAATGACATTACGCCATCCATCAGCTTCATAGGAAACGGTATCATTGGGATTGACATTTATGGTAATGTTTTTATTGGTTGCACCAGCACAGTAAATGACTCCGTCTAGGGTATCAATTTGGATGGCATACAAATATTCATCAAAGGTTCCAGAATCATCATCCATAAAAGTACCCCAGTTTAATGTTGGGTCAATGATCAATGGATATTGGGCATCTAATTTAGATTTTGTATGAAAAGAGATGATGTTATCTTTATTTTCTTTGAAGGTCATTTTGACGGGTATTTTACCGTTTTCTGTGACCTGATAAGATTCCGGAATATTGAATTTTACATCTGAAAATCGTAAACCAACAGTTAATCCTCCATCCTTGTCTATTTTTAAATTATCCTGCCCGGTGAACTTTAATTTGATTTGTTCATAGTCGGCACCGGGTTTCATGATCCAGTCAAATTCCAATGCACCATCTTTGGTACTATAAAGTCTTAAACCAATTCCAGGATAAATTTCTTCTAGGGTTAAATCTTTAGCTGCGTGTACTCCTGAAACCCAATTTTTAGGGTTAAGATCCTGGAAGAAATTGTATCTGGTTCCAAATGAATCTCCCAATTTCAAATTTGGTAATGGGTTTGCACCATCCATTTCTAAGGTAAAGGTGTGGAGACTTTTAAGGACATTATTGACTTCAGGTAAAGCATTAGTCAAAGAATCAAATTTGAAAGATTCATCTTCCATTTTTACGTATTCCTGAGCTATAAATCGTATTTTATTTCTTTCGATATATACTGATCCTTGTTTTCCATTGAAATAATACAGAACATTGGGGTTTTTAACCTGTCCTTTATTCTCCATGAATCGCAGGGTCTGACCATTTTCTTTAAGAGTCTTTCTGACTTGTTCCTCCATAGAAACAGGTGCCTTTTCTTGCGGAATACCCTGACTATGTAGATTGGAATTAAATGGAAACAAAAATACCAGACAAGTCAGATACTTTAGCCCATTTAAAGACCACGACAATAAGTCTTTAGTGAAAAATTTTGCGGCTGCTGAAGTGTGGTACATATAACTTTTTTTCATACTGTAAATTCTTGAATTTGAGTAGTATTTGGGAACATGCTACTCATTATTGAAATACGATTTTTATGGACTTGGGGTTGGTCGCTGCTTGAATTAATTTGCAACAGAAAAACCTTGAAATGATTAATTATTTGGTCTATTAGACCGCTCTTGACTAGAAACTGAAAAAATAAAGGGGCAATAAAGGTATGATTCAAAAAGAACTTTTTGAAAAAGAATAAGCACTTAAATGATCTCAATACCATTCAGGTTCAGTTTGGTTAATCCTAAGAAAAGCCTCAAAATTAAATATAATAAAAGAATTTAATTAATAAGCTTTTCACAATGTATTAGTTGTCTGTGAATTATAATTTATTTAACGCACAAAAAACTAAGGTCAAATATACGAAAAAAAACACCTAGGTGTCATTATTTATTAGCAAATTTCAAATTTTTGTTAAATAAATGAAATGTCGTAAGTTGTGCTAATAGTCGGTGATCGGGTAATCGGGTGATCGGTAATCGGGTAATCGGGTGATCCGGTAATCGGTGATCGGGTGATCGGGTAATCGGGTGATCGGGTAATCGGGTAATCGGTAATCGGGTAGTCGGGTAATTGGGTAATTGGGTGATCGGGTAATCGGGTAATCGGGTAATCGGGTGATCGGGTGATCAGGTAATTGGGGATTTGGTAATTGGAGGATTGGATGATCGGATAATCAGTCATCAGTCCAAGTGTATTCAAACATTACAGTTGAAAATAAGGTAATCGGGGATTTGATAAAATATTATCTTTACTTTATCAAATCGCTATCGTATGTATAAATATTTTTACTTTTTCATGTTCCAATGTTTCCTTATAAATATTGAAGGACAAGAATTACCCTCTAAGATTAATGATTATCAATTCACTACAAAAAAATTGATCGGATCTACATCAGTTAAAAACCAAAATAAAAGTAGTACTTGCTGGATTTATTCTACCCATTCTTTTTTAGAAAGTGAACTTATCAGAATGGGCAAACCACCTGTTGATTTAAGTGAAATGTTTGTTGCACGGGCAGGATATCTGGATCGGGCTGACCTGTATATGCGAAGACAAGGCAATACAGCCTTTGGACAAGGAGCTGAAAATGGGGATGTCATGAATCTCATCAAAAAATATGGCCTAACACCACAATCTGTATATTCCGGAATGCCCGTTGGACAAGACAAACCTGTTCATTTCGAAATGGAGGCTGTACTTAAAGGCATACTTGATAACATGCTGAAATTGCCTGATGGCAAATTAAGTCCAAATTGGAGAAATGTCTTCAAAGGCGCATTGGATGGATACTTCGGGGCACCACCTGAGAATTTTGTCTATGAAGGAAAAACCTATACTCCAAACAGTTTTGTTAACAGTTGCGGTATTAATCCGGATGATTATATTGCCATAACTTCATTCAATCATCACCCTTTTTACAAACCATTCATACTTGAAGTAGCAGATAACTGGGCCCAAAATTTATTTTATAATGTTCCTCTGGATGAATTAAAAACAATAACTGATCATGCACTCGAAAATGGATATTCCGTTATTTGGGCTACTGATGTTAGTGAAAAAACATTTTCAAGGGAATTTGGAATAGCTATAAATACTTCCATTCCATGGGAAGACATGGAAGTGAAGTATCGCGACTCCATTTGGAAAAAACCACAAGCAGAAAAATTAGTCACTCAGGAAGATCGTCAATATAGCTTCGATCAATTATTAACAACCGACGATCATGGTATGCATATTATTGGAAATGCAGTGGACCAAAACGGAACTTCATATTACATCGTAAAAAATTCATGGGGTACGAGCAATAAAATAACAAACGGCTACATCTATGCTTCTGACGCCTATTTCAGACATAAAACAATATCCATAATGGTTCACAAAAATGCAATCCCAAAAGCGATTCGAAGTAAGTTGGGGTTGTAATTAAATTACAAGGTAATCGGTTTGAATGGTAACCAGGTAATCGGGTTTGAATGGTAATCTGGTAATCGGTTTGAATGGTATTCAGGTAACATGGGGAAAGGTAAAAAAGGTAATCGGTTCGAATGGTAATCTGGTTATCCGTTTACAGGTAAAAAGGTAATCAGGTTGAATGGTAAATAATTCGAATAAAAGCTAAACCGATTACCATCCAAACCGTTTACCATTCTCGCGCAGGATCGATACTGGCATGAGGAGTTCTTCGTATTAACATCAATCTAAACCTCTACCACCCTCTTGTCTTAGTTGATACCAAACCTACCCTATAGTCGTGGATACTGGTGCTATGCTTGTGCCTAAGGTCATGGAAGCCTATGATTCAACTATTTGTTCAATAAGACATAAATATCCAACAATATCTTTTAAGCAGGTATTCCATAAGCTCTGATGGCCACATTTGATTTACTAGTTGGAGGATTTGGAAACCGGTGATTTTTATTTCAAATAAATCACCTTTTATCCATTTGCTCCCCAACTTTATCAATAAAAATAGTTCCCAACTTTCAAATTTAAATTCAAATTCATATTTGCTCTTTGTTATCAATATGTGTTTATTATTTCCATATTTTGGCCATGAGCTAAAAATATCTCAATATAATATTTTTTATTATTTTTACTCCACCACAAGTTAAATACTAATCGATATGGATCGGAGGAAATTTATTATTAATAGTGCGGTTGCCAGTAGTGCTATTGTGCTCAATCATCAGTCCTTACTGGCAGGACAATTAAGTAAAAAACTTCCTAAATCAGTTATTGTGATTGGTGCCGGGTTTTCTGGATTAGCAGCTGCGTATGAACTCAAAAAGAAAGGAATCGCCGTAACTATTTTAGAATCCAGAAATCGGATTGGCGGAAGGGTATTTTCACATGCACTTAATGATGCGAGTAATCAAGTGATTGAATTGGGCGCAGAATGGGTCGGCGAATCGCATGAAATTCTAAAAGGATTGTGTAAAGAATTTGACTTGAATTTATTGGATAATAGATTCGACACTCATTTGACTTACAATGGTGAATATTCTAAAGCTGCTGATTGGCATTTTAGTCAGGCTTTTGAAGATTTTTGGAACAATAAAGAATTGATATGGAATAGTTTTGCACCAGCCTCCAAAAAGAAATTAGACAAAATGGATTGGTGGCGATTTCTATCCAATCAACAATTCGAACAAAGAGATCTGATGCTTCGCGAATTAATAGACAGCACCGATTTTGGAGAAAGTATTAGACATACTTCTGCTTATGGTGCATTTGCTGAATATGCAGAAAGTAGTGAAAAGAATGAAATGGATCTTAAAATAGAAGGAGGAAATGGCAAATTGGTTACCAAATTAGCAGATGCCATAGGAATGAATCATATCCTTCTTAATCATCAAGTCACCAACATTGATCAAACTACTTCAAAAAAAGTCGTTATTAAATGTTCCAATGGTTCAACATTTGAAGCTGATAAAATAATATGTACCATTCCTACATTTGCCATTAAACAAATTCAATGGAATCCCGTCCTTCCTACACAAAAAATAGATGCGATTCATTCTTTGCAATACGCCAGAATTGGTAAATTCCCTATAGTATGTACAGAGCGGTTTTGGAAAGATGAGAGCTTTGATATGGTTACCGATACACCAGCCCATTATTTTTATCATGGCACTAAAAATCAACCCGGAACTCAAGGTGTATTGATGTGTTATGCCATCGGTGAAAAAGCTGATACATTAGCTTCAGTGCATAAGGATCAACGCGAGGAAATCATTTTAAATGCACTTAAACCGGCTTTTGGAAATGTAAAGCCCTTCATTAAAAATTCTCTAATGTATTATTGGGGTACAGATCCATTCTCCTATGGAGCCTATGCGTTTTATGGTAAAGATAAATGGTTTGATGTCATGCCTACTTTGAAACAAGCTTTTATGAATACTCATTTCGCAGGAGAACATCTCGCAGATTGGCAAGGATTCATGGAAGGTGCATTACAATCCGGGCTGGATGCAGTAAGTGAGATCATAGATTAATATTTTACTTTAAAAAATTAAACTGATATGACTTACAAAAATTATTTGTCAGTAGCTGTTTGCGCTCTGCTAATTGCATTTGGTGTTAAACCTGTTTTTGGAAATACAAAAAATAATTTAAATCAAATATTTAATACTAGTAACGACACACTAATCAAACCTAAAATACAAAACCAATCCATTCCTAAATGCCGACCTTTCAATCTAAGCTATTTGGAATTAATAGCCCGGGAAAAATTACACCAATTGAACGCACTTTCGAACACTGAATTTAAGGCTTATCAAATAGAAGGTATAGATGCTTTCTATGATCCCTTATATAAATATCATTTTGTGGATAGTGTTTGTGTAAACTCAAATGGCTCATTAATTCTAATCGCCCGAGAATACGACAATGAGAATATTATTTGGCTTTGCAATTATGATAAAAATAATATACTACTTCATACGAAACAAGTATTCTACGATAACGCAGAAGGAAATTTCCAGATAGAATCTAAACTAATTTCCAATATATTGACACTTAAAACTGATGATGTCAATGAAGGCAAGGGTCAGGAAAAATATAAAATTACAACTGAATTAAAATTGGTTAAAATCAAATAAATGAACCCTTTATTTTATGTCCTATTTTATGTTACTTTAAATCCTCTATTTCAAATGAAAGAAAATGTAAAAACATTAGATGGTGAATATCTATTCAATAAAATGGAAATGTCAGCAGGTTTTCTTTTTAAAAAGGATGGAACCTTTCTTTTTTATTTTAGCTATGGTGCATCGGATCGAAATGCAAAAGGAACATATACCATCATTGGAGATACTTTAAAACTTCACAGTGACAAAGAACCCGGAAATGATTTTACAATTGACCAGCAATCCAAAAAAAACGGACCGATAGAAATTCATGTTAAAGGCCCAAATAAAATGTTGACTTCAAGTGCGCTGTGCATTTGTTTCCATAAAGATGAGCGCATAGATTATGAAGCAGATCAAGAAGGTATTATCAGGCCGGAGGCTACGAAATGTGACAAAATATTCCTCAAACATCAATATTATCCAGATATTCCTACTTTAATAAAGGATGAAGGAAATGAAAATAATTATTTTGAAGTCACTTTAAAACAAAGCCTGCAGCAAGTAAGTTTCAAAGGTATAGATTTTGTCATTAAGGAAAATACCATATCTTGTTTGCCGAATTATTTTATGCCTTTCGACCATATCGTATTCACTAAAAGTAATTAAGACGCCTAGGCATGGAACCGAATTTTGGAAAAATCATTATTGAACATATTGAAAATATTTGGTCTCCGAATATTTCAAAAACAGATTTCAAAGAGTTCGATATGAACCATGTCAATTATGTGTATTATCCAGATTGCCAGCAACTCATAATGTGGTTACCGAATGAAGGATACAAATATCAAACATTCAAAATGATCGATTTGGATCGTTCGCAAATGATTATTGAAGATCCAGTACAAAATAGATTAAATGGGAGTATACAGATTGTTATGGATAGTTTGGAATTTCTTCCAGCACATTATTGCATTGAGGTAGATATGGTAGGAATTATTACGCATAAACTTTATTTTCAAAAACTGGAACCTAATATTGAAGTAATAGAAAAACCTTTAATTGCCCCAATAATAGAGCCCGTCTCTGATTTACTAAAAGATCGGCGAAGATATTATGATTCTGCTGGAAAATTAATTCCTGATGACATAGATTTTCGCGAATCCAAGATGAAAGAATTGTATCCAGCTCAAGATAAAAAATTAGAGATTGATGAACAAGGAAGATCAGGCACGATTCATTATATTGAAGGAAACATAAACATACCCTTTGATTATGAATTCGGAGGGGGGAATTGCATTGTCTATATTTTTATTCCCACTGAAAATCAGTGGTTTGCAGCGACAGGAATCCCACTGGAAAAAAGAAAAGAAATTATAGAATTTGTAGCCGTAACCATTAAACTTCAAAAAGTTCCTAACAGTAGTGTGATCATTACAGATCAATATATTTCTTATTACGAATCATGAGGAAATTCATTATACCAACTTTCGCAATATTAATCATTATACATCTTCCAACAATTGGTCATTGTCAATTAGTCAATGCAGAAAAATTCAGAATAAGAACCGATTCCAATGGCTGGTTTGGTGAAATCGGAATGAATGGTTCCTTTATACAATCAACAAGTAAAGTTATTCAAGCTGAAGGTAATCTTTTAGCTGAATACAAGCGAAACAAGCATTTATTTATTGCAGCAGCTTACTATGGATTCCTCAAAGGTGATGAGGTCCAACTTGTAGATGAAGCCATGTTGCATTTAAGGTACAATATCAAATGCAACAAATATTTAAGATGGGAAGCTTTTGTACAATTCCAACAAAATGAAATCCTAAATTTAAAATCTAGATTTCTACTTGGAACGGGACCACGATTTAAATTGGTGGATAATAAAAAAATCAGAATGTATGCAGCCTCGTTGATGATGTATGAACACGAAGAAGAAGTATCCCAAAACCAAATAACACATGAAAATTTCCGAAGTAGCAGTTACCTATCATTCAGCTTATTCCCCTATGAACGTACAGAATTTATAACAACGACCTATTTTCAACCCTTGGTCAATGAGTTCTATGATTATAGAATTTTAAATCAATCATCCTTAAAATATGGAATAAATAAACATTTTTTTATTTCCATAAATTATAACCACTTCTATGATCGAAGACCTCCAAACGAAACCCTAAAACAAACGTCAAAAGTGACTACAGGGATTTCCTATAAAATTAAAGTATAACTAAAAGTTTTGTATTTTTCAGAAATAATTCAATCCATAAAATGAACCTCGAAACCACCCGCCTCCTCCTCAGACCATTCAATTTAGACGATGCTCCATTCATTATAGAATTACTGAATAGTCCCGGTTGGCTGAAATATATCGGAGATCGGAATGTGAAAAACATAGAACAAGCTGAGCAATATTTGCTAAAAGGTCCTTTAAAAAGTTATCATGAGCATGGATACGGACTATCAATGGTAACATTAAAATCTGATCAAACTCCTATAGGAATGTGTGGTTTAATCAAAAGAGACCATTTGGAATTTCCTGATATTGGATTTGCCTTTTTACCTGAATACATGGGTCAGGGATATGCCTATGAAATAGCTCACGCTACCTTGGAATTTGGGATTCACACATTGAAATGTTCACCCATTTTAGCTATCACGGTATTGAATAACGATTCTTCTATAAAACTATTAAAAAAAATCGGCATGCAATTTCAAAATAATATTCATCTTCCACAAATTGAAGAAGAACTCATGCTATTTAGCACCTAATCCTATTTATTTTCCTAATTGATACTTTATCCCAAGACCTGCATGAAAGCCATATGGCTGATATCCAAAACTCAATCCCATTCTCGGTGTGATATATAATTTCCGATTGTATTGATAACTTGCATTGATGCTCCAAAGATTATTTTTATTTGGAAAATTTTCCCAGATAGATGAGTGATGCAATGAAATGAGTTCCCATTTTTTGAGACCCAAAATTTTGGGATTGATATTTAAGAATAGATTTGCAATTGAAGGCCCTACCCCAATTTGTTCACCGTTCCAAATACCAAATCCTACGGTAGCATAATCTTTATTACCAGTCCACACTTTTATGGTTGGCAATATCTTGTGATTGGTATTGACTTCGTCTTCATAGCTGAATATCGAACCGACCCGCATTCCAACCGTTGCACCAAAATATTTTGAAATTTCAAATCCAGCATACCCATGTATATTATATCTGGAATCCTGCAAGAGTTTATAGGGTGAGTCACTATAATATCGTTCCATTTGACCTTCGATACCAAGAATATAATTAGAGGTTTTTTTAACTGGAATATTGGCTTCATATCCTAAATTATAGCTTGTATAATATGGGCCATGTGCTTGTGTACTATCTAATATGGCACAATAACTGGTACATCCCTGATCCACCATTTTACAAGGGTAACGAGTACCTCTCAAATTATTATAAGTTGCATTAGCCTTAATAAAATGTTTTGTTTTTCTTCTACTAGGTTCTGATTCAACTTTTGATGTTTGACTCATCAGCACAACGGCAAATACCATCATTATAACCGGACTGATCGGAAATGTATATCTAGAATAAGATTTTACAAAACTGATAACCGTAACCATAAGCGAAATGATCAACAAACTCTTTAGAATCACAAGTTCTTCTGCTGAAAAAATATTTTGAAAAATTAAATAAAACATAGACAAAAAAAACATGAGACTGGTATTATGCATATGCCTTACAGGTTCTATTACACTTATGCCTACTTGTTGATGTTCCTTTTTGACAAATCCAAGAACCGCAATAACAAAGAAGCCTAACAATATCCACTGCAATACTTTTATTCCCAAAAACATATCCGAGAAATGATGATTCGTCACCGGATCTCGAAAAAATTCTATACAAAATCTAAATCCAAGTAGCAGTGAAATACTTAATAAAATTAAACTCCCTGGGTTGTTTAATCGCTTTTTGACAAATAGCAAAATGATTAATGTCAACAAATTACCAAAAATAAAATATAAAGGTACCGGATGAACGGGCACGCTGATCCAAGCAGACTGATCTATCAATGCATTTGATAATTGGACCTCTCTCAATAATCCGGGTCCGGCATAGGAAATTCCAAGAGCACTATCCGTACAAGTTCCGAAACAACAGCCTGCACAGAGACAAGCTAATCGTTGAAAAATCATTACTACGGGAAGAAAAAAAGCGAAAGCATCCATGATTGGAGCTCTGAAATTCAACAATTTCTTAACAACATACATACTTAATAGTCCCATAACAGATCCCCAAATCGCAGATTTAGAGGATATGATGAGCTCTTCAGAATTAAAAACTAAGGACCAATCTGCAATCGGAATGGATCCCAATTTTGATCCAAGAATTATTGCAGTAAATACAAAGGCTAAAATAAGCATCCAAGTAGATATGGGATACTTTCTGCGGTATCCTTCATAAATTAATAATAAAAATCCTATGGCCATAGCCAAAACATAAAAGCTCTGGTAATAAGGACCGGTTTGGTCTAATGGAATTACAATGGTAATTGTTTGAACTAACATAAATTTAGGGATTGGTGTTATAAAATCTATAATTCAAAAATAATAAAAAAATGGTATAACCAAATTTTTAATTAATTCTTTTTTGATGGATGTTATCCATCTACAAAGAGGTTGCTCCGCTGGAGCAAGGACGTATGCTAATCAATTACTTTAATTCTTACCATTCATTTTTTCGATGGATGATATCCATCTACAAAGAGGCTGCTCCGCTGGAGCAAGGACGTAGGCTAATCAATTATTTTAATTCTTACCATTCATTTTTTTGATGGATGTTATCCATCTACAAGGAGGTTGCTCCGCTGGAGCAAGGACGTAGGCTAATCAATTATTTTAATTCTTACCATTCATTTTTTTGATGGATGTTATCCATCTACAAAGAGGCTGCTCCGATGGACCAATGACCGACAGCATGATATTATTTCCAAACTTTATAAACCTTTATTTCACCATTTATTTCAACAAAAACTAAATACAATCCAGAAGTCAGAAGATTCCACCCTAAAATATCTTTTGCTACGCATTTTCCCTCTATGTTATATATTTTATAATTCTTAATTGAAGCTTTTTGGAGAAATGTTTCTACATTCATGCTTTCAGCTTGGAGAAATACATTACCAAAATCTCTGCTATCTATTAAATTACTTCCCTTATATAAATCACAAGATTTCCAATATCTGCCTCTCCAGATACATTCACCTTTTCTGACTTCTACGGTTAAGGTATTATAATACGGAGCCATAATATGGACATAAGAATTGGTGCTACCATTAGACCAAAGAATTTGATATGCATTGGGATCAATCAATGTTCCATTTTCTTCAAATAATGCTACGATAATATTACAAGATCCACCACAAACAGATTCACATAATGCAGGCGGAAAATTCAAATTATTTTTGACATCGTAATCATCCAAGCAACTAGATAGTATGAATTTCATTTCTGTGCATGGACCTTCACATTTGACATTAATGGTATCAATGATTCTTCGTTCACAAATTTTTGCATACTCTATAGACTTCGGAACTCCCTTGGGCCAAGTATATATTTTAGAAGTAATACTAAATATATCTGAAGGAAATAATAATACTGGATTTTTATTTTGCAAAATATATTTGGCATGTTGCGAAGATTCTTTTACATCCCAAAACAATTCGTGCAGCCTTTTAGCAGATTGAATCAGATTCCCAAATGCATCTAAAATACGGACTTCTACCATACCACTTGGCAGACAAACTTTTTTAATTTGGATAGCACAACTATCTACAAAGCAACTGGTAACTTTAATATTAACGGTATCTGTTTTGTTGCAATTGCCATATGTACTAGTAAGTATATATTGAGTATTACTTATAGGTCTTGCAACAGGATTGGGACAGGTCGAACAAGATAGTCCAACAGTAGGACGCCACATATAGGTTGCACCTGTACTACTAAAGTTGGCCAACAATACTGAATCACCCTTGCAGATCTCATGATTTTTTGTTGGAACTTTAGCAAGCAACCAAGATATGGGAATTGTTTTTTGAATAGTATCGCGGCATGATTCTTTAGATTGAACAATCAAACGTATCGTTGCAATTCCTGTGTCATTAATCTGTATTAATGGATTTTTATCCGTACTGTTGTATACATTACCATTAAGCATGATCTTCCAATTCCATGAAATAATACTGGAATAATTATCCTTTGATAAATCAGTAAGTTTAAGTAGTTGATTTAAATCACAAGGGTCGATACTTGCATCAAAATGAGCTTCAGGCAATGATTTACACAAACGAACATTAATCTGAAAGTCCCGTCGAATGACAGAAAGTAATACACCCTTGCGATATTCCTCCACACAATATGCGATCAAATATTGAGCAATAATCGGTTCTGCAAAACCAGTCATACGCCCTGTCATTGGATCCATTTGCAAAGCAGGTTTTCCACCGATCATATCCAACAAACTAAATGGTGGTTTAAATACAACTTCTACAAAGGGTGGACTACTTGGCCTTGTTGGACGAGGATTGATAGAATCTGCTCCTTCGAAAGGGGTACATAATTTATATACCAGCGAATCACCTTCAGCATCATAGGCCTTTAAATTGAAATCAATTGGATAATCTCCACAGATATATATGGGTGGATAAGAACTCAATACCAGACTTGAATTACAAACCCTTAAAGCCTCTTCCTTTATTTCTAGAGAATAGGTGGCACCAGTGCCCAGTGGATTAATAATATTAGTGATCGTAAAATTTCTGCAACATCGCTGATAGGCCAGAATATAACCGCCTGAGCGGAAGGGCAACTTGATGGTATCTCTGTATTTTGTAGTGTGCACACAGACATCACCTCCTATTAGACCACAATTCTTAAACATAAATTCATCTAAGGTGTCATTGTTATTATAATTCATTCTCAAAACACCCGAATTTCCAAGGGTCGTTAATAATAGCCCTTGTGCATCGAAGATACCAACGTTGGCAGGATCATCAAATGGCGCTTGCTGACTTCCATTAATACAATCTCTTCGAAGTGTAAGCGTAATTTCGTAATCATTATTACCTAGACACCGATAAGCCATATCACCTCCTACGATATGTGTCGCACTAACATCTATTAAATAACAAAAGACCAGTAAAATTGAAATGAAATATTTAAACATCAATAACTAATTTAAAGTAATCTACAAAAGTGCTTAAAGATATTCAATAAACTTCAAATACGAACTAAGGTGAACAACTTTAACATTTATTCATGATTTTGGTAGCATTTAAATTTGGCTTGATTTGTCTCATTTATGGCTATTATAGTATATTTAATCGATTACCTTTGCTAAATCAATTAGCCTACCGTGCCAGTAAAAATAATATTTCTTATTCTTCCAAAAGTACATCTCATGGATCTTGCAGGCCCTGATCAGGTATTTTTTGAAGGCATTGAATATGGCGCTGATCTATGCATAGAATATGTGACCATAGGTAAAAGCATAATAACATCAGCTGGTTTGCATCTAGGAACCATGAAACATTTTTCAGAAATAAAACTTACTAAAGGTGATTTTATTATTATTCCCGGAACCCAATTAAGTTATTTCCAATCCATTGCCTATAAGTCTAACACGAGCCTGCATCAGTGGATACGTAATGCATATGAACTCAAGGTCAACATTTGCTCCATTTGTAGTGGTGCATTTGCTTTGGCTCATATTGGCATACTTAAAAATAAAATGTGTACTACACATTGGAAACGGACCGGTCTTTTAAAAGAATTATATCCTGATATAGAAGTCATAGAAAACGTATTATATACTGAAGATTCGGGAATTTATACCAGTGCAGGTGTTGCATCTGGAATTGATTTAGCCTTACACATCCTCGAACAATTGTATGGGAAATATTTTGCTCATAAAGTAGCACGTGAATTGGTCATTTACAAGAGACGAAGCGGTCATCAAAAACAACAAAGTGATTTATTGGAATTTAGAAATCATATACATGCAGGCATCCATCGGGTCCAGGACAGGTTGCAAAATAATATCCATACAAAAACCAGTATAGAAGAATTGGCGGTAGTAGCACATATGAGCAGTAGAAATTTTACGAGGATTTTTAAGAAAGAAACCGGACTTACGGTACATGAGTATCTTCAACTCCTTCGACTTGAAAAAGTGAAAGAGTGGATGTTTAATCCGAATATTTCAAAAAAACAAATGGCAGAAAAATGTGGTCTCAAGAGTGAACGTCAAATCAATAGAATCATCCAACAAATCGACCAATGAGCATCATTAAAACACGATACCAAACAAGACCCATTCGATTTATTGAACTTCACGAGCATCAAGATTGGATGATTAAAATCTACAGTATATCCATAAAAAACGAACGTGTCTCGTCAACTCATATTGAACTTGCAAAACAACAACTTAATGAATGGCTTAAACTATCAAAAAATTATCCATTAACAACATACCGGATAGCAACGCTTATCATACATGAAGGTAGGGAAGGTTGTTTTGCGATATTAAATTGGTGGATTGATGACAACATGTTGCAAAATCATGTTTTCGTGGCCACTCAAGATGATCCTTTACATTTTAAATTATTCTCAGATAAAGGTATCATTACATGTGTTTGGGAACTCGCTGTAATTTGGTTCGAACGGAATGCATGGGTGGAGCATGTTCTAAAACAATCGGACCAACCAAATTTTGATGCCTATCTCAATTCCCAACTCAATGCAGATGTCTAAATTAAACTACACACTCAGATTTGCAATGCCGCAGGACATAGATGAAATCATTATTCTGTGTCAAGAACATGCTTATTATGAAAAAACAGTTTACAACCTTGAAGGAAAATCAAAACGCTTGGAACAACATCTCTTTCATAGTACACCCACCTTGTATTGTATTATTGCAGAAGGCGAACAAGGAATTTTAGCTTATACAACATATATGAAAGAATTCTCTACCTGGGAGGCCGATTATTATTTACATATGGATTGTGTTTTCGTTAGAGAGTCTGCCAGAAATCATGGCATAGGATTGGCAATGATCCAAAAAATGATTTCCCATGCTGTAGAACTCAATATTAGATTGTTGCAATGGCAAACACCGGAATTCAATACCCGAGCCATTGAGTTCTACAACAGATTAGGAGCCCAATCCAAAAAGAAATTGCGCATGTATTTAGACCTTGAACAATTTTTAAATAAAAACAACTAAATTAAAATATATGAAACGATCACAATTACCTACATTACCGGAATACTTTGACCGATACATCAACATGACCGATGATGTAGAATTACTCGATGCCATTCAAAAAAGTATTGATGAATTGGATACCATACCAATACAAAAATGGAGAGCCCTTGGTGATAAGGTTTATGCTCCGGGCAAGTGGACCATCAATGAAATCATTCAACATCTTATTGATGCAGAACGTATTTTTTCATATCGCGTACTGGCATTTTCAAGAGGTGAAACTCAAAAAATGCCATCCTTTGATGAAGATGAATATGCAAAGGCATCTAATGCCAATAATCGAACATTGGAAAGTCTGATCGATGAATTAAAAATTGTACATTTTAGTTTATATACACTATTCCATTCTTTCACACCTGCAATGCTTGAAATAATGGGGCAAGGGTTCAAAGGTTCTTATTCCATAGCCTCTATCGGATTTATGTTGCCCGGTCATCAGCGCTGGCATTTTAAATTGATCGAAGAAAGGTATATGCCTTTATTGTAAAAACTATATATCTATCCAAATCTATTTCCTTTAAGTGTAAGCTATTTGTAAAGTAATTAAATAGTTATATTATGTATTTGGCTAAAAGCAACAATCAAGTCAGAGCCGTATAGTTTGCCCCTTTTGAAAACATGATAACACTTATAAAATGATTTAGTATTAAATCGAATAGTTACATTTATTCAAAAAATATTTTCTTAGACATCATTTCTCCGTTCGCATGAACCTGAATATAAAATAGTCCCGTGCCTATTGTTTCTTTATTCAATACTATAGAATGATTGGAATGATTACTTATACGATATACCAATTGACCTGAGCTATTAAACACATTAATTTTCCAAATATCATAAGTGTTATTATTATTTAAACTAATTCGAATAAATTGGGAAGAGGGATTTGGAAAAATATCAAAGTCAATTTTATTATTTATAGAATTCATATTGACCGTTCTTTGATCTATTTTAAGCACAAATTGATCTGAAACACCAATAGAAGTATGTTTTTCAATACCCCAATCAGGATTAAGGTCACAGGTTCCCTTAAAATTACCTGTTGTGATTATATTTAAATCATGATCTAAGGTAATAGAAGAGGGAAGTCCACCATTTAATAATTCTATCGATTTTACCCAAAGAAATTGACCTAAATTATCAGTTTTGGAAATGTAGAAATCATATGGCCCTATTGATGATATTTCAAAAGTATCAACACCTGGATTGAAATCGACTGTCCCTTCAAATGTTCCAAAGCAATATGTATTTCCCAAATCATCAAGTGTTAAAAAACTACGACCTGTATTAATATCTATTGCCCAAATTAATTGACCTGTGTTATCAAATTTAGCAACAAAATTATTAAATGTAGATTTTGATTTTAAATTATAAATTCCAGTATCCGGATCAAAATCTAATGTTCCATTAAAAGTACCATTGACATATATATAACCCGAATTATCACATAATATTGAATGAGCTTCTTCAAATTCATTTCCACCAATTACCTTAACCCATTCGAATTGACCTAACGTATCAAGTTTAGAAATAAAAATATCACTGTCACCATTTGTATTTAACTCCAATGAATCATTCTTAATATTGAAATGATTAATACCTCTAAAATGACCAGTTATATAAATGTGTTCAAAGCGGTCTACTGCTATTGATTCAATCATTGCATAATCTTGTGAGCATATAGTCTTAGCCCATTTAAAACTTCCTAATAAATCTAATTTAACAATAAACCCATTATAAAAACCGCTGCAATACAATTCATTAACTCCCTTTCCTGGATCGAAATCAACTAAGCCATTAAATCGCCCAACTAAATAAACATTAAAATAATCGTCCAATGAAATTGCAGAACTTGCATCCTCATCTACTCCACCAAAAGATTTAGCCCACAAAAAGTTGCCGAACGAATCCAATTTTAATATGAAAACATCCCTGCTAAAAGCTTTAGATGTTAAATAAAGAATTCCAGCCCCAGGGTCAAAGTCTACATTCTTACGGAAATCACCTGTAATATATAGATTACCTAATAAATCAACTTTTATAGAAGAAGAAAAGTCTTCCGAAGGACCACCAATAGATTTGGCCCATTGAAAAATTCCGAGAGCATTTAATTTATAAACATATATATCGCTCCCACCTCCTTCAGAACTCAAATTAAAAATGCCTACTCCAGGATCAAAATCTATAGTCCCATAAAAATGACCAGTATTATAAATATTTCCCTCCGAATCTATTATAATTGAACTTGAAAAAATAATTCCTGTACCACCGACTGATTTTGCCCATGAAAAAGACTGAGCTTTAATCTCTAAAATAAATAATAGGATGAAAATGAACGATACAAGCTTACATTTTTTCATTTATTCATGATGACATTTAATCCATTTTTTTGTAAAATTACCATATGAGGTTTTTAGTTGAATAAAGTAAATACCATCAGGATATTGTGTTAGGTCCATTTGATATGTTTCTTTTAACTGATCAACTTTTAAAAGCTTACTACCTTGAGAATTATAAATATCTAAACGTTCAATTTTAGTATTAGCTGCTTTTATATTTAATATTCCATCAGACGGATTAGGATAAATATTAATTTTTTTATCACGGTTTTCAAATTCATTTGTACTCGTCACAACAGATTGTTTAAAAAATTCCCAAAATATCTTTGGTGCTGATAAAGGATAATTCGCACCATTAGGATATTCATGGGTCATATCTTTGATCAAGGTAAACAAATATGGTTTAGAGGTCATACCAGCTTGAGCTTCATTAAAAATGTACGTAAGGGTAATATTTGATTCTTTTTTAATAAATGTTTGAGTTAAGCCTTGACAAACTAATGCTCTATTGAGAAATACACTCAAATAGGCCAAAATGGAATCACCTCCAAATGGCAATGAAGTAAAAGGCGGGACTATATATCGATCATCTAGTGAACCTACCATAAACCATGCAGGAATTCTATTCACAGGTGTTATAGAATCTAATTCAGTGAGTGGACCACTGCATCCAGCTACAGCAGCAAACACATCACCAGCATCATTTGCTAATTTATGAATCATCACAGAACCATTCGAAAATCCAGAAGCAAAAATCATTTTGGAGTTCACTTGCAAAGTATCTTGAATTAATTGAACAATTCGTTTAAGAAACTTAACATCATCAACATAGTCTTGAGGTTTACCAGCACAGGGTATGCTTAACAGATCACCATTCACCCATTTCGTATTATGTTTTTCTATTCCATCCTCAACAAAACACCAGGACAAGGAAGATGGAAAAACCGTAATAAAATTTTCTTCCTCACCCAATTCCTTCCATCCTGAAATGTTATAAAACTTCTCTCCGTCACCACTGGTCCCATGCAACATGAAGACTACAGGATATCCTCCAGGTGGAGCCGAATGACTTGGCTGGACAATAATAACATCACGCAATTCATTATCGACCGTAATTTTTAAATCAAAACGCCTTTGACTATTAATTGAAATTAAACTCAAGCAAAAAACAATAAATAGTAGTAATTTTTTCATAAATCTTTAGTTTCTTTTATTATTATAAAATGGATAATCAAATATACATACTAATTTTAAAAATTATTTAATTAAAGTCTTTATTATTTACAAATATTTCATGGTATCACACTGGATGTCAATCACCACAATGTCCTAATAACTTATATAAATTTCAACATATTATTACTCAGAAAATACCCAGCATGAATATTAAGGTATTGATTCATGATGAGGAATGGAAATACTTTCAAGTTAAAAAATGTTACAACCAATGTTTAAAACTCAGTAAAAATAACATTCTCAGTATCCAATGAAGTAAAATAAATCTTTGATTACAACTTAACAAATCTTCCTATACCATCCTCGGTTTTTACTAAATAAACGCCACTTGATAAATGTTGAACTCGAACCGATTTACCATTTCCTGACATTAAATGCCTACCCCATTGGTCAAAAATACTCCAGTTGAGTTCTTTTTGAAATAGGACTTCATCTTTTATTGGGTTGGGATATAAAATCAATGGATTCACTTCATCGAAAGGCTCTGAAACTCCCGTAGTACCCGTGTTATCCAAAGTGTATTTTTTCATCCATTCCCAATGTCTAGTAGGAGCCCAATTGGGATAATTATGTTCTAACCCTTTTACCAATACGTATAGGAATTCTCGATTCGCATTCATTTCTATTGGCAAATAATATGCGAACACTGCGAAATTGGTATCTCCTATTATTTTATGTTCTTTTTTATAACCAAAATTATTGGTATAATTAACTGCAACACGGTAGAATTTTCCATTTCTATAATTTATTCCTGGAGTAGAAATAAGAGAATCAAAAAATATCATAGGCACTTCAGGTCCTTCATTACCAGGACCATAATCTTTATTGCCTACCTGATACAACACAGGTATTTTCCTTTTAGGAACATAGGTCGTATCGAGATAAAAAGATCCGGCACTTGCAGCTACAGCTGCTAAGACATCACTCATTTCAATAGAACATTTGGCTGCCATGGAGCCTCCATTACTAAATCCATTGAGATATACTCTTTTGGTGTCAATATTATACATGTTTATAACTTCATCCAAAGCTCTTCGTAAAAATTTGATATCATCTTTTTCAATTTCTCCAGCTTGGAATGTCCAATCCGCATCAGGTGTATGATTCCATTTGGCTATTGTTTTATATTCTCCTCCATCGATAATTTTGTGTTTTAATGAAGATGGAAATATTGCAATAAAATTTTCACTTTCCGCCAATTCTGCCCAACCAGAGGTTTCATACATTTTCTCACCATCTCCCCCAGTACCATGCAACATAAATACTAATGGTACTGATGAATTTCCATTATATTTTGTTGGAATGTGCAAAAAATACTCTCTTGTGACACCTTCAACAACAGTAGTCATCCTCAATTTTCCACTTACAAATGGGCAATGACTTCTGTTGGCTAGTACCATTTCACTACAGATTGCATTTATACTCATTACATAAATGGAAAAAATAAAGAAGGTTACAATTCTTTTCATGGTAAATAATTTTTGAATGTAAATAAATTTAATGATCTAATAATTTTACGAATTAATGATGTGACAAAAGTAATTTGTTCTTTATGATCTTTGGTAAAATTTCGATATCAATCTTTGAAAAACAACCCCAAAACACTAAAAATCACCCTTAAGGGTTATTCCTCAATATCATTATTATAGTAAATTTGAGTTTTATTTTGAATACATACAATCCAATTCGTTGAAATATATATTTCTATTCATAATTCATATCACAATTAGTGCTCATATTCTGAGTCAATCTATTTCGTTTAATAAAGTAGAGGAGCTCAATCATTATGCAGAACAATTAATGAGTAATGATCCTGATTCAGCTATAACGGTTTTTAAAAATCTTTCTTCCCAATTCGAACAGACCCACAATATTTTTTATAAATCTTGTGTATTGTATTATCAAGCCCTTACTCTTTATAAAACAAATGATCTCCATCAAACTGAATCCATTTTAAATGAAATTTCATTTGACACAAAAATGGATTCCCAAATTATATTTGAAATAAAAAAATTACAATTACTAGGGCATATAGAATATCAACAAGTACATTACGCTAAAGCAGCACAATATTATAAGAAGGCTTTGGAATGGGCCAAACAGATCAATCATAATGTAATGCGTGCCGAGTTGAACGAAAACCTTGGACAGATTTATGACAAAACAAACAATGCAGATAAAGCGATCCCTTTTTATCTCAGGTCATACAAATTAAATACACTTATTCAAAAAATTCCTTCCATACAAATGTGCGCTTTATCTTTAGGCAGACTGTATCTTTCTCAAAATAAAATGGACTCAGCATCCTATTTTATTGCTAAATCTAAAGAACTAGCTTTTGAACTTAATGATACTTCCATGATTGCTGAATCTACTATAGAGGAAGGAAATCTAAATTTACAGATCAAAAATTTTGACCGCACGAAGGCATTGATTACGCAGATTGATAAACTGCTGCATAACCAAAACAATCCAAATCTTAAAGTCAGACAATACGTTCTAGAAGGTAATTATTCATTACTAACTCAAGATGAAAATACTGCGGTAACCAAGTATAACAATGCCATAAACTATACAAAAAAAGGCTTTACCTTTTATATAGAATATTACATTTACTCTAATATGGCAGATGCCTATTTTAAAGTCGGTAACTTTCCAAAAGCATTCGAATATTTAAAATACATTACCAAACTTAAATTAGCTTACTCCAATAAAGAAAATAGTAACACCGCCAACGAAGCCAGAAAAAATTCAGAAATTCAGGTTCGAGATCGAGAAATAGAGTTTCTTCAATTACAAAATGAACTCAAACAACAAAAACTTCAAAAAGAAATAAAAACAAGAGAGCTATTAACCATAGAAAATAGATTAAAAGAGCATAGTTTACAAAGTGAGAAGTTATTAACTGCCTCCATGATACGTGAACAAACACTTCAAAATGAACAATTAAACAATGAGAAAAAATTGAATGCCGCATTGTTAAGAGAGAATGAACTTAAATTAATTAATTTAAAAGATGAAAGCAATATCAGAAAATATCTTTGGTGCATAATTGCAATACTTTCAATTCTTGGAGGTTTTATATTCCTCCTTTTCAAAAAATTGAAATCAAATCATACCCTTATCGTTAAACAAAAAAATGACTTAGAATATATTAATAAGGAAGTACATCATCGGGTCAAAAATAATCTTCAAGTTATATCCAGTTTATTAGATATCCAATCACAGTCTAATGTCGATGAAAAAGTAAAAGAAGTGCTCCAAGAAAGCAAATTGCGTGTCCAGTCAATGGCATTTATTCATCAGAATTTATATGAGGATGAAGGCATGAATTTGGTGGACATGAAGAATTATATCCAAAATTTAATAGATCATTTATACACTACCTTTCATAAAAATAGTGAACGCATTAACATTGAAACGAATGTAAGTCCAGTATTATTACACATGGATATCGTTGTCTCCGTAGGAATGATCATTAATGAGTTAGTTACGAATTCATTAAAGTATGCTTTTCTCAATAAAAAAGAAGGCACTATTAAGGTTCACCTCAGTGAACGCAACCATTTTATTACCTTTATCGTCGAGGATAATGGACAAGGCTTGCCACCTCAATTGGATGTCTTTACCATTAAATCTTTCGGTTATAAAATGATCCGGGCTTTTGTTCAAAAGCTAAAAGCGCAAATGACCATAGAAAGTGATGCAGGCACAAAAATTAGTATTGTTTTCCCAATAAAAAAAGAATCTACTCATGACAGAAATAAATCATAAACTAAGAGTAGCCATAGTAGAAGATGAACCATTGATTGCTGAGAATCTGGCTATGTATTTGAATAATATAGATTTCGAAGTTGCTGGTATTGCCTATAATTATGAAGATGCATTACAATTAATCATCAGCGAACATCCTGATATTGCATTATTAGATATCAATTTGGAGTGTGAAAAAGACGGCATCGATCTGGGTGAATATATTTTTAATCATCTTCACATTCCATTTATTTTTTTAAGTTCCTATTCCGATCGCAGCACCTTGGATCGTGCCAAAAAAATACAACCTTCCGGGTATTTAGTCAAACCTTTTAATGAAAAGTCATTGTTGACCACTTTGGAAATCGGACTGGCTAACTACGCCATGCAGGCTAATCAAGTTGTGCCAACACTTCAATTAAAACAATTAAATAAACACCTGATAAGCCCCATTTCAGACCGTGAATTTGAAGTTATATCGTTAATCTATGCTGGAAAAACCAACCAACAAATTGCACAGGAACTTTACATTTCACTGAACACCATTAAAAGACATATCAATAATGTTTACACTCGATTAGATGTCACGTCCAGATCGATGGCAATTGCCAAAATGAGGGAATTGATGCTGAAGTGATTTCTACATATTAACCGCAAACTTGATTATACTAAATCCATTATTCCATTATTTTTTATGGAACGGACCAAATTTTATTTTCTATTTATCTTATGGATTCACTTTACCATTTGATAAACTTAATAAGTTCATTTTGATGATCCTTAACTAAACTTAAAAAATAAATTCCCGCTTTGCATGAACTTAAATCAATTGTTACATCACCATCTGAATAGCTTATCCATGCTGGAATGGATTGACCATTGATATTCCACAATCGAATCAGATCAGAATTTTCTATGATATCATCCAATATACTGATTCGGATTTTTTGTTGTATGTGATCCTGATAAACAAGAACTTTGTGACCATTAATAGCTCTATCTAAATGGGTAAGACAGTCATTGAATTTTGGATCTTCGGGCAATAGACAATGACCACAACTATCTAATTTATACGGCCCATAAGCTGAACCTTTACAATCGCAAATCGATTTAAATGTTGCCGGATCAATATTGCTCGATATGACTTCTATCTCACCTAAGGATGCTGCATTCCAATGATATATACCTCCGGTTACTTTTATAAATTCAACTTGCATGGATTGAATTTTTTCTACTTGATTTAATGCTAACCGAGTCCCCATGTTTGAGAGCTTTTCATTGACATCCATGGTTGTGATCAATTGCTTAAATGAACTATCTGCGTATAATCTTACAATGCAGTGCTCAACACGAAGACGATTGGTATCCGGAATGTTATACAGTTTAATTTGCTTCACATAAATAGGTTCTAACCACTTTAATTTCAACCATTGTCCGGTCGGATCGACCCCTTCAGGAGTAAACCAATGTTGAGTGGCTGTTCTGTTTTTTTTATCGATTACATTTCCTGGTGGGTTCATACTTGATGAGGCCATAATTTTTGCTCCGGGAGCTAAATTGGTAAAAAACAATTCATCCGGCTGATCCGGAACCGGAATCACAGAATGCCCTGCATGACAACCTACACAGGTAACGTGCTGACCAGGACGTCCATAGTTGAATCCAGTAACATGTGCAGCGCCATCCATAATTCCTCCTCCCGTTCTCGGTACTTTATATCCAAGCGCCACTGAAGATCTTCCTTGTTCAAACAATGGGACATGTGCCGGCGCATTTTTTTCAAAAACACGATTGTATGCATCCACATTAATCTCATTATACAACAAAGGATAATCCAACATCTCTAATGATCCATATTGTTGATTTAAAAGTGGCGCAGCGTAAAATCTAACCGTAGACATATTTCCAACTGCAGGAGCAGCAATGATTCCATCATCAATAGGTGAATTAAAAAATATATTTCTACAATCAAATTCGAAACTCCCTTCCTTTTTTAAATCTTGGATCCCTGTTGGTGGCAAAGGATCTGCAACTTGACTTACTTTATCCAATAATATTTTTGGAAGCTTTCTCGGTTCCACTATCTGCGCATTTAATTCAGTTGTTCCCGGATGATCATAAACCAATTGAGGCGAACTACCATCAGCATTCATGATATAAATTCCATAATCCTGATTTGGATCCTTAGCCATTGAAAACAATATATTTCCGTCAGACGCAACACTAGGTTCTGCAGCATATGATCCTTTAAAAATACCATAGGATGGCGGATCCTTAATGTAGTAATCAAAGTTACCATATTGATAAACTCCAATTAAACCAACGGGCCTTTTAGCAGTTCCCCGATAATATCTTTTCAATCCTCCAAATCCGGAAGATTCAGATTGATGCTCTATCGGAAACCAATTACCAATAAAGTTTCCGTCTACATCAAAACAACCACCATATGCATTATTATTAGAAACTTCCCTATAATGTGCAGAAAAGAGTTTCATTTCCGTCCCATCCGGATTAATCTCCGTCAATAAAAAAGCATTATTGTTAAACATAAAAGATTGACCATCCAGAGTACTATCCAAATAACTTGTTAGGCCGTCTTTGTATGACCATCCATCAGTATAAACAGGGTGTTGTTTGGTCGTCATTGGATCGTATGGCCAGTAAAAGTTTCTCCACCATCTGGCGAACACAATTTTACCAGTTACAGGATCCAAGACCGGTTTGTCAGCAGCATTCTTATCACTGGTAATCCGATGCAAGCCTGTACCATTTTCATGGATCACATACAGATTAGATGTGCGGGTTACATTGTACATGCCAATACCTGGAAAACGGGTACTGCTAAAACAAATTCTACCATCAGGCAACCAAATGGGATGTGTATCATCATAACCTTTTAAAACGCCTCTTGCAAAAGGATTGAATTGATTTAAATTGAGCGGAGCTTCATCAAAACTCACTTGTGATAAATGACGTCCATCTACAGAAATAATATAAATTCTCCAGGCATTGGGTTCATCTGGCGTCATGTTATTATTTCCTAACACATAATTTCCCTTTTTTAATCCTGCAAAAACAATTTTCTTCGCATCCCAAGATAAACAAGGCGAACTAATATCTATTAATTGAAATGGATTGGATTCAGGTCGACTACCATCAATAAGCGTATCAATGGAATTGTCCGGATTGAGTATACATAAAAATGCCGGAGCCGCAACTTGATATTTTGAGAATCCTCCGATACCTGGAAGAGCATTTGCAGCCGACATATAGACACTACCACAGCATGGAATTTGTCGCGATACAAACAGGACAGATTTCGGTAATGGATTCTGCGGTAAAAAACTACTTTGTAAACTCATGGTCAACAATACACCACCTAAAAGAAACAACACCACAGTGAAATGCTTAAAATAATTCAGCATAAAAAATTATTTATCAGTTATTGAATAGGACATATAAGATTTTCATTTTTATAAATAACAAAATGCAAAATCTTGATCTGATCTATTGATGTAGATCATCACAAATAAGTACCTGTTGCTTCGTTAAAAATCAAAAAGCACTTATTTGTATATCTAATTTTATGTCATGAGATTGAAACATGGGATCCATCGGACCTAATTCAAGTCCCTCGTCTTATCATAATCAAACATGTCTTGATCACAATAAGGTTTGAAGGACTATGCAAGATATGAAACTTTCCAAAACAAAACAATATCAAATACTAATTCAACAAACTATATTTTGATCCATACTCCAACATTTGTGCTTTGAAGTCTGCTGGATATTCGATCTTTATATCCTTGATCATACCTTGTTTGTCTTTAATCGGAACCAGTCTCGGATTGATAAATCCGGCATATGGTGCTATGTTGAGATGTTCAGCTCTTTTCAATATTTCACGATGCAAATCGATATCCACTTTAACACCATAATCTTCTATGAGTTTTCTCCCGGCGGCATAATCCCCTTGTGACTTAATTCGTTGTACTTCTTTAAGAAGTTCTCCAAATAAGCCGCGAAGTTTGTTATAATCTTTGATGTCAAAATAGGTTTTACCATCACGTACTACTTTTTCTATGATGTGTTCGGATTGTCCTTTTTGAAACACCCAATTAGATATCATAAGCCGGTTACGCATATGTGCTTGTTCGATATTATTTCCCGGAATAATTCTTCTTAGTTGAAGGATCATTCCATTTTTAATATATTGATCATACTGGGTCTTTCCTACTTCCACATTTGGTATTAATCCCATCTCCACCAATTTAGGATCCATGATATAATACAAAGCAAATAGATCTGCTCTGGCTTCCTCTAGAGGTGATGCATAATTTTTCAAACTAATATGAGGGTCTGCAACACCTTCTTCCAATTGGCCTGAGGCATGTCCTAATACTTCATGTAAAGCGGTATGCATTTTACCAGCCAATTCTCCATATTTTATAGATCGGTCTTTTTCTTCCTGATCGTTGGCATATTCATCTAATAGACCACTTCCCGTAGATTGATTATTGGCATTTTCTATATTGCTAAAACTTACGGATTTCGACCCATACAATTCACCCAGCCAGTTTGAATTCGGCAAATTCTCACCAATTGGTGTTACAGGGGAAGCATCCCCGGATTCTGATACAACATTAACCATATTATAGCTAATACCTAACACTTTTGATTTTTTGTGCTTAGGGTCCATTGGTCCGTGATCTTCAAACCATTGTCCGTCCTCACTCAATTTTTTCATTTTTGCACTCAATACAAAATCATTGATATAAACGATACTTTGAAATGAACCACGCATGCTACTTGGATCGTGATAAACTTCTACAAATCCGGCATTATAATCAATATCTCCTTTGGTAGCTTGAACCCAGGCAATGTTGTAATCTCTCCATGTAGCAAGGTTTCCAGTCTTGTAATAATCAATTAATAATAACAATGCCTTTTTCTGCGGCTCATTTTCAGCTACATGGCTTGCTTTCTTGAGCCAGTAGATCATTTTATCTACAGCAGCACCATACAGTCCACCAGACTTAATAACGTGCTCGACCACTTGACCCTTGGCATTTTTTTCTAAACGACTGTTGAGCCCCCATTCTAAAGGCATTGAATCATGCTTATCAAGAATTGGTTTATAAAATTGATCCAAATCTTGTTGTGTAATTTCGGGTGCATGAAAATTCACAGCTGATGCTAATATCATATCTATACCATCCCGTTGATCCACTCGCTTAGCATCAACATTAGGGTCAAACATAACAGTCAATATTTCATTCGATAAATTGACCTTATTTTTTTTTATGACCCCTTGGAACCACGTTTTACTAAACCCTGGTATGAATTTATCTCCGGAATAATGATGGTGTATGCCGTTAGAAAACCAAACTTGTTTGGTGTACAATTCAAAGGCTTTCCAATCAGAGGTTTTATGATTTCCTTTATCATTCGCAATGATTTTTTCTAAAGCTTTTCTTATGGGAATATTAAATCTATGTTTTTGTGCCCAGTCTATATCTCTACCAGCTAATCCTGCCATACTTAGATAATACACCAACTCTTTTTGTTGAAGTGTAAGTTTGTCAAAGCCTGGCACCTGATATCGAAGTATTTTTTTATCACTGAAAGACTCTGTTTGAACCACAAATTCTTTGGACGCCTGACTTGTATTTTTCTTTTTTTCCTGAGCATGAATTCCATTGGCGAATACAAGAGTGAAACATAGGATCTGGGCTATTAACTGTTTAACTAACATTGATTTTTAGATTTAATGCCAAAGATAAATGAATAAATTGGTAACTATTTATGTGATTACCCTTTAGAGTGTTAATTTAAATGTTGTGAAATATAAAATCTGTGGTTAATAGTTATTAATAAGTGTTGTTTGCTGCTTTTCCCAATCAAAGCTGCGGTTAATATTGCCTTTTTTTTGAAATACTGTATATAACTCTAACATCTTTACACGATCTTATGAAAAGTTCTAAATTAACAAGTTTAGAGCACCTTTACTAGTTCAAGAATAATGTGATATGTGTTTAGCTTGTTCGCAAACTAAAATCAGGTAATATATAATTTTATGAGTTGTAATAGAAATTTGTTTCGGCCTTAAGGGATGAGCCGTCAAAAAATGATGTAATGAAAACGTTAAAAATTCAAAACTGTATGAGCTCAACAAAATGCTTCAAAAAGAACAGGAAAGCGAGCTGAGTAAGTGTTAGGCAAAGCAAAAGAATTATAGTTCAAAGCGAGTTTTTTGAATTTAGGTTTCATGAAATCATTTTAGGCTTAGACCTTACAGCCTAGAATTTTTGGTTCTTTTTTTTCATGAAAAAAGAACAAAAAGTTGATCATAAGAACACATAATTAAAACATCAACAAAACTTCAAAAAGACAAAATGACATTTTATAGCGTATTTATTATGCCAAAAGCAAATGGCTCTAAGGTTATTTCTTAACTAATTACAGTCAATTCCTATGACCATACATAAAATAATCCATTTATTATTGAAATACATGAAATGCTGTCACTTAAATGAATTACATTTGGTCAAATAATTTGACCCAAATAACAATGATTAATCTAAAAAATATCCAGACCGAAGTTGATGCCAGTTTTCTCTACAAAGTATTGGCAGACAATGAAAGTGATGCCAATGTTGCTGAAGTATTTCGACAAATGAGTGAGATTGAACACAGTCATGCTATTGCTTTTATGAAAGCCAACCATTTGGATCTATCAAAATTACCATTACCATCCAATCGTGCTAAAATTCTAAGAACGATTGGTAAAGTATTTGGCAATGATTACATCCTTGGTGTACTGATGGATACTGAAAAAAGCATCTCCTCCTCTGTCCTCAGTGCAAGAAAAAAAACCAACACACCAGTTTCTATTTCTGATACGGCACATGTTACCATACTTCAGAATATACTAAACAGCAGTCCTACAGTATCAGGATCCAGTCTGGCCCGTTTTGAAAAAAGACATCGATCTGTGGGCGGCAATGCATTAAGAGCTGCAGTTCTGGGTGGCAACGATGGATTGGTGTCCAATTTTAGTTTGGTCATGGGAATAGCAGGTGCAACTGGTGGACAAAAAGAAGTATTGCTCACCGGAATTGCAGGATTGTTGGCTGGAGCACTGTCTATGGCTTTGGGTGAATGGATTTCAGTCCAAAGTTCAAAAGAACTTTATGAGAACCAAATGCAATTGGAAATGGAAGAACTCGAGACCAATCCAGAGGGCGAAGAAAAAGAATTGGCACTCATCTACTTCTCCAAAGGCATACCGGAAGAACAAGCCAAGAGAATGGCCCACGAAATCATGTCAGACAAGGATCGTGCTCATGAAGTACTTATCCGCGAAGAGCTGGGCATCAATAAAGAAGACCTTCAAGGCTCTGCTATGGAAGCGGCAGTTAGTTCATTTGTTTTATTTGCCATCGGTGCGATTATTCCAGTCATCCCGTTTTTCTTTATTGGCGGAACTAAGGCTATTATTTTTAGCACCGTGCTCAGTGGATTAGGTTTATTTTTAATCGGCGCGTCGATCACATTATTTACTGGAAAAAATGTTTGGTATTCCGGATTCCGGCAAGTTGTATTCGGACTCATTGCTGCAGCTATAACTTTCGGCATTGGCAAACTTATTGGTGTATCGGTATTGGGATAATTTGACCAATATTATTTTGGGCGTGCCCCTTCGGGTCAGGCCATCCATTACAATAGTATCCTTCCTGCGTCGGCTACTATTTTCATTGCTATCCTTCACGCAAAAAAAGGCTTATACAATGGATTAATTACATTGTCTTGTTTACACTTTAATTAAATGAAAGTCTAGTTACTCGTGTTTTTGTGTTGTAATATGTAAATAGCCGTTGGTTAAAAAAATCGACCGTTTGTAGAACACTATATTTCTGTTCATCAAATATTATTTACGATTAACAAATCGGAATAAATTAGCCTTTAACATAATAATAATTTTGATTCATTATTTAACTTTTAATTTTTAAAAAGATGAACAAAATTAAATTGATGCTATTAATCCTTTCAGTTGTAATAAGGTTTAATTCAAATGCACAAAAGTACACGCCGAATTATTTACAACAACCCAATGATTTTATTGAAAAAAATTGCACTATACTGGATCCTTCTGGTTGGTTTATTTTTAATAAAAACACAAAGGTCCCATCTGATAATTTTTTAATTGATTTTAAAGAATATTTTGGAATGAGCAGAGATGATAAATTTACATTATTAACTTCTAAAACTGATGATTTTCCATTTTCAAATGATGAAAATCGATTAACTCATGATCGATACATACAGACCTACAAAGGTCTTGAAGTTGAATTTGCAGAATTTTTTATTCATTCACAAGATAACAACATCAAATTTATCAACTGTAAGTTAGTAGAACATTTAGATAAAGATGTAAATCCGGCCATTACAGAAGAACAAGCATTAGCAAATGCAATTAATACTTTAGGTCTTAATAATACTTATTCTTGGCAAATAGATGAACTAGAAAGTGAACTAAAAGATCAATTAAATGATCCTTATGCAACTTACTTTCCCACTGGCAAATTATTATTAGCAAAAAACAGTGTTGGACCAAATTATGACCCATCAGAGTTTACATTAGCATGGAAATTTAATATTTATTCAGTAGAACCTGAATTACATGTTGATATTTATATTGATGCAAAAACTGGTGATTTATTAAAGACACAATCAAAAACTTGCGAAAATGGAACTGCAGATTTATTATATTATGGCAATCAACCAATAGATACTAAATGGAGAGGTTTTCCAAATTATAATTTCGCATTGAATGCAGAGGACAATAGTAGAAATATTATTACTAAATATCAAGGCAATATCGTAACTGGTTTTAATGGATGGTCAAATGTGACTGATGGAGATGACACATGGGGTTGGGGTGATCGAATGGCTACTACACCTCATTGGTGCGCTATTCAATCTTGGGATTACTTTAAAAACAATTACAATAGAAATGGTTGTAAAGGCAATGGCAGAAACATTAATGTTTGGGCTAATTGGAATGATGCAAATGCTCAATATGTTTCAGTACCAGGAGCAGATGTCATTAAAGTGGGAACTATAACTGGAAATTATCTAGCAACATCTGATATTATAGGACATGAATTTACCCATGGCGTTACAGAGTTTACAGCTGGCCTTGTTTATTCATATGAGTCTGGAGCCTTAAATGAGTCATTTTCTGATATTTTTGGTTTCATGGTAGAACGGTTCACTCAAGGTGGAACTATTAATGACTGGGATTTAGGAGAAGATGCACTATTGCTTAGAAGAATGAATAACCCTTCTAATTCTCCAGCAGGAGCCCAACCAAGTATATATTTAGGGGCGAATTGGTTTACAGGTTCCGGTGACAATGGAGGAGTACATACTAATAGTGGGGTTCAAAATTATTGGTTCTATCTTTTATCACAAGGCTCTACAGGTGCTCCCGATGGAACTTTTAATGGCAGAACTGTAAATGGTATTGGTGTTGTAAAAGCAGCTAATATTTCATATTACAATTTGACTAACATTCTAGGTTGTAATTCTAATTATGTGGATGCAGCGAATGGTGCATATATGGCCGCTTATACAATTTATGGAAATTGTTCCATGGAGTGGGAACAAACCGTTAATGCATGGGCTGCAGTGGGAATTGGTAATCCTTTTGTTCATCTGAGTATTTCAGGTCCATCAACAATATATTATTATTATAATGGAAGTCCAAGCGGTAGTATGCCTAAAATATTTACAGCACATGGAAGTATCAATGCTAGCGGCTATAATTGGGTCTATATTGGACCTTGGCAATATGCTATATCAGGAGTATTAAATGAAAACTTTTCTATTACAAATTTTCAAGGAAATTTCACATCAGGCACGATAAATTTAATGGGTCAATGTGAAAGTATAATTAAGCCAATAAATTTCAAGTGTATAGATTGTCCAATAGTTTATAATGGACATGTAGGAGATTTAGATTTGATTATTAGTCCAAATCCAACTAAAGATTTAATCCATATAAAAGCAAATTTCATCGACCAAAAATCAGATAAACCCATTATGATTACTATAATTGATATAAATGGCAACTATATGTTTCAGCAATATTATTATCACTCTTTACCAGATCAAATAAATGTGAGTCATTTTGAATCTGGTGCTTATACAGTCATTGTCCATCAAGGAAGTAATATTCAACAGTCCAAATTTTCTAAAATATAGATTATTTTTCAGCAGTCTAGTTGATCTAGACTGCTGATTTCTTCATTAATTTAATGTATATTTGGTATTTTATATCTATAATGCGAAATGCAATAATTCCAACAATATGTAAAAACTCTTATTTGCATTTTATTTAAAAGTAGTACTTTACCAATGTGTTTAAAGTAATATAAAAAATTGATTTACCTTTGAATAATTGAAAAATTTGGGTATTGCCATTTTATCACAAACTTAACCAATATTTTGCCATATTTTTACGTGAATCAACCGATAACATTAAATAAAATCAAAATATCTGGATCTGATGAAAAAAATAAATTGGAAAGAAATCTTTAAATTCTTATCAGGAGCATTCTTTGTTACATCAGGAGCCAGTTGGTATTTTGCCTGGCATCAAATAGATCTACCCTTTATGGGAGGGACCATGTCGCACGAATTTTTAGCCATCCGGGGATGCATACATTTTGTTCTATTTTTGATAACGTTCTATTTCGGATTTATCAAAAAATAAATGCTAAAATTATTTATAAAAATAAATAACAACATAAAACACCTGGATATTTAAAAAATATAATCAAACACATAAGCAATTTAAAATCATTGAATGACTTCGTAAACTTATTATCAGGTGGCGACTTGCGATCCATAGGAAAAAGCAATTCCGTAGTCTCGCTCATTGTAAACCAACAAGACTTCGATGAATTATTTAAATTGATCTTTCTCGATGACCAATTGCTAGTCATGCGAGCCATAGATGCCATTGAAAAGATCACCCTAAAACATCCCAATTATCTAATCAAACACAAACATGAAATTCTTGATTTAAGTACTGTCGCTCATGATAAAGAACTTAAATGGCATCTGGCACAAATAATTCCTCGCCTATCCTTAACCCCTCCTGAATTGACTAAGGCCTGGAAATTATTAATGGATTGGGCTCTGGATAATAACAATTCCAGAATCGTTAGAGTTAATTCCATTCAGGGACTTTTTGAAATGCAAAAAGTGCATAGCGAATTAACCCAGGAATTTTCTAAGACATTAACCGAACTTGAAAAAAAACATATTCCTTCCATCAATGCCAGAATAAGATCTATTAAATATAAAATATAAACAATTCGATCATTGATCGTCGCAGTTTTCAACTGTGATGTTTCATTAAACCAAGGATCATCGCAGTTTGCAACTGCGATGTTTCATTCGATAATTTACTTTGCAAATAACATCTGATATTACAACAGCATCGAAGTCAGAGACTTCGACGATCGTTGTAAAAAAAATTTATATTAGTCTTATCTTTGAAACTTTAAAATAGACCCATAAAAATACAATATATAATGAAAAACAACTTATTTTTAGCCTTTGAAGGCATTGACGGTAGTGGTAAAAGTACTCAGGTCAAATTATTGGCTGACCAATTAATAAAAGCAGGACATAAAGTGTATGCCACTTTTGAACCGACCGACAGTCCTATAGGCGCCCTTATCAGAAGTATTTTCAATCATCAGCTTGAAGCAGATCACCGAGTCATTGCAGGACTTTTTGTTGCTGACCGATTAGACCATTTGCTAAATAAATCCAATGGCATATTAAAAAAACTAGAAGAAGGATATACTGTAATTACAGACCGATACTACTTTTCTTCCTATGCCTATCATGGAACACATATGGATATGGATTGGGTCATTCAAGCTAATTCATTAAGTGCCGACTTGCTTCGTCCCGACTTAAATATCTATATTGATATTTCGCCTGACCTGAGTATGGAGCGACTCAAGAAAGGCAGAACTTCAATAGAACTATATGAAACTATTGAAAACCTAAGAAATGTAAGAGAAAAATATCTGGAAGCATTTGAACAATTAAAATTCAAAGAAAAAATATTTATGACTGACGGTAATCGTTCCGCTGAATCCATTGCTGCTGATATTTGGAGTGAAATTTCGGAAACCCAAATGTCAGTACATATATGAAGCAATTGATAATTACTTTTTTTTTAAGTCTTCCATTAATTGGCTGTGTAAAAAAGAAATTTTTACCAGATATAACATTTATTAAACTTGGACGTGCTGAAATTTTATCCAAATTAGATTCATTATCACTTGGCTCTGCATTTAATTTACAAACAAATTTTCAACATGATTCATTATACATCAAAATAAATGTTCAGCCAGATGAAATTGATTCCATTTATTCAATTTGGACTCTGATAACTTTAAAAGCAAAAATTGTAGATGAGATAAAGAATACATGCATAAGCTTTATTGATTATTCTAAACATTTACCAAATGGCAATTTACCAAATGCTTATTTCGACGAACCTGCGATTTATAATGGAGGTACATTCCTGATTTACTATAAAGACGAATATGGAGCAGAACACTATTTTTCTTATGTATTAAAAGATCTTAGTCCCGAAACACAGAAACTTCATAATTTATTTATGAATTATTATCACGAAAATGGTTTAAGTAATAGTTATAAAAGAAATTTTAATATAAATTCTGATTCTATCGCCAGAATTATATGCTTAAAAAAGGAGATTAAAATAACTAATCCAATTGTACCAAAAGTTGAACCACCTCCATTAGCTAATTAAAAAAAAATATTGTTACAATCAATTTTTTATTTTTGCATCTAGTCAAAGACTTCGACCATCGTTTTATGATATGCACATAAACATCGGAGTCGGAGACTTCAACCAGTTATGTTAAGCTGCATCACAATGGTGTTTGCAAAATGAATAAACTGGATTTTTTCTTTTATAATTGACCCTATGTTACCTCCAAATAAGCTTTATTTAATCTCATAAGAGCTTGTTTTAATTTATCTAACAATTAGGCAATTAAAAAAATGCTTTGCCCATAGCTCGTAAAACAACGTTACCTGAACTCCCACAAAGTGTTTTTTGGATTTATTAATAAAAAAAAGGGTAATTTCACACCCTGCAATTTAAAAGCCAGCCTATTTTAAAATAATAAGTACATGAATACCGGTGAAATAATAATTTATCAAAATGCGGAGGGTAACATTAAAATTGATGTTAGATTGGAGGAAGAAACGGTTTGGTTAACACAATCTCAATTGTGCGATTTGTTTCAAAAATCAAAATCAACCATAAGCGAACATATAAAAAACATATTTGAAGAAGGTGAATTGGATGAAAAAGTGGTTGTTCGGAAATTCCGAATTACCACTCAACATGGTGCTATACAAGGAAAAACACAACAAAATGAGGTAAATGCCTATAATTTAGATGTCATCATTTCAGTGGGTTATCGCGTAAAATCTACTCAAGGTACTCAATTTCGAATTTGGGCAACTCAACGCTTAAAAGAGTATATCATCAAAGGTTTTGCTCTTAATGACGAGCGTTTTAAAACAGGTAGTTCTATGAATTACTTTAACGAACTGCAAACACGCATTCGTGAAATAAGATTATCAGAACGTTTTTTTTATCAAAAAATTAAAGACATCTACACTACCAGTATTGATTACAATGCTAAAGACGAAAAAACCATTGAGTTCTTTAAAATCGTACAGAACAAATTATTATGGGCCATCTCTAAAAACACAGCTGCTGAATTAATTTATAGACGTGTTGATGCCACTTTGCCATTATTAGGCATGCAATCATTCGACAAAAAACAATTAACCGCTATTCAAAAAATAGATGTTAGCATTGCTAAAAATTATTTAAACGAAGATGAAATACAATTATTAGGCTTGTTGGTTGAGCAATATTTGGCATTTGCCGAAATCATGGCACAACAACAAACTCCCATGTATATGCAAGATTGGATAGAACGACTCGGTCGTATTTTGCAACTAAACGGAAGAGAATTGCTAACACATGCCGGTAAAATAAGTCATCAAATGGCTGTAGACAAATCAACTGAACAATATCAAAAGTTTAAAGAAGGCGAGCGAAATCAACAAATTGAACAAAGCTTAAAAGAAATTGAAAACGATATTAAAAAAATGAAAAAAAATAAATGAGGCACTAATACATTTTAGGATGAAACAACAACAAAAATAATTAACTAAATTTCCATCAGACCACTGTCAGATATGATTATGACACACTACAGCTTCACCACCTTCTCACTCCTCACCATAATTCCTCTCTCTCTAATCTCCACAATGTAAACCCCTGCATTCACATCCTCCAAGTCAATCACATTACTTCCCTGATACAATCTCTTGTGTAGCACTTCTTTGCCTTGTATGTCATAAATTGTCATAAGCATTTTTGAAGGAAGGTAATCCTCTACATTGATTATTATAAGATCGTGAGCAGGATTAGGATGCATCTGAATATCAATATTGGAATCATGGGAATTTATTCCTGTAGTCCCTAATTTAATTTCTTTACAGACGATATGCTCTCCATTTATATTCTTAGCACGAAGACAAACTTGATAGACGCCATCTTTGGCATAAGTGTGAATAATCGATGAATCCCATACTGTAGTATAATACATAGCACTTCCATCGCCCCAGTCCCACCAGTATTCATCTGGTTCATACCAACTGAGGTTGGTGAATTCTATCTTCTTGTATTCACTCGTGTCCTGATCATAACGGAATTCAGCAACAGGAATGTTATTAATGCCAAGGGTATCACAAGGTGATCCGTCAATTGGTCCAAGACGGTAATTTGGATGATTGGGGATGGTTTCTTGCAACCCTGATAGACGGATCGAATGTTTTTTACTATACATGCTTTACCTAATAGATTGGGTTTATCAATAACATTGATCATTCTTCTGAAGGTCCCGGAAACATTATATATCCGACCATCCGGGCCACGCTCCATTGGACCAAATAATACATAACCTGTAAAACCTCCCCCCAATATTTCAATAAATGAATCTACGGTGTCAATTTTAATAATTTCCTTTTCTTTGCTAAATAGATCTATTTGATATAATGAATATCTACCAGATACATATAGAAATCGTGAATTTGGTGAAAAACATCCACCGAGTGCAAGAGCTGAATTGGGGATTTCATATTTTTTGAGATAGGTAAATTTACCAGAACACCGATCAAATTGTAATAGATCGATTATGGTTCCGACGCTATCTTGGTCTATTGTCACTTTAGCATAATACTTTCCATTGCTCGAAAAACATGCTTGAGTGTAACCATTATATAAAGCAGTATCAATTCTTTCAATATTAAATAAAGATATCGTTGTATCCTTAATAAGAAAATTAATCATCTCATTTCTATCAATTGAGGGTTTAACCAACCACCAGTCTCGACCATTGGCATGCCGGACAGGACACATGGCACTCATTTGAACTGTATCGTTGTAGAATATTCTAGATTTTTTTTCAGCTATACCATATTTTAAGTTAGGAGGAGTATTCACAACTCTCAAAAATAGTGGTATAGCAGCAGCACCCATACCGGTGGAAATATTTGTCTCATGTAATATTAGATATTTATTTGAATCGTAAAAAGAAGGAAGAATAGCACAGCTAGTAGGGAACAACGCTGCCCAATTACTAGGTTGGGGATCAATGTCAAATCCATTAATCATTGTTTTACCAGAAGCGTCAATGATTCGAGTACTATTCGTAGCAAAAATAAATTTACCATTTTTATCTGAAATACACGAACTTGCTCCATCGAAGTCCATATATAAAGTAGTATCTAAGTAAATCTTAGGATTCAAACTGGATGTATTAAAATCCATTCTGGAAATGCCAAAAGTGTCACCAGCTGAACTTACACCATTATCATATCCGAGTAACCAAGTGTAATCATATTTTTGAGAATACAATAAGCCAGCACTAATAAAAAACAATAATATTAAAATATATTTCATAATTATTATTTATATAAAATGACTCCATCAATAATTTGATGGAGTCATAAATTTAATTACTTTAAATCAAGAATGATAATCTTATCAGAATATAATTTCTTTTTGTGATTATAGAGTTGAATTAAATAAATTCCTGAAGGGATTGAATTATTAAGATTTAATTCAATCTGTAATTCACTATTGATTTGAACTTTCTGCCTCAACATTTGATTTCCTTCTAAATCAGTCAAAATCATTGAAATTATATTCCCTTTTTGATCTGCAGGACAATGTACTATAAAATTACCAATGGAAGGATTAGGACGAACGCTATAGCCACTTTCAGGAATATCATCTACTTCCAATATTATCGGTTGTGGAGGTGAACATAACATGTCATCATCGAATTGATTATTACCTATCATTCGCATTAATTCTCTAGCCATTAATACACCCCTGCCTCCTGTCAGAAAACATTGATTTGCTATTGGTTCTACTTGACTAATTTGAACTGAATCTAAAGTATCTATTCCATGAAGAATAGTAGCAATAAATACCTCATGAGCAGTGCGTCTATTTTGTTCAACAATACCTATAGGAATGATTTCATTATTCCATGACTGTATACTTAATAATAATTCTGATTTTTCTGCATTAATTAGATTCAATGTGCTGTCAGACTGATTGATTAAAACTAATTGTTGAAGGATCAAGTTATACTTTTGTGTAGCAATATTAGTTCTTTCTAATTCAGTATTGGCAATATTGTATATACTATCCAATTGTCGTATAGAATTTTGCATAACAGAAATTGTGGAATCAAGAGCATATATCATTTCATAATGTATACCCTTCAATGTAAGGAATTCATGAATCGCACTATCTAGCCTATAGAATTTATAAATATTCGTAGATGAATTCATCGCAAAAAATGAATCTACACTGGTATTAACTCCTAGTAAATTTGGATTAGCCTTAAGCTTGGTGAATAGATCTGTTGACATTTCAAAAACCATAGGAGAATAACTCCCAAATTGTCCTTGTGCTGTCCATATATCATTATCATTTAAATTATCATCATCTGATGGAACTGGGTTAATAGGTATTGGAAATGGTGCTGCGCATGCTATATTGTTAACCCCTTCCATTCGTAAACGAAACCATAAAGATGCATCATCAAAGCAGCCTTGATTTGGAGAAATACTTACTGGCCATTGAGGTGAGTTGCATGTGTTAATGGTGAATTGAGATTTAACTCTTTCAAGACCTGAAGAGTTGCCATTAATGGCAGCTTTAGTTGAGTAAGACCCAGACCACTGATTACCTAGATATTCTTGTATACCCAATACACTTTTATCAAAAACATATAACCCACGATCATGATTTTGAATATTATTACTTCTAAAAAGATTATTAGAGGTACAAGTACCAGCAATAGCAAATCCTTCCTTAGAATTATTGCAATCGTTTATACAATATTTATTATTAGAGGAGCCATTAATAGAAAAACCTCTTGTAATGGTTGTTGGATTCGGATTATTCCCAAATACATGATTATTAAATATTATACTAGACTTAGTACTAAATAATGATATACCTGAAAAATCACCAGTAAACCCCATGGGATCATAGATCTTCCGGACATAGCTAAATGAAAAAGTATTGTCTTGTAATCCTACAAATTCGCAATTAGTTAAAACTATTCCAAATCCATTATCATTATGATTAATAACATTGTGTTGGATTTTTGAATAAATAGTCGGCTTCGAACTTTTTTGAGTAATATGCTTTAAGCCACTGACAACTATTCCAAACTGTGAAGAATTACTAACAGAATTGACTACACTTAAAAGCGTATTTGAAGAGATTTCAAATTGATTAATTATTCTTGGTTGAGACACTTCGATTCCATTACTTGAGTAGGTAATATTATTATTGTTTGCTAAGATTACTTTAAACCCATCTTGTTCAATTATCCCATGTCCTACATGATTTATCATATTATGATTAGTAACAGCCCTATTGCATGTCTTTAAAAATATTGCCGTTTTGGCAAAATCAATATTGTTCCAATTCGCATCAATATAGGATTGTTTACCATATATTGCCATGCCATTTGGAATTGTAGCTCCTTGGGATCCAGTTAATATAGGTACCATATTGGTAAATTGAGCATTAAATACAGATACTTTACTAGTGGTAGCAAATATACCATTAGTTAGGTTGATAAAATAATTTTCAGGACCATCCTCAAAGTCCCCACCTATTTGTATTGTAGCATTTAAAGATTCTATACCCGCCTTACCTATTCCAGGGGTTGGAGCACCTCCATAATTGGGCAAGAACCCAGGACTAATAGACTCAAAAACATTTTCCTCCATAAATGATGGTGTATTCACAATTCCTCCTTCTGCATAAATACCTATTTCATCATTATAAAAATGATTGTTAAATAAATTCAAAGTGGTGTTACCGATGGAATGGATACCCTTGCGAGCATCATAAATATATGATGATTTACAATTAAAACTTGAACCATTTGGTATGGTAATGCTTTTCCACATCTGGGAACATCCTCTGAATGTAGAACCAATTGAACTTAAATTCAATCCAGGGTTTAAGTAGATTTCAGCACCTGGTTCTAGATATACATTACAATTATCAAATTGAATATTATTAATATCGATTTCTAATCTTCCAGCGATCGAAACACAAGATCCTGTCGGGATTGTATTTAGGCCATATTCGCTTAATTTAGTAAAATTTGGGTTAGTTAAATTAATTTGAGATTGATTGGGTTGACACAAATTACAAAAAGGCATAATGCACTCTATTGTTATGTCGTCAACATAAACATGATTGCCCCTATCAGGTACCGGATCAGAATTCTCTTCTGGATCAGTTATACAACGAAACCATAATTGTGTAAAATTCATAGTAGGAGTGAATGAAATCTCAATTTGTGTCCATGATCCAATATTAGTAAAAGGTAAAGGGGGGACTAAAACATCACTAAGAGGCGGGATGTCAGGAACTATAACATTTGGGTGACAATTTTGATAAGTTCCATTGGGTTTATTGGGCAATGAAATACTAGGAAGAATCCAAGCATGAGTAAATATTCCTGGTAACTTTCCTATCCATAAGTCTCTCTTTATGAAATAGGTAATTTTATAGTTTTGCCCTTGAAAAAAATTGTAGTTTAAAGCCATACCTTCTCCAATTCTTTTGGGAGCGCAATTAACTCGATATAAACTATAAACATGTGCAGCATGTGAGCCAGTATTAAACTCACCAGCTATGTCATTACATGCAGAACCATGAGTATTTATCCACTGAGGTACGCATCCATCAAAAAAAGATGTAGAAGAATAACAGGTACAATTTTCAAAGCCTTCATTAAAACAAACTTGAGATTTAAGATTTAGATTTAGAATTAAGTTAATAGAAAATATAAAAATATATTTATTATTTTCATGTAAAAAATTTTTTATTGTTAAAATAATATTAGTTTTCATAAAATTAAATTTATGGTATAAAAGAAAATATGCCCAATTCATATGAGCTATAAGAATTTGTCATTTAGGCTGTAAGGCCTTTACAGTAAGGTGTTGAAGGATCAGCTTCCTTCGGCGTTGCGCATTTCTGATGGTGTTAAATAATACAATATACTGTAATATTAAGCTTAGATTCAATTATATATTAACTAATCTAAACAAATTACTTTACGAAGATATTACAAACCATTTAAAAATGCAAATAAAATACAACATTTAACTAAAATTTCAGTGTAAACCCTTAGGTAATTGCCTAAATATTCAGGGTATTCCCTTATTGAATAAAAATAACTATTTCATTTGGATAGTAGGTATATTTGGAGTTAAAATGCAAAATAATACAACGTCCCAATTCTAGATTTTTGTAAATAATTATATACTATATCAATTTCAAGTCTAAATAAATCTTTTCAATTCGTTGTCATTCATTTCCAAATTGATGTTTTCATTAAAATGTAAAATCAAGAGTTTAACGGTAAGCTTCCATGAACTCAATAAATTTATATTAAACCAATTATCAAGTATTTTTCCAGTAACAGGAGAATATACATCACGTATCTCGTTTCAATTCCAAGGTGGTTCGATTAAGAGCATTAATTGTCATGACCCAGAATAATAACACAGTACAGTTTCAAATACAATGTGTTTCGATTAAAAGACAGATAACCAGGATCAATGCAAATTAACTACAGGGGTTTCAATTTCAATGTGGTTCGATTAAAACAAAGATTGGAGGAGTGCAATGAAGAAATAATTCATGGTTTCAATTTCAATGTGGTTCGATTAAAAAGTTTCAATACCTGAATCGTCAATATTGCTCACCCTGTTGTAGAATCTAAATAACACAGCTATTTTATTTTATAAAAAAGATTTATCAATGATCTTTGCAGTTTGCAACTGCATTGGCTTATTCAATTTTTTAGGCTTGCATCGAAGTCAGAGACTTCGACAATCGTATATTAAAAACAATTAACCGCTATTCAAAAAATAGATGTTAGCATTGCTAAAAATTATTTAAACGAAGATGAAATACAATTATTAGGCTTGTTGGTTGAGCAATATTTGGCATTTGCCGAAACCATGGCACAGCAACAAACTCCCATGTATATGCAAGATTGGATAGAACGACTCGATCGTATTTTGCAACTAAACGGAAGAGAATTGCTAACACATGCCGGTAAAATAAGTCATCAAATGGCTTTAGACAAATCAACTGAAGAATATCAAAAGTTTAAAGAAGGCGAGCGAAATCAACAAATTGAACAAAGCTTAAAAGAAATTGAAAACGATATTAAAAAAATGAAAAAAAATATATGAGGCACTAATACATTTTAGGATGAAATAACAATAAAAATAATTATACTAAATTTCCATCAGACCGCTGCCAGACATGATTTTGACACTACAGCTTCACCAACTTCTCACTCCTCAACATAATCCCTCGCTCCTTAATCTCCACAATGTAAACCCCAGCATTCATATCCTCCAAGTCAATCACATTACTTCCCTGATACAATCTCTTGTGAAGCAATTGTTTGCCTTGTATGTCATAGATTGTCATAAGCATTTTTGAAGGAAGGTAATCCTCTACATTGATTATTATAAGATCGTGAGCAGGATTAGGATGCATCTGAATATCAATATTGGAATCATGGGAATTTATTCCTGTAGTCCCTAATTTAATTTCTTTACAGACGATATGCTCTCCATTTATATTCTTAGCACGAAGACAAACTTGATAGACGCCATCTTTGGCATAAGTGTGAATAATCGATGAATCCCATACTGTAGTATAATACATAGCCCTTCCATCGCCCCAGTCCCACCAGTATTCATCTGGTTCATACCAACTGAGGTTGGTGAATTCTATCTTCTTGTATTCACTCGTGTCCTGATCATAACGGAATTCAGCAACAGGAATGTTATTAATGCCAAGGGTATCACAAGGTGATCCGTCAATTGGTCCAAGACGGTAATTTGGATGATTGGGGATGGTTTCTTGCAACCCTGATAGACGGATCGAATGTTTTTTTACTATACATGCTTTACCTAATAGATTGGGTTTATCAATAACATTGATCATTCTTCTGAAGGTCCCGGAAACATTATATATCCGACCATCCGGGCCACGCTCCATTGGACCAAATAATACATAACCTGTAAAACCTCCCCCCAATATTTCAATAAATGAATCTACGGTGTCAATTTTAATAATTTCCTTTTCTTTGCTAAATAGATCTATTTGATATAATGAATATCTACCAGATACATATAGAAATCGTGAATTTGGTGAAAAACATCCACCGAGTGCAAGAGCTGAATTGGGGATTTCATATTTTTTGAGATAGGTAAATTTACCAGAACATCGATCAAATTGTAATAGATCGATTATGGTTCCGACGCTATCTTGACCAGTTGTAACTTTAGCATAGAATTTTCCATTAGTCGAAAAACAACCTTGTGAATAACTATGGTACAATGCAGTATCTATTCTTTGCTTTTCATATAATAAAATATTGGTATCACGAATTAAAAAAGTATAAATATAATTTTCTATTAATCCAGGTTTCGCAAGCCACCAATCTCTACCATTGGCATGACGGACAGGACTCATAACAAGAGGTTGAATTGTATCGTTATAAAATATTTTAGATTTTTTATCGGCAATTCCTAAACTGTTTGGAATATTCAAATTAACAATTCTTGACAATAGTGGCTTTCCAGCTCCTGAGCCCTTCGCTAAAATAATTGATTCATGTAAAATCATATACTTATTGGTATCAGAATTTAAAGGTATTGATACGCTAGTTTGAGGATAAATCGAAGCAAAATTACTTCCGTCTGGATCAATATCGTATCCATTGATCATGGTCTTTCCAGTAGCATCAATGATTTTAACACTATTCGTAGCAAAAATAAATTTACCATTTCTATCTGACATACATGAACTTGCCCCATCGAAGTCCATATATAAAGTAGTATCTAAGAATATCTTAGGATTCAGACTTGGAGTGTTAAAATCCATTCTGGAAATGCCAAAAGTGTCACCAGCTGAACTTACACCATTATCATACCCGAGCAACCAAGTGTAATCATGTTTTTGGGCTTGTGAATGATACGCAAGCCCAAAAACCATTAAGATTAATATGAATTTCTTTAAGCGCATAATTATTTAATCAAAACTCTTGCATCATTTTTGACTGATACTAATCTTCTACTAACAACAATCATGATAAATCTGGATAAATATACGGTTATTCTGATAACAATAACATCATCTCTTTACAAACCTTTCCATCCATCGCTTCCCGGTCCGATCACGCACTATAATAAAATAAATTCCTGAATATAGTCTGCCAACATCTATTGTTTGTTCATCATTAAGTGATAAATAGCATTGGTGTAAAACCATTCTACCTTGAATATCATAAATGAACACCTCAGATTCAGAAGAATGATCTCTAAGGATTTGCAAATGTAACAGGTCTTCAGCAGGGATGGGATATATCATAAGATCATTGGATCTATAGACACCTTCTTCTTGGTCTTGAGTTCCAACATTGAGGTGAATGGCGATGGTACTATCACAAGGATAAGGATCATCTACTCTATAGTGAGGGTTATTTGGAATGGCGAATGAATTACGGGATGGTAATTTTAAGCCTCTGTTGATGAGCTGACACGCCTTCCCCTTATTATTTGGATACATGATCACGTGCAGGTATCTATTACCACCATATGTACTGATATAGATTCTGCAATCAGGTCCCAATGCCATTTGTAAATAGGTGGTAGGATAGGGTTCAAAGAAATTATCAAACACACCAACAGTGTCAATGGCTTTTGTACTATCTGATTCATGAAGATCTATTTGTAATACCTCTGTAGGATTACACACATACACAAATCTAGAATCCGGAGAAAAAGAAAGTCCTACTCCCACATTGTACGGATATTTAATATTGTAAAATCGAAAGTTACTTAATTGTCCATTCAATCGATTAAAGTTAAAAACCTGCATCCCACCATATGGACTATATAAAGCATAATGTCTGCCGTCCGGTGAAAAATATCCTTGTCCGGCACCTGATGATAATGAATCATTAATAATTCCTATATTGTTTTCGATTTTTTGAATAACTCCCTCTGATGAATAAAGAAAAGTCCAAAATTTATTAACATTGTATTGGGGGCAGATGATCCACCACTTATTAGCATCGATTGCTGATATTGCATGTAATCCATGATAAAGTGTATCTTGAATAATTAATCTATCTTTATAAATTAAAGAATCTGTTGGTATATAAATTTTTGCACTCAATAAGTATTTATATTTTATCTTAAGTCCTATTGTATCAACAACTAGATAAATGTAATTTATAGTAGAATCATCCGTAGGAATAAATAAGCCTGCTTGAACCACATTATTACTGTTAGGACAATTAATTGACCAAACTCTACTAAATCCAATGGTATCAGCCCCTTTTAAATTATTTGCGTATTTATCAGTAAGACTACAACCATTAGATAGATACATAAATTCACCAAATTTATTGGAATAGGTGTTAGATTGGAATCTAATATCAAACGATCTATCTTGAGGATAGAAATGAATAATATTATCATTAAAACTCATTATTGCTCCACCGAAATAATTCGTATCGTTATATATTCCTGTACCATAACCAAAGGCCCAATTGTAATCATAATGTTTTTGGGCTTGTGAATGATACACAAGTCCAAAAACCATTATGATTAATATGAATTTCTTAATGCACATAACTATTCTATAATCACCCTTGTCACAATCTGTGGATGATCTTGAATATGAATAACGTATACACCAGCATGAAAGTTGCTGATATCTATTTTGTTAATAGCTTTTAAATTAAACTGTTGAACTATTTTACCATTTAAGGAAGCCATAAAAAATAGTTTATTCAATTTTTTAATTTTAACATGATCGATTAAAAGTCTGTAGAATTTTTGAATGAAGTAGGTCAAAAGAGCGTTTCAATTCCTATGTGGATCGATAATCTATCAATTCAATTACTTTTCGTTACAACAGTGCTTGTTCCAATGTCGGTCGGATAATAACTTAACCAATGTAAGTACTCTTGTATTAGGGGTAAGATCACTTTGCTTTTTTTTCATACTGTATTAATGCCACTCCATCATGGATTTAATAATATCAATGATTCATTTTTTCTAGTTTAAATTAAAAATCCATAACTAATACAAAAAGCCCAAGTCATTAAGTGTTATTAGATTAAAAGTGAAACTAATGTTATTTAGATATACTTTAAAACGTAATGCAATATTTATCTTTATAACATTTGTAAGAATGTATAAATCAACTTCTTAAATCATGAACCCTATCCTATAAAAAAGTTAATAAATGGTTTACTTTCAAGTCTCCCTTTACAAGCCAATTCAGAATCAGCAAAACTATTTTAATTTTGTATCATCAAAACAGGGGAAAAATCCCCATTTATTAACTTCAATTATAAATTTTATAAATAATAAGCCCTCATGAGTTTAAAAAATTAGTATTACCTTTAATTAAATCATACAAACACTATGAACTATCATTTCCTCCATAGATCCCTATCTAAGATTTGGCATTTGATTCGATACCAGATTCCATATTTTTTTCGAAATATATATTTTTTTCGAAAAGAACTCTGGCAGTATAATAATTTTGACTACATACCAAGTCTTATGTTGTTCAAAAGATCGCTCATTGATTTGAGAATTACGAATGCCTATTATTCAGAAATACATGTCCATGGTGACTTAATTCTAAACCAAATGGATCGGGTCATAGAAATTCTTAACTACTTCTGTGAAGATCAATTCAAGGAACTGGCGGAAAAAGAATTGAATAAAAAATATACCCACATATCATTTGATTTAAAAAAATCCCTTGGCGTAATGCTAAATTCCTTAAGTGAGCAAGAAGAAGCAGATAATCATGAAATCATGAAACTTGAAAATAAAATTCAACAAGATGCATGGATTGAATTATGGAGCATCATTCAAGGTTCTCCTATTTTGCAAAAATATCTGAATGAAAATGAGGGTCATGATGATCATATTTTTGATGGCACTGACATTCGCAATTGGTGGAATTAAGCATTAAACCATTACCGATTCCTTGATTAAGCAACAATTGTTAATGGCATAGGATAGGTGCCAACTTAATTTGCTCTAATAACAATATTCTGTTTCAAGATACACCCTATTCGTGCTTGATGAATCTGTCATTAAGTCAAGCTAAATGGACTATCATTTCAGGTTCATAAGTATATGCATTAATCGCTCTACATGTCTCCCTTCTTGTCTTTCCAAATATCTACCAAGCTAATAATATTCGATACCCTAATTTATAAAATGGAAATGTGTCCTGAGAATTAGAACTATGTTATTGGTTCAACAAGTGTAAATGAACATCGAAGTCAAGGAATTCAACGATCGTTTTGTTTTAAGTTCATAAGCCTTAAAGTCTGATATTGGTAAAATACACTATCAGTACAATCTTTCACGAATTGTTCACGAATGATCCACGAATTATCCACGGCTTATCCACCATGAATCAGATTCTTGTCTTGTCCTAAAATAGCTATACAGGTTAATCAATAAATCCTAAAATGACTACACAAATAAATTTTTTAGTCCATTTGAATCGAAGTAAGGGACTTCGTCGATCGCATTAAGAAGGGGACTTAAGCATCGAAGGCAATAATCGTTGCTGTTTTCAACTTCGATGTCTCATACATTTTTTTACTCAAGCATCGAATTCATAGTCTTCGTGGATCGTTTTATGTTAAATAAATGAGCATCCTAAGTCGGAGACTTCGAGCATCAATGTTTTTTAGGCTAGAACTTGATTTAATTTCGGAATACAGAGTAATACGTCGTTTATATGGTAAGACGTTTTTTTAAGTGATCTGTGGAGCTAATATTCCTATAACCAAATGAACGAATCAGATTAAAGGAAGGCAACAAAATCCATATATTTGTTATCTTATTATAGTAAATTCAAGAATTAGCTTGATTTTATTTGACAAAAATTTTGTCTTTTTGCATCGAATTAGAAAATTATGAATGGTTTAAGATGGATTTTATGGTTGGGATGGATGATGTCGATGCAATCCTTATGCGCTCAAGTTTATATAGTGAATACCGCCGATGATACGGATGATGGTTCTTGTACTACTGGACACTGCTCTTTTCGTGAGGCTATTCATGCTGCCAATGGTGATGGTGTAGCCAGTAGGATTGAATTTAATATTCCAGGTATGGCACCGCACCAAATTATTCCCAACGGGCCCTTTCCTAATGTAACGGATCCTTTTTTGACTGTAGCCGGGGAGACCCAACCAGGCCCTTTGGGAAGTATTGTTATTAATTTTGCTTTTCGAAACTTTTCCGGAGCATCCTTTTGGAATATTTTAAGTACAGATGTTTTTATTAGTGGATTGACGTTTTCTAATTTCGGGTATAGCACAGCAGGAGATGAAGTCCTCAGAGTTGGTGATTTTGGAAGATCTGCAGATCGCTTTAGTCTTTACAATTGTGCATTTACAAATGACAATCTCATTGTAAACTTTATAGATTTGGCAAATGTCCATATTTTTAATAGCAGCAATGCATTGGTCAGAAAAAATATTTTTGGTTCCGATTATGGTAAATCTACTATAAACACTTACTTCTCTTCTTTAATGTTGAATCAAAATCTGGCACTAAAACCATGTGTAATAGATAGCAATATTTTTGTTTCTAGTCGCACGGCACTCAATGCACGAGGAGGAGACTTAAACATTTCAAAAAATATTTTTGGAGCTCTAGATACGAGTAAGGCTAATACCTTTACTAATCAAGAGACTGGCATTGCCTTTGACCTTTTTGGAAAATATTCGGTCACTGATAATTTTTTTATTTTTCATATTCACAATGCCATAACAAACAGGAATTTAGGAATAAATGATAATGGCATTAACATTTCTGGAAACCGTTTTTTTAATTTTAAGACTGCCATTTCTTTATTTGCTTCTGCTCAAATAAACAATAACTATGCAGCGAATATTCTTGGTGGATTTAATGGAAGGTTTTCAACCATTTCCAGCCCTCCTTTTTTTAATATTTCTGTTGACCTTGAAAATAATCAAACAGAGAATCTCCAAAATTTCTATGAACTATTTGGAAACTCTAACCTTATAAGATCTAAGCATAGCAAGAACAGAATTTATTGTAATGAAAATAATCCTGTTAATATAGCGCCTTTCATTGACGCCATAAAGCCTCCCGTGCCGGTCATTGTTAGTGTTAATCCCAATCTGATTAAAGGCACGGCTCGCCCTAATGATTCAATAAGTATTTATGAAAATACTCGTCGCAATTGTCCTACTGCTGATTGCAGAGGGGGTGTAGAAATTGGTCGCAGTTTGGCAGATGCAAGTGGCAACTGGATTCTTGCCCGTAATTTTACAGTCGGTGCTAGTCTATCAGCCTATGTTTGGAATAATAATAATGTTCCCTTAGTTTATTCAGAATTTTCTAATTGCTATCGTTGTACGCCAAGTGCTCCCATTCCGGTGACCGCTGCTATCTGTGAAGGAGAGACTTTTACCTTCCGATCCAGAGTATATAGTGCTTCAAAGACCAGTGATACGATCACCATACCAGGTGATGGAATAATTATTTGCGACTCCGTCTTCCATGTTAACTTAACTTTGTTAAAACCAAATCGAGTAACCCAAAATGTGAATGTTTGCTTTGATGATACCTTACGCATTGCAGGAATAAAATTGTATGCCGGAAAATTAATCGATTCTGCAGCACTTAAGAATGTTAATCAATGTGATAGTACTGTTGTATTTAAAGGGACATTGGTCGGATATCGCAGTTTAACCCAAACCATTTGCTCGAACAGCAGCCTTACCATTGGCAATACGACCTTTGATAAAAACACAACTACGGGTCGGGTGCGTTTGGCAGGTCAAGCTTCTGGAGCTTGTGATAGTATCATCGACGTAAACATAATCATCAAAGATTATGCTGAACATTTTTTAAATCTCACCAAATGCCCGGGTGAAGATACCTTACTCAATGGCAAGCTCTACAATGCAGGTAATCCTTCCGGAATTGATACCTTGAAAGGAGCTTCAACTACTGGCTGCGACAGTATCATACATGTAGACTTAAAATACCCGAATACAACAGGTACTTTTAATACAACTATCTGTATCAGTGATAGTGTGTTTATTGTCAAAGAATATTTTTCTGCGAGAAAGCCCAATGGTCAGATTGTATGCCATAATGGAGAGGCCTGTGCTTCTGTTTTTGGATGTGACAGCATTATTAATGTGACGCTTAATTTTATACCGAATGCGATAGGATCGTATCGCGCTGATATTTGTGGAGGTGATACACTCACTCTTCCCGGATTTCCAGGTGAACCATTTTTTAGCGGACATACTACCGGAACATTGAAAATGGTAAACGGTGCAAATAATGGTTGTGACAGCATTATCAATGTGTCGGTTAATATTATACCTGATGCCATAGGAACTTATCGCGCTGATATTTGCAAAGGTGATACGCTCACATTTCCTGGATTTCCAGGTGAGCCATTTTTTAGCGGCCATACCACCAGAACATTGAAAATGGTAAACGGTGCTGCTAATGGATGTGATAGTCTCATTGAGGTTAACCTGAACGTTTTACCTGATGCCATAGGATTATTCGATACCGTGTTGTGTGATAATCAAACGCTGAATTTCTATGGAAATCTGCTAGATATAAACAAACCCTCAGATACGATACAGTTAAAAAAACAGGCAACATTCGGATGCGATAGTTTCATTTTGGTACGCATACAGTTTAACAGTGAATCCGTTGGAATATATAATCCACTCCTCTGTCCTAAAGACAGTGTAAGAGTTGGAAATCAATTTTATTCTGCCAATCATCCGAGCGGCTCTGAAAGATTGCCTAATGCATCCGCAACAGGATGTGATAGCGTTGTTAAAGTCAACATAAATCTTATTCCTGACATTGTATTGGATTTCCGAACGAACGGTTTATTGTGCAACAGAGCTAATTCCGGTCAACTGATCATTGACAAAATCATTGGGGGAAATGGCACACTGCTGATATCTATTGACAATGGTACTGCTTTACCCTATCAAGCAGGGATGGTTGTTCCTGCATTGTCTCTAGGAAATCACAGTATTCGGGTTTTGGATCAAATGGGTTGTGATGCAATCAGTAATTTTACCATTAATAATGCAGCACAACTGAATCTTAGTTTACCTCAAGATACTACCATTAAAAAAGGAATCTCAGTGGATATAACAGCTAAACTCAATTTTAATCCCGGAAGTATCAGTTGGATCCCTACTGACTTTTTAAATTGTACCAATTGTCTCGATCCTGTTTCTACACCGGACCAGACCATTACCTACACATTAATCCTAACGGATGAAAATGATTGTGAAATCCAAGATCAAATTACAATAACGGTCATTGCTGAACAAACAGATGTATATTTTCCAAACGCATTTTCTCCAAATGGAGATCAGGTTAATGATTTATTTTTTCCAGTTTTCAAATTTCCCATTACAACCACGATTCAGTATTTCCAAATATATGACCGATGGGGCGAGTTGATTTTTGAGCGAAGAAACGGACTCAAGGGTGAAGTTTTTGAATGGAATGGGATGTATAACAATCATCGCGTTTTGCCGGGTGTATATGTTTACAGTATTCAATTTATGGGAGATGACCAAACCCCTCAAAATCGAACGGGTGAAGTAACCTTATTACGTTAATATAAATTTTTAGTTGCAATTTTTAAAATACAACTCCCGAACAGGAAATGCAAGAAGAATACATGAATCGAATCAATAAAGTACTGAGCTTTATTGACCATAATTTAGATGCCGATTTGTCATTACAGACTATAGCTCATATTGCCTTTTATTCACCCTTTCACCTTCATAGACTTTTTAAAGCAATTACAAATGAGACTTTGAATTCATATATTATAAGAAAACGTATAGAACGAACTGCAATGATGCTCATTCACAATAAGGAATCCAGTATAGCTGAAATTGCAAATAAATATGGTTTCAAAAATGACTCAACATTTTCAAGAACTTTTAAAAAAATATACGGTCAAAGTCCAACAGAATTTCGAAAATCAAACCAAGGCAATTTTAGCAAGATTAGTAAAGTGGATAGCAATAATGGTAAAAAGAGTTTTATTACTGAAGAATACCTTTGCAACATTATTAATCTTAAACATTGGATCAACATGAATGCAAAAATTGAAATTACCGAAATGCCAAAAATGAATTTGGCTTATGTCACACAAATTGGAGTAAATGGTATTGAGGATGCTTTTCAGAGAATTCTTAAATGGGCCACACCTAAAGAACTACTTACTAAAAACAACACCCATGTATGTAGAGTTTTTCACGACAGCTTTAAAGTTACGGATGCAGACAAAGTAAGAATGAGCATTGGTATTATTACAGACCAAGAAATAACTGTGGATGGTGAAGTTGGACTAACTACCATTGAACAAGGAAAAAATATAGTAGGACATTTTGTAATCGAACCAATAGAATTCGAAAAATCCTGGGACAGTTTATTTATTTGGATGAACGAAAATGGTTATAAAAAAGCTGACCGATATCCATTTGAAATTTATCGCAACAATATGAATGAACATCCTGAAAAAAAGTGCATTGTGGACCTTTGTATTCCAATTGAATAAAACGTAATAAGAAAAAAATGCCACTAAGAGAGCAGTAGACTAAAGCCAATTTTAGAGCGCACTTGAGCCTATTGAATTTTAATAATTTTTAGAATCATTACCAAGCTGAGGTTCTATTAAGATCCAAAAGCAGGCTTATTTGCAGAACATCTAAATCAATATCACACTATAAAACAATCAATGATTTTAACAATTTGTAAAAGCTATGTCCTGTTTAATGTATAATTTTGCACTTATTACCAATAAATTTAATTAGAATTGCATCAAAGTCAGAGACATCAACAATCGATTTGTCGAATTGGTATTTGAGCGAAGTAGCGGGCTTAGTTGTGAAATCATTAAATGGAACGAAATGTATAACAACCATCACGTTTTGCCAGGTGTATATGTCTACAATATTCAGTTTGTTGGTGACGACAATATCCCTCAAAACCGAAAGGAAGAAGTAACTTTATTGCGTTAATAACTTCGTTTAATTCAATACATTCATTGATTTTTGATCCTTTTAAGAATATGTTGATTTCCATTTATGATACATTCAAGGAAATACATTCCACTGCTGTCATCAATCATTAATTGAATGGTTGAAGTATTATAATAAGTGCTATTACTTATTTTTTTTCCTAAACAATTAAATAAATTGATTTCAATGTTAGAAGCGATTTCATTGAGTTTAATATTTAAAAGTTTATTAAAAGGATTTGGAAAAACAATTATTGGGATTTCATCCGCATCATTATTATTAACAAGAATGATTGAATAACAAAATGAAGTATCTAAGCATCCTTGATTTCTGATTTCAACAGCATAATTTCCACTTTTAGTCGGACTAAAAATCCTATTATTTTCTGCGAATATTGGCTTGTAATTGTCTTCACAATCCAACCATTGATACATTGAACCCATGGAATGCGCTGTTAAAGTATTCCCATTTTGAAATACGGCAGTATCACTTTTGGTAATGACTAAATCAAGAACTGCAATACTATCACAGCCATTCGAATTTTTAGTTTTATATACATAGGAACCGCTTTTGTCATAAGTCAGTCCATTCCAATAGTAACTATCACAATAACTAATTATCTCGGTTGAGCTTGTGTTTGTACACTGATTATATCTTGCAATAAAAAAATCGCTTTTCCCATTTGAAATAATTTTTGCTGAATCAGGGCGATTGAAATTCGAAATTAGTTCAAAAGCTCCTGTTAGATATAAATCATTTGAATTATTAATACATAATTTTGATCCGTCATCATTACCTTGTCCACCAATAGATTTAGCCCAAACAAATTCACCAGCTGAATTAAGTTTTTCTATGAAGATATCTCTATTCCCCTCAGAAGTAAACTCATAAACGTTTAGGTTTGGATCAAAATCTACTGTAGAAGAATAGAAGCCTATACAATATACACCATTTGATCGATCAACGATTATTGCATTTCCCCAATCTAATCCAAAGCCACCAATCCTTTTGGACCAAATATGATTTCCATCTGGATTAAATTTAGATATGAAGATATCTTGCAAGCCCGCTGAAATCATTGTAAAATTTAAAGGTCCTGGATCAAAATCCACTGTATCACTAAAAGGCCCAGTAATATAAAAATAATCATCGATATCAGTAGTGATTGCCCTACTTTGATCATTGTCATCAGATCCGATACTTTTAGCCCAAAGGTATGTTCCATCATTGTCATATTTTGCTATAAAAATATCACGACTTTCCTCAATAGAATTCAATTTATGGGTTCCTGTACCAGGATCAAAGTCGGTTGAACCAAAAAAGAAACCAGTAACTCCAATGTTATTTTTACTGTCTATGGTAATGGAAGTGGCTACATCTTCCTTACTTCCCCCAATACTTTTGGCCCAAATATAATTACCTAAAGAATCGAGCTTACAAATAAAAATATCATTGAGTCCATTCGAGACCAGATTGTTTACACCTACTCCTGGATTGAAGTCCACACTCATATTAAAATACCCCGTAATGAAAATATTTTTATTAGAATCAATAATTAATGCATTTCCACTCTCACCATCCGGGCCACCCATACGCTTAGCCCAAATAAGTTCACCAGAGAATTTAAATTTAGCAACAAAAACATCCCAATATTTTTCGGCAACCAGTTCCATTTTATTAGGACCTGGATCAAAGTCAACTGTTTCTGAGAACAATCCTGAAACACAGAAGTAACCTGAATTATCCAATGCAATAGAATAAGGAACATCAAGTGAGGTACCTCCAAATGTATTAACCCAAAGCAAATTTCCAAACTTATCCGTTTTAAGAATAAAAATATCTCGATCACCTGAAGAACTCCATTGGACTACTCCCGGTCCTGGATCGAAATCAACCGTTCCACTAAAATAACCTGTAGTATATACATTTCCTTCAGCATCAACAGCAATAGCCTGTCCCACATCACTTTCTGTACCTCCAATACCCTTTGCCCATTGATAAACTTGGGCTTTAACAGAAAGTATAAGCAGGAACATGAAGATTACTTGGTTTAAAATTCTCATAAATTAGATTTTATTATTAAATTGAATGGTATTAGCGCAATTAAATCAATTAAAACTTTAATCAAAAGTAAACACTTTGCAATGAGTAGTCAATGATATCTATTATGTTTTGAAATGATAGTATTACAAACAATAATTTATTAGCCTGACAATATTTTATAATTTTGCTAACTTTTATGAATTGGCACTCCATTGATATCTTTCAGAATGAATTAATTATTATTTGAGGTATAAATGAAAAATATTTTGTATCCAAAATTATTTCATGATTGATATTAAATGGTCAATAAAAACGATCAAGATTTTGTATTTTTAAAGGGTCTAAGAGGTACTATTAAAATATAAAATCAACAGAATAAATAAAGTTTACGTCAACAATGATCTTTGAAAAAAAAATTGAAATAACTCGAAACAATTTCACTCAACATTATAAGAAATGATCGTCGCAATTTTCTACCGGGATACTTTATTCAATCGTTTACTTTACAGATATTTCTGGCACCAAATTTTATTACAATTGCATCGAAGTCAGAGTCTTCAACGATTGGAATTAAGTTGTTGACTACCATTTTGGATTAATGATCCGACCTTCGCACATGTGTCACACCTGGAAGTTTAGATAAGGATTGAATGATGAGATTGATTTGATTTTTATTTGAAACAACTAGGCTCATCTTGCCTTCGAATGTGCCTTCATGACTGGCTATACTGAAAGATTTAATATTGACCCCAAGTTTGCCAGAGATATCATGGGTCAACCGTTGGATAACTCCAGGACCATCATCTATTCCTGTGATGATCAGATCAGCTGTAAACGCACTACCTAAATTATTGGACCATTCTGCTTTAAGTATGCGATAACCATAATTGACCATCAGGTTTTCTGCATTGGGACAATTGCTCCGATGAATTCGCATTCCATTGTTGGACGTGACATAAGCGAAGACGGTATCGCCTTGAACAGGATTACAACAATTAGCGAAGGTGTATTGGTAGGTATCTCCGGGTTCGCCATTGATCATCAGTCTGCCGGATGCATCGGGGATGGTATCATTTTTCTGATCATCTTCCTTGATGATTTCTTTGAATTCGGTTCTGGAATGGATTAATTTTCCGTTTTCAAAGGAGAATTTTTTTACGACATCTGCCCAAGTTATTTCCTCTTTTCCAAAGGCACAAAGCATTTCTAATTTTGTTTTATAGGGAAGTGCTTTATGTAAGATGTCGATGTTTTCATCAACAAGTAATTTGTTGTTCTTAAATTTTCGCTCAAGTATTTCTTTACCGTAATCTGCAATTACTTTTTGTTCTTCCCGCAATGCCGATCGAATTCGTGATTTTGCTTTTCCTGTGGTGACCAGTTTGAGCCAATCTTCATTGGGTTTTTGTTTGACATTGGTTATGACCTGAATTTGATCCCCGCTCTCTAACACATATCCTAGTGTAACCAATTTATTATTGATCTTAAAGGCACTGGCGCGAATACCAATATCGGTATGTATACTAAAGGCAAAATCAAGCGCTGTGGATCCCTTAGGCAATACCTTCATCTCACCTTTTGGAGTATACACATACACTTCTTCACCGTACAAATTGGATTTGAAATCATGCAGGAATTCCAGGGCATCATTGTGTTTGATTTCCAGCATGTCACGAATACTGTCGAACCAATGATCATAGATCCCATGAATATTAGTGACCCCCTTGTATTTCCAATGTGAGGCATATCCATTTTCAGAAATATCATCCATGCGCTGACTTCTGATCTGGACCTCTACATACCGGCCGTGTGGTCCGATAACAGTGGTGTGTAAGGATTCGTAACCGTTGGACTTAGGTGTGGTAATCCAGTCACGCAATCGTTCCGGAATCGGTCTATGGACATCAGTAACTATAGAATAAACTTGCCAGCACACTGATTTTTCACGTTCCTTTGGAACATCAACCACTACACGTACAGCAAACAAATCAAAGATTTCTTCGAAGTGTACTTTTTTTGTTTTTATTTTATTGGCAATGGATGATATGGATTTTGGACGTCCAAATATTTTATATTCTATATTTAAATGGTCTAAGGCAGCCTTGAGCGGTTTGATAAACTCATTGATAAATTTATTACGATCCTTTTGTGTTTCCTGAAGTCTCGAAACAATTTCATGATACAAATCAGGTTCAGTAATCTTTACACATATATCCAGAAATTCTGATTTCAGATTATATAAGCCAAGTCGGTGAGCCAGAGGTGCATAGATATATGTAGTCTCAGCAGCTATTTTAAGTTGCTTGTGTTTCGGCATGCTATCGATCGTACGGAGATTATGCAAGCGATCCGCCATTTTGATGAGGATCACCCGTACGTCGTCAACCAAGGTGCTTAATACTTTTTTAAAATTTTCAGCCTGGGGACTTTCGACATTGTATAAACCATCTAATTTGGTGAGCCCATCTACGATTTTTGCAATTTTATTTCCAAAATGTTTGTCGACCTGTTCCAGAGTAACCGGCGTATCTTCTACCACATCATGCAAGAGTGCTGCAATCACCGACTTATACCCAAGGCCCATTTCTTCATAACAGATACGGGCTACTTCAAGTGGATGTGTGATATAAGGTTCTCCAGATTTTCTTCGTTGATTTCCATGGGCTGTTAGAGCAAATTCAAAGGCCAATCTGATCTCATTCTTTTCTTCATCCGTCGGCGGGGTCTCCCTGGTAGCCCGCAATAAACGTCTATAGGCAGCCTTAATCAGTAATTGATCCGGCTCGGGCCACGCAAAGGGCGTTATCGGTAAAGATTCTAATGTTAACATGGACTATATTACAAAATTAATCAAAATCAGGCCAAGTTCCTATTAATCAACGATATTAAATTATAAATTGTTCTAAAAATCAATTTTTACATATTATAATTAATTTAAATATTAAAATATTTATCAGCCTTTTTTAAGGGTCAGAAATTTTCAAAAAAAACCACATTTTATTATGACTAAATCAACACTTCCCTTGCCTAAGCTCAAGGCTTAAAATATATCTCGGGCTTGATCGCTACTTCCTAACAGCTTGAATAATAAGCTAAATCGTACAATTTCTGAAAACACCCTCATGACGCGTTAAAAAAAATATCTAAAAATAAGGTTCAAAGTAATAATATTAATGGGTATAGCATATCTTTGCGGCGTTTCCGCGGATGTGGTGAAACTGGCAGACACGCTAGACTTAGGATCTAGTGCCGAAAGGTGTGTGGGTTCGACCCCCTCCATCCGCACTTTTTTTCCCTCTTTGGTTCATTTTTCTTGAACCATTTCAGTCCTTAACCCTTAGTATGTACTTAAGATCATAATTTATGGATATAAGCCTTCATTCAATAGCACCACAGCATGCTAATTTGCGCCTCAAATTGGAACCTAAAGATTATGAGCCCCAGATCAGTCAGGAATTAAAATCACTTCGCAAGAAAGCGAATATCAAGGGCTTTAGACCCGGTACGGTACCCGAATCGATGATCAAAAACCTTTACGGGGCAGCTGTCAGAGGAGAGGTTCTGAATAAATTGATTAATTCCGCCATTGAAGACTATCAAAAGAATGCTGATGTTCATTTCTTAGGCGATCTGTTGCCCGTAAAGGATGATGGCGAACCTTCTTTGGATCAAACGGAGTTTGTTTTTGAAGTTGGCATCGCTCCTAAAGTAGATTTACAAAAACATTTGGGCAAACTCACTGTACAACGACATAAAGTAAATATTTCAGAAAGTCGAATCGAAGAAGAAGTCAATTATATCCTAGAGCGATTTGCTGAGAATGCTGAAGTAAGTGAACCTGTATCCGAAACAGATTTGGTTGAATTAGAAGCTCAGGAGTTGTCCAATGGTCTGGTTAAGGAAGATGGTGTAAAATCTGTATTTACAGTAATCGTGGATTCTACATTAACCCCAGCATTTAAAGATCTATTGATAGGCAAAGAAGTGAATGCTTCGTTTCACGGAGATATTACTCAGGTGGAGCATGATATGGATGCTAAAGGTGTTCGTAAATATTTTCTAAAGTTACAGGATGACGATCATCGTGAATTCGAAAACCAATTTAATTTTACTATTGTAAAAATATCCAGAAAAGTAAAACCTGAATTCAATAAGGAATTATATGCTAAAATTTTTGGACCAGATACTACAGTAGATTCCGAAGAATCCATGCGGATTCACATTAAGGAAAATCTGGAACTGTATTATGAAAGTGAATGCAATAAAATTTTCGAGATAGATCTGATCAAAAACTTGCATCAGGAAATGGCACTGACCTTCCCCGATGCTTTTCTAAAAAAATGGTTGGTGCTATCTTATGAAGAGTGGCAAAAAAAAGATGAACATACACTCACGCATGATCTCATTCACTTCAAAGAAGGATTAGCCTGGCAAATGGTACGAAAAGATATCGTTGAACAAAATGATATCAAAGTAGAATATGAAGATATGATTCAGGCTGTCATCAAACAATTTAAAACCATGTACGGTGGCATAAATTTTCCGGAAGAATCATGGAGACAGGTCGCACAGAATGCTTTGAGTAAGGATAAGGACAAGGCTCAGGAATATTATCTGAATGTACTCAATGATAAATCCATAGAATGGCTTAAATCCAACATCATTGTCCTCGAAGATGAAATCAGTCTGGATGAATTCCGCGACTTAGTCAAAAAAATCCAGGAACACAATCACGATCATGAGCATCATCACCATGAAGCTCACGATCACCATGAGCATGAACATCACCACCATGAAGGTGATGACCATGATCACAAACATGAATGAACCATTATTTAATTGATAAAAAATTTTAATTATGTTTCCAAAGAATGAATTTCAAAAATATGCAAAGCAACATTTAGGAATGTCGACGATGCATTTAGAAAAATATATTAATTCGACCATACCGCATATTACAGGTTTTACGCCAACAGTTATAGAAGAACGCTCTATGAATATAGTTGGGATGGATGTCTTTTCACGATTGATGATGGATCGTATCATTTTTATGGGGGTTCCTGTCAATGATTATGTGGCTAATGTGATCCAGGCTCAATTATTGTTTTTGGATTCTGTAGATGCCAGACGTGATATTCAGATGTATCTCAATAGTCCGGGTGGATCGGTAATCGATGGCCTGGGTATTTATGATACCATGCAATACGTAAATCCTGATGTGGCCACTATTTGTACCGGTTTAGCTGCTTCTATGGGTGCCGTACTGTTATGCGCAGGGGTAAAAGGAAAGAGAACCTGTCTTAAACATAGCCGTGTCATGATTCATCAACCTTCAGGAGGGATGCAGGGACAATTCACAGATATGGAAATCTCGTATAACCTGATAAAAAGCATGAAACACGAATTGTACGAAATCATGGCCCTACATACCGGACAGACCGCAGAAAAAATTGAAGCGGATTGTGATCGTGACAATTGGATGAGTGCGGAAGAAGCAAAAGCTTATGGCTTAGTAGACGAAGTATTGACCCGAACCAAATCAACAATGAATGTCCAAAAGTAATAAAACAGCGGATGATTCATGTTCGTTTTGTGGACGCACCCGCAAGGAAGTTTTGGTATTGGTCCAAGGAGAAGACGTAGCAATCTGCGAAGGTTGTACCCTTCAAGCTAATAAAATTGTTGAAGAAGAATTAGGTGGTAGTAAAATAAAAAGTCCTAAAAAGAAAAAAACACCATTCAATAAAAGCATGACGCCAAGAAAAATCAATGAATTCTTGGATCATTATGTTATCGGTCAGGACGAGGCCAAAAAAACACTCTCAGTAGCTGTATATAATCACTATAAAAGATTATCGGAGACTTCCATCAATGAAGTAGAAATTGAAAAATCCAATGTACTTTTTATCGGCCCTACGGGTTCCGGAAAAACATTAATGGCAAAGACCTTAGCTAAGTTTTTAGAAGTGCCTTTTGCCATTGTAGATGCCACTTCATTTACGGAAGCTGGTTATGTAGGTGAAGATGTAGAAGGTATGTTGAGCCGATTACTTCAGTCTTGTAATTACGATATTGAATCTGCAGAACGCGGTATTATTTATATCGACGAGATGGATAAAATTTCCAGAAAGAGTGAAAATCCATCCATCACTAGAGATGTATCGGGCGAAGGTGTGCAACAAGCTTTATTAAAAATATTGGAAGGCGCTGATATCAATGTACCTCCAGCCGGAGGACGAAAACATCCGGAACAACAATTTCTAAAAGTCAATACTCAGAATATATTATTTATTTGCGGCGGTGCTTTCGATGGTTTGGAAAAGATAATTGCACGCAGATTAAATACAAATGTAATAGGATTTAAACAAGACCACCTGTCTACAGAACAAAAGGTAAATTTGTTGTCTAAAGTCAACCACCATGATCTTAAAAAATTCGGTATCATACCTGAATTATTGGGACGTCTTCCGGTCCTGGCGTACCTTGAAGAATTGGATCTGGACGCTTACGTAGATATCCTCACCAAACCAAAAAATGCCATTCTAAAACAATATGCTAAATTGTTATCTATCGATGGCATCGATTTAGAATTTACAAAAGATGCTTTGGATAAAATAGCTTCCATCGCACTAGAGAGTAAGTTAGGTGCCCGTGGATTGAGAACGATCTGCGAATCGATACTTAAAGATGCTATGTTTGATCTGCCATCGCACCCTAATCAGAAGAAACTACTTATAGATGTAGATTTTATAGAACATCAGATGAAGCGTCAGGCAAGTTGAGGGAGCACGATCGGATTATAAATTTCTATTAATTATTACGCCCTTTCAGGGCTGTTTGGAATCTTTGAGTTTCCCGATGGACTAACACCCATCGTTAACCTATAACGCCCTTTCAGGGCTATTAGGATTAGAGTGATTATTCAAGATGGGCTGATACCCAACGTTTGCTTATTACGCCTTTTCAGGGCTGTTTAGGTTTTTGGAGATTCTCGATAGGTTATTACCTATTGTTAACTTACCTCGCTCTTTCAGAGTTGTTCGAAGACGTTTGGTTATACATAATAGGCTAACTACCTATCGTTAGCTTATGTCGCTCTTTCAGAACTTTCCAATACGTCTGTTTAGTAAGCGCGAGTAAATTCAATATATTATACATACCAAATATGTCTAATATGTTATTAATATCCAAATCATTTACAAATCATATGTAAAAAAAACATATCAAAAATATTTATATATAGAACTTTTGTGCTATATTGCAGGGTGATTTTTCTTTTCAAACAAACAAAACAACTTTATTATGAATGCAATTACAGGACTAGGTAAGTACATTTTTGCGATTCCAATGCTCGTATTTGGACTTTTTCATTTTATGAATGCCGATGCTATGGCAGGTATGGCTCCTTTCGGAGGTGCCATTATTGTTTATCTGACGGGAGCGTGTTTAATCGCTTTTGCGCTCAGTGTTTTTATTGGAAAATATGATAAATTAGCTGCCATATTGCTAGCCATATTTTTATTGTTGACCATGTTTATGATTTTCTTAAAAGGAGTAAGTGCAAATGATCAAACGGCTACGACCATGTTTTTAAAAGACCTTGGATTGGTAGGTGGTGCGCTCATGTATGCTCATGGTTTTGCAAAAGATAATTCGATTATTGGTTAAACACACACATTAAATAAATTAAAAATTAAAGTAGGAAGCAATTCCTACTTTTTTTTTGTAACTATTTTTTAATTGCCTAGAATGGGCAACCTATTTGTAGACGGATGAAATCCGTCACGTCATGTAAATTATTATTTTTTTTGGCGAAATTTTTGCATGTTTTTTTGCAAAAATTGTGACAAAAATAAAACGCTTCTGTTATTATGATAGTAGTTATTTTTTTTGAATATTGAGTTTTATTTAAACACTATGCGGATTTTTATTGAAATATGTTTTGATGGTACGGCTTATTGTGGTTGGCAAAAACAACCCAATGCAACATCCGTTCAACAAACTCTGGAAGAGCGCTGGAGTGAACTATTTAATATTCCCGTCACTTTACTAGGCTGCGGCAGAACGGATACCGGTGTTCATGCCTCCCAATTCTATGTACATCACGATGTATTGAATGAAGATTACATTGACCGGCTGACTGTTGCCAAATTAAATGCAGTGCTACCTCCAGATATTGCAGTCAAACAACTATTCAAAGTGGAAGATCACTTTCATGCGCGTTTTGATGCTAATAAAAGAAGCTACATCTATCGATGTACATCCATTAAAAATCCATTCAATAGGCATTTTACATTTTATTATCCTTTGATCCGAGAGATGAACATCGAGGCATTACAAGAAGCAGCACAATTATTATTCTCAGTGAATTCATACCAATCATTTACAAAAACGAATTCAGGCGTAGAACACTATCAATGTCTGTTGTATCAAGCAGAATGGATGCAAACTGAAGATGGATTAGAATTTCATATTTCAGCCAATCGATTTTTGCGTGGGATGGTTCGACTAATTGTAGGAATGTGTTTCAATTATGCCCTTGGAAAAATTTCTAAATCCCAAATTCTGGAAGATATGAAACTGGGAACACAGATTCAAAAAAGTTGGAGTGTACCTGCAGAAGGTCTTACACTAGAAAAGGTAGCATATCCAATACAGCTGGATGTATTAGGCACCGATTTCAGGATATAGCGGAAATTGTTCCATATACTGATTCACTTTTTTCTTAATCGACTCGATCATGACATCATTCGATCTATGTATGACCAACTCATTGATCCATTCACTGACCTGCACAAAATCTTTTTCTTTAAATCCTCTGGAGGTCATTGCAGCGGTACCCAATCTAATTCCCGAAGTAGTTATAGGGGGTTGTGGATCGTTGGGGATCATATTTTTATTGGTCGTGATATCGGCTTTGATGAGTAAATGTTCCATTTCCTTTCCGGTAATATCTTTATTGCGCAAATCCAATAAAAACAAATGATTGTCCGTACCACCGGAAACCAAATTGTAATTTAAGGCCTGAAGTGCATGGGCGAATGCCTGCGCATTATCAATAACTTGTTTGGAATAGGTCTTAAAAGCAGGACTTAATGCCTCACCAAATGCGATGGCTTTGCTCGCGATAATATGTTCTAAAGGACCTCCCTGTGTCCCAGGAAAAACAGCACTTTGAAGCAAAGAGGACATGGGTAATAATTTTCCTTTTTTATCTTTCTTACCTATGGGATTATCAAAATCCTGGCCCATCATAATAATTCCCCCTCGTGGACCCCGCAAGGTCTTGTGTGTAGTGGAAGTAAGAATATGACAATGTTTTATAGGATCATTGAGGAGTTTGGAAGCGATCAATCCGGCAGGATGTGCAATGTCAGCCCAAAGCACGGCATTCACTTCATCAGCGATTTTTCTAAATCTTGCATAATCAAAATCTCTAGAGTAAGCTGAAGCCCCACAGATAATCAATTTGGGTCGATGGGCTAAAGCCTTATCTGCGACGTCATTCATATCGATTCGGCCATCTGCGTCGACTCCATAAGACACCACCTTGAAGTACTTACCGCTGATATTAACCGGTGAACCATGGGTCAAATGCCCTCCGTGCGCCAGATCCAAGCCCATAATGGTATCTCCAGGACTCAATAAGCTGATTTGTACGGCCATATTAGCGGATGCCCCTGAGTGTGGCTGCACATTGGCATAACTCGCCCCAAAGAGCTCGCATAAGCGATCTATGGCAATCTGTTCAATTTCATCCACCACTTCACATCCACCATAATAACGTTTTCCGGGATAACCTTCAGCATACTTGTTGGTTAACCATGAACCCATGGATTGAATGACCTGTAGACTGGCAAAATTCTCAGAAGCGATGAGTTCCACGCCGCGGCGCTGGCGATCTAATTCCTGATACATGTATCCCCGGATAAGCTGATCTTGAAGTTGCATGGGTCGATAATTTGGTCAAAAGTAAGAATTGTAATTCTAATATTTAGGAAAAGGTAATCGGTAATCAGGTTTGAGGGGTAATCGGGGTGGAATGGTAATCAGGTTTGAAGGGTAATCGGGGTGGATGGTGATCGGGTTTGAATGGTTAATCAGGTGATCGAGGAAATAGTCATCATTGGTCGGTCGTCAGTGAACAGACTGAAAAAGGTAATCATTCGCAGATTTAAAGCGACAATGTCCTTTTTTATTTAATTTGACAGATGTGATAAAAATCATTTTTTAATAAGTAACTTTGTTGATTGTCAGAACTAAATAAAAAAGGAGTTACCGCTTAAAAAATAAATTAAAATTTAAATTAATACTATGAAAACTAAAATTTATCTATTCTTATTAATGCTAATTAATTTTAACTCGAATGCTCAGTTGAGTTGGTTACAAATGCCAGATTTTCCTGGAGGAAAAAGGTGGGGAGTTGCATCGTTTTCCATAAATAATAAAGGATATATGGGCCTTGGAACAGATGCTAATAGTGTTTATTATAGCGATTGGTATGAATATGATCCCATAACTAATCAATGGACTCAACTTGCAAATGTTCCCGCAAATGGAACAGCATTTAGTGTTAGTTTTTCTATAGGATCAAAAGGTTATGTAATAGGGGGAGCATCAAATGGCAGGTACTCAAATGCTGTTTATGAATTTGATCCTGTAACCAAAACGTGGACCATTAAAACACCTATGCCAGATGGTGGCAGACAAAATGCGGCAGGATTTAGTTTAAATGGATTAGGATATGTCGGGACTGGGTCCAATGGTACAAGTTTAAATGATTTCTATGCATTTGACCCGGTAGCCAATACATGGACACCTAAAGCATCCTTCCCTGGCATTGAACGCAATGGCGCTTCTGGATTTACTGCAGGGGACAAAGGATACATAGGAATGGGTAACAACTCAAATGCTACTTTTTACCCAAATGATTTATATGAATATGATCCAAATCAAGATGTTTGGACACAAAAAGCAAACTTCCCCTTGTCCAGTGTTAATTCACCGACTACCTATTCCTCGTCAAAAGATGGCTATGTGTTGTGTGGCTATTTTTATCAGTATGCCGGTATTACTCATAATCCCATGAATATGTTTTATAAATATGCTCCATTAACAGATACATGGACGCTTTTAGGTACGTTTCCAGGTTTGCCACGTGGTTATGCTGGTGGATTTACTTTAATGAATGATATTTATATCGGAACAGGCGCTCAATCCAATGGTGGCAATCCTCGTTTTTCTGATTTCTGGAAGCTGAGTAATGGACTTTCACTTTTTGTAAAAGACCATGACAACTTACTTGACTTTGATATTTTACCAAACCCTTCATCCAAGTATATTTATATTGGTGACATCAAAGGGAAGCAGCCTAAATCTATTCGAATTTATGACTTCAGTGGAAAATTAATAAAAATACAATCCATTAAAGATGTCAAACAAGCCATCGATATATCTACTTTCAGTAGTGGATTGTATTTTATGGAATTGACAACTAAAGACGGTTATGTTCTGGATTGTCAGTTTATGAAAGAGTAAAGCATTGCTACCAATCTTGGCATTTATTCTAATTTTCAAAACCTTAATGATAGCATTTAATGAAAGTGCGTGAATTCAGATTTTTTTTCAATCAGCTTTTATTGTGATTTTATTATCGGAGGTTTTCCTTTTTATATTGCCTTAACAATTTCAAGGTATGATCTAATGAAGTATTATCTGTCCAATTCTGATGGCCGGGAATAACGTAATTGGGTTTGCCAAATTTTCTCTTAATCTTTTTTATGGTCGAAGGCCACTGTTTTGGATCAGCGTCATTGAGATTACCGAGGTCAATAGCTTCGGTACTTTTAACTAAACATCCACCATACAGAATTTTATTTTTTGGAAACCAGATGACGATGTTGTCTGGCGTGTGTCCTGCACCAGCATAATAGGTTTGAAAAGAATATTGACCCACAGTAAATACGGTATCTTCTAGCATTAAAAACGCTGCTTGTTTTTCATTTCTGGATTTACTGATTTGATCGGTTTGCAGGCTCGTATAAGTTTTAATTCCCTTTTGTTTGTAATACTCAAGTCCACCCGTTCGATCTTCGTGCGAATGAGTAGCAACACATATCACTACATTTTGATTATGCCTGATTTTAATGCTGTCGAGTAAGGGTTGAAATTGAGTGGTGTCCCAGGGTGTGTCTATGAGTACTACACCATCATGAGTTACTACATACATACCATTGGAAGGAAATGGTGTTCCCTTAAATTCCCGATACGTGGTAAACACATAAAAGTCCCCGGACAAATATGTTATGTTCAAATTATTTTTATGGGTCTGTCCGCAAAGATTAGATAAAAAAATAATGCAAAATAAAAATGTTGTAATTGTTTTCATTATAATCCGTCTTATAACATGGATTTACCAGAGGATAGTTTTTTTTAATTAATTTGTTTATTATAGTTCTCTAGGTATTATGGAATTTGCCAAAAGAGTTTATCATTATTGGTTTTAATTTTAATCCAGGTAGTATTTGTTTTTTCATCTTTATTCTCCGACTTGTCTGGGGATTGCTTATAATAATCTAAAGGAAGTAGTTGAATATAATTAAAAACTCTGCCGTTTTCTACAGTCTCCATGTTGTATTCACTTACTACCGGACATTCCAATAGGTATAGATTCTTTGCCATATAATTCATTAGGTAATATTCTTTCGTTTGAAGATTCCGATTGTTCCAATTGGCATCTGGGTTTATGATTAAAGTTTGGTTTTGGATTATCCGGGTACGCACTTCTTCAATACTCAATAATTCTCCATGTTCGTTCATTACATAAGCATTGAAGGTAGGATCTATCCAAAGCCATTTTTTAAGCGTTTCGGAATAAACGGAATTAATCACATGACAATCATTATCGATTTTCAAACTGTCTTTAGGGAGGCAAGTAACTATTCGTGATTTTATTCCTAAAGATAAATAGCATTCATTTAAAACAGTAGCAAGTCCTCTACAATTTAATCCTCTGTTGTCGCGCTTACACTCAGCTATCATACTCATTGCATTTTTGACAACCGGGTTGTTATGATTGCCGTCATGTGGAATTAAATTGTGCATCCAATGCAATAGGTTAAGTATTTTTAAAACGTCTGTACCTTTCCCAGCAATGCTGTCCAGGTTCAATGCATTACGCAAATCCTTTAAATTTTGATTTTCGCTGGATTGATAAGTAAAGCTTGGAAACAATCTGTTGTCGTTACGATTGTATTGATCTGCTTTTTTTAAAATGTACAGATAGTCGCCAATGCTCCTAAGATAATTATTGAGATCAAGAAATTCTTTCTCTTTGCGGATGCTATTTAGATCAGAGTCCTCTTGAATGTGTTGATAATTTGTATAGCCAGCGTCAATGGATTTCTTGAGATTTGCTATGGCCATCTGTTTGTTGCCCAATAACGAGTGGGTACAACTTAGATTGTAATACGCTCCACTAAGATACCTAGAAAAATTCTTTTTTTCGTTCGTTGATAATTTGTCGTATTTTGATAAAAAGTCAGTCAATAAATTATTGTAAGTATTTACGTCTCTTTGTTCGTATGCAACAATAAACAAACTGTCTTGCCTAATGGCAAACTTCTCAAACATGTCGCTCACACCTTGTCCAAATGCAATGGACGTAGTGAGCAAATAAATACATAAAAAAAGTGGTCGAAATTTCATGGGTTAATTTGATTTTTGTCCTTTTGTTTAAAGTTCGTTTTGTACTAAAAGCTAGATATTGCCAGAAACTTAATATGAAAAATATTAGATCGCTTAACTGGTAGAGCAATATGAGTTAGCTAAGCATAAATTATAACGACCAATTCTAATTCCTATTATTGTTCAAATAAATATTCTTTTTATATCCAATGAATAGTGATTTTGACAAATTTCACTACGTGTAATGGATTGGAACTTGAGGCCCTTGAATGTATCTTTTAATTTGTTGGCTAAAGCCAAGTTACCAAGCAAGTTACCAAGTAAGATACCAAGCAGGCTCCTAAGTACGTTTCCAAGTATCCTTAGGAGTGCAATATATTTTATCCCTTCAGGACTAAGAACTGAATGGGTAACATTAATCCAAATAAAAATAGTAATCTTTATTAGCATCCAATGCCTTCGTCAACTTGTTGAAATTTTCTGTTGTGGGTGATAGGTTAATATATTTGTCAATGATGGTTCTATTTCGGTAAATAATAAATGTATTTTCAACATTGGGGTTCAACTTATTGAGGTAAATTTCGCTTGCTGTGTCAGAAAAAGAGGGAACAAAAGTCAAGGCCAATTTTTTTAAATATAATTCACTGCCCAAATGTTCTAAGTCTTTTTGGCGTGTGTCCTTAGTATAGTTAAGGTCGTTGCCATATACGAAATAGGCTTTCAAGTATTTGTTTCTTTCTACACTTTGTTGTTCCAAAAAGCTCAACCATTTTTTAATGTCATTCCAATTCGGATGGCGACCAACAAAATAAATGATACCGTGATAGCGACCATATTTACACACAGGACAGGCTCTGGATCCTTGGTCGGGACCATAGGCATGATATGGGATAAAGGAAGGCTGGTCTTCACCAATTTGAAGTCCTGATTGAAATTTTGTTTTCAGGGTTTCGGGATAGTTTGGAATGTTAAGACCCAAAATAATATTGTGTACTGCGATTTGCAGGTCGTCCTTTGTATAAGATCTTAAAATACCACTGCCGCATCGATTAGGAAGTTTTTTTCGCTTTTCTGCTGTCAATAATGGATCATCGTCAAAAACAAATTCGTCAATGTAATACTCTTTATCTATGTTTGGTTCTTTTATGGAAGGATGGACATGTGCTTCAAACTTACTGTTCGGATAGGGTGCGGGCCTAACCGTGTAGATGGCATATTTTCCATAGGCATCTGATTTTACCCAACCACGAATGTAGCCATGTCGCACTACTCTTGGATCTAATGCTTGCTTGGCAGCATAAAATCCATTCACATCAGTATGATAATAATAAAGTATGACATTCGGTGCCGGAGTTATTCCATCTAACTTATAAATGGTTCCAGTGATTAAAAGTTTTTGCCCTTTTTGTGGCCATCCTGCACTGGTATCTATAGCCTTGATGTGTTCAGGTATGCCAATATACATAAACTCACCATTTTCAAATGGTCCACCCACAATGTCGACTTTGTCTGAAGCAGTTTTGGAGTTTGTTTTTGGCTGTCCAGTACAGCAAGTAAATAAAGCAGACAATATGATTAAAGGAATAATATAAGATTTAGGTTCCATCACTTTTTTTTGCAAATTTCGTTTGTGGACAGCACTAAATTAACGGATATGTTGTAAGCTGAGGTTATTTTGTGGTAAGCTGATGGGTTTTGTTAAACTGGTTTTTGAAATCCGTTGCATAATTTCTACTAAGTCGAAGTTGCACATTATTTTTCAATGTCAGATCATAATCACCATTAAGTCTGGTGGTATAACTTACTACCCTATTGATATTTACAATCGTTGATTTGTGTATCCTAACAAATTGGTTTGGATTCAATCTGAAGGAAATAGATTTCAGCGTTTCAGCATGCAGGTATTTTTTACCATCAAGATGAAGCGTAATGTACGGTGGGTTAGCAGAACAATATAAGATTTCGTCAACAGCAATATGGTGCTTTTTATTGCCTTCAGATACTATGAGCGTATTTATGTATTGGGTACTGGCACTTTCCTTTTGAGATTCAGAAACGGTTTCGTTAGGATGTGTTCTATTGGTGAAAAACTGAAATACTAACACAGGGATAGCGTACAACAACACCAAAAGATATACATACTCAGATATGGCATATCTTAATGTTTGTTGAATGGAATAAGTATGGTAATAAAACATCTTTGAAAGCATCCAAACTAAGAGGGGAAACGCCAACAGATGAATAAAGATGGGCAGTGAGATTACTGCAAATTGAAATCCAATGTGTTTTGATTTATTATAGTTAACGACAACATATTGCAAAAATAATAAGGGTGTAAACAGCCACCAAAAAGAACTGAAGATCAATGATTCTGAAAAATAGTATGCCGTATCTTTTAAGTCCGACCTTAAGAAATCTTGAGTCATCGTCAATACTATAAAAACCAAAACCATTTGTAGCAAAACATAAGCGACGCGTCTATCGAGTGTATTGAATTTTGGTATTAGTAGATTGTTCATAATTGTGGTGTGATGTTAATCGGGTTTTACATTTCAATGGTTATGATTTGTCAAGATCAAGCAAGATGGTGTTTAAACGCTAATTGTAATTAATTTATTTTTTATGTGTTTATTTCGAATTGCTCTGCATGTTGTGTATTGCGATAATAGGATCATGCTGGTGTGTTTTTTTGTTGGCTAAAGCCAAGTTACCAAGCAAACCACCAAGCAAGCCACCAAGCAAGTTACCAAGAAGGAACTAGAAGCTCCCTAGGATAAAAAAATGAGCTATTTTTTAAAGCAATATTGTATTAGATGATTTCATTCATAGAGGTGTTTTTCAATATCCATTTTCTCATGTAAAATGCTCTCTACTTCAATAATATCATTTTGTATAAGTCTATAAAATATTATATGTTTATTGCTACTTATTGCTTTTAAATCCTTTATTATATTGTCATAATTTTTACCAGTCAAAGAATCGATCAATAATTCATTTGATCTTTCAATTAGTTCACTATAGTATTTATCTGTTTGCTTTTCTGGCCAATTAATACAGGTATATTCCCAAATTTCTTTTAAGTGAGCTACTGCTTTTTTAATTGATTCCGAGTTTATTTATTTGATAACGATTAAAGACAAGAATAAACGATTCTCTCTCTTGCATTTGAGGAGAGAGTTATCATGCGACAGCATGATAAGTGAGACTTGTCCGATTTTTTATCAGAGAAGATCATTAGCATCCTTTAGGAAGTCGCTATTGGATGAAAATTTATTTGATAACTTAGGAATGATCTCGTTTTGAAAGACATCATCGAGAATCATCATTTGATAAAGTAGGTCATTTTCTATTGAAAAGATGGGTCATTTTAATAAAGATCTTGTAATCATTGACTCATTTAAATTCCTGTTTATCTAAAATAAGGAACTTCACATTAATCCAGATTTGAAAGGTCAGAAAAGTTCCCGCTTATGGAGATTCTAAGAACTCAATGCGTCAACTTAATAATCTGTCTAGCAAATTCTGGAATGTCATCATTATTTTTTGGTTCATTGTCAAGGGAAAGTTGCACCAATATGGGTTGTTCGTTTACAATCCCATAAGCAATAATCTGATACTGCATGCTACCTTCAGATTCATAACTTATTTTATAGCCTTTCATTACTTGATCAAGTATGTAAGGGTTAATCATTTCTTTATGAAAAGCTTGCTTTTGTCGCTCAAGCTGTGAAACTATGGTATCAGGTAACATCTTCATGATTCCGTCACTCATATAAAACCACTGGATAGTATAGTTGTCACATTTAAGTTGATATGATGTTTTGGCTGTGCAACCAATTGGTGTTTTATATTTGTTGTTCAAAAGTATTAAAGAGTCGTATTGTTTAGCTGCCTGCCCGTTAGCCATCTTAGCTGCTGCAAGAAAGATTAGTACTAATAGTTGTTTCATAGAACGTTATATTCTTTATTCCTAAGAAGTTAAATGTATTAATCCACAGGTCATCATAGTTCTAAATAAAGTATGTAAATATCTGAGCAATTTCTATTTAAAAATTATTGATTTAAAAATTTTGTTTTAATGGAAGCTAGAATTTTGTTTTTCGATTGAATTACTAAAATATAATTTCCACTTCTCAAATGGTTTGGGACTTCGATTGGAACTTCGATTTGACCCGCGTTATAGATTCTATTTGGAACTAATTCAGAAATGTATTTCCCTGACTCATCAAATAATCTGATACCAAATTCCAATGATTCATCCAAATTCATTTCTATAGTAGCATTATGCTGAAATGGATTTGGAAAAAATTTAGTCAGGGAAATGGTTTTATACTGATCTATGATCCCAACATTAATTTTGTTCTTCAATTTAAGTATAATCGTTTTATCATCAATGGAGTCTTCTGAAAATCCGGCAGCAATAATTTGACCTGTGGGGTATATGAAGAATGAATTGAAATGATCTGTTCTGTTTGATCTGTTGAATTGAAATACTCCATTTACTGCAAAGCTAGAGTCTATCGTTCCTTTGCTAGAAATTCCAACTATGCATGCATCCGGGTAACCTGATGTTGATATTCTACCTGACAACCGGAATGATTTGTCTGATGTTATTTTCATTGATGTAGGTGTCATACTAGAGGATCCTATTGCGTTAATTGAGATGCCCTTATTTCCGAAATTAGCATCTAAATGTCCGAGCGAATCCAATTTAGCAATGATTAATTGATCTCTATTACTTTTTGTGGTATACCCACCAATCCAAAATGCACCATCTGCTTGAATGATACTACAAGCCACATCAGTTTGATTATTAATATCAATCATTAGTTTTCCATTGACACCATAAGTTGAATCTATGGTACCATTTTCATTAATTAAAAAACAATTGATATTATAGCTTGTTGAAGTTTCAGCATAATGATTAACTAAAAGTAATATTTTATTATTATTGATTATAAGAAAGTCAGCAACATAACTTCGATCCTTTGGCCCAAAATTGAGTACCAAATATCCTGTTTGATTAAAACTTTTATCTAAATTTCCTGAATGATCTAATCGTGAAATGAGAACATCGGTATAAAAACCATCGCCTGTTGTACCAGCCACCACATACCGCCCTTTTGAGTCTTCTTTTACCTTTTTTGCCACATCTTCCTGATCATTAAAATTAATTTCCTGAATTCCATCACCACTAAATGTTTTATCATAAGTTCCATTTTCTAAAATTCTAGCTATTACCATATTCTGATTCAACAAACTTTTTGCTCCGGTAACAATAATGTTGTTATTGGCATCTTCATAAGAATCATAGATGCTATAGAATGTTGAATTGATGATGGTTCCGGTAGAATTAAAACTGCTGTCAACCAAACCGTTAACATTCAGCCTTGTAATGAAGGCTCTATCACTAGAACTAGTACTAGAACCACCAGATACATATATTTTGTTTTTAGCTGATAAAAAACACGAATTAGCTTTTTCATCGTCATTTCCAAGGTCTAGAAGTTTATATCCAATCTTGTTAAAACTTGAGTCAAGTAGACTATTTACTTGCCCGTTAATCATAAATGGCAAGGTCAACATAAAAACAGTAAGTATTCTATTCATAATTATTAAGTTTAAAATTACAAAAATAAAAGCTTAAATATCATTGTGTTTAAAAAGTTTTTGATCTGGGTGATTCATTTCAATTATCTAGGTCTGTTCAAATAATCATTGATCGTTATAAAACTTTCTTTGATTTTAGATATCGAGACGACAAAAATAATGTAAATACTTTAATTCCAAGCCATAGGAATAAAATAAATGCTGAATCCAAAGATTTTCCTTCCACTTCGTTGGGTTCCCATCCATAGCTATTTATCAACAATAATTAGCAAATTAAGGATGATAAACCTTACATCTGATTTATTCAAATAAAAAAATCCGCAAAACTGGTAAATGTAATTTCCTTTTATTTTTAACCAGGGGTTAGAATGATGATTGCAACATTCATGCAAATCAGTTCAAAACTAGTCGATCAATTTTAATCTAGTTTTAGATTACTCTTTAAAAAATACATATCATTCTAAGGGTAATGATTAAAATAATACCCGGTTGATAACTACTTGATGCCTACTGGCTTTATACTTGATAGATGGTTCATATGGAGTTCATGGGAGTTCATTGGAGTTCATTGGAGTTCATGAGCGTTCATGGAAGTTCATGCCAAATAAGGATGAGCATGCCCAATTAAGCTTTCCTAAAAGCCAGATTAAATAATTTAGGTAGTTCAGAATTTTCTTGCACTCTTTGTACAGGACTATTCCAGGTGTATTCCACGAGTTATCCACGACTAATCCGAAATTTTTCTTGTCGTGGGCGAGAGGGCCAGTATCACTGGGACGAGTCGGCTGATATTGTCTGTAAGACGAGATAATCAATCAATGACATTTTATCTGAAATCTAAGCTATAATTTATATCAAAATCGGAAAAATCCCTACGCTGGTTTAAAAGTTCCCTGCGTTCGTTTAAAAGGTCTTGACAAAAAGGGATGAGTATAATACCTTTGATATTGTAAATTAAAAGAGTAAAATGATAAGACTTAGGCTGACTGATCCTATGGTTTTTAGAACTTAGATAGTTAGATGGTATTTGATATGAAAAAAAGTGAATTATATGTAATGGTCTTTAACATTTTAGCAATTGTTAGTTTTGCTGGTTGTTTTGATCCAGAAGATTGTCCTGATAGATTTCATGTACCTGCTGAAATATTACCATATCATAGAGACTATCATATTGGTGATACAATAACATTAATTTCTAAGTTTGATCGTCATGTTCATGAAATAAAAACCGATAGAAAATATGATATGGTAAATATAGATTGGTTTCCAAACGCATTTATTCAATATCTAGATACGATTGGCTACAACAATTCTAAAATTTCAAAATATTTTAATTTAATTTTGGATAAAAATTGTGATGAATTTCTTGTAAGTTTTAATGATCATAGTGTTATAGATTGCAAGTATTTATATTTCAATGATACCTTTTCATTAATATATAAATTTATTCCAAAAAGGACTGGAAATTATTTTTTATCACAAAAATGCGCAATTGGACCAAATTTCAATGAACAAAATTTTACAGGAAAATGTAAACATGATGGTTATGATGTCATAGTAGATATGAATTCAGGAAAGGATGGAAACATAGATATATTGAAATCAAGTCAAGATTCATTATACAATACTTGGGTATTAGGTGATCCGAAAAGGAACTTCTATGATAGAGGAGGTTTTTGTTTTAGAGTCATCCCATAAATTTGTAAGAAAATACCAATTCAATGAATATAGAATTAACGCCTGTTGGACATTTGGGCTAGTAGTTACATAACTGGACTAACTAACCAGTACTCAAGGGTTTTTAGATATAATATGGAAAATAGATAACCAATTGAATTGGTATTACATTGAATTGCCTGATCAAAATATAGCGGATATGCTTCAAGCCAAACAATTTTTAATTTAATTATATTATTTGAACATACCTATGAAACTACTAGATATTACAATTGTATTTGTATTCTTTTTACCTAAATTTATATTTAGTCAAAGCTTCATCTACAACTCCCCAGCTGCAGAAGACAGCTGGGGAATTATATCGGTACTTGAGTTGCCAAATCATTACTTAATTACGAATAGTGATTATAATCTGACCAGGGATAGTGTTTACTGTAAGATGAGCAGCATTTCTAAAGATGGACATTGGATATCTGATGAGTATTTTGTCTATTCTGCCATTTCAAGATCAGAATTTTTTACAAAAATAAATCAACAGAATTATTTGACCATATTGGCTTTGGACAAAGACCCAAGCATAAATCAGTTTGTTGAAATTAATCTTGAAACTCAAGAGACACTAATTTACCCATTGAATCAACGAATAGATATTACATATAATGATATTTTAACAACTAGTGGTACGACGTATATCTTTCCAATTTTCGATACCAAAAACCAAATACCAAGACTCGTAAAAGTTAATAGAAATAATGGACAGTTAAAGTTCAGTCGTATTCTGAAAGCAGCGCCATTGGATATTAAAATGACTCTAAATAACCAGAATATTATGGTTAAAGGAGGCGGTGATATTGACATTTTTAACTTTAATTTAGATACCATTCTTGTCAGTTATTTTAGTCAATATTATGGTGATCTAGTTGGAGATATTAAACCTTTGCCTAATAAAAATAAATATATTAATTCCGGAGGACAACTCCAGGATGTTTATCATTTTGATCATCAGGATACCGTTGATTTAGGTATATGCTTATTAGATTCCAACTTAAATGTTTTAGAGAACTATACTTTTGGAAGAATCGGAGACACCGTTGATATTCCAGCTAGAACTCAAAGTATTGCAGATACGGAAGGAGGCTTCTATTTTGGAGGTACATCGAATTTCAAAGTATGGACGTATCCTTATGGATTCGAACCTTCTTGGTATATGATTATCAAAACAGATTCTACCTTAAATGTAAAATGGAAAAGGGAATTCGGTGGTGATGCATATTACTTCATGACTGGTATCATTGGTACTTCTGATGGCGGATGTTTAGCTTATGGAACAAGACAGGATACTGCTAAAGGAAACCATAATAGAGATGGTTTTATGATAAAATATGATAAAGATGGTTTGGTTACTTTTACTAAAACCATTCCTTCCGGGGTTAAAAAAAATTTAATCGTCTATCCTAATCCTGCATCGAGTCATATTACCATTAAAGGAATAGATGACTTAAATCATTACAATATAAAAATTTACAACGATGCAGGAATCCAACAAAATGGTTTTACAATTCAAAATAATAAAGACTCCGCTGTCATAAATGTATCCGATTGGTCAAGAGGAATATACATTATTAGTATGTATAACAAAAATGGAATATTAATGGCCTCGGAAAAAATATTGGTAAAATAAATTCGGGAATAAGGTTAGTTTTTGTCATCATTTTTGCAAAAATCAGGCAAAAATGCTGCCAAAAACATTATGCATTTCCATTTTACGACGGATTTTATCCGTCGCAAAAAATTCATCGTCCCTACAGGACTTGCACATGAATAGTTACGAATTAAATAATAATTACCTTACAAAAGGATAAAATCTAGTTACTCCAATGCATTCTATAGCGTAGTTTTCATTTCAGTTGGTTGACCTTCAAACTCCCAATATTTAGCTTTGTGGATATCGTTACACCATTTAGGTTATTATAGACTAAAAATATATTTTAACATCCTGTCCCAATTTCAAACCCTCATTCGTCATTAGGGTGTAATTCAATTATTAAACGCTTAAAAAACAACAAAAATGGCTACAAGCACATTAACAACCCAAGAGGTTGCAACTAGATTAGTGGAATTTTGTCGCAAAGGACAGGTTCTCGAAGCACAGGAAGAGCTTTTTGCAGATGAGGTAACAAGTTATGAACCTGCCCACTCGCCTACACCACCAGCTATTGGAAAAGATGCTGTAATGGCTAAAGGGAGACATTTTGCAGCTTCCATTGAAAAACGTCACGGCGGTTCTTTTGAAGATCCCATTGTTGCGGGTAATTACTTCAGCTTTGTATGTAAATTTGATGCTGATTTGAAAGGTATGGGTCGTGTGGTATGGGATGAGATTTGCGTTCTTGGCGTAAAAGATGGCAAAATCATATCAGAACAATTTTTCTATTAATCAACATTTAATAAAAACAAATAAAGATGAATGAATATTTAATGATTTTCAGAAGTGAACGCATGGATGGCGAAATGCCCTCACCAGAACAAATGCAAATCGTAAAGCAACAATGGCAAAAATGGATTAGTGGGATTGCAAAAAGTGGAAACTATTCAAGTACTAATCGTCTTTTGTCCGAAGGAAAAACAATTCATGGAAATGTCATTACTGATGGTCCTTATATGGAAGGCAAAGAAATGATCGGTGGCTATCTCATCGTAAAAGCCATTTCACTAGACGAAGCCCTTTCTATGGCTAAAACATGTCCGGGACTTGCTATGGGTGGCAAGGTAGAGGTGAGAACCATCATGGCTATCGATGACGATCCGAATTCGAACCAATTTTTAGACCCAAAATCTTGATACCTAGAGAAAGATGAAGGAATATCTATTTTTATTTAGAGGAGGCCTTCAGGAGTTGGAACAACAATCTCATGAACAGGCACAACAACACATGCAAAAATGGGTGCAGTGGATGCGTGATTTGCAAGAAAAAGGATGTTTACTGAATGCCCAACCCCTTGATCATAGTGGCCGCAAAATTACAGGAAGCAAAAAAATAGTTACCGATGGAGCCTTCATGGAAGGAAAGGAAATGGTGGGTGGTTATTTAATGTGCAAAGCCGATCATTATGATTCAGCCATTGAAATGGCTATGAGTTGTCCACTTTTAGACTTCGATAGCGGCATCGTTGAAATTAGACAAATTAAAGAAATGTAATTGAATAGTTCACCCCATAGCATCAATACATTAACAGACCATCTTTTCCGTCATGAATCGGGAAAGATGGTTGCTGTTTTAACCAAGATATTCGGTACAGAAAATTTAGAAACCGTCGAAGATGTGATTCAACAAACTTTTATGGATGCCATACAAGTTTGGAAACTGAAAGGCATTCCGGAAAATCCTTCTGCATGGTTGTTTCGAGTAGCAAAAAACAAAGCGATAGACATCATTAGAAAAAACAAACATTCATTGCAATATGATTTTAACGATAGCGAACGGGCTTTATTGAAATCGGAATATACACTTATGAGCACCATGGACCATTTATGGAAAGATGAAATGATCAGTGATGATATGTTGCGAATGATGTTTGCTTGTTGTCACCAAGATATTTCACAAGAAAATCAAATCACGCTTATACTTAAAACGCTATGTGGTTTTAGTACAGCTGAAATTGCAAAAGCATTTCTGACATCGGAAGACACCATTTCAAAAAGACTTTTTAGAACCAAAACATTTTTCCGCAATCAAAAAATAAAATTGGAAATTCCCTCATCTCATGAATTAAAAAATAGAACCGATGCTGTAATCAATGCCATTTATCTTTTATTCAATGAGGGATATAACTCAACACATTCAGACGAATTAATTCGGAAAGATCTAATCGATGAAGCTAAATTGTTATGTCAATTGTTATGTGATAATCCGCAAACACAACAACCGGAAACGTTTGCACTCATGGCATTGATTTGTTTTCATTCTGCGAGAAGCGACAGCAGATTAACCACAGAAGGTGAAATCATTTTGCTGCCTTACCAAGACCGCAAATTATGGAATTGGGATTTGATTAGAGAGGGAAATGATTTCATGAATAAGGCTGCTGTCGGAAATACTATTAGCACCTATCATTTAGAAGCTGCCATTGCATATGAACACTGCACGGCACCAACGTTTGAACAAACCAATTGGCCACAGATCCTAAACTATTACGAAATGCTTTGCACTATTGCTTATTCACCCATTACAGAAATGAATAGAGCAGTCGCCGTCATGCAAGTACATGGTGCACATGAAGCCTTGCAATTTCTTCAAAATATGGCTGATCATAAAAAATTAGAATCCTATTATTTGTATCACAGTTTACTTGGTGAAATTAAAACAAGGTTACATAACTCAAATGAAGCCAAACAACATTTTGAAAAAGCGATGGGACTAACCCATTCAGATGTCGAAAAGAAAATGTTGAAAGTGAAAATGGGTGCGTTGTTGAATTAGGAAAGTCCCAATACAAAATGGGTTTGATTATTACAATGATTAGAAATATCATCTAATCCATACGAATAATTAAGTCATAGTAAATCATTGCCCTATTTACAACAACCAAGAGTATTCCAACAATTTTTCGATAATTACAATCCTCCAAAATCGATTATTTTTATTTTATACAATGCCCTAATTATGATAAATAAATGGTTAGTATTATCTTTAAATTGTTAAACCAGAATCAGGTTTCTGTCCTTAAATGTTAAAAAATAAACCAAATAGATACCCACCCACACCCAAACAATAAGACCTATGATTTTCAAATTAATGGTTGCAAAGACAAATCAATTGATCAACCAATAAAAACGACCAATAACACAAAAAAATAATATGGATATTCGCAAAAATATACACCACCGTAAGTCTATTCGCCTAAAAGGATACGATTATTCCAAAGCGGGTATTTATTTTATAACGATTTGTTGTGAAAATAGAGCACATCGTTTTGGAAAAATTGCAGTTAATGAAGGGATTGATAAAGCCCAAATGATATTGAATGAATTGGGACAAATAGCATACCATGAATGGGTAAAATTGCCCGATAGGTTTCCGAATATAGAATTGGGAGAATTTCAAATAATGCCAAATCACATGCATGGCATCATAATATTAAACGACGCACCCGTAGGGGCAAGGTTTACCCTTGCCCGAAATGATGTAACATCCCAAAATGATTCAACACCCCAAAATGATTCAACATCCCATAAAAATTCATCATCCCAAAATGATTCAACACCCCAAAATGATTCAACATCCCATAAAAATTCATCATCCCAAAATGATTTTACATCCCATAATAATGTGGTTAATCAAAATAATCCAAATGTTCCAAATATTTCGTTTGCCAATAATGATTTGGGTGTTAATAATGATTTGGATGTTTATAATGAATTGGGGATCAATAATGAATTGGGTTTAGCAACCGCAAGGGTTGCGCCTACGGTATCTGACATTGTTGGGGCATACAAATCATTGGTGGCAAATGGTTGTTTGAATATATATAAATCTAAAAATGAAAAAATGGGAAAAATATGGCAACGTAATTATTATGAACACATTATACGCAACGAAAAATCATTTAATAACATTTCAAATTACATAATTAACAATCCGGAAAAATGGAATAATGATAAATTTAATATATAATGAATTCACCGAAGTAAAATGAATGAGAACTTTTATAGAATATTTTGAAATGCAAAACCCTAATAATGATTTATTTATTTCTAATACTCAATAATAAAATTAGATATTCAAAAAGAATATGCAATAAAAAAGATTCCCTACTTAATCACAATAAGTTTCTTGGTACTTTGCTGTTCATTAAATTGAATAGTACAACTATAAACCCCAACAGGGAGTTCACTAGGAAACCATTCCATTTCATGATGTCCACTTTCCTGGTATTCATTCAACAATTCACTGCAATGCATTCCAGAGGCATTGAAAATATTAATTTTAACGTGACTATTGGATGGAATTTGGTACTTAATTTTTGTGCTATTGTGAACAGGGTTGGGAACAATTTCAATCCATTCATTGGAAGATGCAGTTGGACCTGACACTGAAGTTGGCACGGCCAAAACACTTGTGTTCCATGAGTTGCCTACCCTGATTCCATCAATAAATATTCTACATCCTTCTAAACCGGTCTGGGCATAATTATTATTGATATATACAGATGCCTGACCAGTAAAATCAATACCATTATTTGTTGAACTCAATGGAATGGAAGGCTCAACATTAGGGACCCCAGTTTCAAACGCATATAAACTGGATAAGTCATTATCATTTCCGGCTATTATAGAATATTTTAATACAATAAGATATGTTTTATTAATTTCGAAAACTGAATTTGAATAATCTATAGTACCAATTTTCCGCACACCGAGATTAAAGTTTGAGGAAGGTAATCGTTTGATGTATAATGCTGTATTGAGATTAGTACCTCCAGTATTCGGATTGTACGAAATGCAATATCCCTGTGTGAAAGTAGTTGGCAAGCTGTCTAATTTAAGCATGAAAGACATATACACTGATCCTGAAGTTATTGGCTCGGTAAAATTTCTATAAACGATGTCCCCATTTCCAGAATTACTGATCAGGCAACTATTTCCCTTACCTGATCCGACATAACCCAAATACTCAAGACCAGGAGAAACAACTTTAATATTGTAATTCGTATTGATACCACTTCGACCCCACAATCCTGAATTTTCAAGACTATCTACAGGCATAAAATTAAAATCTTCCGTTAACACATTCTGAGAAAATCCATTTATGCAAAAAGCTAAAACAATGATTAGAGCCAGGTAAATATTTTTCATAAGCTATATCTTTTTAGTAACAATTGTATATATTTGAATTAATTCAAAACCAAAAAAAAGTCAATTGATCTAGTTTCTTCAATGGCGCTAATTTACACACATTATGAAACAAATTCTAATAAATTATTACTAAAAAACACTTTAGGCAGGTCAAATAATAAATTATAATAGATAAAGAGATCTTATTAGCGCTAATTTATTCTAATCAGTTTTATAAAAGATCTAACAAAAGTTATATTTTAAAAAGTTAGAATGATTATAACTTTGCATTTAGGTAACGGTCAAAATTAAAATGTTTCAAATAATCATTTTTTATTACAAAATCATTATTTTTACAAATCCCACCGATGAACTAACCAATTGTAAACCATTTAAACAGAAGTTTTATGCACTTTCCAGTTATTTTTGATGTAGCGATAGGGATCGTTGTTATTTACTTTATATCTTCCCTGATACTTTCCTTTGTGATGGAGTTTGTCATTGTCAGACGCAATTGGCGGGGCGACTTTTTGTATAACAAACTGTCCAACATGTTCTACAGCAGTCAGGGAGGTTTTTATAATATCATAGAAAAGGTTTACCGTCATCCATTGATCTCAAAAATGCAACAGTATGCTTTTAGGCGACCAGAACAAATAGATTCAGCCATTTTTTCGAAAGCTTTTGCTCAAGTATTGAAAGAAGTAGGCGAGGAATATATAAAATGCAAGCCAAAAGAAGAAGATGTAAAAGGTGCTACAAATGATGAAAAAAAACATGATCCAAATGTAGAAAAGAACGTAAATACGAATTTGGCCAATTCTCACTTAATTGAATCGTTACAATCAGCTTTAGAAAATGAAAAATACCTCGATGGGGATGGAAAACGTCTAGTGGAGTCCTTTATGATAGGTCATGAAACGGATCCTGAAAAAATCAATACTAATATCCAGGAATGGTTTATCGGATTTCAGTCCCGACTGGATTATTTATTCAAAAGAGAAGTGAAATGGTATTTGTTTTTTTATTCATTGGCCTTTTGTGTTCTGGCAAATATAGATACCATAAAGATATATCAAAAACTTACCGTGGATGAAAAAGCCAGAGGAAATATGATTGTCATGGCGGAGGGATTTACATCTGTACCTTATGATTCTATTAAAAACAGAATCTTTAACGACTTGCAGGTTTCTCTGAATAAAATGGTCGTTTTGAAGGATAGTTTGAAAAATAGCAATGGAGTAAATGTACCACCAACAGATACTTCAGGAAATCAACTAAGCCAGGTCAATGACACCATCATAATTAAAATCATTCAGGAACTGGAAGCCTCAATCCAAAAAACATATGGCGATGGCTACGAATTAATTGGTTGGACTAAAAAAGAAATAGATGAATTATTTAAAGGCAAGAATATAAAAGTTGGTGATAAAGCTGTATTTTCCAATATCATGTATGAATTGTTTTTTAAATTAATTGGAATCCTGATTTCTGCATTTGCATTGATGTATGGCGCCCCATTTTGGTATGAATACATGAGGTCAATGTTAGCCATTCGGAAAGTCATTAATCCCAATCAAATGACGACTAAGAGTTAAACAAGTAAAAGGATAGTAGTATGAAAACGTATTACAATAGTCATGTTCACATTTTTAGTAAAAAGTGTATCCCTGTTTATATTCTTGGAAACAATTTGTCCTATTTGATTAAAGCCTTAGACTGGCTTCAAATGAATCGATTCGTAATATTTATGCTAAGTGTTTTTAAGGTATTACCAATAACCAGGGAAGCGATACCAAGGCTAAAAATGTTTTTTCGGTCTTTTGCTCAAGGATCACAACATGAAGTTATTGAACACCTATTGTACCAAGAGTATGATCGATTCAGTGAATCCGGATCTTTCAAAATAGTTTTGCTTTCTATTGATTTTGATTCTCAAAATGCCGGATTAGCACCTTTAAACTATTTAAATCAAATCAATGAAATCGCGGAGTACAAAAGATTAAAACCCTATCGCGATAGAATTTTACCATTCATAGGAATTAATCCATACCACACTATTTTTATAAATCTACCTATTGAAAATTTTGTAAAAGAGTACATAGAAGTTCATCAATTTGTTGGAGTGAAATTGTATCCTGCTACCGGCTATTATCCAAACGATTCCAGAATGGACAAACTATGGGAATATTGCGAAAAAAATGATATTCCTATTATGAGTCATTGCACTTGTGGTCGGATACACTATCAGGGAGATGCAAGTGAACGATTAAGAACACCGAGTTTGTTTCCGAATATGACAGGAGACGATCAACAGGTTAATTTTACCGATACAGAAAATTTTAAAGCCTTACTAGTTAAGTATCCCAAACTAAAAATTTGTTTTGCACATTGTGGTGGGATCGTTTTTTCTAAATACAAGCAAAACGAGTTGGAACAAAAACTAATCTCCAAAAATTTTGATTCTCCACGAGTCATTGAATACAAGTGGTACAAACAAGTATTATCATGGTGTCAGAGTACTGACTATCCAAATATATATTTAGACATTTCATGGATTAACCATGACAGAAAGACTTTAGAAGATCTCAGAGATGAAGTTATAAAACATAACATCATGCATAAAGTACTCTATGGTACAGATTTTTTTGTCAATATAGATAAGACCACTGAGGAAGACGCTTACTTATTGTCTAAACAAATATTTAATATGGATATCATTGCATCGGAAAATCCTCAAAAATATTTACGGAGTTTAATTCATGATAATTTGTAAATAAACTCCTATGGCATACGATCAAATTTTTAATAATTACCAATCAAAAAAAGGCGTATCTTGGTTTTCTGCTAGTATTCTGATTCAAACCCTCATAGATTTATATACTTCTAGCAAGGCAAATGATCATAGGGAAGAAGACGCACCGTATGAAGCCTTATACTTAGATCACCTGGAAGATAACTATGAAGATGGTAGTTTTTGGATGGATTATATTTCTGATACAGGAGATGGTTTCAATGAAACATTATCCGTTCTCTATAAATGCCTTCAAGATCAAAAAATTCAAAGCCATGAATTAAGAAAAGGAAATATAGTTTTTTTTGGAGGCGATGAAGTATATCCTGTGGCCTCTTCAGAAAATTATGCCAACAAATTATTTGGTCCTCTCATGACAGCCCAAGGACTTCACAAAGTCACTAAAACAAAGAATGATACATCAGATTCAAAGTCTTCTTGTGCAGAGGATAGAGAACATTATATCCATGCTATTCCAGGAAATCATGATTGGTATGATGGACTTTTTGCCTTTAAAGAATATTTTTGTACAAATAGGCAGTATGGCTCATATTTTACTGGTCAATCCCGGTCGTATGGCGCCATAAGACTTACTAAAAATGTTTGGTTATGGATGTTGGATATTCAATTAGCAGGAAATTTTAATAAAGATCAAATTGAATATTTTAAAAATTTTTGCAATACTAAAAAAACATTTAATAAACATAATAATGAGGAAGAATGGAATGTTATATTAGGAATTGCACAACCATATTGGTTTCAAAAATCGGTAGATAAAGAAGATAAGTTGTTTACGGTTGTAGACCATTTTATTAGTGAATTATTTATTAATAATAATCCATACCTTGTCAACATAGAAAAGCCAGGAAAAAAAGGAACCAAAATTAAATACAAATTAAAAAGGTTTATTAAGCTCAAATTAATACTAACAGGAGATATTCATCATTATACCCGATTCAATTTAAAGCTCAACGAAAAACTAAATACTTATGGATCAGAAAAGAAATTTCAAGCAACCAAAAATCCACCCATTGATCCTCATTTAAACCTAATCACCTCGGGTGGAGGTGGCGCATATTCATATCCGACACATTACCTTGAAGACAAAGTAAACAATAGAGCTTTTCAGAGTAAGATCAATAATCAATCCATCCATTTGGTTAATTATTATCCTAAAGCATATGAATCACATCAAGAAATGCCGACAGCAAGTTACTCTATCATTACGGAAAACTTTTCTTTTATTCTATTTCCATTATTGATGAATATGTTGTGCTGGCTACTTTTTTATAATTACATACCACTATTTATAAATGTGCCAGTTGTATTAAAAATTAATCATTTTCCTTTAATGCTAGGATTTCATGTTTTGGGATATTACGGTTTCTCCTACCTATTAGCTAATGCCTTGGATAAATATTTTCATTATATACCAACTTACCATAAGTTTTCTTGGAATATAATGGTTATACTTTTTGCTTTAATAAATATGGGTATATTTTTATTAGGTGGCTATTTTCAGAATGCGTTTATTAGTACTTTCAAGTATCCAATAAACGATCTTTTGATCCAATTTAAGATTGGAATCTTGTTTTCAATCATTGTGTTTAGTTGTGCTTTGATAAATACTATCTTATTTGGCCTTTATTTATATTTATGCAATTCACTATTTAGACTTCATGACAATGAAGTTTTTTCAATTTCAAAGGTCAATAAATTTAAAAATTACCTTAAGATTAAAATTGATAAAGATAATATTACAGTCTTCCCAATAGGTATAGATCACATTAATAACTCATTACAAAAATCATTTGATAATAAAATATATGATAAATTGCATAAAGACCTTGATCAAACGAAAACAAAAATGATTGAGGAACCGATAGTGATATCATTGAGGTAATGATAAAAATATTAGGTTCGTGCAAATGATTTACTAATTATTAGATCAAAATTATTGATTATAGATTTTACCGTTGAACATTAATATTCTATTTATCAATCAAAATAAATTGGAATTTTATAATACTTTCTTTGATGCTTGCATTTAATTTTCTTTAAAATATATAGATGTTATTCTAAATAAAGTTATTCTCCTTTCATATTCATTCTCAAGACCTTGTCTAATTGCATCAAATATTTTCTCAAATATTTCTTTTAAAGCACAACTTTCTCCTACTAATATTTCATTACTAAATTGTTCGTTTCCAAAAAAAGTTAATCTTATTGGGTTAATTCCATTTCTTACTAAATATTCACCAATTAATTCAACTTGAATTTGGGATAACATTGCGACATCTTTTGATATAGCTTTTTCTCCCCAACGTTCAATTTCAATAGTAATATTTTTATTTAAAGTTAAAAATAACAGTAATGAATCGAGAATGGGAAAAGACCTTTCCATAATATTATCATTGATGCTATCGAATAAAATTTCCTTTGTTGCATTATATTGATCTGTACAAAAAAGACTATCTCCAAAATTAAAAATGTCTGGCAAATCAAAATTGTTGATAAAAATATATTCATCAACTTGCATATTATGCCTATCCAAAATAAATAGGGTATCCCATTCAAGTTTACTAGAATCCGTTCTATAAATTTCTACATCACCATTAATATACTCATAATAACCAGGATAATAATTAATTATAATACTGTCCTCTTTAATACAATAATTTCCTATACTTAAAGTCTTTCCAGTACAACCTGAAATACTGAATTTAACAATGCCAAGGCTATCAAAATTATAATAATGATACAGACTAAAACCTTTCCCAAATTTCCATTCACCAATTACATTAGCTTTCTGTCCAAATGTCTGAGCAGATAATGTAATTAAAGCTATCATAAATAGAATGACTTTCATATCAAAAGTGAGTTATGAAATGGGTATACACAATATTGCTGGCAGTCCAAAATACATATGAAAAACCAACGAAAATAATTTTAACATATTGCAGCAATATTTAAAATTATGATGATCTGAATCATACCTACAATGTTCCAACTTATTAACAAATATTAAATTCGTCATTAATTGAATATGTAATTCAACTAAAAACATGCTTTCATATAAGCACTTGTTAATATTATGCCGATTAATGCTGTAAAGGTCGTTTTTTAATCATCCCGCCTTTGGTATCCTTTACACTATTCATGACAACAAAGGCATCAGGTTCGATTTTTTCAATTTCAGTATTTAATTTATTGAGTTCAAGTCGGGTAATTACTGTGTAAATAATTTCAACATCACTGGTCTCACCGCGTTTTCCATAACCACTTTTGCCGGTATACACCGTTACGCCGCGACCCATTTTATTAATAATCATTTGTCTGATTTCTTCACTTTGAGAAGATACAATTGTTACACCAATATATTCATCGATACCTTCTACAATAAAGTCTAATGTTTTAGATGCAGACAAGTAAGTAATCATGGAATAAAGTGCAATCTCCACACCAAGGAAATAAGCGGCTGCACCAAAAATTAGGACATTGATAACAATAATGATATCACCAATTGTAGCACCAACTTTGCGGCTTAAAAAAATCGCAAGAACTTCTGTTCCATCAATAACAGCACCACCCCGAATAGCAAAACCTATTCCAGCACCAAGGAAGAAACCACCAAAGATGGCCACCAACAAATTATCATCAGTTACATTAGGAAAGCTAACGAAAGCCAATACAAGTGCGAGTCCAGCTATTGCCATTGCCGTTTTAATTGCAAATGGTCTACCCATAACCTGATGCGCAAGAATAATAAATGGGATATTGACACAGATGATAAGAATGTAAAGTGGAATTTTAGTTAAAGCTGAAATAAGCAGTGAAATACCTGTTGCTCCTCCATCAATAAAGTGATTGGTAAGGAGGAATCCTTTAAATCCAAATGCAGCAGAAAAGATACCTAATGTAATGAGTATAAAATTTTTGATCTGTCGTTTTAAATCAATACGATAATTTTTATTTCTATCTACATTTAATCGGGTAACATCCTGATCGGTGTATTCCTGATTTGTATCTCTTTTCTTATCTTTTGCCCTCCTCATAATTAGTGTCCAAAATGGATTAATATTAAATGATCATGGTTTGATGGTTAATCCAAAGGAACTGATCTAGGTCATAAACACCAAACTAAAGTCAAAAATAAGTAAATATTGTTGCAATTATTTGAATGATTAGCAAACTCATACAAAATGATCACATTGGATCAATCTTATTATCCTAGATGATGCAAATCAATCAAAAATTTGTCAGAAATTCATTTGACAAAAAGTATGTAGATAAAAAGGATTAATTCTGCTTGATAAATTCTATTTTATTCTAATAAACAAGGCTCATTTAATTTAAAATTTAAATTGATTTCAAGCTAAAATTATTTTTAATTATACTGAATCATAGCGAGGACTTCTGATCAAAACTAGACTAAAAATCAGGATGAAGCTCTTCGTTTCTCATCTTCGACGCCAGATTGTCTTTGTCTGGCACGTGCAACAGTTGTTTTTCCAAACCGATGTGAAAAACTTAGATTAGCCACAGTGGAATCCCAATTTCTATCGGTGTGAAATTTTTGATTGTCATAGTCTACAATGACTCTGATTTTATTGGTATGTAAAATATCTGTCACAGCAAATTTAATGACGGATAATTTGTTTTTACTTTGTTTTTGGATACCAAATGAAAGTTGGCCAAGGTCTCTAATAATGAATTGTCCCCAGGCCATTTGTGATTGATAGTAATAAGATAATTCAGTAGCCCATCCTTTGGTACCAATGGGTACATTATTTTGGAAACGAGCATACCAACTCAAACTATTGTTTCGCAAATTAGCCGAACCTAATGGACCCTGATAATCATTATAAAAAACAGTAGCATCAAAATTGGATTGTAACCATTTCTTATACTTAATTGGAAAACTTAAGGTTAGCGAATAGGCATTTACATGAGCAATATTTGCAGGAATTTGGTAAGAAATTTTTGTGCTGTCATCTTGCGAAAACACATCAGTGATTTCATTATTTGTTTTACTATAGTTGAAACTTGTGATTATTTTGTCTTTAAAGGTATGGGTAAGGTCAAAGGAATGCGTTAGGCTCGGCAATAAAGATGGATCCCCTACGACATAAGTGTACGGATCTACAAATATTCTAAATGGATGTAATTGTCTAAAAGTGGGTCTGTCAATTCTGCGACTATATGACAATGCGATGGATTGATTTTTTATTTTTTTATAAATGCATGAAAGACTTGGAAATAAATGAGTTAATTGTCTATCAAAATAATCCTCTGAATTGATTTGGTCTCCCTGTGAATTCGTGTTTTCCAAACGCAATCCGAATTGATATTCGAAACCTTTCCATTCATTTCCAATAATGGCGTAGGCAGCATTAATATTCTCCTCATAATTAAATTTACTCGAACGTGTGGAATCATATTCATTCTGATTATTGACCACATTGTAAAAGACAATATCATTTTTAGTTTTGACTAAAGTGGATTTGCCCCCCATTTCGAATTTATATGTGCCAAAAAATTGGGTGTAATCGGCCTTAGCTGAATGCACATAAATATCGCCAGCTTGATTGGCATTTAGTGCATACGAATCAAATAAGATTTGATCCGGATTAAAAAATCGATTTTCAAAATTTTGATTGGAGGAGTTTGAATAATTTCCATAATCCAAATCGACGGTTAGTTCTTGTCCTTTCTGATTAAATTCATGTTTAAAATTTACATTCAGTAAATTATTCTGTTTTTGGTCATCATAGGTATTCGCAGTATGGGTAGTATACAACAATTTATTGTAGGCATCCGTGATGGTCGAATTGGTATAACCTTCCCGATCACTTGAACTTAGTATCGTATTAGCTAATACGCCAATGATTGTTTTCGCATTAAGGTAGAAGTCCAATCCTATTTTTGCGTTGTGATTTCTAAGGGGTTGTTTTGCAAAACTGGTTTGGTCGAAAATGGATAGAACTTGATGAGCGGAATCAAAGAATTGTCTGTTGATATAGAAATTGGTAAAATTGTTGGGTTCGCTGTAATTGTAGTTTCCGTAAAGATTCCATTTTTTGTTCCTATAGTTGGCATTTATACCTCCGCTGGGTTTAAAATATACACCTTGACCTAAGTTAACATTCACACTACCATTAAACCCTTCATTTTTATCTTTTTTAAGTCGAATATCAATGATTCCTGCATTTCCTTCCGCATCATATTTGGATGAAGGCTGTGTAATGATTTCAATTCGTGAAATGGTACTTCCGGAAATACTTTTTAAATAACTGGTAAGATCTGCGCCTGAAAGATTTGTGGGCCTTCCGTCGATCATCACGATGACACCTTGTTTCCCTAAAATCTGGATGGCTATATCCTGATTAACCAGTACACCTGGAGCTTTTTCAATCAGTTCTAAAGCCGTATTTCCAGCACTTGAAATACTACTTTCAACATTCATAACCATGCGATCCAATTTTCTTTCAAGGAATGGTTTTTTATGCGTAATATCAATGGCGTTTAAGTTGATACTTGATGGAGTTAATATAATGTCCGGCAAGTTTAGGGCATTGTTTTGTTCCTTCAATTCCACTTTTGTAGAAAAATGCGATGAGTAACCGATTAGGTTAATATGTAAATGATAAGCTCCCGATTTGATTCCTTGAAATAAATAGGTTCCTTGATCATCCGAAAACGCAGCCTTTGCTAAACTGGAATCGCTGGCAAACAAAAGTTGGACAGCAGCAAAAGAGATGGGTTTTCCATCATTTGATTTTACTTGGCCGGCTATAGAAGACAGTGATTGGGCATGGGTGTAAGAAATAGTAGTAATTAGAAGAAAACACAATAAATGATTTTTGATACTTATCATTTTGAAGATTTGAATAGTGATACAGAATTAATAAAATCAGTTAGTTTTTACTGATTAATAGCACAAATATACGAAGTCTTTCGTATATAATTTGTCAAATCCTGCTAATTTTGATTGGTAAATATCAGAATGGTAGTTGAAGTCCCATTACAATTTTAAGATTGATAATAAACAGTAAAGGTTTTTCCAAAATTCCAATGGCTAGTCAAATCAAAATACACCATTAAAGCTTTTGGAAACTTGTGTTAAAATCTCAAAATACGTGTTTAAAAACTAGAGCAAGCTACTATGTAACTAGATAAGATGAGTAAACTGAAATTATGTATTAGATGATAAAGTTCTTAACACATAATTTCAGTTTACGATGAAACATTTATAATAAGCTATATTGGTTTTGGATTTAATTTTTAAAAACTTTACTATGATAGTTTGGTCCAAACCCATTATTTATTTCATTTTTATAAATCTGTTCTTTTTCGTAAAATGCTATGTTTCTTGCTGTATCCAAAGTAAATAACAAAACCAATAGCTAGCCATACGAACAATCTCAACCAGGTATCCAATGGCAAGAACACCATCATGAATAAGCAAGTAATGATTCCTAAAATAGGAATTAATGGTACCCATGGAGTTCTAAAGGCCCTTGGAGCATCCGGTTGAGTTTTACGCATGACCAATACACCTACACAAACTAAAATAAAGGCAAACAAAGTACCAATACTTGTCATTTCACCCACAACTCGTGCAGGAATAAATGCCGCGAAAAGGCTTACAAAAATCATAAACAAGAAATTGTTTTTTGATGGTGTTCTAAACACCGGATGCACATATGAAAATATTTTAGGTATTAGTCCATCTTGTGACATACTAAAAAATACTCTGGATTGTCCCATTAACATAACCAAAATAACGGACGCATAACCACCTAATATAGCAATTATAATAGCTCGATTAAGCCAAGGATAGTCAGGAATCAAACTACCATCAGCACCGACAGTACCCATATGATCTATGGCAACGGCAACCGGTGCTATTCCGTCTTTACCTGCAAAAGAAGTATAATGAGTAACACCCGTCATAACATGTGCAAAAAGAATGTATAAGACCGTACATATAATTAAAGATCCCAATATCCCTATTGGCATATCTTTACCCGGATTCTTAGCTTCTTGTGCTGCAGTACTCACCGCATCAAAACCTATGTATGCAAAGAATACTATAGCAGCTGCCCGTATAATTCCACTGAACCCGAATTCACCAAAAGTTCCAGTGTTATCAGGGATATAAGGAACATAATTGGAATAATTAATATATCCCCAACCAAGGAGTATGAAAATTAAAACTACAGTTACTTTTACAACTACTATAAAGGTATTGAATTTAGCAGATTCATGAGTACCCTTGATCAATAACAAACTGGTCAAAATAACGATAAACACAGCAGGCAAATTAATCATTCCACCATCCCATGGACCAACCATATATTTTTCAGGAAGATGGATATCAAATCCTTCAAGGAATTTACCAAAATACCTACTCCAACTAATACTCACAGTAGCAGCTCCAACCGCATATTCCAATACCAAGTCCCATCCAATAATCCATGCGATAAATTCTCCCATAGTAGCATAAGAATAGGTGTAAGCACTACCAGCAACCGGAATCATAGAAGCAAATTCGGCATAACATAAGCCTGCAAATGCGCAGCCAAGTCCGGCAATAATAAATGAAATCGTGATGGCTGGACCAGCATTAGCGGCAGCAGCACCACCTGTTATAGAAAATAATCCTGCCCCAATTATGGCACCAATACCAAGAAATATAAGATTTCTGGGACCTAGGGTCCTCTTCAATGAAACTCCGTCATCTGCGGCTTGTTTCATTAATTCATGAAGCGGTTTTTTGATAAATAATGACATATTGTTTTGTTTTTGTTTTGCTTGAAAGGTACAAGGTAGAAAATATGTTTGAATCCAAGGTAAGACCTTATAAAAAATGTATCCTCGTCTAAATATTCTGAAACTTGAATAAAATTCATACCTTTCGATTCAGTAAAAACGAAGAATGACAAAGAAACTATCATTAACCGATGGAATCATGCTGGTAGCAGGTTCCATGATTGGTTCAGGAATATTTATTGTAAGCGCTGATATTGCTCGAAATGTTGGGAGTGGCGGTTATTTATTGCTCACCTGGGTACTAGCCGGATTTATGACCATTATGGCTGCCCTGAGTTATGGCGAACTTTCCGGTATGTTTCCAAAAGCCGGGGGACAGTATATCTATTTAAAAGAAGCTTATAATCCATTGATTGGATTCCTCTATGGCTGGACTTTATTTACAGTGATACAAACCGGAACCATTGCCGCTGTAGGTGTAGCGTTTGCAAAATTTACCGGAGTTTTTATACCATTTTTTAGTGAGAAAAATTACTTACTCGATTTCGGTTATATTAAAATTACTGGAGCACAATTGTTAGCCATATCGAGTATCGTATTATTGACTTGGTTTAATAGTCGGGGCATTCAGCAAGGGAGTTTACTCCAACGCATATTTACGACCACTAAACTCATAGCTTTATTTGGACTTATCATTATTGGTTTTGCATTTTTTAAATCTGATGTGTGGTCATTAAACTGGAATAGTTTTTTTGCATCTGCAAAAACTGCAATGAATGCAGATGGCCAATGGTCGGTCACAAGTCTGAGCGGTATCACATTAATTAGTGCAATAGGCATATCGATGGTAGGAACCTTATTCTCCAGTGATGCGTGGAATAACGTAACATTTGTATCCGGTGAAATGGAAAACCCAGCAAAAAATGTTGCTAAAAGTATGGTCATTGGTACTTTAATCGTTACCCTAATTTATCTTTTGGCCAACATCGTTTACTTAGGTTTACTTCCTGTGGTTGGGTCACCAGATGGAGCGAATGTGTTGGATCGCGGATTACAGTTTGCATTAAATGATCGGGTGGGAACAGCTGCTTCGTATCAAATATTTGGATCGGTTGCTGTATTCTTAATGGCCGGATTAATTATGATCTCTACTTTCGGTTGTAACAATGGTCTCATATTATCCGGGGCAAGAGTATTTCAAGAAATGGCTAAAGATGGTTTGTTTTTTAAAAAAGCTGCGATACTCAATAGTCAAAGTGTACCAGGAAAAGCGTTGTGGTTTCAGTGTCTTTGGACTTGTGCATTGTGTTTATCGGGAACTTACGGGGATCTCTTAGACTATGTTGTTTTTGCGGTGTTGATTTTTTATATATTGACTGTCGGTGGTGTTATTTTATTACGCATCAACAAACCGGATATGGTTCGACCATATAAAACATTTGGGTATCCATTTGTACCCATTATTTATATCGTTCTAGCGTTAACGGTATGCATCATTTTACTCATTTACAAACCTAGTTTTACCTGGCCAGGATTGATGATCGTACTTGCAGGAATACCAGTCTACTATTTAATTCACAATGCCAATAAATCAAAGACAGTTTGATAAAAAAATCTCTAATATTAAATAAAAAAATTTGGTAACTATTCAGGCAACAAATAATAAAGTTTGTTTTTGTCATCATTTTTGCAAAAATCAGGCAAAAATGTACCGTTGTTACAAACGGCACAAGCCGACAAAAACATTAAATATTTAATATAGACAACGGATTTTATCCGTCGCAAAAAATAGTTCGCCCCTACAGGGCTAAGACTTGGATAGTTACCAAAATTGTTACATTATTTTATCAATGAAAAGGGTAAAAAAAATACTTAAATCGATTATACTTTTATTTTCAAAAATTGAATTGTTTAAATTTATTTTTGGCATTGAACATGTAGTTAGACGATTGCGAACTTGCAGACCATTTCTCATTGCTCCAATACTAAAAAACAATGGCGCTCATATCGGCAATGACATAAACTTTAAAGGGAATTATACTTTTGACAATGTGTATGAAGACGAATCGTCCAAAGGCGATTTCTCTAACTTAACGATTGGTAATAAATGTGTCATCGGCAAAAATGTATTTTTTGATTTGACAGATCAAATTATTTTAGGAGATGACGTAGGTATTGGAGCGCAATCCATGCTTATGACGCACATGGATATTGGACGTATGCCTATGTCGGAATATTATCCACGACAAAAGGCCCCAATAAAAATTGGATCGGGAACTTTTCTAGGCGCACACGTCATTATACTTCATGGTGTTGAATTGGGAACATGTTGTGTTGTTGCAGCCGGAACGGTTATTACTAAAAGTTTTCCGGATTATAGTTTGATAGCTGGTGTGCCTGGTAAATTGGTAAGGAATCTTAATGAAAACACAAAAGTTCAACTATAATTTCAAAACTTCTTGCCTTATTCAAGAAAAATGGGACTATTCTTGGCTTGTTCTCAAACTAAATTCTTGTAACATGTAATTTTAATGAGTTGTCATAGAAATTTGGATCAGCCTTATGATGAACGAGCCAAATGACATAGAGATGTCATTTGGTGAAGTGAACCTTTATAATTAGCGTAGTTTACGAAGCTAATTATAAAGGCTTGGAGCTAGCTGCAAAAAAAATAAAGTGCAAAATTCAAAACTGTATGAGCTCAACAGTATGCAAAACAAAAGAACAGAAAAGCGGGGTGGGCAAGTGTACCGCCAAACAAAAGAAACAAGGCCAATGGCGAGTTTTTTGAATTTAGGTTTCATGTAATCATTTTAGGCTTAGACCTTACAGCCCTGCCTGCGTGGCTAGCCAGGCAGGCTAGAATTTTTGGTTCTTTTTTTTCATGAAAAAAGAACAAAAAGTTATCCATAGAAACAAGTTTTAAAACTTGGTAGTTTCCTCGTATTTTCACTAAGTAACCCTAGATTCTAACTTGAAAATAAAATCAATAAATCATATTTTTTTACAAATGTCCTTACCTCCCACCCTTCTTAATATAATCAATGATTAATAATCTAATATCTCTTCTGATATCACTTAAATCATCAGGTTTGGCTCGATTTATATTTTGCAAATCTGGATTTTTAGCCGAAAAAAATTCTAAACCAGATTCATTTCCTGTCAATAAAAATTCATTAACCGCAACGTGATACATTCGTTTGGGTTCAATTTCTTTACCATTAATCAACCAGATGTATTTAGGAGTTCTTTCTATGTTGGCCCATTGTAAAAAACCGCCTTTTGATTTATTGTTCCATCCGGCTTCTAAGACCTTGGATAACAGACTTCCCGGCATATCCAATTCAACAATACCACCACCATACGGCAGAGCTCGCAAAATATCATATTGGGATAATTGTTTTTCGATCATATCATCCATGCGAATGCCTCCAGAATTAAAAAAAGCGCATTCACTTTTTGGTGCAGCACGCAACATAGCTCTGGCAATCATTTGACCAAAATAGGTGGGTTTATTTCTTGTAGATGTCTCTTTTACATCTATTGGCGTCGGTAATGTCATTAATAATTGTTCTGGATCAAATCCCATCTCACGCATGACTTTATTTTCAATGCCTTTCCATTCCTGTACAATTTGATCCACTTCCCCATCTAATGCAACGGAAGCATCCAATGCAATTAATTCTGATTCGATCTGTACTTGTTTTGTTTTGGTATTGTATTTAAATCGATGTGCATAAGCTGTTCTGGCGTTAGCATCTGCCTTAGTAATTCTGCAGGTGGGCAACACAATATTCATGTGATCGTGTTCATGCCCACCCATGATTAATTTGATGTCCGGATATTGCTTTGCTAATTGAGTGTCTTCTTCTTTGGATAAATGACTTAGTGCAAGGATGATGTCAACCTTATTCTGTTTTAAGTCATAATATGAAGGTGCAATTGAAACAAACTTATTTATATCAATATAATCAGGCTTATTAGAATCAATGCAAGGTGCAACAATTCCTACACGAACTTCTTTTCCCTGAGCGTTCTTAAAAGTTAAAATTTTATATTCAGGAATATTGATCTTTTGGCCATTCACCACTTTATAAAATGGAATTAATTTATTATCCTCCTTTAATTTAACATTCGAAGAAACCCAATCAAAATTCGATTCATTGATTCTGGCTTTCAAAGTCTTTACATCAAAATCAAATTCGTGATTTCCAAAAGTGACCAGGTCGATACCTATTTTGTTAAATACCTGAATGATTTGTTTACCCTTTATGGATTCACCATTCCACTTTAAGGTACCCAATAAAGAAGGACTGATAAAGTCTCCAGCCAGAACCGTATATAATTGGGGATCTTCTGCAAGTAGTTTTTTTCGAATCGTAGCCATTTTAGCAGCACCACCTATTGTACCATTCTCGAGAGGTGCGATATCATAGAAATCATTAAATTGCAAAAAAGTAAATGATATTTCATTTTTGTTTTTTGCTGACGTACTGTCAGATTTCTTATGTAAACTTCCACATTGGATGAAAGTAAATAATCCTAAGAGTATAAATAAATGAGTAAGTAATTTCATGTAATTATTGTCATTTTAATTAACCAAAATTAGTACGGTTAGTTTTTGTCATCATTTTTGCAAAAATCAGGCAAAAATGTCGCCAAAAACTTTATAAATTTTCTTTATACGACGGATTTTATCCGCCGCAGCAACATTGATCGTCTTTACAGGACTCAGAATTAAATTGTTACCAAATATAAATCATTTCATCTAGAATAATAAAAAATAAACTATCAATAAAACTCTTTTAAATCAATAATTCATTTAAATCATATAACTAAACCAGCAATAGCAGCCGTTAAAAAACAAGCCACAGAACCACCAATCAATGCTTTTATTCCCAATTGAGCAAGTGTAGATTTTTGATTTGGCGCCAAAGCTCCAATTCCACCAATTTGGATACCTATGGAAGCAAAATTGGAAAAACCACAAAGCGCATAAGTACAAATAATTAAACCTCGTTCAGACATCAGGCCATTAATTTTCAATCCGCCCATAGTCGCATAAGCATAGAATTCATTCAAAATTGTTTTTTCACCCAACAACTGACCAGCATACATCATATCTACCGATGGCACACCTAAAAGCCAAGCTAAAGGAGCACAAATACTTCCCAGGATAAATTGTAATGAAAAACTGGTATACTTTCCAGCAGTCAAAGTGTTAACATATTCATTTAAGCCAAACCAATTTCCTAATGAATGTTGCAGTGTGTAATTCACCATATAAATAAGTGCCGTAAATACAATCAACATGGCTCCAACATTTACAGCTAATTTTAACCCATCAGAAGTACCATTTGCTATAGCTTCTAGCATATTAGCACCAATCTTTTCTTTTGAAACCTCTATATCATGATTGATATGTTCCGGATGCACTTCAGGGAGAATCATTTTAGTGGCTACTATAGCGGCAGGCGCAGACATGATAGATGCAGACAATAAATGTGTGGCATAAAGTTGTTGTTGAACGGGATCGGTTCCACCTAGAAAGCCAACATATGCGGCAAGAACTCCACCAGCAATAGTCGCCATCCCGCCCACCATAACACACAATATTTCAGAACGGGTCATTTTAGCTAAATAAGGCTTAATTAATAAAGGGGATTCTGTTTGTCCCAGAAAAATATTCCCTGCTGTAGATAGACTTTCAGCACCGCTTAATCTCATAGACCGATTCATCACCCATGCTATACCATATACTATTTTCTGAAGTATTCCCAAATAATACATCAATGATGTAAATGCAGAAAAAAATAAAACAGTGGGCAAAACCTGAAACGCAAAAATATACCCATGGGTTGGAATATTATCTATCATTTCTTTTCCGAAGAGGAAGCGACTACCCTCTTTAGTAAAATCCAAAAACACAACAAATATACTTGCAATGCCTTCAAACATACTCTTAACCATAGGGACTTTTAGGACAAGTAATGCAAAAATAAACTGCAGCAACAGACCGGTACCAACTAATTTCCAATCGATCCGCTTTCTATGTTCACTAACCGCATAACAAATGATCAGTAATACCAATACACCCAGCAAGCCTCTTAAACTATCCAATACCATGATTATTTTTTAAAATGAGCATGAAAAGTAGAATATTTTGCTGACTTTTACGAAATTTTTTAAAACTAAAGATTTTATTCATGTTCATTGGGGTATCAGGAGGTAGCGGATCAGGCAAAACGGCTTTTATAAAAGCACTTAGAGCATTATTTAATGAATCGGAATTGGGTTTGATCTCTGAAGACAACTATTACAAAGCCAAAGAATTACAAAAATTAGATGCTGCAGGGGTCATCAACTTCGACATTCCTGAAGCCATAGATCATGATCGATTTATCCAGGACCTCAACAAGCTGAACAATGATCAGGAAGTTCGGTTTTTGGAATACGCTTTTAATAATTCTCATTCAGAAGATCGGTGGATCACCATAGTACCTGCAGACATTTATATCGTAGAGGGTTTATTCATTTTTCACAATCAGGATGTCAACAAGATGCTCGACCTCAAAATCCTCATTCATGCTAACGAAGCTATAAAAATCAAACGAAGAATCAACCGAGATAAAAATGAACGGAACTATGATCTCGAAGATGTGCTCTACCGTTATGAGCACCACGTAGCTCCATCCTATGCCAAATACATTGAACCATACATAGAAGGTATCGATATTATCATCAATAACAATACTTCATTCGCCAAAGGTGTTGATCTGCTGAGTGCTTATATCCGATCAAAACTGGATGCAAAAAAATCGAAATCATGACCCTACTTCAAACGATCATCATAGCTATTATTGAAGGTATAACAGAATTTCTACCCATTTCATCCACAGGTCACATGATACTCGCAGATTCACTCATGAATATTGAAGATCCTGCATTCGTCAAAACATTTGAAATAGCGATTCAGCTCGGAGCGATCAGTGCTATTGTCATTCAATATGCTGATAAGTTGTTTAAAAGTATTGATATATATATCAAACTTTTTATTGCTTTTATACCAACAGCTATCATAGGTTTTCTTGCTTACAAGATCATTAAATTATATTTATTTAATCCCCTAGTAGTAGCCATAGCGCTTATCTTAGGAGGTATAATCATAATTGTTATTGATCGTAAGATGATAGAGAAAAAATCAAGCTACATCCATTTAGAAAACATAAGTTATACCAATGCCTTCTTTGTTGGACTGATCCAATGCTTATCCATGATTCCAGGTGTTTCACGTGCAGCAGCTACCATCATCGGAGGTGTGTATAATGGATTTGATAAAAAACAAGCGACTGAATTTTCATTTCTTCTAGCTATACCTACCATGCTTGCCGCTACAGGTTATGAATTATTAAAGACACCCGTTGTATTCACACAAGATCATGTCTTTAAATTAGGCATTGGAGCTATAGTTGCTTTTATTACAGCCTGGATAGCTGTTAAACTTTTTTTGAAAATTATTGATCAGTATGGTTTTAAGTTCTTTGGGTATTATAGGATAGTTTTGGGAGTGATATTTTTGTTGATTGTGGTATTATAGATTTAATTTACATATTGTATAGTTCGTAGGTCAGTCTAATAAACATGATAATATTTAAGAAAATAAATATCAATATTTAAGAATTTAATGATTGATTTTATTTTGTCACTTTATCCCAAGTTAATAAACAATATTTAAAAGAAAATAAAATTACAATCGTTAAATAAAATAAAATGTTAAATTGTCAAAAATCACTATTCCAATTGCCCGATGATATTCATTATATGAACAACGCTTTTATGTCGCCATTTATGAAACAAGTGGAAGAAGCGGGAATCGAGGCTATTCGAAAAAGAAGAAATCCCAGTGTGCTAAAATCATCTGATTACTTCACAATTACAGAGCCACTGCGACTTCATTTTGGCAACATCATACATTCAGATCCTAAATATATTGCTGTCATCCCTTCTGCTGCATATGGATTACAAAATGCGGTCTCTAATCTTCCAATCGACACTGGCAGTTATGCTCTTTCTGTAACCGGTGAATTTCCCAGTGATTTGTACACCATTCAAAAATGGTGCAATAAGCATTCTAAAAAACTAAATATCATCTCTCCGCCACAAGAATTTGAAGATCGAGGAAAAAAATGGAATGCCAATATTATTGAAGCCATAAACGATGATACTGCTGTAGTTATCATGTCTACTATTCATTGGCAAGATGGAACACAATTCGATTTAAAAGCCATTGGGCAAAAATGCAAAGAACATCAAGCCATATTAATCGTTGATGGAACACAATCCGTGGGCGTACTTCCCATTGATGTTCATGAATGTCAAATCGATGCATTAATATGTGCAGGATACAAATGGTTGCTCGGTCCTTATTCTTTAGGCCTTGCATATTACAGTGATTTTTTTGATACCGGAATTCCCATGGAAGAATCATGGATGAACAAAATCAATGCTCAGAATTTCGCACAATTAACTGCAGATGATGAGTATGCTATTGGTGCACAAAGATACAATATGGGTGAATCGAGTCAGTTTATTCAAGCCCCCATGTTAGCTCAATCCTTGCGACAAATTGTTGAATGGAATCCAGTCCATATTCAAGAATATTGCCGCCAATTGATGCAACCATTAATACCTGTCATAAAATCTAAAGGTCTTTGGATAGAAGATGAGTCTTACAGAACCAACCATCTATTCGGTATATTGGATCCAGAACAAAATAATTCAGAACAAATATTTGAAGGCTTTCAAAAAAATAAGATATTCACTTCACTTCGAGGTCGAGTAGTAAGAATATCTTGTTATCTATACAACACAGAACAAGATATAGAAATACTTTGTAAAACCATTTCAAATTTATAATGGCGGAATCATCGTGAGAAACTCAAAAAATGTTTTTATTTATTTTCTATTATTTTTAAATAATTTATGATGCTAGTATACAATGTAACGGTCAAAGTGGATCATCAAATAGCTGATGAGTGGTTGGAGTGGATGCGTACTATTCATATTCCCAATGTACTGGCCACAGGAGCTTTCAACAAATGCAGATTATCCAAACTGGATATGAAAGAAGATGATGGTGTGACCTATGTATTTCAATATGATTGTTTTTCGGAAGATGATTTGAATCGTTATATGATTCATGATGCCCCGGCTTTACAAAAAGAGGTGATTGATAAATATGCTACTCGCTTTGTTGCATTTCGCACCATACTCAATGTAGTGGAAGAAATCTATCGACATGATCAGCAATCATAGTGGACCATTAAGAATCATTTAGTATCCATTTGAAATATTAATTTATATTAAAATCATTTTCAAAATATCACGCTTCTACTTTCCTAAATAATACATACTTTAGCGACTCAAATTAAAAAAATGAATCGTAGACAATTTCTTAAAAACACATCTTTGACCGGAGTTGGCATAGGAGTTACATCACATATAAAAGCATTCGCTCCTGTACATAAAAGTACAGTAAACCTGGGCATGATTGCAGTAGGCTTCAGAGGACAAGCACATCTTGAAGAATTCTTACAGAGAGATGATGTGAATATATTAGCCATAGCAGATCCAAGTGAACGAATGATCAATGATGCCTTATCATTGTTTCGAAAATTCAATAAAAAGGAACCTGCCATATATAGAAATGGAAATTATGATTACCAACAATTATTGAAACGAGATGATATAGATGCTGTGATGATATCCTCACCATGGGAATGGCACATTACACAAGGAGTAGATGCACTAAAAGCCGGAAAAATAGTTGGTATGGAAGTATGTGGTGGGATGTCTATCAAAGATTGTTGGAATATTGTAGATACTTCTGAAAAAACCAAACTTCCTGTCATGATGATGGAAAATGTGTGTTACCGTCGGGATGTTATGGCCATATTGAATATGGTACGAAAAGGAATGTTCGGTGAATTAATTCATGGACAGGGAGGTTATGAACACGATCTGCGAGGTGTTTTATTCAATGATGGAAAGACTGCATACAATAGTGGTGTGGAATTTGGTGATAAAGGATACAGTGAAGCGCAGTGGCGGACCAATCATTATGTAAAACGCAATGGTGAATTGTATCCTACTCATGGCTTAGGTCCAGTAGCAGTCATGATGGATATCAATCGAGGAAATCGCATGACCAAATTATCTTCTGTATCAAGTAAGGCACGAGGATTACATAAATATATACTTGATCATGAAAAAGGTGGCCCCAATCACCCTAATGCAAAAGTGGAATTTAAACAAGGCGATATCGTTAATACACAAATTCAATGTGCGAATGGCGAGAGTATATTATTAACGCATGATACCTCATTAGCGCGTCCCTACAATCTGGGTTTTAGAATTCAAGGCACAAGAGGCTTATGGCAAGATTTCGGATGGGGCGATCCCAATCAAGGTCATATATACTTGGAACAAGAAATGAAGCATTCTCATCGATGGGATAATTCCGAACAATGGATTAAAGATTATGATCATCCATTATGGAAAAGATATGAATCTAAAGCTGAAGGTTCGGGACATGGCGGTATGGATTTTTTTGTGGATCATGCTTTTATTGAATGTATTAAACGCGGTGTTGATTTTCCTCTTGACGTATATGATTTAGCATCGTGGTATGCGATTACACCACTTAGTGAACAATCCATCAAAGAAGGAGGTGCAGTTATGAAAATTCCGGATTTCACCAGAGGGCAATTTAAGAAAAGAAAATCTGTGTTTGGATTTGGGGATGAATATTAGATTGATATTTATTCTTAAAAAAGAAGTTGATCAAACATCCAATCATTTAAGAAAATCTAAAACTCAACCTATTTGAATTTAATTCGTTATTACTAATAGTAATTTCTAATTACTGATAAAAAATATATCTTAATTTAACATTCAAGCCCTTAATTATGAGAAATAATTTTTTCTTCAAAATATCATTACTGGTATTTTTATTTATAAGCTTTAAGCTTAAGGCACAACTCTATCTAAATTCCAACAAGAGTTTAACTTTATTGAATGAGAGCAATTTATCACATACAACAATTGTGGACTTTAACGAAAAGCTTTATACCGGAACTTTCTTTTTAGATAGTAACCAATTGATCATCCCTTCAGATTTTAATAATATATGGGTATATAATACCAATGGTTTGTTTATTGAAAAAGTACATTCAAACATCCAAAACTTGCAAGCTGCACATGACCTTATAATTCAAAAGGCAGAATCTTTTATTTATTTCAGTATTCAAAATAGATTATTGAAGTCGGACTTAGAATTCAATCATCAAGAAGTATTGATTTCTTCAACAAATGAAATATATGGCCTGGCTGTACACGAAGAAAGCAAAAGAATATTCTATTCTGAACCTGACAATAAAAAGATCTTTAGTGCTAACTTAGATGGATCAGATTTAAAAGAACTTATTTACATTAATTCAGGTTTGGCATCAATTAAAGGAATCGATATTGATCCAATCAATAATAAATTGTATTGGGCTAATACGGGTCAAGGTAAAATTCAAAGGGCAAATTTAGATGGAACTGGAATCGAAGATATAATAAAAAATATAACTCAACCACAGGACGTCATTATTGAAGCCAATACAGGAAATATATACTGGACTGAAAGAGGTCAAATTGCTTCTTCAAATACCAACGGATCAAATGTGAAGATTCTTGTCGATTCAACTATTTATTCTTCAGGATTCTTATTGTTAGATTCTATTCAACATTATTTATATTGGTCTGATCCATTAAAAGGAAGCATAGAAAAATATGATATTATAGCTAATAAAAGAATAGGACTCATATCAAACTATCATCCTATATACGACAAACAAGTAGCTTATGATGGCTTAAATGAAATTCTATATATCTTATCAGAAGGCTTTTTAGTTAAACATAATCCGGACGGAAGTAATGCAGATAAAATATCCGCTAACGCTCCTAGCAACCATACCAATCTAAACATTATGTGCTTAGATGTATTAAATAAACGGGTATACTATTTCGACATTAATGGAAAATTATTGTATCGAAATTATGAAGGAAGTAACGAGCAAGAAATCGTCAAATCACCAGATATTGGAAGATTTAGTGCTTCGGATTTAATATTTGATGGCAGGAATGATAAATTTTATTTTAGAGATGAAAGAAAAATGTATTCAATGAATACGAATGGGTCCGATCTAAAGTTAATTTTAAATAATAATAATACAAATATTAAATTAGTAAACTTAGATCCAATTAATAATAAATTATATTTCTACGATGAAACATTCGTTTACAAAATGAATACCGATGGTTCCGGTGTAGAGCCTATTATAAAGGCAGCTATCACTGCAATGACTGTAGATCCAATAAAAGAAAGAATATTAATTGCTAAATCTACCGAATTATATTATACTGATCTTGAAGGCAATAATGAAATATTATTTACCAATGACACGGAATTGAAAAGCATGGTTTATTCATCTGAACGTTCCTACCTTCATCTACCTACCAAAAACATCTCGAGTACCATCGCTACAGATGGCATTATTCTAAGCTGGATTATGGATGATTCATTTAATGGATTTAGTCCAGGTTTGCTGGCTGGTGAATTCACTATTGAAAAGAAAAATAGTAATAATGAGTGGATTTCCATCGGTACAATTAATTATATCCAAGGCATAAAAAATTACCAGTTTGAAGATAAAAATCTGATTTCAGGAAAATACATCTATAGAATCAATTATCTATCGAGTGTGAATAAACTCCAATCCATTTCAAGTAATATAGTAGTAGACTATGTTAGTTCTGTTGATGAAATAACTGAACCAGCATTGATCTATTATAACCCTATAGATAAAAATTTGACATATCGTAATCTGAAAGGTCAAATCATGATTTATGATCTTCAGGGAAAAGAAATTTTGGTTCACCAAGTGACTTCTGATAAAGGAACTATCCGGTTATCTCAACTCTTTGCTGGTCTGTATCATGTCCTTTACAATACTTCAGATGGATTTAAACATATTCGTATTTTTGTTGAGAATTAAATGGATTAAAGAAAAAATTGCTTATTGATTTAAAGAATTATCTTGGGATGAAAGTTACAAGAATAGATTTTCCTTTTGATGTTTATGATTTAGCTTCATGGTATTCGATTACACCAATTAGTGAACAATCGATCAAAGAAGGAGGTGCTGTGATGAAAATTCCTGATTTCACCAGAGGACAATTAAAGAAAAGAAAATCTGTGTTTGGATTTGGGGATGAATATTAAATTTATTCATTTTTCCACTCACGCCATTCAAAAACTACTCTAAATCCAGTCCATGCATTAGGATATATAACAGTAGTGGTATCTTCCTTTAAAATAATTTCACGTTTATCAACCCAACCGCCACCACAACTTAAATTATTTTCGTTTAGCCACTCTCCAACATTTCCTCTTAAATTATTAATAGCATTTTTATTCCTGTCTTTAACTTTTTTAGAAATCACCACAAAAGGAATTTCATTTGTATAGCAAGGAGTGATATCAGATTGAATGTCATTAGGTGTCCACTTAAGTTTTTTAATACCGTATGATTTATTTCGACTAGAATTATTCAATGTGCATTGTTTGGAAAAAGTTAAAATATCAGAACGTTCAGTAAGATTAGGTAATCTAAAAGAAGGATATTGTTTAATATCTTTCGAAGGAATCATATTATGGTATGTCCCCGATAAATAGGATTCGATAGTGAAAAAACTATCTTTTGACTGATTGGGATTCATGCTTAAAAATCCTTCTTGAATCAGTAATGACTCGAAATATCTATCGGAAAGCCATTTGCAATATTCCTTGGCCTGTTGTTGAGAAATACCAACCACCGGGCAGTCATCATATTTTGGATAGACAAAATATTGTTCTGATAAATTTAGAAAACAATGAGGAAATCCATTCCAAATGCGCGTATCTGGAAGACTGGATAAATATTTCAAAGAATTTTTTCCATAAAATTTCCCCATCCAATATACATACTCCCTATAATTAATATTACTTATCTCTGTTTGACCACAATAAAAATTATCTCTAATATAAATCACATTTGGTGGTACGTTTAAAACAAAATTATTTATTTCACTTGTATGTGTTTGGCTAAATGCATTGAATGAAAAAAACAATAATCCTATACTAATGATTAGAAAAAATATTTTAAAACGCATAGCAAGAATGTTTATCCAACAAATATAATACTAATAAAGTAAATAAAAAAAGGAGCTGTTCAAACAAACAGCTCCTCTAACAAAACCTTCAATTACGATATTCAAATTAGCGCTTCCATGGGAGTTGCATAACTTTTCGTGCGCATAGAATTCCGCAAAAATTACCACCGTCATAATCCATTCGGTAATGAACTCCTAATGGCAATCTACTAAAAGCATTTTCATTGGCTAGATCTCTTAAGCTATTGAAGCTTCGTGGTGCACCTAAAAAATCTGTGCTTTGTTGGTGACAAAAATCAGTGAATGGATAAGCTCCACCAACAAATGATTCCAATATTCCAACTCCAGCGAAAGCAAACGTGGAGTGACCTGAAGGATAGGCAGGGAATGGAGGTGTAAATCCAAGCCAAGGAATAGTGAATTTTGGGTCAATATTTCTTTGGATATAAGTAATGGGTCTTTCAATATTAAACTTGTATTTATTATACCAAGCATTAACAGCAGCATCGTTTTCAGCCATACCTAATTGTGCATAAAGTACACATGTTTTTTCTAGATTAAAATTTTCCTTTTCTACAATTTGATCAGCAATAGCTATCATTCTACCCGGAGGACTAAATGTCCATCCTACACGATCATCACTCCAGAATTCTGCTTGGTGTTCCAAATCTCCTTTAAGATTTTTTCGAGCTTCGTTGGTTATTACATAGGTTTCGTATGCTTGGGCATATATTTGAGAATTTACATCTGAACTACAATCAAAAGGTGTAGCTAATGCATCAAGATCATTTGAAGTCAATGCAAATCTTCTTACCTTTCCCCATTGAGAATATAATCCGCGAGTGGCCACACCCGGATCAGTTGGTACCCATTCACATCCCACTGCGTTAACAGGAACTGGAAACGGATTCAAATGCCCATTGTGTCCTACTGGATCTGAAGTTGAATAACTCCAAATAGCGGCAGCCACTTCCCGTCCGTGGGCTTCAGAATTATTTAGCGTAGGTTCAACAATACTATTCTGAAAACCAACGCGCAATTCTAATTCCTTATCTGAAATAATATTCATAAAAGATTCATTGCTAAGGACATTTCCTGACTTATCCTTAAAAGTAACCGTTTCAAAAAATTTTCTCATCAAATAAGCATAAGATGCATTGATCACTTCAGGCCAATACAAATTATTTTTAACGGCTGGCATACTTTTAATTCCTAAACGGTATTGTAATGATTGGTAATCTGGCATACCTCCCAAACAAGCTTCGTATGCGCTAAGACCCATATAAGCCAATGCTCTTGGGGCAGGTCCTGGTCTATAAAAGGAGGCATAACGATCCAATTCTAAAAAAACATTTACCCATTCATGGTATATATCATTTTGCTGAGAGGTCATCAGGGCTGTTTGCTCAACAAATGATTCAGATTTATTACAAGACATCGTTATACCGAATATGAAAACGATGGCCAAAAACAATAATCGCATTGACAATTTCATAAAATAATGTTTTAGTTTAGTAATTTAATATTTAAAGACCTTTTTATCTTTATAAGGCAAATCTATAACCTTCATTCTGAATTTGGAAACATTTTAATTTAATTTTTAAAAAATTAAATTATTTTTCAAAATTAAATTGGTTTTAACAATAATCACAATTGTATGATCCATTTTGATTCACAACATACCATAATAAGATACAGGTTTTTTTCTAGCAAGCTAATTTCTTACCACAACATGAACAAGATCCGACTTTAAATCTTCGACACGCACTCTCCTATAATCATTACCCACATCGCCAAGGGTCTCACAATGATTTAAAAAATGCTGTATATAATAAATACCCTTGTATTTTTTATTCCCCAAATAATGAACCATACTAATTAATTCATCCAACTCTAGTAAAGTAGAATGAAAAGTAGTTCTGACTTCAAAAGGAATTGAAGCTGAAAGCAATATATTCAATGATTTCTCAAACTTAGTAAATAAATCAGATTGGGTTACATGATAAAAATTTTTAGCCAATGCCTTAAAATCCAATGCTACATAATCAACAAGGTTAGCAGACAATAATTTTTCAAGCACTTTTGGATTGGATCCGTTGGTATCGACTTTAACTAACATATTTCGCTTTTTTATATCCTCAACAAAAGGAATTACATCAGCATGCATGGTGCATTCCCCTCCACTTAAAACAACACCATCTAATAAATTTTTTCTGGACTCGATAAAAGGCAAGACATCTTCATATCTAAAATGCCCCTTCCCCTTTACAATATCAATATTATAACAATATTTACACCGCATATTACAACCGGCAAACCAAATAATACAAGCCGTCTTATCTGGATAATCTAATAAAGTAAAAGGTGTAATATGATAAATAGGCTTACTCACACCACTTTTTTTCAACAAATGGAATACGCTCTTTGTGTTCCCCTTTTTTACCCGTATTAAAACTTTCTATAGGTCTGTGATAACCCATCACTCTAGTGAAAACGAGGCATTTGCTACGTTTTTCTTCATTCAAATCTAAAAGTGTTTGTTGTTGATTATTATCCATTTTTTTGAGTTTTTAAATCGGTTAATAGACTATTTAATAATATATCATCACAAGCAGGACAATAGGAATGTTCTCCTGAAAGATAACCATGCGTTTTACAAACACTAAATACTGGTGTCACGGTTATGTATGGCAATCTAAAATTTGAAATTACCTTTCGAACGAGATTACGACAAGCCTCTGGGGAGCTTACTTTTTCTCGCATGTATAGATGTAAAACTGTCCCGCCGGTATACTTACATTGCATTTCATCCTGGAGCATTAATGCTTCAAATGGATCATCTGTGTGATTGACTGGAATCTGCGAACTATTGGTGTAATAAACATTTTCATTGTGTCCTGCTTGCAAAATATCTGGGTATCTTTTTTTATCTTCTTTAGCAAATCGATAAGTTGTCCCCTCTGCAGGTGTAGCTTCTAAATTATATAAATTTCCAGATTCCTCTTGAAATGATGTAATACGTTTTCTAATATGATCGAGTACTTGAATTGAAAACTCATAACCTTCATGATGAATGATATTATATTTATCATCGGAAAAATTGCGAATCATTTCATTGATACCATTAACCCCTATTGTTGAAAAATGATTTCTTAAATGTGGCAAATAGCGCTTAGTATAAGGGTATAATCCACGATCAAAAAGTTCTTGAATAAATAATCTCTTTTTTTCTAAACTAGATTTTGCAAAATCCAACAATTGATCAAGTCGATTTATTAACCCTTCTTTATCACCTTTAAATAAATATCCCAATCGCGCCATATTTATGGTAACCACTCCAATACTTCCAGTCATCTCTGCACTACCAAATAGGCCATTTCCACGTTTTAATAATTCGCGAAGGTCTAATTGTAATCTACAACACATACTTCTAATGGCATTAGGTTTATATGCATTTGGATTTTCCAATTTATTTCCTTGTTGATCATAGGTATATTGACTGCCAATAAAATTTTGAAAATAAGAGGAGCCAACTTTTGCTGTGTTTTCAAACAATAGATCCGTATTCTCGCCATACCAATCAAAATCTTCCGTGATATTAACAGTAGGAATTGGAAATGTAAACGGTTGACCATTCGAATCGCCCTCAGTCATTACGGTATAATATGCCTTGTTAATGATATTCATTTCCTTCTGAAAGTGTTTATAAGACAAATCAGTTAAATGATCTACACCAATTGCTTTGGCTTTGATCATTAAATCGTTTGATTTAATATTTTCAAAAAGATGACGATTATTTTTAGTTGGAATTTGCTCTTTTAAATCTTCAGGAACTACCCAATCTAAAGTAATATTCGTAAAAGGCGATTGACCCCATCTCGCTGGCACATTTAAATTGTAAACAAAACTTCTGATAGCTTTTAGAACTTCATCAAAAGAAAGATTATCCTTGAAAACATAAGGCGCCAAATACGTATCAAATGAACTAAAGGCTTGAGCTCCTGCCCATTCACTTTGTAATATTCCTAAAAAATTAGCCATTTGCCCTAAGGCCTCTCTGAAGTGTGAAGGAGGTTTACTTTCAACGCGACCTCTAACACCATTAAATCCATCATTCAACAATATGCGCAAACTCCATCCAGCGCAATAACCCGTAAGACAATCGAGATCATGAATATGTAAATCTGCATTGCGATGAGCGAATCCCTCTTCCTTTGAATAAACTTTATCCAACCAATAATTAGCAATCACTTTTCCTGCTACGTTATTGATCAATCCAGCACTGGAATAGGAAGTATTTGCATTTGCATTAATTCTCCAGTCTTTTTGAAAAACATACTCTTCAATGGTTTGAGAACAATCAATATAGGTGGTATCTTGATTTAAACCACCAACGTGTTCACGTTGCATTTTACGAGTATGACGATGCAACATGAACGCGCGCATGGTTTCAAAGTGATGTTTATCAAACAACTCTTTTTCTATAATATCCTGAATATCTTCAACTGCCCAAATAGACTTTTCTTCTAACTTTTTAAACACTGCATTTAATACATGAATGTCAGTCTTTTGCTTTTGTCCTTGAAAAGCTTTTTGGATCGCATCCTCAATTTTAAAAGATAAATAAGGATGGTATGCACCATTTCTTTTAATTACTAATTTTATCATTCAAACTATTTATATTTATTCATATAAATGAATAAGCAAAAAATTAAATATTACATGATAATAACTTTATCGCAAAAGTTTTCAATATTATACATTAACTACTTCTTCATTTACACTTACATCTGCTAATTGAGGCGTGATCACTTCATCCATCAATTGAATATCATAGGTCTTGGACTTCAATGAATTAATACGAGATACAATGAACCAAGTTAAAGGAATAACCCCACCAAAGAAAAATACTGAAGCACCAATCCCTCTTAACCATGTCAAAGACTTAAACACGCCGAAATCCATAAATTCTGAAGATCTTCCATACCAAAGACCTTGTTCTACAACTGCTTTAAACTGTATCGATCCTGCTGGAAAAAGATCCAAAACAACCATTAACATAAGACCTGCATTGATAGACCAAAAAGAAAAATTAACTACTTTGTCATTCCATCGATGATCCTTTATAATTAGTCTTGATGCAAAAAGCAAAGCAGCTATTGAAATATTACCATACACGCCCATTAATGCTGCGTGAGCATGATTAACCGTAAGATATGTGCCATGTTCAAAATAATTCATAATAGGCAGATTAATAATAATACCAAGTACCCCTGCACCAAAAAAATTCCAAAAATTCACAGCAATTAAAAATTTGAACACTGCTGGAAAACCAAAACCTTGTAACTCACTATGTGCAACATCACCTACTGCCATAGTAGGCATATTTTTAAAACGCCATGCTTCAACAGTCAATAAAATTAATGGTACAAACTGCAGTGTAGAAAATACACTTCCCAATGCCATTGTTGCTACTGGTTTTGCATTCCAATAAAAATTATGTGAAATACCTAATAATCCAGTGCCTAAAAATAATATAGTGGCGAAATAAACTACTCTAATAGCCGCTTGCCTACTTACTAAGCCCATCAATACCATTAAGTAACTGACAATAACGGTTATGAACACTTCAAAAAAAGCTTCAACCCACATATGCACCACCATCCATCTCCAAAAATCTGCAATCACAAAATTCGTTTCTGGTTTTGCAACAAAGCCTGATAAAAAAAGTAACGGGATTCCTATTACAGAATACATAATCCAGTTGGGAAGATTCCATGGTTCACCTTTAACAAATGCTGGTTTAATCCCTTTATAAACAATAATGCCCCATAGTATAAAAATACCCATCAATAATACTTGATATGCTTTACCAAAATCAACAAATTCCCAACCTTGATGACCCAACCAATAATTCATTTTTCCCATTAATCCTAATGGACCCATAACCATACCTAATAAAGAACCTCCAACTAAAACAAATAATAAAACAAATAAAATATTAATGTTACGAAGTTGTCCAGGTAATTCCTTTTTAGAAAGTATGGGCAATATAAAAATAGATGAAGCAATCCAACAAGTTGAAATCCAATATAAGGATAACATTAAATGCCAACTTCTAGAAATGGTAACAGGTACATCATCCGTAATATGAATGCCAATATAGCCCAACCAATTTAAAAAATCATTGATTGTTATCAGACCACTAGAAACTTGTAAAAAGAATAATAAAATTGCAACAAAGAAAAATTTGAATGTTGCTCTTTGAGTAGGTGTTGGTTTAAAGGCCGCTACTCTAGCAATTGTAAACAAATCTCTTTTAGGCGGTTTGAAAAATTTATTAGGTAGTTGATTGTATTGACCAATGAAATATAGGACAATTCCACACATTAAAACAAAAGCCAATAAACCCAAAACACTCCATAAAATAACCGGAGAAGTTGGTGTATTACCAGCACCTGGGTCGTAGGGCCAATTGTGTGTATAACTAAAATTGGTACCAGGTCTTTCTGTTACACAAACCCATGCACCCCAGAAAAAAAACGAACCCAAATCAGCCGTTTCTTGTCTGCTTTTTATATAATCTTTAGGAGGGAAACCAGAACCTGTATTCTTATCAATGAATATATCGGTATAATATTTTTGAACTTCAGCTAATGCATAAGACTGAGCCGCAGACAAAGCAACAATATTCTCCGCCTTATCGTAATGATTTTGCTTTAATTCTAATTTAACTTGCTCTTTAATTTGGCTGATATCACTTGCTGTTGGGTCTTTACCAGTTTTTGATTTAAATTCCTCAACATAAAAACGATTCATAGCTAAAGTCATCTCATGCAATGCTTCCGCAGTAAAATCAGGACCTCGTTGAGCACCATCTCCAAAGAAACTACCGTATTCCATCAATGCATAATTATGAAATACTTCTTGACCCCGTTCAATGGTTTTTTGATCCATAACAACTCGCCCATTTTGATCTTTAAAACCCGTCATTGGCGGCGCATCAACATAAGTTTGATAGCCGATCATGCCGACACCTAATATACTAATAATCAAAATAAATATAAGCGGCCCTCGCCAATTTTTGGTATTCATAATATAGCTCATGTTCTTAGTAGCGGTAGTTCCACTTTGTTCATGTTGTCCATTTTGTCCATTTGATTCCATAACAATTGATTTTTCTTGTAAGAATAAATTTGATTTTATTTAAGACTAATTTATCTTAAATATAGTTAAAAAAAAGGATTCACATTTATAATCTCATTTTTCCTTTTTGAATGTTTTCAGCCAAAAAAGCCAATGAAGTTTTCCTAAACTCAATCTCTAAAGATCCCTTAACCTCTTTCCAAAAATTGTGTACCGGACAAGGTTCCTTCGAACCACAACCGGGAAGTCCCAATAAACATTTTGAAAAAAAATCTTGTCCCTCCAAAATATGTACCAAATCGATTAAAAATATTTGATCCATTGGCTTCTTCAATAAAACCCCTCCGTGTGGTCCCCTATGTGATTCCAAAATTCCATTCTGAGTCAAAACCTGAAACGTTTTCGTCAGAAAATGAAAAGAAATATCCAACTCCGTGGAAATCTCTCCAATATTCACATAACGATCCCCGTCACTCTTGGTAGCTACATAAATCAAAGCCCTTAAACCATAAATTGTTGCCTTGGATAATACTTTCAAATTCGATAATATTTAAGACTATTTTGACCCAAATATAAAAACAATTTTCATTTTCCAAACATTTTTTAAAATATTTTTACAAATGAATACTTTAAACTCTTCCTAAAATGAAGTAAAAAAGCTATAAATTTAATGATCATCTATTAATATCCTATTGACAATCTATTAGTTAAACAATCATTAAACTTGAAACTATGTATCTAATTCAACATGCTATTTTTTATTCACCATACTAAAAAATTCTTTATTTTAAAGTCATAAATTCATAATAATTGGAAACCAAATTCAAAAATAAGTTCATATTTATAATCCGAATATGTTCAAAACTCAATAATCAAAAATATCAGATTCACAATAATATTAGGTTATGCTTTCAATCTATAATGGATATACTACATATTATAACTTGATCTGCATCAAGTATGATATAAAAATAAAATCAGACCTTTTAAGACACTTTACTCTTATAATATGATTCCAATCATAATTCAGGTCGTTATATCACTATACCTTTGCATTATAACAAAATATTCATCCTCTATAAAATACAGATAAAAATGAAAATAGAAGAAACATTAACCATTGCAGATATCGTATCTAAGAATATAAAATCAGCCCATGTGTTTAAAAAATTTGGTATAGATTTTTGTTGCGGTGGTGGCATTTCCATTGAAAAGGCATGTGAAAATAAAAACATAAACATCAATGAACTTTTACAAGAATTAAAAAACATAGATGACTTTTTAGTTCCTTCACAAAATTACAATCTCTGGGAATTGGATTTTCTCATTGATTACATTATTAATAATCATCACACCTATGTTAAAAATTCCTTGACATTAATCGATGAATATGCCTCAAAAGTATCTAAGGTTCACGGAACATCCTATCCTGAGGTAGTACAAATTGAAAATATATTCAAGCATGTCGCTGAAGAACTGAAATCGCATATGGCTAAAGAAGAGATGGTCCTCTTTCCATATATTAAAAATTGCGTTGTCGCAGATAAGAATCATTCTCAAAAACCCATTCCTCCATTTGGACCAATACTGAATCCAATTCATATGATGCAACAAGAACATGAACAAGTAGGAAACATGCTAAAAGAAATAGATCAATTAAGTAACCATTACAATCCACCCATTGGTGCTTGCAACACTTTTAAAGCATTATATGCCAAACTTGATGAATTCGAACAAGACTTACATATTCATGTTCACCTTGAAAATAATATACTTTTTCCGAAAGCAACTTTACTCGAAATTTCATTAACTCAAAAATTTTAAAATACAGTTATAACCTATTTAGTTTATTCATATAAATAAACTTTTAAATATTATTTGATTAACACAAATAATAGCTTCAATCAAAGATGCAAATAAATCAATCATAAATAAAATAATAACTTATTTTAAATTGAAATCAATGGCATAGGATGTACCTTTGACCATAATATATGACTCAATAATAGCTAATAAAAACTTTTTATTCGACCTATTTGATTGTAGTTTTTAATACGTTTTAATAATTATTTATCCCATATCATTTATGAAAACCATTATAGAACCCTTCAAAATCAAATCCGTAGAACCCATTTTTTTCAATACTGAAAAACAACGAAAAGAGATTTTAGAACAAGCCTTTTATAATCCATTTCTAATCCATTCTACTGATGTCATCATTGATCTATTAACAGATAGCGGTACTAGCGCAATGAGCAGTAATCAATGGGCTGGTATTATGCAAGGCGATGAATCTTATGCTGGTAGTCCGAGTTTTTTCAGATTTGAAGAAACAGTACAAAAAATCACCGGAATGCCTTTGGTCATCCCTACACATCAGGGCCGAGCTGCCGAAAAAATTCTTTTTAGTATACTTGGGGGTCCAGGAAAATATTTTGTTAGTAATACTTTGTTTGATACCACAAGAGCCAACATTGAATATTCGGGGGCCATCGGTGTAGACTTATTATGTGAAGAGGGAAAACATCCATCCATTCCTGCTCCATTCAAAGGCAACATGGATGTAGTTGCACTAAAAAAATTCATCGAAGAGAAAGGTGCTTCGAATATTCCGCTCGTGATGATAACCGTCACGAACAATTCAGGAGGTGGACAACCCGTTAGCATGCAAAATATTAAAGATGTAAAAGCAATATGCACCAGCTATAATATTCCGCTTTATATTGATGCTTGTCGGTTCGCTGAAAACTCCTATTTTATTAAATTAAGAGAAGCTGAATACGCTCATAAATCCATTCCAGAAATTGCACATGAATTGTTCTCTTATGCAGATGGATGCACCATGAGCGCCAAAAAAGATGCGTTTGCAAATATAGGCGGTTTTCTGGCTATGCATAATAAAGATCTAGCCATGCAATGTAGAAACCTCTTAGTGATTACAGAAGGCTTCCCAACATACGGTGGACTGGCTGGTAGAGATCTGGAAGCTATTGCTATAGGACTAAATGAAGTCATGGATGAAAACTATCTGCAATACCGAATTAGAAGTATAGAATACCTGACTCAAAAATTAATGGCGGCAGGAGTACCTGTTATGCAACCAGCAGGAGGACATGCTGTATATTTAGATGCGAAAGCCATGTTACCACATATCCCAGTAGACCAATATCCAGGTCAAGCTCTAGTAGGGGCATTATATTTAGAAGGTGGGGTAAGGGGTGTAGAAATTGGTTCTCTGATGTTCGGAAAATACGACGCCTTACATAAACTAATTCCAGCACCTTTAGAACTCGTTCGATTAGCCATTCCAAGAAGAGTATACACCCAAAGTCATATTGATTATGTATCTGAAGTCATCATTGAAGTATTTAAAAAGCGCGATACCATTCATGGACTTCAAATTACGGAAGAGGCACCATTACTCCGACATTTTACTGCTAAATTAAAGCCAATTTAAAAAAAATAAATATCATGAAACATATCAAACATAGTTGGGCAGAACCCTACAAAATTAAAATGGTTGAATTGCTCAAGATGACTACTCCATCTCAGAGAAAAAAAGCAATGAAAGAAGCCGGATATAATACTTTTTTATTAAAGTCCGAAGATGTATACATAGATTTACTAACGGATAGTGGGACCTCAGCAATGAGTGATCGACAATGGGCTGGAATGATGATGGGAGATGAAGCTTATGCTGGTAGTCGAAATTTTTATCACCTGGAAGAAGTGGTCAAAGATGTTTATGGCTATAAATATTTAATTCCAACACATCAAGGCCGCGGTGCTGAAAACATCCTTTCGAAAATCCTAATTAAAAAAGGTGACATCATTCCCGGCAATATGTATTTTACCACAACTCGCCTACATCAGGAATTAGCAGGCGGCACATTCCAAGATATCATTATCGATGAAGCCCATGATTCAGAAAATGAATTTCCCTTCAAAGGCAATGTGGATCTTAATAAACTTGAAGCATTAATAAAAAAACACGGCGCTAAGAAAATTCCCTATGTAAGTATGGCTACCAGTGTAAATATGGCTGGCGGTCAACCCATCAGTATGAAAAATTTAAAAGAACTACGAGCGCTGACCAAAAAACACAAGATCCGTATTATCCATGACATGACCAGAGTCGCTGAAAATGCTTATTTTATTCAGCAAAAAGAAAAAGGATATGAACATAAAACAATAAAAGAAATAGTCAAAGAAATATGTTCCTATACTGATGGGGCTACGATGAGTGCTAAGAAAGATGCACTGGTCAACATTGGTGGTTTCCTCGCAGTAAACGAATGGGATATTTTTGAAGAAGCGCGCAATATGGTAGTTGTTTATGAAGGCCTTCATACCTATGGCGGACTTGCTGGAAGAGATATGGAAGCAATGGCCATTGGCATTGGTGAAAGTGTAAGTGATGAACACATAAAAGCTAGAGTCGGCCAAGTCATTTATCTAGGTGAGAAAATGTTACAATATGACATTCCTATTGTAAAACCCATTGGTGGCCATGGCATATTTGTAGATGCAAAAAAATTCTTACCACATATCAAACAAGAACAATTTCCTGCTCAAACATTAGCAGCTGAAATTTATTTAGATTCAGGCGTTAGAACTATGGAAAGAGGTATTGTTTCTGCAGGTCGAAAGGCAAATGGCGATAACTATTTTCCAAAATTAGAGTTGGTAAGATTTACCATTCCACGTCGAGTGTACACTCAAGCTCACATGGATGTCATCGCAGAATCTGCAGCAAGGGTTTATGAAAAAAGACAAAAACTTAATGGTATGAAAATGGTTTATGAACCTAAGTATCTAAGATTCTTTCAAGCTAAATTTGAAAAAATATAAACTTTGGCATGATATAAATCACATTAGAGTGTAAATGGTTAGATAATTCCGACAAATGTGGTTAAACTATTAAATCCACTAAATACTCATTTCGTATTTAGAATATAAAACACTCAATTCAAATTCAATGTCAATAAGCGCGTTTACAAATTCAATACGTTTCAATTCAAATTTATCAGAAAGTTGATGATAATAGGCAATGCCATTTTTTAAATTTTGATAAAAATTTGTAAGGTATTTACTTCTTTTAGCGCGCAAATCTGGTAAAATTTCTTCTTCCAATTGTTCTTTTAAGTAAGCCTTATATAAATTTAATTCATTGATAAACATATTAGCTCTCTTAGCATTAGTAATAATATTTTGTCTACCATAAATATGATCAACCATGGTTTGCAAAGAAACCACTTTCGAAAAATGTACAATATTTGGACCGGGACATATGGTTACAGCATTTAGTTTTTTAACGAATGTATGTTTGTACTTTATTGCAGCAGAATTACATAAACCAATACACAAACATTCTTTATCAGTCACATCCTTGACTTGTTTATTATATTCAATGGTTGGTAATTGTAAGGATTGGATTTGTTTGATTTTTAACTTTTGATATTTATGAGAAGCTACGCAAATAGGTTCAGTAGAAAATTCTGTATTAAAAGCTAAATGCTTTTCAGTACAAGGACTTCCAGGTTTTCCTTTATTTATTCGCATTAACTTTTCTCTTTCTGAAGTAGTTCCTTTTAAATTATAAAAACGAACACCTAATGGTGAATTATTACTTAAAACCAAATCCTGTTCCATTGAAGAACTCAATAAATCAAGGGTAGATTCATCAACAGTTGTTGCTTCAGGAACCAATAAAAATGGAGTCCCCCAACCAGTACTCTCTATATGATAATACTGATGTAAAAAAGCATCTTCTCCAGAAGTGCCTATCCCACCTTGTGCTGAGAAAATTATAGGAGGTGGGTTAGTCAATTTTATACCAGATTTACTTTCTTGTACTGGATTATATAATTCAAATAGTGATAAAATAAGTTCTTGTTTTTTTTGTTTGAATTCCTCTAATATAGGCCCCATAAGATAACCATCAGTTGCAAAAGCATGACCACCACAATTCAACCCAGACTCAATCCTAAATTCACTTATCCAAATACCCTTCTTAGCCAAATATTTGCCTTGTATTAATGCCGATCGATAATCACTAACTTTAACTATTATTTTCTTCGTAAAACTTCCATTCTCATTAATATCAAACGCTCTACAAGTTTCAAGAAAATTATACAATCTGGGATTCATGCCCGCAGAAAACACCACAGAAGAATTGAAAAGATCACTATCCGCATACGCCTTCAAAGCTGAAACCGCATCCGATCCATCTTCTATTAAAACACCTAAGGCATTATATTGTTCTCTGTCGACTTTTGTCATGATATTTACATCAATACTTCCCGGTTGAATTTGAGTTCGCAAATAGTCTTCAAGAGTACTTTTTTCTTGTAAATTTGTGGTATTTAACATTTGTAAGTATATTTTTTTCACCATACTGTCATCAGGAAGCATTTCAAAATATTTTACAATTTCGGAACCCGATTCAAAAGTAGCATTTCTAAGCTTTGTCACTTGATCCAGTACTATTCTATTAACTAGGTTCAAATAATCTGTAATACGTTTACTGCGATAATTACATTCGTGTCTTGGAATTGGGATATATTCTAATCCTATCATTGGATAATAATGAGCTCGCATCATTTCAATCAATTGATCTTCGATAATTGACATTACAGAAGATATACCATACCGGGCTACCTTAATAGGCGTATCGATACTATAAGCCAACCCTAAAACAGGTATATGAAATTTATGCAATGGAATCTTATTCATAAGTGCATTAGTTTAAAAAAATATATGAGTAAAATCTCTCTAGGAATTAGAAAATTAATTTAAATAATTTTGCAAATATATAATTAATTTAAGACTTTTTTGTCTTTTATAATTATCTAATAAAATTAATCCACTAAAATGACCTAATATTTCCATTTAACGGATCCAAATTAAAACTATTGATAATATGAATGATAAATTTACAAATTCAACATGCAACAATTTAAATACCTAATAGACCTATTTTAGAATCATTAATATTTAATAACTATCACTGCTTAAACTATTAAAATTTTAAACCTTTTAATCATGATACAGGATTATAACTTATTAATATTAGATCAAACTTTATATTACCTTTGCCGTCATCTTTGAAAGGTATATTTAAAACGATGTCAGAAAAACGGTCTATAGAATTAATGTCTCCGGCAGGGTCTTTCGAATCTTTAATGGCTGCCATAAAAGCTGGTTGCAATTCAGTATATTTTGGTGTAGAACAACTGAATATGCGTGCCCGATCAAGTATTAATTTTACCTTGGAAGACTTAAAAAAAATCGCAGAAATAGGAAAGGAACACCATGTGAAAACCTATTTGACACTCAATACAATCCTATATGATCACGATATCAATCTAATGAAAAGCATAGAAGATGCCGCAAAAACAAATGGAATTTCAGCCATCATAGCATCCGACCATGCCGTTATGAATTATGCTAAAAAAATTGGAATGGAAATTCATATTTCTACACAAGCGAATGTTTCCAATATTGATACCGTAGAATTTTATGCTCATTTTGCAGATGTTATCGTATTAGCACGTGAATTAAGTCTGATGCAAGTAGCAGATATTAGTCGCGAAATAAAAAGAAGAAATATTACTGGACCCAAAGGAAATTTAATTGAATTAGAAATTTTCGCTCATGGTGCCTTATGCATGGCGGTTTCCGGTAAATGCTACCTAAGTCTACATTCACATTACGCATCCGCGAATCGAGGAGCTTGCATTCAAAATTGCAGAAGAAGCTATATTGTAACAGACAAAGAAGAAGGCATTGAATTTGAAATAGACAATGAAATGATTATGTCGGCAAAAGATTTATGCACCATAGATTTTATAGATCAAATTATTGATGCAGGAGTTCGTGTTTTGAAACTCGAAGGAAGGGGTCGAGCTGTTGATTATGTATATACCGTAACAAAATGCTATAATGAAGCCATTAATTCCCATTTAAATGGAAGTTTCAGCAAAGAAAAAATAGAAGCCTGGAAAAAAGAATTAGCTACAGTTTATAATCGGGGTTTTTGGGACGGGTATTATCTCGGTAAAAAAATGGGTGAATGGAGCAATGAGAATGGTTCCAAAGCAACTAAAAAGAAAATATATGTAGCTAAAGCTGTCAAATACTTTGACAAAATAGGTGTCGGGGAATTCGTTTGTGAATCGCATAGTTTACGGATAGGCGATGAAGTGATCATTACCGGACCTACAACAGGATATATTCAATCTAAAATAGAAGACATTAGAGTGAATAAAATATCCGTAGCCAAATCACAAAAAGGGGATTCCTTTTCTATAAAAATAAACGAAAAAATTAGACCATCTGACAAGCTTTACAAACTTGTAAGTGAAACCATATGATTCGAATAACACAACAAAGAGAAAAATGTATAGGATGCAACGCATGTGTTGAAGCATCTCGAAATCGATGGCGTATTTCAAAAAAAGATGGAAAATGTACATTAATTGGAGCCATAAACAAAAAAGGATTTTATTCAGTGTTAGTTACTGAAGATGAACTCAAAGAAAACATCATAGCCGCTCAAAACTGTCCTGTTAATATTATCAAAATTACCCCTATACAAAACTAAAAATAATGCCTCATAAAAAAATTAGAATTACTAAAAAGTTTTCCTTTGATATGGCCCATGCACTGTATGGTTATGATGGACCTTGTAAAAATATTCATGGACATACCTATCATTTAAGTATTACTTTGATTGGAAATCCCATAGAGGATATTAAAAAAACCAAATTGGGTATGGTGATTGATTTTGGAGATCTGAAAGAAATTGTAAACAAACATATTATACATGTTTTTGATCACGCACTTGTACTCAATCAAGAAGCACCCTATTCGAAATCTGAAGTCATATCCAACGAATTTGAAAAAGTTATTTTAGTACCTTTTCAGCCAACTTGTGAGAACTTATTATTGCATTTTGTTGATATATTGATAGACAAATTTAGTATTTCTACGCCGTTAGTAAATATCAGACTTGAAGAAACTCTTTCATCGTATGCTGAATGGTTTATTGAAGATAATCAATAGTTATACTGCATGACCTATTTGTAATACATTAGGATTTATTAAAAATATTCGGTTTCATATGCTTTTTCAATAGATTATGATACAAGCAAAAACAAATAAAATTAAACATCTATATAAATAAAAACATCATATATAAGTAAATTTCTTTAACATGTGAGGAACTATTTATGATACATTAGATGTCTCTTTTTCTTCCCTTTAGCAATTCTTTCTTTTCTTAATAATGCAGCATCAAATTGTATTTTATCTTCCTTGGTTACTGGATTAACAGAAATAATTGGCGTGGCTTTCCCCAAATCGTCGAGTGCAACAAAAGTGAAATAGGCTTTGCTTACCAAGTATTTCTTTTCTGAGGTCACCTTCCGAGCAAAAGCGTGCACATAAATTTCCATAGACGTATTAAATGCTCTGGTTATTCTTGCCAAAATCGTAATGATATCACCAATTTTGGCGGCTGAATAAAAATCAACATGATTAATCGAAGCCGTTACACAAATTTTTCCGCAATGGGTTTGTGCACAAACTGCAGCACCTATATCCATCCATTCAACCAACCTTCCTCCTTGCAAAATATCCATTGGATTAGCATCATTAGGACAAACTACTTCGGTTTTGATCGTAAATGAACTAGATGGTGATTTAAAATCTTTTATCTTTCCCATTTCAATATATTCTCTAAAATATAAATCTAAAGAGCTATGATTTATACTTTTTTAGAAACCAAAACCTAAATGAAGACCCCCTAATTGTGTATAACCAGAATTTTTAGCTGGTCCGAATCTTCCTGGAGCAACCAATTCAACAAAAAAAACAGAACCTTCATTAATTCTAAATGCTTTATTGATCAAGGGTGTAAAGCCAAATTGTTTTTCCCCACTTTCAAATGCCAATCTGAATCCCAATGTCCATCCTTGTTTTAGTGGATAAAGTATTCCTGGATGATATAATAAATGAACATTATAAGGTGTTTCCGTGGTCAGATAAGGCTTAATTACGGGCACAAACTCGAGATCAATAATGGCTTTTCCAGGAGTCTTCAAACTAATGCCAAATGGAAAACCAATCGTGTAAAAATCATATTTGTCTAAATAAATAACATCACCTTTATTAATGGCAAATGCAATTTGAACCACCCCAAAGTGATACCCCAATACTTTAGGCGAAGAAATTTTTTCCGCAACACTAGTGTCTTGCGAATGAATCTGATTTAAAAAAAATACGAATAATCCTAAAATGAATAGTTGCACTTTTAACATAATTTCAAATTTTTTAGATGAATATTGAATATAACTTTATTTAAGACAAAATTATCTTAATTATGTTTACGAAGTATCTTTTTTATTAAAAATATTTTCTAAAATAATAAAATAAAAAAGTCGGGATACGACAAAAGTGTACCCCGACTCAATGAATCAAACACCTTTACTTGTTCATGGTTTTGGAATGGTAAAGAATACAAATGAAGTTTCATCGCAACTATATTTAGCCGCTTTCCCAGCTTCAAAATAATCCACACGAGTTAATGTACTACATGCCGCAGAACCATAAGCACTAAAAACCAAATTACTTCCTTCTGAAGAAGTTAGGGGCAGATTTTTTCCATCCAATGAAATGACCACACCTTTTGTTATACCTTCAAGTGTCCATAATTCAATATTAAAAGAATTAATTAATGTTCTATTTGAATTACAATTAGCAGTGTATTTGGCGAAAACGGTACCATGGCGTCCATCTATATCAAAGTCTTTTTGATAATCAACTTTATAAGTTGTACCTAACCATTTTCCAGCAAATTGACCTTGCATGGTTTTTAATCCAAAACTAGCTCCTAGTGTACCATCATCATTAAGCTGTTTCAACCAGTAACCAAAACCAGCTTTAGGTTCTTTTTTAATCACCGGCATTTTGAAATCCAAATAACCCCAATCGCTTCCATTCGCAGTACCAAGTATTTCAAGTGGTAGTAAATTTTCTCCAGGCACCAATGGAATATTAAGATAACCTTTCTTATCTGTTAAAACAGAAGTATCACCATTCGTTTTAAGCAATTTCATAGCAGTGAGGTCTCCGGGATAACGTGCTCCACATTGAAAACATCTTGCAGCAATAGTAATTGTATCGGATTCTATACTCAAAGTATCAGATAGATCTACCCACTCTTTCCCATTGTAATAAATAAGTTGGGAAGGCGGAAAAAAATATGGAGGCTTAGACCCAATTGTTCCTGCCAACATTGCAGCATAATGTTCTGCAATACCTTCTGAAGATATTAGTGCAGATTTGGCAAAAAATTGAATCTTCTCATAAAGGACCGTTGGCGTATTTGCATTTTGTTTAGACTCATAAGGCAAAAAGTTGCCATTGGATAATGAAATAAAATGTGAATTTCTATCAGGAAAATTAGGATCTGCTACAGACATTACATTATAATTTGTTCTATAAATTATCATTGCATGTGCTCCACCTGCACTACTTCTTATATCAACATATTGGGGCTTTTTAGTCAAACGAATGGAATAAGCAAATCCTAAATATTGCAAACTGTCAAAAGAAATCAAATTTTTTGGACCTTGATTATTAAATTTACTTTTAAAAATACCAGCCGGACTCATAGCAAGTAGCCATGAAGCAGCATAATCTACGTGTACGGCAGAAGCAAATCGATATCCATTAACATTATCTTGCCATATAATTCCTGGCATTGGATCAAATCGCCCATTCAGTGGAGCTTCATGAAGGTTTAATTTATGAATAGTATAATACCACATTGCAGCTAAAGACTGACCCGCACAATGTCCTCCTGGAGCAATATACGAACCTTCATTTGGAAACTCCCAGTCATCTACACCTGGACGAAAACCAGATTCCTGAAGTTCAAATAATTTGTCCTTGTTCATTGAACTCACTAATATATCAGCCCAAATTTTAGCTCGTGTAGCTGCACTTCCCATACCTTCATTTAAATGTTTTCCCGAAAAGTGTCTAGTAGCAAGTATTACATAACTATCCGTAATTGAAATGACCGGAATCCCCTCTAATTCACCTGTCTCTTCATTATAATAGAAACCCATCGCAAAATGATCCTTAGGTACAACACACGGGATAGTTATGGTGAGTATGGAATCTGCATAACCTCCTCCATTATTGATGCGTATCATTGGTGTAATAGGGTTAAAGTCAGGACCAAAGGTGTGACTTTTAATTTCGGCAACAGAAATAACAAAATCTTTGCCGGAGGGATAAGCGCCATTAGGTATCTCAATGGACATTCCATTTATTAAACCACCCTGGATGTTCAACAACTTACCCGAAGATCCTACTTGCTCATTCAATACTTCTGTAAATGCTCCGGTTTCAATTTTACCACTGCCGGGATTGGGTGTATTCTCGTCTTTGCTACAACTTGCCGAAAATAATATGACCAAGATCAAGAGATGTCCAAAACGCATATTCATTCTTAAACTTAACTTACGGAACTCCTTATAAAAATTTGTTTTCATTTTATTAAATTTTAAACTTTTTCAATCATAAACCCCCTAAACATAAAAACACTTCTATTCAGATTAGTATTTTTCAAATTGAATATATCCCAACACCCATTCATTAGTACCGATGGTGGTTTTGTATTCTCCGATATTGTCATCATACCATGTGGATGTATAATCCATATAACCTTTTATGGTAATGGTACCAACACAGTTAGAATTTCCATATGTTCCATTTCCAGTAGCCTGACCGGCAGGTGGATTAAAATTATTTGTAGACCAGCTTAATCTTGGAGTTCCGGAATAGGTTATAATTTCCTTAGGATCCACTGTGCTTGTAATTTGTAATGGAGATAGAGAAAACGAACTCGTGAAATTGACTAAAAATGAATCAATGCTAGCAAATTTCACATTTACAATTTTACTGTTTTCATTGGCAACAATCTGTTCTACTTTATTTCCGTTTTTCCCCTCAACCGCTCCTGACAGATTAAAATTTATATCATAGAACCAATCTCTGTTAGATTTTCTTTGAAGCCAATTGAAATTAAAGGAAGAACTGGCATTGCTGATTTGCACAGGAGCAGTTGCTTCGCCTAGGATCTGACCGGTCCTGTCGTCCATTACCCTTACCTGGATAGTATATTCTCCGGCTTGCTTATAAGCATGTTGCACTTTGTTGTCAAAGTACTTTGTTGTTTCCGGCGTATTATCCCCAAAATTCCAAATGAATTTTGCCTGTGAATAGGAGCCTTGTAGTTCTGCCGTGATATCCAGTGACCGGTCTGTAACTCCAATTATCGGATCCGGATGGATCTTGATTTTGTATTTATTATGTATGATTAGAGATTTAAAATCTATGTAACGCGCATTGGAATCACCCAAGGTGGAAGAGTTTCCGAAGATGGCAAAAGGAACAACAGTTCTTCCCGGGTTGCGATAAATTGCAAACGAACGAGGATATTTACTGCCTGGTCTTCTTACTAATTGATTTTTCTCATTGACAAAATATATGACAGCACTTTGGTCATAATATCCGGAGGGATATTTGCAGGATACACACCGGCATGCAATTTCGATGGAATCCAGATCCACATCCAGGCTATCTCTGATGTCAACCCAGCCCATGGATTCATTCCAATACACGAGTTGAATCGCTGGAAAAGTGGCATCGGGCTTGCCCGCATCTCCGATGGTCCCATTCAGTACCTGCTTGTAAAGTTCGGCTACACCTTCGATTGAAATATGGGCAGAGGCACCGATGTAATTAATACGCGGATAAAACTCTTGAGGTAGATTGGCATTTGGATTTGATGGATAAGGCTTGAATTTTCCATTAGACAGTTCAATTTTATGATCATAGCTTCCTGGAAAATTGGGATCAGCCACAATTAAAGTATTGGCATTGCTTTGATACACAATCATGGCATGGCCGCCAGAATCATTTCTAATAGAAACATATTGCGGTTTCTTATTTAATTTTATAGCGTAAGCGAACGAAAGGTAAGTAAGACTATCTTTTGATATTCGTTTTCCGGAAGGATGATCATAGAATGTTGTCATTGCCTTATCTCGATTATCCCAATCTATACTTTTTTGCACAACAGAGGCAAACCGATAGCCATTTCTGTTGTCGTAAGTCACAGGATCCTGTAATGTGCTGAATCTATTCCATAAGGGGGCTTGGTTTAGTTTTACTTTTTGAGTGGCATAATACCACATCGCTGTGATGCACTGACCTGCACAATGACCTCCAGGTTCAATATAAGAGCCATAATTGATAAACTCCCAATCGTCAACACCAGGTTTAAAGCCTGATTCGAGATTTCCAAATAACGAGGATATTTCCGTGGAGCTTATTAGGATATCTGCGAATTTATTTGCCCTTGTAGAAAGATTGCCATTCACATGATAAAGGGGTTCGGAAGAAAAATGCCTTGTAGAAAGGATGACATTGCTATCATTTATGGCCACCACCGGAATGCCCTCCAGTTCGCCCGTCTCCTCGTTGTAATAAAAACCCATGGCAAAATGACCCTGGGGTACGACGCAAGGGATGGTCACGGTTAATATTGAATCTGCATAGCCGCCACCATTGTTAATTCGAATCAATGGCGTAATTGGATTTAAATCAGGCCCAAAAGTGTGATTTAGAATATCTGCACTGCTAATCGTAAAATCCTTGTTCGTAGTATATGACCCAGGAGGAATCTCAATGGTCATTCCACCTAATACTCCTCCATTCACAGCAATCGTTGAACCACCTGTACCTACAGCAACCTGGGTGATTTCAATAAATGAGCCGGTTTCAATTTTCCTATTAACAGGGTTTGAAAAATCATCCTTGTTACATCCTACAAGTAAAATAATTAGGATGATTGATTGAAACCAATTTAAGTTATTTTTTATCATTTTAAATACTACTTAATTGATGAGATAAATTAAAATAAAACTTACTACAAGAAACCCACATTATCAATTAACACTTTCTTATAAAAGTCAATATTAAAAGTATAAAAGAAACCCACTTATACAATTCTACATTAATTATTGTGTATCTAATATTGCAACAAGCATTATTGGGTGCAAGAATCGTCAATAAATGTAGATGCTTCAGAATATTCGCAATGAAAATAAGAAATGTCAAGTGCTAAATTAACGATTAACTTACCTATAAAAACTGCATTTGGACCACCATCAGCAACTAATTTACCATTAATATCACCATTAAATTTTACACTTTGCAATACTTGGTTAGGATCAAAAAGTCGAGTAAGTAAACCGTTCAAATTAGCAATTTCCTTCGCCCTTAAATTAATATTTATTGGACTTGGTGAGCCAAGAAATTTGGTCACTTCATAAGAGCTAAGGTCTAAAAAGTTACTATACGATTGTCCCTCAGGTGCAAACACATTCATAGAATACTCTACAAATGGTGCATTCTTTGGATTAGCGTCAGGTTCAATTTTTAATTTTATTGATTTCAACGTTACTTTAACTTTCTGTGCATAGAAAGGAATATTTAATGCTTTTTGAATATCAGATTTCGATATTACGCTCTCCCAATTTTTCTGATCAAAGGTATTTATGGTCAAACTCAAAGGAATAATTCTTGTCTCAGATTCGTAAACTTTAATATAATCTGCACAACCAAAGAATGTAGTAATAATAATAAATGATAGAAGTAAATTGGTAAAATAATTTAATGTTTTCATTTTTATTTTTTTTATGTTTTATGATTAGAATTTTAATATGATTCCTGATTCAGCCATTGGAAATTTTGCATAACTAATTCCTAAATTAAACCGAAAGACCTTACCCAATTTTACACCACCACCTAATCCAATAAAAAGTGGAAAATCATTTTTGTTTTTAAACTCAATTTTATTCCCTCCTTCTTCCGCATCAGGGGTATATGTCACATCCATATTTCCTAACTGATAAGCAATACGACCATAATAATAAAAGTGCTTTAAATCTCTTCCCCCATCAAGACTAATCAAATGATTGGTTAAAATGACTCTATTTCCCAATTTTATACTTTGGAAGGAATATCCAGCATTTACATTATAATTAATAAGATTAAAATAGTGCCCAATATCATGCCTTAATGCTGCTCCAATTAATTGGAGCTTGCCAAAATCTTCTCCAAAATTAATGGCTAAAAATCTTAAATTAAGCTCCGAATTCAATACTCCACCAATCGTAATTTGAGGCAAAGCAAACGGAACCCACTTGGCATTAATTCCTGCAGGAAATGTGTACGTTAATCCATTGCTATCTGTGACAGTTGTGACTTCTGCTGGACCCAAAATAGTAGAAACCTTGGTCTTCTGCTCCGGTGAAAAAGGATCTTCCGTAGTAGCCGAAAAGGTCTTTAGATTATCTGTGACCCATGCTGCAGATCCGACTATACCTATTTTGACATAAAAATGACTGTCGATTTTTGGTTCTGTGATTAGTCCTGTGTTGAACACTCCAGTTAAAATATCAGAAACGGGTTGGACATAGCCGTCCTTGTTCTTGCCCAAATAATTATCTAAATAGTCATCAATGTTCTGAGCAGAAAGCAACATTTGAGACATTGTCAAAAAAAACACGATCAAAAATCTATTTTTCATAATCAAATTTTCTCCAAACTTAATTTTTAAATAGAATATTTAAAATGACTAAAAACATGATTTAAAATGATTTGTATCAGGTGTTAAATATAGATTTAGTTCTACATTAGAGGGCCTGCTTTTTAATGAGTTGAAATAAAGATTTTTATTCATACTATAACTAATAAACGATCTAAATACTTCTTAAGAAATATTCAGAATTTGAATCAGTTCCATTAAAAGTCTATAGCCTTAACCTAGGGAAACATTACTAAGATTACCAGAAATAAAATCTTCAATGCTAAAATTAATGCATACATTAATTTTTTACCTCAATTGGCATAATGACGGTAAATAATGTATCACATTTTGTTAAAATTCACAAGAAAACAATAAATTATTTAAGGTACTCATTTTAAATTACCAGCAATCCGCAATAAAGTATTCTGCCAACAATTGAATAGCACCTAACCATTAAACTTATAGCATGAATTTTCTTATATAAAATTTCATTTCACTGAAATAAATGAAGCTTAACTAAGCAGTAAAACATTATAATGCGTCTTTCAGTTTATTATAATTTAAATCCTCTTATCCTAAAAACCTCTTTTGTGCTTTGGCATTGTATGAAATACAAACCTCCTTTTAAATTAAATAATTCTGGTAAGGCAATGGAATTAAAGCCTTCCTTAACCATAATATTTTTGCTCATAACCCTCCATCCTTCATTAGAATAAACAGTCACTTGAACTTTGGAATCATAAGATGAAAAAATATTCAATTGGGTAATTTGAATAAAGGGATTTGGAGACAAACTCAAAACCATGTTGTTTACTCCATCAGGATTAAAATTCGAGACCACCTTATCTTCACTAACTCTTATTTGAGATGTACATTTGGTTTTATTACCAGCATGATCATAAACCCATATGTCAACATCTATGATTTTGCCGGTATCCTGAATATCAAATTGAAGTGAATTGATAGTTGCAATAGAATCAAAACTTATTGATCTTATACCACAATTGTCTGTCGATCCATCATCAAATTGATTCGCATTAATCTTAATGGTTTGACTAGAATCCAAATTTAATTCGACAATTTCGGATTTGCATTTTGCAGTTGGCGGTTCCAAATCCTTGATGCATTGAATATGAATTCTCTGATTAAATGTATAAATACGTCCGTTATCCCAATTAATAAAAGTCCATATTCGTTCTACAATTTTTGTCGATAAACATAGGGTATCTATCACACTTACCAATGAATCCACATAGTTATAGGCAAAAAATGTACAATCGTTGTCATATAGTTTTTTGGGTAAAACATATTTTGCCGTAGGATTTCCATTTCTATCCGTCTCCCAATTATCACCACAATCAAAAATAGGATTTTCAACTCCATCAAATTTTGGAAAATAAACCGTACTATCAAAGACTGGCCGCTTATATAAAATGGTATTTGAAAAATTAAATGAGATATTATCGGTTCTGGTAATCCTGAATCGAAGGGTTTCAATATGTTCATAAATATTATCCTTTGGCAGTTTAGTACTTTTTATATCAGTTATTTTAATTTTAACGATTCCACATCTGGACCAGCCACTTACTAAATACTCACCATTTACGAATATAACTTTTGCGGTATCCGGTATCTCAAAACCTTGCAATTTAAATGTTCCATAACGCGCACATTCACTTATAAATAATGTATCTAATTGTTTAGGCACTAAATCTTCTATACAATCCACAAAATTGAGTTGCAAATCACCAAAACAAAAATGCTGATTACTTAAATCTGCAACATGGAATCTTAAATACCTTGGAAGCTGGTCGGACAAACTATCTAGTGGTGTCAACACACCATTTTGCACCCAAGAAACTTGATATTGCCGATCTTCACAATATCCAATGTCCAATAAGTCCCTAGCTGTAATCTTTAGTTTACTTCCTCGCTCAATAGTAATGTATAAATTCGATTTTGCAACCAATATATCGCAAGCCACCAATGATCTACTTTCAATGAAAGTTCCCATATAGAATAGGATGAACCATAAGCTTTGCTTGACTGGGTAAAAATTCAAAACATAATTAAAAAATGCTACTTCAACAATCTTGGATTTCATAAATTAAAAAATTAAAAACAACAAAATAAATTACAAAATTCAGGTTTCAGGAATTTGCATAATCCATCTATCATGAACTATACTAAATCACCTAATTCTAAATATTAACAAATGTTGATTTATCCGAGATGCAATACTAACCTATCATTTTATTACAAACAATATGTCACTTACAAAATTAATGAAATACCATCATAATACATCAACCAAGGAAGGATTTATATGGATTATTTCACATTAATCATGTAATATCAAACAATTAATGAAAAAATACCCTTTTTTGACAATATATCAGCCTATAGACTCCATAAATTTTACAATCGTTATAATAAAAGATTTTTTAGCTTTGACCAAATTTATAAAAATGAGTATGCGATTCAATTATTATTCTCTTCTTTTATTAGTGCAATTTCTGATTGCGAATCACGCTGCAATCGCCCAAGTGAATGCAGGTCTATTTCGTTTTCCGGATGTTTCCTCCACCCAAATCGTTTTTAGTTATGCCAATGATCTATGGCTAGTCCCAAAACAAGGTGGAAATGCCCTAAAAATAAGCTCACCTGTAGGTATGGAAGTGTTTCCTAAGTTTTCACCTGATGGACAAAAAATTGCTTTTTCAGCAAATTATGATGGCAATGCAGATGTCTATTTACAATCCATAATGGGTGGTGTCCCAACTCGGCTCACCCAGCATGGTAAAAGTGATCGGATGGTGGATTGGCATCCTAATGGTCAACACATTTTATTTGCATCCAATCGAGAGAGTGAAAAAGATCGATTCAACCAATTGTATACCATATCAATTCAGGGTGGTTTTCCTACCAAATTGCCCTTTGCTTATGGTGAATTCGGAAGTTATTCATCCGATGGACAGCAGATGGCTATGGTTATCAAATCAGAAATTTTTAGAACCTGGAAACGGTATCGCGGTGGTGATGTAGCAGATATATATCTATTTAATTTAAAAGATAGTTCGTCTCAAAATATTTCAACTTCAATTGATGCAAGCGAAGAACTTCCAATGTGGCACGAAAACAATATTTATTTTTTGTCAGACAATGGACCTGAAAAAAGAATGAACCTGTGGAGATACGATCTGAAATTGAAATCCCGCACACAACTTACCATGTTTAAAGATGATGACATTCATTTTCCATCACAAGGACCTGAAGATATTGTTTTTGAAGCATCCGGCAAACTATACCTTTATTCACTTAAATCCAATCAATTAACTGAAGTTAAAGTCAATATCATCACAGATAAAATCAGATTAAAACCTTCCTTAGAAAATGTAGATAAATTAATTGAATTTGCTGCAATAAGTCCTGATGGCAATCGCACCTTGATAGAAGCTCGGGGAGAGATCTTTTCATTGCCCGCAGAAAATGGTTCTGTAATTAATTTAACTCAATCATCGGGCTCTGCACAACGTTTCCCTAAATGGTCTCCAGATGGTAAAACAATCGCTTATTGGAGTGACCAATCTGGTGAATATGAATTATGGACTATGAATGCTACAGATCCAAGTTCAAAGAAAAAAATGACGAATTACGGTCCCGGATATCGATACCAATTGTTTTGGTCACCTGATAGTAAAAAATTGGCCTTCATAGATCAGACTATGCAAATTAGAATTTTCGATATCACTACCGGAGCGAGCATCAATGTCGACAAAGGACTTCGAATGACCCATGGAAGTTTAATGGGCTTTAACCCCAGTTGGTCACCGGACAGCAGATGGTTGACTTACAACAGAGATCTTGAAAATTATCACAATGCTGTATTTGTTTTTGATGTAAATCAACAAAAACTTCACCAAATAACAAGCGGATATTATGAATGTAGTTCGCCCGTATTTGATAGCGAAGGAAAATATATTTACTTGTTTACGAATCAACTTTTTCAACCATCTTATAGTGATATAGATAATACATTTATTTATACCAATTCAACTCAGATCGCTGCAATAAGTCTTCTTAAAAAAACGCCTTCACTCTTGAGTCCAAAGAATGATACCGTGGTCATTAAATCTGAACCTGAAACAATTGCAAAAGCTAAAGAGACCAAAAATAAGAAAGCAAAAGAAAATAAAGAAAATAAAGAAAAGAAAGACAGCACTGCACAAAAAATAATTCCGGTAGAAATAGATTTTGATCAGATTGAATCACGCATGGTTGTACTTCCAATTGCTAATGGGAATTTTGGTAATATAACTTCAAGCACCGGAAAAATAATATACTTAAAAGTTCCAAACACTGGATCACCAAATAGTGCAAAAATGTCAATTGCCTATTATGATATCGAAAAGAGGGAAGAAAAAAATATTTTAGATGATGCAAATGGTTTTATATTAAGTGCAGATGGTAAAAAAATACTTGCTTTTAAAGGTGAAGCCATGGCCATAATTAAACCAGAAGAAAATCAAAAATGGGAAAAACCATTACGCATAGGTGAAATGTCTATGATGGTTGATCCAGCTCAAGAATGGAAACAAATTTTAACAGATGTATGGCGCTTGGAGCGAGATTTTTTCTATGATGGACAAATGCATGGCGTTAATTGGAATCTCATAAAAGAACGTTATTTAAAAATGTTAGAAGTAGCAACCACAAGAGAAGATGTGAATTTTATTATTGGTGAAATGATAGCTGAACTTAATGCCTCTCATACCTATCGTGGTGGTGGACCAGAAGAACGTGCTGCACAAAAAAATGTAGGCTATTTAGGTATCAATTGGGAAGCTGAAGGTCAATTTTATAAAATTAAGCATATTATTAAACCAGGATCTTGGGATGCTGAAATCAAATCTCCTTTAGCAGCACCGGGCTTGGTAATTAAAGAAGGAGATTACATTCTTGCAGTTAATGGCATCCCTTTATCAACGCAATTAGAACCCACTGCAAGTTTTCAAGGATTAGGAAATAAAACGGTAGAACTCACATACAATACAAGCCCAAGTTGGACTAATGCAAAAAAAATCATGGTTCAAACCATAGATAATGAAGCTCGATTGCGCCATTTAGCCTGGATAGAATCTAAGCGAAAACGCGTTGAAGAAGCATCTAATGGAACTGTAGGTTATATCTATGTTCCAAGCACTGGAACTGATGGACAAAGTGAACTCATTAGACAATTCTCTGCCCAATGGGATAAAAAAGCGTTGATCATTGATGAACGTTTTAATAATGGTGGACAAATTCCAGACCGTTTTGTTGAAATCCTAAATCGCGAACCACTTGCATTTTTTGCGACCAGAGATGGTCAACCATGGCCTTGGCCTCCCTATGCTCACTTCGGACCAAAAGTAATGCTCATCAATGGATGGAGTGGTTCAGGTGGTGACGCATTTCCGGATTATTTCAGAAAAAAACATCTGGGCCCATTGATTGGAACTCGAACCTGGGGAGGATTAATAGGTATTAGTGGCGTGCCGAGTTTGATTGATGGTGGTTCAATTACTGCACCATCTTTCAGGATGTATAATTCGGATGGCACATGGTTCAAAGAAGGGCACGGTGTCGATCCGGATATCGAAGTTATGGAAGATCTTACAGCTTTAAGTAGAGGCATAGACAATCAATTGGAACGTGCGATATTAGAAACCAAAGAACTCATTAAGAAAAAAGAATTTGTAAGACCACAAAGACCACCTGCAGAAGTTAGGTAAGTGACATTATAATCGCGTAAGTTTCATACAGTTTTTTTTTGACTGGGCTTCGAAAGAAATGGATCGTGCCTCTGGCACTCAAGAACTTGATTTTTTTTAACAACGGATTGAAATCCGTTGTTAAAAAAATGGATCGAGGCTACGCCTCTTTTTCGTACTGTAATTCCTTTGCGTCCTTAGCTATTTTAATGACTCGAGTTTTTGTAAATCATCAATTATTAGGTTTGTCTCAAAATGGATCGTGCCTCTGGCACTCATGAAACTTATTGGTTAATAACAACGGATTGAAATCCGTTGTTATTAAAATAGATCGAGGCTACGCCTCTAAATTTCACCGTAAATCCTAAAGCTATGGACGTGCCACATTTTGGATTTACGCATTATCTAACTCACTAGAGCCGTAGGCTCGAAACATTTTTTACTAACGGATTTCAATCCGTTAGTAAAAAGCATCCGGCTAAGCTGAGTGCTGTAGGCACGACACATTTATTGCGTGATGGGCACCCTACATTTTTTGTTGCCATAGACACAACACATTTTTTATATCAAGTCTTCAAATAGATATTGCTCATCATACTCAACTTGGTATTCCTTTAATAACTCTAAATACTCCTCTTTAAATTTTTTGGATCTATGATGCTCTTCTTGATTCTGTATATATTTAAACACTCTTTCAATATCTATTTGGCTGTAAGAAAACACACCAAAGCCTGTCTGCCATTCAAATCGCTCACGGGTAAGAGAATGATCATTAATGTATTTTGATGATTTCGCTTTCACTATTTTCATTAACTCTGAAACAGAAATAGCAGGTTTCAAACCTACAAAACAATGCACATGATCTTCTACACCGTTTACTATTATTGTTTTGCAATTGGTTTCGTTAATTAAATTTCCCATAACCCCAAAAACCTGACTTCTCCAAGCTTTATCAAGAAGCGCTTTTCGATATTTTACTGCAAAAACGATTTGTACGTAAATTTGTGAATATGTGTTAGCCATATAATTAGATTAATTAATTAAAAATGCGCCGTGCCTATGGCACTCGGGAACTTTATTAGTTAATAACAACGGATTAAAATCCGTTGTTATTATGATGAAACGAGGCTATGCCTCTCATTCACACCAAAAAAAAATTGGTTTTACCTTCGGTCCTAATGAAATTACTTCGTGACATACAAAACTAATTAAATTCCGTTGTTATTAAAATAGAACGAGGCTACGCCTCTTTTCGTTCAGCAACTTTCAAGAGCTCTAGGGGCATTATATATTTACTAACTTTATGAGTTAATAACATTAGATAAAAATCCTTTGTAAAAAATATAGAACGAGGCTATGCCTCCATTTTGTACTGTAACTCATAATAAACCAAAGTTCAACACATTTATTTCTAACACATTACATACCAATTTCCTACTCCTAAGAGCCGTAGGTTCGAAACATTTTTTACTCACGGATTTTAATCCTGAGTAATCCTAAACCCAAATAACAGAGTGTCATAGGCACAAACATATCTCACTCCCCAGAGCTGTAGGCTCGACTCATTTTCTACTAACGGATTTCAATCCGTTAGTCACTCTACCCTACTCCACCTTCACCCTCGAAGCCTCGCTTTCCGAAGCTGCCTTACGATTACCGCCATTCTTAACTTTGGAATTTCCAAATTGGTAACTAAAACTCAACCTCATATTTCTGTTAAGTTCCCGTTGGAAAAAATTGACATTTACATCATTGAAATTAATATTAGCACGAGTGTTTTGAGAATCCAAAATATCATTAAAACTAAAACTCAATTTTCCTCTTTTATTCCAAAATGTTTTGGATGCTCCAAAATCTAAACTCCCAATATGATCAATAACCAAAAATTCTTCAAGAAATTTGGTAAAATAAAAACCACCCACTTCAAGCTTAAAATCCTTAGGCAATTGGAAATTAAGTTCCCAGTAGGCCAACCAACTCCATTGATTCGCTTCATACTTTAAACCTTGATAAGTCGCATCATAACTATTATAAATGGCTTGATTACCGCCATATCCATCTAACCATTTTCCAAGTTTAATCGGAAAATTCAATTGAATTTCCAATCTCCTTTGATTGGCCAAATTCTCTGCGGTCGTATAGGTTTTTGTACCTTCTATCTGAGGTGCATTTTCTATTATAACATCATTCGTTACCGCATAACTAATGCCCGCTACTGGTTGACCGTCATAGGTGAAATTCAATTGTGCGGTGTTGCTTATTTCAGGTAATAATTTTGGATTACCACGTGTGTAAGTTAATGAATCTATAAAATTAATAAATGGATTTTGTTGTTGGAATCCAGGACGATTTAGTCTTCTGGAAAAAGAAGTTTGTATGCCCATATTTTTATTGATATGATACAATGCACTTGCACTTGGAAACCATTGCAGATAATTTCTATCCAAAACTAAAGAATCCAAAGTTGTACCAGAAACATTAGTATTCTCCATTCGAACCCCTGCATTAAAATCAAACTTTTTCAAACTCTTACTTAAATTTATATATGCTCCCAAAATATTTTCTTTGTATAAAAAATCATTGGACTCTGTATTGGATTTAATTCCATTTCGAAAAAAATTCAATCGATTATCGACACTGGCAAAACTTGATTTAATGCCGGTTTCAAATTTAAACGTAGAATCAAAAGGATGTATATAATCACTTTTTACAACCCAAATATCTACCGGCTGTTTGACAACTTGTTCTGAAAGTGATCTGTTAGATATTTGCTCTGTTGGATAAATCGTTAGATCATTGGATGTATTTGTATTGAATTGATTATAATCTAAATCCAGGGTAATACTACGTCCTGTTTTAGGATTAAATTCATGCTTGCCATTCAGATTTGTATAAAATCCACTTCTCTTATTATCACTTACATTTTCAGTAATAAAAGCATCAATTAAATGGTCTGAAAGATCAAAAACGTTGGTTCTGTTATAACTATTTCCATCGCCTTCCCGACTCCATGCCCGCGCTATAAAACCAATAGTTGTTTTTTTAGTAGCATAATAGTCTGCACCTATTCTAATATTTCGGAATTGATAATCCTTGTTATCTAAACTTTTACTCTTATACACATCATTTCCTATGAACCGATCTACAATAAATACTTCAAATGTTTTTCCTTGATTGAAACTAGCATTTCCAAAAAGATTGTATTTTCCTTTTCGATAGACTACATTGACAGAAGGATTTATACGATAGTAATTTTGTATTCCTTGATCCACATCACTTTGATTCACTTGATATCCACCAACAGCCAATGCCGCTGTTGCTTTAAATCCCAAATCAGCATTTCTTTTCAAAATAACATTCAATATAGGTCCTCCTGCAGCATCAAACTGGGCACCAGGTTGTGTAATCAACTCTATGCGATCTATTTGATCTCCGGGCATGTCTCTTAGGACAGCATTCATATCAGTGTATGGTGAAGGTTTACTATCAATCCACACTTGGACGTTTTGGCTACCACCCAATGTCACTTTATCTTGGATGATAATGACTCCAGGAACTTTTTTAAGTATTTCCATGGCAGTACCACCAGCTGCAATGGCACTATTCGAAACATTCACGATTAACCGGTCTGCCTTCTGTTCAAGAAAAGGGCGTTTAGCAATAAAAACTGCTTCATCCAACACAATAGATTTCTCCTGGAGCATAATATCGACTGTTGCCGTCTTGCTCTCAGATTTAATGTCAATGATGGTACTATAAACGGGTTCATATCCCAAATAAGACGCCAAAATCATGTATTTACCTGGGTCTACATTTTCAATCATGTATTCACCTTGATCATTGGTCAGATTTCCTTTTATTAATGCTGAATCCTGTTCATGAAGTAGGGTTATAGAACAGAAAGAAATGCTATTACCGGATATGTCCTTAACTTGTCCTTTTATGGTTACTTGTGCATAATTTTCTGCTAAACATAAAATGGACAAGATGAAACTAAAAAAATACTTCATTGAAAATAATTTATTGGATTTATTTAAAAAAAAAGGGTTGGCAAAAAAATATTTTATAAATGATTCAAAATCATATCAAAGTGAAATGGCCGCGAAAAATCCATTAAATAAAATTTCCTATGCCAAGCGAAACTAGGGCCAGAAATCAAGGACTTATCCACAATGTTGAGACCATTCATAATCAAAAATATTAAGCCATATAACGATCAATTTAGACACAATATTATATCTTATTAAACGAATATATGAAATAAATTCTATAGATAGAGCACGATAACCATTCCAGAGCAACATTGTTCTTTAGATCCCAAAAAAAATTTGCATAAAAAAATCATCTAAAAGCTATTTAAGCAAATGCAAATCCGACCCAATTAGATCTAATCATCATAAAAAGGTAATAATATAAACAACAACTAATTGTATATTTACCCTACTAAATTTAAATCTACCCTAATGACTTACATAAAATTATCAGGTATTCCGCTCCTATTCATGAGCCTCTTCTGTTCAGCACAGACCATACATTTTCCTGATGCTCAATTTGAGAATGCTCTACTAAATACCTTATGTGTTGATACTGACTTTGATGGCAATGGTGATAAAAACGCTGATTTAAATGATGATGGTGAGATAGAAATCAATGAGGCCCAACAAATAATTAATTTAAAAATCGATTCTCAAAACATTGAATCACTTGAAGGCATTGAACATTTTATCAATTTAGAAAATCTTGATTGCTCCTCCAATTCATTGAAAAAATTAAATCTTTATAAATTAGTTAAGCTGGAAGAATTGAATTGTTCTGACAATTTGATAAAAAAGTTAAATATTAATGGTCTTATTGCACTGGAAAAATTAACTTGTGATAAGAATAAATTACGAAAATTAAATATACAATGCTTAACACATTTACGAGAATTTGATTGTTCAAATAATCTAATACAAAAACTTAATTTAGACGGTTTAAATAATTTACAAATCTTCGAATGCAATTTCAATAGAATCTCAAAATTAGCTATTTCCAACTTACCCAATTTAAAACAAATTCACCTCATTTATAATCAATTAAAAAGCTTGGAAGTAAATAATTTACCAAATTTATTCAGTTTAGGGTGTGGTGGAAATGAACTATCTGAATTAAAAATTGAAGATTTTCCCAAATTGTTTATATTGACTTGCAGCAACAATAAAATTAAAAATTTATCATTAGCAAATATTGGAAATTTAGAAGTATTGGTTTGTAATAATAATGAAATTGAAAATATTAATTTGCAATATTTTCCAAAATTACATTATATAGACTGTCATTATAATAATATTAAATTTCTTGATTTACAAAATAATCCTAAATTGAAAGATTTAAATTGCTATGGAAATGAATTAGAAAACATTGATTTAGAACATGTAACTCAATTAACTTCATTGAATTGTAGCTATAATTATATTAAATTCCTGAATTTACAGAATAATTTAGGTTTAAGCAACTTGAATTGTTCAAATAATGAAATCAATAAACTTGATCTAAAAAATTTATCGTCATTATTTAGTTTAAATTGCTCGAGCAATAGAATAGAAAATCTTGAACTGCAATTTGTTCCAGTATTGGAAAAATTATCTTGTTCTTTTAACAAAATGACTGAACTTGATTTACAATATATTCCAAATTTAGATAGCTTGGATTGTTCAATCAATGAAATTAAAAATCTTGATTTAGAAAAAACAATTAATTTAATTGATTTGAATTGCTCTCATAATAAAATCCAAAATCTAGAATTGCAACAAACGCCAAATTTGGTTGAAATTAACTGTTCTAATAATTATATTAAAAATATTAATTTAAAATACCTTCCAAAATTAAATATTTTGAATTGCTCGTATAATCAGATTGAATACATTGACCTTCAATATATATTAAGACTTTCCTATCTGGATTGTTCTTATAACCAGTTAACTAGTTTAAACCTTTCCAAAGTAATGAAATACGGAAAAACTTATTATGTTGGCAATCCATTAATAACTCCTCCAATCAGGTAGTAATTTTTTATGCTAATCTTTTTTCGAATTAGATACTTTCTTATTCTGTAGCTCCCACAAATATCGCCTTCGGAGGCTCCGGCACATTTCGTTCCATTCTCCTCCTTCTAAGTTCCAAAGCCAAACTTTCTCCTCCCTTACGCATGGCCCAATGATGATTTGCTGAGAATATGGGTCTTAATAACCAACTCAAATGCCGAATCAATTTTTTATCAGCGCGTATGTTCCAATCATATTTCACATTACAATAACCCTTCTCGTTCACATCCCCAATCGTCCAAATGCCCTTTCCCACAAAATCGCCCATAGCTTCGATACTAAATCCAGTAGGAAAATGTGATTCAATGACTTTGAATTTCCACTTAAGTAAATAAGGTAACCACCCTTTAGTAAGTAATTCTACTTCCTTTCCTACCCCACCAGCTGCACCGGGCTTAGTAACTGTTACCTTTAAATATACACTAGGCCACCACTCACAAAGTCGTTCTACGTCCTCCAGGATTCGATAGATTTCTTCAGGTCGTCCTTTTAAGCTCCAATTCGTTATAAAATGATAATTACTCATGATCGTTTTTCTTTTTAGGAATAAATACGAAACAACTTACATTTTGGATGAGCAGTCAAGAAACATTTTCTCTATATTTGAGCTCGAAATATTGTTGTATTATACTAAATGACTTGATCATGTTTTCAGAAGAGGCCTTTATAAAAAGCCTGCAGGATGGAAAACCAAATGCCTATGCCGAACTCTATGACAGGTATGGCGCAACCTTGTTTCAAGTCATTCTAAAAATAGTCAAATCAAATGAGGATGCTGAAAATCTTCTTCAGGACACCTTCGTAAAAATTTGGAGAAATATAAGCACTTATGATGCCTCCAAAGGTAGGCTGTTTACCTGGTTTGTGACCATAGCAAGACACTTAGCCATTGATTTTTGTAGAAGTAAATATTTTACCAAGAAAAATATGATCCAAAATGAGGATAGTCTCGTAGATAACCAAAGCCTCAGTGTGGAAATGTTTGAACTGGACTATTTAGGAATAAATGATAAAGTCAATAGCCTGGAAGATAAATTAAAACAGATTATTGATCTTCAATTTTATTACGGATACACGCAAACCCAAATATCAGAAGAATTTAATATTCCGCTGGGTACCGTTAAAAGTAGAACCCGTACTGCATTACTGCAATTAAGAACCAAATTAAGCGACTAATTATGGATAAAAATAATATAATAAATTCAGGACAATTGGAAGCTTATTGTTTGGGACAATTATCCATTGAAGAAGCACAAATAATATCTGAATTAGCAGAACATGATCCTGATATCAAAAATGAATTAGATCAGATCATGAGCACTTTGGAATCCTACCCTGATAAACTTACTCCTAATCCGCAATTAAAAACCAAAGTCCTGGATTTTCTCAGTCAACATTTAAAACACGAAGAAATCGACCTTTCTAATCCACCGCTACTAAATAAATATAGCGATGTAAATTCCTGGTCAAAAGCAGTCCAAAATTTTAGCTATCACGATGATGCTTCAAATCTCCAAGTAGAAAATATTTTCCTTTCCAAAAATAAAGAACTTAACTTGATTTGGTTACACCAAGAAATCGTAGAGGATGCCCATGAAAATGATCAATTCAAAGAAAGTTTCCTTATACTTGAAGGTGCATGCGAATGTGATTTTGAAGGTATCATCGTACGTTTTAAAGCAGGCGACTATTTTGAGGTTCCATCTAATACTAAACACACTATCAGAAATATTTCAGGGCCTGGACTTTGTGTCAAAGGATTGGTACAGCGGATTTCGGCTTAACAAAAATTTATATATTCATTAAAATCTTTTCAACCAAGTTGTTTAACTTACAGGTTTAGGCAGAATCTATATTACATGTAATTGAATATTTTAACTATACCTAATGATTGGCAGCTTCCCTTGCATTAAGTTCTCTTTCGATATTTCTAATTTCTTTTTTTAAAGGATGCAATCCATAACTTTTCCTTAATTCATCCACTTTTCTACCGTTTTCAATTGGAAATAGGTATACTTTTTTTCCTATAATCTTATATTGAGTACCGAATTTTTGTTTTTTGCCATTTAACCAAGCTATTCTATCTTCTATGAATGGAAGAAAATATTTATCAAGTTCCCCTTTGTCAACTGCATCTTTTATATAGAAATAATACTTTTCCATCGTTTCCTTTGGTGCATGTTGAATAATAAAAAATGCATAATACGACATTTGTTGGCCCACAATTGAATTACCTGGATAATTATAAATCTTTATTATAGAATCTACAATTACCATATGCAATGAATCGTGTAAATAAATTTCCCTTCTTCTTTCTTGTATTTGTTGAGAAGATATTTTTCCCTCTAAATTAAAATCCTCATTTCTATCTTTTTGATCCTCAAAGTATAGTTTTTGTAACAAATTTCTTACTGAAACATTATATGTGCTTTTTAAACTATCACATGTAAAGCAAAAATAATTATAAGTATCAATATATTTGGCACCATAATATTTTTTATAAAATCCCAATCGTCTACTTGTGTCATTTTCCAAACTATTCCAACAAATGGAATAACCATAATGAAATAGAGCAAGTTTCATAAATTTTAATACAGTGTCTGGCGGCGCATTAAGATTTTTATAGCATGAGTTTATGTTCCAAGCATCAAACTGGTCTCTAACATCATTATAAGATTTAATCCTTTTTAGTAATCCTATATTAGCTTTATATACTTCATTTGTCACTCCTGGTAATTGATCAGGAACCCAGCCCTGACCTAAAATAGGAGCACTAAATAAAAATAAAATAATTTTAATCATAGAATTATATTTAATTATATTAAATTATTTTCTTAAAATTTTATCATTTCATATAAATGTAAAATTATTCGAATTTGGTTAATTCTCGCTTAATTTCCTTGTACAATAATATTAATGAAATATGAAGTATAATATACTGTAAAAATTTGAATATTTTAAATTTCCATTTAAATTATAAAATTAGGATCCTTACAATTCTATATTAAAGATTCTAAAATTATCAATATTAAGATTATTTAACACATACATATTCCATTTATGCATGGCCACAATATTTGTTCCACGCTCAACTTCCTTAAAATATCGTTTTCGGTTAAGATTCAACTTTGCAACTGTCAAATCATATAATTCATCAATTTCAACAAATGATTTATTAGACTTATTTATTTCCTCAAGTAATTTTAACCGTTCAATCTCAACAAGATCAAAATATATATTAATAAAACAAAGCGTTGTTGTATCAATTGGCATTTTGTAATAACTGCCATATGGTGAAAAAATAGTAGCCGTGTTTAAAACCAAAGAATCATTTATTATATTTTTATCCAAAAATATTTGAATATTAAAATTATATAAATCGCTCTTTACAAACCCATTAACTGAACTACTTGGATTATCATTCACAATAAATTTGTTAAGTGCAACTCGATTTCTACTCCATGTAACAAAAGGAAATTGCAGCACAGCTAATCCTCCCATATTTTTTTGATCAAATAAACGAGGATTCTTAATTACTGTACTATCATTAAAATAATTACTAATATAATCGACCCTATCATTCAATTTAAATTCAATATTATTATTCCAAAAAGTTGAATCATAAGGAATACCATTTATTTTCAAATAATCACTATAAGCAAAATCAGTCTCTCCAAAATCAAATCTTGGCAATTCAAATACATCAGTATAATTATAAGCGTATAAAACTGCATTAGTGCTAATATTAGTATTGGCAATAAACCGAGTTTGAATATTAGCTTTGTATTTTAAACTAATATACTTAAAATACAATATACCATCTTTTTCTTCATAAGTTCTTGTTATTTCCAAATCAAGGCGATTCATTTTATTGTCAGGGGACAAGGAATGAACTGGAAAATTGGAATACATTGTCCTCTTAAATGTTATATTAATTGGGTTATTTGTTTTAGTATGGATCAAAACTTGACCAGCAAATAGATTGTTCGTTGTATCTTTTGGTTTAAAACCAATTATAATATGTGGAAGACTGTCATTATCATTTCTATCTACAAGAAAAAGGTGGTACAATTTTTTCAATTTCTTCTCAGATAACTGAAATGGATTTAATGGAAATCTTAAATCCTCTTTTGACAAAATATTAGATAAAATTACTTTTGAAGTCTCAGTAGAAATAAAAAGTCCACGATCAATTGGTCTTAGCCCCACTCGACCAGTCTTAATGTTTAAATCATCCAATTCACAACCACTAAAATTGGCATTATAATAACATTCCATTAATTCAGTTAGTGATTCATCTTTGTATGTTTCTAGTTCGCAATAAACCTTTGATTTCTGCACGAGTTTGTTTTTAATAAACTTTGTTCTACACCTATTAAAAATTTCATACAGATAACGATCATCTGATGTAATACTAATCTCATCAAGCATAATTGCATTCTGCTCTAAAAATATAATAGAATTATTTACAAATGTATCCGTACTAATAAATTTCATAGAATACCCAATATATGAAATTAAAATGAGCTTACTATTTGAAATATCATTCAGTCTGAAATATCCATTCTTATTAGAAATTGTACCAATACTCGAATTACTAATTCTAATATTAGCATAGGCCAATGGAATCTTTGTTTCAGCGTCTAATACATATCCCTCGAACAATTCTGTTTGGCAAAAAATACAATTTGTCACAACTATAAAAAATAGATTTACAATAATCCAAAACTTCATATTATGAACATCAAGTTAGAGCATAAATTATCTTATTGCAATTAGTTTCTACCGCAAGATAATAAGATATTTGATACCAAAGAAACTTAAAATGAAATATTCTTCATTTAATGTATCGATAGAATATAAAAAAGCAATATACCCTATCGACTCCAATTCATAACCTTAAAATTATCGATTGCAAAAACAGAGCGTTTATTATTTCTATTTGACAGCCAAGTTGTCTCATCTTGAGGTTTAAATGGGATATAATTTGAAATTAAATCATTTGATCCCTTACCTATACAAACGTATTTATACTTACTCTTAGATATAAAAGTAAAAGTATATGTCTTCCAATCTTGATGGTCAATTATATTTGGATTCTTAATTTGAGGCTCTAATTGTCCGCGCATAACTCGTTTAAAATCATTCTTTTCCAAACAAAAATAAACTTCAATCCCATTTGATAAATGATTAGAACCTAGTGACATCAATATATCAAATTCAACCGAGATAGAATCACCTATATCGGTTGGCTTCAAAAGCTTTGTCATTAGGTATCCTCGCTTTCTATGCAATGTATCACCAGAAAATAATCCTAATGTTTCAATTACAATAAAACATTTTCCGTTATTCTTAATTTGGTCTGATAAAGCCTTTAGAGAGTTACTCTTATGATAAAACTCATGTGATACTGCAGGGACAATATGATTGGTTTGACTACGAATCCAGCCCTTAATGTATTTTTCAAAATTATAACTTTCTTGACTAATGATTGGGGCTTTCAATTTTGTTGGTTCAAAACCAGAATTTGATATTAAATTGGTTTGGCCTAATAAATTTGAATTTACAATTAAAAAAATAATTAGAATTAAATATAAGATCTTTTTATCCAAATCATAGATTTGAAAAATAATTTTAACTTCATTCTGTGTCATATTTAATAATATTACTTATTTAATTGGAATTCAAAGCTCAAAGCAAATATACTTAGAAATAATAATTAATAATAAACCAAATATCGCAATATAGAATTAACTATAAAATTCTCATTTTGAAATATAATAAGTATCATTATTATTTGGGTATTAAGCCTATTTCAATTCTATTTTCATTAATCTTTACTCTATTAGATGACGTTAATGGAAAGTAAGTTATAGTATTATCTTCTGCATATTTTGGAGATTGATTATGATGCACACACCATTCATCATAAATTAATGCATAACTTGGAGATGAAATATAATTTTGACTTAAAGCCTTATAAATCAATGCTAAGAATTCTTTTCCTTGAATCTTTTCCCTTGAGGCATGAAATAGTAAAATAAATAATTCTGGCTCCAAATCAAATAAATTATATTTATTATTTATACAAAAATTTAATAAATCCAAGAATTCAAAATTTATTTTTAGTGTAATATCTTTAAATGTACTACTTTTAAAATCATATATACGAATGAATTGATCAGCTAATAAAAACATTAAAAAATTCTTTCTGATTTCTGTATTTTTCTTAGTTGCGTTTTTTACAAAAATTTCACATAAAATAGGCTGTGAATATATATATTGAGAAAGAGTTTCATTATTTAATTTAGAAAGTGCACTTTCTGAACTGTTAAGTAAAAATTCATTAATATATTTATTCATTAAGTTCGAATCTCTCGTTAATGTAGCAAAATTAAAAAATTCATTAAAATCACTTAGGCATGGCTTAAAATTGTAATAGACAGAACTGTCAAAGTTTGAAATAGCTCCTAAAGTATCTTTTAATAATAAATTATTTTTAGCAAGTTCAAATTTATAGCGACCATCGAATTGTGCATCAACTATTGTGTAAAAATTAAAAATTAAGAAAAAAAGAATAGCTATTCTGACTAGGAAAATAGTTCCAAAATAACTCACATTAATCCCGGCCCTGAATTTTACAATCTTCCGTTTGTCTGCTTTCAATTTTGTAAATAGTATGTTTGCACAAGATAATTAGAAATTTGATAACAAAGTTGCAAAATTGATAATAAATATAATAGAGATAATTCCTTCAAATCGATTTATACAGGCAACATCAACTGTTAAATCCATTTTAGAGTTTCTGACTTCCCAGCGAAAACTAACTAAACGAATTTTGATTATAAATCAAAATGAGGGATATTCCTCCATCAAGTAATGATTTTTTCGATATTAATGACAAAGATTATATCCTTTTAGTCCCACTGCCTGACTCCGTAATTAAGACAAGTTTACCTCCCTTCAATAATCAGAACACTTTCAACGAGTTCATCTAAGCGGACTTGTCCGACTAGTTCATTTAGGTGTTCCTGACGAGGTCAACCGGGTAGGCTGTTAATCTAGGCTTAAACATGATGCATAGTCATTTTAGGATTTATTTATTAACCTGTATAGCTATTTTAGGACAAGACATAGGAATGAAATATGAGAGGATAATCCGTGGAATAGTCGTGGAATAGTCGTGGAATATCCCTGGGGGAGTAGAGGATACTTACAAGAGCGATTATACTCTATTATTTAACTAGTTTGATCCCATATTAAGAAATGGGTTAATAAATTAATAAATAGCCTCTTGACTAATAATTTTAATGTGCTTTTTAAAATATTGTCTCAATTCTGTCTACCAATTCTTCGATTGCCAAACTATCAATTCTTCCACCTGAAAAAGCATCTATAATTATAGCATTAGTATCAACAATAAATGTTGTAGGGAATCCCCATTCAATTTTAAAAATGTCCTTTACTAAATTCTCACCGTCTCCTATTTGCTCAAAAGCCCAAGTATGTTTTTGTAAAAATGTATCAATATCTTTAGCATGGTCTAAACAAATTCCTAAATAATTCACCTTTTCCCTTCCATATTTTTCAACAATTTTATTAAATCCAGGAATCTCAGCAATACATGGTGCACATCCACTAAACCAAAAATTTAATATTGTAATTTTTCCTTTAAAATAATTAATATCGATTGACTTACCAAAAATAGTTTGTGCTTGAAATTCTGGCATTTGATATCCAACTAAACATAAAGGTTTACCATAAAATTGAATTAAACTTTTGTCTCCTTTGTTTATTAATTCATTAATCATAGTACATTTCGCTATACCTGTTGAATAATCATTTGTTGATTTATCGTTACAAGATATAAAAAATATAATTACTAAAATTATTGCAAAAGGAATTTTATATTTTATCATCAATTTAATTCAGAATGATAAATAATTTTAAATAAAATTTAATTATCCAGTCACAATATAAACTCATCATCATAATTATCAACTTTAGAAAAATGTTAAATTCTATTCAACAATAACATGACCAACTTGAACACCATTCCGACCACCTTCAATCCTCAATAAATAAATCCCTCTTAATGCATCACCCATATTAATAATACACTGGTCCGCTCCCATAATGATTTGCGCATTCACCACTCTTCCAAAAACATCATAGACACTAAGTTTTGGATTATTCATACCATTTAAATCAACTTTAAATATGCCGTAATTCGGATTGGGATATATCAATATTTGTTGCTTCTCTGATTTGGGATTAGAATTACTAGTTGGCACGGAAGAACATGCATTGATAGCCGCATTCAAAGCATTGATATCACAACCAATATCTTTCCCATCAGTACCTACATTCTTGTAAATACTGTTGGAAGCAAGACGATAATCTCCATTTGCAAAATTCACAAAATTAATATTCGATACATTTGCTGGGAAATAATTACTTGCAGAAAAACCTGCAGCCTTACCTCCTACAAAAACATTTTTCTCCCATCCTCCGAAAGTAGTTCCTTGAAATCCATCGAACCATTGAGAAATATTGTTGGTCAAGATAATATTACTGACCGTTCCATAGGCAAATAATATATTGTTGGCTGTGTGCAACATCGTATTATGATCAAAACACAAATCATCCAAAGCTGTAGCTTGAAACAATCTTCCGGTTTTATCTGTCGCACCCCACTTGCCACCAATGTCTTCGAATAGATTATTTTCGAATTTAATCCTATGTTCTCCCTTGCCTTCACTACCATAAAACGAAACCCCACAATTGGTATGTCGGATGATGTTGTTTCTAAACGTAATATCCTGAATGGTTGCCCAAGGCATAGCACCGTTCTCATCACGAGTAGTCAGTAATATCGCACACCCAAACTGTGGACCACCTGCTACATTTGGATCTGATGGCCAGCAGTTCTCAATAATATTTCCTTCCAACAACATTCGCTGTCCACTTTTTATTTCAAATACATTTTTTACACCCCAGGTCTTACCTCCGAAACTCGGATCTGCTGGATTCCAAGACACACGCTTGGTCATGGTATTACATTTAATTTCTACATCTGATGGTACCAAATTAGAAATGGCACTCACAGCACCACCAAATAATATATTGATATGCGATGCTTCCAAATAATTGTTGGCAATTTTTAAGGGACCCGCTCCATTAAAACAAGTTATCGTTTTAGATTCAAAAGTTGATAACACCGATTCAGCATGAATATTATCAATGCGTGAATCGATAATGGCTCCATTTGTACAATTTAGCGCCACACCAACTTTCAAATTGCCAGTGCTGTTCCCATGTATATAACATCGATCAATAATCAGGTTATTAGGTAAATCGGATAATTTATTTTCCGATCCACTTCCAAAACTGACCAAAGTAAATTGATCATTGACACTTGTCGGTAATCCAATTTCTAAACCAATTAATCTATAATTATATGCACCTGCTACTGTTGCAAATGCTGACACTTGACCTGCAGAAAGCACTTTAGCCATATTTACAGCATCTGTAGGCGTAATACGCGTTCCCGGTGCTGGCAAGGCACTTTCCTTGGATGATCTAATATATATCCACCCTGAGCCTGTTTTCTTTCTTAAAATAAAATTACCTGTAAATGTTGCTCCTGCTTGCAATTCAATAATATCTCCAAGATTGGCCTGATCGATGGCAGCTTGAAGATTGCCGCCGGAATTGACTGTTATCGTCTTTCCAGATGGAAGGGCGTATGTCGTATTCACAAATGCTTGAGGTAATGTAGGCTTGCAAGTTTGGGCGATTACATCATATTGATTTAGAAAATAAAATAGACTTAGGATACTAATTGAGAATAGACATTTCATTTTAGCATTTTTAATTATTGATGTAAGATAATACTAATATTACAAAACAACCAAAATGAATATGAAATAAAAAAATTCGACCAAAATTCTATACTAATTTACTAAATAGAAATTTGACTGGCCTTAAGGGGTAAGCCGTTAAAAAATGATGGAATGAAACCGTCAAAAATTCAAAACTGTATGAGCTCAACATAAAGTCAAAAAAAGAACAAAAATGCGAACTGGGCAAGTGTTAAGCTAAACAAAAGAAATATGGCCTAAAGCGAGTTTTTTGAATTTAGGTTTCATGCAATCATTTTAGGCTTAGACCTTACAGCCTTGAATTTTTGGTTCTTTTTTTTCAAGAAAAATGAACATAAAGTTACAAATAGAACGGGTAATAAAATTTTTAGTAAAAAGTTAAACAACCAAAATATTTTTTTCCGAATACTCAGATTTTATTATGTAAGAAATTCTAAAAAAATTACTCTCTAGTCTATGCTATATTAATTTCATAGCTAACCTTTCCACATACATCAACATTAATATTATAAAATGATTTTCAAAATCAATACTAATAATCATTGACTAATAATAATCTTCGCAATTTCATCTCGCATTTCTTTAAAAACTGGTCTCAACGGCGTATCTCCATCAGTACCATAATTAACAATTAATGACATCGTCGCATGATGTTCCGGAAAATAATAAAGATCCGCACTGTAACTTAAATCCCTGCCCCTATGACCCCATGCATAATCTTTCAGTGGATCTCCGATATCAATAAAATCTTTAAAACAAGCGACACCTAATAATTTTCTAGTTGAAACCAATGGATGAAAAACCAACATCTCATCCAATGATTTTTGAGTTAGTAATGTCTTTTTTACAAATAAGGCATCAATGAATAAATACATATCCCACACGGTACTATACATGCCTCCATAACCATTTCCACTTCCGGTATTCCATTGGGTTAGATTAATCAAATTCCCATCATTGTACAGATTGTAATAGCCTTGTGCGACTTTCTGACTTGGCAAGGGATCATGCCAAAAATAATAAGTATCTTTCAATCCCAGTACATCAATAAATTCTTCATGCATAATCTGCGCATGAGGCTTATGTGTCGCAGCTTCTATGATCATACTCAACAAGGTATAATTGCTGTTGCTGTAACCCGAATTTTCTGCAGGATTAAATTTAAAAGCTGCATCTTTATGATATAAAAACTTTAACAAATCATCTGCATTCCATTTCTTAGTTGGATGATTCAGGACCTGAAGATAAAATCCCGGATCATCTATGATATCATAAATGCCGCTCGTGTGATTCAATAAATTTCGAATGGTAAGCGGTTCATTGCCATTGGATATTTTATTTAATATATCTTTAGAAATAAATTTACTGATGGGATCATCCAAGGACAAAATACCCTTCTCTTGAAGTCGCATCATCGCTACGCCCAACTCAAATTTTGTTACACTCGCAATTTTAGAAATATGACATGGCTGCATTTTGATACCTTCCTTGATATCCGCCATTCCAGCAGCACCTACATAAAATCCACTATCATTTTTTACTAATAATATGACACCTGGTAATCCAAGTTTCACATATTTATCAATAATGGATTGATAGATTGTACTTTTGGGATTGGTCTTGTAAATGATTTCTTTCTCTAATGTACAATCCAGAGTTGCCGGTCTGTCAATATCCGTTTTACTGCAAGAAAAACATGTAATGATGATCAACATCATCGAAGCAAATTGAACATTCAGGTTATGACGTTTCATAGCGTGCAATATTTTTATTGAATATTAAATTGAATTCCCAAGGACAAAGCTCCATTAGGCAAAATAGGAACATAACTTTTTACAAAAGGCATTTGCAATCTGAAATCATAATTTAAAAATATCCGACGCATTCGATTTTCTTTACCTAAATCATATCCAACACCTATACCCGCACCTGCTATAAATTGTGGTTTGCCAATTCCTTTCTTTTCTTTATATGTTCCATCAGATTGCAATTCAACCCGATCCGTTAAGTAAAAAGCATGCAAATAACCAGCTTGCAATAATCCTTCCACAGAAAAATGTTTGATCTTCTTTCGATATCCTGCCTGGGTGTTTAAAATCAAAGCCGAATAAAGAAACCGATGATAAAAAAAACCAATTCCAGCATTTTGAAACCACTTGGATTTTGGTCCATCCTTCCATCCAAATTCGTAACCAAGCATAATTCCAGGATGTATAGGTTGATTGAACGTAGCAGTAATTGAAGCAGGAGGCAACAAAGTGGCATTATTAAATACACTTATTGAAAGTGGTTTAGCCTTCCAAGCTTGGCCAACCAACAAGAATGGGACCAACAATAAGAATATTATTCCATGATGCTTGATTCTCATATTCCAAATTTAAATTGGTCAAATATAATCATCAATATGGAAATACTTAGCTAATAAATGCTAATAAGCTTAATAATATATCAATACTTGCTAGGCTTATTGTTCCAGATCAGCAGAAGTTCCATAGGTAGCTGGTAACGGGACATTCAATAATCTTAAATAAACCGTCAATTGTCCTCTGTGGTGATACAAATGATTCATACACCATGAACGTACTACATTAGCTTTTGGCATGGTAAAATAGATCATTTCACCATTGCGCATCGTCCAGGGCTTTTCAAATTCTGACTCCGGCGTTTCATTCAATATTTTTTCTGCCTGTTCAACCAATCTATCGTGCAGATCCAATAGTTCTTCTGTAGAGTTCAAAGTTTTTGGTGTAAAATCACCTTTTGAAAAATCGAGCTCATCTAAAATTAAACATTCTTTCCACCAACCGCTAATTTCTGCTACGTGTCTAGCCAATCGACCTAAGGACATGGATTTCTCATGTGGTTTAAAATCAGATTTTTCAAATGGAACAAGGGCCAATAGATTTCTTGTACTGGCAGCTTCTTGTTTAAGTTCTGCTAATATGGTTTGATTTAAGTTCATATATTTTTATTTAATGGGCTGCAAATAAAAGAAAATTAAACCATATTATAATATAAAAATCCTAAGAAAACATTTCATTTCCTTAGGATTTATTCGAATTTGATGCACGAATGTGCTTTACACTTCTAGAATTTTTCTAACTGTTTTTAATCATTTACTATTTCAACTCGTTTAACCATTGTGCTTCCATCTGATAGAAATATCCTTACGAAATAAATACCATTGGTTAACCTTGAAGCATGAACTGGTATGCTTTGTTTGCCGTTTACCAATTGAACAGCTGTACTATAATTTATTTTTCCCATCAAGTCAATTATTTGTACTGTAGCCATAGTATTTTGACGACTTTGCATTGCTATAGTAAATGCTCCTGAATTCGGATTGGGATTGATCTCAAATGATATTGGACTTATTGTAGGGTCATTTGATGATGATAATTTTTCAATTGTATTTAATGTTGTATTTGTTGAAATAGGCGTATTAAAATCAAAATAAATATCTGCACTATTTCTAATTTTTGTTAATTCAGATAAATTGCGATTTGTATTCACTGTAAATGTGAAGAAACCATTGCTTAAATCTTCACTAAATGATTTTGGATATAGGTTAATATTATCGAATGTAAATAATATTTTTCCTTTTTCATTTATCGAAACTTGAACTGGATGAGAGTTATATACTGGTTTCAAACTTCTCCAATTTAAATTTGGATCTAGCTTGACTTCTACCTCAACTTTTCTGGCATAATAAGTTCCTTCATTTTGAAAATGAACCATGTATTCTAATATGGTATCAGTCTTTGAAATAAATCCTTCTGAGCCCTTTCCTTGAGGTAATACTTCCATGAAATTTGGGTCATATGAACCTACAACGATATCCTTAAATAAGTTTTTATTGTTCCAAGGTGAATAGTCATTGAGCCAATTACTAATGGGTGCTTCATATGCGCATTCTGCATCAAACCATAATTCCGTATTTAATGGAATATTAGCAGGTACTTGATAAGTTATCTGAAAAAGTTTTGCATTGCCCTCTTGGACAGGTCCCAGATTAGTAACTTTATAAGCACCGGCTTTAACATCTGGGATAAAATGTCCACTTGGACTAAATTGAGCATCACTCAATTGATAATCGGTACCATAATTTGCTATCACATCATTCTCAGGTATTGTTCCATCATTTGATATTATCATTTTCTGTGAATATTCAAATCCAGGTATGGGGCATTTGGCTGGCCATGTACTGATATGTATATCCCTCAAAGGATTGCTTTCGTTCGCAAAATCATAGTTGAGTGTACAGCCACTTGATGCTGTTGTATTAATGATTAAATTATTGTTTTGACATGAAGACAAAGGATATTGGTATTGTATCCTTTCACTTAATGTGTATGATCCCGATGGCACTCTAAATGCGTAATCCCCATTGGCATCTGTATAGGTGTATCCAAATTGCGAAAGATGCATTTGAATATTTGATATCCCGGATTCTCCCGGATCTTTGATGCAATTATTATTTACATCGTGAAATACATTTCCTTGAATGGTGCAATAACAAAAATCCGTTCCTGCATTATAATTTACATAAACATATGAATAAGCAGTGCATCCTAAAGCATCTGTTACAAATAAATAATAATAGCCTTGGGTTAAATTATTATTATTAACTGTTGTTACGCCATTTGACCAATTAAATTTGTACGGTGGTGTTCCACCAGTAACATTGGTAATGATCGATCCATCATTCGAAAAAATACATGAAGTTGGAGTTGTAGCGTGAGAAATTTGAATTGGCGATTCTGAATTCACAGAAAGATACTTTGTAACTTGACATCCATTGGCATCTGTTATCGTCACATCGTAAGACCCAGCAGAAAGATGATTGATGGTTGATGTATTTGATAAATTACTCCATTGGTATTGATAAGGCGCTGTGCCCCCAATAACAGTTGTTGCTATTGAACCATTTGCCGCAAGACATGTTGCATTTTGAATATTAAAACTAGGTGTGATTTGAAATTGTGGTAATATCCGAACAGTTCCTATTCTTTTGCAGAAGTTTGCATCAGTCACAATAAATCCATAATCTCCCGGTGGAACATTTTGTAATTGTACACCGGTTTGTTTTGGGAACGTATTCCAAACTATATCATATGGCGCTAGTCCACCTTGAATACCTAATGTAGCTGAGCCACTTGGAGAAGTACAAGAGCTAACGGTCTGATTTAATATTTTAACTTGCACTGGAGAAAAATTTTCTATTCTACCATATCCAATCCCGGAACATCCATCAGCATCAATTACATTGACATAATAGAATCCCTCTGACATATTTTTTATTTCTTGGGTTAATTGACCATTATTCCAAGCATATGAATAGGGCGGTTTTCCACCTGAACCAAATGCAATGAGACTTCCATCATTATTACTGCACGTTGTATTGGTAGGCACTGTGTTGGCATTTATAATTTTCGATTGACGGATATAAAAACTTTGTCGATTGTTGCACCCTTGAGCATCAGTTACCGTAACTTTATAATTACCAGCTATCAAAGATTGTACAGCGTTAGCCGTGGATTGATTAAACCATTTGTAAGTGAATGGCGCCAATCCTCCTGATAAATTACTTATCGTTGCTGTACCATTTGTGCAATTTGCTTCTGTTGTTAGAACCGTATAAGTAAACCCGGGATCATTATACACATAAACAGAAGATGAATCATCTAATTGACTCCATACGCAACCATTTGCATCTGTAATTTCTGCAGTATAAGAACCACTTTGCAACCCAATCGGATTCATGCTTCCAACAACCATGTCGCTTTCATCTTTCCATATATAAGTGTATGGAGCCACACCACCAATAACAGTCGCAGTAACAATGCTCAACTCAGGACATTTTTTACGAATCACATTAAAGTCTACCTTAAAGGGTAAATCGCTTTGAAAAAATCCAGAACCATTGTAATTGTTGTTGATATCATATGTAATTGCATTAATACTTCCACCTTTGTAGAAAAAAAAGGTATCTGTTGTATTTGTAACTTTATGAATTTCTGGTGTTGAGTAATAGCCCCATTGAATCGTAGTTTGGATAAGTGGATTCAAGCCATGAGCAACAACAATGCCATCCGCATTGCATGGAGCTTTAAACAAGCTAATCGAAAAGTTGCCTTGAGCTACTAAGTCGAAGCATAAAAAAATGCTGAGTAATGTTAACAAATTTGTTTTCATGATTTCTAATATTTACTGAATGAATAATAAATTGAACTTATCATTAAGTTCATTTAACCATCATATCCTTAAAAAGTATCTCGCGTTGCAGAAAAAACGAAAAAATGTTTTGAAGCTTGGATTATAAGCCTAGAAGAAGGGTTTCTTAGTTTAATTTAATCATAAATCAAACTTGAAGTTGGACTTGAAGGAAGTAGAATAAAATTACAGATTAGTTAATTCGGTTTTATCCTTTGAGCTAGAATGTATGTAATTAATTACATCAATACGAATTCTAATTAAATTGAATCCTTAGTAACAAGCGGTGTTTTCCAAAATGTACCAATTCCTAACCACACTGCAATCGTAAGCCCACCCATCAACATTTTAGTATTATTGTCTGTTTCATTCATGTTAAATAACGAAGTAACTAAACAATGTAATCCTCCGGTCGTAAAATACGATTTGGACTCCTCTGCAAATTTACCGATCAAAAAAGCGCTTAGCAAACAAAGCAGCAGAAACCCCGTCCATCCAAAAGGATCGTTAAATGGAAAATGCCATGCCCACCACATAACACCTAATACTGTAAATCGAATGTAAATACTTAAAGGTCTGAGTGCATCTTGAAGGTATCCTCGCCAAAATATTTCTTCACATGTGGAATACACTAATATGATCATCACAAATGTAAATGCATATATATGTTTGTCCCATCCCATGGTATTATCAATTCCAAAAATAGTAAGCACAATCAAGGGTACAAGTGCAATCAGTGTATTCTTGTAGGTGTGATTGCCAAAAAAATCAATACTTTTTTGATGCAAGACATCAAACTTAAAGGCAACTAAAGCAGCAATTAAAGTCCCCAAACAAGCTGGCAGAAACGTTAATTGAGCGATTATCGTACCTCCTGTAAATTCAAGGTAATATGGATTAGCAATACTACTATTAAAAGGTAATGCAATGACTACAGCTATCATGTAATAGAGAAATATCCCTTTCCAATTAATTTGATCAGCACCTTTAAACAATTGATTATTCATGAATTACAAATATTAATTTGGGTTTGTGGTAATTTAAAACTCACGCTATATCATAATGCACAAATATAAATGATCTACTACTCCTTTTTACGAATATAAAATTCATATCAGAATTATCCAATAGACTTCATTTACCAATAAAGCAAAGAATCCCTCTTTGATCTCAAGTATTGATTAAAAAAAGATTTTTTTTAAAAAATGATTTATATTTGAGACCTTAAATTTGACCAAATTGATAAAATCTTTCCGACTTCTTGCATTTATAATTTTTTGTAACACACTATTCGGACAGGTTTACACCTCAAATAGTTCAGGTCCAATTCTTGATGATGGCACAAGTATAACAGAATTTCCAATTGACATAAAAGATTTAAGTCCCGATCAAATCGATTCAAGCTTTGGATTAATCAAAATTTGCATCAACCTAAATCATCCATCCATGGATCAATTGGAATTATGGCTTACGTCTCCTGGAGGTCAAAAAGTATTATTAACCACAGGACTTGGGGGATCCGATTTTCAGGGATGCTTAGACATGAAATCTAACAATTTTATCGCTAATAATTGGGGACCATATACAGATACTTACAGACCCATTAGAAATTTTGGTCATTTGAATTCTAAAGTCTCTGGTAATGGTACCTGGCGTTTATTAATAAAAGATCGTTATCCGAGCCAATCAGGAATACTTAATTCGTGGTCTTTAAGTTTTGGAATGACGCCACCTAAACCTTCTAAGCCCTACCTACAAAGTAAACTTCCCATCATTAGAATCAATACTTTGGGTGAAAATATATTGGACGATCCTAAAAGAATTGTCGATTTTGAATTGGTTGATAATCCCATTCAAGGCTTTAATGGATTTCATGATTCCGCAATTCTAAAAGCAAAAATCGGTATTGAATTAAGAGGATCAAGCAGTCAATGGTTTCCTAAAAAGTCCTACGGTTTTGAATTTGTTGATTCGTTGGGAATTGAAACCAAAATAGGATTACTAGGAATGCCGGAAGAAAGTGATTGGATACTAAGTGCAAATTTCACGGATAAAAGCTTTATGAATAATGTATTGGCGTATGATCTCTATCGCGATTTGGGTCGATACGCAAGTCGGGTCCGTTATGTAGATTTAGTCATTAATGATGAACATCAAGGTCTTTACGTTTTAATGGAAAAAATAAAACAAGATAAAAATCGAGTAGACATTTCTAAACTTACACTTGAAGATACTTCAGGTGTGCAACTCACAGGAGGTTATATATTTAAAATCGATAAAGGAACAGGAGGCAATGGTGCCGGTTGGATTTCCAATTTTCCACCTAACATTCATCCCTTCAATCAAATCATTTATTATCAATATCATTATCCAACAGATGATAAAATGAATGATCAACAAAAAAAATACATTACTCAATTTGTTGATTCTTTTGAACAAACATTATACTACGATACGCTAATCCAAAAAGATAAGGGTTGGAGAAAATATGCAGATGAAGCATCTTTCATACACTATTTCTTATTGAATGAATTAAGTAGAAACACAGATGGTTATAGACTCAGTACCTATTTGTATAAAACCAGGGATGATAAAGGCGGAAAACTAACCATAGGACCACCCTGGGATTATGATATAGCATTTGGAAATATCAATTATTGTTCAGGTGAACAGACTTCCGGCTGGGCTATAGATTTTGGAAACGTCTGTCCTGGAGATAATTGGCAGTTACCTTTTTGGTGGGATAAATTATTAAGTGATTCGCTTTTTATTAATAATTTACAATGTGAATATTCAAAACTCCGCGCTACAAGTTGGAGTAATAAAGCCTTAGAAAATCGAATCAACAATTATGAACTTGAAATCCAAGATGCTGCCGAAAAAAATTTTGATTTGTGGTCCATACTTGGTTTATATATTTGGCCAAATCCTTATCCATTTCCATCTACTTTCCATAATAATGTCAACAGTCTAAAAAGGTGGCTGATTAAAAGATTGGAGTGGATGGATAACAATATGCCGGGGCTTTGCATTCTTACCAATATAAGTGACAAGAACAATAAAACAATCGAGGAAGATTACACGATCTATCCAAATCCTTGTAATGATGAAATCAATATTAAAATTTCCAATTTGAAATCATCTGCAAAAAAAATAAACATTTATAATATGCAAGGATTTGTTGCTACTTCTGTTAATGCTAATGGTGGGGATAATTTTTATATATCTTCGAAAAACTTGCCTTCAGGCATTTATTTATCTAAGATCATTTGTGAAAATGGTTCTTCTTTTCAAAAAACATTTTCCATATTACATTAATACAACAAGCCATTTCCTAAATAAAAAAACTTTCTAAAGCTGGTTATTAGTCTTTGATTTAAGATTCAAGTGAATTTTACATGCAAGCATTTAGAATTTATATTGACCAAATAATTAAGTCATTATTGCTTAACCAAGACGTGAGTTAAGATCGTAGAAGCAGTACCACCGATACTCTGAATTAAACCAATACGAACGTCCTTCTTTAATTGATTATCGCCGCCAAGACCTGTTAATTGCATATAGGCTTCTACTGCTTGATAGACGCCGGAAGCTCCGATCGGATGTCCTCGTGCTTTAAGTCCACCAAAAGTTGCTATAGGTATACTTCCATTTGGTGTAATCTCTTCCTCTACAGCAAGTTTCCAACCCTCACCTTTTTTTGCAAATCCCAAGGCTTCAAGTGTCAACGTTGCAATGATAGAATAGGCATCATGCAATTCGAAAAAATCAATATCATCAATACTTATTCCTGCCACATCCAATGCTTTCAATCCAGAACGTTTGATACCAGCAGCTTCCAATGGATCTACTCTATTAGCAATACCCACAAAATCAGTAGCAGAAGTGGAAGCTGTTATTTTGACCTGTGGTCTGTTGTTGTGATTCAATGGTGGATACTTAGACAAAATAACTGCAGCACTCCCATCACAAATGGGTGAAGCATCATAAATTCTCAAAGACTCACTTATAAATTTTGCATTGACATAATCTTCAATAGTAATTTCTTTGTGAAGTAACGCATTCGGATTCTTGTTAGCATTGTGATGTGCATTTACACCAAACATGGCAAAGAGATCGGGCGAAATTTTATAAGTGTCCAAATAACTTTGCATGAGTCCTGCATTTAATGTTAGAAATGAAGCTCCTTGTCCACCTTCAATTTCCCAATCCGAAGCCGTAGCTATCGAATCTGTTATAAAGGTTTTATCATGATGACTCATCTTTTCTAATCCACACACTACCACAGTATCGCACATCCCACTCATAATGGCCATATATCCGTTACGGAGAGCTGCACCACCAGAGCCACACGCCGCCTCCAGTGTTACTGCTTCTGTCCCATTCAATCCCGCAGCTCCCGCTACAATAGAACCTAATTGCTGTTGGTGTGAAATTAATCCGGAGAGCATATTTCCGATATAGATCGCATCCACTTGTTCGATTCCCGCATCATTCATAGCATCCCGGATCGCTTTTGCTCCCATTTCACGAATACTAAGTGCTGATTGCTTCTCAACCTTAAGTTGTGCAGCGCCAATGATGTAAACTCCTGGTTTTTGAAAATTATCTGTCAAGATCATTTACTGTTTATGCAAATATAATCAATATGAAACAAGCTATGATAATTTATTAAACAAATATCTTAACTTGCTACTTTCACCCATATATCCTTACTTTTCAAATTCACACAGTGGCAATTCTTAGTTGGCAAATAGGTAAGCGTTCCTAAACTTAAATAATATCAAAAAGCACATAACATGGACATTGCAATACCATCCTAATAATGTTATAATAAAAATAAAACTATCACTTTGATTCATAAAATAAATATCCAATATTGAATCCATATAATCCCCTTCACAATTATTAAAATATTAAAACCACTAATTTAAAATTAAAAAAATATGGTGTTTATGAACTTTAATAAATATAACTGCGTTAAAAAACTAAATAAACCATGGAATAATTCAATTTTTTTATACTTATAAAAATTAAAATTATGAAAATTTATTTAAGTATTGCATGTTTGACAATATTTTTGACAACTGCATCAAATGCTCAATATGTTAACTTGGGTATCAAAGGAGGATTCAATCTTTATACTATTAAAAGTGACAACAATGCACTATCAAAATTGAAACCCGGATTCAATATTGGCTACCTGGGTCATATTCATTTCACAAAACATTTTGCATTACAACCTGAATTATGGTTCTCAACTCAAGGTTATAAATATAATCTGAGTTCTGGAGATGAAGGCACCTTAAAATTAAATTATCTAAATCTACCTGTGCTCTTCCAATTTATGTTTAATAGAGGATTTAGACTTCAAGCCGGACCGCAACTGGGTCTTCTTGTGTTCGCTAAATCAAAAAACAATAATAACAGTATAAACTCTAAAGATAACTTTAATACAATAGATTTTGCAATAACTACAGGCTTTAGTTATGTAAATCCACCAACAGGATTTGGTGGCGATTTAAGATATAATTTTGGAGTTAGTAATATTAATAAATATGGAACAGTCAAATCCATTAATAGTGGCTTGCAATTGGGAATATTTTATTTATTAAAACACAGAAGTTAATTATCCTTTACTTTGAATAAATAATAGGTCTGCAATAATGTAGACCTATTTTTTTAATTAAACATTTAAAATCTTATTTTCTATTTAACTTGTAATATCAAACAAAATAGTACTGATACTAAATCAAAAGCCTAAATATTACAAAAGTAAAAGTTACACTTAAATAAAAATATTTTCCTAAGTTAGTATTAAGTTCAAGAATTTTAATATCATGAATCCAGTCCTCAATAACATTTGTTAATCAAAAATACATTTACGCTTTACATGCTATAAATGAACCACCATTTTTGAATTAATTTGCATTTGTTTAGTGATCTAATATTGAACTATTAAAAGGGTAGAAATGATATATTTCAAAAAAATATGATAATTCTACGATAACCATCCTTACAAATCAATCGATTGGATATACAATCCTCATTTCTGATTTAAATTACTTTTCTTTACTTAAATGATATACAGAAGAATCCCATTAAACTATAAGTAAAAATATAACTGTGTGATTAAAATCATAAAATCAATACAACAATAAACCAATAATAAATTACATAATTCAAATATTTTCTAATATCATTCACACATTAATAAATAAAAATAAAATAAACTTGAATTAAATTAATAAATAGGCAATAGCAATGAACCTATATAAAACAACATACGTTACTTGACAAAATATACAACCATATCATTTATTTAAATATAAAAAAATACAAATTATGAAATTTTACTTAACTATTGCATGCTTCATATTCATATTGATAACTGCAACAAATGCTCAACATGTTAACTTAGGTATTAAAGGAGGACTTAACCTTTATACAATTAACAGCGACAACAATTCAGAATCAAAATTAAAAGCTGGATTCAATGTAGGATTATTAGGACATATACATATTAAAAGTCATTTTGCAATACAACCTGAATTGGTGTTCTCTACTCAAGGCTATAGATACAATCTAAGTTCCGGAGGTAAAGAATCCTTAAACCTAAATTATATCAACGTACCTGTGTTATTTCAATATATGTTTAATAATGGACTTAGACTTCAAGCTGGACCTCAACTAGGTATACTTGTATGGGCTCATTCAAAAAACAACAATAACAGCATTAACACTAAGGACAATTTTAACATTTTGGATCTGAGTCTAGCAGCTGGAGTTAGCTATGTACATCCACCATCTGGTTTTGGTGTGGATGCAAGATATAACTTTGGCGTTAGCAACATTAACAAATATGGAACTGTTAAATCAAATAATAGTGGTTTACAGTTAGGCTTATTCTATTTACTCAAACATAGAAATTAAAATATCCCACATCTAAAATCATAAAGGGTTGACTATATAGTTGATCCTTTTTTTTTAAAAATATTTACAACTTAAACCATCTCTAAAATTCAAAAACAGGTAAAACTGAAATTAATACTTTTTGAATAAAATTTAAATGCCTTCAAACAAAAAATTAGGGAATGAAACTCACCCAACTCATTATAATACTTTCAAGCTAACAACTTAGCCCAAAATAATTAAGTTCAAATCATAAGCTACACACAAAAAAAATTAATCAAAAAAAGTAACTTTTCCGTTTTCTAAGTTGTAATAAGCCCCAACAATTTTAACTTGATTCTTCTTAACTAATTCTTCTATTACTGGACTCCGTTTAAGTATATCATCAATAGTTCGCTTGACACTATTTTTTGAAGTCTCATCTAACATAAGTTTTTTATCTTCGTTCTGGACAATAGCAGGTTTAATTTGATTGACCAGTTGAGTTAAATGGCCCAATTCAACATCATCTACGGCTCCCTTTACAGCACCACAATGATTATGACCGATAACAACTATTAGTTTACTCCCCTTAACTTTTGTAGCAAATTCCATACTCCCCAAAATATTTTGATCTTCAATATTTCCAGCATTTCTTGCTACAAATATATTTCCAATTCCTTGATCAAAAATAATTTCGGGTGGGATTCTACTATCCAGACAAGATAATATTAAAGAATGTGGATGTTGATCACTTTTAGTATGTTCGATTTGACTCTTATAATCTGTATTAATAGGTTTGTTTTGTAGAAATCGCTTATTTCCATCCTTAAGTTCTAAAATGGCCTCATCAGGTGTGTTTATAGTAAGGGTTTCATGCTTTGAATTCGAACTGCTGGCATGTGTCTTATGTGTTCCACATTTCATAAAACTACTACATATTAGTAGGATTATGCAAATTTTTGTTAGTTTTTTCATTACAATAAATTATCTATTTTATAATATGTGACTCTTTGTCATATTAATGATTACATTTCAATCCCTCAAAATAAATAAAGCTCAACTAAGTAATTTAATGTGTGGGACTAAAATTTAAACAATCAAAAATAAACTAGAATGGTTTGCTTGACTAGGTTTGCTTAAATCGTTTTGCCCCTCATTCAAATGTGAAAGTAATCAATATAACTTAATTGATTACCCCATAATCTATAATTAATAAAATAGAGTTTGCTTTTAATAAACCCAAAAAAAAATTAAAGAAAAAATTCTAGAAATAAGAGCATATTTCAACTTTAAGAATATCTTCTTTCAATCGAATCAACCATTTATGGCCATTGACAAGTGAAAAACCAATAGTTTGATGCTCTTTTATGTAGCTTTACTTCTTAATAATTGTCTGATTGCAGCCAAATGCGAAAGCAATACGAGTGGAACAACACAAGAAGGTAACCCATTAAATGGCGCATGCAAAACAGCTATATTGGGTTGATCAAAAGCGAGTTGCTGAAATGGAAATGGGGCAGAAAGAACCGCATGAACAACAATATTGAATAGAAGTCCTAAACAAATGAAATTCCAAATCAATAATAACCTTGTATTGAATTGTTTTTTGACAAAACCAAGGTAATAAATTATAGGAGCTGTCAATCCAGATACTATGTCATAATTCCTTCCTTCAAAAGTCATCAATTCAGGAACTGCCTTATATACATATAATCCATACAATACGAGCTCAACAGGAATTCTAACTATATGCAACATCGTAAGTATTCTTAAATTCAACCCATCAATAAATAATCTGCCATTCGTAGTTGAGAATAATACTCCAATAAAAATAAAAGGAGGCAAGATTAATAACAAGAACCTAGGTGGAAAACCTTCAGTTATGGTATAAAATCCAGTTGTTCCAATGATGAATTGCAAAATCAACCATGATAGTAAAATGATCAAGGTGAATTTTGATTGATTAGCGGCCCAATAAAATATTCCAATCGTAAATAAGGTCGTTAGTCCAAAAAAAATATTTAAATAATTTGGAATTTGTTCCATAATTCATGATTTTATAAAAAATATATTCCACCCATTGACTTGGTAATTATTGATATTATTTGGCTTCTATTTGCAACAATTAAGTAATTGGTTAAAAAAAATGAAATTCATCTTATATAATTCATACTATTTATCCTTCACCCACCCTTTAGACTTAAACACAGCCCAAATGGCCATAGCATGTCCATGTCCCAACTGATAATTTTCTTTTAGCCATAGCACAAGTTCAGTTGCTTTCATATCAGATCTGAGTATTCCTTCCTGATCCATTTGATTTTTAAAATCTTCAGGTGTTTTACCCGTTTTGGTTTTAATATTATCGATATAAGCTTGAAATGACATGATTCAATAGATTTTTATAAATAAATTATTTTGTTGTTTCTTGTATCCACTTTTTAACTATATCAGTTAAGTTGACTTTGCCTTGCTCGATTTCTCCTGCATTTCGAAAAGTCGCAACTGCCCGATCACTCGTCTTCCAAATCAATAATCCAGAATCATCTTCTATTATTCTATTCTTTGGCAGTTCCTGTACTTTTGCGCCCCGATGAAAAATGAGTTGTATTTGTTTAGGAGGCTGAACTCTCATGGTAATACGATCTTCATTATTTATGCAATAATTAGGTCCGTTCCATTTAATATTCTCGGTAATCCTTACATCTGAGTTCAAAATGAATTCACGCAAATTCTCAATTTCCATTCTTAATGGGTGATTTAACTCATCAAGAAATGTACTTACTTCAGCGCTTTTATGTTTCACAATTTATTTTTAACAGATTTTAATACATTCATATCTATTGGAACTAATTCATGAATATCCATTTGGATGTACAAATACTTTTTTGGTTTTGCAAAATGGTTAGCAAATATATACCATTATCGATTCCATCAATATTTATTCCAGCTTCTTGCCCAAATAAATTCCTAATCAATTTGATCGGCTGACCTAAATAATTATAAAAAATCAAAGTAGCATCATTCATTTCAAAAGATGTATTCAATATTGCTTCTGAATTTAAACTTAGTTTGTGAATTGACATTAGACCTTTATCGGATTTCATTTTATTTGTAGTAGCAGAGACAACTGGGCAAATATTTTTTGATTGCACAGGGATAAATGAATTCACTGTAGTAAAGGACCCATAACCCAATTGACCATAATTATTCCTGCCACAAGCCCAGATGGTTCCATCTTCATGCAACAAAAGTGTATGCTCTCTGGTCGCTGTAGCATATATTATTTTTCCAGATCCCCATGAATTAATGACTTGCACAGGAACTGATCGATCTACTTTAGTGCCATCACCCAATTGTCCATCATTGTTTCCCCCACTATTTAATCCACTGGACCAAACAGATCCATCTCTTTTTACAAATACAGAATGTATTCCACCTGCATCAGCTTGGATGATATCTGACAAACCAATAATTTGAATTGCCACATTCTTGTCAATAGTACTACCATCTCCTAATTGACCGTAATTATTTCTACCGGCAGAAAATACACTTCCATCCTTTTTTACAAAAAGAGAATGCCATTCACCCGCAGAAATATGAACGATTTCCGTTAATCCTGTAATTAGAACCGGGCGATTCTTTGACGCGTTAGAACTATTTCCAAATTGCCCAAATCCATTATGTCCACATGCCCATACGGTGCCATCACTTTTTAAAAATAAAGAAAATTCTGCTCCAGCAGCCACTTGAACTATATCGCTCAATCCCATTATTTGAACAGGAACATTTTTAGAAACGTTTGTTCCATCTCCTAATTGTCCTGAACCATTTAATCCACAAGCCCATACGGTACCGTCATTTTTTAAAAAAAGGGAATGTTCTCCGCCACCCGCAGCCTGAATCACTTCATTTAAACCAATAACTTGGACTGCAAAACTCTTGTCGATATTGGTGCCATCACCAAGTGGACCATTATTATTCCGCCCAGATGCCCAAACGGTTCCATCACTTTTTACAAAAATCGAATGAAATAATCCTCCAGCTACCTGTTTGACTTGGGATAAATTAACAACCGAGACACCCGAATGCTGCTCCATAATATTACCATTGCCCAATTGACCATAACCATTATAGCCCCATGACTTTACTGTACTATCTGAACACAACACTATGGAATGTCGGCCGCCGGTTGCAATAACTTGGGCTTTTATTGATAACAAAACACAAAATGAATAAATGCAAATAAATATTAAGCAAGATTTTATTTTCATACCTACAAATATATTGCAAAAATCCCAAATCATGCATTAGGTTTCGTTATGAAAATAAAAAGATCAACTTGCCCGCGTGCACAACAGGCGAGAGAAAAAGGTTGTTCGCGGAATAATTTTTCCCCAATTTTCTGGAATAATTAAATAAATAATTCTTATTTAATTCAATACTAGCACTAGTATAAAAAGTGATTGTCTCGTTATAGAATTGGATTTCGCGAAGAGGTTATAAGCAGACAATATTTTATTATCAATTTGAACTATCATTTTGAATTGGTTTTTTTAGGTGTCAGACTCCGCTATAGAAAAAATTGAGTACCTGATCGTGTTTTATTTCTGCGCGCTACAATGATTTTATATCCTTGTGCTAAAACCAACGGAATCAATGCGGCCAAAATGGATACTAACCACACCTTTGCCGGTAGTATAGTTAAACCTAACACTAAACGCATCTGAGGTATAGCATAAACCACCGCCATAAGCCCAGTGCAAATTAAAAAAGCTATCCATACAAATTTATTTTTTGTTATTTCATTCACTAATAATTTTGAGTGTATAGATGACATATTGAACACATGAAAGAGTTGCGCAAATGCAAGTGTGATAAACGCTACATTGTTTGCAATTTTGGCATCTGTAGAAATAGTTTGTTTGCAATAAATTACGGCAGCAATTACTGCAAAGGTTATGGCACCAGCATATAAAGAAATTGCAATCCAATTTCTGTTAGAAACTATTGGATCTTTCGGGTCTTTTGGTGGCTTGTCCATAATGGTGTTATCCCCTTTGCCTAATCCTAGAGCCAATGCCGGAAATATATCTGTAACCATATTTAAGAACAATATCTGTAAAGCAAGTAGCGTAGAGGCTGGTGCAATAAAACCCAAGGTAGTCACAATAAATATTTCACTCAAATTACAAGAGACGAGGTAGATTACGAATTTTTGTATGTTCTGAAATATCTCTCTGCCATGCGATACAGCCTTGGCAATGGATATAAACGAATCGTCCTTTAAAACTATGCTGGCAGTTTCTTTAGCTACCTGAGTACCCCTCATTCCCATAGCAATTCCAATATCTGATATTTTAAGTGCGGGTGCATCATTTACGCCATCACCAGTCATAGACACTATGTTGCCTGCATTTTGATAGATTTCTACTATCTCTAATTTTTGTTTTGGTGTGGCTCGAGCAAATACCGAGGTAGAAAGTATTCTTTCAATCCATTCCTCGGACAGTGATTCCATTGGAGGTATATCCATTCCGGTTATTACATTCTGTTCTAACTCATCTACTAATCCTACTTTTCTGGCAATGTTAAGCGCCGTTAAAGGATGGTCACCTGTAATCATTACAATTCTAATTCCCGCCTTTTTGCATGTAAGAATAGCTTCTTTAATATCCAATCGCGGTGGATCTAAAAAACCAATCATGGCTACGTAAACAAGTGAATTTAAAAAATCATCTTGGTTTAATTCCGCTTCCGCTCTATAAGCAAAAGCTAATACACGCAGACCATCAGCAGCCATTTTCTCAGATTCCTCGAGTATCTTTTTTCGTTCTGCTTCACTCAGATCTATTGTGGTGGTACCTATTTGCAACTTATTGCATTTCTCCAATAAATGCTCTACGGAGCCTTTTGCAGCAACAAATTTACCGTTTGCATTTTTGTGCAACGTCCCCATGATCTTGGTTTCAGAACTAAAAGGCATCTCACCAATTCTTTCATATGGTAACTTTAATTCTTCATAAGATGTACCCGATGCATTAGCGAGATGAATAAGTGCAATTTCTATTGGGTCGCCCAACAGTTTCGTTTTATCATTACTATCTTTAGCAGAAGCATTATTACATAGCGCACCTATTAATCTCAACTTTTGAAATGCTTCCTCACTTTTTTCAACTTTTCCTTTATCAAAAGTCAGTACATTATCTTTAATTTCAACCTTGAGTATTTCTTCGGGAAAACAAAAGGTATCTACATATATTTTGTTTTCTGTTAAAGTACCCGTTTTATCAGTCAATATCACATTGGTGCTTCCTAAAGTTTCTACAGCCGATAATTTTTTAACAATGACATTGCGCTTCGCCATCAAAAGCATACCATAGGCCAATGCTACAGTGGCTACTATAGGCAGGCCTTCAGGAAATGCAGCAACCGCCAAAGCGATAGAAGTCTCTATTATCAATACCCATTCTTTTCCTTGAATAAATCCTGTGATTGCAAAAACAGATGTCATCCCTAATGTAATCCATATCAGCTTTTTACTGAGAACATGAATTTTTTTATCCAGTGGTGTCTCTTCTTCTTTTGAATGTTCTACTAGGGCTGTGATGGTTCCTAATTGAGTATGCATTGCTGTTCCAATAATGACGGCTTTACCATTTCCATTCGTTACTGAAGTACCTTTAAACACCATGTTAACCTGGTCTCCAAGTACAGTATCTTTCGGAAGTTTTTCTGGATTTTTTTCTGACGGAAGTGACTCTCCTGTGAGAGAAGATTCATCGCACTGCAACTGATTGGATTCTGTAAGGTGCGCATCACCAGGAATCACATCACCAGCCTCTAATGAAATCATATCACCCGGTACCATTTTTTCAGATGGTATCTCTTGAATTTTTCCATCACGAATAACTTTTGAAAGTATCACATCCATTTCTTTCAGGGTATTCATTGAGTTGCGAGCCTGCAACTCCATTAGAAATCCGATGAGGGCATTAATGAAAATAACTACCAGGATAGCAATAGCTTCAATAAAATTATGAAAGTAGATCGTAACAACTACGGCAAAAAGCAACAAATAAACAATTGGACTTTTGAATTGCAGAAGTATCATTAACAAAATACTTTTCTGTTTTTGTGTTTGATAAATATTTGCACCAAACTCAATGGTCCGTTTTTCTGCTTCAATTTGACTTAATCCTGATGTAGCATCCGTTTGAAACTCTTGAAGAATTTCTTCAACAGAAAAAGTATGGGGATCTGATAATGGGTATTTGATTTTCATCTGTACTAATTAAGTGGCTTAATGTGTCTATGCTAGTGACTAATGGTTTTGGCATAGACGATAAACCGCCAAATCATTGGGCTCTAAAATTAGAGAATTCATTGATCTCTAATGATAAAACCAAAAGAGCACGATTAAGTTTCATGTTGGATTGCATTACATGCTATTGCACCTAATCAATTCCCTTTTTCCTTTAATTTATATGCAATTTCTTGCCCAATTTTCATCCCCCATTGTTGACCAACCTCCATAGATTCTTGCATAATCATAGACAAGTTTTTTGCATATTTTTTTCCAACTGGGGTTTGGTAAAATATGATCATTTCTTCTAGATCCACTTGAGTCATGTATTTTTGATAAACTGGCGCAAGCATTTCAACAAGTTTATCTATTGATGTATTTGAAAATTCTTTCTCAAACTCTTCCCAAACACTCGCTTCAACAAAAGGTGATTGTTCTTTAAATATTACAAACATTTGTTTAATTGCATACTGGTATGACTCCTCGGTTCCTGAAAGAGTAAACATCTTTTTTAATGTCTTGGTATAATCAGCATCAGTTTGTCCAAAAGAAAGTGCACTAAATGTAAGCGAGAATGCTAATGTTAAAATAAAATTTTTCATTTAATTAAGTTTAAACTGTGTATTAAAAATAGTATTGTTTTTTTGATGTTCAATAAATGCTTTTAGTTTCCTGCTTTATCCTGCAAAATACTAACTACTTGTTTTGGAATTTCGGAAGAAAAATCTATAGAGGAATAAGCATTGTTACTTTCATTTGTAGCAATTGGAAAATTAATAAAAGTTTTTCCATCGTAGTAACAGACCCCGCCACTAGTCCCAAACCAAAGTTTGCTTTTGTTATCTTCATAAATGCAAGAAACATCATTACTATTTAAACCGTCTTTCTCTGTAAAATTAGTAAAGGATTTTTCCTGCCCGATTGCGTCATTCAGGCGAGCATCGTAACGATACACCCCTCTGCCTGAAGCTGCAAACCAAATGTTTCCATTTTTATCTTTCAATGCAACAGAAACAATATCACTTTCTGGGTCAGAAGCAATAGAATTTCCAAGTGTTTTTGTTGTGTCTTGCCCTTTGCAGGAAACGATAAAAAGGAATAACAGAAAAAGCGAATAATTTTTCTTCATTTTCTAAAGCTGTTGAACTGTAAATCTCATTATGTTACACATTTTTTTTGTCTGTTTGTTTCTTGCAGTCGTTCAAAGTTTGTGGTGTCACCAAGCATGAAGCATAACTCAAAGACAAGTTGAACAAAGCTGGCAAATGAAACAGAGATAAGTGTAAGTCTTTCATACTTTATTTCCTAATGAGTGCTATTTTTAAAGTAATATTCTTTTGAAAACCTAAAAATAATACATAGCTATTTAAATTTTCAATAATTAATTTAAAAATACTGTTGGTATCTATTTTTCCAGCTATTTTCAGTTGGCCGTTCTTATAAAGAGTCATGAAGTAACCTTAACTACCATCAGCAGATCCATACTTATCTTGATCAACAAGAAACATGAACTGGCATATCAGCATCCTAATTTGTTAAGCTTTTATAAATATATTAGTTCTAAATTTAATAAGCCAGGACTGCCTTTTGTATGTATACAACTTAATCTTATAGTCGACTTATTTTCAATCCATTATCAGATAATAGTTCTATTGAAAAATCCTATTGATATCTTTATGTAATACTGCTATTTTGTAATTTAGTTTGTTAGGTTTTATTAAGATTTTCTTATTCATTGTATCCATCCCTGCTGATTAATATTATAATTAAAAATACTCTATTTTTCTTTCAGAAACAGATATCTGTGTATCATTTAGAAATAAGGTTTGTTTTATCCAGTTTAAGCTTGAGTCAAATTCGTAACGAAAAGTTTTCTTTTTTTTCAAAATGTTTTCATCGGCTTTGTATATACTAATTTCAATAATATTTCCATGATCATCATATTGATACGTTTCTCTACTGTTTACTAATCCATTGGCGTCACAAATTTTACTTTCAATTATTTTACCGTTTACATCATATTTCCATGTATATATCCATTTAAGTGTTTCTTCAGAATAATACTTCTTCTCTTCTATCTTCCGTCCATTGAGGTCATAACTGTAATTTAATTTAGAATAACCGCTTCCATCAGCTCTATATATTTTCACTTCAATATTATTTCCATTTTCATCATACAAATAAGTAGATTTTCCATCAAACTTTCCATCATTATCAATTCCAGCTACTTCTATAAGTCTATTATTATCATCGTAGGAATAACTGGCTACCGTATAATCAGATTGATTAGAATAGAAAGTTGTAGTTTCCACTATTTTTTCATCTAGTCCATATTCAAAAACTGTTCTCCGAGTCAGGCTTGCATTGACGTCGAAATTTCTTTGCTCAATTATATTCCCCGCGGTATTGAAGACATATACAATACTGTCTTTAGAACCCTCTGACTCATAATTTTTGCCGATTACTTTTGGCCTGTAATAAACTTCGTGAAGCGTTTTAACGCGGCCCTTCAAGTTTAATTCCGACCAAGAATTGATGTCTTGACTTGTAGTGGTCGAGGATGCAAATAGTAACGTGATTACCACAGAACTTATAAATATACTCATTTGGATAATTTGAAATTAAGGATAGAAATAAGGTTTTTTTTATTTGAGTTTAATAATTTATTTGAGTCGATTAAAATGAATTTGGACTAGATGCAAAACCGCTAAATAATTAACAGTCAAAACTAAAAAATTAATTTGTCATGACCGGAAAAAATTAAAAGAGAATGATTTCTGATGCTTGGCGGTGTAGAGTTTATGCCGTGTTATGCGTCGTTTTTATTCATATTCGGCATTAATTTCATTCCCTTTTACTCGGATTGTTTGACCACTTTCAAATTTAAATATGATATCATCGCTTGGCAATGACAATTCCTGATCGCCAACGCATTCGTTTTCCTCTCGTTCATCCGAAGGGTAATATGATAAATCACTTAAACAGGATTCATCTGAGATTGAACTTGGGTCTTCATTTGGAAGTACCAAAAGGTATTCTACATCGCAAATTGTTATACAGAACATTGATGGATTATCAATTGGAACCCAATCATGTTTATGCTTATCCAGATTAATTCTAATGTTTTAGTTTTATTATCAAAACCAGTGAAGTCAAAGATATTATGCACATCTAAATGTTTATTATCAATTTTGATTGCATAGTTCTGATATAATATAAAATTCGTTTTCAATAGTTGATAATTGATATGGCGCATCACATTCTCTTGGTAGCAGAAGGCTGGGAGTTCAAGGAACGAAAGCTTGGATAAAGATAGTAAAGATGAATAGAAATCCAAATGATAGAAAAGCTACAAAGCCCAGCTTGCTGCCGCAAAGTGTTGGCAGTAGTCTTATTTCATTGTCAACCATTTTTTTGTTTCAATAAATTCAAAGTAAGGATTGCTTTGAAATAAATGTCTAAGTATAGGAATGTGGTCAGAACCTATTAGCAAAAAAATTGCTTTTTCTTTAAAATTTAATTGATTAATAATTTTTGAATATATAAAAACATTTCTTTTATACCAATTTGCTGTCAGCTCAGCACCAACTAAAGTGCTATCATTGTCTGTCGAATAGAAGTCGTTACTACCAATTAAGGGATAGTTTGCAACATAACTTCCATGTGAAGTAAACATCACTGGGTCACTATTTATCCAAATTATATATTCTAAAAGTGTGCTTTTTTTCATCAATGAATCTTCATTAATGGTATTGTCAAATCTTACTACACTCCCTATTTTCTTACCTTCTAAGACACTTGTCTGATTATTGTTGTTTGCATACTCTCTTACTTTTCTGTAGTCACTACCGTAATTGCTTGGATGGTCACAAGAATACAATTTTGTATGCCCAAGGTTTCTTCCAACTCTAAAGGCAACCTGAAAAAGTTCATTTTTCCGCTTTAATTCTCCATTCAATAAGAATATTCTAAAAAGACTATCAGTCTTATTTTGATTTTCGAATTCTGGTTGCCTTTCAACGAATACTTTGTCTGGTTTTTGTTTTCCAATTATACTACAAAGTTGAATTATGCTTTTTTGGTGTTTCTCTTCCAATACATTATACATAGAATCGGTTTGTGCAAAATGAAAAGTTCCAAGAAGATAAACTTTAATTCTAGTTGGCTTTACTTGAGCATTGGATTCGCACAATATTGTCAAAGCTAATAAAGTGAAAATAAATTTACTTTTCATATTTCTAAATTTAAAAAATCTAATTGAAGTGTCGAAAAATTACTGCCAACGGCAGAGTGTGAAAATACCTAAATCCAATGAGGTTAGAATGCAATAATAGAAAATTTCTCAGATAGGTATACAAATAAATTAAACTTATTAGGGAGTTTTTTCACAACCTGACGGTTTCGGGCTTTGCGTTCGGGCGGGTTTCGGAGCACAAAGCTTCAATTTATTACTGAAGTTCAACAGAAGCATAAAGCTCCAGGTTTGCAGGTCTGCCCGCCTGACGAAAAACCCGTGTTAGCTGCAGATTAATTGTCGCCTTCCCATATTCGCCCAGTTCTACCTTTGATAATTGTCACTTTATAACCTTTCTCAACTGCTGTTTTGCAAAGCTTTTTTCTAAGTTGTCTCGGATGAAAAGATTTTCTTATTGCTCTCATATTTGTCGACCTACGATAAACTTTAGCAATAGAGAGTCCTTTATAACAAGTCGATGCGCAACGCATTCCGAAAAACGCATAGTCAAAACTTGCTTTGTTTGCATTTCGTTCATAATAATCTTTGATGCTATTAAACTCTTCCGAAGTCAATGGAATACTCACAATAGTCATTTTAGTTCCATTTTTAAACTTTAGAAATTCAGTCACGTTTTCCTTTTCCATAATACCTTTTTTGTTGAAAGGATGAGGAAACACTCTTATTCTTTTTGATTTGAAATTAAAACCATAAACATCATTGTCGATTTGCGTAACTATATGGCCGCCTCTAAGTCCACCTACCGTTTTGTATTCGTTTCTCTGTCCCTTTGTGGGTATACTTCCGTGCAGGAATAAAACCTTAATCGTGTCGACCTTGCTTTGTGAATAAGTCAAAGTTGAAATTAATAAGATTACAAATGTCAAAAGTGTTTTTGTCATACGGAAAGTTCCGTTTAATTTGCAGCTAACATTTCGCTATACGTATGTTTTTCTCAGAACTTGCGTTTATTTTAAATAAATCAACAGATAAAATAATAACTATATTACTCTTATCATCTTATTGCTAGCATTAACCAACGCACAACATTCCTACCAACTCCCACTCGCACCACCACCACCTCCGGATCCTCCACCGAATCCTCCAAAGCCACCACCACTGCCCCAATCACTTCCGCCTCCCGATCCACCACTAAACCATCCACCACCTGAACTTCCCCAGCCTCCGGAATCCCATGTGTGGGCTCCTCTTCGGGTTAGTATGGTAGAACCGTTGCCTTGTGACATTCGCGCTATTTTAAGCAGCATGATTAGGAAGAAAAAAATGAGGATAATCAGTAATATCAGCAGCCATAATGGTATTTGTTTCCCTTCATGGGTATTGACATATTCGCCTCTTGCAGCGAGGATGATATCATCGGTGGCCTTATCCAAACCTTCATAAGATTGGCCTTTTCTAAATGCAGGAATAATATCGTTTTCAATGATGGTTTTACAGATGATATCAGGTAGGGCACCTTCTAATCCATAACCGGTTGCTATATTCACTTTGCGATCTTCACGGGCTACGGTGATCAATACCCCATTATTATTTTTTTGTGTTCCAATTCCCCACTCACGCAATACTTTCAATCCAAATTCAGAAATATCATACGGCTGAACTGATGCCACGATGAGTATCGTAATTTGATTGGTGGTGCTGTCATTATAGGCTACTAATTTGCGCTCCAATGCATCTATTTCAGATGGATTTAATAGACCGGTATAATCATTCACCAACCTCGGAGGTGAAGGTCGCGTTGGAATATCTTGTCCTTTTATATCGTATGACATACCAGTCAATACGCTCACCAAAAAAACTAGAAAGAAAATTTTTAAAGGTCTCAAATTCATAAATTATTTTATGGCATCGTGTCCGAATATAATATCTTCGGGAAGTTCATTTTTATCATCACACTCATATGGAAAATGTTCTGATAAAGCTATTCCTAATTCATTAATACATTGTATCAATCCATCTCTCATATAATCTTCCCGGAAATGTTTTCCTAAATCATCACATAGTCGATTCCAATATGACAAGCCGACTCTTTCATGGATTCCCTGATCGCCATACAACGCAAAAGTTTTGTTCTTCAATGCAATATAAATTAATACCGCATTGCGATGAACCGTTGCTTCCATTTTAAGATGGTAGAATACAATTTCTGCTTTTTCAAGCGGACCAAGAACATCTTCATGGTGATCTATGAAAATGCGAATCTCACCACTCGTCTTTTTTTCAGCATGACGTATAGCCTCCTTTATTTCTTCCTGTTCTTTTGCAGAAAAAAAATCAGATTTGAGTTTAGAAAATAACTTCACAGAATGATATTAAAATTTAACTTCAGGAGCCTTATCATTTCCTTCTTGAGACTTAAAGTAATCTCGGGATTTAAATCCAAACAACTTAGAAAAGAAGATGCCAGGAAAGGTGCCAACTGAAGTATTGTAACTCTGAACTTCATTGTTGAAGTCATTTCTTGCTACGTTGATTCTGTTTTCAGTACCTTCCAATTGTGCTTGAAGATTTCTAAATCCTTCATTAGCTTTTAGGCTTGGATATTGTTCTGAGACCATCATCAATCGACCTAATGCTTGACTCAATTGTCCTTGAGCAGCTTGGAATTCCTGAAGTTTCTCAGCAGTTAAATCCTTGGGATCAATTTTGATTTGGGTTGCTTTAGCTCTTGCTTCGATGACACCGGTTAATGTGGATTGCTCAAATGTTGCCTCACCTTTGACCGTACTCACTAAATTCGGTATTAAGTCCGCTCTTCTTTGATAAGATGATTCTACGATGGCCCATTTGCTGTTGACGCCCTCATTTTTCTTAATCATTCCGTTGTAACTGTTACAACCCACAAAAAAGATAATGACCCCTAAAATAACATAAATAATTGAAGATTTCATATTTGGTTTTTAATTAATTATTCAAAATAAGATGGTAAAACTGGCAAAATATATGCTCTCAACAAAATATATGTTCAAATAATTCAAAAAAACCAAAAAATTTAATTTCTTCTTCAATGGTCAAGTCTTTTGGCTTGATTATGAAAAACTTATAACTTTTGGCACCTTCGTCACTCAAAGCTACCTTTTGAAATCTTCCCAAACTTTACACATTCTTTTGTCAATACATTCAAATCTCTAGATAATCAGACCAGAATATCATTATATAAATGCCTTACAATTCATATACTCAATGCGGTCTTTTGGCTCTTTAAGCTTAGCATTTAAAAAATTGTTCTGGCTGTAATTAATGTCCATCCGATATAAAAATCTTACCCATCCCAACTCTCCTGTGTTCCTTAATATCTAATACATGATAGACATAAATTCCAGTATTAAATATGTTGTTTTCAAATTGTTGCCCCTTTGTTACACTTTGACCTTCTAAATTAAAAATTTCAACTGACATATCCTCATTCAAACCCGAAAAACTAAATTGATTGCCATAGCGCACCAATTGAAACGTCTTATCTTGAAATTCATTTTGTAAACCTGTCACACCTAACTTCTCATAACAACCAATATCGAATTGTCCACCAATCGGCCTTGCATTCTTTTCAAGGTCTTGATTAACAATTGAGGCTACTTCTGATGTTCCCTTGTTTATTGCAACTGAATTTACAGCAAGATGATAATCATTCGTCATTAAATTATTAAATACAGCAGCATTATCTTTAACTAAAATAGAATGTGCATCGTGGCCCAACTTTTGCCATGCTGCAAAATTAATAAAACTACTCCCTTGATCTAATGTGAATTTATCATTCACCAAATTGTAATCCCCAAAATAATGGGTACATCCGGATTCTAAATCTATACTGCCTTTAGCAGAAAAACTAAGTAAAATATTATTCTTGATAAATAAACTATCACTATCTATAGCTAAGATACACCATTGAGATGCTGAAGGAACGATAACCGTGTTGTTGTAAACTTTTACATCATTGCATCCAGTAGCTGCATCGCCCAGAAAAAAAGTCATCCCATTGCCACCACCTGATAATCCATTATTATAAATCAGGTTATTATAAACTTTAGAATAATAAATCCCCTGAAGATTCAATCCAATCCGATTATTATAACATATATTATTATATATGTTTACATCTATGGAAATACCTGGTGACCCACTGCTTAAATCAGGATTCAATTGTATGCCCGCAGCTTTGTTTCCATAACAAATATTATTTCTAACAATCACCCGATCACTATTATTGGAGACATATATGCCATGCTCGCCATGCGATCGTCTGCAAATATTATTTTCGGCTAAAAAATCATCGGTATAACCTGTAAATATTCCCCTATAACAACTATCCACCTCACAATTCCTAATCGTAATATGATTGGCCAAAACCGCTCGAATACCATCTTCGCCACTACCTACCGGATCGGAAATTCCATAGACTTTGAATCCATTCATTTCTATGTAATCATTGCCCTCAATATTGCAACCGTCGAATCCACGACCACAAGATTGATTGATAATCACTTTGGAACCCATTGCAATGTATACGATAGGCTTACTCACTGTTCCACTTGCTTTATAAAAATGATCAAAACCTTTATAAAGTCCATCATACACCAAAACACTATCTCCCGCCTGTACTTTATTAGTTGCCGTCTGTATAGTCTTGAACGCCGTGTTTATACTCAATCCATTATTTGTATCTTTTCCATCCGTTTTAACATGATAAGTAATAGCAAATAAATTTACACTTATAAATGAACTTAAAAAAAATATTGAATATAATTTTTTCATAAATTTTGTTTTAAATAAATCGCAATATAATTATAATTGTAAACTAAATCATTTTTAATTTTTTTTACAAAAAAAAAATGATTGCAATTGAATAGTCTTGAAGCATGTAATAAAATTAAAAAATTAAGTTCTTAGAACCTTTTTACCTCTTTGGTTTAAAGATCAACTTAACTATACTATAATACATAAATAATATATTAATCAAAAAGCGATAATGCTGATAACCACAGTTGATATTTAGGTATCTATATTTGGGCGATTTATACTCTTGCATATTAAAATTTATTATCACACTTTAAAATAAATAAATCAAAACTTTATAAAACTTTATAAAACATTCAATTAATAGACTAATTTTGGACTATGGTATACTGCGACATAAATTACTGTTTGCTATTTTGTAGTGTTATCTAATAGTTTTATAAATGAACCGATTTTTACATATAGTTATTTTTACATTCTTGCTTTCACCTGCATTTGGCCAAAATAAAAAAGCCCTCATTGTCGCCATTTCCGATTACCCAAAAGCAAGTGGATTTAGAGGAATTAATTCCAACAATGATATCCCCATCATCCAAAGTGCTTTGATTAAATTAGGCTTCTCTGAAAAAAATATTAGTATTATTAAAAATGAAGGTGCAACTAAAAAACTCATACTTAATGCCCTTCAAAATGATTTTTTAAAAACGCTTAATATAGGGGATATTGCTTATTTTCATTTTTCAGGTCATGGCCAACAAGTCCAGGATCTCAATGCTGACGAATTGGATGGATATGATGAGGCTCTAGTCCCGTTTGATGCTTCTTCAGATTTTATTCCAGGAGTCTATGAAGGCGAGAACCACATCACCGATGATGAATTAAATCTAGCCTATAATAAAATCCGAACTAAACTTGGTCCTAAAGGCCATTTCATGTTAACTATTGATGCATGTCATTCTGGAACATCCACACGCGCTATTGGATGTGCACGCGGCACAGATATAGCCATGGCCCCAGAAGCGTACCGCCAGAAGACTGATCGAAGCAAACACGATATGAATCAATCGGAAACTAAACCTGAAGATGAATCACAAATGGCTTCAATGATTGCATTTTTTGGTTCTATGGCAAATCAACTCAACTATGAAATTCAAGGTGAAGATGGTAAAAACTATGGTGCATTGAGTTATGCTTTTAGTAAAGCCATACATGCATTAAAACCAGAATCAAGCTACCAACAACTTTTTGATAGAATTAAGTTGATTATTGGAATGCACATTAATAATCAAATTCCTGAAGCTTCAGGTATTTTAGCACAACCTGTCTTAGGAGGCAGATATCTCGGAACGCCTAATTATTTTCGGGTTAAAGAATGGCAAGATCAAAACACCATCACTCTGGATGGAGGATTTTTAAATGGTATTACTCCAGGAACAGTAATGGGTTTTTATCAACCTGAAAGCAGAGATATAAAAAATGTCAAACCAATAGCTATTGGCACAGTAAAGGTATCTGGCTCCAGCACTTGCATAGTTGAAATACCAGATGGCATTTCACAAGCATTATGTGAGTCATCTTGGGTGATGGTAAAAGAAGAAAATTTTGGAGATCTAACCATTAAAATACAATTAAAAGGAACGCTTAATTCCTTGGATCCTGACCTTTTTAAACAATTATTTAAGCTTCCTTATTTAAAGAAAGTGGATCACAATCCAGATCTTATTCTAATTGAAGATTCAAAAAAAATATTCTTAATTGCAAAAAACGATATTGAAATAGTTGCACTTTCAAAATCATCTTCTGCTAATGATCTCATGTATTCCTTAAAATCTGCCATTACACAATTTGGCCAATCGCAGTATTTAAGAAAATTAACTCAGGAAAACGAACAGATTGCAGTAGAATTTAAGTTGATCCTAATAGCCAGAAATGGAATCAAAGTTAGTGAATCTTTCGCCCAAGACAGCATGAAAGATGCGGCTGGTAATTTGATAATCCGTGTGGGAGACGAAGTCAAAATTATGGTAAAAAATACTGGGACCAAACCTTGTTATTATACTTTACTTGACATTCAACCAGACAATAAAACAAATGTACTATTACCCAAATCAAATGATTCACCTTCCGATTATTATATTAATCCTGGAGCCAGTATTGTCGTACCTACATCCTTCCGTCTTAACGAACCTTTAGGGCAGGAATTATTTAAATTAATCGCTACCAAAAATCCAATCAATCTCCGTCCTTTAGATCAAAGAAGAGGCATGGATGATCTTCAAGAAAAAGATCCCTTTGAACTTCTTATCAATCAGACTTATTACAAAGATGAATCTCTAGGCACTCGAGGACCTACATCAAATGTTCCTGCAGGTCAAGTCAATATTTATTCCTTGCCTTTCATTATTAAAAAATAATATTTTAGAAAAATTATTTTATTTTCTTAGGAAAATATGTTTTCATTAATGCTTTCCATCGTACCGCGTCCTTCCTCAATGATGTCAGTGTAACATCTACTTGCAACATATCATAAAATGAAATACCATTTTTTAGAGCAATTTCTAGATAAGTATATCCATCCTCTATTTGCTCTTGACTACTAAAGATACTTGCCAAACTATAAGGCGATCCCGGGTCGTTTGGATTAATTTGCAATGCTTTTTTTAAATAAACAATTGCCTCAGTTTGTCGACTGATTTGCATCAATAGCGTTCCCATATTCAAACATAGTTCCGCATTCATTGTATCTATTTCAATGCCTTTTAAGAAACTTTGCTCCGCTACTTCAAACTTCATATTTTGAAATTGCATGACTCCCATATTCAAATAATTGACAGCTGATAAAGAGTCCGTTTTCAAGGCTCGTTCACAAGCTGCTATCGCCCTTTCCATTTGTCCTGAAGCCAGAAATAAACTAGCAAGACCTGTGTAGGCTAATCCAAAGTTGGAATCTAATTCAATGGCTTTATTATATTGTACTTCTGCATCATCGAATTGATATAAACTTGCATAATATAAGCCCAAATTATAATAATTAATTGCATTATTTGGATCTGATACAATTTCTTGTTTATAATATGCTTCTGATTGCTGCCCAACCGTTTTTTGATTAGCAATTTTTTCAGAAGGCATGTGGGTTGCATTTTCCTGAGCGTAACTAACTTTAACCAAAAAAGTAAATATTAAAATTAAAATTTGGTTTTTCATTTTGTATCATTAATTTAATGCAAGTTAAATCAAAATAATTTGCAATTCGTAATTTATTATTTATTTCTACATTAATTACTTTATATCTAAAACACATCCGTCGCTGGTTGGCTGTCAATGGCCAATTAAAACTATTTCATTATTTCCGGAAAATATTTTTTCATCAGTGCATTCCATTTTTCCTTTTGATTTCGCAAAAGCAATAAATCATCATCGTTTTCCAACTGCTCAATATTATTCCATCCTTGCTCCAAAGCTAGATTCAAATAGGTAAACGCCTTATCTACTTGATTGAATTTGCTGTATAAACACGCAAGACAATTCAATGCATAATTATCAGTTGGATCAATTTTATATGCTAATTGAAAAAATACCTCTGATTCCTTTAACCGACCTGTTATGTAATAAAGATATCCAAGGTCATTAATAGAACGTTTATGTAATGAATCTAGTTGAATAGCTTTATTCAAAACAATTTCTGCTACATTGAATTGTTGATTTATTAAATACAATGATCCTAAACCATTATAAGCATCTGCACTAGGGTCAAGTTCAATGGCTTTTTTCAAATTATTTTCTGCCTCAATAAACCGTTTGGTTTCCTTTTGCAACGAACCTAAATTTAAATATGCAATTGCAAGATTTGGATCAAGTTGAATTGCTGTTTTCAAATTTTTTTCTGCCTCATTAAACCGTTTGGTTTCCTTTTGAATAAACCCAAGATTTGAAAAAGCAACAGCAAGACTTGAATCAAGTTGGATGGCTTTAATAAAATATTGCTCCGCTTGCTTATATTTCTTAGTTTTAACATAAAAAAAACCTAAATTTTGAAAATTAATTGCACTTGAATCAATTTTGAGTGCTTTAACATAATATGTTTCAGATTTGGCAAATTGATTTACATTTAAATATAAAGTTGCAAGTGATGTAATTGCAAACTCATTCATTGAGTCTAATTGAAGTACGATCCTAAACATTTCTTCAGATTCAACAAATCTTTTTCTTTCCATATATATATATCCGAGGTTTCTATAAGGGTATACAAACTGTGGAGCCGTCAATACAGCTTTTTTATAATACACTTCCGCTTTTAAATATTCATTTTGATCTTCGTAATAAACACCTCTGCCATTTAAAATGATAGCTGAATTTGAATCAATTTGGTTAGCTAATTCAAAATATTGATCAGCAGCTTCGAATTGTTTGAATGATTTGTCCATGATTATGGCCATTGACAAATAAGGAAGAAGCCAGTTTGGCTGTAGATCCATAGCACGTTTTGAATAATATTTTGTAGAATCCAATTTATTAAAAATTCGACCATACACATTACTTAATTGCCAATAAGGCAATGGAAAATCTTCTTGTAATAGAATAGCCTTATTAAAATATTCTATGGATCGAAGTCCTATATTTTTATTAAAATTGACATTTGATAATTGTAATAAATATCCTTTAAAAAAATTCATTCTTGCCATTAAAATGAAGTACAAGTAGTGTTTTTCCCCAAGCAATTCTGCAGATCTCTCTAAATACTTAGGAAATAGTTCATATTTATTTGCTTGCAATTTTACAGACATACCATATATAGTTGGATCAGAAATTAATAACCTATTCAATACTTGTTGGGCATCATCCTGAAGGGCTGCGGCATAGTTTCTTTTCATGATTCCTCTGAGTGGAGCAAGTACATCCAATTGTTCTAGCTGAACATAGTACTTTTCCGCACAATCGTTTTCAGGATATAAAAATCGCTTTTGAGCTACAGCCTGTTTGAAAGCTTTATACATGAATTGAATGTTTGTATCAGCCTTGGACAAAATTTCTTCTTCAAAACCTCGACTTTCTATTGAAGCAAATACAGACATATCTAAGCTTTTATTTTTTCTTAAATCTGCAAGGATATTTGAATTTACATTCGCCATACGGTCCGTTTTGTTGCCTAACAAAATGGGAACTTGGCTTTGAGGAGCAGCTTCAGCTGTGACATGATCTTCGAGATATCGGTCTATTTCCCCAAGAGTAACTTGTCCGTCATTATTTCGGTCAGCAAGTCCATATAATCCATCTACCAAATGATAACTAAAGACACCGCGCCCGCCACCCCATTGTGGTCCTTCCAGACTGAATTCATTGGGTTGACATGACAGGATCTTTACTTCATTGGCATATTGTTTTGCAAGATTAGAAGTAGTAAGTTGAGCTCCCCCAATCTGGCTTCCTGCTAGTTTTCCTGCATGGCAAGCATCGGTTATGACCACTACTTTTGCCTGATTTTGTATTGAAAGTGTGGATACTACTTCCTGCAAAAAAGACAAGGAATAGGTTCCTCCACCCATATAAACACGAGATGGAGCATCCCAACAAAGTAGAAAACCTGGCTGCGTTAATTTTTTTCCTTCCACATCGCCGTGACCTGAGAAATAAATGATAACCAGATCATCTTTTTTCGCTTTTTCAATAATGGCATCCAAAGCTTCTGCTATACGCCCTGCTGTAGCCTGAGTGTTGGTCAATAATTGAAGATTGTCACTATGGACTGATCCTCCGGCCTTGGATCTAAGAAAGTTTGCAAAGGCTTCCGCATCTTTATCTGCAAAACGCAAATCAGGAATTCCTGGATCCTGATAATCGGAAATGCCAACGACAACTGCATAGGTATTATTAGCCAATATTTGTTGATTACTAATTGTTTGAGGGCTTATTCCTTTTTCTGTCTTCGATTTTGGAATATCTTGTTGTGCTCCAACAGCAGCAACAATTAAAGCAAATACTAAAATTAAAATCTTGTTTTTCATTTAATGTTTTATAGTGATAATTTTTTTCTCCGCAATTCGCAATTGAAATTTTGTTATTATTTTTGCAATTCGTAATTGTTCTCCTGGCTATTGTATTTAATTTTTAACTTTATCTGGAAAGTATTTTTTCATAAGTGCATTCCATCGCACGGTTTGGGCGCGTAGTAATGCCATATCTGGGTCAACCACCATCCATGCATAATCGTCGTAGCCAAGTTTGATGGATTGTTCGAATGCTTCAAAAGCTTCATCCATTTTATTTTGATGACTATAGATAAAGGACCTCCAATAAGTTAAATTAACTTCAGGATTTGTCTTTTGAGCAGAAAGAAAGGACGCTACCTTGAATTCCTCTTCCGCTTCATTATACCTACCCATTTTTGTCAACACAGTCCCTAAAGAAATGTGCGATGTATAATTAGAGGAATCTGAAAGTATAGATTGTTTTGAAATAATCAAAGCTTCCTCTAATCGCCCGGTTTCTAGGTAAAGTTTAACCAACAACTTTTGAGAACAAGGCAAACAATTGGATGTGGAACCAGTCGCGAGAATTTTATTTAATAGAACTTCAGCTTCAGTGAAACGATTTTGAAAAAAATAATACGCTCCTTCTGCTTCCCAATAAAGTGGTGAAGTGGAATCAATCTTTGCTGCTAAGTCGAGATATTCCTTAGACTTTACAAAATCAGACAACATTTCGGAATAAACTACTGAAAGCTTAACATAGGGAAGTATCCAAGTGGGCGAATTCACTGTTGCTCTACGAGCATAGTATTCCGCAGAATCGGCCACTGCTAAACCAAATCCGTAAAACCATTCCATTCCCAAGAGAGCGAGCGGCATGTCAGGATCCCATGATAGGGCTTCCTGAAATTTTGAACCAGCCTTCTGAAGCATTTCTTGCGTAAATTCGCCACCAAAAATTAATGGAAATCCTTCGAAATAAGCTTTTCGGGCTTGTAAGGTTCGGTAGAGATAATGGTTTTCCCCTAACAACTCAGCAGCACGTGCTAATTGGCGAGGAAAGTCATCATAACGGGTAATTTTGGTTTTTGGTGAAAGGCTAACTTCATGCACTTCAGCTTTCATGTATTTATTAATAGTTTGTTGGGCATCATCCTGTAAAGCTGCGGCATAGTTTCTTTTCATGATTCCTCTAAGTGGTGCAAGTTCCGCCACTTGTTCTAACTGAATATAGTACTTTTCCGCACAATCACTTTCAGGATATAAAAACCGCTTTTGAGCTACAGCCTGTTTGAAAGCTTTATACATAACTTGAATAGTTGTATCAGCCTTGGACAAAATTTCTTCTTCAAAACCGCGACTCTCTATAGAAGCAAACACAGCCATATCTAAGCTTTTATTTTTTCTTAAATCAACAAGGACATTTGAATTTACTGTGGCCAAGCGATCCATTTTGTTGCCTAACAAAATGGGTACTTGACTTTGAGGTGCAGCCTCAGCTGTGACATGATCCTCGAGATACCGATCTATTTCCCCAAGAGTTACTTGTCCATCATTATTGCGGTCCGCAAGTCCATACAACCCATCTACCAAGTGATAACTAAAAACACCACGTCCGCCACCCCATTGTGGTCCTTCCAGACTGAATTCATTGGGTTGGCAAGACAGGATCTTCACTTCATTGGCATATTGTTTTGCAAGATTGGAAGTAGTGAGTTGCGCTCCCCCAATCTGGCTTCCTGCTAGTTTTCCTGCATGGCAAGCATCGGTTATGACCACTACTTTTGCCTGATTTTGTATTGAAAGTGTGGATACTACTTCTTGCAAAAAAGACAAGGAATAAGTACCACCACCCATATAAACACGTGATGGAGCATCCCAACAAAGCAAAAAACCTGGCTGAGTTAATTTTTTTCCTTCCACATCGCCATGACCTGAGAAATAAATGATGACCAAATCATCTTTTTTTGCTTTTTCAATAATGGCATCCAAAGCTTCTGCTATACGCCCTGCTGTAGCCTGAGCGTTAGTCAATAATTGGAGATTATCGCCATGAACTGAACCTCCAGCCTTGGATCTAAGAAAGTTTGCAAAAGCTTCTGCGTCCTTATCCGCAAAACGCAAATCAGGAATACCTGGGTCTTGATAGTCGGAGATGCCAACAACGACAGCATAGGTATTACTGACAACTGTCGACTGATCACTGACGACTTTTATCGGAGCTATCCCTTTTTCCGCATTAATGTTAGCATTAGATTGTTGTGCTTCAATTGCAGAAACAAATAGAGCAAATACTAATATTAAAATCTGGTTTTTCATTTATTGCATTTGAGTTTAAAATAGTCAGTTGTTTTTAATCAGGTATTACATAAAAAATTCGTAATTTATTCTCGTAATTCTTTCACCTATTTCGTAATTTTTCTTTCAGTAGTTCGTAATATCTTTTCGTAATTCGTAATTGCATTCCCTGTAATTCACAATTTACATTTTCTCAGGGAAGTTCTTCTTCATCAATGTATTCCATTTTATACCTTTCATCCTTAGAGGAGCTAGGTCTTCATCTTTTTCCAATTGTTCTTTAGTGATCCCATTCTTAATGGCCAATTCAACTTCAGCAAACGCTTCGTCAACCTTCCCTTCCGATATAAAAAAATAAGCTATACCTAACATCATTGCCCCATCCTTAGGACTGAGTTCAATGGCTTTCTGAAAGGATTCCCTAGCCTCTTTTGCGTTATTGGTTTTTAGGTATACGATACCAAGTTGAAGATAAATATCACTTAAATCCGGATTGAAAGATATTGCCTTATTGAATTCTTGTATGGCTTCTGTAAATTGACTTTGTTGTAGGTAGCATTTTCCCAACCCCAAGTGTGAATAAGGATGTGTAAAAGATCGTTCAACTTTAAGCGCTTGTTGGAAATAGTAAATAGCATGTTTATAATCTTTAGCTTCAAGATAAATTCCACCAAGATTGACCCAAGCTGTTCCGTTACTCTTATCAATTTCTATGGTTTTCAAAAAGTAGGTTTTCGCTTCTTCTAACCTATTCATATTAATAAATAATGAGCCTAACACAGAATAAGGAAAAGGGTTGTTAGGATTAATACTTATAGATTTTAGCAAATACTTCTCAGCTTTATTATAATTGTTAAGTTGATAGTAAATGTTTCCCAGTGTAGAGTAAGCCATACTAGAAGTGGAATCAATTTCAAGACACCTTAATGCATAGGCTTCTCCTTCCACAAAACGTCCAGTTTCTGTACAAATACCTGCTAAGTTCAAAAAAGTATTCGCTGAAGGATTACCGAGTTCAATATTCTTTTTTAAGGCACTTTCTGCCTCGACATAGCGTCCTAGTTGGGCATAAACTGCCCCAAGTCCGACATAAGCTATTTTGAAATTGGAGTCAAGTTGGATGGCGTTTTTAAAATATTTTTCTGCTTGTTGAAATTGATTTTGATGAAGATAAATTCTTGCCAACGCATTAGATGCACAAGGAAAGCAAATGTCTTCTCCTGTACTTTCAATGGTTTTAAGAAGCCATTGTTCAGACTGTTTGTCTTGTTTTGTTTTATAATAGAACATGCCTTTTGAATACCAAACAAATATTGAATTAGAATCCAACGCGCCAGCCATATTTAACATTTCTTCTGCTTTGACATTATTGTGATTTACACTTTGATAAAAAACAGATAGATTGCAATAAGGTACGATCCAATTCGGCACTAATTCATTTGCTTTTTTTCTAAAAAACTCTGCCGAATCTACCTCTATAGAATCACAAATTGTGATCATCTCCATAAACACATGAGGCATATCGGGTTGCCATTCTAATGCTTTTAAATAGGCACTTTTTATGACTTTTTTATTTCCCCTTATTTTTCCTTCAAAAAAATACTTACGTGCTTGTAGCGGAGCATACATGTAATGTTTTTCTCCAAGTAATTCTGCCGCACGCTGTAAATATGCTGGATAATTTCTATATTGCTCGGATTCGGTAATATTGGAAAGTACATAGGACGTTAATCCGGTTTTTAACAGTGTGTTCATCACTTGTTGTGCATCATCTTGCAAAGCTGCTGCATAATTTCTTTTCATTGTGGAATGTAATCGCTCTAATTTTGATTCCTGAATCAACTGATTAAACAATGAATCTGCACCGAAGACGATGGTTGAACTATTTTTATCGCCAATTGAATTTGAAAAAAAGATTTTATCTTCCAGAGCTTTTTTAAAAAGTTGATAGCTTAGCTGTACGCTTGAGTCTACATTTGATAAAACATCTTCTTCCATTCCTCGGGAATCTACTGAAGATAAAAAAGTTACTTGACTTGACTTTCCTGATTTTAAAGAAGCTAATATTTTAGAATCTACCTTTGATAAAACATCTACCCTATTGCCTAATATTACAGGTACCTGACTCACCGGCGCGACTTCCTCACTGACATGATCCTCAATATATCGTCCTGCTTCTTGTAAATTTACGATCAGATCATTGTTATGGTCTGCCATTCCGTACAATGCATCAAGGAGGTGATAACTGAATGCACCGCGTCCACCTCCCCACTGCTCTCCTTCAATAGAATATTCATTGGGTTGACAGGATAGAATTTTAATTTCATTGGAATATTGTTTCGCAAGATTGGCACCAGTTATTTGTGATCCCCCTACACTGCTGCCTGCAAGTTTTCCGGATCGGCATGCATCGGTAATTACTACCACTTTCGCTTTATTTTGTGCAGAAAGCGTTGTAATAATATCTTGAAACATCGGAAGGGCTAATGCGCCTCCTGCTAAATAAACTCTCGATGGTGCATCCCAACATAAAAGATAACCTGGCTGTGTAATCGTCTTTTTTTCTACATCTCCATGACCAGAAAAATATATGATAACTTGATCATTCTCTTTCACCACTTCCATCAACCAATCTAACGCAATGGCAAATTGAGCAACAGTCGCTTTTTCATTCAGTAGCACCTTGAGATGATCCGCATCCAATGCTCCCCCAGCTGGCGAGCGCAAGAAGTTCGCAAATGCCTCCGCATCCTTATCCGCAAATCGAAGATCCGGGATGTCCTTATCTTGGTAGTCTGAGATACCAATCACAACCGCATAAGTAATTCGGTCCCCTGACGACTGACCGCTTAGGTTTGTAATTGGCGTGGCACCTTTTATTTGTGCGAATGAATCAAATCCAATGGGTAGTAATAGTATAAATAAAATTATTTTCTTCATTTTTACTTATTGACTATTTGACTTTTTCTGGAAAATATTTTTTCATCATTGCATTCCATCTTTGTGTCTGTTTTCTCAAATTACTCAGGTCTTCATCTTGCTGTATCCAATCGTAATCGTTAAAGCCTGCCTGAAATGCTTGTTCCAAAGCATCGAAAGCCTGATCCGTTTCACCTTTTAGGTTGTGTACACAGGCAAGATTGTATCGCAGATCTATATCTTTTGGATCCGCAACAATACCTTTTTTGAAAGCTTTTTCTGCTTCATCTAATTTGTTGGTACTGAGAAACACAATTCCAAGTCCGGAATATGCTTTACCATAATTCGCATCCAGTTCAATAGCGTTACGAAACATTTGTTCGGATTCAGAATACTTTTTAGTCTCAGTATATAACCTTCCCAATACCTCATATATAAATGGATTTTGCCTGTTGTTGAGAAGTGCTTTTTTCAAATGTTTTTCACTTAGATCAAATCGTCCGGTGATGAGATATAAATCACCAAGATTATAATGTGTAGGTCCATCTTCCGGATCTAATTCAAGTGCTTTCATATAGTATTTTTCAGCTTCTTCAGGTCTTTGTGTTCTCATATAAACCAAGCCCATCCCACTATACGCATGCCCAAAATTCGAATCGAGTTGCAAGGCCTTTTTAAACTGCTCTTCCGCATCTTTTAAACGATTCATATCGGTATACAATACCCCCAACTCATTATGTGCACATGGAAAACAAACATCATTTGCTGTTGCATCAATGGTTTTTAAAAACCATTTCTCAGATTCGGCATATCTTCCATGATTGGCATAAAACCCAGCGATAACATACCATAAATAGACTGAGTTGGAATCTACTTTAATGGCATCATCTAAAACTTTTTCCACCTTCTCTGGATTCCCCATTCTAAATTCATAAAATTCAGATAACAGGATGTATGGCAACACCCATGTAGGTATCAATGCAGATGCTTTTGCAGCATAATAAACGGCAGAATCTTCCTGATTTGCATTGAAAACGGTGATCATATCACACAACACATGCGGTAAGTCAGGTTGCCAACTCAAAGCTTGATGGTAGAAGGATTGGCGTAATTCCGGAGTGGGTTGGATTTTTCCTTCAAAGAAAAATTTACGTGCCATTAAGGTCTTAAACATATAATGTTGTTCGCCTAACAACGCTGCAGCACGTTGCAAATAAATAGGATAATTACGATAGATGGAGCGTGACCTAGATTTGCGAAGTACTTCTTTAGTTAATCCCGTTTTGAGCAAGGTGTTCAAAACCTGTTGTGCATCGTCTTGTAAAGCTGTTGCGTAATTGCGCTTCATAGTAGAATGCAATCGCTCTAGTTTTGGTTCTAAAATTAATTGTTGGTAGTATGCTTCTGCACAAGCGTTTGCAGGTTCCAAAAATACTTTCTCCTTCAATGTACTTTTAAAAAGTGCATAAATTCTTTTTGTGTTCGTATCCACTTTAGCCAAAACATCTTCTTCAATACCTCGAGACTCAATGGCTGATAACATCATGGTCTGATTTACTTTTCCCGATTTAATGGATGATAATACATGCTCATCCACGTTAGTTAATCTTTCATTGCGATTACCAACAGTCATCGGAACCTGACTCACAGGTGCCACTTCATTGGAAACATGATCTTCTAGATATCTTCCTACTTCCTGCAATGTGACAAACTGATCCTTATTGTTATCTGCCATTCCATAAAGCGCATCAAGAAGATGATATGAAAATGCACCTCGTCCTCCGCCCCATTGCTCACCTTCAATACTGTATTCATTGGGTTGACAAGACATGATCTTAATTTCATTGCCAAATTGTTTGGAAAGGTTCGCAGCAGTTGCCTGTGCTCCTCCTACAGAACTTCCAGCAAGTGTACCGGATCGGCAAGCATCTGTAATCACAATAACTTTAGCTTTATTCTGAATTGAAAGCGTAGAAATGACTTCCTGCAACATAGGCAATGCAAAGGCTCCACCAGCCATATAAACCCTCGCGGGTGCATCCCAACACAACAAAAATCCAGGCTGCGTCAAACTCTTTTTCTCTACATCTCCATGCCCTGAAAAATAAATAATAGCTTCATCTCCTTCCTTACATACCTCCCACAACCAATCCAATGTATTTGCAAATTGCGCCATTGTAGCTTGCTGGTTAATTAAAACTTTCATGTGATCTCCATCCAGTTTACCACCAGCACTTGATCTAAGGTAATTTGCAAATGCCTCAGCATCTTTATCTGCGAATCGAAGATCAGGGATTCCAGGATCCTGATAATCAGAGATGCCGACAACGACCGCATAGGTATTTTTTATTTCTAACGGCTTTTCGTTTGCGTTTATCGGTGTTGCCCCTTTTGGAGTATTAGTTTGTGGGTAAGCCTGATGCGCTGTAAGGGCAGCAATAAAATAAATAAATACGAAGACTAAAAACTGGTTTTTCATTGGTTATCCTTAAAGTGAACAATATCTAATAATTTGATAGCTGTTGTGTGATGGGACATATCTACTTCGGGCTTCTTCAAGCAATTAAACAGGTATATTAAGTACACTTTCTACGCAAATTGTTATCACAATATAGAGCATAAAAATATACTTTTTAACTGAAATTTTAATACTACCATACATTGTGGGCCATAGGTCAATATTAACCATCCCCCAAGAATAATTAATGATAAACCAATTCATCTAAATATTAATGGTCCTAATTGGTTAGCGTAGCATAGCGAACAAGGTATATTAAAAAAAAAATGATCCAATACGGTGGTGCAATTAATTACAATGGATCAACGTCTATAAGGCATTTAATTACAAAGGACTTGTGTCTGTTTGAATCAACAGTATAAA